>NZ_FOKK01000005.1:101182-355059 GCF_900112005.1 Algoriphagus aquimarinus | reverse complement strand
CTATCAAGCCTTACTGGAAAAGTATCAAATCAGCTGTAGCATGACAGAAAGCTATGATCCATACCAAAATGCGGTGGCAGAAAGAGTCAACGGAATACTGAAACATGAATTTATTCTGGGGATCATAATCCATGATTTAGAACTGATGGACAAACTGATAAAAGAGTCTATTTATATTTACAATAATGAAAGACCACATTGGAGTTGTCGGATGGAAACACCAACCAAAATGCACCTGCAAGACAGCATAAAGATTAGAACCTACAAAAAGAAAAATAGCACCGTGTCGAAACCCGATGCTATCTAAATTATCCTTTAAAACTGTAACGCCTATTCAGGACTAGTCAATTTTTTCCAATATCGAGAACTTATTCTTAACACCTACTAGACTCTAATACCTGAATCAACTTCTCAATGTCTTCAGTAGTATTAAACACATTCACAGAAACACGCAAGTTGCCTCCACGATTGGATACTGAAAGCTTGTTCATCTTCAGGTTATTTTTCAATAACTCCTTATCAATGTCCTCAGGAAGTTTTAAACCAAAAAGGTGATGCGATGTATACAGTTCGTCTTCAAGTATTACATCCCTGCTTTTTAGATAGCTATAAAGAGGAATTGTAAGCTCTTGACAATAGCTCTCTATCTCTGGGACTGTCCATTCATTAATCTGCCTCAAAGACTCATTCAGCATTGGCAAAAGGATGAAATTGCTCATCTCTCCCACATTATACCGTCCAGAATCCTCCGTATACTCATGATCGTAATTGGTCAAGTTGCCGAAATCATGAGAATTGGTGCGATTCAGCCAGGATTCCTCCAGCGGCTTTCCATTGTCGAAGGCATGACCGAAATAGGAGATCCCCATTCCGTAAGGACCAAGTAGCCATTTGTAACCTGCACAGATCAAGGCATCAATTTTAAAGCGTTTCACGTCCATCTGAGCCGCACCAGTAGATTGAGTGCCGTCTACTATGAAAATCGCTCCTACCGTCTTACATTTTTGCCCTATGCTCTCTAGATCGAATTTCAATCCATTCATCCAGTGCACAGAGGACATCAGTACCACAGCGGTCTCTGAAGTGATACTTTCCAACAAGTTTTTGTTCCAGCTTTCTCCGAGTGTTGGAGCATCCTTATTAGGGCCCACTACTTTAAGCGCAGCTTGATTCTCATCACACCATGTTTTCAGAGAAAAATAGCCGCTTGGAAATTCATCCTCCAATACAATCGCATGCTGACCTAGATCGCATGAAATATTACGAAGAGCAGTCGCAAAGCCATAAGAACTTGAGGGGATCAATGCCACTTGCAACGGGTCACAATTTACCAACTCAGCAAAGTGCCCTTTAACGTCTCTCGCAGTAGTGAAGAAATCTTCGGGTGCTATACTCGTGGGATTCCTTTCCCGAATGAGCGCTCCAATAGCAGCTTGCTCAGCCGATTTCATAAGAGGCCCCTTATACCCACAATTGAGATAATGTATAGCTGGATTAAGGCTAAAAAGATGTTTCTGAGAGTCCATAAATATTAAATTAATTCGTTTTGGATTACAACAGTTCCGACTTAGCGGATCATCATTCTAACACTCGTAATCTATAAGCGTTCATTGCATACTTTCCAAGATGGGCCGTCAAGCGATAATTGGCAATCGCCCCTACTCCTGCTCCTACGATTGGAATCAACTGAGCCAGTTTCGCAAGGTCTATATAATCTCTGTAGTCCAATTGAAAAGTTTTCCAATCAAACTCCCTCATATCACTGGGCAAAGTGCCCCTATATTCCTCCCAATTTTCCACAAGTCCAATCAGATCATTACGTCTTTGCTGAGAGGAAAAACTAAGTTGAAAAACATAAAGCAAAAATAAACGCTCATGGTAATCCTTGGTATCAAAACCATAAAGCGCTGCGATATCAAAAAGCATTTTCATCTTGATCGTTAGAAAAGCTGGAAAATCCGCAAAACCTAACAAAATCCCTCCAGCACCAGTGACTGCACCTTCTGCAGAAGCCGTATTTCTGTACCATTTGATTCTACTTCTCACCTTAAACTCTCGCTGCTTGAATGACAGACTTTCATGGGGCTTAGGGACAATCCAGCTCGAGCCGGTAAGGACTACTTTGACCATATGCTCAATAGCAGTCGTCACCACCTTGTGGACCTTTTCAGGAATCCACTGATTGATTTTATTCTGAATCCCATGTGTAAGCTTTCCCCCAAGACTTGGCTTTTTCTTCATTTTGTACTGCCAAAGTGCGAGTTCAGCATGGGCATAATGTAAATAAGAGTCCATAAAATTAAACTAGTTAACTTTTCTGTCTAACGGATTTCTGAGTAATAGTTACTAAGATCTAACTCTTTGATGGATCATTCATCAAAGCCTGGTCTAATGAATTGAGCATAATTTGGAACCAAATCAGCCAACAGATTTCTGGATTTCTCCAAAAGGACCAACAAGCTCAAAATTGAGTCCTGCTCCGATCTTAATGCGTCTAGCAATATGCTCCAAGCTTGCATACTTCGCTCAATCGAGATCATCGCAATCTTTGCTGATCCATTATAACTTTTTTCAGATTCCGGGTACTCTTCCCAAAAGTCATCAGAAATATCATTAAGCACTCTTTTAGATTTTACATGGATAAAAAACAAATACCATTGAATCACTTCAAGCCCCTCTTCAATTTTAGCACCTTGAATCTGAGCCTCAGAAAGATCCATCAACCCAAGATTTACTTGCTGAGATAATTCTGCCAAATAGTCTTTCACTTTTGATGAGTCAAGCCATTCTTTACCTTCAAATAAATATTTATTAGTAATCACACTCAATGCATGTTCATCTAGTAATTCATCCTCAGGCGACATGGAGGTATCATTCTTATTTTCTTCAACGATATTGTCGATATCAAACCCATTGCCCTCTGCCATTAAACGAAGCATCTCCAAAGTCTCCTTGAAATTCTGGGATAAATCATTCCAAAAATCCTCTGGATCCTTTAAATCTCTTTCTCCCTCCTTTTCAAAAACTCTGCATCTGGCTGTAAATGAACAGCGTTCACACCAGCGATCGCACCAATTGTGTATACCTGAAATAAAAATTGAATCGTCGTTATCCATGGATCAATGAAAAAAGGTGAGGGATATGAATACGTTTAAGTTAAAAAAGATTTGTGAAATAAAGTGCCTTAACAAGGCACAGTCCTTAGAGACTGAGAAGAAGGAAATACAAATAGATTATGCTCACTGCAATAACCTGCGAATCTACCGTAGTGAAAGAATAATAATCATAAAAAAACCGCCTCTCTCAAGGCGGTTTTCAATAATCAGAATACGATTCTCTTATTTATACAATCCATTAAACAGCATTTTAAAGGTCCCATGCGACTGAGCTCTGAAGGTAATTTCTGGCCCAAAGGCATAAAACTTTCCTTTGCCCATTTGAGCTTCGAAGGCAGTAACTCCATTTCTCAAATAAGACTGTCCAAATGCCCATCCACTTCTCAATGGCTCTTCTTCTCCGAACCATGCGATTGGCTTCACTCCTTTATTTGCCGCTGAAGGTGACAATTTGAATACTGGGCTTCTATTGAACATGATGTAGGCACTTTCACCCATACCGTAGTTCATCGGCACAGAATTATCTACATGCATCTCCAATACTGAGCCTGGCACATAATATTTCTCACCGCTAAGAGATTTAGCTTTTCCATCAATCCCAATCTCTACCAAAGCATCTTCCACAGGCAAATTAAAGTGATAGGCCAGATCTGTTGCAGAACCTACAGAGATCACCTTTCCACCTTTCTCTATGAAGGATTTCAACTCAGGCACTGACTTATCAGCACTAAAGCTCCCCAACATATGACGATACTTTTGATCAATTTCTTCAGGCTTGGGCTGAGAACGAGAATAGCCTCTAGAACCAGCAGCAGGAATCCCTGAACTGATAAATAGTAACACATCATACTTCTCATTCAGGTTGCCCGCATCGATCTCCTCAGGGAACACCAATTGGTATTCAAAGTGAAATTGCTCCATCATCCAGCGAACCCATCCTGAAGGCATAGAGCCACCATAGTAGTCATATAGACCGATTCTAGCTGGCTGGATTAAAGTCGCTCCCTTAGGCATAGATGCCGGCACTGGATATACTCCATATTCTTTGGCAGCCAGCTCCAATTCTTTTTTACCTCCACTTACGTAGAATGAACCAACCGGTAGACCATCCACTGACGTACTAGTTCTGTAAACTTTTACTTTCGCTTTCAGCAAATCATTCACTGCCATAAAGCTGTTATTATTTCTAGCATCAAGTAAATAACCTGATCCATTTGCTAACGTTTTCGCTGGAGGAGTTTGAATTTCTCCGTAAGGCATTCTCTCGAAAGGGCCTTCAAAACCTTCATACTGCTTATCCACTTCTACACCCATCTGCAAAGCAAGCGTCCAACCGGCTGCATCATATGGTCTGATCGGAGGTCCGCCTGGATACAAGAAATCATTAGGATGATCTTGTGGTTCAAACATATCGATCACGTGCGGACGGAAGGCTTGAGCTGTTTTCACTATGAAGGAATTGGCTGGATAGGTCTTACCATTCACCGTAAATTCCTTAGTCGCTTTCTCTACAAGTATTCCTGACTTGATCAAAGCATTCATGAATTTCACCGCAGTAGGAAAGTCTGGCTGATCCGCAGAAAGAATGTAACCACGCGGATCCCTATTCGCTGGCGCGTTGTAGATTGAATCGTAAAGTTCAGCTGGCATTCCGCCTCTTGATCTCTCACCACCTCTGCTTTTATCTGATGCTTTGAATGCATCCTCTACTGCTTGCGCATATTTAGGATACATAGTCACATTATCCTGACTTCCTTTCTCAATGGACTTTCTCCCCATCAAGTAAATATTGTAAAGCAACTCATCACCATGCCTCACTGCATGATTGAAAATCGCATAATTTAAAGATACCGAGTAATCAATTGATCTACGGAAAGGCCATTCCTGAGGAGCTACTGGATATGGTGTACCATTATTTGGAATAAGGCGGTCCGGCACCAAAGGAACACTGTATGGAGTAGGGTTACCGATGATCTCTGTAAGAATCCCAATAATATTATGGTAGTAAGGAGTCGTTCTCAGCCCACCGTTCCACCAAGTGGAGAATACAGAACCATCCAGTCTGGTATAGCCTGGCTTATCTTCTGTATGCATTCTATTGATCATTGCTGCACCTACAGCATCTAGACTAGTGATAATCAATGGGTCAAACACATGGTTAAATGGATCTCTATATGGAGGACCAGCCACCACAGTACCTGCTGGAGCTGTCTGATGGTGATTGTAGATGATCTGTGGAATCCACTCTACATACTGTTGTAAAGACATATTAGCAGCTTCGCTCATGTTGTTCATGTAGAAATCACGGTTGTTATCATGCCCTACGTACTTCTGGTATAGAATCGGGATATTTTGATCACGTTCAGTAGAATCTTCCTTTCTCATATACCAATCAGACATGATTTCCATCCCATCAGGGTTAGCATGCACAAGCAAAATAATCACGTCATCAAGAATTTTCAGTGTCTCCGCATCATCTCTTGAAGCTAGTTGGTAAAGTGTTTCAATCAGCTGATGTGGACCTACTACTTCATTTGCATGCAAACCTCCATCTACCCACACAACAGGCTTACCTTCTATTGAAAGCTTTTCTGCTTCTTCTTTGGTAATCTCAGCATGTGCAAGTTTCTGCGAGATCTCTCTGTATTGTTCTAGCTTCGCAAAATTAGCTGGGGCAGTCACGATCATCATAGGTTGAGATCTACCGTACTCGGTTTTGCCTATCTCTACCATTTTCACGCGTTCACTCGCATCTGCCACTTTCTTGAAGTATGCTTCTGTCTGGGAGAAATTGGCAAGTTTATAATCGTCACCTATATCAAAGCCAAAATGTGATTTTGGTGTAGGGACATTTTGCGCAAAAGAGCCAAAAGAAATGGCAAATATGAGCGCTAGAAAAGTAAATCGTAATCTCATAAACATTCGGGTTGGTTTATAATCTGGTATTTCACTTCCAAAATAACATGAAAAAAGCAGCTACTTTGGATCGAGAGCCTGTAATCTTGAAATTTTACAGGACTGGAGAAAAAAGGCAATAAGCTTATCAATGAAAGTGAGAAAACAAGTCATAAACTCATTTAAACTTGTGGTTCATCTAATTGTGATGTGATGATCAACCACCAGTCATCATATATACATGACTGAAAACTGAATCTTTTACCCCTGTAATTACAAAATGAGCCTAATACTATCAAAAGTCAAAATTATCTTCCGATTCAACTTCAAACACCTTAGCCATCCATTCAAAAATTATTACTTTTGATCTTAAGTCCTTTCCAAACCTTTCCCGAAAAAAAACTACTAACCATGTCCGAGGTTAAAATATTTTCAGGCACTAACAGCCAATCACTTGCCGAGAAAGTCGCTAAAAACTATGGCAAAAAGCTTGGCGATCTTACGCTATCTAAATTTAGTGACGGCGAATTATCTCCCAGCTTCAATGAATCCATTAGAGGGTGCACCGTCTTTTTAGTACAAAGCACTACCCCTCCTAGCGACAACCTTTTGGAGCTTTGCTTGATGATAGACGCTGCCAAAAGAGCAAGTGCATATAAAGTATGTGCTGTAATTCCTTATTTCGGATATGCTAGACAAGACAGGAAAGATAGACCGCGTGTATCCATCGCTGCTAAGGCAATCGCCAATATGATTACCTCTGCAGGAGCGGATCGGATCATGACTTGTGATCTCCACGCCGGACAAATTCAAGGTTTTTTCGATATACCTTTGGATCATTTGAATGGATCAGCTATTTTTGTGCCCTATTTGAATTCGCTCAGGCTCCCAGATATGATTTTTGCATCACCAGATGTAGGAGGAGTAGCGAGAGCCAGGTCTTATGCCAAGCATTTTGAAGTAGAAATGGTAGTCTGTGATAAGCACAGAAAAAGAGCCAACGAGATTGCATCTATGCAAGTAATCGGAGATGTAGAGGGAAAAGATGTTATTCTTGTGGACGATTTAGTGGATACAGCAGGCACGCTCTGCAAAGCCGCAGAAATGGTCATGGAGAAAGGAGCTAATTCAGTAAGAGCTATTGCAACGCATGGCGTCCTTTCTGGAAAAGCTTACGAGAACATCGAAAACTCAGTTTTGGAAGAATTGGTTATCACTGATACCATCTTCCCTAAACAACAATCATCCAAAATCAGAGTACTGACAGTCGCTGACCTATTCGCAAAGGCTATCCATGCCGTGACAGGAAACACCTCTATCAGTTCTTTATTTATTTAAGAACCAATTTAATACAAATACAATAATATGAAAACACTAGAGGTTATAGGGTTTAAAAGAGCAAATCTCGACAGTGCCAGTCTTTCTGAAGTGAGAGAATCAGGTAATGTTCCCTGTGTGGTTTACGGACCTGGTATCAAAGAGCAGATTCACTTCTACTCTCCAATCATCCTTTTCAGAGACTTAATTTACACTCCTGAAGTTCACTTGGTTGAATTGAATATCGAAGGTACTATCATCAAGGCAGTATTGAAAGATGCTCAGTACCACCCGGTAAGTGAGGCTATTCTTCACGCTGACTTTGTAGCTTATGCTGATGATAAGCCTATCAAATTCGAAATTCCTGTGAAAATTGTTGGTAGCTCTCCAGGTATCGCAAAAGGTGGTAAATTAGAATTGAAAACTAGAGTATTGAAAGTAAAAGGTCTTGCAAACGACTTCCCTGACTTTATTCCTGTTGACATCTCTAAACTTGATCTGGGTAAATCATTCAAAGTTGAAGATATTGAAGTTCAAGGATTTGAAATCCTTACAAGCCCTAACGTTTCTATCGTGACTATTGGTATTCCAAGAGCACTTAGAGGCAAGAAAGGCGGAGACGAAGAATAGATTTAGTCTCTTATTCATTCAAAATCCTGCCCATAACTGGGCAGGATTTTTTATTTTCAAGCCTTATAGCTGCAGTAAGATGAAATATCTAATCATTGGCCTAGGAAACATTGGCCCAGAATACGAACTCACACGACATAACATTGGATTCCTGACTGTGGACCGACTTGCTGACGCAAAAGAATGTTCATGGAAAAGCGATAGACTAGCTTTCAAAACAGAATTCAAACACAAAGGCAGAACCATCCACATGATCAAGCCTACGACTTATATGAATCTAAGTGGTAAGGCGATGAATTACTGGATGAAGGAGCTCCAAGTAACCAAAGAGAATACGCTGGTAATCGTGGATGATGTAGCTATCCCTTTTGGTAAACTTCGCATGAAACCGAAAGGAAGTGCAGCTGGTCATAATGGCCTGAAAAACATAGAGGAACTCACTGGTGGTCAAAACTACCCGAGACTTAGAATGGGTATAGGAGATGATTTCCCAAAAGGAAGACAAATTGATTTTGTTTTAGGGAAATTCACCACTCCAGAATTTGCAGAACTACCTATAGTAATGGACAAAGCAATCGAAATGAGCCTTACTTTTTGCTCAATTGGAATAGAACGAACTATGAATCAATTTAACGATTGATCGAATAAGATTTGGAATTCCCCAAATCTCGATCTTTCTTTGCATCACTTCAGGCAACTGATTTATAAAGAAGAGGCGAGAGATTAGGCTCTATGACCCTCTGGCAACCATCCCGAAACGGAGAACGGTGCCAAATCCTACCCTATGCGGGAACTATAGATTGGCTTACTTCACAAATAATCCCTTTTAGTTCGTTTACCGCCTTTGGGTTTGATTTTCTCAAATCTGCTTGATTAGTATTGTCAAAATCTAAACTGATCAATAAATGAGTAAGCACTTCGAAACGAATTCTGTACGGATTTCACCATCAAAGTCCAGCCAAAGAGAGCACTCTGCTCCGATCTATCTTACTTCAAGTTTTACCTTTGATTCTGCAGAAGAAGCAAGAGCTACTTTTGCAGATGAAATAGAAGGAAATATCTATTCACGATATGCCAATCCTAACTCCAGCGACTTGATAGAAAAAGTGTGCGCAGCTGAGGGAACTGAAGATGGATTTGCCACAGCTTCCGGTATGGCTGCAATGTTTGGAAGTATTGCAGCGCTTCTACAGCAAGGAGATCATGTACTTGCTGCTCGTTCCTTATTCGGATCTACTCACCAGCTTTTGACACGAGTATTTCCTAAATGGGGTATTACCTCAACTTACGGTGATATATCTGATTATTTAAATTGGGATAAACTAGTACAGCCCAACACCAAAATGCTTTTTATCGAAACTCCTTCCAATCCTGGCTTGGAGATAATCGATTTGGAATGGGCTGGAAAATTTGCGGAAGCACATAATCTGATCTTAGTGGTGGACAACTGCTTTGCTTCCCCTTACCTGCAGCAGCCAGCCAAATGGGGTGCTCACATCGTGACTCATAGCGCGACCAAATACATTGACGGACAGGGAAGAGTTCTTGGTGGTTTGATTTTAGGCAAAGCTAATTTGATGAAAGAGGTACACTTTTTCGCTAGGCACACAGGACCTTCTATCTCTCCATTCAACGCATGGATTCTTGCAAAAAGTATGGAAACGCTTGGATTGAGAATGGACAGGCATTGCAGCAATGCACTTACTGTAGCTGATTATTTTGAAGGAAATCCAGAAATTCTTGCAGTAAAATATCCTTTTCTCAAATCACATCCGCAATACGAAATTGCCAAAAAGCAAATGAGTCAAGGTGGCGGAGTAATAACACTAGACTTAAAAGGTGGAGTACAACGTGCACAGCGATTTATCGACAAACTTCAGATGATCTCTATCACTGCTAATCTTGGTGATAGTCGAAGCATTGTCACTCATCCAGCTTCCACGACACACAGCAAGCTCTCGGTGGAAGAAAGAGCCCAAGTCGGCATATCAGACGGATTGGTCAGACTATCGATCGGATTAGAGCACTATGAAGATATCATTCTTGACGTAGAGAGAGCGATTGACAGTTCAAAGTAAAAAAGAATGCCCCCAATAAGGAAGAAGATCCTTACTGGGGGCAATCATATTTTTTGCAAGTATTTTTTTTACCAGGTCGTCTGCCTTAAGGTCGGAAATGCCCGAATGACATCACTAAGACTAATCTGACCCAAAAGCACCCCATCTTTCATCACTGGGAATCTTCGAATTTTATGTTCCAAAAATTGTGAAGCAGCATCGAATATGGACAAATCCGGAGATAGTGTAAGTACATCAATGGACATATGCTCACTGACTTTGGCTGGAAATTTAGGTGTGTTTGTATATTTCCCTTTAATAATCTCTTTAAGACAATCCACTTCTGAAATAATTCCTACTAAGGCACCAGAAGCATCAATGACAGGTGCTCCAGAGATTCTACGCTTGGTAAGCATCTCCATCACCTGATCAATGGTGTCATCAGGTTTGAAAGTTATCAAGCCAGTACTCATGTACTCTTTGACAAGAATTTGCGGAATCGGGGCTTTTTTGGGCTCTGCCATTCTGACCCCTTGAAAACTTTTTACCATAGGTTAAAAATTAAGGTTGAAAGAATAAATTACCGAAACTACACCACAATTAAAAATTATAGTTTAAAAAATATAATTAACCAGAACTATATTTTTTAAACTATCACTAACACAAAACATTAATTCCTTCTGTTTTCCAAGTAAATAAATGGCCGCCAAGATTTAGTAGCACCTTTGTATAGATCATCAAATTCGAAGGAACCAACAAGCAAGTCAATATCGCCATCCAAATCCGCGTCACCGGATGTCATTGTAAGCCAATTCCCCTCAAAATTCTCACTCATTACGAAAGGTTCAAATTCACCTTTTTCACTTTGACGGAAATAAATTAAATTCTGCTTTGGCACTTGTGAATCATCAGGGAAGAAAGACAAAACGAAGAAATCCTGGTCGCCATCCCCATCAAAATCAGCTATTTCAATCCCACTCGCTCCATGCATGGGGTAAAACCAAGATTCCTCAAATTCATTTTCTCCATTATTCAAAAAAACATGAACCCCGTGGAAATTCTTCAGCACCTGTGACAAATCTGCATTATCTCCATTCACGACAACAATATCTTTGTACCCATCCTTATTCACATCCTCAAACCGGAAGTCACTAGATCCAAATGCAGGCTGAAAACGAAGTAACACTTTCTCTTTATACTTATTTCCACCTTCATTCAACCAGACATAAACACCTTCTTGCGCCTGCGCCATTAGGCCAAGCACATCCAAATCGCCGTCTTTATCAAAATCAATAGCTATTGCACGCCTTGCACCAGGCTGAGCTCTCAAAATCACCTCTGTAGGAGTAGTAGCTCCAGATAGATAAATACTCAATTTCCCAAGGTGATCTCCAAACTGCGAAACAACTCTATCCAGCTGCCCATCTCCATTCCAATCAGCAACAGCAAGATTTACTGGCCGTATCAGCTTGCTTAAAAGCTCTTCACTTTCCCACACCTGACCTTCTTTCCAAAATTTGGAGATATTCCCCAATGAATCATTGGATGGATCCATTCTTCCCATCGTCAGCAGATCGAAAGTAGCATCATCATTCCATCTGATATCCACAGGGGCTACGTCAGTTGAAATGGAATCTTTTATCTGAAATCCTTTTTTGGAATCTAGGATATAAATCATCTTTAATCGATCTCCCAGCCACACATCCCCGCTTTCCGGATGAATTTTTAGCATAATGGATAGATTACTTCTGGTTCTTTTAAAATCAGGCTGAGAAACCTGAAATCCTGGAATTCCCACCTTTGGAATTACTTTTTTAGCCTGAGGTAAAGGAGAGTCTGGCGCATTTTCCATGTAATAGGCTTGAATTTTATCCCAATCCTCTCTTCGAATCAATGCTCTCTTTGAATAAACTCCCAGAGGGACTCCCAAATCTTCTGGAAGCGAGTTTCCAAAATCTTCCGGTAAATAAAGTCCAATTCGCATTCTCATGTCTGGAAGTACTTTCTCCTTCCATGTATTTTTATCCAGAATTTCAGGTTCAGGCTTCACATGACAGCTGGCACAATAGGCATTTGCGAGCTGCTCCCCATTTAGATTCAAATCGATGGAAGCCAACAGCTCCAGTGAAGGAGGGGGTTGTTTCCTCTCAGAGATTGGGTTGCATGACACCAAGAAAATCGCTACAACTACTGCAGTCAAGCTTAATAACCTCATTCTTTGATTACCTCTAAAAACTGATTAACTGTTTCCTGATCTATCCTTAAGTGGTGGGTAAAAGATTTTGGATCCTCCGAAAATGAAACATCCGGATTGAAATATTGATTAGCTGAAGACTTCCAAGTTTTACAAGAGGCGTGGATTTCAGTCAAATAACCTGTTTTTTTCAACTCTAAAACATGTTCAGGTTTGGTTCCTCCTCCTGGCATAATACTGATTCTACCCTGAGCCTTTACCATTAATTTTTTCAAAGTATCGAGCCCCTCAGTAATAGAATTTTTACCACCTGAAGTCAAAATACGATCAAAACCACAGGCTATGATTTTCTCCAAAGAATCGAAATAATCAGCAGATGCATCAAATGCCCGATGAAAAGTACAAGGCTTGCCTGAGGCTGCACGTAAAAGCGATTTACATGAATCCACGTCCACAAAACCCTGATTATCTAACACTCCAAACACAAACCCATCCGCACCTTGAGCTCCCAATAATTCAATATCGCGCTTCATCACCATCAATTCCTTTTGAGAATAGGCAAAATCACCACCTCGAGGACGAATCATTACGAATACTGGAATATCAATTTCGGTTTTTAAGAACTTAAGCATTCCAGCGCTAGGTGTCTCTCCCCCTTCAGGAAAATTAGCACAAAGCTCTAATCTGTCTACACCAAAATTTGCTGCGTCCATGGCAGCTTCCACATTGAAAACGGGAGATTCTAAAATTATTTTACTCATTATTTGAAATGTGAGCCCGAATCAATCATTGCGTTTTTCTGAAGAGTTGCTTGCGCAAAGTTAAATCCGGGATGAACCGCATATGCGCCAACTTCACCATCCTTATTCATGGCAAGGAAACCTGCTTGTATATCTTTAATATTCTTACTGTTTTTTGCAATCAAACGCTTCACCGCTTCTTCACATGCTTCTTGTGGTGTACGCCCTTGACGCATCAATTCCACGATTAAAAAGCTTCCGCAGATTCGAATAATAGACTCACCCAATCCTGTGGCAGTAGCAGCTCCGACTTCATTATCTACAAATAATCCGGCGCCGATTATCGGGCTATCTCCTACTCTACCGTGCATTTTATACGAAAGTCCACTGGTCGTACAGCTACCAGCCATATTACCTTTGGCGTCCATCCCGATCATTCCAATAGTATCGTGATTTTCAATATTGATAACAGGCTTGTATTGGCTGGTGATTTTCCACTTTTCATAAGCCTCTTTAGCTTTTGGACTTAGCACCTCTTTTTCAATAGGAAAACCTTCCGAAATAGCTAACTGTCTGGCGCCTTCGCCTACAATCATTACATGCGGCGTCTTTTCCATCACCACTCTTGCCAAAGATATTGGGTGTTTAACCTGTCTTACAAAGGCTACAGCACCGCATGAACCATCTCCTGACATGATAGAAGCATCTAGTGTGGTAATTCCTTCTCTGTCCGGTAAGCCTTGCAAGCCTACAGACAAGTTGCTCAAATCGAGCTCAGTATCTTTCACACCTGTTTCTACTGCGTCAATTATGTTCCCACCTGTTTTCAATTTCTCCACAGCCGCAGCATTTGCCGGCAAACCGTGATTCCAAGTGGATAAGATTAATGGTTTTTCACCTTTGAAAAGCGAAGGAGCTTTAGCTTCAGCAATAGTAGAAACTCCTGGTATGAAAAGAGCAGAGCCCATAAGGGATTGCTTGATAAACTTTCTTCTTTGAGACATTAGACTTAATTTAGAATCAGCCCTTAAATTATTAAAATTGAAGCTAATTAGGCTCATCATCCTTGATTTCCTTTAAAATCAATTAATGATATGGCCTAAATTAAGCTCACCGCAATCATAAGTATTTATTTATCAGACGAATCCCATCTAACCTCAATAAGAACACAGTCCTATGAAACCCTACCTACTCGCAGAATCCAACTGGAAAACTCTTAAAAATCATCGTTTTGAATTGGCAGTTTTACCTTGGGGCGCAACTGAAGCTCATAATTATCATATGCCATATGGCACAGATGTGTATGAAGCAGACGCTGTAGCTAGTGAATCTGGAAGAAAAGCTTGGGAAAAAGGAGCTAATGTCACGATCATGCCCACGATTCCTTTTGGTGTAAATACGGGTCAGTCTGATATTTACTTAGATATAAATCTGAATCCAAGTACTCAGCTGATGATTCTTCAGGATATTATTACTGTTCTAGATAGGCAAGGCACAAAGAAGCTATTGATCCTAAATAGCCATGGAGGAAATGACTTCAAATCGATGCTTCGCGAACTTGGGCTTAAATTCCCTGAAATGATGTTGTTCACCTGCAACTGGTTTCAATCATTAGATAAAGCAAAATACTTTGATGAAGCTGGAGACCATGCGGACGAAATGGAAACTTCCATCGTAATGCATTTACACCCAGAATTAGTCTTGCCGCTAGATCAAGCTGGCGATGGGTCTGAGAAAAAATCCGTGATAAAAGGCGTGCAAGAAAAGTGGGCTTGGGCAGAGCGAAAATGGTCTGAGGTATCAGCCGACACAGGAATTGGTAATCCAAAAAAATCCTCCCCAGAAAAAGGGAGGAAATATTTAGAAGATGTTACCGATAAGGTTGCCGAGCTAATGATAGACATCTGTGAGGCTAAGAAAGGTGAAATGTACAAGTAATCAATCCAAGGAATTCATATCTACAGGCTTCAGGTTCCCTTTATAGTCCTGTAATTGAATTCCTTTCACTCCCTTAGGAAGCACGATTTCTCTTCCGGATTGAGATAGAAATCCAGACCCAAGACTGGTTTCAATTCGCTGTTTCAGACCATTTTCCAATTCCAAAATCACTGCCATTACTTCCTGGCCTGGAGTAATTGATTTACTCGTCTGGGGATTTTTATGTTGGAACATCAAGAGTTTCCCCCGGTTTTGTGAAGCTACGAGAAGCGGCTGTCCTTGAGCTGAAGTTATTTTCACCAAAGCTTTACCATCTCCAGGTACTACAAATCCACTTTCCTTAGGGCTCATTGGGGTAAAGTCTCCTTTCCCATCTCCTAAAAGCACCAAGCCCAAATGAGCATCAAGGCGACCGACAAAAATCTCATTGCCATAATCATTACCAATCAGAACCACGTCAGGATACCCGTCACCATTTACATCTTCAGTAGCAAGTCCATTTACTGGTGCTACCTGCGCTAAAGTTGGAAGTCGCTTGACCTGAAACTTACCATTACCAAGATTTTCGATGTAGGCTGTCTTGTCATAATTTCCTGTGAGAATTAATGCATCCTCTCTTTCTTTTTCAGTGAAAAGAGACTGCTCAGTACTTAGTGCATAAAGTTTATAACGTTCAAATTTCCTTCTAAACAACGTGCTTTGTCCATATAGATCTCCCCAGAAATGACTTGGAAATGAGTTGTAATTACCTTCACGATCCTTGTAGTAAGCAAAAGTGATAGGATCCACACTTCCATTATTATCAAAATCCTTAGCATAAATCTTAACAGGTCTTTCAGCCGTTGGGTGATGGGAGTTGTTTTCACCTAGATTACCTACTACAAAATCAGTATCTCCATCTTGGTCGAAATCACCAGAAGTAATGGAATTCCACCAGCCCAAGTAATTTTCAAGGCCTGTGTTTTCCAATTTAGTGAATTTGTCTCCAGTGTTTTTGAAAACAGAAATCTCCATCAATTCTCCTACTACAACCAAATCTACCAACCCGTCAGCATCCACATCAGACCAGATAGCATCCGTTACCATACCTATTTTGCGAAGTCCAGGAGCAATTTCATCCGTGACATCCTGAAGTTGACCATTGACATTTTTAAGCAGAAAGCTTCTCTCAGGAAAAGGGTACTGCGCCACAGGAGTCCGGCCGCCTACGAATAAATCCATATAGCCATCTCCATCGAAATCAGCGCCACGGACCGCTGATCCACTTGCTTTCACAGAGGAGAAATTCATATCTAGAGAGAAATTTCCTTGGCCGTCATTTAAAAACAATCGATCTGTGTATTCCGTGGCATCTCCCAAAAACTCGTTGCTTCCTCCTACCAGGTACATATCGAGATCCGAATCGTTGTCTACATCAAAAAGCAGAATACCCATTTCTTCAAAGAAATTCCCGTCTTCAGGAATAAGATTCTTAGCTGAAAACATCCCTTCTATGGTTTGAATATACACCTGAGGAGCATAGCCAGAAGCTGATCCAACCACTAAATCTTCGAGTCCGTCTCCATTGACATCGCCAGCAGCTAGGCTTGGACCATACTGACTCAATTTGTGCGGAATAACGCGCTGAATATTGAAATCAACTTTGTCATCTTCTTCATGTGTATACTCTATACCCCTTGCCGTCGAAACTTCCTCAAAAAGTGTATTGTTCGGTTCTGAAGAAATTATTGCCACCTTGTTCTTCCCTTGTTTTGCATCTGAATACGCAAATTCAAGTAGTTGATTCACCTTCACATCTGCCAAAGAACTTTCTTTCCCATCAGGCCAAATCACCTGAACAGAAGTGATTTCTGATACTGCTCCTACTCCGAAATGCATCACTTCATCTATCGACGACATGTATCCCCTTACGACCTGCTGCTCCTGATAGAGCTGATTTCCATTTGGAAGGGTAAGTAGAATTTTGGCCCCTAACCCCTGTGGATTATGAGTTGAGCCTTTCAGCTCCAACCTCACATAATTATTCTTTTGCTCCGTATTTGTGAGTTTGTTTTCAAATATAAATGCAGGATCATTGATATTATTTACCACATAATCCAAATCACCATCATCATCCAGATCTACAAAAGCAGCCCCGTTGGAAAAAGAAGGTTTATTTAATCCCCAATTGATTCCTTGGTCAGTAAATGTTAAATCGCCGTTATTTCTGAAGGCATAGTTTGGGATTTTCACGATGGGAATAGAGTCCAGCAACTGTCTGATAGAAGCAACGCTTCCCACATCCGCTCTATAGTTTGCAAAATCTTTATCTGTAATATCTCTTGGAAACCCATTAGTAACCAGCAAATCGCGATAGCCATCATTGTCCACATCTCCAAATAGTGGTGCCCAACTCCAGTCAGTTTGATACATGCCTGCCATCATTCCTATCTCACTAAATGGCACATTATCGCCATTATTCATGTGAAGCATATTTCGAACATATTGATATTCATAGCCCCATTGTTCGTTGCTAATATATACTTGGTAAGAGTTGCTTCCAATGGTAGTCTTCTTCCGATAATTATCCTCCCCCAGCATATCAAGTGTAATAATATCTGGTTTGGCATCATTGTTAAAATCAGAAATATCACCTCCCATAGAAAATTGGCTTTGATGTCTCAGCCGTTCCTTAGATTGATTAGAAAAAGTACCATCCTGATTATTGATATATAGGATGTCATTAGTCACATAATCATTGCTGACATGAATATCCGGCCAGCCATCATTATTCAAATCAGCAACCATTACCCCTAATCCATATCCTTCTATGGTAATCCCGGCTTCTAGGGTCACATCTGTAAATGAACCATCACCATTATTTCTATAAAACTTATCGTTATTAATAGCAGATCCATCAGTTATTTTCAGACGATAATTACTTGGTACACTTCGCTTTTGCTCATTATTCAGCACGTACAAATCCAAATCTCCATCTAAATCATAATCAATAAAAGAAGCCCACATTGCATTTCCTGAATCAGCAATACCATACTCAGTTGCCATTTCTCTAAAAGTAATTTGCCCCGTAGCATTTTTACCTTGGTTCACAAAAAGCAAATTATTCCGCTCACCTGGACCGAGTTTCATTGCAGAGGCAACATAAATATCCATCCAGCCATCTCCGTTTATATCTACGACAGCGACACCTGTACACCATTGATTGGCTGCAGCTACGCCAGCAGACTCGGTTATATCCTCAAACTTAAATGCCCCAGTATTCAGATATAGTTTATTTGAAACTTGGTTTCCTGTAAAAAACAGATCAGGAAGCCCATTATTGTCAAAATCAGCCACTGCCAACCCTCCACCATTAAAGATATATTCATCAGTGAGGATATTAAATGAGTCAGATTCTACAATTGTATTACTAAAATCAATTCCTGTCGTACTAGTGGGTATAAGTTCGAATAGAGTAGTATCTTTTTTGCAGGAAGAAAAAGCCAAAAGGAATAATACCAAAAGGCCAGAATAAGTAAACTTCATAGTAAATAGATTGGGTACTTGGGTGCTCTGAAATTACCACATTTGGTCGCGTATCAGAAATAAAACTTAGCTTTTTTAGCCATTAAACAAAAAAAAAGGGGAGGCTTATGCCTCCCCTTTAAAATTATGTTAATCAACTAATTAGAATCCAGTATTCTGAATTAGAATATCAGGCCCTACCAAGTCAATTTGATCTTGAGGGATTGGAACTAACTTATACTTGTCAGTGAATTTAGCACCACCAAGTGCAGCCTGAAGTATAGATCCGTCAAAAGCAAAATATGCATCCATTTCTGCTTGAACAGTACCCCATCTTACCAAATCATAGAATCTATGACCTTCCATTCCTAGCTCTAACTTTCTTTCGAAACGTACAGCGTCTCTAGCGGCTGTTGCATTACTCCAAGGAGCAGTGTAAAGTCCAACTTTATAGTTTGCTGCCAAAGAACCATCTTCTCTTTTTAAGCTTGAATTCATCGCACGAGTTCTGACCCTGTTCACATATTCACGTGCTTTCTCCAAACCTCCAAGTTCTACTTCTACTTCAGCAGCCATTAGCAACACATCAGCAAAACGAATCATCATAAAGTTCATTCCTGTGTAGCCAGCAGTCCAGCTAGACCCATCTTGGAATTTACCGATTTCATCTTTTTCATAGATGTATTTCTTTGGAGCATAAGGTCCGCCGTTTGGTTGGTTTCTAATCCAATCAGCACCTGGATGATCATCCCAATCTAGGTAAGGAAGAGCTCTTCTACCTACTGTATGATCTAATCTTGAATCCAAGTTGCCTTGATCTGGAGTAAACGCATCCTTACTAGCCATACCTTGATCATTTTTAACTCTGTTGCCAGCGGCGTTGTAAGATCCGTCAACTAGTGGAAGTCCACTAGCATCAGTTCTAAATGAATTCACAAACGTGAAACTTGGCTGGAAGAATCCACAACAACCTGCAGGACCACCATTGTATGGGTAGTTCAAATCAAATTCTGGATTAGCATTATTCACCGATCCCGTATTAGCAGCTGCTTGGTAAACCCAAACTGACTCCTTATGATTGTCGTTTGCTCCTCTAAACATTTCACCATAATTTTCAACTAGATCATATTTATCTCCTCTACTTGTTACACCATTTGCAATTACATCATCGAAAAGAACTTTTGCTTCAGGATATTTCTTCTGATACAAGTAAACTTTAGCTAATAGTGCTTTGGCGCCCCATGAGTTAATTCTACCTACTTGAGAAGGAACAGCTGGAAGGTTTGCCACAGCATACTTTAAATCAGTTTCAATGAAAGGATATAAATCCTGAGTATTACTGATTTCTTCTAAACCAGAACCGTAATCCACAGTTTCATCTACATATGGAGTATTGCCATAGTCTCTTTTCAACTCAAAGTAATAATGTGCTCTTAGGAATTTTGCCTGCGCAGATATTCTCACGACATCAGCATCAGTAACATCACCAGCCTTACTCATCATCAATCTGAGTACGTTATTAGATCTGGCGATTCCTTCATAAGCTCCATTCCACTTAGATCCAACTTCACCCGAAGCAGCATTTATTTCAAATCGCTGAATAGGGTTAATTGTACTGAAATCACCTGGATCTGTTCCTTTATTGGCATCTCCACCTCTGATACTTCCCCACACCCAATTGGATGGTGAGGCTAGTCTATTTCCCCTACCATTTACTTGAGAATAAGCCGCAATCAAAGATGCCTCAAGCCCAGCAAGGGTGGTCAATTGTGCCTCTGCGAGTTGTCCAGTAGCTGGAACCTCGAGAAACTCATCGCTACAGCTCACTGCCACCATCATCAATGCTGATGACAAAAGAGCTCCGACTTTTAATTTATAATTCTTCATGTTTTATAATCAATTATAGTTTCTATAACTAGATATATCTATTTAACAATACTTAGAAGCTAAGATTAACTCCGAAAGTATAACCGCGAGTAACTGGGTAGTTACCTACATCAATACCGAAAGTAGTATCGGCATTTCCACCCACTGCAGGGTCTAGACCACTATAACCTGTGATAGTAAACAAGTTGTTAGTAGAAGCAAACACTCTAAGTTTTTCCAATCTCCATCTCTCAAGTAAAGGAGCTGGAAGAGTGTAACCTAAAGTTACGTTCTGTAATCTCAAGTAAGATCCATTTTCTACATAGAATGAATTGGACACATCAGAAGTAGAGAAGTTTGCAGTTTTTTCTACAATTGGAATAGTAGCTCCAAGATTTTGTGGAGTCCAAGCATCTTTCAAACGCTCAGATATAGCTGCTCCTTCAAACGTCTGATAGAAATCAGTGAACCATCTAGATTGATTGAAAATTTCGTTTCCAAGTGAAGTGTATAGATAAACAGACAAATCCAATCCTTTGTATCCAACAGTAAAGTTTACACCACCTGTGAAGTCAGGAACTGGGCTACCAATAAATGTTCTATCATCTGGAGTGATTTGGCCATCTGGCTTACCAGTTAGCTTTCCGTCAGCATCTCTACCCTCAATATCTGCAAATTTAAATCGACCTGGAGCTGCACCAGTTTGTGTTGCGTGGTTAGCTACATCTTCTGCAGAACTAAATAGACCTTCAACTTGATATCCATAGAAGGAAGAAAGAGAGTGACCTACTTGGTTTCTGATAGGCTGAATACCTCTGTAGCTAGGGTTAATGGAAGTAATGATATCCAATCCTGGCGCCAAAGCAACAATCTCATTTTTCAAAGTAGATGCAGTAACTGTCATGTCATAAGTGAAAGCACTTGAAAGGTTACCTTTTACAGCTACCAAAAGATCTATACCTGCGTTTTTCATCTGACCAATGTTCACGAAAGGCGGAGTAGCATTGCTACCAGCAGTCTGTGGAATTGGAAGTTGGAACAATAGATCCTTAGTATCCTTCTGCCATACATCAAATATTACATCTAATCTACCATTGAAGAATGTACCGTCAAATCCAATGTTTTGAGTAACTGCAGTTTCCCACTGTGTATTTGGGTTACCGATTGTAGTTCTTCTAAAACCAATTAAAGCTGAAGAGTTAGACCCAGATATGTCATAAGAAGAAGCACCGACATTACCTCCGAATAGAGAATATTGGTTGGTCGCAGGCACTGGGTTAGAGTTACCCATTTGTCCCCATCCACCACGAACTTTCAGTTCGTCTATCCAAGTCATGCCAGACATGAAACTTTCAGATGACATTCTCCATGCACCAGAAAACGCTGGGAATACACCATATCTAGAGTTAGCTCCAAATACAGATGAACCATCTCGTCTTACTACTGCACTGAATAGATACTTATCGTTATAAGTATAGTTAAATCTACCAAAGTAGGAAGCGAAATTGACTCCCTTATACTGAGATGAATTTACTTGTCTGGTTGATACTGGCAAGTTAGATATCGTAACGAAGTTAGGATCTGTGGAGAAAGGATTTTGTCCACTAGCACTTATGTTTCTACCTGATCCAGTATTTAAAGCTTCCTGACCTAAAATCACATCAAATGAATGTTTGTCAAATTGCTTTTTCCAGCTAACAGTGTTTGTAAAAACCCAACCAAAGTTGAAACCAGAACCTTCTCCATAACCGAATGCTGAGTTATTTTCTGAGTTCTCATACTGCAATCTGCTGTAATCCCAATAGTAGTAGTTGTTATACTGTCCACCGAAAGAAGTTCTGAATTTCACGTTGTCAATAATATCAACTTCTGCGTACACATTACCGAAGATATTCGCATTAAAGTTTCTATTGTCTACTAGACCATCACGGTTTGCAATTGGGTTTCTAGGGTTGTTAAATGCTTTAGCAGCAGTACCCGCGTAGCCACCGAATTCATCGTAAACAGGTATAATAGAAGGCATACGGAATGCTTGCAGGATATCGTTCTCATCCTGAGCAACTCCCTGTCCACCAGTACCACCAGTTTGACCTAAAACTTGACGGTAAGTAGCTTGGAAGTTTTCTCCAATTCTGAATCTCTTAGTAACATCAAATTCTGAGTTAGCACGAAGTGATATTCTCTTGAAACTATTATTCAACATAATACCTGCTTGATCCTGATATCCTAATCCAACAAAAAATCTGCTAGTTTCAGAACCACCATTCAAACCGATAGAGTGTCTATTCAAAGGAGCATTTCTAGTAAGTTCTTTATACCAGTCAGTACCCTCACCAGTTGCAGCTCTTACCACTTGATATACACCACCTTTTGTTCTGTCCACATTATATTTTTCTCTTTCTGCGGCCAATTGTGCCTCAGAGAATGGACCTGCTACTCCTGATGAACCACCTACATTTATATAGTAAGGTAATACTGGAGTAGATCCAGTACCGAACTGTGCATGCTCATACTTAGGAGCTCTACCATCTTGCATAGCTTGATTAGTTTCTGCTAGCCAAGTATAAGTAGCGAAATCCTGTGGATTCATCATTTCTAATCCTTCACCTGGAGTAGTCACACCGAACATACCATTGTAATCCACTCTCAGTTTCTGATTTCCTTTACGGCCTCTCTTAGTGGTATAAATGATTACACCATTTGATGCTCTAGCACCATAGATAGAAGCTGCTGCTGCATCTTTCAACACTGTAGTTGACTCGATGTCATCAGGATTCAAGAAATCTGTTGATCCCACTGGAACTCCATCCACTACGTATAGTGGCTGATTTCCTCCGAAGGAACCAAAACCACGAACACGAATAATTGAAGAAGTACCTGGCTGACCGTTAGTAATTACTGTAACACCAGAAACACGACCTTGAAGGGCCTGCTCTACGTTACCAGTAGGTATTACTGTCAAATCCTTTGGATCTACAGTTGCAATAGCACCTGTAGTCTCTCTTCTACTGTCAATGGTGTAACCAGTTACAACCATTTCAGTAAGAGTTCTTTCGTCTGGAGCCATTTTAACATCCACGATGCTTCTGTTTCCAACGGCCTGCTCAATAGGAGAATAACCTATAAATGAGAACACAAGCACAGACTGATCACTTGGTACATTGAGGGAGAACTTTCCGTCAATGTCTGTCGCAGTACCTGTAGTCGTTCCTTTCACGAGGATAGTAACCCCTGGAAGTCCGACGTCGTACTCGTCTAATACTGTACCAGTAACGGTTTTTTGCGCAAAGGCAGCCGCACCAGTAAGAACTAAGAGCACAAAAAGTGCACTTAGATTTTTGTAAATATTTTTCATAAACATAGATAGATTGGGTAACAAGATTAATTTCAAAAACTTGTCTTTTTTTTTATTGATGCAATCGTTTGCGATCATGCTCAAAATAATAGCAAAAGATATTCGCCTGATTTACAGGATACTTTTGCGACTATACCGCGGCTTTTTTAAAAACCAACTGTGAAAAACCTTTAGGTTTGAGAGCATCTGTAAGTGATGCTATTTGGGTGGGCACACTTCTTCTAAGTAGAATAGGTCATAGGCAAGTATTTTGGGTTACGTTAATTGTACTAAAGCATCAATGTTAAAGATTCTTAAACAAAATTCAAATTCAAAGGCAAAAATAAAATTTGGAAATTATTTAGGTTAAGTGCACTAATCCGCAGTTTTAACATCAAATACGTCTCAATTTAGCTTATTTTAGGACTTATACAAAAACCAGAATAATACAATTCCCTATTTTTAACTTATCAAAATAGGTGAATAATTAAAAAATTGTTACTTATTTTTCGTTAATGGTAACAGATGGCTTAAATATTTGGAAAAATTCATCAGAAGACCTGATTTCTTCAAAAATCGGATCCACCAATGCTTTTTGATATATTAATTCACTAGCATTAATTGCTTTCTCTAATTGCAGTAATGCTACCTCCGTTTGTGCATTTTGGGCAGCGACCATCGCCAATCCATAAAAGCCGTACCCATAGTTCCTGCCTGACATCACAGACTCCTCAAATGACAACGTTGCGTTTGCGTAGTCTTTTGATAAGTAATAAGCCAACCCCTTATTGAAAAAATCCTTTGGTTCTGAATAAGCGTAATCAAAACGTAAAGTTGCCAACTTGTAGTCCCCTCTCATAATGTCTAATGCACCTCTTAGACTTTCGTTGTATTTCAGAAAATCTTGATTTCGCGTCAATACTGAAGCATCCGAGAGTTTTTTATATGCCTCCCAAATATTGCCTTGCAAAACTAGAATCTGTCCTTGATTATGCAAAACATATGGGTCGGTGCCTATTTTGGAAGCCTGATACAACAATTCATTCGCTTCTTTCCAGAGCTTAGCCTTTGTAGCCTGATCAAGCGTTCGCTGGGCTTGACGCATTTTCACTACTGCCAAATTGTTATATGGAACCACAGAACGAAAAAGCTCAGTCATTTTACTATAAATTTTAGCTTTATCCTCAAGCCGTGGAGTAGTTTCGCCTGCAATGGCCCAATCCGCTAAATCTAGATCAGAGCTAGCAGAATTATCATTCAATGCATTTTGAAGCAAGGCTGACTGAGTTTGGTTGAGCCCTGGAAGTGGTTTAGCTACCACTTCAATTTTTGCAGCACGTAAACCTGGAAACAATTCATTAGCGACCTGAGTAAAACCAGGGATCTTTTTGAGTGATAGGCTTTGAGACTGATAGTCAGAACCGTCTAACAATACTGCATAATATTGGTCTTTCCTTTGAGTGGAAAGCTTTTCGTATCCACGCAATTGCAATCGAAAATCAAACCAGTCATTTGTTCGAGCTTTTATTTCTGTCACATTCTCTTTAAGAGAGACATTTGATTCTAGTAAAAGTTTTTTTACTGCCTCTGCCCTATCCATTCCTAATTTGCTGCTTTTACCTTCTGAGCTTTCAGGAGATTGAGTACCTGTGATCTTAAAAGACATCACAGACGAATTTTCAGTCAAAAAAGATTTCAAATCAGCAATAGCTTTCTTGTTCGCAGCATTCATTTTAATAGTGGAAGAACCTGCGTCAAACTTGACTAAAAACTCTTGCGATCGTGAAAGATCTGCATCCAAGACTCCTGTAGAAATAAATAATCCTACTTGAGGTATTGGTTCATCTGGATTCACATTGCCTATTTTTGCTAACAAAGGCGTAGTAATCACACCTCTAGCTAGTATTTTTTTCTGATAAGGATCTGTCTGAGCTTTCTTACCTTGAAAAAACTGAGCTTCCAAAAAAGCACCTTCCATCCATGGTTCATAGGCCAATACAAATGATTCCTTGTATACGTATTCGGCAACTTTCTTAGTTAATTCTATATCTTCAAAGCGTATGAAACTCTCTGATGACTTGAATAATAAACTTAACTTGGGGCTTCTAGGACTTAAAGCTGATTCAATTGGAATGGTGCCTGACACCTCAAACCGAACTGAATCCCTAAAGAATTCCAACTTACCCGGTGTCACTTTAGAATCTTTCAAAAAATCGGTTTCGGGCACCATTATTGAACTGCAAAGCAGTGGCAATAAAAGCATTAAAAACAAAACAGGTTTTTTCTTAAACAATTGATCCAACATTCTTATTTATTAATACACGAGACTTTTTCTTTAAATTTACCGCAACGAACTCACCTATTACCATGGAAAAGCTGAAAATATTCTTCGAAGAAAGAGCATTTGGGGTTTGCTCACGCTTGGGTGAAAAGCTCAACTTCCCAATTGACAGCATTCGTTTATTCTTTATCTATGCCTCATTCGTTACAATGGGCTCACCAGTGATTTTATATGTGAGTATGGCAATGACCATGAAAATCAGAAAGTTCTTTCGAAAAAAGAACAACCCTGTTCTTTTTGATTAAAGCTGACCATAACTCTTCTTTCCTAAAACTTTCCAGTGCCAAAAGACTAATCCTACGTTTCCTTGTCTTTTCACCTCTTCCCTACCATTCAATTCAGGGAGAAATTTTTCTATAGAATTCTTTTTCAACTTAAAGTCTCGATAAGCATCTAATACTGCTCTCGAAAACTCCTTCTTTCCTTGAATCACAAAACTCAGGGCGGCCAAGTGTTCTAACAAAGATTTGACCACAAAAATCCTGAAAAACCGAGAAGAGTTCTCATTCTTGAAAATCATGCTGAGGCTATTCCGAATATTCAGGTACATCTTCTTGGGACTCGCCCTATCGAGCGTAGCTCCACCCAAATGATAAACTTCTACTGAGCCATTGTAACTTATTTTCCATCCTGAAGTCCGCATGCGCCAGCAGAGGTCTATTTCTTCCATATGCGCAAAAAAACCTGAGTCAAAGCCGGACAGTTGATGGAAAACTGTTGCATTTACAACCATACAGGCACCTGAAGCCCAATCCACATCGATCACATCGTTGTAAACTCCATTATCTTTCTCTATAGTATCCCATATCCTGCCTCTACAATAAGGATAGCCATAGGCGTCTAGGAAACCGCCTCCCGCACCTGCGTAGTCAAAAGTATCTTTGGCTGTCCAAGACAAAATCTTTGGCTGAAGTGCTGCGTAAGCTGGATGACTTACCATCCAAGCGATCAGATTTATATCCCAATCACTAGAAACTTCTACATCGGAATTCAAAAGAATATAGTAACCGTATTGACCTTTCAGCTGCGCAAGTCCTTCGTTATATCCACCAGCGTAGCCAAAATTTTCAGTAAGCTTAATTTGCTGAATCTGAGGATAGTTTTCTTTTAAAAAATTAATCGAGCCATCGGCACTTGCATTGTCTATTACCCAGACGTCATAAGTACTATACGCACAAACAGAAGGAAGAAATGTCTTCAGCATTTCTTCCCCATTGTAATTCAATATGACGATGGCGCAAGATTTCATGTGCTTATAATTTGTTTTTATAGGTCACATAGCTTATCGCGAACTTGATTCGGGACAAGCTCGCAAAGTTGAAAATCATCCTATGTGTGACGCTTAAGTCATGCCTATCTGCCTCAGGTACCCTCGATTTTATCCAAACATTCCGCCTAGATCCATTCCAGGTATGTTTGGCATCATGCCTTCAGTAGCAGCTTTCATCTCAGCTTTGATTTTAGCTTCTATAGCCGTCATCGCAATATTGGTAGCTGCTACGATTAGATCGCTTAACATTTCCTTGTCTTTTGGAGAAAGTAGCGAATCATCAAATTCAATGCTTACAACTTTTCTATCCCCATTCACAGATACTTTCACCATTCCTGCTCCAGATTCACCGGTTGCAGTAAGATGAACAAGCTTTGCCTGCGTATCCTTAATTTTAGCTTGGGCTTCTTTCACTTTGCCCATCATGCCCATTATATCAAACATATTTTCTTTGTTAAAACCTGCTGTAGGTGATTTTCAATTTACTTTAATCTCTCGATAGCTACTTCTATACTTACGGATTCCTGAGCTCCTGTTTCCAGATTTTTCAATGCGATTACATTCGCATCAATTTCTGAGTCTCCACAAATCCCAACAAATGGTATAGCTTTCTTAGAAGCAAAATCAAGCTGCTTTTTCATTTTGGTTAGGTCAGGATAAAGTTCTGCTTTGATGCCCGCTGCTCTGAATTTCTTCATTAAGCCCAAGGCATAAACAAATGCTTTATCGTCGAAGTGAGTTAAGAGAACTTTGGTGCTTTGAATACTGTCATCTGGAAATAAGCTAAGCTCCTCTAGCACATCATACAAACGATCCACTCCGAACGAAAACCCGACGCCAGACATTTTCTCCTTAAGTCCGAAATTCTCAGTCAAGTTATCATATCGACCACCTCCACTGACGGATCCAATTGAGACATGGTTCACTTTAACTTCGAAAATCGCTCCTGTATAATAAGAGAGTCCTCGAGCCAGCATAATATCGAGATCTACGAAATCCAGGTTTTCACCCATATCGGTCAAAATCTGAAACACCTCTTCCAACTCAGTTACTCCCTGAAGTCCAACCTCGCTCGTAGCAAGGAATTCTTTCAGGAAACTCAATTTACCAGCTTGATCAGCTTCCAACTTCACAAGAGGAACCAATTTCTCTATTGAGTCATCAGCAAAGCCTCGATCCGATAATTCTTCTTTAACTTTCTCCCAACCAATCTTATCCAGCTTATCTATGGCTACGCATAGTGGACCTTCCTTTCCAGCTTCGCCAATTGCCTCAGAAATCCCCGTCAGGATTTTTCGGTTATTCAGTTTGATACTGTAGTCATTCAGTTTTAATTTCTCGAAAACTGATCGGATCATAAGGACAATTTCTGCTTCGCAAAGTAAACTATCCGTTCCAACTACATCAGCATCACACTGATAAAACTCACGATATCTACCCTTCTGTGGGCGATCAGCACGCCAAACTGGCTGAATCTGAAAACGCTTGAAAGGAAAAGTCAAATCATTTCGATTCATCACTACGAAGCGAGCGAAAGGAACTGTCAGATCGTAACGCAAACCTTTTTCAGACACCTTAGTAAGTGTTTGCTTGTATCCATTTTGCAAATCTTCTTCGGATACATTTTTCAAGTAATCCCCACTATTCAAAACCTTAAACAGCAATTGATCTCCCTCATCGCCATATTTTCCAGTCAGCGTATTGAGATTTTCCATCGCAGGAGTCTCTATCTGATTGAAGCCAAAAAGTTGAAAAGTGCCTTTGATACTATCAAGGATATAATTTCTTCTGGCCATCTGGATGGTCCCAAAATCTCTGGTTCCTTTTGGCAGACTTGGCTTTTGCATAGCTTATTTTTTGGTGATTAGCTGCCAAATTTATTCAAAAAAAAGGAAACGCTCCCCCATATCACGAAAGTCGGAGAATTAAATCCTAATTATTTTAGGCTGAAAAGAAATCTTTATTTACTTTTGCGACTCGTTTCGAAACAATACAAATAAAAATATACGACCATGGCAGTTACTACACTGAAGAGAAAACTTAAAAGAAAAAGACAATCTCAGACCACACGTGTGATTAAGATCAAGCAATTGTCTGCTCAGCCTGTAATCAGAAACGTGGACGTTGAAGAGCTTAAGAAGTCTTTCGCGAAATAATATTTATTTCTGCAAAAACATAGAAGGCGATCATTTGATCGCCTTTTTTGGTTTGTGGATAATTTGAGATTTTAGACGTTAGACTTAAGACATTAGAATTATCCGCAGAAACTAGACCCCACTGCGACTGATCTCTGTAACTGAGAACTATTTTTGACTGCGACTGAAAACTGTGACTATCTCTAACTTTTAGCTCCACCTAATCACAATGTTGTCAACTAACTTCTCACAAAACCTTCCCTCTTTTCCCTAATTCCACCACCCGGAGATTTTTTATTTGCCCAGCCTCCAAATCAAACAGTAACATGGTCCGCATCACATGAAATCCATGCTGCCCTATAGCTCCAGGATTCA
The DNA here is from genome assembly GCF_900112005.1 of Algoriphagus aquimarinus. Taxonomy (GTDB): domain Bacteria; phylum Bacteroidota; class Bacteroidia; order Cytophagales; family Cyclobacteriaceae; genus Algoriphagus; species Algoriphagus aquimarinus. Next base: position 325,347 of record NZ_FOKK01000005.1, on the reverse strand, counting down.
TATAGAGGCAATTCACTGTTTTATCGAATTCCACTTTACATATATGTGAGTGTCCACAAATGAAAAGGTTGGGAGCCGATTCCATTATTTTACTTTTTATACCCTTGGCGTAGCGGGGAGGTTTACCCCCGATGTGCGTCATCAGCACCTTCACTCCTTCCAGCGTAAACTCCTGCCACTCCGGATAGGATTGCTGCATAGCCTTGTCATCAATATTCCCAAAAACAGCTCGTATAGGCTTTCCCTGAGGCAAAGCATCCATAACTTCAAAATTCCCAATATCACCTGCGTGCCAAATCTCATCTACCGAACCCAAGTGGGCTAGGGTTTTGTGATCTATATAACTATGGGAATCTGAGATGAGAGCGATCTTGGTAGGCATTTGAACTTAATCTTGCTAAATTTTCATTTCAATATGGAATGTCAATCTTTCACATCAAACTCATAAACCATGAAACTTCAAAAAATTATTTTCCTAATACTAGCGCTCACTTTAGTCAAGATTGACTTAACCTATGCACAATCTTCTGGGGTAAAAGCGATTAGTGTTTCAGAATTTGAAGAATTAGCCAAAAACAAAGGGGCTGTTAGGATAATTGATGTTCGCACGCCTGAGGAAAAAGCTGAAGGGCATATAGCAAACGCTATAAACGTTGACTACAAAAATGACAATTTCAAAAGTGAGATTGCTAAGCTAAATAAAAACAGAACCTACATTCTTTATTGCAAAACGGGGATCCGGTCTGGCAATGCAGCAGCTATTATGAAAGCAGCTGGATTTACTCATCTCTATTCTCTGGATGGTGGAATTGAAGCTTGGCAGGAAGCTGGAAAACCGATAGAAAAATGACAGTTATCAAATCAATCAACCCTTATTCTGGGGAACTACTAAAAGAATTTAATTCTTTAACCGAAAAAGAAATCCAAGCTAAGCTTAGTACTGGCTCAGTTGCATTTTCTATATGGAAGGAAACTGCTTTTGAAAAAAGAGCTGAGTTGATGAATAACGCAGCTAAAGTACTGAAGGAAAACCGAGAAAAATACGCTAGAATCATTTCTTTGGAAATGGGAAAAGTACTTAAAGAATCTCTATCAGAAGTAGACAAGTGCGCTTGGGCTTGTGAATACTATGCGGAGAAAGCTTCCGAATTTCTTCAAGCAGAGGCTATTGATTTACCTGATGGTAAAAAAGCAAAAGTCATCCATCAGCCCTTGGGAATTATCCTGGCCGTGATGCCATGGAACTTCCCATTTTGGCAGGTGTTTCGCTTCGCCGCACCCACCTTGATGGCAGGTAACGTAGGTATATTAAAACACGCTTCTAATGTCCCTCAATGTTCCTTGGCAATTGAAGAGGTATTTACTCTTGCAGGATTTCCCACAGGAACTTTCCAAAGCTTCCTAATTGATTCCAAAACCACCACGTCTCTTATTGAGGACGACAGAATTAAAGCAGTTACCTTAACAGGTAGCGAAAAAGCTGGCGCTTCAGTGGCCGCAGCAGCTGGAAAAAACATAAAAAAATCCCTACTGGAACTAGGGGGTAGTGATCCTTTCATTGTTTTGAAAGATGCTGACATTAGGAAAGCAGCTGAAACGGCCGTAAAAGCTAGGATGATCAACTTTGGCCAAAGCTGCATAGCGGCCAAACGATTTATTATAGAGGAAGAAGTTTATGAAGAATTCCTGTCATTGTTTGTGGAGCACTTTAGAAATCTGAAGCAAGGAGATCCTATGGAAGAGGATTCTGATTTTGCCTGTATGGCAAGACCAGATCTCGCAGAAGAATTATACAATCAAATTGACAAATCCGTCAAAGCTGGTGCTACCGTACTTTACGGTGGAGATAAACCAGAAGAAGGCTCGGCATTATTTCAACCAGCAATACTAACCGACATTCCAACTTCAGCTCCTGGATATTATGAAGAGCTTTTTGGGCCAGTAGCTACAATTTTCAAAGTGAAAAATGCAGAAGATGCAATCGCTCTGGCTAACGATTCCGAATTTGGATTAGGCGCTTCTATTTGGTCTGAAGACAAAGAAAAAGCAGAGAACTTAGCTAGCAAAATCGAAAGTGGAGCAGTGTTCATTAATGCCATGGTAGCTTCCAATCCCCACCTGCCTTTTGGTGGGGTGAAAAAATCTGGATTCGGCAGAGAACTGAGCAGATATGGGATTTTGGAGTTCGTTAATTCAAAAACCGTGTATTTAGGCTAATCAATTAGGGATTAAGCAGCCTTAATTTTTGGTTTTGGCCAATTCCTTTCTATTTTTACGAGCCAAAATTTTGTCATAAACTAATGAGAGAAATACAGTTTCGTGAAGCCCTCAGAGAGGCAATGTCCGAAGAAATGAGACGTGATAAAGACGTTTTTTTGATGGGCGAAGAAGTTGCTGAATACAACGGAGCTTACAAAGTATCCCAAGGAATGCTTGAAGAATTCGGTCCGGACCGTGTCTATGACACGCCAATTGCCGAACTCGGTTTTTCTGGGCTTGCTGTAGGCGCTGCGATGAACGGGCTTAAGCCTATCGTCGAATTCATGACTTTCAACTTCTCTTTAGTTGCTATAGATCAGATCATCAACTCTGCTGCAAAGATGCTAGCCATGTCAGGTGGAGCTTATAGTGTACCAGTGGTTTTCAGAGGACCTACAGGTAATGCAGGTCAATTAGGAGCAACACACTCCTCAAACTTTGAAAACTGGTTTGCTAATACGCCAGGTCTAAAAGTGATCGTCCCATCCAATCCCTACGATGCAAAAGGCTTGATGAAAGCTGCCATCCGTGATCCAGACCCAATCATTTTCATGGAGTCTGAAGTGATGTACTCGGACAAAGGCGAAGTGCCTGAAGGAGAATATTTACTTCCTATAGGTGTAGCTGATGTAAAGAGAAAAGGAAAAGACGTTACTGTGATTTCCTTCGGAAAAATGATGAAAGTCGCCTTAGAAGCTGCCGAAGAAATGGCAAAAGAAGGGATAGAGGCTGAAGTTATTGACCTTCGTACAGTGCGCCCTATAGATTACGCTACTTGCATGGAGTCTGTTAAGAAAACCAATCGTGTAGTGATCGTAGAGGAAGCTAACCCTATCGCGGGTATTTCTTCTGAGTTGACGTATCACTTCCAGCGTTATGCTTTTGACTACCTAGACTCCCCGGTAATCCGTGTGAACTCTATGGATATTCCTTTGAGCTACTCTCCTTCTTACATAGAGGCTACCCTCCCAAATGTGAAGAGAACAATAGATGCTATTAAGAAAGTATGCTATAAGTAGTTCTTTCTAACTTATAGTAAAGCCCGATTTCACCAGATGAAGTCGGGCTTTTTCGTTTTTAATCATAGCTGTTCTGTGTCACAAGTCGAGTGTCGGATGCAGTCAGGAAACTGCATTGGATTAGGCCCAAGTCTGAAGACTCTAACCTAGTAAGCATCTGTCTATCGTGAGGCACTTAAGGCGCAGCGTGACTTCCACTTCTCTCAGCCTAACAACCTATAAACTAATACAAAAAACATAATGAAGCACTTGTGTTTTCTGTATTAAATCTATGCTCTGCGTGCTTAAAAATCACCAAGCACAAAAAAGCCCGCCCTCAGTTGAGGACGGGTTTTTTTCTTGTAACCCAATCTACTATTTACTGTTTTTAATTTTATTTATTCTGAGTCATTTCAGCTCCACCACCTTCGGTTCCTCCGCCTTTCAAGTCATCGTTAGAAACAGACTTCTTTTTTCTAACCTTTTGATCGATACTTAGCTTACCTATTCTATAGCTGAAATTGACTTTAAAGTTCATGTTACGCATTATGTTCGTGCTATTCTGAACGATAGTTGGCGTGATGATCTCATTTTTGATCTTAAATTCTTTTGAAAGAAAGTTATCTGCTCCGAAACCGATGCTACCTCTTTTCTCATCGAACTGCTTATTGATACCCATTCCGTAAGCTGCGAAGCCTCCAGAAGATCCTTGTAATTGTACACTTCTACCTCTAGCAAAAGTGAACAATTGAACCTGCCAGTCTTTAGGAAGCGTATAGTTACCGAACATACGTCCACTGATTACAAAACCTTCATTTGAAGCAGCGTAAAGAGGATCTGTAAGACCATTATCCAGCATTGAATAATAAGCATCCACACTACCGTTCAAAGAGAATTTATTGCTGATACTGATATTGGTAAAGATGTTTGTACCGATTGCATTTTCATGACCGATATTATCAAATGAGGTATAAATAACACCATCTTCTTGAATTGTTCTTACAGACTGTATTGAACCCGTAGTGTTTCTGAAGAAACCACTGAAGCTAACCATAGTACCTTTGAAGAAGGTGCTATAACCTAATTCATAATTGTCAGTAAATTCTGGAGACAATTCAGGATTACCCTGAGACACCTGAAGTGGATTAGATGAATCGATATTAGGATTCAAGTATCTAAGAGATGGACGGGATATTCTTCTGTTATATGCAGCCTTGATCAAATTACCGTTAGCTAACTTTCTGCTCAAATTCAAACTAGGAACAAATGTGCCATAGGAAGGTATTTCTACAGTCGTTTCGTTTTTAAAATCAGCATTGATCGTAGTGTATTCATATCTAATTCCAGGCTTTATTGTATAATTTTTAAACAAGGTCGCTGTGTAAGAAACATAACCCGCAGTTACATTCTGATCATAGCTAAACTCATTATTAAAGCTTGGACTTAAGTTCTCCACATATTCACCGTCAGCACCTTCTGCCTGAAAATAAGCGAAATCAGAATATGCTTTTCTCAGAATGTTTTTGGCACCATATTCAAGAATTGATTTCCCATCCTTTCCTAGTGGCTCCACGAAATCAAGCTGTACTGTAAATTCCTCATTTTTACTAGGGTTATCATTTTTCAATCGAGAGTCAATTGTTGACATATCCTCTGAAAAAAGTGTATTTACAAATGAATTCTCCCCATTATTTCTACTGTACAATGTCAATAAAGAGATGTCTTTTCCTTTTTCCTCAAAAGTCTTCGTATAGTTCAAGCTGACATCTACAGAGTTTGAGTTGTCTTTTGTATCAGTTTCTCTAAGGCTATTTCTCACCAAAGCACCATCGACGAAGTTTTGAGTAAGGAAATTTTCCTGATTGCTAGATCTATTTCTAATACCAAAATTCACAGCTGCTGTAAGGAAATTATACTTGTCGATTTCGTAATCAACTCCGAAATTATACCTTCCAAATAGTTGGTTGCTCTTAGTATCTGCTGACTGAAGTACCGTAGAAGAAGTTCCGTTCGGATTAGTAAGCACCTGCTGATTATCAAAGCTACCGAAGGTATTATAGCCTGCTCTACCGTGACCACCTAAAGAAAATCCGAATTTACCTTTTCTAGCACTAGCATTAAGTCCTAAATCTGAACCTCTCAAACCAAAGCCAGTACGGATATTGGCCGACATACCTTGTAAGTTATTCTTCTTAGTGATAATGTTGATCACGCCTGAAGTACCTTCTGCATCGTATTTGGCCGAAGGGGAAGTAATTACTTCTACTTCTTTAATTTCATCCGCAGGGATCTGCTTTAAGGCATCTGTAATGCTACTTGCAGCAATAGCTGAAGGCCTACCATCAATCAATACAGTGATATTACTAGATCCTCTCATTGAAACGTTGCCGTCCAAATCTACCGAAAGCATAGGTACTCTTCTAAGCACGTCTGTACCGTCACCACCTGCGGTAGTTTTGTCATTTTCCGCTTTGTATATAGTACGATCCACACGCTCCTCGATCAAGTCACGCTGACCTTGTACCGTCACTTCTTCAAGCGCAAGACCTTCGTCAGTCAATTCAATCTCCCCAATATTAACATCTCCTGTCTTAGAGACTACCTGGATGTTTTTTACAGTTTTGGTTTCAAAACCCAAAAAGCTAATTTTTAAGTCATAAGACCCTGGATCCATTCCAGTGATAAAGAACTTACCGTCTCCATCGGCTACACCACCAGCGACATTAGTATCACTTCCCGCTACATAAAGTGCGGCTGTAGCATAAGCTACTGGTTCACCAGTTTTCACATCCTTGGCAATACCAATGATTTTAGAAGGAGTGGTTACTTTCTCTGGAGTCTGCTGTGCTATCAGGCTGGTCGTGCTGACCAGAAGAATAACTGCGATAATGTTGAATAATTTTTTCATTTGTAGATTGTAGTTGCTCAATTAGTCTGGTGAAAGAAAGATGACTCGTGTTCCTCTGAGGCTTTTCATATCACCAGTTTATTTCAATTGCTGGGCCTCGTGCTTATTGATACCACAAAACAACAGGGTTTGTTTCGCACATTTTTTGGTAATAGACGGAGACGGTAGTTTCATCGACAAACAGCCTCTTTCATCAGACAAAACCGATATATTTATCTATGAGTCTCTTTATCTACTCATATAGACTATTGGCAGTCAAATCAGCCTGATTCGCAGATTTCATTTTATATAGAGGCTACGTTTACGTTAGTTTGGTTACTGAAAATCAGATTATATGATCAATTTAAGTCCCAAAAGAAGCGTTTCCATTCTAGTCCACATCCTGGGCTGGTCGATGCTCAGCACTGTACTATTGTTACTCTCTCCTCTCTCTTGGCGAGTTGACATCCCAGTAGAGTTCTGGATGAGACAAGTATTCATGGCCATGCTGCTCCTTGTCATATTTTATTTCAACATGCTTTGGTTTGTCCCAAGGGTATTATTGAAAGGAAAGCACGCTGTATACCTATTATCAACTATTCTGGGGGCAGTGCTTTTTGTAGGCCTGCTTATTTATGCAGACAACTTTCTCCACCTGCCTGAATTGATGCATAAAGCATTCAATCCCGATAAACCATATGTTCAAAAAGAAAGAAGGATATCAGGAGATATTTTCAATATCATGTTGTACCTACTGACGATTGGAATCAGTACCTCAGTAGCCTCTGTTCAGAAATGGCAAAAAGACGAATCGCTTCGAAGAGAGCTTGACCAACAACGTATCAATACAGAACTCTCTTACCTGAAAGCTCAAATCAATCCGCACTTCTTTTTCAATACACTTAATAATATCTATGCACTGACGAATCTGGATGTTAAAAAAGCGCAGGAAGCACTTTTGAAACTATCCCGAATGATGCGCTATGTATTGTATGAAAATCAGAAGAATGAAACGCTCCTTAGCAGAGAAGTTAGCTTTATCAATGATTACATAGAATTGATGAAAATGAGGCTGACTGAAAAAGTAACCCTAAATATCTCTGTCGATGAACCTAAGGATGATCTGGTGATTGCTCCTATGCTATTGCTTCCTTTTTTGGAGAATTCATTTAAACACGGCGTAAGCAGCCAGCAGCAAAGTGAAATTATGATCAAATTGGAAGTAATGGGAAATACAGTATTTTTCGAAACTCGCAATCACATCTTCTCAGTGCATGCAGAAAGTCCAGAAGCTACAGAAAACGGCATTGGTCTAGTAAATACACAAAGAAGGCTGAGCCTGCTCTATCCAGATAAACATCGTCTGAAATTTGGTAAAGACGAAGCCAAACAAGAATATTGGGTAAATCTTACAATCAATCTCGAATGAAATCGAGCCGGGATGAGGCCGACAGGCATAACTCAAGAGTCACAGACCAAGATGTCGCGTTAGTTATCGGGAAAGATTTGCGAGTTCCCCGTCCGACTGGCGTCAGCCGGGCTGGCATGTGGCCGCTGAAAATCAAATTATAAGCACATGAAACTTAACTGCGTAGCAATAGACGATGAACCACTTGCACTGGAATTACTCAGCAAATTCATCGAGCAAACCGCCTTCCTGAATCTAATCGGCAGGTTTTCAAATGCCATTGAAGCATTAGGCTTTATCAATCAGAATGAAGTACAGCTTGCATTTATGGACATCCAGATGCCTGACCTCTCTGGTATGGAACTAGCTCGAGTGCTGGATGGAAAGAAAAATTCGGAGAAGACCAGGATTATCTTTGCGACAGCTTACCATCAATTTGCCATCGAAGGGTACAAGGTGGAAGCGCTAGATTATCTGCTAAAGCCTTACAGTTACGAGGATTTTTTGAATGCTGCGACCAAAGCTTTTTCCTATTTCGAAAAGCAAGCGCAAACTAAATCTGAAGCTACTACTGGTATTGATGCCGCTGCTCCTGAGTATATTTTTCTGAAAGTAGAATATCAGCTAGTGAAAGTGATGCTCAAGGATATTGGGTATGTAGAGGCCTATAAGGATTATGTAAAAGTGCATTTGCTCTCTAAGCCCAATCCGATTCTTTCTTTGACGAGCTTGAAAAGTATGGAAGAGCTACTTCCATCAGATAAGTTTATGCGAGTGCATCGCTCCTACATCGTGGCGCTGGATCACATAGACTCTGTATCAAAAAACGTAATTCAAATCGGTAAAAATCACATCAGCGTAAGTGACAATTACAAGGAGGCTTTCTTGGAGTTTATGAGTAGATGGATGAACTGAGTGTTTTAAGCAATACTGCTTAAATACTCCTCCGCCGTCATCACTGGCAAGATAGAATTCTTAAAATCCTTCCCATTTCTTGTAATGATGACTGAGCAATTTGCTTGCAATGCTGTAAAATACTGAACGGCGTCTTCGAAATCTTTAAAATCTGAGTTCAATCCTTTGTCAATTGTTTCTTCATCAACAGAACATACCTCACAGAGAATCTTAAACATCCGAAGCTTTTTTAAGACTAAATCTGAGTTTTCAAATTTGCTTAAAACGTAATCTACCGTGGTAAATGAAAGCGGGGAAACAACCAACCTGATTTTCTTTTGATCCGCTAACGTCACGACTTTGGCTATTGCATCATAAAAAGGGATTCTTTCTCCTAGCAGATCCAAAATAACATTGGTGTCCAAGAAAACCCTCCTCATCGGTATTTGCGATCCAAATAATCAGCTCGATCCTTTTTATAGTCATAATCAGCAGGTATTTCAACTCCAGTTGAAAGACTTTTGACAAAGGGAGAAATTTCCAGCTCATCTGTAGGTTGGTCTGAAGTCAAAGAATTTAAGTAATTCTCAATCAATCGAGACAAGCTCAACTTCCTATCAGATGCAAATAATTTAGCTTTTTCAATTATCTCCTGATCAAGCTTTAAAGTTAGTTTAGTATCCATAGCGAAATCAGTTGTACGTGTAAATATAGAACTTTTGTACGTAACATATATAGACTATGTTTTCCTACTTCTGATTTAAGAAGTTTTAATGAGTTAGGCCAAAAGACTCAAGTGTTAAAAAACGTAATTCAAATCGGTAAAAATCACATCAGCGTAAGTGACAATTACAAGGAGGCTATCTTGGAGTTTATGAGTAGATGGATGAACTGAATTGATTTACCAAAACCAAAAAAGGCAGTTTTCTAATTGGAAAACAGCCTTTTTTATTAGTATTATCCCTATTAATTGACCTTTACATAAACCGGTAAAAAAGTACAATAAGCATTCGATGGGCATATAAAAGAAAGTTGGGAATAATCTTCTGAATTAACATAATCACTTGTATAACCTTCCTCTTGTGATTGGATCAATTCCTCCTTCGGTATATAGTTGACATCTTCCACTCCCATGTGATATGACTTACTATAGGTGATAGTGACTTTACCTTCAATGATCGTATAGGAGCCCGAAAAATAACCTCTATAACCTAAAATTGTATCCGATCCTAAGTCAGTGGTGTAGCTCTCTCCAGTCACAGTACCATCAGACTTAAACTCCATCACGTCCACAAAATTGAAAGTTTTATCTATCCATGACATATTCCCCTCAGAGTTATACCTATACTTCCCTTCTATTTTAGCATTAGGAGAAATTTCATCGTCATCATTACAGCTAAACAAAATAAAGAACAAGGCGAACAACGGAAGCAGTTTTGTTTTCATCTGAAAATTGGTTTTGTGAAATTAAAGTTTTTGCTGAAAAGATTAAAATCGAAATCTTAAACTTTACGTCAACGATCTTCCAAACGCTACTATTTTGGTCCAATATTTTAAGAATTAGTTGAAAACAATTAATTAAGATCAGCTTCTGGAGAAGCAGGACAACTGCGTTCTCTGCGAAAACTCTGTGTCCACTGCGGTTAAAAAAGTTAAAAAAACAAAAAACCCGATCACTCGTCCGGGTTTCAATTTCTATCTTCTTCCTCCCATATCTGGAAACAGCATCTTGCCCATCGCGGCTTTGGCACTGCCCATGTTGTTCATCTTCTTCATCATCTTACGCATATCCGCAAACTGCTTCATTAAGTTGTTTACCTCCACAGTAGTTCTACCTGATCCAGCAGCTAGCTTTTTTTGTTAAGTTCTACTTAATCAATTCTCTTATAGATTAAAGTACCAGCACAGTTTGCATACGGAGGACAAATAAATGACAAGTTGGAATAGTCCTCTGCAATGCGATATTCCAAAGAAGAATCCGCTCCCTCCGAAACCACCAAATCCTCTTTTGGACTAAAATTAGCATCCATCAGGTTCATATAATATAGCTCATCGTAAGATATTGTAAGTACTCCTTCAGAGATCATATAAGTTCCCGAAAAATAACCTCTATAGCCTAAAATTTCATCCGAACCTATCTCAGTGGTATAGCTTTCACCACTTACAATACCGTTCGATTTGAACTCCAGCAAATCCACAAAATTATACTTTACATCTCCCCAGCCCTTGTTACCTTGACTGGTGAACTCATAAGTACCTTCAATTCTTGAATTTGGAGATGGTTCCTCCACATCTTTACAACTAAAAATGATTAGAAATAAAGAAACTAACGGCAATAGTCTTGTTTTCATAATTGTATGTAGTTCAAGTGAATATAAAATATAGTTAGAATAAATAAAAACGAAGTCTTAAACTTTACGTCATACATTCCCCATACGCTACAATCTTTATTTACTATTTTAAAAATTGGTTTAGAAAAAAACAAAAATCAAGTCCATATGTAAGATCAGAACAACGACATTCTTCACTCCCTCTACCCGGTTAGTCACCTTACCTACCGCGATAAAAACACAGTGAAAAACAAAAAACCCGATCTCTCGACCGGGTTTCAATTTCTATCTTCTTCCTCCCATACCTGGAGGCAGCATCTTGCCCATGGCGGCTTTGGCCCCGCCCATTTTGTTCATCTGCTTCATCATCTTACGCATATCCGCAAACTGCTTCATGAGGTTGTTCACCTCGACGATAGTTCGGCCAGATCCGGCAGCAAGCCTTTTTCTTCTATTTCCATCAATCAGATCAGGCTGCTCACGTTCGGCGGGAGTCATGGATCTAATGATTGCTTCAATAGGCTTAAAGGAATCATCGTCGATATCCATCCCTTTCATAGCTTTGCCCATGCCAGGAATCATCCCAAGTAGATCCTTGATGTTACCCATTTTCTTCACCTGCTCCAGCTGAGAAAGAAAATCATCAAAGTTAAAATTATTGGTACGAATCTTCGAATTGATACGCTTGGCTTCATCTTCGTCAAAGGACTGCTGTGCTCTTTCCACCAAGGAAATCACATCACCCATTCCTAGGATTCTCTGCGCCATACGATCTGGGTGGAATACATCCAGATCTTCCATTTTCTCACCAGTAGAAATAAACTTAATCGGCTTATTTACTACGTGACGAATGGAAATCGCAGCACCACCTCGTGTATCACCATCAAGTTTGGTCAAAACGACTCCGTCGAAATTTAAACGCTCGTCGAAGGTCTTCGCAGTATTCACCGCATCCTGACCAGTCATGGAATCGACTACAAAAAGTGTCTCTGATGGATTCAAGGCTTTTTTCAACGCCTCAATCTCATTCATCATCACATCATCCACTGCCAGACGACCAGCTGTATCGACTACAACGGTTTTCTTTCCAGTTTTCTTTGCGTAGGCGATTGCATTGTTAGCAATATCCAAGGCATTCTTATTCTCAGGTTCAGCATATACTTCTACACCGATCTGCTCACCCAATACTTTCAACTGATCAATCGCAGCTGGACGGTAGATATCGCAGGCTACCAAAAGGACTTGACGACCTTGCTTCTTCAAGTGAGCACCAAGCTTACCAGTAAAAGTGGTTTTACCAGAACCCTGAAGACCTGAGATCAAAATAATCGCTGGATCGCCAGTGATTTTGATATCCTCCTTTTTACCACCCATAAGCTTAGTAAGCTCTTCCTGAGTGATTTTGATCAGTAATTGACCTGGAGAAACAGAAATCAACACATCTCTACCTAGCGCTTCCGTCTTGATAGTATCCGTGACTTCTTTGGCAACTTTATAGTTAACATCGGCATCGATCAAAGCTCTTCTGATCTCTTTGACGGTTGTTGCGACGTTTATTTCGGTAATTGTCCCGGTTCCCTTCAGTGTTTTGAAGGCCCGGTCTAGTTTTAGGCTAAGATTATCAAACATTCCTTTATTGTGGCTATTTGGTGCAAAAGTAATGATTTTCATCAGTGATAGAAAGGAGTCTTGCATCTATTCCAGCCTGAGACTACCTATTTTTGTAGATGGGGTTTGCCTATAAATCCTTAATTTGCGTTTCCATCCATTATCCAAAGAAAAATTCTTTTCATGCAGTTGAATTTCAAAAGAGACGTACTTCCCCATTTGGTGGGAATCGCCATTTTCTATGCTATTGTAGTCGTTTATTTCGCTCCTGTAGTTCTTCAGGATCAAGTGATCACTCAGGGTGATATTCTAAAGTGGGAAGGTTCTGCCACCGAAGCCTTGGATTACCGGGAGGCTACCGGCGAAGAAGCACTTTGGACAAATAGCGTTTTCGGCGGAATGCCAGCCTATTTTGTCAGCTTGGAGTTTGCCGGTGACATCACCACTTCACTGCTTTCAATCATCACGTTAGGCCTTCCTCATCCGGTGAACAGTCTTTTTCTAGGGATGGTCGCCATGTATGTGCTCATGCTGACTTTCGGAGTCAGGCCGGCTTTTGCCATCATCGCCAGTGTTGCATTTGCGCTGAGTTCATACAATCTTCTCAGTCTCGCTGCTGGTCATAACGCCAAAATCTGGGCAATCAATCTGATCCCGGTAATTCTACTCGGCATTCATTTGGCCTTTGAAAAGAAACATTTACTCGGAGCAGCGGTCATGGCACTGGGACTTTTGCTTCAATTGAAGTTCAACCACATTCAGATCACTTATTACACTTTGATCATTTCGGTGATCTACGTGACTGTTAGACTTATTTTTGACTGGAAAAAAGAGGGTTTTCCACAACTAGCAAAAACTATAGGTTTTCTGGTTTTAGGAGCAATATTAGCTGTTGGTGGAAATATAGGCAGATTAACTACCGCCCTTGAATACACGCCTTATTCTACTCGTGGACAAGCTACTTTAGAGTCAGCATCCGCAGGATTGGATAGAGATTATGCCTTCTCTTGGTCCAATGGGAAACTAGAGACCTTAACCTTATTAGTCCCAAATTTCTATGGAGGCGGGAGTAGCACTCCTCTTGGCAAAAATACCGCGTCTGAAAAAGCTTTGCGAAGCAATGGACTTGACCCAGCACAAATCAACGGATTCCTTGCTGGCGCGCCTACATATTGGGGAGATCAACCCTTTACAGGCGGCCCGATTTATGGAGGTGCGATCTTAGTTTTCCTCGCATTTATAGGGATTTGGGCTGCGCCAAAAGAAAGTCTATACACCTTTGGAGCGATCATAATTCTATCACTATTACTTTCCTGGGGGAAAAATCTAAGTTGGTTTAACTACCTGCTGTTCGACATACTTCCTGGTTACAATAAATTCAGAGCGGTATCCATGGCACTAGGAATGACGCTATTTGCTATTCCTGCATTGGCTGCTATTTCACTGGAAAGATTGTACAGAAACAAAGATTTCAAACCATTGTATATCGCTGGAGCGGGAGTTGGAGGACTTCTACTTCTTCTTGCTGTTGGCGCTGGAGTCTTCAGATTTGAAGGAGCAGCAGATGCGGGTTTGCCAGATTGGCTGATTGATTCCTTGAGACAGGATCGTAAGTCTATGCTTTCAGCAAGTGCTTGGAGAAGCTTGGCGCTAGTTGCAGCAGCTTTCGCCTTGATCTACCTTGCCATGAAGGGCAAAATCTCTGATATCGTCCTAGGACTTGGGATTTTCGCCTTGGTCACGATTGACCTTTGGACAGTCAATAAGCATTATTTGAATGACAATTCTTTTCAAGAAAGTCCAACCAAAACATACTTTGCAGAAACTCCTGCAGACCAGGAAATCGCCAAAGACGATTCTTATTTCAGAGTATTAGACCTCACAGAAGGACTAACCTCCACAGGCAAATCTCCTTATAGATTCCATAGTCTTGGCGGATATCATGGTGCCAAAATGCGTAGGTATCAGGATCTATTGGACAATCGCTTAAACTTTGAGCTAAATGGCTTTGTTAAAAAAGCTCAGGAAGGTGAATTTGACTTCGCTGGAATTCAGACGATCAATATGATGAATACAAAGTATGTCATCGCCGGAACTTCAGCAAATTCAGTATTTGAAAACCCTGAAGCCAATGGCCCAGCTTGGGTTCCTTCGCAGATTGTCACTGTGCAGACTAACCAAGAAGAAATGGATGAACTGGGCAGAATAAACACTAAAGCTCAGGCTACGGTGAATGCAGCCGAATTCGGTGAGATAAAAGCAGGATCTGGTCAAATTACTCACATCTCCTATTCTCCAAATGAGTTGAAATATCAGGCAGAAATGGATACTGAAGGCTTGGTAGTTTTCTCAGAAATATATTACCCAGTGGGATGGACAGCAACAATAGATGGGACCGAAGCTGAAATCTTACGAACCGATTACCTTCTTCGCGGATTGATCGTGCCAGCAGGAACTCATGAGATTGTTTTCAAGTTTAGTCCAACCAGCTATACCTCCACGAAAACACCAATGATCGTATTTCAATATTTAATCATACTATCCTTGTTTGCTGGGGTGTTTTTCACGGTAAAAGAAAAAAGAGAGAACTCCACTTCACAATGAATTAGTAAAGCGGGTCAACATCCGTAAAAAGTAGGAATTATTAAAAGAACAATATGAAGATAGCAGAAAACACAGTCGTAGGACTGACATACGAACTCAAAGTAAGCAAAGAGGCAGATGAGATAGAATCAGCTCCTTTCAGTGTAGAAGTACGAGATACGGAAGACCCTTTTTATTTCCTTTTTGGAGCGAGTGACCTGCCTCAGAAATTCGAAGAATTACTTTTAGGCAAAGAGCAAGGTGAGGACTTTTCCTTTGTGGTTCCGGTACTAGAAGCATACGGAGAAATCGATGAGGAATTGATCGTCAACTTGCCAAAGTCGCAGTTTTCGGGAGAGAATGGCTTCAATCCTGAAATGCTACAAGAAGGCAACTTCCTTCCTTTGATGGATGAAGATGGCTATCCGATGCAGGCAAAAATCCTGAAAGACTTAGGAGAAGAAATTCTATTGGATTTCAATCATCCATTGGTTGGCTTCGACTTACATTTCGAAGGTAATATTGAAGAAGTTCGCGAGGCGACGGAAGATGAGTTGGCTCATGGACATGTTCATGGTGCCCACGGAGCTCATGACGAAGAATAGTCATTCGTAATCAGTAATTCATAAAGAGGTAAGAGGTCTGACTTCTTACCTCTTTGTTTTTTCACCCCATAAGACAGCCCAAATTGAGAAGGAACCTGATCTTCTTTTTAGTCCTACTTGCTGCTTGCTCGCAGAAATCTGCTGAGGAGAATATTGATTCTTCTGCGGAAAAAGAGCAAGCCTACATACGCGCAATTGAAGGTGAAGACGAGGAATTAGATCCTGAAATCATCAAAAGAGGCGAGGTTCTGATTGCCTACTCGGACTGTGCAACCTGTCATAAGTCCGATAAAAGAGCAAAAGGGCCAGCATTTCAGGACATCTCAAAACGATACCCTATCAAAGAGGTTTATATTGATCTACTTGCCAGAAAAGTGATTTCGGGAGGCACTGGTTCCTGGGGAAGCCCAGTCATGTCTCCACATCCTGATTTGAAGGAAGAAGATGCCAGGGCAATGGCGAGTTATATACTTTCGCTAAAGGAATAAGATTTAGACATCTTCATTATCAGCTTCATTTTTAACTTTTTCCTGAACGATTTCATCCATATCCTCTTCCACAATCCAACCTTTGGCAAGAGCATATTGAGATGCTTCTACCGTGTTTTTCACAAGTAACATCTCTACCCCCAGCTCTTTCATTTCTTTACTAATCTGCTTCACCGAAGCATGCTTAGAAGCATGTACATCACGGATAAAAATCATCATAATCCGTCCCGGAAACTCACGAACTACTTGTAAATAGATCGTCGGATCTTCTTGCCCACTATCGCCGATCAGCATAAAAGGCAGCTGAGAATATGTGGATAAAATATGGCGGATTTGTTCCAATTTATGCTCGGAGTGACTTCCTGAGATAAGCTCAGTCCTAGACAATCCTATATCCCGAAGCATCAATGGTCCTTTGGGAATATGATGAATTTGGAGTAGTTCATGGAGAAAATCATACAAATTCCAAGGGCTGCTGGAAACGTAAAAAAATGGGTTACTCTCTATGCCATCAATTCCCTTTTGTAAGGCCTTATAAAAAGCAGAAACTCCAGGAAATGGCACTCGAGTATGTGCATTTTTGGCGAAAGTGGTCTTTAGCATCTCTGCCATTCGCATCGCTCCGGTAGGAATAATCGTATCGTCCACATCCGAGATAATGCCGTAGTCTATATTTCCCACAGGAAGAAACACATCTCCACAAGATCTGATCTCTCCTTGATTTCTGATCACCTGATCCATCAAGGTCAACTCAATCTGCTGCCAGCGAGATGAAAACTTCAAAGATTCTTTCGGGTGAATTTTAAATTCAAAATAACCTTCCTCGTCTGTCTTTGTAAAGTATTCCTCCCCTTGAAACTCAGCTTTCAATTCTACTCTAGGTATGACTACGCTCATAAATCTCCTGCGCATTTTACTGATATTCTGCCAGACGCTATCCTCAGGATTTGATGCGCCTATTCTATTATCTCGAATTACTCTCCCTACTAATAGGATTTCCTTCTCATTGCCAAAACCCTCAAAAGGAATGATCAGGAGTGATTTCACCAAACCAAATTTGATCCACAACCACAATACTGCCTGACTAATTGCCAGCTTGATTTCGTAGAGAATGGTAAGTGGAATATTCCTTTTTTTGGACATTGGAAAAAGTATTAGATGCTCAAAGACTCATTACTTTAGTGTCCTTCCAACTCAGATAAACGCGGTCTCCTTGCTCATATTTTCTTTGAGGATCATCTACTTCCCATGTGATGCTACTTTCTTTGAGTTGCACCTGCAGAGAATTGTAGTGCACCAAAAAGCGTGAATCTGTCACATGAGCCAATACCCCACCTTTGGTTCTCAGCTTTACATCCGCCGGCCTGACATAGCAATTTTTGGTATCAGGAAGTTTGTTGATTGGGCTAAATAACTGCGCCACATACTTGGTTTTCGGTTTCTCGCAGAGTTGACGGGAAGTGCCTTTTTGCGCTACTTTGCCTTTTTGTAAAATGATCAGGTTGTCTGTCAACCGAAGTGCATCATCGAGATCATGTGTCACAAAAATCACGGTAGTCCCCATTTCCCGAAAGGTAGTCTTCATCTCCGAGATCAACTGCTGAGTCTGTATGCTATCCAATGAGCTAAAGGGCTCATCCAGCAGCACTATTTCTGGTTCTACACTTAACGCTTTTCCTATTGCAACTTTTTGCTTTTGCCCTCCGGAAAGCTGATGAGGAAAACGATCTCGATAATCTGTAAGCCCCAACAATCTCAACAAGTCCTCCACCCTACTTTTGGCATATTCGCGTTCATAGTGCAACAATGGCCTCGAAAGATTCTCCTCCACCGTAGAATTAGGATATAGATGGAAATTCTGGTGAATCAGCTTTATCTCATCGTAGCCAGACACTATCTTCTGATTGGGATTCAAAATCGGATTTCCCTCCAACATCACAGTTCCAGAATCCTGAACCTCTAATCCAGCCATAATCCTAAGTAGTGTACTTTTGCCAGAACCACTTTCTCCGACGATCGCAAGGAATTCGCCTTGCTTCATCTCCAGAGAAAAGGGCTGAAGAGCAAGTTGGGCATCGTAAGATTTGGAAACATTGGTAATGGAAAAATAACTCATGGGCGGATTTCAGCTTGCAGTTTTTTGGTCAAGCTGCCAAAGATAAGCGCGTAAGAATGATCCGCCAATTCCAAAATCAATCGATCCGGCACATTTCCCATCGTACTTACCGAATTCCACTGCTGTTTGTTCATGTGAAAACCAGGAGTAATCCCATCGTACTGCTCACGTAACTCCACCGCGCGTTCAGGATCGCACTTTAGATTGATGTATTGAAATGCCGAAATGGAGCAGATAGAAAAAATCTTATTTCCTACGCGAAAGCAAAGTGCATCCTGATCAAAAGGTGTGTCTTCGGTCACTCCAGGTTTGGCAAGGCAGTAATCGCGGTAATATTCTAGGGTCATGTCAAATCTTGATTGAAAAAGGAAATTAAGGAAAAGAGCTTGGAGAAAAAACAATCGGAGAGTAGAACTACACCTTATCGAACCACCACTAGCCAAGTAGAAATGGCAGTCTGGAGATTGCAATAGCTATAGGTCCAAGTCTGGAGACTCAAATCAGTTAAGTATTGACTTTTGCGGTAATAATAAAACTTTTCACACAGCTGACAATTCAGTATTTTTCACAAAATATCACCTCCAAATGAAAAACACTTTATACACACTTGCCCTACTTTTCTTCCTGAGTGGCTGTCATTCTTTGAGCAAATCTAAGGTCAGCAAGAAGGATTTGAAGAAAGACATAGAATTTGTAACGACTGAAGGAACAATTGTTTTAAGGCTTTACGATGACACTCCCATAAGTCAAAATAACTTTCTCCGTTTAGTAAAGGAAGGTATGTATGACAGCATTCTATTTCATCGGGTGATCGAAAAATTCATGATTCAAGCTGGTGAGAGATTTGACGAAGATGCTTTCCAGAAAAAGAAGAATTCATTGAATCCATCTGAAACAGTTCCAGCTGAGATCAACTCCATTCATTACCATAAAAGAGGGGCATTGGGGGCTGCGAGAGAAGGCGATGATGTGAATCCTGATCGAAAAGGCAGCTTTATTCAATTTTACATTGTTCAAGGCCGAACCTACACGGATAGCACGCTGGAAATAGCAGAAAAACGCCTCAACACTATGCTTGCGTATAACCAGGCCATTAACAATCCCGTCAACAAATTGGCTTTTTCTCAATATCAGGAATTACTAGAAAAACGAGACTCAAAGGACAAAGAAGCCATTGCTTTGAAAAAAAGTGAATTTGATGCCTTAGCTGAAATAGAGTTAAAAAGCATGACTCCATATCGCTATCCTGAATCCCATCGGGAAGCTTATAAAACTACAGGTGGAGCAGCTCATCTGGATCAAAATTATACAGTATTTGGTGAAGTGATTTCCGGAATGGAAATCGTAGACAAAATAGCCGCAGCAAAAACAAATAATCGCGACAGACCAGCGAATGACATCTTGATTCTATCTACAAGTTTGGTCAAAAGACAGAAGTAAATCCATTGATTCGCTCCTATCAAACACAATTAATTTCAATAAACACACAAAGAACTCAATCTGAAATTTCCAGAAAAAAATCACTATCTTATTGGTAACATGGCTATTGCGAAATTTTAGCCTTAATCTTAATTATAACAAAAACCAAAACTACCATGGGAATAGTAAAAGTATTAGAAGTGATTTCCTCATCAGAAAACAGTATTGAAGAAGCTATTCAGAATGCAGTAACCGAGGTATCGAAAACTGTGCACAACATTGATTCAGTGTATGTGAAAGATATCAAAGCACATGTAAAAGACGGTAAAGTCAGTTCTTACGGATGTGTCTGCAAGATCTCTTTCCGTGTGGATAAACTATAAAGTGATGATTAAATTAAGAGAGTGCGGCGACAGTTGCACTCTTACTTTTTTGGAGAAAAGATAATGCGCATGCCTACTTTTCTGAATTAAGTCTAGTGATCTTCGCGCTTGCTCTCATATATTTCTAATTTCAGAGCTTATTCACCAAATACTCATTAAATGAACACCAAACTAATCATGACTTTGAGTGCAATATTCTTGTTATCAGCAGGAATTTCCCTCACCTTTTTCCCTGATTTGATTTTGGACTATCTCAATCTTAATCCAAATCAAATCGTCGTATTTTTACTTCAACTACTTGGAGCACTCTATTTCGGTTTTGGGATGCTCAATTGGATGAATAAGGGAAGGCCTATTGGTGGTATTTATAATCGACCTGTTGCCATTGCCAATCTAAGTCATTTCATGATTGCCGGATTGGCCTTGCTAAAAGGACTTACTTCTAATCCAGAACTCCAATTTACAATTTGGGTAATAGGAATCATTTATATTCTTTTTGGGTTTGCATTTGGAGTCATATTCTTCAGACATCCACTCAACGCTAAATCCTAAATCCTGCTTCATATCTAAATGGAAAAATACATCAAAGCGATTCTAGATGGCTACTACGGCTATTGGAATTACTTTACTGGAGAAATCCTTAACCCAAGCTGGCATAATTACTTCTACTGGTTGGTGGGTGCATCTTTGGTGATTTATGGATTGGAGATCCTTTTTCCATGGAGAAAAAATCAGCCCATAATCCGTGAGCATTTCTGGCTGGATATCTTCTATCTCTTCTGGAATTACTTTCTTTTTGCGCTAGTCGCCTACAATGCGTTGTCCATGGTAGCAGTGGAAGCCTTCAATGATCTTCTAGGCTTATTTGGCATCACTAATACAGTCGCTATCAAGGTGGACCGTCTCCCTGGCTGGTTGCAATTATTTATTATTTTCATTTTACGCGACTTTATGCAGTGGGCGATTCACCGCATGTACCATCATGTAGGCTGGATGTGGGAATTTCACAAAGTCCATCACAGCACCAGGGAAATGGGTTTTGCAGCTTTGCTCCGCTATCACTGGATGGAAAATATACTCTATCGTACGCTAGAGTATATCCCATTGGCTATGATTGGATTTGGGATCACAGACTTCTTCATTGTGCACATGTTTACGTTAATCTTGGGTCAACTGGGACATGCTAACCTCAATATCCCCCTTGGTCCATTTAGATATATTTTAAACGGCCCTCAAATGCACCTGTGGCACCATGCGAAAGAATTACCTGAAAGTCATCCAAATGGATTCAATTATGGGATTTCTTTGAGTCTTTGGGATTTCCTTTTCCGAACAAACTACTGGCCTTCTGATGACGAGAACCTTCCAGTAGGATTGCCTGATGGCGAGAATTTTCCTGAGGATTTTATAGGCCAAACTACAGAGCCATTCAAGCGAATCTTTAGAAGAAAAAAGACATAAAAAAAGCCAGTGAGGTTTATCCCACTGGCTTCACTTTTTACAAACAGTAATTATTTAATTTCAATGATTTTAGTATGAACTGTCTCATTGATGAAATAAACTTTTTTACCGCCGAAAGATTTTTCTTCCGCATTGTAGCTTGCCGCCTGAACTAGTCCAGCTGAGGTTGCCTTCAAAACACTCAACTCCGAAGAGGAAAAAGTCACAGAGGTAGTTTTCGATTCTTTCGTCACTGTTGTTTTGCCATCAGAAATTACCCAAAGTATATTATCCGTATTGGATGTCACTGCCTCTATTGATAGCGTTACATCCGAACCTTTGCTGTAGCTCGCTGCAACTGACGAGGAGAATTTCACTTGCGAAGGCATCTTCTTAGTCGTCGTGTGAGTAAAAGCATCGAAACCGCTACCACCTGCAACTTGCCAGGTATTAGTCTGACCTGCTACAAGTGAATAAGAAAAATCTGTAGGATTATTAATGTAAGCGTTTCCTCCAGGGATTGTAAGGGCTTTTGCGTTGAGCTTTACATCTCCTACATTGACTAGATTGGTTCCTATAGCTGCAGTAAAGAATGAGCCGGAAGCCACATCTATCGCAAGGCCTCCCACTCCAGGAATGCTGGGCACAGAGCTAGGAAGATCAGAATAAGACATCACAGCCGCCAAAACAGCATTTGCATCACCAGGTGCATTTGGAATCGGATTGGTCTGTGTAGTTTGAGTGGGATCAATATCGTCATCGGAGCTGCATGCCGAAAAAATGACCGCTATTCCCAAAAATAGAGCACAAAGAGTAGTGTTATAAGTTTTCATGGTTTTGAAGATTTAAAATACAGTTCAAATGTATATCCATCCCCTACCTCTCACCATACGACAAACAGCGTATATTCTTCAAGTCTGTGAAAAGTGATAAAGCCGTAGTTCGTTTCCTTCAGGCAGAAGTTTTTGATACCTTCGCAAATCTTATCAAATCAAGAACTAAGTTTATTCATGGATAACGTCCTTGCTTTCACACTATCCGTTTTTACAGGCTTTTTCGCGATCATGAACCCGATCGCCAATGTGCCTATTTTTGCATCGTTAACAGATGACCTAGACAAGGCAACCAAAAGAAGCATAAGTAAAAGAGCTACGCTTACAGCATTTGTGATCGTTGTTGTATTTGTAGTACTCGGAAAATTCATTTTTGAAATCTTCGGAATCACCATTCCTGCCTTCAAAATCACAGGTGGTATTCTGATTTTCTACGTGGGTTTCGAGATGCTTCAGTCCAAAAAATCAAGTGTCAAGCATATCAAAGACCCTGTTACCGAGGAGAATATTGCGATTTCACCTTTAGCAATTCCGATCCTTGCAGGTCCGGGCACCATCGTGACTGCGATGAACTTTGCCTCTAAAGGCAATTACATTAATATTCTAATTGTTATCGCTGTGTTTGCCGTGATGTGCCTGCTCACTCACATAGCATTTGAATTAGGGGATAAAATCGTAAAACGATTAGGGAAAAACTTAATCGTAGTGATCGGAAAGATCATGGGTTTGATCATCGCCATCATCGGTACCAACATGATCATTTCAGGAATTAAGGCTGCTTTTTTTGAGTAAAAGTATCCAATCTCCTACTTGACCTTTACTTTTTTCGCAGAACATAAAACAAATCCAGCCCTTTAGCAGGATCATCCACAATTGGGTAATCTTCATGGGTGATATCTACCACGCTTTTTCCCTGCTGCTGATGAAGTTTGTTTCTATTCCTGCGGTTGAGAATCTCATAGGGCATTCTCAGAATGGATGCTGGCAGTTTGTGTTGCAAATCAAAAATATCAAAGCGCATGATTTTCTGCACAGACTTTCGGTTCGCCTCATGGTATGCCCAGATTTTTTCATTCCCCCCTACTCCTTTGGCCTCCACCGAGTCAAAAATGGATGCACACAAATCAATCAATTGCTGAGGAGTATATTCACGCTCATGCCAAGGATTACGCGAAAGTGTATGGTTGATATTAGGCGTAGAGATCACAGCTTTACCTCCCGGTTTCAACACACGGTAGATTTCCTCCAAAAATAATCGGTCATTAGGAATGTGCTCTATGACCTGAAAGCTCACAATGGTATCAAAAGAATTGTCCGCTATTCCTTTAAATGGAGGAATTACAGCTTGCTGAAACTCAACTTTTGGGAATTTAACTTTCAACTCGTCGATTACTTCCTGGATTTTATCCAAACCAAGATAGCTTTCTGCCAAAGGCAAAAGTGTTTCCACACCACGGCCTTCGCCACAGCCAACTTCAAGCAATTTGCCAGAAATCCAAGGCTGAGCAGCAATGTATGCTTTCAGTAAGCGTTGATGAATAGGATTGTCACTGACCAACTTGTCAGAGGCGATTTCCGTTGTATAGGTAGCCATACAAAAATTTACTATTTTGGCAAAAGTAAGGTTAATTTTGAAAACCCGAGATCAACACCCGATGAACTGTAAAACAAGCCGACTCCTGATTTTTTTGATCCTCTTTGCAGGAAGTACTATACCAACCCTAGCTCAGAAAACCTTAAGCAGTCTAAATCAGACACTTCGGTACTCTAGATACTCTAGGCTTTCGCTAAAGATCATTCCGATCAAAGAATCTGAGACCAGTTTTAAGCTGCAATTCCAAGTAGAAAAAATTGAAGAAAATCCAGAATTCAATTCTTTTAGCTTCACTTATTCCATTTTGGATAGCTATAATGAAGAAATTCTTTCGGATAACACTCACATTTTGACGTCAGATGACTTGAAGTATGATACAGATAGGCATTGGGTATTTGAGAAATCCATTGACGTGCCTGCTGCCAAAAGTACTTCTATCGCTTTATTGACAGCTTTGGATACCAGACAAGGAGATGAATATCACTACTCTACTGACATCAAAAGTAGCTTCGTCTTCGATCAAGCGAACTTTGGCGCTTATTATGCCAATAATGTTGGCTTCGACCAGAACTACCTGAACGTCGGAGAATCCTTATTATTTAAGTCCAATGGAGGCCCAAATCTTCATGGATTTTACTATCCGACCAGCCTAGAGGTCCCTTATCCTCCTATGGAAATCAAGCCAGCCCCAGTCCCAAAAGAACTACAAGTAATAGATCAAGGTGATTTTCTATCCAATATCCCTAAGTCTTTTGATGAGATTGGCTACTATTTCATTCAAAGTGACACGGCTGCCATGGCTGGTTTTGTACTGAAAACAACTCATGAAGCTTTCCCAAAAGTGAAAGATTGGGATGAGATGGTGGACATGGTTACCTATATTTCTACTAGAAAAGAACATGAAACACTTCTGGCTGCTGAAGACAAAAAGCAGGCTCTAGATGCTTATTGGATAGGATTAACAAGAAATGAAGACACAGCAAAAGAGTTGATACGTGAGTATTTCCGTCAGGTAGAATTCGCTAATATTCTTTTCACTGACTTCAAAGAAGGCTGGAAAACTGACAAAGGCATGGTCTATATCGTCATGGGCCCTCCTGAGGAAGTTAACTTTTATTTGGACAGAGAAGTGTGGAGTTATGGAGGAACTAACGAGAGTTCAAGAATTCGCTTTACCTTTGCCAGGGTTAAAAACATACTTAGCCCAAACTATTACACATTGAATCGCTCACGTGCCTATCAGCCGGTTTGGTTCAAAAACATATCCATATGGAGAAGCGGAAAGATGGCTTTTTGATTGAAAAAGGCGAACACGAGAAAGATTTTATTTTTGGTACAAGAGCAGTAATGGAGTCAATCCATGCTGGCAAAGACATTGACAAGGTGTTGGTTCAGAAAGAAATCAACAATGACTTGATCAAAGAGCTATTGCAGCTTTGTAAAGCGGAAAAAATCCCTGTTGTACGTGTTCCTGATGCGAAACTCAACAGAATCACACGTAAAAATCATCAGGGCGTTGTAGCTCAGATGTCTTCCATAGAGTACGCTTCTTTGGATCACGTGATCGAAAGCTGCTTTAATGTCGGCAAATCTCCTTTGATCTTGATTCTCGATAGAATCACGGATGTTAGAAACTTTGGCGCTATCGCCAGAACAGCAGAATGTGCAGGTGTGGACGCGATCGTAATTCCTGAAAAAGGAAGTGCTCAGATCAACTCTGACGCAATTAAAACTTCTGTAGGAGCGTTGAATTTCCTTCCAGTAGTGCGAGTTAGAAATCTTTTTTACACCTGCAGAGATCTTCAGAAATCCGGTTTGGTATTAGTAGCCATTACTGAGAAGACAGAAAAGACTATGTATGATGTTGATTTTTCTGTGCCGGTAGCAATGGTAATGGGTTCTGAAGAAGATGGTATTTCTACCGAACTGATGGGAATCGTAGACGAAAAAGTCAAAATCCCAATGGCTGGTAGAATTGAAAGTTTAAATGTTTCCGTTTCAGCAGGGGTAGCGATTTACGAAGCTATCAGACAACGGAAATAAGGATAATGGGCTGGTCAACTGTCCAAAAAAGGCATACAGGCCCCTATCAAAGCTGATTCCTCACCAAGTTCAGAGACGTTAATAGAAACAGGACACCCCATAGTTTCCAAATAAGACTTAGTAGCCGGTAGATAATAATCTCCGGCTAAACTTATTTTCCCTCCCAAAATAACGCCCTCAGTATGTAGGCGGATCAAGTACGGGAAAAGAAATTCACCCAATGCCCTTCCAAATACAGTAAATAATTCGCTTGAAACCTTAGGATCAAACCCCTCGGCCAAAAGATCTTTTACTCCTGAGATCTGAAGATTGTATTTCTGCTGAGCATAATTTTTAAACCAGCCTGTACCAATATAATCCTCGGCAATTCCATCTCTAAAAGGAGCAGTCCAGAGCTTGGCATCTTTCACCACATCATGTACTTTGATCGCAGAACCGAGCCCAGTTCCCAACGTGATTCCTATCGAATTTTGAAATTCTTTCCCGGCACCTGCATAGCTTTCGCCAGACAAAAAAGCTTCAGCATCATTCGTTAAGGCTATTTGAGATGCGGGAATAGCTAAACTTTCAGCAAGTAAATCCTTTACTGAAAGTTGGTAGAGCGCCGCCATTTTCCCTTGATCCTTAATCAAAGAAACTCCATTCTCGTAATCGTAAGGTCCTGGCATAGCAATACCAATTTTAACATCGATCAGATCACCCTTAGCTCTTTGGATCACCTCAGACCAGTCAGAGATAATACGCTCTACACTTCCATAGGTATCGACATCAGCTTCATGGAAATTGGCGATTTCTGCATGGTGATTGTCCAAAACCACCTGGGCTGCGGAAATATGCGAGCCTCCAATATCTACTCCAATCAGT
This sequence comes from Algoriphagus aquimarinus, assembly GCF_900112005.1. Lineage (GTDB taxonomy): Bacteria > Bacteroidota > Bacteroidia > Cytophagales > Cyclobacteriaceae > Algoriphagus > Algoriphagus aquimarinus. The sequence continues at coordinate 298,595 of NZ_FOKK01000005.1, read as the reverse complement.
TTCATAATTTAATTCGCTCTACTTGTGAGAATACTCTTGCGGCATCCTTATACCCTTGGTTTAACTTCATTTCAGAATTTAACTCGTCTTTCAAACTACCTGCACTGATGCTAACTTAAAGTGAAAACAGGAAATCACAGGCTGAATGAGCTAGTGATGTTAATTCTGTCTTAAACTTACAAATCAATTTTCAGAGTCTTTAAAAGAATTCAACTGGCGTCAGAGGTATTACACTATAATCGGTCTTAAAAACATAAAACGAGGGCTACTTTTCTCTAAAAAAACACTAGTCATATCTAGAAGCGCACATCAGCAATTGCTCCTCGAGATTAAAACCAAAAAAGCCTCTCAAATACTTGAGAGGCCTTTATTAGTCATTGTAACCCAATCTATAATTAATTCACATCCCAGAAAAGAGTATTTGTTAACTTATCCTGTGGCTGAACTTTTACATAATTCTCCATATTATAAGTCTGCTCTGATCCTGGATACATCCACCTAGACGGAGGAAGATTTTGCTGATTTGAGTTGTCTGTCCAGAATTCCAAATCTACTTTTCCAAGTCTTCTCAATTCATGCCAGTTTTCGTTTGACTGAATTACATTGAAGTGAAGCCATTTCTGATCGGCGATTAACGAAAGTTTTTCGTCCATACTAGAAGCAGCACTCCAAGAAATTTCATCCATTGCCAAATAGTTGCTGATTGACTGTTCAGTTGGAACAACAGGCGCGCCTGATTCAGCATTATTACTGATACTTCTCAAGTACTGATAAAAACCAATTGATTTCTTTACAGCTTCCTCAAAGTGCATTTTTGCCGTAGCATCCTGTCCTTCTTTTAAGTAAAACTCTGCTGCCATCAAGTGAACCTCAGGGGCAGTAATAAGAATACCTGGAAAATATTGGTTTCTGCTGATAGTTGAGAAATTGTAAACACTCAACGTCTGAGTCAATACCAATTCATTTTGATCAGTAGGATTCATCAACGGATCAAGACCTAAATAGGCTCCGTTTGCATTGATGCCTTTTTGAAACACATAAGTCAATCTAGGATCTTCATTAACAACCATGTGATCCAAAATTGCTTTCCCAGCAATATTACCATTCCAGTCTTCTAAACCGCTACGGAAATCATTTGTACCGATTACAGAACCTAAAAAGTAAATATCCCACATGATATTACTAGCATTATCTGCTACAATAGGGAATTGCGAAGGGTTAGACAAAATAGAGGCAATTTCTGATTTAGCTCTAGCACTGAATTCACTCGTTCCACTTACTCTAGTAAGCATTTTCAATCTTAAGGAATTGATATATTTCTTCCACATATCAATACTTCCATTATTGATCAAATCCTGAGTTTTAAATTCGACTACTGTAGCAGCATTGATTTGCAATGAACCTATTTCAGTAGCAAAGCCAGCCAAATCATCCAACATCTTAGTGTAGATATCACTTGCTTTATCATAGCCCGCGTAGGATTTAGAATAATCACCACCATTTGTACTAAGCATACCTGCTTCAGTCCACGGAATATCACCATGTAAATCCACTACTTGCTGTGTATGATCGTAGAAATAGGTGGCAGCAGCAATCATAAACACACGATTATCTTGCTTTTTGACATCAGTCAACCCATCATATACTTTCTGTAGCTCTCTGTATTGAGCCATGAAATTATAGTAATTATTCCATCTGTCATTTACTGCAGCAGAACCCGGAACATACTGGTTTTCAATGTTCACCCATCCTACAGATTGAGTAAATCTGTTAGACGTGATTCTTTTGATCACAAAGTAATCCCAATAAGACGGTAATACAGATTGGCGGTTAGACATGATCATACCAGTAAACTGCTTTCCTACCGTAGTAGTAGCGAGTTTGGATGGATCAGAATAATCATCTGCAAAGTCATCTATTGTACAGCTAGCTAAGCCGCTGATCAATAGGGTGTATATAAATATTTTCTTAAAATTCATGTTCATATGTTTTTAACTTAACCAACAATTAGAATCTAGCTCTTAACATCACACCATATGTTCTGGTAGCAGGGTTTGTACCCGCACTAGTCAGTGTCTGAGTCCATCTAGATCCACCAGTCAATACTTCTGGATCTAGGTCCTTGATATTTCTATAAAGGAAAAACAAGTTTCTACCGTATACAGAGATATTCACATTAGATGCTCCAATTTTAGAGGAGATGTGATTAGGTATAGCATAAGCCAAGGACAATTCTCTCATTTTGATGTAATCATTATCTTGGATATACAATTCATATCTCGATTGGCTATACTGAGGTCCACCCCAATTGTAAGTATTCCAGTAGTAGTAAGCTTGAGAGATTACGTTGTTATTGTTAGACCCATCAGCTACTACACCATCCATCACCATACCATCGTGATATACTGTCTCACCATTAGGTCCCTGAGCTGTAGAATGAGATACACCTACACCTTGTCCGTCAGCATTTTTATAGTAAGCCAATCCTCCACTTGCTTCATCCATGTAGTTCAAACTTTCCTCTGTTAGACCACGACTGATCATCCAATTGATACCTGTTGGCATTACACTACCACCGATCTGGAAATCCATCACTGCAGACAAACTGAAGTTCTTGAATGAAACATTATTGATAATACCACCTGTGGCATCAGGCATAGCATTTCCTACTTGAATCCAGCTCTGGTCATCAATTTTGTAAAGACCATTTGGCTGCACAATTTTATCACCATTTGCATCAAGTGCAATAGGGCGAGCATAGAAATCACCCATTGGTCTCCCTACTACAGATCTAAGTTGAGCAGCGTTTCCGTCATAATCGGCATGCAATAGTTCAGTAGCACCGTTAGCTAACTGCTCTACTTTGTTTACATTTCTAGCTAAGTTAATAATAGCATTCCACTTGAAATTTGGTGTTGCAACGATGTCACCCGTTAACTGAATTTCAACTCCTGCGTTTCTTAGTGTACCAATGTTAGTTAATACAGATGTAGCTCCTGAAGAAGAAGGTAGGGTCAATGGCAGGATCTGATCACGGATCTGCGCATTATAATAAGAGATGTCTATACCAAATCTGTTGTTAAAGAACCTTGTATCTAAACCAAATTCAAACTCATGTTTTTGCTCTGGTTTGATGACGTCATTCCCAAAAGATGATGACAAAGTAGTGTAAAGCACATTTGCTCCACCAGTCTGCTGCACACCCAAAGTATTCTGAGAATAGGCAATGTTCGCTCTATAGATATCAGGATAATTACCCACAATACCCCAGGAGCCTCTTAACTTCGAGAAAGTAATAAATTCAGGCAAATCAAATGCGTCTGAAATAGCAAGAGCTGTATTGACAGAAGGATATATAAACGCATTATTATCAGGATTCATAGTAGAAACTCTATCTCTACGAATTGTACCTTCTACAAACCAAGTATTTTTGAAATCAAAGTTTGCAGTACCAATAAATGCATCAATAGTTCTGTATGAACGACCGGAGTTATTGTTAGGAAGGTTTGTCGAAGCAACGACATCAAAAAGATTTTCCGTACTCAAACCACCACTTGTACTTCTACCTATGCTACTGAAACTTTCAGTTCTAGCTGTATAACCAATCATGGCACCAACAGTAATCTCGTCAGTGATTGCTTTTTTGTAATTAAGCATCAAATCTCCGTAAAGGATATTGAACAATTCAGATTGCATACCAAAAGATCCAGATGGGCCAAATGCAAGTGGTCTTTCCGTCGAATTTTCGTTTTCAGAATATCTACTTGTAAAGTCAGTAGATACACGTGCTCTCAAATTCAACTCTTCAGTAATTTGGAATGTGTTAGTCAAACTACCAATCACACGATTACTAAGCTCTGTAGATCGATTTTCGTTAACTCTCCAAACATAATCTGCAATATCACCTCTAAAACCATTGCCTGTAATATTCTCATCAGGAGTCAAACTCTGTCCATTTCCTGTCACATAACGATAACCTCTACTGGTCTGATATTTATCTAAATACCATGCTCCATTGTCAAAACGGGTCATCATACCACCAAAGTTATTGATCATACGATCGATTGAATATGGACGGTTTTTAGTGTTTTGATTAATGTAATTAATCATCAAGTCAGTCTTCAATCTTTTGCTTACCTGATAACCAGAATTAAGGTTAATTATATTTTTACTGTTCTTAGAATTCAAACTCAACGCTTCATTGTCCTGACGAGTCAAAGAAAGACGGAAGTCTGATTTATCAGTTGCATTAGAGATAGAAACGTTCACTTGAGAACTAACAGGATTGTTAAACAAGGCTGCATAATTATCTTCTTGTGCTACGTAAGGTCTAGCAACACCATCCCATGCTAACATTGGCTTACCGTCGAACACAGGTCCATAGTTAGTAGTAGTATTAGGCACTGTTCGTACTCCATCAGCCGTATAGTTAAATCCATCTTCAGCTTGGCCCAAATTCTGCACTTGTGACGGCATACCTGGACCTCTTACATTTTGATATCTAGGTAAATATGCAATCTCATCTACTGAGTAACTGGTGTTAAAATCTACCTGCATACCTTTTTTGCCTGCCTTACCTTTCTTAGTGGTAATCAGAACAACACCATTCACAGCTTCAGAGCCATACAGTGCAGCAGCAGAAGCTCCTTTCAAAATTGAAATATTTTCAACATCAGCAGGGTTGATATCCAATAGTCCATTACCCCTCAATCGTTGATCACCCCAATAGTTATTATTGGTTACTTCCTCATTTCGGATAGGAACACCATCTAATACAATCAATGGCTGGCTTTTACCCGTGATAGAGTTTATACCACGAATTTGGATGTTAACAGCGGATGTTGCTCCGCCTGCACCAGCGTTAATTTTCACACCCGCAGCTTTACCGTACAAAGCAGAAGCTACATTCGATGTGCCTGTTTTTACCAGTTCGTCTGCCTTAATTATACTGTTGGCATAACCTAATGACTTTTGTGCTTTTTCCATACCAAAGGCCGTGACCACCACCTCATCAAGTTGGCTGGAATCTTCAGCTAAACTAAGATTGATTTCAGATCGATTACCTACTAAGTATTCTTGCGCCGCATATCCAATAAATGAAAACACCAATACGGAAGTGGATCCTACCGAAATAGAATATTTACCATCTAAATCCGTAGTGGTACCTGTCTGGTTTGTCTTGTCTAAAACCGTGACGCCGGGCATTGGAAGTCCATCCTCCTTAGAGGTCACAACTCCCTTCAAAACTCGCTTTTGTGTCTGTGCCGTGGCTGTATAGCCCAACATTAAGACCAGAGCGAAAGCAATTGATAAAATTTTTCTCATAGCTGGTAATTTGAGGTTAATGAAAATTTGAAATTCGTTCCAAGCACATTCGTCTCATTCTCTCGAGGAATTGTTGGTAAATACTGCTCCATACTAACTTGAATAATGGTTTATGTTAATTTTTTAATGAAATCACATCGAGCATTTTTAAATGAAAAAAATCACTCTAAGTGCTTACTGCTCATAAAGCTAGAAAAAACAATAGTGTATCAAAATAAACGACTAGTTTTTTTTCATAAATATCGATGATCTTATTATATATTTTTTGTTAAGTCTTTATCAAGAAAGCTAAATTTTACTCTCTCATTCAATCTTTAGCCACATTTTGCATTTTTGAACTTAAACAAAAGTTTTTTTTGCTCGATTAATAAAATCTAGACAAAGAATCTTAAGAAGTCCCGCTTCCTTTTAATTGTTTGAAGAAAAAATCGATAAGGAGCTTAGAAGATTATTGACTTAAAACATAAATAGTTGTACTCTTAAAAAAATAAGGAGTGTGAAGTATATAGAATCGTTTTATTTAAAAACCATTATGCCACACGGGTCATTTACATCTAAGACAAACTCTGGAAAAAAAATACTGAATTAACTCCTAAATAAATTTTAGGCAAAAAAAAGCCGTAACGAAATCGCTACGGCTTGTACTCAAACTCTTATATCTTATGCTTTCGCTTTGATCAAATTAAGTGCTGATCCAGCTTTAAACCATTCTATTTGACCTTCATTGTAAGTATGATTCACTTGTATAGTATCCGAAGTACCATCTGCGTGATTTAACACAACTTGAAGTTGTTTACCTGGAGCAAATGTAGTCAAGCCTACGATATCAATTGAATCATTTTCCTGAACCAAATCATAATCAGCAGGATTAGCGAAAGTCAATCCAAGCATTCCCTGCTTCTTCAAGTTAGTTTCGTGGATTCTAGCAAAAGACTTCACCAAGATAGCACGTACTCCTAGGAAACGTGGCTCCATTGCAGCATGCTCTCTTGAAGACCCTTCTCCATAATTCTCATCACCAACTACGATAGAACCTACTCCATTAGCTTTATAATCACGTTGTGTAGCCGGAACTTCACCATAAGCACCTGTCAATTGATTCTTCACTGAGTTAGTAGCATCTGTGTAAGAATTAACAGCTCCTATAAGCATGTTGTTAGAGATATTATCCAAGTGCCCTCTGTATCTCAACCATGGTCCAGCCATAGAGATGTGATCCGTGGTACACTTACCTTTTGCCTTGATCAGAAGTTTAAGACCTTTCAGATCTGTTCCTTCCCAAGCCTTAAATGAATCTAACAATTGTAGACGATCAGATGTAGGGCTTACCACAATAGTAACTCCAGAACCATCTTCCGCTGGCTGCTGATACCCAGCATCCTCTACTGCAAAACCTTTTGCAGGCAGCTCAAGTCCACTTGGCTCATCCAACATCACAGATACGCCATCTTCGTTGATTAGGCTATCCGTCATAGGATTGAAAGTCAAATCACCCGCAATTGCCAATGCCGTCACGATCTCAGGAGAAGCTACAAACGAGTGCGTGTTTGGATTACCATCCGCACGCTTCGCAAAGTTTCTGTTGAAAGAAGTGATGATTGAGTTTTTCTCTTGCTTCTCAGCTCCATGACGAGCCCACTGACCGATACAAGGTCCACAAGCGTTTGCAAGAACTACACCACCCATTTGACCAAAAGTATCCAAGAAACCGTCTCTATCGACAGTGAATCTTACCTGCTCAGATCCTGGAGTGATTGTATATTCAGATTTTGCTACTAGTTTTTTATCAACTGCCTGCTGTGCTAGTGAAGCAGCTCTTGAGATATCTTCGTAGGAAGAGTTGGTACAAGATCCGATCAAACCAACTTCCAATTTTGCTGGCCAGCCGTTTTCTTTCACAGCAGCAGCGAATTTAGAAATAGGCCAAGCCAAATCTGGAGTGAATGGTCCATTCACGTGTGGCTCCAATTCAGAAAGGTTAATCTCAATTACCTCATCGAAGTAAGTAGCAGGATTAGCATAAACCTCATCATCACCAGTAAGGTGCTCAGCGATTCCATTTGCTAATTCAGCCACGTCAGCTCTTTCTGTAGAACTCAAGTAAGCTGCAGATTTCTCATCGTAACCAAAGATCGAAGTAGTTGCTCCGATTTCAGCTCCCATGTTACAGATAGTGCCTTTTCCAGTAGCTGAAAGAGATCTAGCGCCATCGCCGAAATATTCAACAATTGCACCTGTGCCACCTTTTACAGTTAGGATGCCAGCTACTTTCAAGATTACATCTTTTGCAGATGTCCAGCCAGAAAGCTTTCCGGTAAGTTTGATACCAATTAGTTTAGGGAATTTCAGTTCCCAAGGAAGGCCAGCCATTACATCACATGCATCAGCTCCACCTACTCCGATTGCTACCATTCCAAGTCCACCAGCATTTGGTGTATGAGAATCGGTACCGATCATCATTCCGCCTGGGAAAGAATAGTTTTCCAACACGACCTGGTGAATGATACCTGCTCCTGGCTTCCAGAAGCCAAGTCCATATTTATTAGAAACAGAAGCTAAGAAATCATAAACTTCTCTGTTTTTATCTTTTGCTTTGATCAAATCCTGATCCGCTCCTACTTCAGCCTGAATCAAGTGATCACAGTGAACAGTAGAAGGTACTGCCACTTGGTTCTTACCAGCTTGCATAAACTGTAGCAAAGCCATTTGAGCAGTAGCATCTTGCATCGCAACCCTATCTGGCTGAAAATCAACGTAAGAAACACCTCTGCCGTATGCCTGTGAAGCGGCACCTTCGCTCAAGTGAGCGTAAAGAATCTTTTCTGTCAAAGTAAGTGGACGTCCCACAGCCTTGCGGGCTGCTTCGATACGCTCAGGGTATCTGGCATACACTTTCTTGATCATTTCAATATCAAAAGCCATTGTATAGGGAATTTTATGGTAAAATGTTCGGTATTTTCGTGTGCAAATATAGAACTATAGGTTAATAATCAGTAACCAAATCCAGACAACAAAGGTGCCTTTTCCTTATTTAAAACCATTTTACCTTTATCTGCTAACCTGAGACTTCCGTAAACGCGTGTCTAGCATTTGAATCAATAGATAAGGATAGCTGGATATTCTCCCTTCTATTCACACATCAATTGTTCTTTACTACATTGATATTTTGTACCAAAACTCTAAAAAAGCACACTTTTTCTAGTCGCTTAAAAACATTTACTTTTTTAGGTCTGAGATATCTGCTATAATTATAGCCTGATTAGACTTCTTTGTTTCAAAAGCCTCAAATCATCAGCCCACAAACTTAAATGGAGTTCGTACTCAATCCATTTTCTATTACACTTTTGCTCTCTGGATTACTGGTTGGAGCGCTTTCCCTATACATCATTTTCAAAGTAGAAGGTCCTATTCGATGGATTGCAATTACGATGCTATGTGCTAGTATTTGGGGATTTTTCTATGGCTTAGAACTCAGCGTCTCTGCGAAAGAAACGATGATGGTATTCGTCAAACTTCAATACTTAGGAATAGCCTTCATCGGAGCATTCTGGATAATATTTAGCTTAAAGTACACTAGCTATAAATCCAAAAACTATGGGCTCCTTATTTCTCTTATCCTCTTTATACCCATCCTGACCTATTTGATCGTCTTGACAAATGAGCAGCATGATGTGTTTTACACCTCCTTTGAGGTGGTTAATCTAGGCCCATTCCCTACTGCAAAAATCGAAACAGGACCATGGTATTATATCAACATGGCCTATATCTACTTTGCTTTTGCATGTGGCAACCTGATCATCTGGAAGAGATTCCGATTCTCTGATCAGCTATTCAAAACTCAGACTAGGCTGATGCTATTGGCGGGACTATTCCCCTTGATCTTCAATATTTTCTACCAATCACATATTTTCAGACCATTTCAAGTTATTGATTTAACACCATTCGCATTTTTACTTTCTTACCTCATCATCGGCTTTGCTATTCTTAATTATCAGCTTTTTAATATCAAACCTATTGCTCGAAATAAGATCATGGAGGCAATCACCAAAGGTGTCTTGGTACTTGATTCAGAAACAAAAATAGTAGACTTTAACCCAGCTTTTTTGGATTTCGCTAATAGTTCCAGAGAAGTTAAAGTCACCGTCAAAGCAGAAATAATTTTCAAATCAAGGGTAGATATTCTTGAGCTCATCTCCATAGGAAAGGCAAACATAATTGAGAGTAAATTCCAATTACAGGAGAAAATAAAAATCTTTCAAATTGAAGCAATACCATTGGTGGGACGAAAATCAGCTAATAATGGATTAGTCTTACTATTTGACGACATCACTGAGCAAAAAACTATAACCGAGAAACTGGAAACCCAAGCCCTCGAACTCCAACAACTAAACGACCTCAAAGACAAATACTTCAGCATAATTTCTCATGATCTGAAAGGCCCAATATTCGGCGTCAAGGAACTGATACACATGACCAATTCTGGACTAGTGTCACAGGAAGAATTTATGGAAATGCTTCCTGAGGTCTCTAGAAATATGGAGCAAGTGGCATTGTTACTTGAAAACCTATTGGCATGGTCTAGTTCTCAGCTAAAAGGTGGAGAAGTAGTACAGATACAAGAATTTGATATCCACAACACATTAATTCAACAAAAGAGTATTTTAGAAAGAATAGCCAGCGAAAAGAAAATTGAAATTTTGATAGATCCTCAAGCCAAATCTACCGCAATGGCTGATAAAAACATGGTTGAACTAGTCGTGAGGAATCTTATCAACAACGCTATAAAATTCTCTGAACGAGGAAGTAAAATCAAAATTTCAACTCATGATGAGCTTGGCTTGGTAATCATTTGCATAGAAGATAGAGGCAAAGGAATGTCTGACTTAAGCCTCAAAAAAATCAAAAGTGGGATATCCTTTACCACGACTGGCCAAAACAATGAATCAGGAACTGGCTTAGGGTTAATATTAGTGAAAGAATATATACACAAAAACAATGGCCAACTGGAGGTGACCTCCGAAGAAGGAAAGGGGAGCAAATTCTGTATCAAATTACCTGCAGTAGCCCTGAGGAATAATCCTTAGGAAAGCTCAAGCAGAAAGGCCATTGTATCTACGCCATCAGCATATTCCCAAGGCTCAGGATTTTGAGCTGTTCCAAATGGCACTTTTTCATCTCCATTCCCCACTACACATTGAATCTTTGGCTCAAGCTCCTGCAGCTTTTCGTTCAACAACTCTATGCTCTCATATACTTCATAGAAAAGCACGGAAATCGGAGATACCAAGGCCTCACTTTCTTTCAAAAGCAGAAAACCGTTATCTAGATGATCTTCTAAATTCACCAGATAGATCGATTTATTGTAATCGTAATTATTATGGTATTTGTGATGAGAGCTTATAGGTGAATAGACCTCCAATGCTCCTAGCAAATCCTGCAGTTGATTCTTAGATTTTACATAAATCTTAGAGACATTTCTACAACCCAGTCCATAATATTGGAAGATATCTTTACCAAGATTGATATAATCCTCAGTACTCTCCTCTCCAGTCAATACCGCTACTGAAGTTCTATTTTGACGAATGACGTGCGGATATTTACCGAAATAATAATTGAAATAGCGAGAAGAATTATCACTGCCTGTAGCAATATAGGCGTCCATTCCTTTCAACATTTCGGCTACACGAATCTGAGATTCCATCCTCGGGTCTATTTCGATCAGCTTTTTGATGAGCCATTTCATCACAACCTCATCAGAAGAACTCAATTTGATCACAACTTGATGACCAGACAAGAGAACGCACATCATATCATGAAAACCCACTGCAGGAATATTCCCTGCCATCATCAATCCTATGGATTGGGGATTTTCCACTTCTTTCAACTCATATATAGAAAGCCAAGCATCCAATTTCTCTTCGGAAAGCATTATTGAAATACCTTCAAGTGCGGACTCTACAGAAGCTTTGGTGAACCAATTATTATTGTTCTCTGCTCTCCAGAGCAATTCATCTTTTTCTTCTGGATTTAAGTCCTGTATTGCTTTCCCAAGTTTGACAAATACGGAAATACGTTCTGCTGGCTTCATGTTTTTGAATTATTGAGGCAAATTTAGCTTTTTTGAAAAGAAGCATCCTTAGAATCGAATTAAATTAGTTAGTATGACAACTTTTTTATTGCCTCACAGTTTTAAGGTTGTTACTTTTGATCTTTAAATAATTGAAGTTATGGCTATAATGATTACTGACGAATGCATCAATTGCGGTGCATGCGAACCAGAATGTCCAAACACTGCCATCTACGAAGGTGGAGTTGAGTGGACTTGGGGTGGCGGTACTAGTTTGAATGAAGTTACTTTAGAAGACGGTACAGTCGTAGATGGGAATGAGAAGCAAGATCCTGTATCGGATGAATTCTACTATATCGTAACCGATAAATGCACCGAATGCAACGGCTTTCATGAGGAGCCTCAATGTGCGGCTGTATGTCCAGTAGATTGCTGTGTGGATGATCCCGATCACCGTGAATCAGAAGAAGCTTTATTAGCCAAAAAGGCGATGATGCATGGTGAGTAAGCTTTCCTAATAAGTCAGGATCTTTATTTTCACACCTATTTTCTTATTATACGGTTTTGATAAAGGCAGCTTTGCTAAAATAATTAGGCTTTGGACTTGAATTCTCGAAGCTAATTGTTTTATCTTGGGTTGTATTTTAAACAACCTTATACTCATAACATTTAGAATTGTGGACGATCAAAGAGGCTATGACAGAGAGGAGATTTTCTCTAAGAAAGTAAAAGCAGGTAAGAGAACGTATTTTTTCGATGTAAAATCAACTCGTTCAAATGACTATTACCTGACCATAACGGAAAGTAAGAGAAAAGTAAACGGAGATAACTTTACCTACGAAAAGCATAAAATCTTCCTTTACAAGGAGGATTTCTTCAAATTTGTGGAAGCACTCAACGAATCTGTTGATCATGTGAAAAATGAGCTTCTTCCGGATGTTGATTTTGAACAATACGAAAAAGAAGAATCAGAGTCAGAGTATAATGACGAATTGAAGTGGGAATAATTCAGCTAGATTGATCAGATATCTAGTTTCAAAATAGAGAAATAGTATATTAGAGGAGACAGTAATGTCTCCTTTTCTTATTTTAGAATATGCAGCGTTTTTTCATTTATCTCATTTTATTCACCGCAGTTTTTCTGCTTTTCGGCTGGTATTTTTCCAATATCACGCTTTACCTAGTCATTTCTTTAATACTAGCAGCACTGCTACGCCCACTTACTAACCGACTAAATGACTTCCACTTATTAGGTCAGCATATTCCACGATGGTCCGCAATTCTGCTTTCCTATTCAGCGATCGTGCTTTTGATGGTATTACTTAGCTTTCTGTTTTTCCCGCTGATTAATAATCAGATTATTATATTAAGCGAATTGGATTTAAATGGAATCTACGAGCAAATTCAAATACCTGTAACTAGAGTTGAAGGGTTTCTTTTCAGACATGAGTTACTGGAAACAGAACCTGGGTATTTATTTGGTAGTTTGAAATCCAGCATGATCGAAATGATCAAAGGATTTGATTTCACTAGCTTTATAGGCGGAGTAATAAACACTACAAGCAGCCTATTTATAGGCACCATGGCTATTGCTTTTATTAGCTTTTTCTTGCTGTTGGAAAATGGGCTTCTGAGAAGGAATCTTCTTAATCTAATCCCAAACCCCTATTTTGAACTATCAGTAGCAACCTTTACTAAGGTAGAAAAACTACTTTCTAATTATCTATCGGGGCTTTTACTTCAAATGCTGGCTATCTTCTCTTTAGCAAGTTTTGGTCTCACCGTCATGGGGGTAGAATATGCGCTGACCATTGCGCTTTTTGCAGCTGTAGCCAACCTCATTCCTTATGCAGGCCCTTTACTTGGTGCCACTTTCGGTATCATAGTCGGGATTTCATCAGGTAGTTTTGAGACAAACAGCGAATTAAATTACCTTATCATCAAGATACTTTCCGTATTTGGGCTGGTTCAGATCACGGATAATATATTTCTTCAGCCTATGATTTTTTCTAAATCAGTGAAAGCGCATCCCCTTGAAATATTTGTTGTTATCTTTGCCGGGGCAAAAATCGCAGGCGTAGTCGGGATGATTTTTGCAATACCACTTTACACCATCTTTAGAGTTTTCATTTTGGAGTTCTACAAGGGGTATAAATCTTACAGAATATTTAAAATAAAATAACGAATTAATGGCATTACAATGTGGCATTGTAGGACTTCCAAACGTAGGAAAATCCACTCTGTTTAACGCCCTATCCAGTGCGAAAGCTGAAGCAGCTAATTTTCCTTTTTGCACTATAGAACCTAATGTGGGTGTAGTTACCGTTCCCGACAAGAGACTTCAGATCCTTGAAGAGCTTGTCAATCCTCATCGTGTTCTTCCGACCGTGATTGAATTTGTGGATATCGCTGGACTAGTAAAAGGTGCGAGCAAAGGTGAGGGCCTTGGAAATAAATTTCTTGCAAATATCCGCGAGGTAGATGCAGTGATCCATGTGATCAGGTGCTTTGACGATGACAACATCGTCCACGTAGCTGGTGGTGTAGACCCGATTTTCGACAAGGAAGTAATTGACACTGAACTTCAATTGAAAGATTTGGAGTCTGTGGAAAAGAAAATTCAGAAGTCTGAGAAGATCGCCAAATCCGGAGATGCTAAAGCAAAGAAAGAGCTTGAAACACTTTTACTATTCAAGCAAGCACTGGTAGACGGTAAAAACGCTAGATCTGTAGATGTAGATAAGGAAGAGCTTGAGGCTGTTCGTGACCTACATTTATTGACGATCAAGCCTGTGATCTATGTAGCCAATGTGGACGAAAACAGTTTGCAAACTGGCAACAAGCACGTAGACAAGCTGAAAGAAGAAGTGAAGGATGAAAACGCTGAAGTAATCATCCTGTGCGCGGCTATCGAAGAACAAATCGCAGAATTCGAAGATCCTGAAGAGAAGGAAATGTTCCTTGGAGAATACGGACTGGAAGAAAGCGGATTGAACAAATTGATCAGTGGTGCGTATTCTTTATTAGACTTGATTACTTATTTCACAGCTGGAGTGCAGGAGGTTAGAGCTTGGACAATCAAAAAAGGTTGGAAAGCACCAGCCGCTGCAGGAGTAATTCACACAGATTTTGAAAGAGGTTTTATCAAAGCTGAAGTAATAAAACTAGCTGAATATCAGAAATTCAAAACTGAAGCAGCGTGCCGAGAAAATGGAAAAATTGCTATTGAAGGCAAAGAGTACATTGTCCAGGATGGTGACATTATGCATTTTAGATTTAATGTATAACAATTTCTCAAAAAAAATGATAATTTTGTAAGTGCGTATTCACCCCAAGCGTTACAATTTTATCTTATTTATTGTCTCATTTTATTTTTAATTTACCGTGAGAGTTAGACTAATATTTTCCCTAAAAAACAAGGGTTCCTATTTACCTTTTCATCATCAGTATATACTGGCGCAATTCCTTAAAGGATTAATTGTGAAAGGTGGAAGAGAAGAGTTTTACAACTACAACTATTTCAATTTTTCTGGCTTGAAGGGCCAGACTAAAGTTAGTAGAAGTGGATTGCATTACTATTCCAGTTTGGTAACCCTAGTGTTGTCTTCCCAAAGTGAAGACTTCATGGACTATCTGTTAGAGCAGGTTTTTGCCACCCCAAAAATCGAGCTTGGCAATTTAATAATGGTTCCAGAATACACTGAAATCGAAGTAGAACCAGTTTTGGAGACTTCAAACAAGTTTGTTTGTATCTCCCCATTGGTATTGATCACTCCTGCATTTAATGAGGAAGCTGGAAAGCGTTTTATTAGCCCGGATAGCGATGAGTTCTCCGATCTACTATATGAATCTACGCTTACTCGAATGGAGCGTTCAGGCTGGTATACACCTGAGCAAATGGAAACATTCTACAAGTTCCAAGTGGTTCCAGACATGGTTTATGTAAATAAGCTTAAGGAAGCACAGAAGAAATTTGCAAGAATCTATGCCGTTTACGACATGGATGTGAAATACGAAGTGAGAGGCTATACGCTACCAATCACATTATACGCTGCACCTGAGGTTCAGGACTTCGTATTCAAATGTGGTTTGGGGGCATTTACTCACAAAGGTTTTGGTATGCTGGACTTGGCTAATCACCCAACAGGTCCAAGAACTACTACCTACAAATTCAAAAGAGAAGGGTTTGTTCCTTACAAGCCAAGTGAGCGTATTCGAGAGAACGTCGCTCCACCTGCAGAAGAGGACAAAGAATCACCTGCTTCTACAGAAGAATCATAAAATTGAAAAACGCCGGCTCATATCAAGCTGGCGTTTTTCGTTATATGGAAAAGAAATCCTTTCCAGCAATTCATGCTTAGTAAGGCAAAGAATTAATGCTGCTGAAACTTCCACAATCAATCTGGTCTCGAGGCTAATCTGATTATTTCAGCATCTTCCTTAGAAAGTTTAAACAAAGTTTTAATCCGATCAGGAGTCGGCTTTGCTATAGAAAAGAAGAAAAGTGCGCCTGCAAAAATAAAATTGTAAATCGCTGAGCCGAAAAAAAGCAAACCAACTGAGCAAATCAACGCAACCACGAAGAGGATCAAATACCGTTCACGCGTAGCATTCGCATAGATTTTAAGCTTTACTAGCAAATCCTCCGTCAAAAAAACAGCCTTCACTTTCTTGCGAAAAAGCAAGTATTGAACTACTAGAAGGCCAATTCCAGCACTAGACAAAATTTGCCCTACCAAGGATGGCAATTCTGGGAGGTTCCAAGTTAATTTCCCGGAAGATTGATACAAGTAAATCATCCCAAAAATGGGTAATACCAGTACTAATAGAATCAATATAAGTTGATCAAGGTTTTTGTAAACCTTCCTGAATTCCTGAATTTCCAAAATAAGAGTTTTATAAGTTGCCTGAATTACTCAATCGTCACCTTGACATCATCTGTCAATGGATGCGACACGCAGCATAGCACGTAGCCAGCCTCAATTTCATTCGGGCTCAACCCTGCATCCTCGTCCATCTTGACTTTACCACTAAGCAATCTGCCTCTACAAGCAGTACATAGACCACTTTGACAACTGTAAGGCATATTTAAATCCTGAGCAAGTCCGGCTTCAAGGATAGTCTTATCCGGAGACACCGTTACAGCATACTCTTCTCCCTCTAGAATCACTTTAACATCTCTAGTCAACAATCCACCCGTGATGCCGTGTGCTGCGTCGTCATGCGCTTTGTCTGCAGCAGCTGAATAGAAGCTTTCACGATGTACTTTCTCACTAGGAACTCCCAACTCATCCAATATAGAAACCACATTATCCATGATACCTTCTGGTCCACATGCAAAGTACTCCTTATCGAATTCCGGTTCTGATTCAGCTTTTTTGGCAAACTCAAGAATAGTCTCTTTGGTCACACGTCCTTTGAGACCAGTCCAAGCTTCACTCGGTTGACTCAAATTATGAATCACTTCAAGTCTATCTGTATTTTTCTCTACTAAAGATTCTAATTCCTTCTTGAAAATAATTTGCTCTTCATTTCGGCTACAGTAAAGCAAAGACACCTTGGAATTTGGCTCGTTTACCAAGACAGACTTCAAAATCCCCATGATAGGTGTAATACCACTACCTGCAGCCACTAGGAAGAAATGCTTTCTATTTTTGGAATGAAAATCAGTTGTAAAATTACCCAAAGGCTTAAGCACGTTGATTGTTTTCCCAGGGAAAACTCGCTCATTCAAAAAATTGGAAAATTTGCCTTTGGGAACACGCTTAACAGAAATCCCAGGAAATGGATCTACATATGGAGAAGTACAAAGGCTATAAGATCTACGCTGCTCCTTGCCTTCAAAATCCATCACAAGCGTCAAAAACTGACCTGGCTTATAATCAAGAAACGGCTTTGGCTGCTCAAAATACAAAGTGACTGTATCTGCCGTTTCCTTCACTACCTCCCTCACTTTCAGCGGTAAATACTGTGACGCCTTTACCTCTTCCTTCTTTTTCTTAAATATATTGAACATTCCTGATCTGAGCTTTTATCTGTTTAAACGGTTGCAAAATTAACCCGCTAAGTCAAATATTCTGGCTTGTAACTGATTATTTGTAAATCTTAACTTAGATAATATCAAGCTAGTTCGAATTAATTGAATGTTATTTCCTGAATTAGGTGATTCAAAACCCAAGTTTTGGCTTCAAAAAATTAACTTTGCACCTTCCTAAAACCAAATTGATTAAAAGAGATGGAATTAAACGCATTGACCGCAGTGACCTCTGTAGATGGACGCTATGCTGGCAAAACAGCTCCGTTAAGAGCATATTTTTCTGAATTTGCCCTTATCAAATACCGTGTTCATGTAGAAGTAGAATACTTCATTGCGCTCTGCGAACTTCCATTGCCGCAACTAAAGGGTTTTGATAAAAGCCTTTTTGAGAATCTTAGAGCTATAGTTTCTGACTTTTCGCTAACTGATTTTGATACAATCAAAGCCACCGAGAAAATCACTAATCATGATGTGAAGGCCGTGGAATATTTCTTGAAAGAGAAATTTGATGCACTAGGATTAGAGGCTCACAAGGAATTCATACACTTCGGACTGACATCTCAGGACATCAATAATACGGCTACGCCATTGATGCTGAAAGAAGGTCTCAATGAAGTCATCTTGCCTCAACTAGATGCTGTAATTGATAGACTTCAATTTCTAGCTACCGAATGGAAGGACATCCCCATGCTGGCAAAAACGCACGGACAGCCCGCCTCTCCCACTCGCTTAGGAAAGGAAATCGAAGTCTTTGTAGTTCGTCTTCAAAAGCAACTTATACTACTAAATCATATTCCTTACTCTGCGAAATTTGGCGGTGCCACAGGCAATATGAACGCACATCATGTAGCATATCCAGCTTACGAGTGGAATGAGTTTGCTTTTAAGTTTGTCGGAGAATATCTAGGCCTGGAAAGAAGCTATCCTACTACACAGATTGAGCATTATGATAATTTGGCTGCTGTATTTGATGGATTGAAAAGAATCAATACAATCCTGCTGGATCTCTCTAAAGATGTTTGGCAGTACGTTGCGATGAATTATTTCAAGCAGAAAATCAAAGCTGGCGAGATTGGCTCTTCAGCAATGCCACATAAAGTCAATCCGATAGACTTCGAGAACGCCGAAGGGAATTTGGGTATCGCGAATGCTTTGTTAGAGCATTTAGCTGCAAAACTCCCTGTTTCAAGATTGCAGCGAGATTTGACCGACAGTACTGTATTAAGAATCATCGGTGTACCACTTGGACATATGTTGATTTCTTTTGAATCCTTAATAAAAGGTCTTGGTAAGTTAGAACTTAACGAAGCTGCTATCCATGCAGATTTGGAAGAAAACTGGGCTGTAGTGGCTGAAGCTATTCAAACTGTACTGAGAAGAGAAGGCTTTCCAAAACCTTACGAAGCACTTAAAGATCTTACCAGAACTAATACCAAAATCACCGAAAAATCTATCTCAGAATTCATCTCTAATCTTCCAATTTCAGAGGAATTGAAAGCTGAGTTGAGCGTGATTTCTCCATTCAACTATACAGGGATTTAAGCGCGGGTAAGCTTCTAGAATATTTCACTCCATTTGGGCTAATAGGATTAAGAATTGCAATCACTTCTTAATCCTATTAGCCCTTTTTATTATAAAGCTCATTAAAAGCGCTTTACACTCAATAAACTTAATTGACGCTGAGTTTTCAGGTGAAACCCATCAAGTAGGAGTTCAAATACAATTTAAGAGCTATAGGATTGCATTATTATTAGAAAAAAGCATTATTTTACTTTCATAAAATTAAAAAAGCATTTCAAATACAATAGAATGCTTGTAAATATTTTAACCTTTAAATAAAAAGTAAAATGGCAGGTAAAAAGATAATCAAACCGACAGATCAAGCTACAAACTCAACTACAGAGGCTATTAAAAGCATTACAGATCTAAATAATTTGGAGATGGAAAGAAAAAAGAAAGTAGATCCGATTGTGGAATAACATTTCAAGTTTACACTTAAAAACTTTCATCGAAAGGTAAAAAAATCTCTGCCATCATACAGCGAGCACTTCCACCTCCCAATTTTTCGATGGTGGGAATAGAAGGGCTGATGATGGTGGAGTATTTTTCTATAAGTTGAATCTGGCCAATATTCAGTGAATCAAGGGCTGTTTCAGACATTATGGTAAATTTTTCTCCCCCCTCATTACCTACCTCTAGCATATTTCCCGCAAAGTGAAACTTTTGTTTAGGAGTAATAGGCACTACCTTTTTACCGGCTTGGGTCAAGCTTTTTTGCACCAATTGCTTTTCTGAAGCTTTTGAAATACTATCTAAACATACCACTGCCAACTCAGAACCAATATGCATCATCACGTTGGTATGGTAAATCGGAGCAGATACACCATTAATCTCTTGCGCAGCTCGAAATCCAACTACTTTGTATCCAAGGAGCTTACCTACATAATCTAAAGGGATTTGATGTGTACGCTCCGAGTAGCAGGCAAAAATTGTTTTGGACTGATGATCCAGTACTATACTTCCAGTGCCCTCCAAATACTGCTCATCTTCTTCGAAAAAGCTTAAGTCTATAATGTCATCAACTTTAAACTTGCGCTTCATCAAATTCTCGATCAATTCCTTTCTTCGCTCCAGCCTTCTATTAGGAGAAAACATGGGATACAAAATCAACTTTCCGTCAGGATGTGTGCTAAACCAATTGTTAGGAAATACTGCATCTGGCTTGATTGGGTCAGAAGTATCGTCCTCTACGAGCACATTGACACCCTGATCTCTCAGCATCGCCACAAAGCCATCAAATTCTTTTTGGGCTAGCAGACTGATTTCACCCGCAGATCTACTATCTGGTAATTGATAAAAGTTATTCTCCGCAGTTTCAGGATTAAAGCCAAAATTCGCCGGCCGAACCATCAACACAGTAGTGGAAGTCTGCATAAGAATTATTTGGCTGTGTATTTATACAATACCGGCTCCAAATCAAATCGTTTTTCGCTTAGTGTATAGAATGCTTTCCCATTAGGTAAAAATCCAATTGCTTCTCCCTGAGGTTCTGGAGAGTAAGGCAATTCTTTAGGTTTTCTACTCATTGCCTGAACAACAGATTCACCAGGATTTCTCTTCCAAAAATATATTGTAAGGTAGTTTTTTACTAGAATTTGACTACCATCAGCAGAGATATCAGCCGCAGTAGCACTTGTTAATGGAAGTTTGATCAATTCTTCAAGTTCTGCTTCACTACTTCCAAATTTACCTGCAGCTAAGCGATAAAGCGTATTTAGACTATCCCGTTTTGAAATAATGAAGATATCGCCAGAGGTTGGATCAACCATCAATGACTCTGCATCTCTAGCTCCTCCTGGATACTTAAGTATGGTCCTCTCTGGAGTAATCTGGGCGGTAGAATTATGGACACTTGGCTCAGGAATTCGATAAAGCACTATTTCTTCATGAACGGCATTGTTATCTCCTATCTCTCCAATATAGATATAAAACTTACCATCTACCCCTGGACCTATGGCTATATCCTCCCAATCCCTATTTTGCGTACCGAGGAGTTCGATTTTCCCTACATTATTCCCTAAGGAGTCCAACACATAAACGGCAGCTTCTCCTCCACTATCGTTGTGAACGTATATCAAACCTTGAATATTTCTGCTACATGCCATTCCAGAAATCTCATCAAGTCCATCGTCATTCAGGGTCGCAACTGCAATTCCTTCACCAAAACTGGTAACAACTTCTTCCTGAGCACTAACACAAGAAACTAAAAAAAACAAGAGTAAGACTACTATAGGAGTTTTCATGGGAACGCTTTGAATACAGGTTAAAAGTAAATAAAATGCTTAGCAGACGTACTATCTATTCAGCTCTTAATAGGTTATTTTTATATTAGCAAACATCTATAAAGTTGAAAATGGATCCAATACTTAAGAAAATGACTTGGAAGGAGGGGATGAATATTCAACTATGGAATATCCCTTCTGAATTAAAGGAATTGATTTCTACATGGGAAAAAGATGGCTTAATCAACCCTGAAGCTAAGCCCGATTTCATGGTAGCATTTGTTCAGACTGAGGAAGAAGTGATGCAGTATTTCTTTGAAATGCAGGCAAAGGCCCCGGATGATCAGCAACTATGGATGGCTTATCCAAAAGGCACATCGAAGAGATATAAAGCAAAGATTAATCGCGATTTCGGTTGGAAATATTTAGGAGAGTTTGACTATGAAGGCGTTCGTCAGATTGCCATAAATGAGGATTGGTCCGCGCTCAGATTTCGAAATAAAAAGCATATTAAGACACTCACAAGGAGATTCAGTGTGAAAGATCAAAAGTAAAAAGACTCAACTCCAATTGATAAAATGAAGTTGAGTCTTCCTATCTGAATTAAACTTTGAAGGGTAATTTATAGATCCTTTTTCCATTCATTTGGTACATGGCATTTGCCAATGCCGGAATAAATGGAGGAACAGGAGGCTCTCCTACTCCTGTAGGTTTTATTTGACTTTCTATAATATGCACATGGATATTTTTGGGGGAAGCTGGCATTCTAATGATCTGATAGGTATCAAAGTTGTTTTGCTGAACCTGTCCCTTATCAAAAGTGATTTTGGAAGTTGTCGCTAAACTGGTCGCAAATTGAGAACCACCCTCAAACTGAGATCTGATTCGATCTGTATTGACCGCAACTCCGCAATCCACCACATAATACACATCTGAAATAGTGTTGTTTCCATCGGACCCTTTTTCCAACATCACCACACAGGCTACATAGGTCAGAAAGCTTTTATGAGCTGCAAAGCCCATGATTTTCCCATTAGCTTTATTGTCCGACCAATTCGACGTTTCCGCAACTTTTCTGATGACATTTTTCATCCTTCCCGTATTCCAAGGATAATCTTCTATTTTCTCTCCATAGTTCCCAAACTCACCACTTGTCATTTCAGATTGAAAGGTAATATCTCTATCCACCCCCAAAAGTTCAATTGCATTTTCTATGGGATCTTTGCCTCTTGCCTCCGCTATTTCATCCATCATAGAATGTATGGCAAAAGCATGGTGGATATTGCTCACCGATCGCAGCCATCCAACTCTTGTGTTCCCAGTGGACTCATGGGATTCTATCCTAATGTTTGGCACATCAAAAGGAAAATCAACACAGCCTAACTCCAATTCCCCATCAGAAGGATGTAATTCCTCTTTGCTGCCGGTGGATCCGATCGCTGGAAAAACAGTATGATGGTTCCAGCCTGTTAGATTTCCAGTTGCATCCAAACTCGCTTCGATACGCTGCGCACTATGGGAATGGAAAAAGTCAAAGTGCAGATCATCTTCACGTGTCCATTGAACTCGAACGGGCGCTTTGGCAGCTTTTGACAGCAAGGCCGCCTCTACGATAAAATCAGGTTTGGATTTTCTTCCAAAACCTCCACCTAATAAGGTTACATTTATTCTGACATTGGCGATATCAGCACCAATAGCAGCAGCTACCGCTCCTCTTGCCCATTGCGGGTGCTGACTTGGTGCCCACACTTCACAGGAACCATCTTCTTTCACATCAGCTATTGCTGCCGGCGGCTCTATAGTTGCGTGTGCATAAAATGGAGCCTCATAGGTTCTTTCTAGAGATTTAGATGCTGATTTACTTGCCTTGTCAAAGTCTCCTCTTTCTCTTCTTATTTTCCCATTTCCTTTTGTGCTCTTTAGCATTTCTGTCTGCTGCTGATCAGAATTGTAATTCTGGTTTTCTCCCAAATCCCACTCTATCTCCAATGCTTCCCGACCTTTGATCGCCGACCAAGTAGAATCAGCAATTACTGCTATGCCCTCCAAAGCCTTATCCAAACCAGGAGGAAAACCTGAGCCTTCAATTTTCACTACCTGAACTACCCCAGGAACAGCTAAAGCATTTTTATCATTGTATGAAATAACTTTGGCTCCAATGACTGGGCTCCTCTTTACTACTGCAATTTTCATATTGGGCAGATTCACATCTGCTCCAAATACGGCTTTGCCACAGGCTATATCTTTAAGATCATAGATGGGCACATCAGTGCCTATTAGTTTATAATTAGAAAAGTTCTTCAATTTCACACTCGCGGGATCTGGCATTGGAGCATCTTTCAGCTTACCTACCAAGTCACCAAAACTAACCTTCTTCCCGTTTCCTGAATGTATCACCATACCATCTTGCGTGTCACATTCGGAAGCTTCTACACCCCATTCGGAAGCAGCTGCCGCAATCAACATGTACCTCGCAGTAGCTCCAGCTTTGCGCATTGGCTCATAGAACATCCGAATAGAGAAGGAGCCATCTGTGTTCTGATTACCATATTTCTCCTCATCTCCTTCTGCCTGAATAATCTTGATTTTAGACCAATCTGCCCCTAACTCATCAGCAACGATCTGCGGAAGTGAAGTTCGGATACCGGTTCCCATCTCAGATCGGTGGGCAACCAAGGTCACCTCATTTTCTGAATTGATACTTATATATACATTCGGCGCAAAAGTTACCGATTCTCCCTTAGGCCCCGAACATTGGAAACTCACCCCTAATAGGAGTCCTCCCGAAGCCAATGAGCCTAGTTTTAAAAAATCTCTTCGTGAAGCCAGGAATATCTTACTCTGATCTTCTCTTTTACCTTTTTTGAGAAATGGAATATTTGGAAGCATAGGTATAGTGGGTTTGATTAGAAAAATTAAAGAGATTTGGAAGCGGTCACGATAGCTTCTTTGATACGGTTATAGGTGCCACAACGACACAAGTTCCCCGCCATTCCCTGTTCTATTTCTTCATCAGTAGGGGTCGGGTTAGCTGTAAGTAGTGCTGCAGCATTCATGATCTGTCCAGATTGACAGTAGCCGCACTGAGGTACGTTATGCTGCACCCAAGCTTTTTGGACTGGATGATCACAACCCTCCGAAAGCCCTTCAATAGTGGTGATTTTGCCTTCGCCCACGGAAGATACCGGAAGTGAGCACGAACGAATAGCAACACCATCCAAATGAACAGTGCAAGCGCCACATAGCGCCTGACCACAGCCAAATTTGGTCCCCTTCATGCCTAGCAAATCCCTGATTACCCACAAAAGTGGCATATCCTCCATTGCTTCTACTTCTTTATTTCCGCCATTGACGGTCAGTGTGTATTTAGCCATTACTTTCAGATTTATATTCTAATCAATTTACCCTTTTTGTTTTATCAAGCTCCTAT
This sequence comes from Algoriphagus aquimarinus, assembly GCF_900112005.1. GTDB lineage: Bacteria > Bacteroidota > Bacteroidia > Cytophagales > Cyclobacteriaceae > Algoriphagus > Algoriphagus aquimarinus. The sequence goes on along the minus strand of NZ_FOKK01000005.1, from coordinate 273,954 downwards.
TAGATTCCACTTATCTCTATATGGCCTGAACAGTAACTGATTGGCAGCGTCATTATTCTTGAAAAGCTCTTTTTTAGCATCCCACTTCAATTCCTCTTTGAGGCGGAAAGATATAAGTGCTAAATGCATAGGCATGGTCATGCTACGTGCGTACTCCAAATAGGATTCAGGTTGTGTACGGGATTTCACAGCATCGATGAAGTTTTGCTGATGTCCCGGAGAGCGAACAATCGTCTTTGGTATTTCTGGAATATCATTCATGACCTTGCCATCAATCCTGATTTCACGACTGGAATAGTCACAAACCAAAGTACCCTTACTCCCTTCAAAATAGGCTCCAATTCCCTTTCCGGCTGCACCAGGAACATCGGGCGGTATAGATGTCCAATGAAGGTCAAGTTTTTTAAATTTAAAATCCACATCGATCCATTTAGGAGTATCCCCAACCCCATCCGAACTCTCCCCGTTTGCTTTTATCTTTTTAAGTCCCGACGGCTCCATAGACCACCAAACTATATCTGCTATATGACACCAGAAATCTTGAAAAACTCCACCGGAATATTCCATGAAGTAACGGTAGTTGAAATGGCATTTTTCTGGAGCATATTCTGAAAAAGGCGCAGGACCTAACCACATATCCCAATTCAAATTAGAAGGAGGTTTCTGATAAGTTAAGGCTGGAATAACTGGAGGCTCTCCACTTTTCCAAAGCCGAACTGTCTTGATTTTTCCCAACACCCCAGATTTGATGATTTCGGCAACACGATGGTAATTATCTCCCGCATGAATCTGGTTACCGAGTTGAAAGATCTGATTTGTTTGATTTTGCGAAGCTAACATCAGCTTGCCTTCATGCTGAGAGTATGAAAGTGGCTTTTCGCTGTATACGTCCTTACCTGCCTGGAAAGCTAATATGGTAATCTGCGCATGCCAGTGATCAGGTGTTGCGATAGTAACTGCATCAATATCTTGCCTATCTAACACATGTCGGAAATCTGTAAACACTTCAGCTTTGGTAGTAGGATGGACTTTTTTAAGCTGTAGCAGAGCTTCCTTAGCACGATCTTCATCCACATCACAGAGCGCTACTATTTCCACATCAGGTAGGTTGGCAAACCAGTTCAGATGATTAAGTCCCATTCCGCCTAAACCAATGTGGGCAACTCGTATACGATCTGAAGTAGCTGCTCTCAGGCCTTGAAAAGGTAAAAATTGTAAGCCTAAGGCTGTAAGAGCTGAATAACGGACAAAGTCGCGTCTATTTATTGAATTGGACATGAATAATGAGTTAGTGGAACAATTGTATTCGCCTATCTCAAGTTACAAATCTTACTGAGTTTTGAGAAATACCCCTTTAATATGTTGAGCTAATAGTTTTTTAGTAAAAAATTGAAAAATTAAGTCTCTGATTTAGAAGACCAAAACTACTAATAGGCCAAAAACCTGGAGTTTTTTAGGATACTAGTTTGGAATAAATGGAATAGCCTCCTACATTTGCATCACCAATTCGGAACAAGCTCCGAATGAAACACAAAATTCCTTCTTAGCTCAGCTGGTTAGAGCATCTGACTGTTAATCAGAGGGTCCTTGGTTCGAGCCCAAGAGAAGGAGCGTCCAAAACCTGTTAGATTTATTTCTAGCAGGTTTTTTTTTGTGTTTAGTCAATAAAGACATAGGCGCCCTCCTTCTTACAGATAAGTATATTCATCGACTACTCTACACAATTAAGCAATTGAAGCCTGCGACAAAGACTTCCTCTTCGAGGTTTGATTATGAGGATTTCAAATTAATCACAAAAAAAACCGAGGAACAGCATCTGCCTCGGCTTATTAAAATCATTCAAATTCTGCTATTGTTTCATAATAGATATAAGATGATCAATTACTTGACTAAAGGGTAATGAACAAATATTTGCAACGAGAAAATCTTTGAAAAGGTAGTTTTACCCCAAGTACTCATCATCAGAGTTAATCGCCCAGATCTCCCTTTTTGAAGGCTCGCCTTTCTCAAAGAGCTCCACTGCTTTGAAAGCTGTCAACATCGAGTGGTCTTGGTTATTATATTTATGCAGACCATTTCTGCCCATAAGAAATAAATTCTCCTTGGTGTCTAAATATTCAATGACTTGATTAAGGTGATGGTAGCTACCTGAATAAGTAGGATAGGCTTTAGGACAGCGAACTACTTTTCCAGACAGATATTCTCCTTCTTCCAAGATCCCAATTATAGCGAGTTCTTTCAAAGCAAATTTGATCACATCTTGATCTGAAGAGTCCCAAAGTTCATCATGTTGCTGGCAGAAATATTCTGCTCCTATCCAAACCGTATCAGCTGATGTCATATAAGGACTCCAATTATTGAAAATCTGAAGTCTTCCTACCTTGACATTCCCTTCCTGGATGTACAACCAATTATCTTTAATCAATTTACCTTTCTCCTGTTCCAGTTTGAGTTTCTTAAGCTCCAACCCCACAATCATAAAATCTCTATATTCTAATTGCTCAGCTATTTCTGCTATTTCTGATGGGACTTCTGCTTGTAGGGACTCAAACAAGTTTTTAATCGGCATGGTACTAAAAACAGCATCACATTTCAGCTCGACTTCATTGGCGGGTTCTAAGGTTGAAAAATAGCTTACCTTATTTACCAATCCATCCTCTATATGAAGTTTAGTCAATCTAGACTGAAAGAGAATTTCTACACCAGCATCCTGACAAGAATCTGCTACCTTCTCCCACAACATACCAGGACCTTTTGCTGGATATAAGAACTTCTCAATCAATGATCGAGTATTTTCTTTTCTGGCACTTCTCGGGACAAAGATTTTCTTAACGCTATGCTTGACCAAATCCCTCACCTTCAAACTTTTGATGCGCTGCCGGCCCCACTCAGAACTCAAATCTGTACAGGCCTTTCCCCAGACCTTTTCAGTATAATCTTTAAAAAACGTTAGGTATAGCTCTTTACCAAAATTATTGATGAAGAAATCCTCCAAATTATGCTCCTCTTTTATAGGAAACAATCTTGCATGAGCTATGCCTTTTACAATCCTTAGTGATTTGAAAACCCCCAAATTGAGTAGCAATTGAATATTTATTTTCAATGGATAATCAAAAAGCTTTTTATTAAAGTAAATCCTGGATTTTCTCTTCCGAACTAGCATGGAATTTTCCGAATTTTTCTGGATAAGATTATCTAGGTCTTGCGTTTCAGAATGATAGCCAATCTTAAGATGGTGGGTAGTATCCAATATCGGGAGAAACTTCATCCACCATTTCAACACTTTTTCTGATTTTGAAAAGAATCGATGTCCTCCTATATCGATCAAGTTTCCTTGATGATTCACTGTTTTACTAATTCCGCCGACTTGATCATCGGCTTCCAGTACTGTAATATGGTATTTTCCAGTTTGTGACAATTCGTAGGCAGCAGTCAATCCCGCAGGACCTGCACCTATAATTACAATCTTCTTTTTATTCATTAATATAATAATTCAACGCGTGCTTTTTAATGCTATCATCGTTAAGTCAAAAGGTGATTAAGACTATATATCCTTCTTGAAACTGAAAACCCCAAGAAAGAAACCTGTGAGAGCGAAAATGAAATAAATATGATGTAGGACTAGTACTGAGGGTAGAAAACTAAATTTTCTGGAAGCAAGCCGGTAGAAGCTCAACTGCGTTAAAATAAAAATTAGAATAGTTACTGGAACCAAAGCCCAAAGCCAAGTCCAAGTGAATCCGCAAAGTAACAACCCTAGGGTAAGCAAAGTGAACAACGCACTTGTTTTTTCCAATGAATCAGTATTTAGATGATTTCCTGCTTGATTTCCATGACGATACATTAGGACTGCCCACGGCTTGGCCCTTAAAAAAATATCCGTCCTCATCCAATTATAAAAAGTCCAATTTTTCAGATGTTTCACTTGAATGTCTGCGTCAATACGGATAACATAACCTCGGTTAGCTAGACGAATGCCTAGCTCCACATCCTCAATACTGGGTAAGTCAAAATTTTCATCAAAACCACCTACGTCCTCAAACGCCTTCTTCCTAATGATTGAAAAAGCTCCCCAAAAAACACCTGCTTTATGATGATTTCTTTGATGATGATGGTGATGCAAAATATTGCGGAATTTCGAAACAAAACTAGGTGCAGAAGGGGTATTGTCATAGGACCCAATCAATCCATCCTCTCCGTTCTCACTTAAACTATGTAAGGCTACCGCTAGGGTGTTTCCCTCAATTAATACATCGGAATCCACAAAGGAAATCCAAGTTCCATTTGAGATTTTCACACCATAGTTTCTGCATACTGCAGGACCAGATTTTGGAAAAGGAATAATTCGAACTCGAACATCTTTTTCCCAAGCTTGAAAATAATCGAGGGATTCCCAGCCATCCAGTATAATCACCACCTCAAAATTAGTTAGAGTACTCGCACAGACAGCTTTCAAGCAAGCTACTATTGTCTCATCATTTTTCTTCACAGGGATAATCACACTCAAATCCATCTCGAAAGATATATTGAATAATTTCAATCCATCTACTACTACTTGCTTTCTCCCCCATTTAGGGCAGTTATTTTATGGATTTGAAGTAAAAAATCTTCCATTCTTCCTTCACCTTAAATTATAGTATATTTATATTAGTAATATTGAAGTCATATATAACAAGCATGCCAGCAATAGCTGTAATTATCCCCACCTACAATCGTCCTGATGCCCTCAAGTATTGTCTTGATTCATTAAAAACTCAAACGCTAAACCCATCACTTTGGGAGGTCATTGTGATCAATGATGGAGGCTGTGCTATAGAAGAATTAGGATCAGGCTATGGAGAAAATTTCAGATTTATCAGGCAGGAAAATGCTGGCCCAGCTAACGCAAGAAACTTCGGAGTTTCCCTAGCTAAATCTCAAATCATTACTTTTTTGGATGATGATTGCCAAGCTCAACCCACATGGCTGGAAAACATACTCAACTTCAGCAAGGAAGGAGTGCTTTTAGGTGGAAAGGTAATTAATAGCTACACCGAAAATATATACTCTGAAGGCAGTCAGTTGCTCATAGACTTTTTGTATTCCTATCAACAAAATAGTCCAAACCAATTTTTTACGTCCAATAATTTCTCCTTATACAAATCAGATTTTGATCGATTTGGAGGATTCGATAGCTCTTTCTCCACCTCCGCCGGGGAGGACAGAGAGTTTTGTGTTCGGCTACAGAAAAATGGGATGAATCTAATCTTCAATCCACAAATCCTAATCGAACATCGGCACTTTCTGGACCTTTGGAAGTTCATCAAACTCCACAAAAAATATGGCAAGGCTGCTGTTTTATTTCAAAAATCGGCAAAAGAACAAGACATCAGCATTGACAGAAGACCTAAATTGAATTTCTACAGAAAGCTCTTCTTCTATCCCTTCACTCTGGAACATAAACCCTTCCCTACCAAAATAGCTTTGAGCCTCAGTTTAGCACTTTCTCAATTTTGCGTGGTTTGGGGTTTCCTTGATGGAAGGAGATAAATCGACTTATACTTCTCTAGTCATTTTCGAAAGAAACTCCTCCGGATCTTGCCCAGTATGATCCACATCCCTTTTCCCAACTACACATTCGAGCAACCCATCGATTTCTTCAGAATCCCTTTTTTCTATAACTCGACCTTTACACTGTTGGCCTAGCTTTTCCCAATTAGGAAAATCATCTAGTGCCTCCTGAAGTGCTTTTTGAATAGTTTCTACCTGATGACCTGAAACCACAAATCCTGACTTAGATAGCCAAATAGCTGAATCACCTACTTGGGTCACAAGTGCTGTTCTACCGCATGCCATAGCCTCAATCAAACTGAGCGGAGTTCCTTCTGCCAGACTACACAACACTAATAATTGATGAGTTCGCCAAATTTCACTCACATCGGCAACATGTCCCCCAAAAAAGACCTTTCTCTCCAACCCGTAATAACTGACAAGATCCCTAAGATGCTTTTCATCAGGCCCAGTACCATAAAAAGTAAGTTCAAAATCAAGTCTACTAAACCTCTGGGAAGATAGGGCCTGCAAAAACAAATCTTGTCCCTTGATTGATGTCTCCAAACGTGCCACATAAGCCATTTTTGGAATACCAGATTTGGGATAAGACAGGTTGCTTTCTAAACTGACCTTCAACGGGTTTTGGATGATTCTAGCTCTGGGTATATCCATCGCCAGTTGGCTGCATGCCATCTTATAATTCTGGTAGGACACAAAGAAAAAGCCTTGGCAATCCTCAATCAGACGCCTTCTTGATTCTCTGAACTCTTGATCTACAGACATATCCCATTCCCAATTCCGCTGAGAAATCAGGTAAAATGGCACTTTGTTATCTTTACAATAAGTAATCAGGTAAGATTGATGGTGCAAACAGTGATCAAAGGTTTCTCCACTAGAGATTACGACCACTTCCGGTTTCCATGCTTTTACAGCTCTCCAATCAATTGAGGTTTTGTCCATTCCCAATCGAGACTTAACTTCTGACAACGCTCTGTAGGCAAATGGCTGCTCGTTATAATAGGAAGGTAAAGGTCTCTGATGAAGAATTGCTCCATGCGCTACTAACTCGGCCACATTTGGATTTAGATTCTGATGTGCAAAAACAGACACCATCACCTCGTTGCCTTGGGCTAGACCTTTCATGGCAAGGGATTTCCAGAGCTCTTCACTCCCACCCCAAGGTGCCACATTGATGCTCACAACCAAAATCCGCATTAGCCTATTTCCTTAATTTGTAAACAAAATAATCTCCGTATTGCATTACAATATCTTCTTTTGGAAGCGTGTCTAACTTGTCCATTCCCTTATCAAGAACAAAATCGGCTGATATGATAGTAGATGTACTCATCCTGCTCAGCCCATCCTGTTCTGGAATATTCCCATAATCATCCACATCAAAGGCTCCCAAAGCTACAGGAACCTTGTAGTGAACATCCGCATGATGCAGCCCCATTTCTTTAAAGCGATAACTAATCGCATAATGATCCTTACCTGCAAGGCTGTACCACTCCGATAAACTATGATTGGAGAATTTGAAAAAGTTAACCATATGAAAACTATGCTTGGAAAAAACTACAGTAAAAGCTACTAGAGTTAAAACGCCAAGGGCAATATTTTTGAAATTCCCGAGAAGTTTAGGTCTGGATTGAAGTAACTCATCTATTGCTTTCAAAAGTATAACTATACCCAAAATCAAAGGCGCCCAAATAAAGCGTAGAGGCTGATTTGAATTCCCTAAAACAATAAACCAAGGCAAAAACATGAGTAAAATCAAAATCAGACTTTGAGCTAATTCGACAGAAATTTTAACTTTTCGAAACCAAACTACCCAGATTAAGGCAACCAAGATTACGCCTAATGGAAATATGAAATCATTAAGAAGCTCAGACATAAATGATAGATTCTCATTTCCATCATTCACCAATTCAACTAGAATTTGCTCATCGGGCATCTTTCCGTGAGTTTCCACAAATCTGGATTCATTACCGGTAAGTAATATTGGGGCTAGTGGATTATTAACCTCTAGCTGATTACGGATCATTACTGAACCAGCAAAAAACAAGGGGACCATTGCAAGTAGAGCTACTTTTCTAAATTTTTCCCCTCTGAACAATTCATAAAACAGGTAGCAAAGCGGCAAAATTAAGAGCAACCAGTTGGTGAACTTTATTCCTAGTGCAATTGAAAATATCAGAAATACTCCAGTAAATTCCCTTTTGCGATAGTTCTGTATAAAAAGAAAAATGCCTGACACGATAACATAAGTATTCCAAGTATCTATTTTACCGGTTCCAAACAAGTAAAAAAGAGTGCCTTTAATTAATAGAACAGTAAGGACCAGCACTTGGGCCATTCTTATGGAAAACAACTTCTTACCTACGGTATAAATCAAGTGAAGTAAAGCAATTGACCCTAAGGCATCAAAAACCAATACTCCCGGAATACCTGTAAAACCAAAGGGAATAGTAAACACATACTCAATCCCAAGTGGCATGAGTGTGTAGTTGGTCAGATAAGGGTTGAATTCGATCCCTTTTGCGAAAATCCAGGCCACGTTAGGCAAGTAGAAACTCAATCCATCATCGCTAAGCGGTAGGCCCACAAGCCGGAATATATAGGGAAGAAAGAGCACAAAAAGTACCCAAACAAAGGGGTCTGACCACTGAATTAGACCTAGACTTTTTACTATGAAATTTCGCTGAGTCAGTATTGCCAGTGCAAAAAGAAATATCCACGCATACCACAGAAATGCTGGCGGAATAAACAGTGAAAACAAAAAAAAAGAAAATGAAAACAGACCAACACCTAGCGCAACTTTACCATGCCCATTAATCGAGCGAAGTCCAGTAGTTGAGGCAAGAATATTCCCTAAAGAAAACAGGCCAAAAAAAGTAAAACCCGCTGCAAGTAGTGAAAAAAGCATCTCTACAAAACTCATGCTTCAGGTATTTCCTTCGAATGAAACAGACTTGTAACCAATGCTGAATTTCGAAGTATATCATTTGGAAAGATTAAAACAAAAACGGGAATTAGTAGGTAAACCCATGAGTGATACATACCAAGCATTCCTAATAAACCGATAGGAAGCAATACTTGATAATAAGTTGCCATTAAAATATTCCAATCGGGTTGCGGAGGATGAAGGATGATCACAAAAGGAACATTCCTCTTCCACCTCAACAGCAAAACATACCCATAATATAGCGTCAGTAAGAGAAGTAAAAGTCCAATCTTAAAATATACGAGTAAGCCGATTAACGCCAGTTGCTCCACAAGAAGAATCGGCCATTCCATTTGCCTCATTTTATCAATCGGAAATCTAGTAGCAAAGGTATTCAGGCCCACTGATTCATCATTTTCTAGATCTGAATACTGATGCCCCAGGATCCCTCTAAGGCCATAAAACAAGCTCCATGTCCCGATCAGAAGGAGCACCATCCAGTCTACAGATTCAATCATAAATTGAGACAGAATCGCGAATATTCCCATAGATGGGAATGCATGAGCTCCAAGTGAATCCGCCAAAACACCCCATCCTCCTCTATTTTTCAGCCGAAAAGGAGGAACAGAATACAAGGTGTAAACCAATAGCGCTCCTAAAAAAAGAAGAAGGCCTTCAACAAAAGGAAGTAAGATGTAAATGGCAATTAAAATACCCACAAGAGTGGCTGAAATCAGTAAGCGTTGTTTCGACTTTGATACACCTAGCAGTCTATTACTTTTGCCTGCTTTCAGATCCTCCTCTAGATCAGTGAAGTCATTTATCAAGCTTACATAACTCGCTCCAATCCCTAGAGATACAAAGAGGAAAAACAGGAAACCCATTCCATAGGCAGCTGATTCGAAAGCATAAACATGAATTGTCAACAGACCAATGGAAAGGATTGGAGCCAGCTTAGGCTCCCACCATTCTTGAGTCCTAAAATATCTTGGAACTATCAAAAGCGTGTTGATTCAACGTGGAGGGATCGTTCATGCGATTGGTAGCGAACCAGCGCTTCCAGAACTATTGCAGTGGAGATTTCTTCTCCTCCAAATGCGGCCGACTCATCAGCTCTCTCATAAGCATAATAAATAACACCCTTTTTCCACGCACCATTAGAATTCTGAGCAGCTAACAAATACTGAATTGACTTGGCGGGAATTTCATCATAATAGCCCATATTTTCTAAAGCAGCAATTGCCAATGCGGTATCAAGAATACTCTCAAAAAACTGCCCATCTGACTTGGCTTGGGCTAAAATCCTATTCTTAATGATCGGTTTGAGTTCTTCGAGTTTTTCTATCCCTTTGTTCATGTTTTTACTAAAAAAATAGTAAATCAAAACAGGTCGGAGATACCATTTATCGCACATTTCCTCCCGCTCTTCCACAATCACCCGAACCATCAAATCTATGGCGGCAGCTGTGTATTGATTTTCACCCAAGTAGTGAATCACATTCGAGTTGACAACTGCGTCAATGTCATTCTTGGCGCAAGGCATCAATTTCCAGAAATAATACTGTCCTATTGGGTGCCTAAATTCCCTCCAGAGTGACCTCCAGTATTTTGGATTGGAATTCCACTGCAGCCTTAGCGTAATCCAGGAATAAAAAGGGCCTTCTTTAGATCGATTACTTATAAAAAGATCCCGATTATCTAACGCGGGTCTGCCTAATTGTTGGAGAAACCAAGATGCCATTGCTGTATTGTCCAAATCATTTGCAGCGAACTGCTCCAATTGATGTGGTTTAGTATAATGCCTCCAAATTCCAAAAGAGGATCTTTTTTCAATTAAAAAATCAGCTATCTGATTTAATATTTCTTTCGCTTCTGAATTATCCCGTAAGTACAGTAACGAATGTCCAATAAGGGTTGCAGGAAAAACGGTGGTCTCTTCAACTATGACGACACACTTCTTATCCCCCATACTAAACTCTTCTAAAGCATCAGCCGTGCAATTTTCAGAACATGCAAATAGACAGGAAAAACCGCCATTCGACAACTGACGATCCTTTAGAAATTTTAACCCTTTTGAAATCGCGAAATCTAATTCATCTATACTCATTGTAATAAAACCACCTTTGGAAATTTAAATTTCTAATGAACAAGTATAAGGCTTATTTTTCTCTTTTCGCTTGGAGAAGCACTGCATTCCTGTCAGAAGGTAGATATACGTATCTGACTTACTTATTCACTTGAAATGCTTCCAAGAGGTATTTTAGCATCCTAATAGTAAAGCAAATCCTGAAATTCAAAAAAGATGGTCCTACAAAGGAAGATTATTAAATTACCTTCCGAAAAAACTTGCTCCAAGCTATATCCAAATGAAATTTATTTACCTCATTTTTCTCAGCATTTTCTTATTCACCTCCCCTTCCAGCCTAAGTAAATCTGAATATCTAAAGGACTTAAAAGTTGAATTACAAACGAAGTGGCCAGAAAACAGAACCATCAACTTGGTTTTCCATGGTCATTCGGTTCCGGCTGGTTATTTCCAAACTCCTGTTGTCAATACGCTTTCTTCTTACCCTTACCTTGTGTTACAGGAGTTGAAAACCCAATATCCATATGCAGTGATCAACGTCATCAATACTTCCATCGGTGGCGAAGATTCTAAAAGCGGCGAAAATCGATTCGAATCAGACGTTCTAAGCCATAAACCCGATGTGTTATTTATCGATTATGCACTAAACGACAGAAGAATCGGACTTGATAGTGCAAAAGTTGCCTGGGAAAGCATGATTCAAAGCGCGCTGGCAAAGGACATAAAAATCATTCTGCTCACCCCTTCTCCTGATAAAAAGTTGGATTTAAAAGAAAACAACACTGTTTTAGACGAGCATTCAAATCAAATTCGTCAGCTATCAGAAAAGTACGAGGTAGGCCTAGTTGATAGCTATGCGCTATTCAAAAAAGAAATTGGTTCTGGTGCTGATCTAGACAACTTCATGTCTCAGGGAAATCATCCGAATGAAAAGGGTCACGCACTGATTGCAAAGGGGATTTTAGGCTATTTCAACTAGCATCGCAATCAGTAATTTATTGTATAAAACCTTAGCCACATGAAAACACATCACCTAGGAGTTCTCTTACTTTGCTTACTAAGTTTAAGTTGTACCAGCGGAAAAAGTATTTCTAGTCGAGACCTAAACAACTCTGACTCAAAAGAAAACTTTCATCTCTACCTTCTCATGGGCCAATCGAATATGGCAGGAAGAGGCAAAGTGCAATCCCTCGATACACTTACTCATCCTCGAGTTATGATGTTGGACAAAAACCTGAACTGGGAGTTGGCAAGAGATCCTATGCACTTCGATAAGTCGGCGGCAGGAGTTGGACTAGGTTTGACTTTTGGGAAAATCATGGCCAATGCAGGTAGAGATATAAAAATCGGACTGATCCCCGCGGCAGTGGGTGGAAGTTCGATCAATCATTGGTACCAAGACTCACTTTTTCAGCAAACCAATACTTATCCCTATAATGACATGATCAAGCGAGCTAAAGCAGCAATGACTCAGGGAACGTTAAAAGGGATACTCTGGCATCAAGGTGAATCTGACTCAAATACTGAACTTGACATGAAAAGCTACAAGCAAAAATTCGAAGCCATGCTGGATTCCATGAAACAGGATCTCGGCATTGAATCTGTTCCGATCGTCATGGGAGAAATCGGTTATTTTTTCTATCCTAAAGCCACCTATGCCGAACAAATCAATGATATAATTGCCGAAATCGCAGCTTCTCAACAGTGCATTGGCCTAGTATCTTCAGAAAACTTGAATCACAAAGGTGATAGCACTCATTTCGACTCGGATTCCTACCATGTGCTGGGCATAAGATATGCTGCCAAAATGCAAGAAATTCAATCTAAGTGCTCGTCAATTTTGATCAAATAAGATCATAGGCTAATTAGCAAAAGATTTAACTCACGAAACTTTTTCCTCCACACAACACTCAAAAAATATGGATAAATGGCTGAAAGAATTAACCCTGGAAGGCAATTCGGTTAGATTAGAACCCATGTCTCTAGATCACACCAATGAATTAACTCATGCAGTAAAGGATGGCAACCTATGGGAACTTTGGTACACTTCTGCCCCGAAGCCGGAAAACGTAGAAGCCTATATATCAAAAGCTCTCCAAGAGTTTGAGTTAGATATTTCCTTACCCTTTGTGATAGTAGAAAAGATGACGAACAAAGTTATTGGAACTACACGCTACATGAACGCAGTAGCAGCAAATAGGCATTTAGAAATCGGCACTACCTGGTATTCCAAGTCCTATCAACGAACAGGAGCAAACACGGAGTGTAAGTATTTATTATTGAAATACGCCTTTGAGAATTTGAATTGTATCGCTGTGGAATTCAGAACCAACTGGCACAATATGCAATCCCGCAATGCAATTCTAGGTCTTGGAGCGAAACAAGATGGGGTACTGAGAAATCACATAATCGACAGTACTGGTTGCCTGAGAGACACGGTAGTTTTCTCTATTTTAAACTCTGAATGGCAAATGGTGAAAAAATCTTTGGAGTTCAAAATGAGCAGAAAATACAGCAACAGCTAAGCTATTCTAAAAGTCAAAGCCATCAAAATAGATGCTTTAACTCCTCATAAATCTCCTTGAATTCAAATTATTTTATCAAAACAGGTCATAAACATCTAATTATTACTCTATATCTCAACAAATAGGCTTCGGTTACCTTATTTTTTTTGAAAAGTATTTTTTGAAAATTAAAAATTACCGTAATTCAAGCTCAACTTGAACCTATGCATCTAATAAACCCTCAACAGGTAATCGATAAAATGGACGGAGTGGTAGAAATCAAAAGCTACCTCAACAAAATTAAGATTATTAAGAACCTCTACGCCAAAGGCGCCAACACTGCAAGTGAGATCTGTGCTGAAGTAGGAATATCCTTACCGACAGTCAATTCACTATTGGGAGACCTGATGACAAGTGGCGAAGTAATCAAACAGGGACGTGCCGAATCCCAAGGCGGCAGGAAACCTGATCTGTACAGACTTGCACCCGATGCATTCTACGTGCTGTCTGTGGATCTTTCTAAGTTCAACATGAACCTCGCGCTCTATTCCTGCAATCAAACTATTGAAACAGAAAAAGAAAGCCATAAAATTAGCTTAGATAACGAGAAGGAGACTTTTGACCATATCTGCGAGCTAATCGAAGCGTACCTCATCAAAACTGGAATTCCTCAGGAGAAAGTAATTGCCATAGGATTCTCCATGCCTGGCTTAACCGATTCCATCGGGGGAGTAAATTATACTTACCTGAGATTTGGCAAAAACACGCTTCTTGAAAACCTGGAAACAAGATTTTCTAAAAAAATATTCCTGGAAAATGATGCCCGCGCCATGACCTTAGCGGAATTCAAATTCGCTACTGATCATCATTACAAGAATGTCCTTGGACTCTTCATAGGTTGGGGAATCGGACTTGGTATCATCATAGACGGCAAACTTTACCAAGGCGGATCTGGTTTCGCGGGTGAGTTTAGCCACTCTCCTATTTTCGAATCCAGAGATGTCACCTGTATTTGCGGCAAAAAAGGATGTTTGGAGGCTGTAGCCTCCGGAACGGCTATAGTCAAAATGGCGGAGGAAGCTATCAAGCTAGATAAAGACAGCATACTAGCCCGAATGGCGAGAAACCAGGAAAGCAGTATAGAGCCTAGTCTTGTGGTAGAAGCCGCTTTGTCTGGTGACCAGCGAGCGATCACCATTCTATCCGAAGCTGGCTTGGATCTTGGAAGAGGAATCTCCATGCTGATCCAAGTGCTCAACCCTGAGTTGATCATCATCGGTGGGTCTGTAGCCGAAGCCAATCAATACTTGATCACTCCGATTCAACAGGCCTTGAATATCTACAGCATGGCCAAGTCACGCGAAAAGTCCCAACTCGTACTGTATCAATTAGGTGAAGATGTTGGCCTTTTGGGTGGTGTCGCCGTTGTAAACGAACAGCTCTTCGAAGATGTAATCAATCGACTGGGGTAAATCTCAGCTTTATATAAGTCCATGTGCTACCTTATCAAATCCAAAACAGCAATACTACTGTTTTTAGGATCTCTCATATTTCTTCATCAGGAAAACACTCTTGTAGCACAATCTTCCTCTGGAAATTTTGAAAAAATCTCAAATAAAAAATCAGGGATTCCTTTTAAAAACCAGCTGAAAGAAGATGAGAAAAACAATATCCTACGCTATGAATACTTCTATAATGGAGGTGGTGTAGCCGTTGGAGACTTGGACAATGATGGGCTGGAAGATGTGTTTTTCACCGGAAACATGAGCTCCAATAAAGTTTATAAGAATCTGGGGAACTTCAAGTTTGAAGACAAAACCAAATCGGCAGGTGTAAGCGGGAAAGACGTCTGGACTACCGGCGTAAGCATGGCCGATGTAAACGGTGATGGATTGTTGGACATCTACGTTTGCTATTCAGGTAAAGGTGAACCGAACTTACGATCGAATGAATTATGGATCAATCAGGGAGACTTCATCTTCAAAGATGAAGCAAAACAATACGGCTTAGCTGATCCTTCCAATAGCACACAGGGCTTATTTTTTGATTTTGATAAGGATGGAGACCTAGACATGTACTTGCTCAATCATCATATTCAGGCCATTAATGAACTTGAGTTTAATGAAGTAAAAAAAATCAGACATCCTTATGCTGGTGATAAACTTTTCAGGAATGATGGCGGGAAGTTCACCGACATCAGCGAAGAAGCAGGCATTTTAGGCTCTGCTTTGGGATTTGGTTTAGGCATAGTTTCGGCAGATATCAATCAAGATGGATGGCCAGATATCTTAATCACCAATGACTACATAGAGCCTGATTATCTCTATATCAATAATGGCGACGGTACATTTACGGATCGCATGAAGGAGTATTTTCAGCACATTTCTCACTTTTCAATGGGTGCTGATATCTCAGACGTGAATAATGACGGCAAGCCCGACATCTATACATTGGATATGCTTCCGGAGGACAACGAGCGACAAAAGCTTCTCTATGGGCCGGAGAATTACGAGCAATATGCCTTGATGATCAAAGAAGGCTTTCATCATCAAAGTATGAGAAATATGCTTCAATTAAATCAAGGTGATGGGCTTTTCTCAGAAGTAGGTCAACTTGCAAATATTTCCAATAGTGACTGGAGCTGGTCAGCTTTGTTTTTTGATGCAACAAATAATGGAAAGAAGGATCTTTTCATCTCAAATGGCTACTATCGGGACTATACCAACCGGGATTTTCTAAAGTATAAAGGGGACTATTATTTCAAGCAGGCAATTGCCAACGAAAAAGCGGACACCCTTCATCTAGTAACTACCATGACATCGACCCCGATTCACAATTACATTTATGAAAACACGGGAAACCTTGATTTTATAGACAGATCCATCGAATGGGGCTTTGACGAAAAAGGATTTTCCAGCGGTGCAGCCTATGCGGATTTGGATAATGACGGTGATCTTGATTTGGTGGTCAATAACTTGAATGAACCGGCTTCTATTTATAAAAATGTAAGCGCTAAAAAGAATTGGCTACAAATCACACTCAAAGAGGAATCCAAAAACACCTTTGCCGTTGGAGCAAAAGTTGAAGTGTTTACTGGCGAGGAAAATCAAACGCTAGAAGCACAACCAGTTAGAGGTTTTCAATCTTCGGTAAGCCCCAGACTTCAATTTGGTCTGAATGACATTTCAGTAGTTCCTTCGATTCAAGTTATCTGGCCCGACGGCACTATTCAATTCCTCGAAAACATTCCTGCAAATCAACACCTCACAATCCAAAAAGACAGTTCAGAAGGCTCGCTAGCTACATCGAAACCAATCCCTTTACTGAACAAAAGTAATTTCGCCCCAGATTTCTCTCCTATCGCTAATCAATTTAATGACTTTAAGCGCCAGCCTCTGATGCTTACCATGCCGAGCTACATCAGTCCGATTTTATCTCAAGGAGATTTGGATGGAGATGGAAATCCAGAAGTCTTCATAGGAGGTTCAAAAGGGCAAACTGGAAAAATAGTGTCGTTTGAAAATGAAAGCTGGCAGGACTACCCAGGTTTTAGATCCTCCAAAGAGTTTACTGATGCAATCGCGATTTTCGAAGATTTCAATGGAGATGGAAAGCAGGATTTATTTGTAGGAAGCGGTGGATACCACGATTATCTAGGTTCCGATGAATCCCTTCAGGACAGGCTCTATTTAAATGATGGCACAGGCAAACTAACACGACAATCATCATTTCCAGATTACAAATTCAGTACTGGTACTGCAGAAGCTTTTGATGTAAATGGAGATGGATACCTTGATCTGTTTGTTGGAGCTAGATTGATACCTGGACGTTATCCTATAATCCCAGAAAGCAAACTTTTGATTAATGACGGGAAGGGGAATTTCACAGATCAGACAAGCACTTATTTACCTAAGGCTGGAAAAATAGGCTTGATTACTTCCTCTGAACTTATTGATTTGAATGCAGATGGGAAGATGGATCTAGTACTAGTAGGCGAATATATGCCGATCACAGCCTTGATCAACACCGGTTCATCGTTAACAGACAAAACCTCCGTTTATTTCAATTCCCAGCTTTCAGGCTGGTGGAATACTCTGGAAAAATCGGATATAGATGGTGACGGTGACTTAGATCTGATCGTTGGAAATTTCGGCCTCAATTCCCAATTTGAAGCCAATGAGCATAAAAAACTTCGGCTCTATGCGGCAGATTTTGATCAAAATGGTTCAATCGACCCGATCCTGGAATGCTTCGTGGGGGACAAAATGTATCCTTACCCAAGCCGCGATGAACTGCTAGATCAGATGGCAAGTATGAGAAGTCGATTCACCGATTATGCTTCCTACTCGAAAGCTACCATGACCGACCTTTTCTCTTTCCAAGAATTGGAGAAATCACAGATTCTGGAAGCGAACACGTTGGAGTCAATGGTGCTAGAAAACACCGAAGACGGTTTTATAGCTAGGCCACTTCCTAGACTGGCCCAGTCATTTCCTGTATATAGTATTCTACCAATCGATCTGAATAGGGATGGTAACATGGATTTGATACTCGGCGGAAACCAAGCTTACACACGAATTCGAATTGGATTGATGGATGCAGGTCTCGGTCTAGTACTTATAGGCGATGGTAAAGGTAATTTTAGCCCGCTCAGCCCTTCGGAATCTGGCCTGGCCATCAAAGGCGATATCAAATCTATTCTACCGATAAGAACAGCTTCAGGAATCCAACTACTTTTTGGAATCAATCAACAAAAGCTCGAAAGCTATACAATAAGATGAGTCAACCCTTAAAGACATACGTCACGTCACTACTTCTTATTTGCACTTTCATGCAAACTTCTTTGGCTAAACCAAAGGATGTCAACTGGCCCAAGGTCTATTCGGAGCAACTTTTTCATATTACCGAAGTGATGGTCACAGATGTGGCTAGCCCACCCGTTGCCGCCAGAATTTATGCTTACTCCAATCTAGCTGCCTATTTGATCACAAAAGAATCTGGAAAGGGTTTTAAATACAACGACATCTTGGATCAAAGCTATTTGGCAATACAGAATTGGGACATATCTGAAACAAGGATTAGCTCACCAGAATTTGCTGCTATTTACGCTATGCTAAAAGTCGGAGAAGCTATTATGCCTTCTGGTTATCTTTTGAAAGAAAAGCAGGCAGAATGGATAAAAATTGCCACAAAACAGAAAGTGATTTCTAAAAAGGAAGTCCAAGCCCACATAGCTTTCGCTGAATCAGTTGCTTCCAAAGTAATGGACATTGCCAAAAAGGACGGCTACTTACAGCTATCCACTCTTACGCGCTATTCCCCTCAAGAAGGTGAAGGTTTCTGGTATCCGACTCCTCCAGCATACATTGCTGCTGTAGAACCTGAATGGAAGACCATTAAGCCTTTTTTCATCACCAACCTGTCTAACTACTCACCAGCACCTATGGCTCCTTTTGATATGACGGATGGGAGCTCCTTTCACAATCAATTGATGGAAGTCTATACTACGACAAATGAATTGAGTGATGAGCAAAAGTTGATAGCCAACTTCTGGGATTGCAATCCTTTTAAAGTGGAATTCTCAGGCCATATGGCCATAGGAGTAAAGAAAATATCCCCTGGAGGTCATTGGATTGGCATTACCGGAATTGCTGCGCAAAAAGCAAAACTATCTTTTCAAGAGACTGCTTTTATCCATGCATTGGTGGGAATGACGCTTCACGATGCATTTATTTCCTGCTGGAAAGCCAAATACGAAACTGACAGAATCCGTCCTGAGACTGTAATCAATCAGAAAATGGACCAGCGTTGGAGACCTTTGTTACAAACTCCACCATTTCCAGAATACACCTCAGGGCACTCGGTGATCAGCCGAGCTTCGGCAGTTATCTTAACGGGATACTTTGGCGACAATTTTGAATTTATTGACAGCTCAGAAACCTATTTCGGTTTACCAGAAAGACCTTTTCCTTCCTTTCTATATGCTTCAGAAGAAGCTGCTATTTCCAGGCTTTACGGAGGAATTCATTTTCGGGATGCCATAGAAGAAGGTGTTAAGCAAGGAGGAAAGATTGGTGATATGATATGGGAGAAAGTTGGGAAATAACCTGATAAAAAGTACACTCAACCTTACAGCTATCTATAGGACGCCATTACTCTTTAATGATCCGTTCCAGGTAAAAGGAGCAATCATTCTTTTGTGTCTATACGGAAAGAATACCTAAATTTAAGAAGAGAAGGATGGAACTGTCACTTTCAATCTCATCAAAGATTTAGTATCAATTCCAATGATACTTGATGTACTACGCCCTAGTGATCTTTATACTCAGTTCATAGAATAATATAGTCCTAATAATAAGATTCCATTCACTTCCTGAACTTGGCAATTGGACATAAAAAAAGAGGCTTCGAACTTAATCGAAACCTCTTTCTATAGTTTAATCTAGTGAAGGAATATTACTTATCCCACCACACATTTTTCACCCAAGTATCTCCACCCATATTAGAAATTGCATTAGCCAATCCCTGTGGGTTGGTAGTGCTTTCACCAGATGGATAAAGTTGTCTTCTAGGAATCTGACCTGAAGAGAAGTTACCTGAATAATTAACTGGAGTTAATTGTGGATAACCTGATCTCTTCCAGTTGTTCCAAGACTCTACAAAGTTTGCAAGTGTACCAGTAGTAGCCCAGATTTGCTCATTAATCATTTTCAATGATGCAGCAGGACTGCTAGTATCCAACGGATTAGCTGCCGCAAAATCAGCAGCTACAGCTGCAGAGACACTCGCTCCACCAAATTTACCGATAGTAGTCAAAGCACCTTCCAAACCTGCAGCATAATAAGCTGAAGCAGAACTTGGCACAGAATAACCTCTAGCAGCAGCATCAGCTAGCAATAACTGAATCTCTGCATAAGTAAGGATAAACACAGGAGCATTTCTATCTCTGTAAACAGCTGTTGGTCTAGAATATGCTCCGATCGGAGCAACATCTACACCAGCGCCAGTTGGACCTGGATAATTAGGCTCTTTAGTTACATCAGTAGCTCCGCCTTTCAAATCATAACCATTTGGCAAACCAATTTGAACCATTGGATCATTGTTACCTACAACACTACCACTTTTATTAGCAGCAAGTCCTGCAGGAGGAACTTCAGCTATAATAGATAGACGTGGATCATTGTTAGATTTCAAGAAGTCAATCAATTTCTTTGACCAACGAACTTCGTACACATCATCTACTACATTCAGCGCGTTCGCACTTGAATTGGCGTAGCCATTACTTTGATCTGAAACCAAAACTGCCTCATCTGCTGGCGAAGCAAATACACCACCTGCGATAGCTTTTTGTACATATGATTTCGAAGTACTTGCATCTACATCCACCAATCTCATTGCCATACGCAACATAATAGAATAGCCTAACTTCTTCCATTTAGCTAAATCACCACCGTAGAGCACATCATTCTTGATTGGATCTCCTGAAGTATTGATAGAGCTAAGAGCGCTTTCTAGATCAGCAAGCATAGCCATATAGGCTTCAGACTGAGAATCGTATTTTGGCTGAGTAATCCCAGCTTCTGCCTTCAATGCTTCGCTATAAGGAAGATCTCCATAGACATCAGATACGAAGGAAAGAGTAAGTACCTTCCAGATTTGACCCACCGCAATTAAGTTGGTGAAGCCTTTTTTCTCAGCAAGAGCTTGCATTTGATAAACTCTAGATGCAGTAGAATATCCGTCATTCCACACACTTTGGATATAACTGTTTGTACTTCCAGACGCTACATACTTATCTGCATTGGAATAGTAATTTGCTCCTCCTGTTGAAGTAGAAGCCATTACTTGTACCCACATACTTTGGAATAGAATAGCTCCCGTGTAGCCGGTCATCATGTTCCCGTAGTTATGGGAAACTGTAGGCAAAATCAAATTAGGATCAAAGACATCCCCAGACGCACGATTTGGGTCCGTATTGATATCGGCGAAATCCCCGTCACAGCTGGATACGGCTAATAAAATGCCCGTAAGAAATATGCTTATATATTTTTTCATATTAATTCAATTTGAAATTAAGGTTGAAACCAAAAGATCTAGTGCTAGGAAGGTTACCACCTTCAATACCTGTGTAGTTAATGTTAGAACCAAAATTAGCTTCAGGGTCAATATTTTTAGCTTTACGCATTATAAAGCCAAGATTTCTACCGACTAGAGATGCACTCAAACCTTTCAAGACCGGAGTATTACCAAACCATTTAGCAGGGAAAGTATAGCCCAAAGTCAACTGTCTTAACTTAATAAAATCACCATCAACAACACTTGTGCTTGTTACATTTTGTGCCAAAGCTTGGTAATAGGCTTGTGCAGGTGCAGTTACACCACCAGTTGTCACACCGGATTCTCTTCCTTCAAGAGTAACTTGATTTAATCCTCTGAAAATGGAGTAGAACTCAGTTGCAGAAAGAACTTTATTACCATAGTTGTAATCTATCAAGAATGAGAAAGAAACACCTTTGTAGTTGAATTCGTTATTCCATCCACCATATAGTGTAGGTAATACTGTACCCATGTTGATTAATTCACCACGAACAGGAAGTCCGGCCTCATTTACCTTGATGCTTCCATCCGTATTATAAGCATAATCATATGCTCTGATCTGAGGGCCTGATTCACCTACCACGTAAGCAGTAATTGCATTACCAAGCGTTCCTCTATTTTGTCCCAAATTGATCGGGTTATTATTAGGATCAGTGCTTAGGATTTCATTTTTCACTTTTGACAAGTTGAATGAAGTCTTCCAGAAGAAGTTTGGCGTTTGAACTGGAGTACCAGTTACCAACACTTCAAGTCCTTTGTTACTAGTAGAACCAGTTGCAACTACTGAGCTATTGAAACCTGAAGTAATACTCAAATTGGCATTCATGATCTCATTATGCGTCTCTTTCTCATAGTAAGCTATATCAAAACCTAAACGGTTATTGAAGAAACTAAGATCCAAACCTAACTCAAGCTCACTTGTAGTGAACGGCTTTAAGTTCAGATTAGGAAGAGATGTAGGAGAAGACCCTGCTGGCACTCCATTGTAAGAGTTTGCAGAATTGTAGTAGAACGTACTTTGATATGCATCAAATGGCTCACCACTGGTAACTGCATACGAAGCTCTAAACTTACCAAAATCAAGTGCCGGCATATCGATCAACTGATCAAAAACAAATGCTGCAGCCACTGATGGAGAGAAAATGCTATTGTTATCCGTAGGTAATGTACTGTAGACATCATATCTACCCGTTGTGGTCAAAGTTAAGATGTTGTTATACCCGATACCAACTGAATAGTATGCAGATTGAACTTCTCTCTCATTATATCCATAAGATCTTGAGAAATTTTCCACGTTAAATGGAGAATACAAGTAAGGAATCACGAAACGGCTTCCACCTACACCTACTGACTCAAATTTATTATTTCTCCTATTCGCACCAGCCAATAGATCCAGATTCAACTTACTTGTTAAATCAAAGTTAGCACCTAAAATTCCGTCTATGTTTGTTTCTGATCTAGTAGATTGACCTCTTCCACTAAGACCTCCTTGTAAGTTTGCAGAATATGCAAGCCCTGAAGGATCTACACCGAAAAAGTCATCATTGGAAGCGTCATTACCCATTCGGATCATCGCGTAGATATCTTTCGTAAAGCTATACTTAGTTGATATAGCAGAAATAGTACGCTTTCTTCCGATATCGTTTACTCCTTGATTTGATATAAAATAAGGGTTAGTCACATAGATATCATCACTAAACACCGTCTCAGCACCATTGTCCGGATTATAACCAGGAGCAAAAATACTTTGTTGAATGTTTGGAGCTAGTAATAAAAAGTTATTTGGATTTTTAGGTCCATCACTTAAGTTCGGAACATTGGTAGATTGCTGATCCGTGTAATTAACCATCGCAGTCACAGTGAACTTATCTGTAATGTTCTGCTCTACGTTCAAATTTATCGACAATCTATCTACTCCACTGTTTGGAACGATTGATTTCGCATCAAGATTAGAAACAGACATTCTGAAAGATCCATCACTACCTAATCCCTTAGAGATAGATACTGTGTTGGTGAAGTTCGTTCCTGTTCTGTAGAAGTCAATGTAACGATCATTAGAAGGAGAATAAGGATACTGATTTCCATCAAAACCAATAACTGAGCTACCATCCATCTTGGAACCCCAAGCTAAACGACCTGATGTTTGCGCATCAGTAGCTGTTGTTGGCTTCATCCCTCCAACACCTTGACCATATACATTTTGAAAATCTGTGAAATCCACTGGATTTTCAGCCATTACGTTCATAGTATAGGTCAAAGACCAATCGCCACCTTTAGCTCCTTTTTTGGTAGTAATCAAAATAACACCATTGGAAGCTCTGGATCCATAAAGAGCCGAAGCAGCCTGGCCTTTCAACACAGTCATTGTTTCGATATCATCTGGACTAAGGTTACCAATACCATCACCGGCATCTGCTCCACCCCACTGACCGGCTGAACCTCTTTGCGTGTTATCCATAGGAATACCATTAATTACATAAAGAGGAGATCCAGTACCACTGATACTTGGCAAACCTCTCAATGTGATCTTTGACGTTCCGCCTGGACCACTATTGGTTCCTTTAACTACCAAACCAGCAACTCGGCCAGCTAGAGAGTTAGCAACGTTAGTCTCACGTGCAGTAGTAAGGGATTCACTACCTACTTGAGTCACCGAGTAACCTAAGGTCTCTTTATCCTTGCTAATACCTAAAGCAGTCACTACAACTTCGGAAAGCTCACTAGCATCTTCCTCTAACAATACATTTAATTCGGTACGATTCCCTACTTCAATCTGCTGAGAAGAGTAACCAATAAAAGAAAAAACCAAAACTGAATTTGGACCTACTGACAGAGAATACTCTCCCTCCACATTGGTGGTAGTACCTGTCTTACTACTCTTGTCAAGGATGGTGACACCCGGCATAGGCAATCCATCTGGTGCTGCCGTCACTACTCCTTTCAAGACTCTACTCTGACCTTGTACTAAGTGCACTGCACATAGCATAAAACCCAGAGCAAAAGCAATTGATAAAACTTTTTTCATAGCTGGTAATTTAAGGTTAACAATAAACTAAATCTAACGCCAAGCGTCATACCCCGATCCTTGTATTGAATCATCGGTAAAGGTTGTTCTATAATATGTGCTAGCTGGGGCATATAATGACGCTCGTTTCAGTTAACGCGTCAGTTATTGTGTCAAATAAACACACAAAGTGCTTTACGGGTATAAAGCTATGTAAAACAAATCTCTATCAAAATTCATAAAAGTATTTTTTCTGAGAAAATCACAATCTTATCATATTTTTTTTGTTAAGTAATTAGATCAGCAAACCATTTTAGATCATGATTATTAAACCTTTACTAGATTTTGACAATCTTCTGAACTGAAAGTAGAAATTTCTCGAAATCATACGATTTTAACATTTTATTTCGAATATGGATTTAGAGCGAAAGTCCTAATAACTATATACTCATTTATAACTAAGACAATGTTTATTGAATGCTTATTATAAGTATTTAAGATTTTATAATAACAAAAAAAGCCGCCCCAAACGGGACGGCTTTCAATAATATGAGTTAGAAATTCCTATCTAAGGAAAAGCATTTCTCTGTATTTCACTAATGGCCACGATTCATCGTCTACCAAAAGCTCCAATTTATCAACTGCATAACGGATTTTGTCGAAGTAAGCTTCTTTGACATCAGTCTGGTAGCCTTTCGCCATTTTCACAATATCTTCCTCTTTGTTGAGTTTCTTACGTGCTTCTACCATCGCAGTGATGTTAGATTTCAAAGATTCAATATGCTTAGACACTTCTTTGATCGTCTCTACTGCAGCAGTATTATCCAAACCTAGACCTTTCAAGCCATTCGCATTTTGGATGATTTTGTTTTGGTAAAGAATAGCAGTTGGAATAATATGGTTCAATGCCAAATCTCCCATCACACGACCTTCGATCTGAATCTTCTTCATGAAGCTCTCAAGCATGATTTCGTGACGTGCATGAACTTCAATCCCATTCATTACATTATGTCTTTCAAAAAGCTCTTTTGTAGCTTTAGTAGAATAAACGTCCAATGCCGATGGAGTAGACTTCAAGTTTGACAAGCCTCTTTTCTCAGCTTCTGCAGCCCACTCATCAGAATAGCCATCACCTTCGAATCTTACTTTCTTGCTATCCTTGATGTACTTTCTCAATACATTTACAATTGCAATCTTCTTCTCCTTACCTGCAGTCATTTCTTTCTCGATGTCCTTAGCCATTTCAACTAAAACATCTGCAACAATTACATTCAATACCGTCATTGGCCCAGCCACATTCGCCTGAGAACCTACTGCACGGAACTCAAATTTGTTACCTGTGAAGGCAAAAGGAGAAGTTCTATTTCTATCAGTATTGTCAAGGATGATTTCAGGAATCTTAGAGATACCCAATTTCATATACATGTTATCACCTTTCTCGATTTTGATGTTACCATTTTTCTCAAGCTCATTCAGAACCTCAGTAAGCGTAGCACCTAAGAATACAGAGATAATAGCAGGAGGAGCTTCGTTAGCACCAAGACGGTGATCATTGCCCGCAGAGGCAATACTAGCTCTCAATAGATCTGCATTATCATAAACAGCTTTTACAGTTGCTACTAAGAAAGTAAGGAATTGAAGGTTTTCTCTTGCAGAATTGCTTGGCTGGAATAAGTTAACTCCTGTGTCAGTAATCAACGACCAGTTGTTATGTTTTCCACTACCGTTAACACCTGCAAATGGCTTCTCATGAAGAAGTACTTTCAAGTCATGTCTTTCGGCAACTTTATCCATCACGTCCATCAACAATTGATTGTGATCCGTTGCTTTGTTTATTTCTTCGAACAAAGGAGCTACTTCAAATTGACCAGGAGCTACTTCATTATGTCTTGTCATTACAGGAATTCCCAATTGAAGTGCTTCGTTTTCGAAGTCAACCATGAAATCCTTTACTCTTGTAGGGATTGTTCCAAAATAGTGATCATCCAATTGCTGACCTCTAGCAGGGCTGTGTCCAAAAACAGTTCTTCCACCCATAACCAAATCTGGTCTTGCTGTGAAAAGTGCTTTGTCGATCACAAAATATTCTTGCTCTATACCTAGAGAAGGAGTGATTTTTCTAACATTTCTGTCAAACAATTGGCAGATAGCTACAGCTGCATCGTTGATTGCTTCGACAGATTTCAACAAAGGAGTCTTGTAATCCAACGCCTCACCAGTGTAAGACACAAATATAGTTGGGATACAAAGGGTATTTTCAAATATAAATATCGGAGATGTCGGATCCCACGCAGTATATCCTCTAGCCTCAAATGTTGAGCGGATACCACCATTAGGGAAAGAAGATGCATCTGGTTCTTGCTGTACAAGTGCACTTCCTTTGAATTTCTCTAAACCACTGAAGGCATCGAAAAATGAATCATGCTTCTCGGCAGTAGATCCAGTGAGTGGCTGAAACCAGTGAGTATAATGTGTAACTCCTTTGGACAAAGCCCAAGTTTTTACAGCGGAAGCTACTTCTTCTGCAGTTGAACTGTCAATCTTGCTTCCTTTATCAATAGCTTCCATCACTCTTTTGTAAGCTGAAGGAGCCAAAGACACTCTCATTTGAGCTGTCCCAAAAGTGTTTACACCAAAAAAGTCTGAGATTTTGTTGGATGGTGCGGTGACAGTTACTCGCTGTCTCGTCTGCACCATTGCTAGGGCTTGTTGTCTAAGTGTTGCCATTTCTACAATATGTGGTTTAAATTTATACTCACAAAAATAGAAAAATATGTATTCGAAAATGCTTTTGAGTCATTTTTGACCTCAATTTTCTAAAAAATTACACTTTTTTCAATAATTCATCGTAAAAACGGACCATTCTCAGAAAAATGAGGTGAATACCGAAGGAAAATTGGGAAATTGAAAACATGCGAAGATTAATTACCTTTGCAATCTCATTGTCAGAAGCGTAATTGTGAAAAAAGTAGCCTTTTATACACTAGGATGTAAGCTAAATTTCTCCGAAACCTCCACTATCAGTCGCCAGTTTGAAGAAAAAGGCTATCTGAAAGTCGATTTTCAGGAAAACCCCGACATTTTCATCATCAACACCTGCTCAGTAACCAAGAATGCAGATAAGAAGTGTAAGAAGATTGTAAAGGAGGCTAAAAAAATATCCCCTAATTCATACGTCACCATTATTGGATGCTATGCTCAGTTGAAGCCACAGGAGATTTCCGAAATCGAAGGAGTAGATGCCGTACTTGGTGCTGCAGAGAAATTCCGTCTAATTGAGCTTTTGGATGATTTTGCAAAAGCTCAGGAAACAAAAGTCTTGGCCTCGGAGATTCAGGAAGCTACGGTATTTAATAACGCCTATTCTATTAATGACCGTACACGTACTTTTCTGAAAGTTCAGGATGGATGTAATTACGGTTGCGCATTTTGTACTATTCCACTTGCCAGAGGTAAAAGCAGAAGTAATACTATAGAAAGTGTAGTACAATCCGCCCACGAGATTGCCGCTACTGGCGTGAAAGAAATCGTTCTTACTGGTGTAAATATCGGCGACTTCGGTATTGTTGATGGTAAGAGAAATGAAAGATTCGCAGACTTAGTATATGCTTTAGACGAAGTAGAAGGCATCAATCGACTGAGAATATCTTCTATCGAGCCGAACTTGCTAACCAACGAGATCATCAGCTTTGCAGCCCAATCCAAACGCTTTGTTCCGCATTTTCACGTACCGCTGCAATCAGGTTCCAACACCATTTTGAGAAAAATGGGCAGAAGATACCTTCGCGAACTTTATGTGGACCGTGTCACCAAGATCAAAACACTCATGCCTCATGCATGTATAGGAGTAGATGTGATCGTCGGATTCCCAGGTGAGACGGATGAGCTTTTCCTCGAAACCTATAATTTCTTGAATGAACTTGACATTTCGTATCTACACGTATTTACCTATTCAGAGCGAGCAAATACCCGAGCAGCAGAAATGGATGAGGTCGTTCCAATGAAAAAGAGAAACGAACGCTCCAAAATGCTTCGTATTCTTTCGGAGAAAAAGAGAAGAAAATTCTACACAGAGAATCTCGGCCAAACCTTTACTGTCCTCTTCGAGGAAGATGTAGAGGATGGTAAAATCCATGGCTTTACTGAAAACTACATCCGTGTAGCTGCCAAGTATGATCCAATGCTGATCAATGAATTGAAACAAGTCACCCTAGATCAGATCAATGACAAAGGAAATGTAGAAGTGCTGGAGCCAGAATTTGTGTTCGAAAAGCACTAAAACACTACTATATAGTAAACTACAAACAGCCCGGAGAGATACTTCTTCGGGCTGTTTGTTTTTGGAGTCAAAAGACTAAATCTTCAAAAGTCTAAGAATGCTAATTACCTACTAAACTTTATAAGTGCTTATTCGACATCTTGCAGACAACAGGTGGGAATTTGATTCGATGCTCAATTTAAGGCGCTATGGACTTTAGTATATGCACAGGATTAGCCTGAATAAATTTAACATGCATGATTGCGGGTACTCAGATTTTTCTAAATTCAAATCAGCTAAAAAAACAATAGGTGGAAAATTCACAAAAAATCGCTTTAATTCGAGAAGAAACTTGGCTTGCCCAATACGAACCACAAATTCAACGTAGGTTTGATCGGTATCAGGAAGCAATTCGAGAAATCGATGATTTCAGTGGAAACATTCTCGAATATGCCTCCGTCCACAATTTTTACGGGGTACACTACGAAGCATGGAGAAAAGGCTGGGTATATAGGGAATGGGCACCAGCGGCCACACAACTCTATTTTTTTGGTGATTTCAACGACTGGGACCGAAGCGCACATCCCATGAAAAAAAGTGGTCGTGGCGACTGGGAGATTTTCTTGCCTTTTGAACAATACAAAGACAGTTTCACCCATGGCAGTAAGGTGAAAGTCCACGTTATCGCCGAAAACGGCGCTTTGGACAGAATCCCGGCTTATATCAGACGAGTAATTCAGGACGAAATAACACATGATGTCGCTGGGCAACTTTGGTTTGCAGAGAGTTTTAAATGGACTGATCATTCTTTCACCACGAAGAACAGCCTCAAGCAACCTCTAATCTATGAGTGCCACGTGGGGATGTCTCAGGAGAAACTGGGAGTTGGCACTTATCAAGAATTTGAAGAACTAACACTTCCTAGAATCAAAGCTGCTGGATATAATACCATCCAAATGATGGCTGTAATGGAGCATCCATATTATGGCTCATTCGGTTATCATGTCTCTAATTTCTTTGCACCAACCTCACGATTTGGCACTCCAGAAGAGCTCAAGTCCATGATCAATAAAGCGCATGAGATGGGTATCGCAGTGGTAATGGACATTGTACATTCTCATGCCATCAAAAATGTAAACGAAGGACTAAATGAGTTTGATGGCAGCGAAAACCAATATTTCCATCCTGGAGATAAAGGATATCATGAAGCATGGGACTCTAAAGTTTTCGATTATGCCAAGCGAGAAGTGCAGCAATTTTTGCTTTCAAATATTCGCTATTGGTTGGAAGAATTCCACTTTGATGGATTTCGTTTCGATGGCGTTACTTCTATTATGTATCATCATCATGGGTTATTCATGGATTTTGACTCAGTCGATCTGTATTTTGATGAAAACGTAGATGAAGATGCTGTACTATACCTGCAGCTAGCAAACACATTAATTCATAACCTCAATCCTCAGAATATTTCTATAGCAGAAGATATGAGTGGGATGCCGGGCCTTGCCAGACCGATAGCGGATGGCGGAATTGGGTTTGACTTCCGCATGGCGATGGGAGTGCCTGATTTTTGGATTAAAACCCTTAAACATAAGCAAGACGAAGAGTGGGACATGTTCGAGCTTTGGCATCAATTAACTAATCGTCCTCAAGCTGAAAGGTCTATAGGTTATGCAGAAAGTCACGATCAAGCCTTAGTAGGTGATCAAACACTAGCATTTCGCCTGATGAAAGAAGACATGTATTTCTCCATGTCTCTCCTTCAGCAAAATTTGGTGGTAGACCGAGGGATTGCGCTGCATAAATTGATCAGATTGATCACACTCACGCTGGGAGGTGAAGGCTATTTGAATTTTATAGGAAATGAATTTGGTCATCCTGACTGGGTGGATTTTCCTAGAGAAGGAAATGATTGGAGCCATCAATATGCTCGAAGGCAATGGTCACTAGTCGATGATCCTTTACTTCGCTACGGACAGCTGGATACTTGGGACAAAGCAATCATCAAACTGGCAACAGACTACCAACTTTTGGCTTCTGCTCCTGCTGTGCAACTCCAACTAGATCCTGATAAAAAGATTTTGGCATACGAAAGAAGCGGATTGATTTTCGTGTTCTCCTTCCATCCTACTGAATCATTTTTTGGGCTACCAATTCATATCAAAGATGCTGGAGAGTACAAAATTCTTCTCAACTCAGATGAAAATAAATTCAGTGGGTTTGAAAGATTAGATAGTAAAGTACACTATTTCACAGATGAGCATCAGTGCATCAAACTATATGTTCCGAATAGAACTGTGTTGGTGCTGGAGAAAAATTAAGGCAAAAATCTAAGCCGTGCTCGAACAGCTATAAATGACAAAATACCTTTACCTAGTCTTCCTTATTTCTGCATGCAGCACAAATCCTTCTGGAAAGCAGGTTTTGAAAAAGAGCATAGAATTCCACGACCCAAATAGCAATTGGAATAGTTTGCTGGAAAGGTTCAGTCTCCAAAGTGATTTTATCTATCCTGAAACTGCTCTCTATAACCTTCTCATCGGACTAGACAATCTAAACAAGCGAGTATCCTACTCAAACGAAACTTTAGCACAACGTGTGGATTTTACAGACACGACCTGTGTGGTAATATTGGGTGACAAATCATGTGAGCAAACTGCTTGGACAAAGAATTTCTACCACTTTATCTTGGGTTTACCCATGACCCTTCAAAACGATGAAGGGATCATTCAAGAATCAGTTGAACCAATGACTTTTCATGATGAAGCATCCTATAGAGTAGCTGTTGATTTTGAAAAGGAAAAATGGCACTTCTATTTCTCGAAAGCAGATTATCATCTTGTGGGCTTTGCTTTCAACAAAAATTTTGAGTCCAAAGCAGAAGAAATCCGTACTAATGGATTGATCGAAATCGCAGGAATGAAACTACCAAAAACTCGATCATGGTGGATCACAACAGATTCAATTCGCCCTATCTACTCCGGAAGAGATGAAATAATGGGTTCTTCTTCCTGGGAAAAATTGACTAATTAATCCAAAGGGATGGAGCTTATTATAGTCAGCTAGCATGCAATTTCCCAACTCCTCGAACACCAAAAAAGCCAGAGATTCATGAATCTCTGGCTTTTCAATTTTTACAAAAGTTCTATAATTACTCGTATCTCAAGGATTCGATCGGGTCTAACTTGGATGCTTTGTATGCTGGAAAATATCCAGACATCAGGCCTACTACTATGCAAATCGCAAAGGCTATTATCATCCAAAGCCAAGGAATTAGGAAACCGCCTACTCCGATGACAAGTGCTATAATATTTCCAATGGAAATACCCAAGAGCACTCCCATAGCCCCACCTATAATACAGATCATAATGGCTTCCATAAGAAACTGCTGCCTGATTCTAAGCGGTGTAGCTCCTAGTGCCTTGCGGATGCCGATCTCTCTAGTACGTTCAGTTACGGAAACTAGCATAATGTTCATCAAACCAATGGAAGCTCCTAGCAGCGTAATAAACCCTATACCAAAACCTCCCATTCTAAGATATCCTGCTACCTCCTCCAAACTTTCTGCTACAGACTCACTTTTGGTCAAGTCAAATGAATCGTCTTGTGCCACTCGATCTTGACGGATTTCTCTCATCATTCCTATGGCCTGTCCCATTTCATAATCTATCCGCTCAGGACCAGAGGCTACTCCAGTAATACTATAACTGAAATTACCTCTTTTATCCAAACGACTGGCATTTTCAATTGGAACCAAAATCTGTCTGTCCGCGCCAGAATCCTGACCTACTCCTCCTTGCTCTTCAAGTATCCCTACAATAGTATATGGTCTCCCTAAAACAGTGATTTTTTGATTTAAAGGATCTTCACTTGCTTCAAAAAGTGTTGTTCCAAGTTCTTTCCCGATGATGCAAACGTTATAACCATTTTGAATTTCCATACTACTGAAATTCCTACCTGACTCAAGCTTCATCGCTTTAATGTTCAAATAGTTATCATCACCACCACGAACACGAACATTTGGATTGGTAGTTTTAGAGCCTCGCTTGATCTCAGCATTCCCCGTTACGGAAACGTAGACAGTGGAAATCCCAACACTATTGTACTTCTCTTTGAAGTTCATCACTTCACGAAAAGTAAGTTTAGGATAAGTTTTCTCTGACTTACCATCCTGAATTGCTCTACCGCCACTAAATCCTTTATTTCTTATATCGAATGAGTTTGCCCCCAAACCCGAGAAGCTATCTGCTATTTGAGCTTTAATTCCATCTATGGCAGTCAGCATACCTACAAGGGATGAGATACCAATTGCAATGATGGCACCCGTCAGGATTGTTCTCAGTAAATTTACTTTTACGGAGCGGACAGCTTCCCGTACATTTTCGATCAAATTCATAGTGTGTTCATATTAGAACGACTTTCTTGCGCAATCGCGGCTAGATAAGTCAAGTATAAATAATTACAGGGGAAATGACTATTCAGTAAGAAAATTTAAGATTCCCTTAATGAATTCTATCACCTCGAACTTCAAGGTTCCTCATCACTTCAGCTTCAAAATCAAGCCATTCCTGCCATCTCTCATTCACTACCTGAGGATCTTCATATTTTTTAGCCAGCTCTATAAAAGTCACGAAATGTCCAGCCTCAGAAACCATCAATTCATAGTAAAACTTTTGTAGCTCTGGATCTTCCAATTGAGTTGAGAGCAACTTAAATCGCTCACAACTTCTTGCTTCAATCAAGGCATTCATCAACAATTGTTCTGTCAGCTGCTGGATTCTGCTTCCGCCCTTCTTTGAAAAATTCTTAAGTTGAAGGGCATATTCATCTCTTCTAACAAATCCAAGCTTCAAGCCTCGCTTGCGCATCTGCTCAAGCACCCGCTCAAAATGCCCCCACTCTTCTGCAACAATTGGTGTAAGCGTATTCACTACCTCCTCTTTATCATTGAATCTCACAATGATGCTAATACAGGACGAGGCTGCTTTTTGCTCGCAGTAAGCATGATCGGTCAACACATCCCCCAATTGCATCTCTGCTATACTGGCCCACCGTGGGTCGGTTGGCAGCTTTAAATGCAACATCTTCTGTCTTGTACTTTCCTCCCAACTCATCATTAATCAAATAAATACCAGGTGATTCCCAGATCAATAAATGACTTGTAGCCTGTATAATCTGGAGTTATAAAATATCCTTCCTTGTTCATCAAACCACTATTGAGGTGATTGTATTTGAGCAAAACACGAGTTCGATTAATACGGAAATCAAGGAAAACATCTGCTACAGGATAAGCATAGA
The DNA here is from genome assembly GCF_900112005.1 of Algoriphagus aquimarinus. Taxonomy (GTDB): domain Bacteria; phylum Bacteroidota; class Bacteroidia; order Cytophagales; family Cyclobacteriaceae; genus Algoriphagus; species Algoriphagus aquimarinus. Next base: position 240,234 of record NZ_FOKK01000005.1, on the reverse strand, counting down.
CATTGAAGCTATTCTGAAGGTAAAACTGCTGAGTAGATGGGAAATAAGCTTCCGCAAAATAATCGGAATGATAACGGATGTCCAGTCCAAGTTGAACATAGACATTGTCGTTGAACATTGGACTATCGAAGTAAAACTTGGTGTTTCCGTAGAATTTAGGAATTCTAAATTTATCGCTCGCTTCACCAGAAATCTGAGTGTATATCACCTCAGTATCCCACTGAAATTTCCGACCGATACGCACTTTAGCTTTCAGCCCTGGAATCAACATAAATGCTTCTCCACTAGCTTGCTCAGCTTTACGGTCTTCATTGAAATAAACGTAGTTATTTACTCTATTAATTGTCACAGAAGGCCGAAGCTGGATTTTATCAAAATCCAACTTTAAAACTCCACGAATCTGATCTACTCCTACATTACCGAAATCATTTTCCCATTGGTAGTGATTCCCGTAATACATCTGTTGCATGGAAGTAGGTTTATAAACAGCCTTGGTATAATCCACCTCAAGCCAAGGAGAAATAAACAATCCATGTAACTTGAATGCTCCAGGAATCAAATATTCCCCATCGGCACTGATAGACCATTTATCAGAAATCTTACCTATCAACTCTCCACCCAAATAAACCTCATTGAAGTTATTTTTATCAGGATAAAAAGTGCTTTTCATCCTGCCTGCCCTAAATTTTGCGTGAGCATTATAATAGAATCCCTTGAAGCTGCCTTTAAAGCCGACTTCATTGCCCCACTCTTTGAAATCACTATAGTTCCTCGTCGTATCCGACTGAGTGTTCTCCAACGTTGCATTGAGGCGAGTACTTGGATAGAAAAGGGAATCACTTCCAGTCAAGGCCGCAGTTAAAGTGAAGTCCTTATTCTTTTGATCAAAAATATGATAGATCTGCAACTCATCCCTGACACTATACTCGTGATAGAACCTATACTCTTGTCTCAAATCACTCGCTTGCGTATTACTCAGCCATACTTTAGCATCTTCGTAGGTAAAATAGACCGAAGTGGTATCAATCCCCGGAGGAATAATACCTCCTATTTCGTTGACCTTGTGGAGCATCCTGGAAAAGTTGCCCAAAAACCAATACTTCCCATTTTCCGAGCGATAATTAGTATGAAGGGAATAGGAAGTTTGTGACACCATATTATCATCCCTTGCCACTGGATTCAATGTCTTTCTCGCTCTTATCGTATGCAAATCAAACCCTACATTCCATCGAGAATTAATATTCCTTGCAAACGCCAAATCCAGCATGTTTCGTTGTCCTCCACCGAAGAACGCTGACATTTCAGTGAATGGGGATTTGGTATCGAAATACTTGTTATTCTCCGGTGCATGATAATACAAATCGTACGCGGAGAATCCAGATCTAGCCCCGATTACATCAGGTATTTCATAATAAATTGACTTAGTAGCACTTCCTATATTTCCCAAATCCTGATATTTCCAATTGCTTTTACCAACTGGATCATAGTTGTGGAAATTGGTCAGAGCAGTATCCTGAGGATAAAGAATCAGGTTGTTTCGTTTGATATCTTTCTCATAAAAATACAAACTGGTTTTAGGCCCATAAACCATCTTCGTACTATCATCTAATAGAGATCTTCTCCCCACTATGCCTTCCTCCTCTTCATCTGGATCAGTTACCTCTCTATTTCCTTGCTGATTTGTATTCTGTCCAGTTCTGGGAATAGTACGCTGTGCAAATGCGAATTGGACACTCGCAATCGTGAGGAAAAATAAGAAACCGAGAAACCGTTTATTCACTTAGATATTGTCCTTTTTGAAGACCTTTTGATTGATTAATAGTGCCAAAGTTAACTCGTCAGCTGGTGAAAACTTCACTTCTATAGCAAGCACAAAAATCGGAATTTCTTCCAGAAATCCTTTGGGCGCGTTGGATTTAACTTTCACAGCATCTTTTTCGGTCGTAACAACAACGGGATTCTGCGATGCATGTTGCTTCATTGCACTCCGTACTCTATCGAAATCAGTCTCAGAATACTCATGATGATCCGGATAACTCATCACCTCTACTAGCTCAAATTTTTCACTTACAAAATCAATCAGCGGTTGATCGTTTGCGAGGCCTGTAAGCAGTATTATTTTAGACGAAAAAGAAAACGAATCAACCAATGGGGTTGGCATACCATAAGAAATAGATGAAAACAACACGGGTGTATTGGCTTTACTGTAAGTAACTACCTCTCTTTCCAATCTAGATCTTTCGGCTGTATTCAGATTTTCGGGGCATTTAGTAATGACCACTACATCAGCTCTTATTGCGCCAGCTCTATTTTCTCTGAGTCGGCCCATGGGCAAAAGAAAATCAGAAAAAAAAGGACTCTGGTATGTTGACAAAAGAATATTCAAATCAGCGGTCACGTAGCGATGCTGAAAGGCATCATCTAAGATAATTAGCTCTGGTACATCTGACATTTGAGCTATCTTCTCTAGTGCATTCACCCGATCTTCTCCTACAAACACAGAAATCTCTTGACCAAATTTTTGATAAATCTGAAATGGCTCATCACCTATCTGGTCGGGGAAAACCTGTGGATCAGCTTCTAGAAATCCTTTGGTTTTTCGACCATATCCTCTACTCAGCGTGGCCACACGATACTCTTTGTGCAGCATCCGAATCAAAAATTCCACCATGGGAGTTTTCCCTGTCCCTCCTACACTCAGATTTCCGACTAGGATACTTGGTATCGTAGATGACATACTTTTCAGCCAGCCCAAATCGAAAAACCAATTTCGAAGTAGGGTGACCAAATCATACAATAAAGCAAAAGGATAAAGTAAAAAAGCGTACCAGCGCATTCCAGAATTACTATTTTTGATCAAATAAACAGAAAAATTATGGGATACAAGATTAGCGATGTGATTTCCTACTTGGAGCAAATCGCCCCTCCATCCTATCAGGAGTCGTACGACAACGCTACTTTGATCACAGGAGACAGCAATTCCGAAGTGACGGGAATTGTTTGCTCACTTGACTGCATAGAATCTACCGTCGAAGAAGCTATAGAACTGGGCGCCAATATGATCGTGGCTCATCACCCTATCGTTTTCAAAGGATTGAAAAGCCTCACGGGAAAGAATTACGTAGAGAGAACGATCATCAAAGCGATCAAAAATGACATTGCCATCTATGCCATTCACACTAATCTAGACCATGTAGCTCACGGAGTAAATAAGCGGATTTCAGATCGATTGGATCTTCTAGACACTAAAATCTTAAAGCCAAAAAGTCAAGTACTAAGCAAACTCGTTTTTTACGTTCCTGAGCCGGAGAAAGATAAAGTCCTTCAAGCAGTTTATGCTGCGGGAGCAGGCAAGATCGGGGAATACGCAGATTGTTCTTTTCAGGTAAAAGGTACAGGAACCTATACACCTTCGGCAAAAGCTAACCCAACTATCGGAGAGCGCGGAAAAGCTCAAGAAGAACAAGAGATCCGCGTGGAGGTTTTGGTTTCTAACCATGCACTCCCAAAAGTATTGCGTAAAATGCGTGAAGCGCATTCTTACGAGGAGGTGGCCTACTATGTGCAAAGTCTTGAAAATGAAAATCAAGAAGTTGGTGCAGGAATGATAGGAACGCTAACTCAAGAAATGGAAGGCGAAGAGTTTTTGGATTACCTCAAAGCCAAAATGAACCTCGACGTAATCAAGCACACGCAAGTAATTTCTAGGAAAATCTCGAAAGTCGCAGTCTGCGGTGGAGCAGGCATTTTCCTACTCAGAGACGCTATTCGTGCCGGTGCAGACGTTTTCGTCACTGCAGATGTGAAATACCATGAGTTTTTTGATGCGGACGGAGCATTAATTCTCTGTGACATCGGACATTATGAGAGCGAAATTTTCACAAAAGAATTACTCCAAGAGTTATTGTCACAAAATTTTCCTAATATTGCACTCTATTTGACAAAAGTAGTTACAAATCCCTCATCCTACCGATAGTACATGGAAAGTACAGTAGCACAGAAACTCGAAGCTATTCACAACCTTCAACTTTTAGATTCAAAACTAGACGCCATCATCAAGGTTCGCGGAGCTCTTCCAGAAGAGGTTCAGGACTTAGAAGATGAAATTGCTGGTTATGAAACTCGATTGGAGAAATTTCAAAGTGAAATAGATTCTTTTGATAACGAAATAAAGGCGCTTAAAGAAAGCATCAAGGACTCTGAGAAACTGATCAAAAAGTACCAGGAGCAGCAGATGAATGTTCGCAATAACCGCGAATACGATGCTATTACCAAGGAGCTTGAACTTCAGGATCTAGAGATTCAGGTTGCGAAGAAAAAGATCACTGAAGCTGGATATCGAATAGATACCAAAAAAGTGGACTTGGAGGAATTAAGTGCCGTGAAAAAAGATCGTCAAAAAGATTTGGATCAGAAAAACAGCGAATTAACTTCGATTGTTTCTGAAAGCGAATCTGATGAAGCGAAACTTAGCACTGATCGTGAAAAAGCCAATAAGAAAGTTGACGAACGTCTTCTGAAATCATACACTAAAATCAGAGCGAACGCCAAAAATGGCCTAGCAGTGGTAATGGTTAAAAGAGGTGCTTGCGGTGGATGCTTTAATACAGTTCCGCCACAAAGACAGGCTGATATTCGTGAGAAGAAAAAATTGATCGTTTGTGAGCATTGCGGTAGAATCCTCGCTGGAGTTGAAGATGAGGTAGTAGAAGAAGTAGCTCCAAAGAAAAAAAGAGCAACTAAGGCTACTAAAGCCACCAAAGCTTAAGAATAGAAGATCATACGATTTTATATACAAAAAGAAACCCCGGACTTTCAGTTCGGGGTTTCTTTTTATAACTTTTTTGCTTTCAACGTATTAAATTTTATATATTGAGAGCTATGAAAAGTCTTGGAATTCTAACTATAGTCCTATTTCTCTCTCTTTCTGCTTTTGCAGGAGAGACTGAATCCAAAACTTTTTTGGTCTTATTCAAATCAAAGGAATTAAAATCGCTTAATACCTCATTGAAAGACATCCAATCCCAATTTTCTTCTGCTTTCAAAGTAAGATCTTATGCTGGTAATTCTGAGCTTGCGATGATTATCAACATCCCAGAATGCGAATTCGATGCTTGCTTTCTAGGTCAATTTCTAGTCTCACTAGAAAAAGGTGAAGAGATGAAACTTCAGGAGATCGCCTTCCGATTAGTGGATATGACCGCCAACAAAAAGTTCTTGGACAACTACTTAATCGCTTTTGAAGCAAATCAACAAAAGAAGAAAAACGATAAACGCCCTACCCCAGCTCCTTAAGATGCTCGGTATCGTTTCTTTTTAACAATTCAAAAGCACCATCTTCTTTTTGCTCGAGTAGATATAGGCATAGATTTTTATGCTCAAACATATCCATGTGACATAAATCTTGCTTCATAATCAAACTCAAGAAAATGCGCATTGCTCGTCCGTGCATGCAAACCAATATCGTATTTCCAGGTCCTGATATAATCGCATCTATACCTCGCTGCATACGCTTAGCTACTATATTAGGGCTTTCCCCACCCGCAATGCAATAATCTAGATTACCCAGTTTCCATTGCTCCAACATATGCTGATAATATTGATTTTCTTCATGTGACATCGGCAATCCTTCGTAATCTCCCCAAGAAATCTCATTAAGGTCAGTAGTGGAAACGGCAGGAATACCTAAGTCCAAAAAAGACTGAATTGATTGTTTAGTACGCTGAAGACCAGTATAATACGAATGATCAAATGGAATGCTTTTGTAAGCTTCAAAAAATGCATCAGCTTGCTTTCTCCCGTTCGCGTTGATCGGCGCATCGATCCCACTTCCTTGCACTACTCCTTTGAGATTATAGTCAGTTTGTCCGTGCCTAACTAAGTAAATTTTTTTTCGATTCAAGATTATCTATTTTTGTCTGCACCCCAAAGAAAACTCATTTACTTTAAACTTCATGGTATTCTCCCAAAAGCCTTCATTGGATCAAATTAACCAGAGCGGAAGAAACACAATGACTGAACATCTGGGAATTCTGTTCACAGAAATCGGTGATAATCATCTTACCGCAACGATGCCTGTAGACGAGAGAACAAAACAGCCAATGGGTTTGTTACACGGAGGAGCAAATGTTGTGCTTGCTGAGACACTTGGTAGCGTGGCGTCATCACTTACGATTGACCTGGAAAAACAAATTTGCGTTGGCCTTGAAATCAATGCAAATCACCTTAAAGGTGTAAAATCAGGCATTGTCACAGGTGTCACCACACCAATACATATTGGTAAAAGCACGCAGGTCTGGGAAATAAAAATTACGAATGAGCAAGGTCAACTTTGCTGTATCAGTAGAATCACCATGGCGATTTTAGACAAAAAGTAATGCATACCAACGTAGCTACTAATCATACTAAAACAGAAATTCTTCAACTCCTACTTCAACTAGGTTTGACTTCTGGCGGTTCATTTGCCATCTGGCGAAAGCCAAAATCCAATACCGTAGAAATTGTTTTAGACGATACAACGGAACCAGTTAAAGTTGGTTTATCTATTGAAGGCCTTGATCCAGGGTTTATCGTTCATCCTTTTGCTGATCAAGCAGATAAAAAAGCCTACTTTATCAAGGCTAACAAGTACTTTTCCTTTGAGATTGACAGACCACTGGACAGCGATGAACTTCCTGAGTGGGCTAAAGTTCAATTGAATAATCAGAATAAGCTTTCCCCAGAAGAAATCAGGGAATTATTGATTAATCAAACTTTAGTGAGCAAAGTACAAAACTCTAAACTAAGTGAAGAGAAGGATCATTTTACTCAGTTAGTCAAAGAAGGCATTAAAGCAATCCAAGAAGATAAACTGGAGAAGGTAGTTCCTGCACGGACAAAGACGATCTCTATTCCTTCAAGTTTCAATTTGAGCTGTACTCTTTTGAGTTTAATGGAGGCATACCCAAATGCCTTTATCAACTTCTTCCATTTGCCCCACGTGGGCACTTGGATTGGCGCTTCACCAGAGACTTTGATTGAGACCAAAGGTGATATTTTTTACACCATGTCTCTAGCTGGTACGCAAAAGGCAACTGGTGATAATCCGCTCAAGTCGGTAGCTTGGACTCAAAAAGAAATAGAAGAACAAGCATTAGTTAGTAGGTATATCGTTTCCTGCTTTAAAAAAATACGCCTTCGAGAATACGAGGAGCATGGTCCAAAGACAGTTCTTGCTGGCAATCTTCTTCATTTACGTTCTGATTTCAGAATCAACATGAATGAAACTGGATTTCCAGAACTTGGATCTATTATGCTCGGTCTTCTTCATCCAACCTCTGCAGTTTGTGGAATGCCTAGGCGCGAAGCACATGACTTTCTTCAGGAATATGAAGGCTTTGACCGTTCATTTTTCTCAGGATTTTTAGGTCCTGTGAATATCCAGGGAAGCACTTCTATTTATGTCAATTTAAGGACTGCAAGTCTTCATGACAACCAAGCAACACTTTACGCGGGTGCGGGAGTGACTGAGGATTCTGACCCTGAAAAAGAGTGGGAAGAAACAGAACTCAAGTGTGAAATCATCGGTAAATTCATTCAAAATCCAAGCGCTTGATACTTCAATCAGTTGTTGATTTAGTGGCGATTTGCGCCAAAAAGGGCATCCAAAACGCCATTCTTTCTCCTGGCTCACGTTGTGCTCCACTTACGCTTGCTTTTGCTAGACATCCACAGATTCACTCCAGAACTATCTCTGACGAGCGTTCGGCTGCTTTCATAGCCTTGGGTATGGCTCAGCAATTGGAGGAACCTGTGGCCTTGGCTTGCACGAGTGGATCTGCAGCTTTGAATTACTACCCAGCTGTCGCTGAGGCATTTTTCCAACAAATACCTCTATTGATTTTAACTGCAGACAGACCTGCGGAATGGATCGATCAATATGACGGACAAACTATTTTCCAGCAAAGCGTGTACGGAAAACATGTGAAAGGCAGCTTTCAATTGCCTGATTCCACGAGCAATTCGGATCAGCTTTGGCATTCTTCACGTATTGTAAACGAAGCAATAAACCTAGCTAAGCAATTTCCTGCTGGACCGGTTCATATTAACATCCCACTTCGTGAGCCGTTCTATCCTGAGCATGATGAAAAAATTAAATTCCCTGCGAATCCGAGAGTTTTCAATCTGGAACATTATTCAGTTCAGCTTTCTGAGGAAAGTTTGAAAAGGCTTTCTAATAGACTCCAATCCTTTAGCAAGATTCTGATCGTCGCAGGGCAGCAGTATCCCAACTCAGCACTACAGGCTGTTTTAGATCAGCTTTCGAAAGAGAAAAAAGTGGTAATCATCACTGATACCATCAGCAATTTGCAATCCGAACAGACTATTTCGCTGCACGATCACTGGCTTGGAAACTCCTCCCTGAGTCAAGAACTGGAACCTGAACTTATTATTTCCTTTGGGAAGTCGGTGATTTCAAAATCACTGAAACTATTCCTACGAAAGACTCAAGCGTCACACTGGCATGTGCAGGAAGACGGGAAAGCAAAAGACACCTTTCAGCGATTATCTCGAACAATACCAAGTAGCCCATCTTCATTTTTCAATTGGCTTGCAATAACTCTTAAACCACAGAATCAAGACTTTCAAAATAACTGGGTAGATCTGGAACAAAAGGCAAAGGCTGCGCTGGGTAAAGTATTCGAAATAACTGAATTCGGGGAATATTCTGCTTTGGCATTTTGTCTGAGCAAAACTCCTTTACTTTCCAAAATCCATGTGGCTAATAGTATGGCAGTGCGATACTTGAATTTACTGGGAAAAAGAGACCAAGAAGTAAGCTGTAACCGAGGAACCTCAGGTATCGATGGATCAAATTCCACTGCTGTCGGTTGCACCTTTACAACCAAGGATACCGTCACGCTTATTACGGGCGACATGGCATTCTTCTATGATCGCAATGCTTTTTGGCATAATTACGCCATTCCTAATCTTCGGATTATTTTGCTTAACAACCATGCAGGGGGAATATTCAGGCTAATTGATGGACCAAAAAATCAACCCGAGCTAGAAGAATATTTCGAGACTAAGCAAAAACTCACAGCCCAGCATTTGGCAACTGAGTATGGATTTTTCTATTCGAAAGTCGTAAATCAGGAAGAATTAGAAGCTTCGCTAGAGGACTTTTATAAAGATTCACTTCATCCCAAAATCTTGGAAATCGAAACTTCAAGTCCAGACAATGCTGAGATTTTGAAGTCGGTGAAAGAAAAAATTAAGCTGTCACTTGAGAACTGAAAGTGGAATCGGGAGAAGAAGTTCTCCCGATTTTGTTGATAGCCCAAAACAAAAAACCGAGTTGGCTAAGCTTAAATAAGGTGAATGGAACCGAGACAATATAAGCTCCTATCACAGACATGATTAGAACTCCAGACAAAATCCCCAGTACTCCAATGATCTGAGTGTAATTTGACCAAACATTTTTATAGGATAGAAAACCTATTCCTATAAGCACGAAGAAGGAGCCAAAAACAATTGATCTAATAATATAAAAACCCACTATCACTAAATTGAGCTCGGTACCTAAAGCAAGCTCGACTGAACCGAAAATTGCATTGATGATCAACATCACCCAAAGTGTTCTTCGCAAGATTCTATTTGGGAAAATATGAGTCATTTTGATCATCCCAGCCAAAAACAATGTCGATAAAAGAGCTACCCCGATTTTAACCCACCAGAAAGTTGAGACATTAACTTCATCTACTTTCATTGGGTTTACATCCAGACCACTTTCAAAAAATGGCAAAATCAAATTGATAACTCCTGCGGCTAAAGCGAGGTAAAGCAATATCAAATTTGGAACAGCTTTCTTTACAATGGAATTAACTTCCGAAGACTTTTCTTCCTCAATTTTTTCTTGATGCTCTGCTTTACCTGCCTCTACCCAGTCTATTTCCAAAGCCTCAAATAAAGCTTTAACGGAGTGATTTCTGGGAGACACCTCCCCAGCTTCTATGCGCTGTATGGTACGCACATTTAGATTGCACTTTTCCACCAACTCTTCCTGAGTCAGTCCTTTTGCCTTTCTTCTTTCATAGATTTTCTTACCAAGTTCAGGTTGTTTCATTTTGTATATACTTTGATTGACCATGGCAATATCAAGGATTGAATTGTAATCAGGGACGTAATTACCTCGGCTTTAAACCGACTTTTAGGCGACTCTTAGGCTTAATGGCTAAAAATAACAAAAAATAAACTTAGTCTTTAATTCAAAATCGAGATTCTATCCTATTAAAAACGATCAAGCTGTCACTTGAGAACTGAAAGTGGAATCGGGAGAAGAAGTTCTCCCGATTTTGTTGATAGCCCAAATCAATAGACCAAGCTCACCCAATTCAAATAAAGTAAGCGGAATCAATCCGAATAGTGCTCCAGCAACAGAAAAGATCAATATCCCAGATACAATCCCCAATGCTCCCAAGATCTGCGGGATGTTTGACCATAGATTTTTATAACAAAGAAAGCCCGCTCCCATAAATCCGTAAGCCAAGCCAAAAGTGGCCAGCTTGACGAAATAATAATCCTCCATTTTAAATATAGAAGTCGCTAGAGAAATCAAGTCAATTGAATACCAGATTCCATTTGCAATCAGCATCACCCAAAGTGCTATCTGTAGAATCTTGTTTGGAAAAGCTGAAGTCATTTTGATCAGTCCAAAAATAAATAAAGAGAATGTGATCAGGACGCCTGCCTTCACCAATCCAAAATTTAAAGGATTTCCGAAACTTCCTTCCATCCATTCAATCTCCATACTAATCTCAAAATAGCTCAAAAAGAAATAGATTAATCCCGAACCAAACCCAACATATAACCAAGTCAAAACTGGTTTAGACTTAGATTCATTTACTTCCTGTTCAGAATTTTGCCACGTTGCACCCAACGCCTCAAACAAAGCCTTGATCGTATAACTTCTCGGAGTCACCTCCCCTGCTTCGATGCGCTGGATAGTCCGCACATTCAGGTTGCATAGTTCGACCAACTCCTCTTGAGTCAATCCTTTTGCCCTTCTCATTTCAGAGATTCGCTTGCCTAGTTCTGGTTGTTTCATTGTGTGTACATTTTGATTTACCATGGCAATTTCTCTGATTGGATTGTGACTTAAGGCGAAATAGGCTCGGTTTTGACCCGACTTTTACCCGACATTTGGATTTAGAGATCAAATTAAGGTTTTTGGGTTAAATCACCTTGAAAAATAAACCTCCGGATCTATAGGTCTTTCAGCCGTAAACTCTGGAACGCCTTGAATGATCTAGTAATATTCTGCACCCTCATTGATAACTGATTGGCAACAGATTCAGTTTGAGAAGGACGAGGAGCAAAACAATAAGGAAGGTGCCAATAGCTGCAATACTATTAATGTACTTCTGCGCCTTTAGATGGTTGCCAATAAATTTTTGCAGTGCCCAAAATAGCAAGTAGCCAATGATACCACCAGTCGTATTGGTAAGTAAATCTGTGATATCAAATGTCCCAAATTTGAATACAAACTGCAGTCCTTCTAACATCAAACTTGTCAGAAAAAAGAAAAGTAGATTAAAGCCAAAAGCTCCATCTCTAAATAATATTCTCGCATAAATTCCAAGCGGAATAAAAATCACCACATTCAAAGTGGTTTCCATCATGCTATAGTAGCCATTTGCAAAAGGGATCAGATTTATTTTTCTCTCCTCCATGTAAGAAAACTGTACACCTAGCTTAAGCAAAATGATCCAACCCAAGACAATCAAATAAATAAGCAGTAAAGACTTTGTCTGCCTGTCAGCACTTTTTTCAATCTTTCCCATTCTACTTGTTTTGAACTCCCTGCATTGTCGAATTTGCTAAAATTATTACTTAGGAAAACACTAATTCCATTTTTCTACAGTAATGGCAAAACCTGCTTCAAAGCAGGATTCCGATTCTCTGCTTTCCAGATGGCAGAAAGTTCTGTGAACTGAAAAATATTCGGGATCTCCATAAATCGCACGTTCAGCTCATAGCCATGCTTTAAAGAAGTCGGAACTATCGCCACCCCCATCCCATTTTCCACCAATTTGAAGATCGTCAGCGCATGCACAGACTTATGCCGGATATTGGGAGAAAAACCTGCATCTCTACAAATTCCAATGATTTGCTCATAATAGAGGTTGCTATAATCAGAGGAAAAAAGGACGAAAGATTCATCCTTAAACTGGTTTACCGAAGTAAAAGCTTGTTCATGAAGCGGATGGTTTTTGGACACTACCAATGAGAAACTATCCCGCAAAACAACCTTCATTTCTAGGTCGCTTGGCACGGAAGCCAAGCGTACAAACCCCAAATCCAACTTATCCTTTTCGATCATTTCCACTTGAACAGAATTGCTCAATTCTTCCAAACTGGTGCTGATCAAAGGTTGCTCGGCATTCAACTTAGCAAGTAAATCCGGTAAAACCTGATTGGATGCCGAACCCAAGAAACCTATCCTCAATTCTCCTATTTTTCCCGCCGCGATTAATTTCAATTGGCTTTTGGTAAGATCCAGATGGTTCAACACGAAGTCAACTTCATTTTTGAAAAATGCTCCAGCTGCAGTCAATTCCACATGCTTTTGATCACGCTCAAAGAGTTTAACCTCCAGCATTTCCTCCAATTGTTTGATTTGTCTACTCAAACCTGGTTGGGAAATAAATAAGCGCTCAGCTGCCTTTCGGAAATTCAACTCCTCTGCAACTGCTTTGAAATAACTCAAATGTCTTAATTCCATGATGCCTTAAAGGTATCAAATCATGACAATATTGATATCAAAACTTATCATTAATGCTCGGTATCTTTGTCAATACCCTAGAATTGAGACCCAAATAGTATGAATACATTCCAATACGGCCAAGATCAACTAACGGTGGGCACTGCTTTGCAACTCGCTAGAAAAGAGATCAAAGGAGAATTAAGCTCTGATACTCGTGACAAAGTTCAAGCATCTGCGCTTGCTGTGGCTAACATAGCCAAAGGTGAAAAAGCTGTTTATGGAATTAACACAGGTTTCGGGCCACTTTGCACGAGCAAGATTTCAGCAGCTGATACGCAGACTCTTCAGGAAAACCTCCTGAAGAGTCATGCTGTTGGCTTGGGAGAACCCGTTCCAGTTGAAATATCCAAACTGATGCTCGTGCTGAAACTTCAGGCTTTGGCTCAAGGATTTTCGGGAATAAAACTCGAAACACTAGAGAGAATGATTTGGATGTTGGAGAACGACGTCATTCCCGTCGTTCCTATCCAAGGTTCAGTTGGTGCGTCTGGAGATTTGGCTCCACTTTCGCATTTGTTTCTGCCTTTATTGGGTTTGGGAAAAGTACATTATGAAGGCAGCATTGTAAAAACTTCAGAACTTTTTGCGAAGCTAGAAATCACTGCGCTTCACCTTGGCCCTAAAGAAGGTTTAGCGCTGATCAACGGCACTCAATTCATGGCAGCTTATGGTGTGAAAGTCGTGGATCGCTTGCATAATTTACTCGTTCATGCAGACATTACCGGAGCCATGATGATCGAAGGCCTAATGGGTTCGATCAAACCTTTCTCTCCTGAATTGCATCAATTGAGGCCATTTGTAGGAAATAAACACGTTGCTCAGACAATCCTGAATTTGTTACATGAATCCGAAATTATCAATTCGCATTTGAATTGCGCGCGAGTTCAGGACCCCTATTCTTTACGCTGTATGCCACAGGTTCACGGCGCTTCGCGAAATGCTTGGCTGCACCTCAAAGATGCCATTGAAACTGAAATAAATTCGGTGACTGACAATCCAGTTGTGTTCAGCGAAGATCATACGATTTCGGGAGGCAGCTTCCACGGACAGCCTATTGCGTTGCCATTGGATTACGCTTGTCTCGCAGCTTCAGAATTGGGTAATATTTCAGATCGAAGAATCTATCTTTCCCTAGAGGGTGATACTCCAGGAGTGCCCAAATTGCTTTTGAAGGAAACTGGTTTGAATTCCGGTTTAATGATCCCCCAATACACCACTGCGGCTCTAGCTTCAGAGAATAAAGGGCTTTGCTTCCCTTCTTCTGCAGATAGCATTCCAACTTCCCTTGGTCAGGAAGATCACGTGAGTATGGGCTCGATAGGTGCGCGAAAGGCCTTGCAAGTCATCGGGAATGTGGAGAAAATTCTAGGAATAGAGCTATTTTATGCTGCACAAGCGATGGATTTCCACGCTCCTTTGAAATCTGGGAAGGTAATGACAGCGATTCATGCCCACGTAAGAAAGAGTATTGCTCCTGTAATAAATGACCGAGTGATGACTGAGGATATGGAAGCAGCGATTGAGATGATCCAAAGTGGTGAGTTGGTCGAAATCGCAAATCAAGTAGCAAAGGAGGAAAACTTACCTTTTGCAACTGAGTGGAGTAAATTATTCGATTGTTAAAACAAGTAAGGTCAAAAATAACCACTTACCTCAATTAAAATATTCTGCGTCTTCAGCTGCGACCTTATCAGCGTCAATCTGCGGGAACTACGAGAAACTGTTTGAAACATAAACCTCATGAAAAAACTAATCGGCCCAATAACTCAATTGCTTACACTTGACAAGCTTTCGTTAAAAGGAGCTTTGAAGGATGAGCAATTAGAAATTCTTGAGAATGCGGGATTTCTAATTGAGGATGATAAGATTCTAGAAGTTGGTATTTTCACTGATTTACTAGCAAAAGCAGAATCTCAGAACACCGAGGTCATTGAGCTGAAAGGTGACTTTGTGGCACTGCCAGGATGGATAGATTGTCATACGCATATTTGTTTTGGAGGCAGCCGAGCACAGGATTTCGCTATGCGAAATGCTGGAAAATCCTATTTGGAAATCGCAGAAGCCGGTGGTGGAATTTGGGATACAGTCACTCAAACGCGCAATCTCAGTCACGCCGAACTTGCTGAAAGAACCGTTACAAATGCAAACCGACATCTAAGCGAAGGTGTGACGACTATAGAAGTGAAAAGTGGCTATGGGCTGAATGTTACAGAAGAGCTCAAAATGCTTCGCGCTATCCAAGATGCCAATTCCCGAACAAAAGCAGATTTGATCCCTACTTGCCTTGCTGCTCACATGAAACCACGAGATTTCGAAGGCTCCAAGGAAGAATACCTTCAGCAAATCAGCGAGCAGCTTTTCCCTATTCTGAAGTCAGAAAATCTCACGAATCGGATCGATTCATTTATTGAGCAAAGTGCTTTTTCACCAGCGGAAATTGAAAGCTATTATCAAAAGGCAAGCGATTTAGGCTTTGACCTTACTGTACATGCAGACCAATTTACTACGGGAGGATCTGAAGTAGCGGTGAAATTCGTAGCCAAATCAGCGGATCATCTTGAAGCTTCAACAGATTTAGAAATAGCGCTTTTAGCAAAATCAAACACAGTTGCTGTCGCACTCCCGGGAGCTTCGATAGGCTTAGGCTGTGCATTTACTCCTGCTAGAAAAATCCTCGATCAGGGAGGTTCTTTAGCAATTGGAAGTGACTGGAACCCCGGTTCTGCTCCAATGGGAGATTTGGTGGCTCAGGCTTCAATTTTGGCGACTTTCGAAAAACTCAGCACAGCTGAAGTTTTAGCAGCACTCACTTTCCGAGCAGCAGCAGCATTAGGATTAGAAGATCGCGGGATTTTAAAAAAAGGATTACTAGCAGATTTCAATATGTATGCTACAGCTGATTTTCGGGAGATCCTTTATCATCAAGGTAAATTGAAACCTGCGCAGGTATGGAAAAGAGGCTTGAAGATTTAGGATTGAAGGCATTAGAATAAAGATCCAAGAAGTAAGATTTAAAGAATAACGCTCGAGGTTCACACCAACCTCGTAAATCACCAATCGTAAATCGTAAATCCCATGGTTTTTCAAGATCAAATATCCCAAGGCATACCTTCACAGCTCCCTCCCAAAAAACATAGAAGTACAACTGTGAGTCATGCTCCAAAGCGAAAGGATATATTAATAACTGAAGAGAAAAAACTGGCTCTCCGGAATGCACTGCGGTATTTTCCGAAGGAATGGCATGTGGAATTGGCAGAGGATTTTTTAGCGGAGCTCAAGGAATTTGGCAGAATCTACATGTATAGATTTCAGCCTGAATATGCGATGTATGCGAGACCAATTCAGAATTACCCTGCAAAATCTCAGCAGGCAGCAGCTATCATGCTGATGATTCAAAATAACTTGGATCCAGAAGTTGCTCAGCATCCCGAAGAATTGATTACGTACGGTGGAAACGGTGCAGTTTTCCAAAACTGGGCACAATACCTTTTGGTGATGAAGTATTTGTCTGAAATGACAGAAAATCAAACACTTCACATATACTCTGGTCACCCAATGGGACTTTTCCCTTCTTCCCCAGAAGCACCGCGTGTGGTAGTCACCAACGGCATGATGATTCCAAATTATTCCAAACCAGATGATTGGGAGAAGTTCAATGCACTTGGAGTGACACAATATGGGCAGATGACTGCTGGATCGTTTATGTATATCGGGCCGCAAGGGATTGTTCATGGCACGACAATTACGGTAATGAATGCGTTTCGCATGAAATTAAAAGCAGGAGAAAAGCCAGCAGGGAAAATATTTTTGACCGCAGGTCTTGGTGGAATGAGTGGTGCTCAGCCAAAAGCAGGAAATATCGCAGGTTGTATTACCATTTGCGCAGAAGTAAATCCAGCTGCTGCCAGGAAGCGACATGAGCAAGGTTGGGTCGATGAATTGATCGAAAACTTGGATGAATTAGTGCTCCGAACTCAACTTGCAAAACGCAATGAAGAAATAGTCTCTATCGCGTACATAGGCAATATCGTCGATGTTTGGGAGCGCTTTGATGCCGAAAATATTTTCATAGAATTAGGTTCAGATCAGACCTCACTTCACAATCCTTGGGCAGGAGGCTATTATCCCGTTGGGCTTACCTTTGAAGAATCCAATGAGTTAATAGCTGGGAATCCTGAGAAGTTCAAATCAAAAGTGCAGGAGACGCTTCGTCGTCATGCAGCGTCCATCAATAAACATGTGGCAAAAGGCACCTACTTTTTCGATTATGGAAATGCTTTTTTGCTAGAAGCATCACGAGCCGGAGCCGATGTGATGGCAGAAAACGGAATCGACTTCCGCTACCCATCATACGTGCAAGATATTTTGGGACCAATGTGTTTTGACTATGGATTTGGGCCTTTCCGCTGGGTTTGTACTTCGGGGAAAGCAGAAGATTTGAGGAAATCAGATCAAATTGCTGCACAGGTTTTGAAAGAAATCATGCAGAACTCCCCTGCTTCCATCCAGCAGCAAATGCAGGATAACATCACCTGGATCGAAGAAGCTGAAAAGAACAAACTTGTAGTGGGTTCTCAAGCTCGTATTCTCTATGCAGATGCAGAAGGTAGGGCGAAGATTGCTCAAGCATTCAACAATGCTATTTCAGCAGGAGAAATCACTGCTCCAATCGTCCTTGGTCGAGATCATCATGACGTAAGCGGCACGGATTCACCTTTCCGGGAAACCAGCAATATTTACGATGGTAGTAAGTTCACAGCTGACATGGCCATTCACAATGTAATTGGCGACAGTTTCCGAGGTGCTACTTGGGTTTCTATCCACAATGGAGGCGGTGTAGGCTGGGGAGAAGTGATGAATGGAGGTTTTGGAATGCTGCTTGACGGAAGCAAAGAAGCTGAACGAAAGCTGAAATCCATGCTTTTCTACGATGTGAATAATGGGATCGCTCGACGTGCTTGGGCTAGAAACTCAGGTTCTTTGGAAGCTATTCAGCGGGAAATGGATCGAAGTCCAGGTTTGAAAGTGACTATTCCTAATTTGGTAGATAAGGTGATTTTGAACGAAATTTTCTAAAAAACCAGTTTTTCCAAAATTTCAATCTATGGAAAAACTGGGAACTCAATCAATCCTGCGAAAAAACTCCCTCCAAATCAAGCACAAAACCTGGAAGAACAGTGGACGTAATCACATCTCCAGAGGTAAAAAGTCTAGAAGGAACGAATTTCCCTTCAACCAAGGTGTAAATCAAAACGGTGCAATCTGTTGGATGAACTATCCAATATTCTCTCACTCCAAATTCTTCATATAGCTCATATTTATTTTGTAGTTCCACCCGGCTATTTCCTGGGGAAAGCACCTCTACCACCAAGTCTGGCGCACCAAAGCACCCTTTATCGTCCAATTTTGAGAGATCGCAAATCACAGAAATATCTGGCTGAACTACGGAGTCTATTTTTGAATAAGCTGGATCTCTTGAAAACCTTACATCAAAAGGAGCTGAATAGACTTTGCAGGGATGTTTTTTCAGGAAACTGAAGATTTCGAAAAACAAATCCCCAGATACCTCTTGGTGTCGGCGATTAGGAGCAGCAGCTTTAGCAAATATTTATCCTTTGATTAATTCTACAATTTCCTCAAAATCCCACTTGAGATAATCCGCATAAGTATAGCTTTTAGAGTGACCATCAGGTTCGTTGAACGCATCCAAGTCAATATTTTCTTTCTGGGGAATCCTATATTCTTTCATGTTTATATAATTTGATTTTTATAGGCCACATGGAATCTCGCATTACTGCTCCCAATTTATAGCATACTTCATCATACTGGATTTCATTGCCAGCAAATTTGTTCACACTTCAATTGTTGAATTTTACCTAAAAACCGAATACATTGTTTCTGATATTTAGAATATCAAAGTGTAATTTTTAAGTTAGTACAAAATAATTCAAAACTCAATATGCTCCATCAAAACCCGAATCCATCACTTTGGTCAGGCAGGAAATCTGAAACAATCGAATATTGGCACCAGGCTGCTATCTCAATAAAAGACCTCAAAGTGGATGAAACTCAAGAGTATCCGAAGGTTGGAATCTTAGGATATGCAGGCGAAGAGGGTGTCAAAAGAAATCAGGGAAGATTGGGCACTGCAGAAGGGCCAAATGCAATAAGAAAAAGTCTTGGAAGCTTGGCATTCCACTTGCCTGAAACAAGCAGAATCTTCGATTATGGGGATGTTTATACAGAAAACTCAGATTTAGAATCAAGCCACGAACTAATAACTGACACGGTTTTCAATCTACTGGAGACGAAGCATTTCCCTATCCTGTTGGGTGGGGGGCATGACTTGGCTTTGGCACATGGACGGGGAGTCTACAAGCATCTAGCCTCCAAAAATCAGACTCTAGGCATCATTAATATGGATGCGCATTTTGATTTACGGCCGACTATAGATGGAAAAGGACACTCTGGCTCTCCATTTCTTCAACTGGCTCAGGAAAATCAGGACGCTTTCAAATACCTATGCTTAGGAGTTCAGCGTTCTGTAAATCCAAAATCACTTTTTGAAACCGCAGATAAAGTAGGGGCAAAATGGATGGTTATGGAAGATTTTAGACTGAATAACTGGGAAGTAATTCAAGAGAAAATTCTATGGTTCTTAGACTCAGTTGACAAAATCTACCTAAGCATAGATATGGATGGTTTTTCCTCAGCATTTGCCCCAGGCGTATCAGCACCATCACCGATGGGATTCAGACCTGAGTTTGCGTTTAAAGTATTCGAACTACTTTCTTCCAGTAAAAAGCTTATCTCCATGGATGTCGTAGAGCTCAATCCCGCTTTCGACCACGATCAGGCAACCGCTAGATTAGCAGCAAGATGTGCTGAATATGTCGCAAGGAAGGTATTGAGATAACCATTAGATTGGAAAAAATTAATGATGAATAGCATACTACTAACCACACAAGATCTAAATCTATAATTAGTACACATCAGGAAAAGTTTATAGTTAGATGAACTCCTATTATTCAGCTCTGTCTCTTCCATATTTATGAAAACAAGTGAAGAATACTTTCACTCTTTTCAACTAAGTCATTTTAATCCCTTTTAAGTTCATCGCTTAAAAGGGATTTTTTTATTTACACTGCTCAATCCAACCACAACATCTACTTCGTATATAAAAAAGACGTGTTTAAAAGCCTTAAAAGTCATTTTATAATAAAAATGAAATTCGTGAAAAACACTTATTGGCTTTAAATGGTACTGTTTTTTTAATCTTTTCAGGTAGCAATCAGAGTAGTTTAGTATATATTTTATTCTTTCTTGGATTAAATACTACCAGTTTATTAGCTGAGTTGAGGTGCTCTGATTGTTCAAACAATTTTAACCATTTAAAACAATCATCATGTCCAAACAAACTTTAACAGACGAGTCAACTTCTGTATTAAGCCAAAACAAAGGCAATCGCAGAAGTTTCCTCAAATTCACCGGAGTAAGCATCGCTACTACGGGGATTTTACTATCAGGCTGTCAGGAAGTATTCGAAGCACTTCCAAATCAAAGACAATCTCCTAAAGGGCCAGTAATGCAAGCAGTCCCTCTGGGAAAGGGAGATATTGGTATTCTGAATTATGCATACGCATTAGAGCAATTGGAGGCAGCTTTTTACTTACAAGTGGTGGCCAATATGTACGCTGGAATTAGCGATTCGGAAATGGTAATGATGGAAGACATCAAAAATCATGAAGTTGCGCACAGAGATTTTCTAAAAGCTGCCTTAGGAAAAAATGCCATTATCGACCTTACCTTCGATTTCAGCAGTGTTGATTTTAACGACAGGTCAAGTGTTTTGGCTACTGCAAAAACATTTGAAGACCTAGGAGTGGCAGCCTATAATGGCGCAGGACAACTTCTAGAAAGTGCTGATTACCTATTAATTGCAGGGAAAATCGTCTCTGTTGAAGCACGTCATGCAGCGGCAATTAGAAGTATTTTTGACAATGACTTCACTTCTTTTGCCGGAGATGATATAATTGATTCAAATGGTTTGGACAGGGCTTTTTCTCCTAGTATGGTATTGGAAGCTGCTGCACCATTTATTACTAACAAAATCATCGCAAATCAACTTCCTACTTCCTAACCTTAAAAAGTCACAACATGAAAATATTAGAAGTCCTCAATAAATATGATATCAAGACAGATGAGCTTGATACGTTTACCTCAAGACGTGAAGCTTTTAGAAAACTGGCTAGTTTTGGGAAAAACATCGCATTTGCAGCTATTCCTGTTGGTCTGGTCGTTGGAAGCACTCAAAAAGCTTCTGCTGCACATATTCCTACTGTGCTCAATGTGCTCAACTTTGCGCTCACTTTGGAATACCTAGAAGGTGAATTTTATACAACAGGAATCAATTCTCCTGGACTGATTCCTCCTGGCAAAGACATGGCTATTTTCCAAACAATCGAAAAACATGAGGTAGATCATGTTGCCTTTTTGAAGTCAGCAATAATGAGTTATGGTGGAACACCTGTAGAAAAACCAACCTTTGATTTTACAGCTGGAGGTAACTTTACGCCATTCTCAGACTACGAACAATTTCTAATTTTAGCACAGGCTTTTGAAGACACTGGGGTACGTGCCTACAAGGGGCAGGCTGGGAATTTGATCGCAGAAAACTCTGCTCTCACAGCTGCTCTACAGATCCATTCGGTGGAAGCTAGACATGCATCTGAAGTTAGAAGGTTGAGAGGGTTGAAAGGATGGATTACTCAAGCGGAAAGAGGAGAAGGTATGCCTGAAGTAACTCAAGCAGTCTATAATGGTGAAGATAATTTAATCCAAGGAGGAGTAAATGTAACCACCGTCACCACAATCGGGGCAGATGGGATTACAGAAGGATTTGATGAGCCATTAACCACGGAAGAAGTATTGACTATAGCTGGATTATTCATAGTGGTAGCTTAGACAAACTTTTATAAACACTAAAGGCTGGATTTTATATCCAGCCTTTTTTTTTCTGTAAACTTAATTTTATACCTCATTAAGCGCCTCCCACAATATCTCCACAGGATGCTTAGCTTTTCGGCCTGTTCCGTCCGCAATCTGATGCCTGCAAGAGGTGCCCGGCGCAGCGATGACAGTTTCAGAATCAGCATTTCTTACAGCTGGAAATAACACCAACTCTCCCACTTGCTGAGAAACTTCATAATGCTCAGCTTCATAACCAAAACTTCCTGCCATTCCACAGCATCCACTTGGAATAGTTTCTACGGAGTAATTTGTAGGCAGAGACAGTAATTTCTGCGTCCAAGTCATGGAAGAAAGTGCCTTCTGATGGCAATGTCCGTGAAGTTTAATCTTCTTACTATTGGTAGTAAAAGAATCAGCTTTGATGTTTCCTGCGGCAATTTCCTGAGCCAAAAACTCATCTATTAGCTTCACATGAAATTTCAATTTCTTTGCTGCTTCCGTCAATTCT
This sequence comes from Algoriphagus aquimarinus, assembly GCF_900112005.1. Taxonomy (GTDB): domain Bacteria; phylum Bacteroidota; class Bacteroidia; order Cytophagales; family Cyclobacteriaceae; genus Algoriphagus; species Algoriphagus aquimarinus. Next base: position 217,951 of record NZ_FOKK01000005.1, on the reverse strand, counting down.
TTCTTAACAATTCGAGGATATTCATCCCGGAAACTCAAAATAGCCGAAGGCTCTAAACCGATCAGCGGCGTATTTCCATCAATGATTTTTGAGAAAATGGCCACATTCGCCTCAGCATGTTTCTTCGCCTTTGGTAATAAACCTTTGGAAAGTGCAGAACGACCACTTTCTTCATGATCCACGATTTTCACATCGTAGCCTAGTTTTTTAAGCAGCGAAATCGCCTTAATACCAATCTCAGTATCATTATGATTGGTGAATTCATCCACAAAAAAGTAAATAGATTTAATCTGCTTTGCTGCAGCTGGAAGCGCATCGTAATTCTTTTTATACCATTTACGCAAGCTGACTTTACTGATCTCAGGTAGATTTCTTTTTGGGGCTACGCCCAAAATAGACTTCACCATTCCGCCAGTCAGACTATTGCTCAGCATGAAATTAGCCAGACCACCAGTTTTTGAACCCAGCTCATTCAACTCATTGATGTAAGCAAAAGCTCTGGAACGAAGCGGAATTCCATTCGCCTTTTGATATTGATAGAGGAATTCAGCTTTCATGCTGGACATGTCCACATTAGAAGGGCACTCGGCTGTACAGCCTTTGCAGGAAAGACACAAATCCATCGCTTCCTTGATTTCAGGATGGTTGAAAGCATTTTCCTTATTATCCATCGTGAGAAACTCGCGAAGCGTATTGGCGCGACCACGAGTAGTATCCTTTTCATTTCGAGTAGCCATGTAGCTCGGGCACATTGTGCCTCCAGAACCTGGAAGTTTGCGACAGTCACCTGATCCATTACACTTTTCAGCCAAACGAAGAATCCCGCCCACATTGGAGAAATCCATTAACGTATCATGAGTTGGAGTCTCCATATCTGGCTCATAGCGCAGAAATTTATTCATCGGAGCGGCATCCACGATCTTGCCTGGATTGAAAATATTCTGGGGATCCCAAGAGAATTTGATCCTGCGGAAAAGCTGATAATTCTTTTCCCCAACCATCAGCGGAATGAATGCAGCACGTACCCGACCATCTCCATGTTCCCCACTTAATGAACCCTGATACTTTTTCACCAATTCGGCGGAAGCTTTAGAAATCTGATAGAACTCCTCCACATCCTCAGATTTTTTCAAATCCAAAATCGGTCGCAAATGTATCTCTCCAGCACCAGCGTGAGCATAATGAACAGGTTTCTGCTTGAAACCGGCCATCATTTCATCTACTTCATCAATGTAGTTGGCGAGATCTTCGATATCCACAGCGGTATCTTCAATACATGCCACAGCCTTCGCGTCACCAGGTATATTTGCCAACAGGCCCAATCCCGCAGAACGAAGTGCCCAAGCAGTGGACACCATCGCTGGTTCAATGATAGGATACGCATAGCCAAGTCCTGTAGCTATCAAGTCATCCACCAGAGCCTTGCCTTTAGCCATGGCTTCCTCCAGCGTTTGACCGCGAAACTCCACCATCAAAATCGCCTCAGGATCACCTTCTACGAAGTAGCGATTTTTACTGTATTCAATGCTTTCTTTAGTACAATCCAAAATGATTTTATCCATCAACTCCACCGCAGTTGCTGGATGCTTCATAGCCGTCTGGGCAGAAACCATACTTTGATGAATCGTCTCGAAATGCGCAGCAACTACGATTTCAATAGGTTCAGGAAGTGGATCGAGACTGATTTTTATTTCAGTAGTGAAAGCCAAAGTTCCCTCGGAACCACTCAAAAGCTTACAGAAATTGAATTTTTCATCTCCATCAAACACATCTGCCTTCAGCAATTCATCTACAGCATAACCCGTATTTCTACGGTGAATAGACTTCTTTGGAAATTGAGCATGAATCTCTTGCCGAGCTTCTTCGTCTCCTAACTCCTCAGCTACTTTTCTATAAATATCACCTTCAAGTGATTGAAGCTTGGTCTTCTGCTCAAACTCATCTTTTGAAAGATCTTCGAATTTCACGAGATTCCCATCGCTCAAAATAGTATCAAGAGAAATGACTTTATCACGCGTTACTCCATAGACAATCGAGGTGGTACCAGATGAATTATTCCCCACCATACCACCAATCATCGCACGGTTGGCAGTGGAAGTAATAGGACTAAAGAAAAGTCCATGAGGTTTCAAGTAGCGATTAAGCTCATCACGCACCACTCCTGGCTGCACTCGAACCCAGCGCTCGGCTACATTCAATTCCAGTATTTTGGTAAAATGTTTGGACACATCCACCACAATCCCATTACCTACGCACTGACCCGAAAGTGAGGTACCCGCAGTTCTTGGTATCAGTGAAGTGCCATTTTTAGAGGCAAAAAGTATCAGTTTCTGGATATCTGCCTCGCTTTTTGGAAAAGCAACTGCCAAAGGAATCTCCCTATAAACGGAAGCATCAGTGGCATAAAGTGTTTTGGTAAGCGCATCCAGTTGCAAAGTTCCTTCCAGTTGAGTGGAAAGTTCTTGAAGCAAAGGCAATAGGTTAGGTAAGTTTGAACTCATGCTCAAAAATAGCTTTTCTACTCAAATGATTCATGGGATTTTTGAAGCTTTCAACAGCTTTTACAAAGAACCTCCACTGCCAGGCATAAACAGTAAAGATTTTTAAGCCAAAACTCCCTATCCACTTGTCCGATAAAATATCGGAATAGACGAGGGTTCGGATAGTCTAATACAAAATTATAATGCTTCAAAAGCAGAAATTTACTATACTAGCTATCAAGCAATTGTAATTGATCCTGTTGAATTCTCCTGAGTATTCCTAACAAACCAAATTCCCCATGAAGACTTTATTACGTTATAGCCAAGTAATTTTCTTATTGCTACTTTCATTTTCTGCATCGGCTCAGGAACCCATGTTGTGCCAAGGAGCCTATTGGGAGGAGGATGAAGCCAATTCCTACTTGAAAAAATGGGCTAGCGAGTGGACTAGCCAAAAAGATTGGGAAGCTAGGGCCGATGTGATACGAAAAGGAATTATAGATGGGATGAAATTAGAACAAATGCCTGAGAGAACTGCGGAATTCAATCCTATTATCCACAGTACCAGAGAAATGGATGGCTATATTATTGAAAACATCGCCATCGAGAGCTTTCGCGGCTTTTTCATCACTGGCAACCTTTATCGGCCACTTGATCCCGAGCCTTTCCATAAAAGTCCTGCCATCCTCATCCCCCATGGCCATGGAAAAGACAAACGCTACCAAGATGTAGTTCAGTACAGAGCTGCTTCACTGGCACGAATGGGTGCGGTGGTTTTTGTCTATGATATGCTTGGGTATGCGGATTCCCAGCAGACAAGCCATACCATTCCTATTGCTTTGACACTTCAAACTTATAATTCAATTCGGGTCCTTGATTATTTGACCTCGAGAGCCGATGTAGATACTACTCAAATCGGTGTGACGGGAGGCTCAGGAGGAGGCACCCAAACTATTCTAATTACTGCAATAGACCCTAGAATTACGGTTTCTGTTCCAGCTGTAATGGTCTCAGCCTACTTTTTTGGAGGCTGCGTGTGTGAAAGTGGGATGCCTATCCATAAAAGTGCCCACCATCAAACCAATAATGTGGAAATAGCAGCTTTGGCAGCTCCAAGACCCATGTTACTAATTTCAGATGGAGGGGATTGGACTAAAAATACACCTAGGATTGAATTTCCCTACATACAAAAAGTCTATGCCGCTTATGGTGCAGAAAGTAAGGCCGACAATGTGCATCTGCCCAATGAAAGACATGACTATAACTACAACAAGAGAACAGCAGCCTATAATTTCTTCGGGCATTATCTGGATATAAATCCTGGAAAAGTGCCTTATAACGATGGCTATGACGAAAGTTTTGTCACCATACTTTCAGTAGAGGAATTAAAAGTTTTCAATACTTCTCACCCAATTCCTGCCCATGCACTTCAGGGAGATGAAGCGGTAATACGTTACTTGAAATTGAATTGAGTAACGCCTTGAAATGGAAATGAACCTTGAATTTGAAAATTGAGCATTTCTCTCTTTTCTTTGGCAATTGATCAAACCTCCTCCATGTTCTTCTACCTCTCCCAGTTTCTAAGTTTTCTTGCTTTACCTCTTACTATTACGATCAGTCTGATTGTCTTAGGAGCCTTTTTCATCCAAAGAAAATGGGGAAAAAGAAGTCTTTGGGCAGGGATAATTCTACTCTGGTTTTTCTCAAACCCATTTATTGCAAATCAAGCCATGCTTGCCTGGGAGCCACAGTTCAAAGCCTTTAATGAGGTGGGAAATCACCAAATCGGCATTGTACTTACTGGCGTGACGAATTTGAGTAAGACCGCTTATGACCGGACTTTCTTCAACAAGGGTGCAGATCGGATCACTCATGCTTTGCAGCTTTACCGTGAGGGGAAAATCAAGAAAATATTAATCACTGGTGGGCAAGGGCTTAACCCTGTAAATCCACAATCAGAAGCCGAACTTCTGCAACGATTCCTTGTGATGACTGGAGTTCCAGCTGAGGATGTAATGATAGAAGATCAATCCAAAAACACGTATGAAAATGCACTTTTCACCAAGGATTTTTTAGAAAAAAAAGGAATAGACGTTAATCAGGAATTCATACTGATCACTTCTGCTTTTCATATGAAAAGATCCAAAGCTTGCTTCGATAAAGTTGGGCTTCAGACAGAAACTTTTCCCACAGATTATTATAGCAACGACACCAAATACGATGTCCCAACCTTATTTTTTCCTGACCCTTATTCCATCTTTATCTGGCACAAACTGGTAAAGGAGTGGATTGGCATTTTGGTATATAAAATGGTTGGCTACCTATAGATCAAAAATCATGTCTAAGATTTGTAACTCTCTGTTCTTATTACGTACTTTACGTAACGCACTTTACGTAACGAACTTTGCGTAATAAGGAATCAGAGAAATCATGAAAGAACCTTTCAATCCATTCGTAATCAATACTTATCAGGGGAAAGAATATTTCTGTGACAGAGAAAATAACCTTAAAACCCTCATTTCTCACATAGAAAATGATAGAAATGTGGTGCTTTATGCATGGAGAAGGCTAGGTAAATCAGCACTTATTCAGCGACTTTTTGATGAATTGGAAACATCTAAGGACTACGAAACGCTGTATATTGACCTTCTTGCTACGCAAAATATAGCTGAAGCTATACAGGCCATCTCTTCCTCGATTTATGAAAAGTATGGCAAAACAAGCAGTGGACTAAGTGCAAGTATCCAAAAATTACTGGCCTCTATCGGCGCAACCATAAGTTTCAATGTCCTATCGGGAACTCCCGAGCTCATGCTAGGCATAAACAAATCCGAGCAACCTAGCCAATCACTGAGCGCTTTAGGCGAATTTCTATTATCCAGAAAAAAGAGAATTGTGATTGCCATCGACGAGTTTCAGCAAATCTCAGATTATGAAGACAACAAAGCTGAAGCTGTATTTCGAACTTGGGTTCAGCAAATTCCTGAAGTCAGATTCATCTTCAGCGGAAGTCACCGAACACTCATGGAAGCCATGTTTACAGAGAAAAAGCGGCCTTTTTATCAAAGCTCACAGTTGGAATCGCTTCAACCAATAGCATTAGAAGCGTACACAAATTTTATTATCCAGCATTTTCAAACCGCAAAAAAGACCATCGAACCCGTTTCAATCGAGAAGATTTATACTTGGAGTCGCGGCCAAACTTATACCGTACAGCTAGTCTGCAATCATCTTTTTGCTAATTATAAAAAAGTAACAGATAAGGATGTGGACACCGTCTTCAATCAGATACTAGTTCAGCAGCAGGCTATTTATGCGAATTTCCAAAAAATGCTTACTCGAGTTCAATGGACTGTATTTCGGGCCATCGCCAAAGAAGAACCTCTTCAAAATCCACTGAGTAAAGATTTTCTTACAAAGCATAATTTAGGCGCTGCAAGTACCGTAAGCACAGCTTTGAAAGCTTTGGAAAGACTAGAATTGGTAGTCAAAGACGAGGGAAATTACCTGGTACACGAAGTACAGCTGGCTAGATGGATGGCGAGTTTATAGTCTTTTTCACTGCCGATGTTAGTATCTCAACTCACATCATATCAACAATGTGCTTTGAATAGAATCTCGTAACCCCCTCTCAACATTCACTTCATCCGCAAATTCGCCCCATCTACTTACTGTTAATTTTACCTGAGCGATCTTTTCTTCCGGCTTTTTGATATTCATCTTTCGGGCTACTTCCAAAAAATCAGCTTCAACTATTTCTTCCCTTTTACCATTTACAGTTAAAGACTGGGCGCTAACCCAGAGGCTTCCAGGCCGATAAGCATAGCAAATATCGTAAGCGGGTGACAGCGACCATTTCCCGTTTTGATCCATCAGAAACGCAAAGTTTTTGGTATGATCATCACAGTTCCTTGCCAACACATTAAAAACCATTCGAATGAACATCTGCTCAGCTTCAGGATACGAAAGTCGTAGCATTCTCATGGTCTCAAAAACCTGCTCATAACTATAGAATCCAACTTGATTGAAATCAAAATGGCGGATACCACATAAGCTCTGCATATGTATTTTTTGACCATTATCCTGTCGGTCAAATCGCTTGGTCATAAAGTGGGCACGGCCATTTTCCTCCAGCAATCTACACTCACTCATCTCGACTCCAGCAGCTACAGCCATTAAATAATAAGCCATTTCCACTCTTCCAAAACCCACAGTAGCACCAAATTGAGAATCATGTACTCCATCAAATTTGATGATCCAATAGGAGAATCCAGCTGGAGCCTTTACCTGACCACTTTTCACCGCACCTGTTTTGGGATTGAAAGCAATCACTGCTTTGGCACGGGCGCCACCTGCGGAAGTACCAATCTTGAGTATATCAGAAAGTGCAGTTTGCTCCTCGCTTGTCAAATTGGACTGAAAATCGGCTCTGGAATTGAGTATTTTCCCAGCGATATTAACTAAGCTATCTATTTCGATTGAACTGGCTTTGATCGACTCATCACGAAGAGATGGTTTGATTTCTAATGCGCCTACTCCTCGCTTTCCAATAAAACAAAGCTGCTCCACAGGATTGAGACTATCTGCTCCTCTACCATTTTGGATCAACCAAGCATTGATCAATTGATTCCCATATTTGTCCGGTAGCATATCTGCCAGTAAGCCAGGTAATCCTTTGAACGTGTCGAAAACATCGTCACGCGACTTTCGTATTTCAGGAAATTTATAAACCCTATTACCTTGACTTAAAGGCATTTTGATAGGAGAAATATCAAGACCCGAACGAAGGAAAGTTTGATTGAATTCAAAACTACCCATCTGCTCCGACTCATCCCAGAGTATCGCTCCGACAAGCTTATCCCATATCCAGATTTCAGCCGACACTACCATTCTGAAGGAGGATCTTCTGCCGCTATATGCATATTGCGGATACGTTGACGCTCATGCTTTTTTTGAAGCTTAATATAAGTCATAGGACTAATTACGGGCTTTACTTCAAACGAGTCCAACCATTGTAATTGATTAAGGACACGGAGCACTTGAATCAAAGTGATCAAATTAACCTTTTCGCCGCGCTCTAGCAGGCTCAACGTGGATCTACTCACACCCGCCTCTGTAGCCAACTGCTCTTGAGATTTGTTTTGAGCCATACGATGATGCTTGACAAAGTCTCCCAGCTTTTGAAGAATTGCTAAATCGCTTATTTGATTGTAATCCATGACTTAAATATCATTCATTATCCATAAATATACCTCTTAATGAATGAATTATAATACAAAAGATCAAAAATAATAATGAATGACAAATCAGTCATTAAATAACAAAAAGCCACTTAACGAATGAAATATCATTCAAAACAACTCTATTTAACGCTAACAAGAAGCTCTCTACTCCATTTCCAATCAAACCTCCATCCTTTTTGCTCTAGCAAAATAGGATGATAAGCTAAAGCCGCTTTTGCACTAGCTGCATTAAAAAATCGCTGGTCGTCCGTAAGCACTGCCTTCAAAGCACCATTTGATTCACTCCAAATCAAATCCATCACAGCTGACGGGGTTTCTGAAGTATAAGAATTACCACTAGCCAGCAGCTTATTCTTCAAGCTCCAATCAATCTCGTAACCTTTCGCTTTGGACTTCGCAACTGGAATGGAAGGACATTTACTTTGCTCTTGAGCAAAAGCCAAAAACTCTCTGAGCAAAACTAATCCTGCATTTTTAAGTTGGCTAGGACGAAAATCGGATGGTTCAATACTTGAAATCACATGCATCATCTTCCGCGCTCGGGTGATAGCCACATTTAGTCTATTTTCCGCTCCAAACTTACCTAGCAAACCAAAGTTAGTCACCAACTTCCCTTCTAGATTTGGAGCATAGCCCAAGGACAAAATAACCTGATCGAACTCGTCTCCTTGCACATTTTCGATATTACGAACCTTGATTCCAAAATCTTGAAAACCAGCTTTCCAGAGCTTTTCGCGAATCAATTCCATCTGAAAATAATTTCCAGTCACAATCCCAATAGTATCTGCTGGGCTGGAACTTAGAATAGATGCAACTTTCAAAACGACTGCATCAGCCTCCATTTTATTCACCTGATTAGCCCAAATCCCTTCTACTTTTTCCCAAGTAAAGGCAGGTTGTTTTGCCATCGAAGTCGCATAATCTGGCAAAGTCTCCAATTGACTTTCATAAAAATGAGTATTGGAAAAATGAATCAACCCTGGATCAGCAGATCGATAGTGGCCTTTCAATTGATGTTTTTCAAAGAAATTACCAGCCAATTCAAGTAAAGATTCTGCTTCGTATTCCAACCCTTCCTCATCAGACTCCCATTTCACTTGATAGAAATCTGACGGCCTCAACTGCTTCGAATCCCCAGCAACGACAACCTGCTTACCTCGAAGCATTGCAGGCAATCCTCGCTCAACTTGACATTGGGATGCCTCATCAAAAATCACCAGATCGAATTCTTGATCAAGTGGAAATAAGGCAGAAACAGTCTCAGGGCTCGCAAACCAACAGGGCAATAAGCGAAAAACTTCCTCCCCCATTTCTTCCACTAATTTACGAATTGGCCAACGTTGCCGCTTCTTACTCACCTGATGAAGCAAATCCCGATAAGTCAGCCTATTTCCCAATCGATTAAATTCCAAATCAGCCGTGACTTGTTCCCTAAGCCTAAGTAAAGCGATATGTTTAGAGATTTTCCTTTTTTCAAGAATAGCGTCCTTCAACTCATCCAACTCATGTTCCATTCTCAAACCCCCAGCTTCAGCCAAAACAGGGTTTTGTGTTTCCAAAATAGCTATCCAAGCCATATACCAAGAATTCCAAAATGTGGATTGTTGATCAGAAAGACCCAATTCTGGATATTCAGTTTCTAACTTTTTCGCAAGGGAAATAGTAATTGAGTCAGAACTTTCCAAGAAGCGATCAAAGGCAACCAACTCAGAAAAAGTCTGATTCAACTGCAGTTCAGCAGAGGTTTCAGGAATTCCATTTTTCAAAACTCCCAGAATTTGGTCATCACTCAAATAGGCCTTCCACTTTATTGCGTTAAGCTGAAGTGATTTTGCTAACTGATTTAGTTGGGCGAGCTGAACCTTAAATTCACTGACATTCCAGTTTGTTAGAGACCGAATATCACCTTGGTTCTTCCATAATTCTACCCAATTCAGAATTGGGTCAAGTATATCAAGCTGGCGTCTTAATGCTTCGACAGAGAGCTCAGTCACCTCCACTCCTTCAATTTTGGGAAGTTCGGAAAGTTCATGATTTAATGATTTGAGTGTTTCAAGTTCGGCCCGAATACTGGAAATCGACGTTGTATCAAACTTCAAATTGGCTTTGTCCAGAATTTCAAAAGTCAGGGGAAATTTGCTTTTACTCAAATTCACTTGGATTTTCCCAAGCCATGAGTTCGCTTTTAGTTTCAGAAAATCTAGTTCTGCTTCCAGATTTGACAGGTTTTCTGGACTGGCCCCAATCCCTAGTTGCAAATGCTGAAATTTTTCAATCGATACCAAAATCCATTTCTGAAGTTTGGTGATTTTCGATAAAAACATTGAATCGAAAGCTGCGGAAATAGCTAATGTAGGCCGCTCCAACTGATTCAGTGAATTCGTCAAACCATCCAACTCATCAACGAAATTGCTCTTCGTTAAAATCAGCTGAGCTAAAATATCGGGATTTACTATAGTTAAATTAGCCCTAAAGGCAGAAATCTCCTTCAAACTCTGGACTATTCTTGGAAAAACAGCAGGCTCAAAATGAGCAAAAGAAATTCGGCTTTCCCAAAAGTTATCTTTGAACTGAGACTGATAAGAAAAGTAAATTTTATAAGACTTCTCAAAATCCTGCGCTCCCTGAAAATCCAGCTTAGCTAAATCCGAATGCTCAAAAATTGGCATTTTCAGATCTGCGTTTAGATACATTGCCTTGATAGGAATTCCAGCAGACTCAGAGTCAAAAAGAGCAGTTCTAAACGTTTCAAATTTCTCTGAAAGCCTGGCTATAGTCTTGGAATACTGCGAGATCTCGCGTTCGAGTTGAATAGAATCAATTCCTCTATTCTCCTCTTGATATGCCTCTATCCCTTCGATTTGAGCTTTGATTTTCTGAAAAAGGACCTTTTGATCTGTACGGAAATCATGTACCAAACCCAAGAAACCACCAAAACCAGCATTCTCCAATCGCTCAAATACCACATCCAAGGCCGCTCTCTTTTGAGAAACTACCAATACTTTTTTTCCTCTAGCACAATAATCCGAAACTAGATTCGCGATCAACTGGGATTTACCTGTACCTGGAGGACCTTCTACTACTAAGCTCTTTCCTTGTCGAACTTTAACCAACACATTTTCCTGTGAAGCATCTAAAGGAAACACAGGAAAAAGCTGCTCTTCTCTAGGAATAGGCTGATTGTCATCAGTTGCAAAATGCTGAGTGAACATTTCCTCCAAACTCAACTCGCCAAATTCATTTTCCAGATTTTCATAATCTGTAAACAGAAAACTGCCCTTCTGAGCAAATTGACCCAAAAGTGCATAGCTTTTCAAAACCAACTTTCCATCTTGGAAACTAGTAGAATCAACGCTCAATTGAGAAATTGGAAACTGAGTTAGCTGATCTTCAAACAGCGATGAACTTAGCTGAATCGAGAAGTGATCATTGAGTAATTTAGAGAACCCAGTACGGAATTCAGTTGCATCTGTTGCTAATTCCTGCAAAGCTTGATTCAAAGCGTCTGAATCAAATGCTATCCCATAGCCACGTGAATAAGCTAAGAGAAAAGCAGGATTCCATTGCCAATCGTCGGTTTTTGAAAGAATCCATTGCCCTTTTTCAAGTTGCAACTTTACTCCCAATAGTAATAAGGGCGCTCGGAGGATCTGCCCGTTCATTAACTTCCCTTCTACGAATGGATATCCTAGAAACAGAGATTGCTCGCCTGTCTCCTCCCGGGTCAATTGGTCTCGAAATGAAAGCCTAGCTAATGTCTTGGAAAGTGTATTTACACTCCCAATTCTAGGGTCAGATTCTGGAATTAATGGAATTGGTTTCTTAGAAGAAATCGCCTTTCGTATGATTTCAAAGCTATTTTCTCCATTCAAAAAATCTAGCTCTTTCAGATCAACGATCCCGAATCCTTCTGTTTTTGGCAAATAAAGCGACCTGTTTTTAGCAGACAGGTCAACAAGACGATTTCGGTAAGTCTGAAAGATTGATTCAGGCATTTATTGGAATGGTGAGTCTTTTTCCTTCGCCATTTGGTTATAAACAATATGATCTAACCTACCTGGCATCCATTTATTCAAAAACACCAAGAGTTTACCTTGGGTAGTCAATACCAAATCGCGCTTTCTCTTTAATGTAGCTCCCAATATTTCTTCGGCTACCTCATCAGAACTCATCATTTTTGACTCGTCTCTTGGAGACTCCCCCTGTAAAGCACCATGAGCTGTAAGCGCATTTTTACGAATATTGGACGCGGTAAACCCCGGACATGCGACCAACACATGAACTCCCTTTTTCATCACTTCGGTTCTCAGTGATTCAAAAAAACCATTCATTGCATACTTGCTTGCGGTATAGGCTGTACGAGCTGGAGTACCACGAAAGCCATTAATTGATGAAATCCCAATCACAGTTCCTTTGTTTTCCATGATGGAAGGAAGACAAAATTTAGTTGCATACACAGTACCCCAAAAATTAGTGTCCATCACTTTATGAAAGACTTCAAAATCAAGGTTTTCAAATAGTGCTCGCATTGAGATTCCTGCATTATTTATCAAGATATCTATTTTGCCAAATTCTGCCAGCACAGTCACTGCCATCCGTTCGTTGTCCGCAACTACACTTGCATCGGCCAAAATCGCTAACACAGCAATACCTTCTGCTGCAAGTTTTGCCTTGCTAGCATCCAATTTATCTTGATTCCTGCCAGTAATGGCGATTTTAGCGCCAGCTTTACCAAAAATCCTTGCGCAGGACTCTCCTATTCCAGAAGTGGCACCTGTAACAATAACTACTTTATCTTTAAGACTATCTTGTTTCATTGATCGTACAAAGATACTGAATTGTGATTTTTAAATTTTGCATGCGAGAAAGCAACAAAAGCGATTTACTTCAATTTCTCAGCCAAAATGCAAATTTTCTATCCAACCTTTTTTTAACCAAAAAATCAATTTTAAAGTTTTGGAATGAAAAGATTTTAAATGAGAGGCAATAATACAAACGATATAAATCAAGCGTTAGATTGGTCGGTTTTTATTAACAGAACTCTTTCGCACCAAGCAATTGGTGACTTACTATTCTATAGCTTAAGGAAAAAATATCTATTGAATTATGTGAAAAAAAGGGATTATGATTATCCGCAATGATGCCAGTACCCATGATTTCTTTGCTTAACTGGACAGAAGACCGAAGTCGGGTGACCGAAGAGGTCTAAAATCTAGAGTTTAGCTTATATTATGTTGCTTTCATTGCCTTACTGGTATAAAAGCGGATATACAAAAATGGGATTTTTTGAATCGACCGTTGTTGATTTAAATTGTACGAATAAAAAAATAAAGATTGTTTATTGAAGAATTACACCCCTAATCACTGGATAGATAATTGACGAAAAATCAACTGATCTTCAATAGAATCTGAAGTTGCAGACATATAGACGCCATCGTTCAAAAAGAACAAATCATAGGCATTAGCTCTCCATTTCACATCGAGGTCAAACTCACCGATTCTCTCCAGTTTCTCATCATATACGATCACAGAATTCCGATTCGGCGTTCCGCTTTCCCTTTTCAGTATTTTTTCTATGGATTCCTCATCATATTTCTTATGAAACACCCTCCAATATTCTTTTCTATGAGGATCGTAATTCAAGGAGAAATAATAATCAGTTGCTAGTTGAAACCGTTTTCCTATTTCTAATTGGCGATCTGCAAAATCTATAGGAATAGGACTTTCTATAGTTGAACTTCCCATCCAAAAATACGGCGTCATTCTTTCAGTCTTCAAGTCAAGCATATAAACTGAATCTACCAAGGGAAAGCTAACCAAAACCTGAGTCTGATCTTCTGAAGGTGAAATACTAGGTAGCATGTGATCTGGTCCACCCCAGAAATTCCCATCTTGATACCATTCAGGATAGCCTAAAAGTGTGGTATAATCTCCCGTTTCCAAATTCAATTTAATTAATAAGTTCTTCCTCTTGTATTGACTTTTGAATGGATCTGTATCTGGGACGCAAGGAATATATAGAAATTTACCCATGAGAAACATCCGTGATTGGGAAGTACTCATAGGCAAAACTGAATCCTCATCTGGCCTATTGCTTTCGTTTTCTTTAAGCCTATACGATTGCTTAACCTTTCCGGAGGAATCTGCTAGCGAAACCATATAACGGTATCTATCTATCAAAAAAATTGAATCGTAGGAATGAAAATAAAACTCAGTTACGCTACCCACTCCATTTGGCCCTTCATTCTCAAATTCCAAAACCAAATCTAGAGCGGGATCTGCGAAGGAATTAATAAATAGATAGTTAGGATTAGAACGGAAATAATTGAGATGAATATATAGAGGGTCTGCATTCTCCTTAAAAAGGACTTGGGACAAAAGGGAGAAATTGGATGATTTATCATTTATTGGAATAACTCGTGATCCTTCCGTTTCAAACGTCATTGATTTAGCGGATGTGTTTTTTTCAACATTTCTGCTGCAAGAACAAAGAGCAAGTCCAAGCAGTATTAAAACAATTCTCATTTTACTAAACATTAATATATCATCTAACTATTCGTAGAATACCTAAATATACATTTTTATTCTAATTCTCATTCCCTTGATCCTCCTCATTTTTTTTACTTAATTTTGCGCCCATGTCGCGAAAAATGAAAAACAAAGTGATTACCAACCTACTCATCGAGCGGATAGCTTCGGAGGGAAAATGTTTGGGACATCACGAGGAGAAAGTGGTTTTTGTAACGGGCGTTGCGCCTGGAGATGTGGTAGATGTAAGAATCACCAAGGGAAAAAGCTCTTTTATGGAAGGAGAACCAGTAAATTTCCACGAGTATTCCAAAGAAAGAATTGATCCTTTTTGCTCTCACTTTGGCACTTGTGGTGGTTGTAAATGGCAACACATCAATTATGATCTGCAGAAAACTTACAAGCGGCAGCAGGTTTTGGATCAGTTTCAGCGAATCGCTAAAGTAGAAATACCAGAGGTGATGCCCACTTTAGGTTCTGAAAAAACCCGCTACTATAGAAATAAGCTTGATTTCACTTTTTCTAACAAAAAGTGGTTGACGGTGGAGCAGATCCAATCAGGGGAAGATTTTGACAGAAGTGCTCTGGGATTTCATATCCCAAAGATGTTTGATAAAATCGTCGATGTGGATCACTGTTACCTACAGGGAAATATCTCGAATGATGTCAGAAATGAATTGAGAACTTTTGCGCTAGCGAATGGACTTACCTTCTATGATATTAGAGGACAAGTTGGACTACTTCGCAACCTCATCATCCGAACCACCAGCACTGAGCAATCTATGGTGATCGTGCAATTCGGAGAAGATGATCCAGAAGGAATTCAGAAAGTCATGGAATTCTTAAATGAGAAATTCCCTCAAATCACCTCTTTGCTGTATGTGATTAACACCAAAGGAAATGAGACTTTCCATGATCTAGACTTAGTTACTTTCTCAGGAAATGACTTCATCGAGGAAGAAATGGAAGGTTTGAGATTCCGTATCGGGCCAAAATCCTTCTACCAAACCAATTCAGAACAAGCATATGAACTATATAAAGTTGCCCGTGATTTCGCGGATTTACAGGGTGATGAGGTAGTCTATGATCTCTACACCGGAACTGGCACCATTGCTAATTTCGTAGCCAAAAAAGCCAAACAGGTAATCGGTATCGAGTATGTGCCGGCTGCGATCGAAGATGCGAAAATCAATTCCCAGATCAACGGGATCGACAATACACTCTTCTATGCGGGCGATATGAAAGATATGTTGAACGATGAATTCATCGCAAATCATGCAGCGCCAGACTTGATCATCACCGATCCTCCGCGTGCGGGAATGGATGAAAAAGTAGTGCAGATGCTCTTGAGATTGAACGCTCCGAAGATCGTATACGTATCCTGCAACCCAGCCACACAGGCTAGAGATGTAGCTCTTTTGAGTGAAAAATATAAAGTGGAAAAGATACAGCCAGTGGACATGTTCCCACAAACGTATCACGTAGAAAATGTCGTACTCTTAACGCTCAAATCATGATATCAGATTTCAACGATCCAGAATTAAGCGGAAAATATCTGGGCACAATCACTAGTGATTTTATAAAAATATCAGACACGCTCAAGGAGGCTTCTTATCAAATCAGAACTCGGAAATTCTCTGATTATCCGATTTTCCCTATCTCCAAAGACATGCAACCTATAGGCAAAATCTTTGTAGGGAAAGACGAAAAAGATCTAGACTGGAATTACTTCATGACTTACTTAGATGAGTTTGTACAGCGCAAACTGATCGCGGAAGAATCATTGGAAGATTTCCAAAAAGCGTATAAAGACCCAGATGAGTTTTGCTGTCTATTTGTGATGGACGGTGCGTTTACGAGTTTCGTTTACTTACCGTATCCAAACGATTAAAGAAAAGAGGCTGTCCCAAAAAATTTGAGACAGCCTTCTTTTTATTCAATAGCAGAAAATACCATCTGCCGGAACTTCCAAGCCGACTCATCGCCCGTTCCTCCTTGGGTCTGTTTCATCAATATCCCGATGGTATTAGTCACTGGATCTGCGAAATACTGTGTATTAAAATACCCCCCCCAGTCAAACGTACCGAGGCTTCCGATTCCTCCCTGAGCGACTCCATTTTCGTCTACTAGTCCAAAGGCAAGTCCATAGTCCTTTCCTCCATTACCTAACAAATCACCCACTTGATTGGACATAATGGCTTTGATAGTAGTTGGGCTCAATAATCTAGTGCCATTGTAAACTCCTCCGTTCAGATACATCTGAAGGAATTTCGCATAATCCTCTGCTGTCGAAGAAAGTCCAGCTCCTCCAGAGAAGAAGGTCTTTGCTCCAGTTTTAGGGTAATCCGGATTATAGAAAGTCACAGGGAATGATTCCCATTGATTATCTATCTTTCGGTGAATTGTCACCAACTTCTTCCCTTGAGCTTCATTCAAGTAGAAGCCAGTATTTTTCATCCCAATTGGATCAAAAATCCGCGTTTGCAAAAACTCGTCAAAAGGCATTCCTGAGATGATTTCCACAAAATACCCCATTACATCAAGTCCTAGGCTGTAAGTATATTTCGAGCCTGGTTCGTGATGAAGCGGAAGCTTTGCGAGTTTTTTAATGTTATCAGCAATTTTAACTGGCTCAGTTGTGAACAGATCCACAATCCCTGCTTTTTGATAAATCATTTTCATCTGCTCATTACCATCGATCATTCCATAGCCAAGTCCAGAAGTGTGCGTCAGTAGATGTCTTATCGTAATCTCACGCGGTGAAGGCTTAGTGGAATAGGAAGAATCTCCGTAGCGGAATCCTGTCAAGATCTGTGGATTGGCAAACTCAGGAATGTATTTAGAAATCGGATCGTCTAGCTTAAACTTCCCTTCTTCCCAAAGCATCATCACGGCAGTAGAAGTTATTGCTTTGGACTGGGATGCAATTCTAAAAATCTGATCTTTTGCCATTTTAGTACCTGAAGGCACGTCTGCAAGTCCTTTGGCTTCATGGTAGACTATCTTCCCATCTTTTACAATTAGAGCTACTAATCCCGGAACTTGATTGGCACTCAATGTCTGATCTAGCATTTGATCAATTCTTTCTAATCGTTCAGATGAGATTCCTTTTAAAGTCTGCTTTCCTTGTAGCTCAAGACTGGTTGAGGGAGTCTGGGCAAATAGGTTACTGGTAAAAAGCAGCAGTACTAGAGTATAACTGTAAATTGAAAAATACTTTTTCATAGGTCGTGGGTTTGATTGAAAAGTAAAGTAGTAAATCTGCCCCAAAAATCTATCCGGCTACACATAATGACAAAAAAAACAGGCTGATGAAAATTCACCAGCCTGCATATACTTTTATTAATGAATGCTATTAGTCTATCTCAAAGTAATATTCCGTCCCATCTTGGAACATGCCAAGAACGACGATATCTTCCCCTTCGGTATCCTCCAGCACTTCGAGGAGATTTTCGACATCTGATATTTTCTTTCTACCACTTTCTGTCATGATAGAGGTAATAATAAATCCGGGGCGCGCTCCAGACCTTCTCCATTTTTCTCCAGAAACAGAGGCGATCAAAGCTCCACCACTTAGCTTAAGTTGCTCTTTTACCGTATCGGGCACCTCTTCAAAATTCACACCTTGAAATGCATAGGTTTTAGGAATTACTTTTTTAACAATATCTGTGGTACCAGAGAAATTCTTAAGTGTCACTTTGGTTTTATTGGCTTTACCATCACGGAGATACTCAACTTCAACTTTATCACCTGGGCGTTTCCTTGCCACCATTTCTTGAAGAGTAGCGACACTATTGGTCACTTTACCATCCAAACTTATGATGATATCACCTTGCTTCAGTCCTGCCTCTTCACCTCCACTTTTTTCATTTACACTTCCGATATACACTCCTTGCTCAACTGGCAATTCATAGCCTAACTGATCAGAAAGCTCAGGACTAACATTTAAAATACTTACACCTAACAATGCTCTCTGCGCAGTACCATACTGCATAAGGTCATCCATTACTTTCTTCACTAGCGTACTTGGGACAGCAAATGAATATCCGCTGAAAGTACCCGTACTACTCGCAATTGCCGTGTTGATTCCAATCAATTCGCCGGCAAGATTTACTAGTGCTCCACCTGAATTACCTGGATTGACCACTGCGTCAGTTTGCAAAAAGGCTTCAATTGCAAGGTTATTATCTAAGATTCTTATATTTCTTGCTTTGGCAGAAATAATCCCAGCTGTAACTGTAGAGTTCAAATCAAATGGATTACCTACTGCAAGAACCCATTCCCCTATTTTAGTTTTATCAGAATCACCAAATCTCACAAATGGCAATCCCTCTGCATCGATCTTCAACAATGCCAAATCAGTCGTAGGGTCTGTTCCAATAACTTTGGCAGTGTAACGCTTATTGTTATCTAATGAAATCTCCAATCTAGTAGCATTTTCTACTACATGATTGTTTGTCACTATATAGCCATCAGGAGAAATGATAACTCCAGAACCCGAGCTCATAGTCGTTGGGCCTTGTTGGCTTCCACCTCCTTGATTATCTCTTGGAGGTATCCCAAAATACTCTTGAATTGGATCTCGCTGGCTTCTACCTCTGCTGGTATACGAAACCTGGCTTTTCACATGGACTACGGCGGGCACTACAGCCTCCGCAGAAGCCACAAAGTTGATCCCATCAGGAACGGTGAAATCTTCACCAGAAAGTAAGTTTACGAAACTGGCTTGCTGCTTTTCATCAAAGCTGGTAGCATTTTGTGGTTGTACGAGAAAGCTAAGCCCTGCTAAGGCGACGATGCCTCCGATTAAAGAGGCAAGAAGGATTCCCAGAAAGAATTGTCTTTTGCTCATATTTTTAAGTTTTATTTTTCAGTAGTAATTAAACAGAATCACGAGTAAATAGATCCAAATATTACACCCGAAAAAGCATCTACATGTTCAAATTAACATGAATTAACCGCTTTTGGGAGCTTTAAAATAATAAATCTAAGGATTACCCCATTTTCCAATTCCTCACTTCTTTAACAAAATGGAGGATCGGATGTTTTTCATGGACCAAAAATCAGCAGTTTATATAGAACGCATACCTAAGAACAGCGGATCGTTCTTCAATTTTTTAATCACTATAATCAGTCTAGCTTTGGTAAATCTGAAATACGCACTTGGAATGATTTTCTCTATAGTCTCTATAGTCAACACAACTATGTTTTTATGAAGCACTTTTTTTTAACACTGGTATTTATTCTCCCCCTCTCCTTATTCTCGGAAGCCCAAGAGAAAGAAACCCCCATTAAAGCGATAGACACACTTTTTAATTTTGCCGATACAACTGACCTACCCGCTAAGAACACGAAATCAGCAGGCTCCGTACTGGCTCAAGTCATTAACAAAGCCCAGCATTATGCTTTCGATCTAAGTGAATTAAACCTTGAGCTCTCTGAGTCCTTGGACACGGTAGACATGTCTGATATGTTGCCACAAATCAATCTTTTAGCAAAGAGGATTAAAAATAGAACTGAAGCGGATTCAGAGTACCTGAGCCATCGATACATCGTGGGAATGGAGAATTTGGTTTCGACCGCAGAAGACTTAAATAGATCATACCAAAAGAATATTCAAGAGCGGGTAGATAAGCTATCACAAGTAGGCAGCAAGCTGAATACCATTAAGTCTGACTCACTATTTGCCATGACTCTGCGTGATACCACTTTGATTCCTGCTATCAATAGTGAACTTAGAATGCTAAAAGCATCTCTTAAATCTGTGGATAGCATATACCTAGCTCAAGAGATTCTCGCAGCGAGATTTCAAGCAAGAGTTTCTGAAAACGCAGTAGTTTTCCTGTCATTGAAACAATACCTAAATCAAAATAAAAAGAGACTTGACAGGCAATATTGGACCAAAGAAATCAATTATCTCTGGGAACCAGCCAATTACACAAAAGTAACTAATCTACCGACCGTCATCACCGAGTCAATGGAATTCAATACTCAGTTGATGTCAGCTTATGTAGACCGGGTTTGGTACATTTTCTTAATCTGTAGCAGTATCCTGATTCTAGTATATCTGAAAATCCGATCAACCATCGAAGAGATTGGCAATCAAAAAGATTTTGCATCTCTTATCCTTGACCGAGTCAAATATTTCAAAAGACATACTTTCTCTTCCAGTGTACTTATTTTGCTTCCCATCTTTTTGATCATTTTCACTAAGCCTCCCTTAGTGTTTATTTCAATCCTGTCTTTTACCATGGTGATCGCGTCATGCTTTCTGGTCAAAGAACAGTTTGGGGAATACTTCAATAAAATCTGGTTCATCTTCATTATCCCCTATTTCCTACTGGCACTCAGTAGCCTTAACTGGAAAGTCGTCTATCAGGAAAGATGGTATATACTCCTATCCACTTTAATCTTCATAGGGATGGGAATACTCGTTTTGAAGTATGCTATTACACAAAAAAGTAAGCACGATTCTTTTTTGAAATACCTAGCCATATTCATGATTGCTATAGAAGGCTTTGCTTTTTTCGCAAACTTCACGGGCAGATTCAATCTCTCCAAAACCTACTCCGTCACTGGAGCGATCTTGTTCTATCGTGGTATAGGATTATATCTATTTGTCAATGTATTCCTTGAGGCTATTTATTTATTCATTGAAAATAGTAAAAAGGAAAGCGACGGGTTTACTTCCTATTTTGATTTTCAGGACTTGCAGAAGCGTATGAAAGGCCTATTGTACGTATTCGCTAGTACAACTTGGGCATATGGGGTTATTTGGCATCTTGGGTATTTTGACGACTTCTATAAGTGGATTTCAGAATTCCTTCTTCAAGACCGTACACTGGGAGAAACTGTGTTCCAATTTGGAAGCATACTTCTCTTCGTTACCATCCTCTACGTATCCACTTTCTTGGCCAACAATATTGCTTATTTCGCGTCTGTAAAAGACCAGAAAAATGCTTCTTCCAGAAAGCAGCGACTTGGAAGCTCAGTTCTCTTAATTCGTCTTGCCGTATTATTTGTGGGTTTTCTGCTTGGTATGACTGCTTCCAAAATTCCTTTTGACAAAATCGCGATTGTATTAGGAGCATTGTCTGTAGGTATAGGTTTTGGTTTACAAACCATCATCAATAACCTAGTCTCAGGGATTATTCTGGCCTTTGAGCGACCTATACAAATCGGAGACGAGATACAGGTAGGAACTACCAGTGGCACCGTTAAAGAGGTCGGCATTCGAGCTAGTAAAATACAAGGATATGATGGTTCGGAGATCGTCATGCCAAATGGAGACTTACTATCTCAAAGCCTGATCAACTGGACGCTTTCTGACAAGAAGCGTAGAATAGAATTAATTATTGGAGTTGGATATGGTTCGGACATGACCCTTGTGAAATCTGTCCTGGAAGAAGTTCTGACTAATGAAAGAATCTTAAAAACCCCAAATCCGCATGTCTATATGCAGACATTCAACGACAGCTCCGTTGATTTTCGTGTGCTATTCTGGGTAGAAAGTATGGATATATGGATAGAAGTACGTGCTGAAGTGATGTCTGCTATTTTTGAAAAATTTGCAGAAAACAACATAGAAATCCCATTCCCAAAAAGGGATCTATACTTGAAATCTGTTCCGTCAAACTGGCAAGAAAAAGTTTCTAAACCGGGTGAAGACATTAGTCCGAAAATGTTAGATTCTGGATCAGAGGAGAATTCTACAGATGAAAACAAAAAATCCTCTGAAGACTAATCTACAGAGGATTGATTTTCGCTAACAAAAAAGATCTTGATTAAGCTCTTTTTACATTGACAGCATTTGGCCCTTTGTTGCCTTCTTTGATGTCATACGTTACTTTGTCGTTCTGTGCGACTTGATCTACCAAACCGGTTGCGTGTACGAATACTTCGCTTTGAGACTCATCGTCAACGATAAATCCAAACCCTTTGGCTTCATTGTAAAATTTTACTGTTCCGGTAAACATAATAATTTGTGATAAATTGGAATTGAAAGAGCGCTAAAAGTAAATATTCAATTAAAAAAAACAAAATAATCATTCTTATTTTCAAGAAATGAAGAAAATAATTTTGGTGAGACACGGAAAATCAGCTTGGAACAACCCCAATTTAGCTGATCACGATAGACCCCTAGCTGATCGTGGGCTAGATAATGTCCCAGAAATGGGATTTAGATTAAAGGAAAAAGGAATTCTTCCTGATCTTATATTAAGTTCCACTGCTACTCGAGCCTCTCAAACTGCAGAAATACTTGCAGAGGTTCTTCACATCCCCAAATCAAAAATAGCCTACGAGAAATATTTGTATCACGCTTCTTCGGCTATGATTTTGAAATGTATACAGAGGCAAGACGATTCCCATGAGTTAATCTTCGTGGTAGGACACAATCCTGGAATGAATGACTTTATTGAATTTTTTGGGGGAAACTTAGATAACCTTCCTACCTCAGGGCAATATGGTATGCTAGTAGATACTGACCATTGGCTTCAGGTACGACCAGAAAACTGCAGGGCTTGGTTTATTGACTTCCCGAAGAAAGGCTGATCTATGACGAAGTGGTCAACAGTAAGAAGTTGTTAGCGCTAGCAGCAGTCACAATGCTCAGTCTCGGAGGGCAATCTGAATCACTAAGAATGTCTGACAAATTAAACCAATCCATGTCTCAAAGTGATTCATTTATTAACTAACAGTATCCTCTGCGTTAACCTCTGCGCCAACAGTTGTTAAATAGTCATCATGGCAAATCAAAATTCCTGACGTCCTGAATTACGTCTTGAAACTCGTTTTCATGGCCTAATAAGTAACTAATCTTAGCCGCAACCAATTCAGGCGTGGATAGATCACCATTTTCCTTATAGCTTTTAAAGCGTTCTACTTGAGGGAAGTCCAACTCATCAGTATGTCGTATTTCTTCCTGCATCTGGGTATCTACTATCCCTGGTGCTACACTGAAAAACCGAAACAGAGAGTCATTATTTTCTTTAGCGGCAACCTTGGTAAACATTGCTATCGCAGCTTTTGTGCTACAATACCCGCTCCATCCTTCTACAGGTTTGGAAGCTGCTCCAGAACTTATATTGCAAATGATCTTTCTAGCTTTAGAATCTCTATAAGCTGACACAAAAGCATTCGTCATATAAATCGGAGTCAATAAATTAACATTGACCTGAGTTCTCATCTTTTTCACCTGCAGACTTCCTACTGGCTTGATCTCTCCTATCCAGCCAGCATTATTGATGAGGATAATTTCCTCAAAATCACCACTTGGGAATAAGCCCGAAAGTTCATTTTCCAAAACATCCAATTCACCAAAATCAATACTGATTTCGGTTAAATTAGGATTATCCAATCCAAGTTTGGTTCTGGAAATAGCTAAAATTTCAAACTCATCCTTTTGAAGATATGTGTCCAAGATTGCTCTACCAAGCCCCTTACTGTGCCCTGTAAGGATAAGAAGTGATTTATTCATGACGTAATTTGGCTGTAATTCAATCCGTAATTAAAGGATATACTGCGACAAATCTCTGTTTTGAACAAGGGAACTCAACCTCTCCTCAACCATCTCCTTGGTTACCATGATCTTAGAATTTGCAGTGATTGTATCGGGAACATCAAACAAGAAGTCATTTAGTAAATGACTCATCACTGTATGAAGTCTCCTTGCGCCAATATTCTCAACTTCCTGATTGATCAGAAACGCCAATCTAGCGATCTCCTCAATGGATTCGTCATTGAATTCTAGGTATACTTCCTCTGATTCGAATAGCGCTTGATACTGTTTGGTGAGTGCATTCTTTGGCTCACGCAAAATTCTTGAAAAATCTTCCTGGGTCAAGCTTTGGAGCTCCACACGAATTGGGAATCTACCCTGTAATTCAGGAATCAAATCAGATGGCTTGGCCACGTGAAATGCGCCCGCAGCAATGAATAGTACGTGATCTGTATTGATCACACCATATTTCGTGTTTACTGCTGACCCTTCCACGATTGGAAGTAAATCACGCTGCACACCTTCGCGGCTCACATCTGGTCCACCACCATTCTTACCGGATTTAGAAGCTATTTTATCGATTTCATCTATGAAGATGATTCCGTTGTTTTCTGCAAGTTTGATCGCTTCTTCTTTTACTTCTTCAAAATCAACCAGCTTGGACATTTCCTCTTCTAGCAAAATCTTCCTTGCTTCGGAAATACTCACTTTGCGCTTTTTGACTTTTTTAGGCATCATATTGGAAATCATATCCTGAAGACCTGCCATACTGGCATCATCCATCATTCCATTTCCAATCATCCCGACGCCCATCGAAGAACCTGCTTTTACGCTGATCTCAATTTTACGCTCATCCAATTCTCCGTCACGAAGTTTCTCTCTGAATCGCTCACGCGTTCTTTCATTCAGTTCCGCATCGTTACTTGGCTCAGCATTCTCGTCAGTATCCACAGGGATAGCTCGGGTGAAGCCAGCGCTTTTCACTGGAGGAATTAAGATATCTAAAATTATCTCTTCCACCGCTTCAGCTGCTTTTACTTTGACTGCTTCATTTTTCTGCTCTCTCACCAAAGCAACTGATTGCTCCACAAGGTCTCTCACCATGCTCTCTACGTCACGCCCTACATAGCCTACTTCTGTAAACTTGGAAGCCTCCACTTTGGTAAATGGAGCATTTGCTACTTTCGCCAATCTTCTGGCGATCTCAGTCTTACCTACACCTGTAGAACCGATCATCAGGATGTTATTTGGGACGATATCCTTTTGAATATCCGTCTTCACCATCAAGCGACGAATTCTATTCCTTAGTGCTATGGCAACGTTACGCTTGGCATCGTTTTGCCCAATAATATATTTATCCAACTCAGCTACGATCTGTCTCGGAGTAAGTGAAAGTATCTTTTCCATGATGTTAGGTTAAAATGTGCTCAGATCGATGTGGTTATTTTCGATCTGAGCCTTTATAAGTTTATGATTTAAAGGAAAAATGCCTCCTAATAGAAAGCATTTGTATTCCTTTTAATTGTCTTTACCGTTTTCGGGCTGAAGATTGAAGTGAACTGGATTATCTACTTTGGTTTTAAGCAAAGCAATCTCCAATACCTCCTCCACTCTGTTTACAAAGTGAAACTCCACGCCTTTTACGTAGTGTTCATCGATCTCCTCGATATCCCTCTTATTCTTGCTACAAAGAATGATTTCTTTGATCCCAGCTCTTTTAGCGGCTAGGATTTTCTCCTTGATTCCGCCTACAGGCATCACCTTGCCTATCAAACTGATCTCACCAGTCATAGCTACTCTTGCTTTCACTTTTCTCTGAGTGAATACGGATGCCATTGCTGTCAGCATAGTGATTCCGGCTGAAGGTCCATCTTTAGGAACAGCACCTGCCGGCACGTGAATATGAAGATCATACTGATCAAATACTCTATGATCAATTCCTAGCGTCTCAGCTTTGGATTTAAGATAAGATAAGGCAGTCATGGCCGATTCTTTCATTACGTCACCTAGCTGACCAGAAAGCGTAAGTTTACCCTTTCCTCTACTTAGGCTTGTTTCGATGAATAAAATCTCACCACCCACACTTGTCCAAGCCAATCCTGTCACTACTCCAGCTATGCTGTTGTCCGTATAAGATTCCTTGTCGAAAATCTCCGAACCTAAGATCTTTCTCACTACGGCAGCAGTAATTTTCGGATTATATTCTTCTTCCATCGCAATAGATTTGGCGATATTTCTCACCACTTTACCTATTACACGTTCCAGACTTCTTACTCCAGATTCTCTGGTATAATCTTCTATTAATTTCACCAAAGCAGCCTTGTCAAAAGAAATCTGCTTGGCTTTCAGACCATGTTCTTTTCTCTGCTTAGGCACTAAATGGCGCTTGGCAATTTCCACCTTCTCTTCTTGCGTATAGCCTGTCACCTCTATGATTTCCATTCTGTCCCGTAAAGCAGGCTGAATGGTATCAAGAGAATTGGCTGTAGCGATGAAAAGCACCTTACTCAAATCGTACTCTACTTCCAGGTAGTTATCCAAGAAAGCATTGTTTTGCTCTGGATCCAGCACTTCCAAAAAGGCTGAAGAAGGATCGCCACGGAAATCAGAGGATAGCTTATCAATCTCATCCAGTACATAAACTGGGTTTGAGATCTTCACCTTTTTCATATTCTGTATGATCTTCCCTGGCATTGCACCAACGTAAGTTTTACGGTGGCCACGGATCTCCGCTTCGTCGTGCATGCCTCCCAGAGACATTCTGACATATTTTCTACCTAAAGCTGCTGCTACTGACTTACCAAGAGAAGTTTTACCTACACCTGGAGGTCCATAAAGGCAGAGAATGGGTCCTTTCAGGTCATTCTTTAGCTTCAAAACTGCAAGATATTCTATGATTCTTTCCTTAACTTTTTCTAAGCCAAAGTGATCTCCATCCAACACCTTCTTGGCATGGTTAAGATCAAAATTATCCTGAGTAAACTCATTCCACGGCAATTCCACCATGGTTTCTGCATAATTCAATGCAATAGGATATTCAGCCGCAGAAGGGTTGATTCTAAGGATTTTGTCTAGTTCTTTCTGAAAATGCTTGTTGACTTCAGGAGGCCAATTTTTCAAAGCACCACGAGCGGCAAGATCTTCCACTTCCTTTTCGGGACCTTCGTCACCAAGTTCAACCTGCAGAACTTTCATCTGCTGACGTAGGAAATAATCTCGTTGCTGCTGATCAATATCCGTATGCACTTTCTTCTGAATCTCAGATTTCAGTTCCAGCATCTGGATATCCTTCATCATGAATTCAAGCAAAAGTGTCGCGCGCTCTACACCATCGTTAATCTCCAACAATCGTTGCTTGGCTTCCACCGGAGCGTTGATATTTGAAGATAGAAAGTGGGTTAGAAAAGGCGTATTATCAATGTTGTCCAAAGCAACTTGAGCTTCACGAGGAATCTCCGGATTCAAATGAAGAATGCGTGTGGCGGACTCCTTCAAGGACTCCTCAAGCGCCTGAATCTTTTTAGAGCTTTTTGGGAAATTCTCCTCTAGATACTCCGCTTTAGCCATGAAATAGGGATCATCAGTGATTTGCTCGCTGATTTTAAAACGCTTTTTCCCTTGAATAATGATCGTAGTATTCCCGTCAGGAAGCACGATCATTTTGATGATCTTGGCAAGCGTACCTACTTGGTAGATATCCTCCCATCCTGGATCATCGATATTTGGATTGATCTGAGCGCAAACTCCAATCAATTTATTTCCTTTTTGGGCTTTTTTCACCAGACGGATAGATCTCTGTCTTCCAACAGTGATAGGAATCACGACACCTGGGAAAAGGACTGTATTTCTTACTGAAAGGATAGGAATCTCTTCTTCAAGAATTTCCTTACCGGGTGCATCATCCTCTTCGTCCGTAATCAGTTGGATCAGATCTCCCTCACCGGAAAATTCACCGACCATTAAGTTTTGAAACACAGAATTTTCGAATTGGCTCATATAGACAGAATGACAGCTAGGCTGTCGGTTTTTTGCTAAAATAAAAGAAGAACCCTCAAAATACGAAGGTTCTTGCTAAAAGGTCAAGGTGCATGCCAAAGGTTGAAGTAGTCAGATTGGCAGATATCAATTTTGAAAATATGATGGATCTACTTGATACATCACATTTTCAAAGTATGAACTTGTATAGATCTTATCCTTTGAGGTAAATATATAAGGTGGCTGCCCATAGTGGTTGCCTTTAACAGTTACTCCAGGCACTACTTTCCTACTATAAGATTGCATATTTATGCTCTGAAGAACTGACCCCATAAACACATACGCAAAATCTCCTATTGGCATAACTACATTTCCATTAGCTATTCCTAAGAAAGGATATTTTGCAAGCTCCACCCAATCTTCAGATGCACTATCAAATCGCATTAATCTCGTGGCTCGGAAATCTGAATTCACAACTTCATTCACCAATCCATACACGTCACCCTGATAAGTGAAAGTCGTCTCAAAGTTCCAAACATCTAAGGATGGAAACTTCTTATCCCAAGTACTCCATGTCTTTGTAGTCAGGTTAAATTTGTATCCCTCGACCACTTTTTGAATATCAATTTCATCTTTATAATATCCACCACCGAAATACAAATACCCTCCAGAAACAAACAACGCTTTTGGTGTAGATGCTTTGGATGGTATTTTGGGCAATTCAGTCAGAATTCCTGTGACCAGATCATAACTATAAAATCTTCCGGGAGTATTTGCAATCACTTCATTTTCTCCTGCGAAATAAATTTTGTCCTCATGAATTACAGCAAATGAAGAAGCAATACTTCCCTGATTAAGATCAACAGTTTTCAAGATCCTACCCGTTTTCTTTTCTGGATCTACTTCTGTGATTTTCCCATCTACCAACCATATACCCTTGTCACGCCAAGTAACAGATCTCCCAGGTTTGGCGGCAGTAAATGGGAAATTGTGAGTATACATATAAGACAATGAAGGATCAGTATTCTCTACCGTAACGTAATTAGTAGATTTCACTCCTGCATTGAATGCCCAAACCTTAAAGAATCGAGGATTTGGTACTGCATTACTCTGCACATAAACTTTAATTTCATTTGGAGTAACATTATAATTAACATCGAATTGCTGTCCTTCTACATCTGAAACAAAAAAATTACTAAATGGATTTACAGAATTGAAGTTGGTCCCTTTGATTATCAAGTTTGAAAAAATAGACGCTGATTTTACTGTTTGCCCTGGTAGAAGTTCAGTCCTCATTATTTTTATACTGTTTTTTACCTCATAGCCTTTGCCACGCAAGTAAACTTGGAATGCTGGTTGGAGCGTCTCAAAATAGGCAAATGGCTTGAACACAATTAAAGTATCAGAGTTACTTACTATCTCTATGTTATAATTAGGGTAGCTAAGGGACATATTACCATCTCTTAGGTATTTACCCTTTATGTAAAAACTTTCTTCGTATCTAAACTCCTTATCCGACTCATAGAAAATTGGATCATAAAACTTTATATCAGTATTAATTTCCAACGTTTTATCTAAAATTGAAATTTTAACTATAATCTTTCCATCGTAATCATACGGATAGCCAAAACCCAACTCTTCTGGGATAATTATCTTGAAGCTGTCGTTATTAATGTCAACTATGTTAGCCTTTCCGTTGTTGACAAGCACCTCATAGTTCGCCTCATCTGTACTAAATCTGGATCCATAAACGGTAAGCGTATCTCCAAAATATACTTCTGGACCACCAACCAATTTGTCAATAATAAAACCCTCTGATCCTTGACTCTTGAAATTAACAGTTTGTGAATACACGATCGATTGGCTAGTCTTGATAAAAGCCACTACATAATAAATTTGACCTTTGACCATTGAGTGATCCCCGACTAGCTTAAAAGTACTTTGAGGACGACCTTCTGATTTTATCACCTCTCCAGCCCCCACTCTAGGTTCAAAATCTTTACTGTATACAAAACCGTATTCCAAAATTTCATCGGAGCCAAAATCGTACACATTTGCACTGAAATCTGCCCCCGTAGAAGTCACCTCCTGTATGTAGGCTACGCTGAAACGTGGGTTGGTTCTTGGTACAACTTCATCGTTTTCGTTACAGGAAAAGACCACCACTAAAGCAATAAGAACTATCCAATTCTTTTTCATAGTATTAAAATTCTAACCCTACTTGAAGTGAAACATAAGTACGGTTAAGGTTAATAAGTGGTGAAGCTAAAATCTGAACATTATAATAGTCTTTGAAAAACTCCACTCCCAGTTCAGTGAAAACCTTCATCTTGTCAGAAATTGTGAAATTAGCCCCTGTTTTCAAGCTAGGGAAAACTTTATTTGTTGAAACTCGCATAATCTGCTCTTCAACCAATTGAATCTCACCGGGCTTATAAGTAGCAGTTAATTCTAAAATGCCCAATTCAGTTATACCGGAACTGAACCATCCAGATAATACCAAACCCAGATATAAATCAAAATCTTTTCTTTTGACAAAACTATAGTTGTAGCTAAAAGGAATAACAATGCTATTCTCCCGAAAAGTCTGACTTGCAGTAACTAAGTCATTTCCTTTATAAATACTAGCGTCAATAGTACCTGAATACATTACATAGCCTATCCTAAGATCTAATGAGGATTTTGGGAATCTTCTGAAATCATGTAATCTAAATCCTGCGAAGGCAACGTAGCGTGATGAGTTGGTAAAAGCGTAATTAAACTTATTTGGGACATTGCTTGCTGAGGTAAAATCTGCACCAAATCCCAAAGAGAAAGTGGGGGATAATTTCACAAATGATATCTTCTCCACATGAAGCTTATAGGGTAATTCCTCACATTCGTGATATTGGGTTAGAATCCTGATAAAATCCTGCTCATCTAGCCTGGACTTTTCAATCAGATCTTGCATTTCAAATCCACAAGTTCCTGATGTTAATATTTTCAGTGTAGAAATATATAATTTGATACTACGCCTGCGCTTGTCACCATCCACTGTGATATCTTCGTAATAGGCCCTCAGCTCTTGAATTTCTAAACCATTATCTATATAATACTTCCCCTTCTTATAATCCAATTGTAGGTTCCCTGAAAATAGAATCTGGACAAATTCCAATTCTGATGAATCCGGAAGCCTTTTACTCATAAAAAACCGACCATTTTCCAAACCAAAAGCTTGGAGATCCGCCGGCAAGTAAACCTTCACATTGCCATTATATTTAAAATCTACTTGGTCATATTCGGTGTAATCGAAGTCTCTCACTATCTCGCCAAAAAGTTTGGTCCCATCTGTAGTAATAATAAAGTCCGATGAAGAGTTAGTTGCTGTATTCACATTGGACCAGACACTTTCCTCCACATATCCACCCTGAGCATTGGCATAAAAAAAAGGCAAGCCCATCAAAAACAAGACAGCTACCACTCTTAAAATCTTAACCATAGAAAATCAAATTATCGCACTAGATAAGAAGATTCGTAATACGCAACAATAGATTAGTTGAAAATAAATTTAGGAGATTTTAAAGCTCCACAGAAAACAAAAAAAGCCGCGATTTATCCCGGCTTCACTAACTACAACCTAATACTAATCTCTAAAGTGATTACCATAGAAATGCTGCATAAATAGCCCGTTAGTCCACTTATATTTCTTGCTGCATTAACTTTTACAATTCAATCCCCACAGACAGGGTACCAACCAAATAATTATAAACCGCATGATAAGTAAGTGGATAAAAATCCATGTTTTTGATCAGGAAATCACCTTTAAGCTCAGCAAACAAACCGGTCTCCTCTGACAAGGCACGTCTATACCCTACTTTTAAATTCGGGCTTACAGCCATTTCCTTACGATCAACAAATATCGAATTGATCACATTCGGCTTCGGTTCTCCATTATCAATAATGAGCGCACCCATATCAGCCTCGAATTTCGAAGCCCAAAAAGTCAATCCGACTCCAGTGTAAACCTCACTCCTATTTTTCCTATATACAATATAACTCAAATGGATAGGGACTAGGAAAGAAGATGATTTGTACTGTTCACTTCCCGATAGGTCGAAAGAAACCAAACTAGCATCCAAAAGTAATGTATTGCTTTCTGACATATACCCTAAGCCTAGATCTACCAACAGTCTCGGTGCATTCCTAAATTCACTGAACCTTACTCCTAATTCAAAATAAGGGGCGCTGGCCTTATCTAGACTATAATTCACATCCTTCTTGGTTGACTCATATTCCATCATACCAATTAAACCTAGTCCACCTTGTAGTCTAAAAGCCAATTTAGAATATGGGACCTCCGTAGCATAAATTTCAAATGACTGGCTATTGCAAGTATAATACTCTGAAAACAATGCAATCAAATCTCTGTCAGTCAATCTTGTTGTTTCTATTCTTCTCTTAAGGCCAATCCCACACTCATCATTCATAGCCAAGGTCAACACACCAACATATTGGTTACTATTGACATTCACTAGTTTCCCGTTTTCAGTCCTAGTGGATTGGTTTACTTTGAGTTCTATAACAGTACCTGCGCGATTGATAAAATATCTATTATCCCACTTATATAGGTCCAACTTTCCTGAGACTAGTACTTGCGTAAAAACAGCTTGATCCTGCAATGGTATGGTTTCAGATTTAAAAAACCGACCATTTCCTAGTCCAAAACCTAGTATTTCACCTGGTCGATAAGTTGATTGCTCTCCTGAATGGGCAATGAATATGATTTCAGGATACGTTTCCACATCAAACTTACCCTCAATATTGCCCCTCACTTCCTTCCCACTATTGAGGATCACGTAGGAATCCATCACTTTCTCCTCCTGTGCGATAGAGGCAAACGAAAGGAATAATAATCCAAGTAAGCACTGTAATTTATAAGTTCTTGATTTCATTACTAACATTTTTTTCACCTATAAAAATAGATACAAAAAATCAAACTAACAGTATGCATTATATGGATTTGGGAATAAAAAAAGCCGAGATTTCTCCCGGCTTAGAATTCTAATTTATGTGGGGCTAACCCTCCCCTGTAAATAGCTTCAGTACATCGTTCCCTATAGCGAATACCATCAATCCTAAGAGTATCACCATACCAACCTTCTGCGCATTCTCCAAGAATCTATCTGAAGGAGCACGTCCGGAAATCATCTCATAGAGCAAGAAAATCACATGACCACCATCCAATGCTGGGATCGGCAGAAGGTTCATGAAGGCCAAAATCATAGAGATTAAACCTGTAATAGTCCAGAACTTCGTCCAGTCCCAAGTATCTCCGTAGATCTTTGCCATTCCGATTGGACCACTTACGTTCTTGGTAGAAACTTCACCTGTAAACATCTTACCCATCGCCTTCGCATTCACGATCACAACTGTAAATGCTTTACTGGTACCTTTCGCAAGTGCTTCTCCAAAACCATATTTGCGCTGCACCATTTCTATCATCGGAGTTACCGCTATATCAATCGTGCCTCGCTCAGTGACTGCCACCATCGTGTGTATGGTGTCATTTGCACTAGTCAGTAGCTCTACATCTGCTTCCTGGCTTGTGGCTTTCGCCAGTACAGATTGCAGCTCGTCAAAATAGGTCACAGGCTGACCATTTACTGATAGAATTTTATCTTCAGCCGTGATTCCAGCCTTCTCAGCGGCTCCACCTTCGTCTATTACTTTTAGCTCAAAAGGATATCTGATATCTACAAAGCTATTCATCGCATCCTGACTGTTGAAGGAATTGATAAAGCCTCTTGGGATCTCTACTTGTAAGATTTCTCCTCCACGATCTACAGTGTAGTAGCCATTTTCGCTAAGCAAAGCAGAACCAGCTGTCAAATCATTGATTGATTGGTAAGTCTCACCATTGATATCCAAAATCTTATCACCGGTTTGCAAACCGATAGATTCACCGATCTCCAAGGCTACGATGCCATTTTGTACAACTTGATCGCGAGAAAAATAGGTTTCACCATTATTGAAAACCAAGATCACGAAGATGACAATACCGGTAACGACATTGACAATAATCCCGCCTAGCATAACAATTAGACGTTGCCAAGCTGGTTTGGACCTGAATTCCCACGGTTGCGGTTCTCCAGCCATCTGATCAGCATCCATCGATTCATCCACCATTCCGGAGATTTTCACAAATCCTCCCAATGGTATAGCTCCTATGGAATATTCAGTTTCTCCCCACTGGAAACCAGCGATTTTTGGAGGAAATCCGATTGAAAACTTCTCTACTCTCATGCCAAACATCTTGGCGGTAAGCAAGTGGCCCAACTCGTGTAAACCCACTAGAATCGATAATCCCAGGAGTAATTGGCCCACCATTATTAAGGTATCCATTATACTTTATTCGTTATTAGTTCTTTAGTAATTTCTCTTGCCCGCTTATCCGTCTCCACATAATCCTCCAAATTTGGATGTGCAATAAACTCAGCTTTTTCCAGAGTTTCGCCAATCAAATCAGACATTTCAAGAAAACCCACCTCTTTATTCAAGAAAGCAGCTACCGCAATTTCATTGGCAGCATTCAGCACACAAGGTGCATTACCGCCTTTTGCAAGGGCATCATAAGCCAATTGAAGATTTTTGAAAGTCTTTAAATCTGGTTGTTCGAAGGTCAATTGTGGGTAATTCATAAAGTCAAATCTCTCGAAATCACTTTTCAATCGATCAGGAAAGCTCAGGGCAAACTGAATTGGGATACGCATATCCGGCAATCCGAGTTGTGCTTTGATCGATCCATCCTCAAACTGTACCATCGAATGAATGATACTCTGTGGATGTACGACTACATCTATCTGTTCGGTTTTCAGGCCAAACAACCATTTTGCTTCTATCACTTCCAAGCCCTTATTCATCAAAGAAGCCGAGTCGATGGTAATCTTTGCTCCCATATCCCAATTGGGATGCTTAAGCGCTTGCTCTCGGGTAACGGTCTCTAGGAAAGTTTTATCTTTTCCTCTGAAAGGCCCACCGGATGCAGTGAGGATAATTTTCTCAATTGGGTTGTGAAACTCACCGATGAGGCATTGAAAAATTGCCGAATGCTCCGAATCAACTGGATAGATATTCACTCGATTTTCCTTTGCCAAAGCAGTGATTATCTCACCTGCTACCACTAAGGTCTCCTTATTTGCTAATGCTATTTGCTTACCAGCTTTAATCGCATTTACTGTCGGAATCAGCCCTGAATAACCAACCAATGCAGTCAATACCACATCGATAGTTTCCATTTCGACTACTTGAGCAATCGCCTTGATACCTGCAAACACCTTGATGTCTTTTGGCTGCAAGGCATCACGCACTTGCGCATAAAGACTCTCATTACCGATGACAACCGCATTTGGAATAAATTCCAATGCCTGGGCTATCAGTAATTCCGCATTATTTTGGGCGGTAAGAACCTCTACTATAAAGTCTTTGGGATGCTGACGAATTACCTCTAGGGTTTGAGTACCAATGCTTCCGGTGCTGCCCAGGATGGCTACGCGTTTGGGTTCTGTCATTCAGTTTGGGATTGTTGAGCAATTAAAACTCTCATGATGTGGAGAGTTTTCTCAATAGCTGACAAAATTACAAGATGCTTAGACTTTTCCTCGTACAAATCGTCAGTTTTTGCCAAATGGCATAATTTTAAAGGTCAAAAGTGAATGATCACACTAATTCGGAACTTAAATAATGTGAATTTATAGAACTGTAAATCTTCACGTTCGTCAAATTGTTAAATGATTCGCCTATGAACAGTCTATTCAAAACAACCGGAGTTTCCTTTCTGGCAGGCTTAGCCGGAGCTGCAGTTTGGAGCACAATTGATTTTAATGAGCCAGAGCAATTCCCTGATTTCCCCCAAGGTAATCAAACAGAAGTAAGCTTTGCATCTCAATACAGGCCAGTAAATTCCTACCCTTCCACTGATGCACCTATTTCATTCGTAGAAGCTTCAGAAAACAGCACAGAATCTGTCGTCTTTATCAAAAATTTCTCTGGTACGGATCCGAGGAGATATAGCATGTTTGACTATTTTTTTGGTGGCGGAGGTGCGCCTTCGCAGCAAGTGAGCACTGGCTCGGGAGTAATTATCTCTGGAGATGGATACATCGTGACTAACAACCACGTAATAGACAGAGCAGAAACGATTGAGGTCGTCCACAAGAAACGAACATACAAAGCTACGTTGGTTGGTACGGACAAAAACACGGATATCGCTGTATTGAAAATCGAGGAAACAAATCTTCCCGCCATCAAGCGTGGCAGCAGCCGAGATTTAAAAATTGGCGAATGGGTACTTGCAGTCGGAAACCCTTTTAACCTTACTTCTACCGTTACCGCAGGGATAGTTTCTGCCAAAGAGCGACAAATCAATATACTTGGAGGAGATTTTCCGTTGGAAAGCTTCATTCAAACAGATGCTCCAATTAACCCAGGAAACTCTGGTGGAGCTTTGGTCAATATCAATGGAGAATTGGTCGGGATAAATACGGCTATCCTATCTAGAACTGGTTCCTACACAGGATATGGATTCGCAGTACCTGTAGACATCGCGATGAAAGTATCGAATGATCTGATTCAATACGGAGAGGTTCAAAAGGCCATTCCAGGAATTGAAGCAGTGGAAATCACTCCTGAGCTAGCTGAAGAGATGAAAATAGAAACGCTTAACGGCGTGATTGTGACTCATGTGATAAAAAATGGTGCAGCAGAGAGATCTGGCCTTCAACGAAATGACGTAATCACTAAACTCGGATCTCAAGCTATTACAGGAAAAGGAAGTTTCGAAGAAGCACTCTCCTACTATTACCCTGGTGACGATCTTTCTGTCACCTACCTCAGAAATGGGTCCGCGAAAACTGCTAATCTTCATCTCCAGAATCTAGAAGGAGGCAATGGCGTCATCAAGCGAGAGTTTTATAACTCTGCGGTTTTGGGAGCAAGACTAGAAGCTGTCAATACCATTGAGAAAGACAAGTTCGGTGTGGATTATGGAATTAAAATCACTGGGTTGACACGAGGCTATCTAAGAGAACTCGGGTTGAGAGAGGGTTTTGTTATTACTCAGATCAATGGCGACCCAGCTAAAGATCCGAACAAAGTAGGGGCATATTTGGAGAAATTCAGTGGAAGGTTACTTCTTGAAGGAGTCGCTTCTAATGGCCAGCCATTTATGCAAACTTATAATGTGAGGTAAAATTATGGGAAGACGAGTTTCAAAAGTATGTGAGAGATAACAGCTTTTTTCAACCGAAATTTCTTAGTTATATCGAATCATTTTAGTACTTTAAATAGACTTTCTATTCAGTCAAAACGCATTCAATCCCAAAACTCGTCTTCCCATGAAAACCGTCATAAAATCCTGCGACAAATGCCTAGAAGAATTCAGTGCCGAATTGGCTGACCTTACAGATTATGCGAAACGCGCAAAAAATGGCAAGCTAACAGAGTCACAGTCCAGAGATATTTTGAAGCATTTTGAAGAAACTCATGAGCTAGCGCTTAATGTCATCACCCAGTATTTCAGACAAATCGGTAAAGGTCCATTTTCCGGATCTAGGGATTTGACAGTAGAGGCCTTTCATGCCGATTTAATAGATGACGGAAAGGCTTGGCTAGATATCGTGATAGACCGTATTCAATACAACCCTATTTATGACATCGATACGCAGGAGAATTTTCTGGAAAACATCCAAAAACGCTACATCAGACTTTTGCAGCGTTTTGAAGAAACTATGGGCAAAAAGCTGAATGAGTAAGGCTCCGTAATTAGAGTGAATTATAGCTTTTGCGAGAGGTAAAAAGTCAAAGGGCTAAAAGTCCTTATTAATAAGATCTCATCTTGAATTTCTTCTTCAATTCCAGCACAGCATTTCGGAAAGAACTATCAGTTTCCATGATATCATTCACCGTCTGCACCGCATGAATTACGGTAGAGTGATCTCTACCTCCAAAGTGATAGCCAATAGACTTCAATGAGTGATTGGTGAATTCCTTACAGAAATACATCGCTACCTGCCGAGCTGTTACAATCTCCTTTTTACGGGTTTTTGCTTTCAAGTCATCAAGCGCTATACCGTAATATTCTGACACAGATTTCTGAATAAAGTCAACTCCGACTTCAGTCTCAATATCCTTGATAATATTTTTCATCACCGTCTTACCTAGCTCCAAACTGATCTCTACACGATTCAGGGAAGCATGGGCAATCAAGGAAATAAGTATTCCTTCCAGCTCACGGACGTTGGTATCGACTGTGTAAGCAAGATATTCTACTACGTCATCAGGAATAATAATCCCTTCTGATTGCATTTTTCTACGGATAATCGCTACTCTGGTCTCAAAATCTGGCATCTGCAAATCTGCTGTCAAACCCCATTTAAATCGGGAAAGCAGACGCTCCTCCAAGCCTTTCAGATCCCTAGGCGGACAATCTGAAGTCATGATGATTTGCTTTTTGCTCTGATGTAGGTGATTGAAAATATGGAAGAACATCTCTTGAGTTCTATCCTTACCTGCTAGAAACTGAATATCATCAATGATCAAGACATCTACTTGCATGTAGAAATTAGTGAAGCTTTTCACATTCCCATCCTTGATGGAGTCCATGAATTGATTCACAAATTTTTCGGAAGAAACGTACAACACGAATTTATTATCCGGGCCATTTTTGATTTCATTGCCTATCGCCTGAACCAAATGAGTTTTACCTAGACCTACTCCACCATACACCATCAACGGATTAAAGGAAGTGATTCCAGGCTTAGTCGCCACGGCAAAACCAGCAGATCTCGCCAGTCTATTACAATCTCCTTCTATATAAGTAGTGAAGGTATAAGTAGGATTAAGATTACTATTCGTCAATGCTTCAGCATTAAGCGACTTCATCTCAAAAGGCGTCTTGTCCGGCTCTTCTGGTAATTGAGACTTTTTATTGTTTCCAGCATTTCCCTGAGGAAAAGAAACTACATAGGGTTGATTGGAAGAATTTCCTCTATCGACCACTACAGCATATTCCAATCTTCCACTTTGCCCCAAGGTAGTCTTGATGGCAATTTTTAATTCCTGCACATAATTATCCTCCAGCCACTCGTAGAAGAATTGGCTTGGAACCTGAATGGTCAGCGAAGTGCCTTCAAGTTTTACTGGATTAATGGGCTTAAACCAAGTTGAAAAGCTCTGCTCATTGACGTGTTGTTCAATAACACGTAAACATTCATTCCAAACGGCGCTAGCTTCTGAACTCATTAGAGAAGATTTCTGAAAAACAATGATCTTGCGGTAGGTGCAAGGGTGTCAAATTTGATGAAAATTAACTTAAATAAAAAATTGATTTCTTCTTGAAATATTGAGTTTTTGGACAACTCCCTATTTCCTGCCAAAGGAAATTTGGTGATAAAATACTTTTCAGTTTTATGCATCAATTTTAAAGTGATATAGGGTCGCATTTAGCTCAAAAACAGTAACTATTCTAGTTTTCAGGCTTTTGAAAAGATCTGCAAAACAAATCGAAATAATAAAGTCAATCCTTTAGCTTCTTTATTTCTCCCTCATTTTCCTAATTTTGATGAAGCCCATTTTGATCTACCACTACTAATCAATAAATGGTTTTTATTCGTAGAAATACAGATTA
Organism: Algoriphagus aquimarinus; assembly: GCF_900112005.1. Lineage (GTDB taxonomy): Bacteria > Bacteroidota > Bacteroidia > Cytophagales > Cyclobacteriaceae > Algoriphagus > Algoriphagus aquimarinus. The sequence goes on along the minus strand of NZ_FOKK01000005.1, from coordinate 178,564 downwards.
AGTACAATTGTAAACCCAACTATGACAAATCAGGACTTCTATTCATTCCCTCCCTCCAGCAAAGATGAGTGGATTGAACAAGTAAAAAGAGACCTAAAAGGAAAAGATTTTGAGGACACACTTACCTCCTCACTTTGGAATAAAGTCAAGATCTCTCCCTTCTACACATCAGAAGATGTAGATGGCTTAGCGGCCGAAAATAAATTTCATCCAGACGCTAAAATACCTGGTACATCTCCACGTGTCTGGAATAATGTAGTGTCTGTATTTCCAGAAAATGAAAAAGAGACAAATGAAGAGGTTCTCCATGCCCTTCAGAACGGAGCAGACGGACTAATACTGCATTTGGAAGGGACAGAAAATCTAAACCAAGTTCTAAAAGCAGTTCACACGGAGTTTATATCCACCAATTTCCTGCCTACTGGAGAAACGACCCAGTTTTTTCATCAAATACAGGAATGGATAGATTCTCTAACGCTAAAACCAGGAATGCTACGGGGATCAATTATCTGGTCTCCTTGCGACAAGCTCTTTCAAAGTGGAGATAATTTTGATGAGGAAGTCAACCAAGCAGCTAAAGCGATAAATGACTTCAAGGAGTTTAGAGAATTTTATCCGATCACAATAAATTTATCTCGCTACGCAAATTCTGGTGCTACTGGGATCGAGGAACTGATTTTTGGTTTGGGAGAAGTCATAGAGTTAATAGACGTGCTTTCCAAAAGAGCGATTTCACCAACTCAAGTGTTTGAAAATTTAGCTTTCCATACTGCTGTCGGTGATTCACACTTTGCAGAAATCGCTAAGGTGAAGGCATTGCGCAAGCTCATCGTGGAACTAGCCGCTAACTACGGTGTACAGATCGAGATGGAGAATATTCACATCACTACCTCCACCAGCCAATGGAGCAAATCACTTCTGGACAAAAACACCAATCTCATTCGCCAGACTTATGAAGCGATGGCAGGGATTCTTGGAGGTGGAAATTCCCTTTGGGTGAAACCTACGGAAGGAAAAGATGCCTCCGTACTGGAAAAGAGAATCGCGAGAAATGTTTCTTCTATTCTTAATGAGGAGAGCTATTTGGATAAAGTCATGGACCCTGCCGCCGGATCATATTACTTAGAAACACTTCAACGAGAAATTGAAAAATTCGTAATCGAAGGACTTCAGGATTTGGAAGAAAAAGGCGGCTGGCTGAAAAGCTTCGAAGACAGGACACTCCATGCTGAAATTCGAGATTCTCGAGAAAAGGCCCAGAAGAGAGTTCTAGCCGATTCAGATATAAAAGTTGGTGTGAATAAATACTTAGCCAAAGGTAAATTGGAAAACCACCTAGCATTTGAGCCAATAGCTGAAAAGGAATTTGAACTGCTTCCAAGCAGAGCGACATACTTTGTAGAACAAAACATACTGAATCACGCATGAGACCAGACCTGAAAAATTGGAAATCTGTAGAGATTCAGACGTCCATCGTTGAAGAAACAACTAACTGGGAAGCCCCAGAGCAGATTTCTATTCCATCAGTTTTTGATGGAAAGCAAATCGCTCAGCTCTCACATGTGAATTTTGCAGCAGGAATCCCTCCTTATCTAAGAGGGCCTTACAGTACGATGTATCGCATGCGAGCTTGGACAATTCGCCAGTACGCAGGTTTTTCTACTGCGGAAGAGTCCAATTCTTTTTACAGAAAAAACCTAGCCGGTGGTCAGAAAGGACTTTCCGTTGCTTTTGATTTGGCTACTCACAGAGGATATGATTCAGATCATCCACGTGTTGTCGGCGATGTGGGAAAAGCTGGCGTTGCGATCGATTCTGTGGAAGACATGAAGATCTTGTTTGACCAGATTCCTCTGGATCAGATGTCTGTCTCCATGACCATGAATGGAGCGGTGATTCCAATTTTGGCTTTTTACATAGTTGCAGCAGAAGAGCAAGGAGTAAAACCGGAGCAGCTAAATGGAACTATTCAGAATGATATTCTGAAGGAGTTTATGGTGCGAAACACTTATATCTATCCACCGCAGCCATCGATGCGGATCATCGCCGACATATTCAAATTCACTTCGGAGCGCATGCCTCGCTTCAATTCCATCTCCATTTCTGGTTATCACATGCAGGAAGCTGGAGCTACGGCAGACATTGAATTGGCTTACACACTTGCAGATGGATTGGAGTATTTGAGAACAGGCGTAAAAACCGGATTGGACATAGACGAATTTGCGCCTAGGCTTTCATTCTTTTGGGCGGTTGGCATGAATTACTTTATGGAAATCGCCAAGATGCGGGCAGGTCGCTTACTATGGGCGAAAATCGTCAAGCAGTTCAATCCAAAATCTGACAAATCCCTAGCTCTAAGAACTCACTGCCAAACTTCTGGCTGGTCACTTACCGAGCAAGACCCATATAATAATGTAACTCGAACGGCCATCGAAGCACTTGCTGCTGTAATGGGACACACACAATCTCTTCACACAAATTCACTGGATGAAGCCATCGCTTTGCCTACAGATTTTTCTGCAAGGATTGCCAGAAACACACAACTAGTCCTTCAGGAAGAAACTGGCATCACCAATGTGGTTGATCCTTGGGGAGGATCGCATTATGTGGAGTTCTTGACAGATCAATTGGTGCAGCGTGCTTGGACATTGATCGAAGAAGTGGAAGAACTGGGCGGAATGGCAAAAGCCATAGAAGCAGGTTTACCTAAGCTAAGAATTGAAGAGGCTGCCGCCAAAAAGCAAGCGAGGATCGACAGTGGCAGAGACATCATTGTTGGTGTTAATCGCTATCAGGTAGATGAAAAGTCTGAGATTGAAGTTCGCGATGTGGACAACCAAGCCGTCAGAGAATCTCAGCTTGCAAGACTCAAAGGCGTGAAGTATTCAAGAAATCAGGAAGAAGTAGCCAAAAGCCTGAAAGTCCTTACTCAGGCAGCTAAGTCAGGTGATGGAAATCTACTTGAATTGGCTATCGATGCAGCGAGAAAAAGAGCTACTTTGGGAGAAATCTCAGATGCAATGGAGGAGATTTTCGGCCGCCATCAAGCACAAACAAAATCTATCACGGGAGTTTACGCAGCAGAAGTGAAAAATCAGGAATCGTTTCAAAAAGCCATTGCCCTATCTGACGAATTCGCCGAAATGGAAGGTCGTCGACCAAGAATCATGGTTGCCAAAATGGGTCAGGACGGACACGATCGTGGGGCTAAAATCATCGCCACAGGTTTTGCTGATATGGGGTTTGACGTGGACATCGGGCCGCTTTTCCAAACTCCGGAAGAAGTTGCTCAGCAAGCCATAGAGAATGATGTCCATATCGTCGGAGCGTCCTCTTTGGCCGCAGGCCATAAGACACTTGTACCGCAATTGATAGAAGCCTTGAAGAAATTGGGAAGAGCCGATATCATGGTAGTAGCTGGCGGCGTGATTCCCACTCAAGACTACCAATACCTTTTTGATGCTGGAGTATCGGAGGTTTTTGGGCCTGGAACTGTTCTCTCAGAAGCCGCGATTAAGATTCTAAAGAAATTGATGGAAGCGTAGCAGACTCTTTTAAATCAATAAAGAACACCTATTACCGGATCCACACTCGCGGATCTTGGCGCATGAGGCGTACCAAAGTCCCATAGAGTATCTGATTATATTCAAAAAACTCGTGGGGCTTTTCAAAGAAGGTCTCCAAAGCTACCGCAAAGAATTCATCCTCATTTAAGCCGGCATTTGACCTAAAGACAGTCAAGTTCCCGGCTTTTATTCTTCCTATTTCCTGGCTCGCCAAGACATGAAAGTCCCTATAAACTATAGGATTGAAGAATTCACTTTCTCCGTTGTTATAAATCTGATTTTCCAGTTTCAAGGCATGGGCTATTTCGTGGATACCCAGATTCACTCCGTCACTTTCATGCTGCATCCCATCTAAAAAACAACTCCAAGAAACAACGATAATCCCGAGTCGTGGATTGACCTCGCCACGATGATAGTGCTTTGAAATAGTGCTGTAATACGTGTCTGGATAAATCAAAATCTTATTGAAATGTGGTAATCGAAGATCATCCAAGCCAAAAGTCACCATCACTATCGTCGCCCCAATAAGCACTTTCATCTCTGGAGTAACTACTCTAATATCTGACCTGCCTATAAATGATTTTCCTGTTAAGATCATTTCCAATTTTTGCACAAACTTATCTTGGTGCTTTTGATTGAGTCTCTGGTAGTATGGAAATGCATTTTCCAAAATTGTTCTTTCCGAACTCGTGATTTTTCGCCTATTCAAATAGGTAACTCCATCATAGAGCCATTCGAAAATCTCAAGTAATAGCGAATGAAGTAAAAACATAAGTGCAAAAAAAGACAGCTACCGATGAGTAGCTGCCCTTAAAGTAAGAATTAATTCTTAAGTTATCTAGCGTAATTTACTGATCTCATTTCACGAATTACTGTGATTTTGATCTGTCCTGGATACTGCATTTCCTTCTCTATTTTCTGAGAAATATCAAAAGAAAGCTTACCCGCTGTAGAATCATCAACATTATCAGCATCTACTAAAACACGAAGTTCACGACCTGCTTGCATCGCAAAGCATTTATTTACTCCGTCAAAGCCTAATGCGAGCTCCTCAAGGTCTTTCAGACGTTTGATGTAACTATCCATCACTTCACGTCTAGCTCCTGGTCTAGCTCCTGAAATCGCATCTGAAGCCTGAACGATAGGTGAGATCATGGTAGTCATCTCAATCTCATCGTGGTGAGCTCCGATCGCATTACAGATCTCTGGATGCTCCTTGTATCGCTTAGCCAGTTCCATACCCAAAATAGCGTGAGGAAGCTCTTGCTCTTCATGCCATACTTTTCCGATATCATGAAGCAAACCTGCACGCTTAGCCATCTTAGCATTAAGACCCATTTCAGCAGCCATAGTAGCACAAAGCTTGGCTACTTCTCTAGAGTGCTGAAGTAAGTTCTGGCCGTAAGAAGATCTATATCTCATACGTCCTACCATTCTGATCAACTCAGGATGTAGGCCATGAATACCAAGATCTATACAAGTTCTCTCGCCGATCTCAACGATCTCTTCTTCTATATTCTTTTCGGTTTTGGCCACAACTTCTTCGATCCTAGCTGGGTGAATACGTCCATCCTGCACCAATCTATGAAGTGAAAGTCTTGCTACTTCTCTTCTCACTGGATCAAAACCAGAGATGATGATTGCTTCAGGTGTATCATCTACTACGATTTCTACTCCAGTTGCTGCTTCCAGCGCACGTATATTTCTACCTTCTCTACCGATGATTTTACCTTTGATATCGTCACTTTCGATGTTGAATACAGACACACAGTTTTCTACCGCATGTTCAGTAGCTGTACGCTGAATAGTATCCAAGACGATCTTTTTGGCCTGCTTGGTAGCGGTAAGTTTAGCTTCGTCTAGTATATCTTTGATTTGTGAAGATGCTCTGGAATTAGCCTCCTCTGTAAGCATAGTTACCAATTGATCACGTGCTTCTTCGCGGGTAAGGTTTGCTACTTTTTCTAAGTCGGCAATACGTTGGTTAGTTACACGATCTAGCTCCTCTTTTTTAACTTTCACTGAGTGTAACTGCGCAGCTAAATTCTCTGATTTGCTATCTAGCTCAGCTTCTTTTCTTTTGACCTGCTCTAATTCCTTTGAAACCTGCTGCTCTCTTTGCTTAACTTTATTCTCATTGGTGATGATAATATTCTTCTTATTACCCATCTCCTCATCAAACTCAGACTTAAGCTTGAGATACTTTTCCTTAGCTTCCAGAATCCTGTCTTTTTTGATAGACTCTGCATTGATTTCAGCTTCACGAAGCATGGATTTCACACGCTCGCGGGTTTCTTCTTCTAGTTTAGAATTTTTATTTTTAATTAATGCGCCAGCAATAGCAGCTCCTGCACCAGTCCCAATTAGGGCTGCGAGGACAATATATAGTATGTCTCCCATAGGTATTTTGGATATAAATTAAACCTGGGGGAATCTGAAAAATCTTCTGATTTTTGTGTTATAAATAATTACAAAGCCTTAGCAAGCAAGGCATTGATATGAGAAATACTGGATTTTATATGCTCGGAATCTTCCGTATTTACTTGGTTAGTCTCCAATGATTCCACCATGCAATCAAAAGCTACCATAGCCAGCAAATCCTGGTTGTCGTCCAGTCCAAATTCCTCTTTATACTTTCTTAATTTTTCATTAATCAGCTTGCCAGCATGACGGATTTTGGACTCGTCCTCGATCTTCACGCGCATGGGATATTCTCTATCCCCTATTTTTAACCTGATGGCAAGTGTCTCCATATCACTCAGATAAGTAGGTGATTAAATGATCGATTTCTTGTATATAATTATTGATTAGGTCACTCATTTCAGTTGACTGTTCCGGATTCACCGGTTGGTTGTCCACAATGTTACTAATTTTAATTTTATTTTTAAAATGTTCAATTTCCTGCTCTTTTTTACCCAAAGCAGTGCTCACTTCGGATAATTTTTGTTTCAATTGCTGGTTTTCTTCACTTATCTCCAGCAATTTACTACTAGCTCTTAATGCTAGTTTCTCCAATTTTTGCAGTTCTTCTTGAATCATTTCTATGTTCTTATCAAAGCACCTACCTCTTTCTCAAAGGCTTGAATCAATTTACTCATAGTTTTGTCAATTACCTTATCAGTCAAAGTATTTTCCTGATCCTGTAAGTGAAAACTTAATGCATAGGCCTTCTTGCTTGCATCAATTTTATCACCTTGGTACACATCAAAAACTCCAATTCTTTTTAATAATTTTCCTCCAAATTTCGTCGCTACAGATTTTACCTGATCGTAACTGACTGTTTTGTCAATCACCAAGGAAAGATCTCTACGAACCTCAGGGAATTTCGAAATCTCCTCAAACTTCTTCAAACCAGCAGCTTTTTTGCAAAGCAAATCCCAATTTAAATCAGCATACCATACTTCTTGCCTTACTTCAGCTTGCTTCAAAATCTTATCGTCCAGCAGACCAATTGTCGCCAATTCCTTTTGACCAAGCATGATCTTCAAGCCGTATGCATAGGGCGCAGTCTCTACCATTGAAAGATTCCCAGGCTGTACATTCAACTTCTCTAGAATTGCTTCCACTGTTGAATATAAATCCGCAAAGGCAAATCCCTTCGTCGGCTCTAACCAGCTTTCTGCGGTCTTTTTACCTGTAAGGAAAAGTGACAACCTTCTGCTTTCTGCATATCCTTCTTCAGCCTTATGATAAACGGTGCCAAACTCGAAGTATTTTAAATCGGTCTGACGTCTGTTTATATTTCTGGCCAAAACTTCCAACCCTGAGTAAAGCAAACTTTGACGCATCACATCAAGATCTTCACTAAGCTTGTTGTAAATGACTACGTTGTCTTTTGGATCAAGGAAACCAGATTTCTCAGCATACGTAGACTTCGTCAAGCTATTGGTAATCATCTCGTAGTAACCCTGACCTGTCAAGATCTCAGTCAAACGATACTGCAACTTATTCAGATCCTTCACAGGATGCTCTGCAAGGTAGTCCGTTCTAAGATTCTCAGAGAGCTCCACGTTGTGAAAACCGTAAATCCTCAGAACTTCCTCGATGATATCCGCTTCACGCGTCACATCTACTCTATATGGCTTTACAGTGGCCGTAAAGCCTTCTGCAGTTTCATTTTCAACTTTAATTTCCAGACTTTCCAAAATTGACTTCACCTGTGAAGGTTCAATTATCTTCCCAATGAGGCGATTGATGTGACCATAATTCACCTCTATCACAAAGTCTTCAATCGGGGCTGGATAGATATCAATCAGCTCAGAACTCACTTTTCCACCCGCGATTTCCTGAAGTAGTTTAACAGCCATTTTCAGAGCATAAACCGGCATATTTGGATCAGTTCCTCGTTCGAAACGGAAAGAAGCATCCGTCTTCAAGCCATGAAATTGACTTCCTTTTCTCACGATATCTGGAGAAAAATAAGCCGATTCCAAGAAAATGGAAGTCGTGCTATCCGATACACCTGAATCCACCCCACCAAAAACTCCAGCAATGCAAAGTCCGCCTTTTGAGTCTTTGATCATCAATTCCTCTCCAGAAAGCTTGCGCTCTTTTTCGTCCAAAGTCACAAACTTCGAATCCTTTGGAAGCTTACCTACGATGATTTTTCCTTCGGAAATTTTAGCAGCATCAAATGCATGTAATGGTTGACCCAAATCATGCAAAATGAAATTGGTGATATCCACCACATTGTTGATAGGTTCCAGATCCAAAGCTTTCAGAAAATTCTGAAGCCAAGTCGGCGATGGTCCAACTTTCAAGTCTGTCATCACCACACCAGCATAACGAGGACAATCAGCAGCATTTTCTACCTGTACTTGGATAGTAGGACCAGAAGTTTCTACTTTTAATTCAGGAGCAGCATCTATGTCTAAATCTCTCCCCAAAAGTGCTTTCAAATCACGCGCTACTCCCAAATGAGAGGCTGCATCAGCTCGGTTCGGAGTTAATCCGATTTCCAAAACCTGATCTTGTCCTATCTCGATAAACTCAGAAGCTGGTGTACCATTTGGTAAATCCGTATCCAAAACCATAATTCCAGCATGACTGGCACCAAGTCCTAACTCGTCCTCAGCACAAATCATCCCTTCAGAAACCTCACCTCTGATTTTAGCTTTTTTGATCTGGAATGAATCACCATCTGATGGGTAAAGCGTAGCTCCTACAGTAGCTACCAGTACTTTTTGACCTTTAGCAACATTAGGAGCTCCACAAACTATAGGAGAAACACCAGTTCCGATGTCCACCGTGGTTATACTTAATTTATCAGCATTGGGATGTTTTTCGCAAGTCAACACCTCGCCTATCACGATTCCTTCAAGGCCGCCTTTGACGGAAACAAACTCTTCTATGCCCTCTACTTCCAAACCGGATTGAGTCAGCAATGCGCCGATTTCCTCCGCCGATTCCGTATGAGAGATATATTTTTTTAATCGATTTATTGAGATTTTCATCAGTAATTCATAATAAAGCAAATCAAGATTGATCTGCGTGATAAACAAAAGGGGTTCGAAAACCCCATTTTATTCAATAGTACGTACAAATTTAAGAGATTTGAGCTAGGCCGAAAGGCTATTTCTCGTAATTTTTCTCCCCAACTGGAATTGCAATCTCCAGCAAGTTTTCTTTAGGAGGAAGTGGACAGCCATATTCTGGATTGTATGCGCAATAAGGATTGTAAGCCATATTGAAATCAATCGTTATACTGTTTTTACCATCCTGGCGAGCATTGATATATCTGCCCCCACCATAAGTATCCACAGCGCTGGTTTCATCAGCGAAAGCTAAGAAAAAATTGCGCTTATCAGGTTCACTCATAGCCTGGAGTAATAAGAGTTTCTCAGGTTTTCCATTCAATTCAAACTCAGCCCAAGAATGCTCTAAGTATCTCTCTTTCGTTCCGTCTGTTAAGGGGACTTCTCTTACTTTCCTATCTTCTATTGGCACCATACGCGCCTTTACTCTGTAATTCGGATCAATTGGATAAAAATTCAATTTGGTGAAAGTCACTTTTTGCTCATCTGTCAAAGGAGACTCAAAGTTGAAACGAATGAATTTAAACTGCCTTTCACGCTCAGCCTCTATCTTTTCAATGTAATCTTCAGGGCTTTCAGTTCCTGTCAAGGTGTAAACAACCGCAGCGAAAACCACTACAGAGATAATCAGAAGTATAATAGTATTATTTTTCATGTATTAATATTTTCTTTCTTAAGTCCACAACCTGTCCCTTGACGGAGGAATCAGGATGGGATCTTGCTTGGTAGATCAACATTGCACTGTGTGCCTCACGCATCACACCTGACTGTTGCAGACAGGCTCGATTTCATAAAATCAGAGTGAACCATCATCGGCGAAGCTAAAGTAGCCAACATCTGTAAAAATCACATGGTCAAGCACAGGCAAATCCAACTCCCTTCCTATTTTGACCAACCGCTGGGTCAGTCTTTTGTCTTGTTCTGATGGAGTCAAATTACCACTAGGGTGATTGTGAACTAGTATAACCGACTGAGCAAGATGCTCTAAAGCAATTTTGAACACGATCTTAGGATCCACTACCGTTCCAGCTGTACCTCCTTGTGAGACCATATGTTTTTTCAACACTTGATTACTTCTGTTTAGCAAAATCAAGTAAAAGTATTCCACTTGTTCATCGAGCAATTCAGGCCTCATCAGATCATAGATATCCTGCGAACAAGTTATTCTAGGTTTTTTCACAGGCTCCGATTCCTTGCGCCTTCTCCCTAGCTCCATCGCTGCAATTATAGAAATAGCCTTAGCTTCTCCTATGCCTTTGAATTTCTTTAGATCCTGAATGGACATCTTCGCCAGCGCCATGAGATCATAATTCACACTCGCCAAAATATGCTTAGAAAGGTCCACAGCGCTCAGTGACGGAGTACCTGACCCAATCAATATAGCAATGAGCTCTGCATCTGTCAGTGCAGATTTACCTCGGAGTAGTAGCTTCTCGCGTGGACGATCTTCTTCTGCAAGCTGAGAAATTTTGATTGAGGAGTATATATCCATAGCGTTCTATTAAAAAATGATCTATGAATTTAATTACTTCAGGGCACAAAAAAAACCCTGTCTAGCAGGGTTTTAGAGAAATAAAATCTTCGAGAATTAACCTAGAGCAGTTACGAACTTGGACAATCTTGATTTTTTGTTGCTTGCGTTGTTCTTGTGAATCACATTCTTCTTAGCCAACTTGTCCAACATAGAAGATACTTTCTTGTAAAGCTCAGAAGCTTCTACTTTATCAGTAGTTGCTTTCAATCTTTTGATGAAAGTTCTAGTCGTTTTAGCCTGATATCTGTTTCTCAAACGCTTAGCTTCGTTTGCACGAATTCTCTTCAGAGCTGATTTGTGATTTGCCATATCTTAATTATAATTGAATTTCTTTACGTGTCCCTATTCCGAATCGGAGTGCAAAGTTATTAGAATTTATTAAATCCGCCAAAGGAATTTTAAACATTCCTCATACAGCAAGTCTTTTTCAAATTCTATAATTCGTCTAAACACCCCTTATGGCTGCAAATATACCTTTTATCTAGGCATTTACCTGATAAAGATTTTGTTTATTTTTAGGTATGAAAACTTTTCTTGTCTGGATATTTTGGCCTTTTTTAATTTTAGACACACCAATCACCTGGGGTTTCTACACACATTCTTTAATAAATAGGCTTGCTGTATTTTCTCTTCCGGAGGAAATGATTGCTTTTTACAAACCTCAGATCCAGTACATTACTGAGAATGCTGTAAATCCTGACCGTCGAAGATATGCAGTAGAAGGAGAAGCGGAAAAGCACTACATAGACTTGGACTATTACGGTGATTCTGCGCTTCAAATACTACCAAAATACTGGAACGAAGCGGTAGAAAAATTTACTGAAGACAGCTTACGAATGAATGGCATTGGGCCTTGGTCAGCATATTTCACTTTTCTAAACCTTACAAAAGCCTTCGAAACCAAAAATTCTGCTGCCATTTTGAGACTATCCGCAGACTTGGGTCATTACATAGGTGATCTAAATGTCCCGCTTCACACCACAGTAAATTATAATGGTCAGCTTACGGATCAAGTCGGGATTCATGGATTCTGGGAAAGTCGTGTCCCTGAACTTCAGGCAAAAGATTATCCACTTTGGGTGGGACAGGCGGACTATATAGAAAAGCCTCAGTTAGCTCTTTGGGAAGCTGTAGAAGAAGCGCATTCGAAAGTAGATAGTGTTCTATCTATCGAAAAAGAGCTGACGAAAAGCTTCTCACCTGATCAAAAATACAGCTACGAAGAACGAAACAATTTAACCGTTCGGGTTTATTCCAGGGAATTTACCGAAGCATACGCCTTAGCGCTTAACAGCCAAATCGAGCGTCAAATGAAGAAATCCGTCAAAATGATCGCCGATTTTTGGTTTACGGCCTGGGTAAACGCTGGGCAACCGGATTTGTCAGAATTTTCGAAAGAATTAGGTGAGGAGGAAGTGATAGTGCCTGATTCAAAGATCAAAGTAAGAGACCATTGAAAATGTAAAGAACCCTCCGAGGGTTCAAAAACCCTCGGAGGGTTACAATAATTATTCAGTTAAATAACTTTTATTATGCCTAGACCTACAATACCATTTGAACCCGGTGGATATTACCATGTATGGACTCATGCAAATGGAACAGAAAACATTTTTAGAGAGGAAGAAAATTACTTTTTTTTCCTATCGAAGTATTCCTTCTATTTGTCCCCTGCAGTTAAGACTTTCGCTTATTGCCTCATGCCAAATCATTTCCACTTTTTGATTCAGGTAAATGAAGATCCAGCACTATCCACAAGCAAAGCCTTTTCTAATCTTCTTAATTCTTACTGCCAATCCTACAATAAGAAATACCATAGAAAAGGGAGTTTATTCATGTCTAATTTGAAAAGAAAAAAGATAAATACTGACTCATATTTCACAAGGTGCATCACCTATATCCATCAAAATCCTGCTCATCATGGATTTGTAAAAGACTTTAGAAAGTGGAAACATAGCTCTTGGAAGGCTTTCTTCTCTGAGAAGCAAACTCATCTAGAAAGAGAAAAAGTCTTAGAATGGTTTGGAGGAAAAGAGGGGATGATAGCTGATCATAAATTACCAATTGAACTAGATTTTGATCTTTCTGAAGAATAAATTGAAATTCTAACCGCGAAACTCTCCGAGGGTTTTAGAACCCTCGGAGAGTTCATTTCACTACTTCAAATAACTCTCAATCGCTTTCCCTATTCTCCTAAACGTACTTTTGAAAACCTCTTCATTTTCCTCCAAAAGAGTCACTCGGAAACCTCTCAAATCCGAGCAAAAGGATGAAATCGGTACCACACAAATCTGTTCTGCTGCCAATAAATTATAAACAAAGCGCTTATCCAACGGCATGTTTTTTTCCTCCAGCCATGAATCAAGTAAACCATTCAATTTCTCATCTTCGATCGGTAAAAATTGATCTTCCTTCAACACTCCTTCGTCAAATACGATGGTATTATAAAAAGCTCCCTGAGTAGGGTTAAATTTAATCCCGGGAATATCTCCTAAGATCTCTCGCATCCAATCGCTACGCTTACCGATTTGAGCATTTGATTCTTCTCTGTACTTGAAATAAGCTGGATGCTTCATGATTTTTGGAATTGCTAGCTGAGGCAAAATAGTAGAGCAAACCTCGATCATCTTGGCATTCTCCAGCGTCTGGCAAAGCTTCGAAAACTCTTTAGAGGACTCTCGGTTATAAAATTCCATCCAGCCACAGCGTGATCCTGGCCAAGGAAATTCCTTTGAAATCCCTTTCAGTGAAATTGCAGGTCTATCTCCAATTACTTCGGCAAGTGGAACAGCCGTAATTCCGTTGTAGGTGATATTTTGGTAGATCTCATCTGTAATAAGTAACAGATTAAACTCCTCGGCAATTTTCACAAAAGCCTCCAACACCTCTCGTGGATACACCATCCCCGTTGGATTATCCGGATTGATAATCAAGATTCCTACAATCGAAGGATTATAACGAACCTTCAAATACAAGTCCTCCATGTCCGGCAACCACTGATTGTCTGGGTCAAGTTTGTAAGTAATCGGAGCAGCGTTGGCATGAGCAGCTTCAGCAGAACTGTGCGTACTATAAGCTGGTGAAGGACCAATAATTCTTGCTGTCGGGATCAAAAACTGATACAGTTTTGCGATAGCATCCCCTAGCCCATTAAAGAACAAAATATCCTCGGCTGTGATTTGACTCCCTCCTCTTGCATTGTTGAGATCAGCGAGAAATCTACGAGTTTCCAACATTCCTTTGGAATCTGCATAACCATACGTCTTGTCGTCTTTCATCAGGTCTGCGATGATTTCCTTCATCCATTCAGGCACATGATTGCTCTTTTGGATAGGATCGCCGATATTTTCCCAAGTCATAGAATAGCCCAAAGCTTCAACTTGACGAGCTTTCTTCACTATTCCACGAATTTCATACGTCAATTCTTCCGCTCCGGATCTTAGGAGTTGCTGTCTCATAGGTTTGTTAGGCTGAATGCAAAATAATTCGGGTGTAAAGAAACGAAAAAGGCTAGAAAATAGAGTGAAATTAGAAAAATTCAAAAGAAGGATTTAAATCACTTTTAAACGATATTTCAGCCATTGACCCTAGTTGAAATTCTTTTTAAATGAAATTTCAGGTATTCTTACCCCACTAGTTTCTACCAAAAATATCCCAATGAAAAACTTGTTTCCTCTTTGCCTGATTGTTTTCCTTGCCTTTAGGCCCTTAATTAGTTCGGCAACAATCAATTCAGTTTTAAACCAAAATGAGCCTACCCACTATAACTTGGTATTGATCGTTGCGGATGATTTAGGATATGGAGATTTGGGTTTTACAGGTAGCACACAGATCAAAACACCACATATAGATAAACTCGCTGCAAGTGGCGTCACCTTCACCCAAGGCTACGTTTCCTCGGCAGTTTGTAGTCCCTCCAGAGCTGGATTTATCACAGGAATCAATCAAGTTGAATTCGGCCACGACAATAACCTGGGAGGAGTTGAACCTGGGTTTGATCCTGAATACAATGGACTTCCACTCACGCAACAAACAATCGCTGACCACTTGAATAAGCTAGGTTATGTCAATGGTTTGATCGGAAAATGGCATTTGGGAAAAGAACCTCAATTCCATCCCCTGAAGAGAGGATTTGATGAATTCTGGGGATATACTGGCGGTGGACACGATTACTTTGAGGCCTTGCCTAATGGAACAGGTTACAAAGAACCTTTAGAGAGTAATTTCAAAACTCCCGCTCCGATCACTTATATCACAGATGATGTGGGGAATGAAAGCGTGGATTTTATCACTCGACATAAAGACGATCCGTTTTTTCTCTTTGCAGCATTCAATGCTCCGCATACGCCAATGCAGGCGCTGGAAGAGGATTTGGTTTTATACCAAAACATTGCTGACAAAAAGCGACGCACCTATGCGGCGATGGTACACCGACTTGATTTGAATGTGGGAAAAATCATGCAATCACTGGAAGACCAAGGTCTCAAAGAAAACACACTGGTGGTATTCATCAGCGATAATGGTGGACCAACGGATAGCAATGCTTCTAACAATGCGCCTTATCGGGGACAGAAAGGAATTTTGCTTGAAGGCGGAATCCATGTTCCTTTCGTGATGAATTTACCGAGTTTACTTCCAAAAGGCCTAACCTATGATGAACAAGTGACTTCACTTGATATCGTCCCTACATTTCTTGCTTTAGCTGGAGATACTGAAACTCCGATGGATATGTTTACCGGAGTTGATTTAATCCCTCATCTGACCGAAAAAACAGCTCCACTTGCCAATCGGGAGATGACTTGGAAATTCACCATTAGCAGAGCAATTCGAGAGGGTGATTGGAAATTGGTAAGTATTCCAGATAGACTTCCTCTGCTTTATAATCTTGCTGAAGATCCTTCAGAGGAAAATGATTTGGCTCTGAAGAATATTGACAAGACTTCTTACTTATTAAAAAAACTTGGGATTTGGGATGTAAATCTTCCGCATCCAGTTTTCCTGGAAGGAGCTGTTTGGAAAAAGCGACAGTTGGGATTGTATGATCATAACTATCAGGTGACGCAGCCAGAAGTGAAGTAAGTGAGCTGACCTTTGATGTTTTTATGAACATCGAAGGTTTAAAATCTTTATTTTCTTACTCAACCATCTAACCTCTCCCTGATTTTATCTAAAACCTCCTTTGGATATCCCATATCTCTCAACGCGAAAACAGCATTGGTACTATCCAAAACTCCAGATCTGAGCTGGAAATCGTATTGATATTTACCAGCCACATCCTGTCCGGTAAAGTAAAAAAACATAAAATCAGGAAGCCCATGAACCAACTCCAGGTCATGCGTCGTGGCAATCACGATAGAATTCTCTATGGCTAGTTGTTTCAGAACTTCTGAAGAAATCACCAGCCGCTCACGACTGTTGGTTCCTTTGAAAATCTCGTCGATCAAAACCAAGTTAAAATCTTGCTCATTTTGAACTGAAAGCATTTCTTTAATCGTCTCGGCCTCACTGTAAAAATAACTTTTGTCACTTTCCAACTCATCAAAAGTCTGGATAGACGAATAAATTTTCAGTTTGGGTAGAGTCAGTTCCGAGGCGAAAGCACAATTAATGGTCTGGGCTAACAGGCTATTCAAACCTATAATTCTTAGGAAAGTACTTTTCCCTGACATATTTGCACCAGTGATCAAAACGCCATTGTGATCAATCAGAATAGAATTTCGAATAGATTCTGAAAGCATAGGGTGAAGCAAACCCTTGCCGTCAATTTGCAACGAATCATGCTCTTTAGGCAAGGTAATCGACGGGTCTGACCTCCTAAGTTGTAGAATGCATAGCGCAAAATCCAGGTAAGCAACGTACTCAAAATTATCTTCTATAACGCTTCGCTTCTCTCGTATATCTTTAAGTAGTGAATAATAGAGCAGGGTTTCTATCAGGAACGCAGCCTTAATCAACTCCAAAATATACCCAGCCAATTCCGCTAATTCACTAAACCCTTTTATTCTCGGTTTAAGCATAGATGCCTTAAAAATAAGCCTCCCTACCTTTTCGATTTCTGGCTGTTTGGGCAGGAAAATTTGTTGTTTTTTTGATTCTTTAAGAATGGTCTGCGAAATGGCTAGCATTTCTCCTAGCTGCCCAAAGGTCCTTGACTCAAGAGACACCGTCAGTTTGCTCCAATAATGAATGATAAAATTGGAGGTGACCACTAGTATCGCAGGAAAAGCCAACCATTGTATAAAAAATGCCGAGACTACACTAATGACAGAAAGCCCCGATAGGATGTAAAATAGGAAAATGTACCAGGGATTTTTAGATGTCTCTCTTTGAAAAAGATTACATAAAAAATAAGAATCATTCTTTGCTAAGATTTCAAGCTTGCTCTTCAAAAAGGATTCAAAACCAGGACTTTTCTCAAATATTTCAATCGTGGATTCTAATCCTTCATTTACTAACGGCCCCTGTTTCACCAATCGAAGGGAATAATACAGGAATTGCTCTCCGTATTTGGTAAGGGTATAATCGATTCTCAGAAACACCTCATCCATACCTAAGTCATTCCATAGTTTGGCAGAAACATCCTGAAAGAATCCGGATTTACTGACTTGCTGGTAATACTTGCTTATTCTGTCAAAATCCAGATTGTCTGATTTCTTCATTAAAAACCATTGAGGTTGACATAGTTGATTTCAAAAGTCAAAAGATAGAAATATTCTTTAAATCGACTGATTTAGTACTACGGAATCAGGAAGTAATCGCTTTATATGATTTCCTTTTCTCTTAATTCATAGATATAATAGCATTGGTAATCCTTCTCGAACTCATGCAACTCAGCTTGATCTCCATATTGGAGATACAGATTTGGCCCTACATTCAGCTTCAATGAGCCCGGCAAATCCCATAGAATTGGAACTCCAAGCTGACGCCCGTTCTTGACGAAATAATAAAACCTCTTTTTGGATGCATTCATGATTTTACTTTGCTCGGGTGTCTGATTTTCAAATACTAAATTAGGATCCACACCCGTTCGGTAACCTACCAACAGCTCATCCCCATTTCCCATCATATCATCAAAAGCCCCTCCCAACATGACATTTTCAGATCTATACTCTTTAACAGTGGTAAATGAAGCGTCTGACATCGGAATATCCTTGATCAAATCAGGCTGTATTCTTTTCAAATGGATTTGGTTTGCCACTTTGAAATTTTGATTTGGGTCTAGTTGATATAAGGTTGTATCTCCGTATAAAATGGTGGATATATAGGTCGATTGATTATCAGAAAAATAAACTGGTTTATCCATAAAAGGATAAAATCTACTTGAACGAAATTTCCCATTTTCATTCAACTTCCCTCCTTTTGAAACTGTACCTGTGCGAGCATCCAGCAAATGGACTATGTTTAGTGTATCATAATAATCCAAAGGGTATGGCTGCAAATAGCCATCATTTAGATTTGCGATTACACTTAACTCACCATTTGAGGATTTAAAAGTGCTGAGATTGTCCAAGGTGAAATGAACCAACTTTACTCTCGGGTTTTGCTCAAATGGATATTTTCGAAGTTGCTTAAAGTCAAGATCATAGACGAATACCTTTCCATCTGAAACAAACATAATCTCATCTCCCACAAAACCTGCTCTTAGCAGAACCATTCCAAAAGCATCTGGCCCTTCTGATAGTTTGTTTTCAGAAACTATTTCTCCCTTTTTATCTATTAGCATGTAGTGCCCTTCCATACTAGCTTGCTTCACGATAAGGTAAAGTTCTTTTTCATGATGGTAGTCAAGAATCCGAACTGTCTCTAGAATATCCATCACCAATGAGTCCACTTTCACAAACTCAAACTCACGACTTTCATCGGGTTTTAGGGTCTTTTCCCCGCATGAAAAAATCAAACATAGCAGACCAATACAAAAGAGTTGAAATTTCATATAATTGTTTTTTAGCTAAACTATTAAAATTTCGTAACAATACAACTTATTCTTTCGTCCTAATAAATCTCGTTCAAGTGTGATCAGAGGGTTTAAAGGAAACGTTACATTTTTTAACAAAACGAAAAAGACACGTATTTAGACTTGGTTAGAAAAAGCATCCCAAATCCTAAAATCACTATATTTGATTAAACTCTTTCAATATGTTAACTAAAAAATTGGTAAAAAAGCAATTAGAGAAACTTCCTGAGGAGTTTTCTTTAGACGACTTGGTAGAGCATTTAATTCTAGTCCAAAAATTAGAAAGTGGGCTCAAAGATTCCGAGGAAGGTAAAGTGATTTCAGACGAAGAACTGGATCAAGAAGTAAACAAATGGTTCGAGTAAATTGGACAGATCAAGCAGTTAACGATTTGAAAGAAATTGCTGAATACATTAGCAAGGACTCCAAACGCTATGCTAAAATTCAAATCCAAAGAATAAGGCAGAGAACCTATATTCTGAAACAATATCAACTAGCTGGCCAAAAGCTAGAAATTTTCGGTGAGTTAAATATCCGACAACTTGTCGAGGGGAGTTATATAATCCTATATCGTACAAAAGGAGATACTCAGGTAGATATTTTGACCGTTCACCATTCAGCTAGGGATTTAAATAGAAGAACTCAACTTTTCTGAAATTGAACTAAAAAACCCTCAAAACCTTATTAATTCTGAGGGTTTAACTAATAAATTTTCGTAGGAAATAAACCTCCGAAGTATTTTCTACTCCGGAGATTTTCTTTTAGACTGCTTAGACTGCTTCGTACCTCGCAGTGACGAAACGT
This sequence comes from Algoriphagus aquimarinus, assembly GCF_900112005.1. Classification (GTDB taxonomy): domain Bacteria; phylum Bacteroidota; class Bacteroidia; order Cytophagales; family Cyclobacteriaceae; genus Algoriphagus; species Algoriphagus aquimarinus. The sequence continues at coordinate 159,175 of NZ_FOKK01000005.1, read as the reverse complement.
TTTTAAGATTTAGCATTCGGCTTTTATTCAGACTACCTGAATACTGATCACTGCCACTGCCTACTTACTTCAAATTCTTATATCGAATCCTCTTCGGCTCCACATCGCCAAGTCTTTTCTTCTTATTCTCTTCGTAGTCGGAGAAGTTTCCTTCAAACCACACCACCTGAGAATCTCCTTCGAAAGCCAAAATGTGAGTACAGATTCTATCCAGGAACCATCTATCGTGGGAAATTACCACGGCACAACCACCGAAGTTTTCCAGTGCTTCTTCCAGAGAACGAAGTGTATTCACATCCAAATCGTTGGTAGGCTCATCGAGAAGTAATAGGTTTCCGCCTTCTTTCAGTGTCAAAGCCAAGTGAACCCGGTTTCGCTCTCCACCGGAAAGCACACCAACTTTTTTCTCCTGATCTCCTCCACCGAAGTTAAACTTGGACACATAGGCTCGTGAGTTGACTTCTTTATTGCCCATCATCATCAGTTCATTTCCTTCAGAAATCGTCTGATAAACTGTCTTATTTGGATCTAATGCATCATGACTTTGATCCACATAGGCCAACTGTACGGTCTCTCCTACTTCGAAATTACCAGCATCTGGCTTCTCTTGCCCAGTGATCATTTTGAAAAGCGTGGATTTACCCGCACCGTTCGGCCCGATCACACCTACAATTCCACCTTGCGGCAAAGCAAAAGTCAGGTTTTCAAAAAGCAACTTGTCTCCAAATGCTTTTGAAACGCCATTTACTTCTATCACTTTGGATCCCAAACGAGGTCCTGGAGGAATGAATAGCTCCAACTTCGCTTCTCTTTCCTTAGACTCTTCCCCGACCATTCTATCGTAAGCGCTCAAACGAGCTTTACCTTTCGCCTGACGGGCTTTTGGAGTCATTCTGATCCACTCCAACTCTCGTTCTAATGTTTTCTGACGCTTAGATTCTGTCTTTTCTTCCTGCTTCAATCGGTTTTGCTTCTGATCAAGCCAAGAGGAATAGTTTCCTTTCCACGGAATACCTTCACCACGATCCAGCTCAAGAATCCAACCGGCTACGTTGTCTAGGAAGTATCTATCGTGAGTTACCGCGATTACGGTACCCTTGTAATTTTTCAAATGTTGCTCCAGCCAATGCACAGATTCTGCATCCAAATGGTTGGTAGGCTCATCGAGTAGAAGCACATCGGGTTCCTGTAGAAGCAAGCGGCAAAGTGCTACTCTTCTTTTTTCACCACCCGAAAGGTTAGCGACGTTAGCATCACTAGGAGGAAGCCTAAGTGCATCCATGGCTTTATCAAGCATAACATCGAGTTCCCATGCATTAGCAGCGTCAAGCTTCTCCTGCACCACTCCTTGCTTCTCGATCAAGTCATTCATTGCATCAGGATCTTCCATCAAAGCAGGATCCATGAATTTCTCATTGATTGCTTCGAATTCCTTCAGCAAAGCAACAGTCTCTGAAACTGCCTCTTCTACTACTTCTTTCACCGTTTTAGTTGGATCGAGTTTAGGCTCTTGCTCCAGCATTCCGACTGTGTAACCAGCCGACCAAACTACCTCACCTTGGAATTCCTTGTCCATTCCGGCGATAATCTTCAACAGAGAAGATTTACCTGAACCGTTCAAACCAAGAACCCCTATTTTGGCTCCATAAAAAAATGAGAGATAAATATCTTTGAGTACTTTTTTCTGTGGCGGGAAGATTTTTGAAACTCCTGCCATGGAAAAGATGATTTTTTCTGCGCTCATGCGTTATATTTTTACTTTGAACTTCACTTAAGAATCAAAGATGGCAAAAAAAGCGCTTTCTTAGGATAAGTGCTTTTGAATTAATTAATTTGCGGAAATTCGAAAACCGCCACCTAACCTACTGTAAAGCAATGGAGCATCCGTATGGATATATCAAAAACGACAAAGTTTATTTGAGGGGATTTTTGGGACAGGACGATAGGGTTATCGGAGAAGTAAAAGAAGATGAGGCCTCTACGATTAAGTATTTTGAGGAAAGATTTGAACAACTCAAAGAAAAAGTAGCCAAACTCAAAAATAACATTCAGGAAAATCAGAATAAAGGATCCTTCTTAATGAAACTCATTCACCTCAGAGAATCACTGATGCAATCTGATGCATTGGGTGACTTTGAGCCTCTTATCAAGGACCTTAGCGAGCAAGAGGATTACCTGAACGAGATTATTCAGGTGAATAGAACCAAAAACCTTGAGGTCAAGAAAGCTTTAATACTTGAAGCAGAAGAGAAAAAAGACGATACCGACTGGAAAGAAACAACGGAGTTTTATAAGGAATTAAAACTTCGCTGGATCAAAACAGGTCCTGTAGACAAGGAAAATCAAGAAGAAATTGAAACTACCTTCAATGATATAGTGCAGCATTTCTTCGAAAACAGAAGACATTTCTTTGAGGGACTTGCTCTTCAGGCAGAAGAAAACATCAAGGTATATGAAGCATTGGTGGTTCAAGCCAGAGAAGCTCACGATTTTCCAGACGCTAAAACTGCTTTTGAAATATCAAAGAAGATTCAACGACAGTGGAAAGAAGCAGGCAAAGTTCCTGCAGAAAAGAGACAACCTCTTTGGGATGAATTTTCCAAGTTGAACAATCGGATTTTCTCTAGGTATAAAAGGACGCTTCAAACGGGGCCTCAAATGAACCCTCGGGAATTAATGCGAAAAGTGGAAACTTTGACAGAAGAGATCAAAGTTTTGTCAGGGAAACCTACTTCCTATGAGCTTGTCGGAAGAGCCAAATTGATTCAGGAAGAATGGAGAAAACTACCTCCTCGTAAACCAAGGGAAGCAAATCTGATCGTAAGGTCATTCCAATTCTTCTCAGACATTGTCTTTGAAAAGGCCTTCTTAGAAAAACTAGTTCATGGAAAATACCCTGATTTTGACGAGAAACCAGAATCGGAACAAATTCAGATAAAAACCGCTTTATTAAAAGATTTATTGCACAGAGATCAAACTGAGCTGGAAGCGGCACAAAACAATACGGAGAATTTCCGCGTTCAGTCAGCTGATTTTGATATTATGATGAAGAAAAAATTATTTGCGGTGAAGAGAAAAGTGGATGTGAAAAATTATATTTTGAAACAACTTTCTTTTAAATAGAAATACACCGCTAATTATTACAAAAAAAGAATAATTTTGCAACCCTTAAACTCCGGAACTCCTTTAAAATAAACACTATGTACTGGACACTCGAATTAGCATCCTATCTAGAGGATGCACCCTGGCCAGCCACCAAGGATGAATTAATTGATTATGCCATCCGATCCGGCGCGCCAATGGAAGTAGTAGAAAACCTACAAGAATTAGAAGATGATGGGGAACCTTATGAGACCATCGAAGAGATTTGGCCAGATTATCCGACCAAAGACGACTTCTTCTTCAACGAAGACGAATATTAAATGCAAAAAGCCCTGAGTGATCAGGGCTTTTGTTTTTTGTTTAATTCGCTACTTAGAGAACAAATGACCACTTGGTTCAAGTTTCATGAGTTGAACCAAAAGCATTGCAGTCTTCAGACTGCATCTCAAAAGACACAAGCCTGCCTGTTGCACGCAGGTGTGAAGACTTGCGCCAGCATTATCCACAATTAGCAAGCTTAATACTGACCACTTTTGCTTTCTATAAACCAAGCACCTGCCTCAGTCTAGCATAGCCGGTCTTACTCACTGGTACTTTTTCACCACCACGAAGTAACACCAAGTAATTATCACGCTCGTACGGCTCTATTTTAGTGATCTCGTTCAAGTTGATCAGATAGGACCTGTGAACTCTCACAAACTTGGCCGGATCCAACGCTTCCTCTAGAGACTTCATCGTCATCTTTTTCAGGTATTTTCCGGATGGCGTATGAATAGCTATGTAATCATCCTCGGCTTCGAAAAAAGTCACCTCATGCGTAGGGATAATTTTAATTTCATTCTTGACACGAACGACCAAGCGATTTCGCTTTTCTGCCATTTCATTTAGTTTTTGGACAGACTCCCCATTCCCTGCTTGTTGAGCTAGAAATTTTTCTATGGCTTGCGCAAATCGGACTTGGGAAAACGGCTTGAGTAAGTAATCAATAGCCATCGCATCAAAGGCTTTCAAAGCATACTGATCAAAAGCCGTAGTAAAAATCACAGCAGGGGGCTCATCCAGTAACTCCAGCATTTCAAAGCCTGTGATTTTAGGCATTTGCACATCCAGGAAAATCAGATCCGGTTCATGCTCCTGGATAGACTTCAGCCCTTGAAACCCATTCTGACAGACGTCTAAAAGTTCGAACTGTGGATAATTTGCTAAAAACTCCTGCACTATACTCGCCGCCAAAGGCTCGTCATCTATGATTAAAGTTTTGATCATTTCTGTTGGGGGATTTTTATACTTACTGTAAATACTGAATCCACAGTTTTCGATTCGAGTAAATCCTTTCTGCCAAAAAGCAAAAATAATCTACGGCCTACTGAACTCAAACCGAAACCTGTTCCTTTCGGTGCTGCCGCGTCAGGATCATAAGGATTCTCAATTTTCAACATCAAATAATTTTGCTCCCTATAAGCTTGAACTATGATTTTCACATCTTCTATAATGCCGTAAAGCCCATGCTTTATCGCATTTTCAAGTAATGGCTGAATCAGCAATTGCGGTAAACGCATCTGCTTCACCTCATCAGTCACATCAAATTCTATCTCTAGTCTATGTCCAAAGCGAACACGCTCGATATCAAGATACATTTTCAGATAACTCAGTTCCTCTTCCAAACTGACCCACTGCTGATGGTCCTTTCTGATCGTGCCTCTAAGGAAGTCTGACAGCTGCAGCACCATCTCGCGAGCCTTCAATGGCTGTGAAACAGTCAGTGCACTTATTGAATTAAGACTATTAAACAAAAAGTGAGGCTGAAGCTGCTGTCTCAGCTGTGTCAATTCTGCCTCTCGGGAAAGCTCATTCATCATCGCTTCCCGCTCCTGTGTTTCCCCTTGCTGCTCGAGTTTCGATACCACGATAGCAATCAAAGCCACTAATACTTCAGCCAAACCCAATATAGCCCATCGAAGATACAGGTGAGATTTAAGAAAAATCAGATAAGTCTCTTTGTCAGAGTACACCCATTTGAGCAAATATTGATGTCCCAAAACGGCGATAAAACTATATAAAAGTGGCAATCCAAGCAGCAACCAATTGTTACTTCCTTTGGGGATATAAAACCCAAAAACCCGATCCAGCATATTTACTCCTAAGGAGAAAAATAAGGCAAAAACCAACGCGTCGACAATGGCAATTGATTGCTCAACACCATAAAACATAAGTAGCCCAAACGTACCAAGAAACCAGATTACTCCGGCCCCTTGGACGATCCAATTACTTTTAGAAGGATTTGAAAATGCTTTGGAAAACAAAGGATTGAGGATTTATGGGAATTTCGTTAATAAGATTTGATTTCCAAACCACCGAAGAATACTGTTCCTCTTATCACCAATACTTTATCTGGATCAACTTCAGCCTGACGATAGGCACGCTTATCTTCTACTCCCGCAGCTATGTTGGTTACCTCTACACGCACATCCCAATGCGGAGGAACTACAAGTTTGATCGCACCAAAAATAACATCCACTTGAAGATTCACTATTCCAGAGAAATCTGATTGAGTTAAATCCAGGTCAATTCCGCCAAAAGCAGCAGTCAACTTTCCACCTTGAAAATCCTTAGTCAGCATTCTCTTATTAATACCGCTCATGATAGAATCTATAGACACTCTATCTGAGTAGCTCGTGCCTGAGACTCCTGACATACCCGCATAAGATTTCCCACCACTAGCTTGGCTTGAGAAGCTAGAAGTATCCTCCGTTTTGGAATATTCACTGCTTGTCACAGGAGGCGTAGATTTCGAATTAATTTTATCCTGAATATCACTGAGTGCCTGTTGTTCCTTTCGCTTTTGAGTGATCAGGTAAATCCCTACAAAAATCAGTGCGATAGGGAATATGAAGCGTTGAACTCCAAAATCAAAATTAAACTCTCGCTCAAGGAGAAAGTACATTCCTAAACCCAGCATCATAATCCCAAAAAAGCTTTTGAATTCGTGCTTAACTAGGGTAATCACCCCTACGCCAATTAATATCATTGGCCAGGAAAGTAACCAATCTGGATAAAAGACATCCAGTTTCCTTAATAGAATCAGAACGCCTACTGCGAGGATTATGAATCCAAAGATCATTCCTCCATCATTATTATTTATGCGATTTCGTTTCATCTGTTTATAGTTTTAATTGATGATCGAAAGTAGTCTAAGCTACTGCATCCTGAAATAAGCAAAAGGTCAATTCACCTTAAAAGTCGGTAAACACCACTAAAAAGTCGGTGAAATTTCACTATGGGATTTTACCGATCAGACATCTGCTTAGCGGCAATGTATTCCGCATAATCCATGTCTTCGGGTGTGGTTATCTTGATATTATCTGCATTTCCAGAGATCAAAGTCACTTGCCACCCTTGGTTCTCATAGACTGTCGCATCATCAGTAAACTGTTGAAGTTCAGTCACAGCGAAGGCTTTTTTGATTTTCTCTACTTGAAAAGTCTGTGGGGTCTGAACCAATCGGAAATATTGACGCTCCTCATAGAATGACTTGCCATCATCAGTCAACTTTCTAATGGAATCTTTCAGCGAAATCACCGCAATTGCACTTCCATTTAGATCCGCCACCTCGAAACTCTCCTCGATCACTGCTTGACTTACAAATGGACGCACACCATCGTGGACCGCAACTAGTTTTGTCTCAAAATTCAGAGAATTCAATCCATTTCTCACGGATTGAAACCTGGAATTCCCACCAGCAACAAGACGGTGAGGAATGCTGAATTTATACTCCGCACATAATTCCTCCCAGTATGAAAAATCATTCTCGGGCAATACTAGAATCAAATCTATCGAAGGATCCACCTGATAAAAAACAGATAGTGTGCGCATCAACACCGGCTTACCTGCAACAGGTAAATACTGTTTGGCAACTGGCCCACCCATCCTTGTACCTCTCCCTCCTGCTACCAGGATTGCTGCTTTATTAGTCATACTTATTTTTCGCAAAAGTAAGGATTCAAAACTCTTCAGGTTTTACTGTAAAGTTATATCTGTATGAACATAAAAAAAGCTCCTTTCGGAGCTTTCAGTATTTAAAGGATCAACATCGCGTCTCCGTAGGAGAAGAATCGATATTTCTCTTTGATGGCTTCTTTGTATGCTTTCATTACCAAGTCATAACCTCCAAAAGCTGATGCTGTCATCAGCAATGTTGATTCTGGAAGATGGAAATTGGTGATCAATGAATTGGCGATTTTGAACTCGTAAGGAGGAATGATAAACTTATCTGTCCATCCACTACTTGCTTTCAATCGACCATTTGCAGTCACAGACGATTCAATAGTTTTCAAAGACGTAGTACCCACGGCTACCACTCTCTTTTTGGCATCCAATGATCTATTCACCAACTCAACAGTTCCATCAGGAATGCTGTAGTTTTCAGAATCCATTTTGTGCTTAGTAAGATCTTCCACATCAACCTGACGGAAAGTACCCAGCCCAACATGAAGAGTAATAGGAGTTACATCCACGCCTTGAAGCTCTAGTCTTTTCAGCAAATGTGGAGTAAAGTGCAAACCAGCCGTTGGAGCAGCTACAGCACCTACATTCTTAGCGAATACCGTTTGGTATCTTTCTTTATCTTCAGCTTCTACCTTTCTTTCAATGAATTCTTTCAGAAGAGGCGTCTCACCTAATGTATCGATAGTCTTATGGAATTCTTCCTCAGTACCGTCAAACAAGAATCGAATTGTTCTACCTCTAGAAGTAGTGTTATCAATCACTTCAGCTACAAGATCTGAATCTCCGAAATAGAGCTTGTTACCAACTCTGATTTTACGCGCTGGATCTACCAACACATCCCAAAGCTTCAATTCAGCATTTAATTCTCTCAATAGAAACACCTCGATTTCTGCTCCGGTTTTCTCCTTATTGCCATATAATCTAGCTGGGAAAACTTTGGTATCATTGGTAACAAAGACATCACCCTCACCGAAGTATTCGGTAATATCTTTGAAAATTCTGTGTTCAATCTCACCTGTATCTCGATGGAGTACCATCAACCTGGATTCATCCCGGTTTGCCGCAGGATAATGAGCTACTAGTTTCTTTGGAACGTCAAATTTGAAATCCGATAATTTCATAGATAAGTTTTAGATGTCTTGAGTGATTTAGAATAACTCTAAAAAATGCAAAGATACTAACAATATCAGGCAAAATCAGCTAACTTGATAAATTGTTTTAAACCAACTAAATAAGATATGCTGTTTTTCAAACTTACATGGGAAAGTTTTCGCTTCGCCATCTCAGCATTAAAGACTAGTCTGACTCGTACAATATTGTCCCTCTTGGGAGTTACGGTGGGTATTTTCGCAATTATTGCAGTATTCACATTGGTAGATTCACTTGAAAACAACATTAAATCTTCCTTTTCCTTTCTAGGCACAAATGTAATGCGTGTTGATAGATTCCCCTTTGCTAATGGCCCACAGGACTATCCTTGGTGGAAATACTTTCGTAGACCTCCGGGAACAGTAGCAGAGTATGAATTTCTCGAACAAAGACTCACTTCCGCAGAGGGAGTGACTATCTCTGCCTCGTCCACCACTACAGTAAAAGCGGGGAGTAATGCTTATGAAGGCATGGCCCTCACAGGCGCAGTTTACTCCTATCAGGATGTATATGAGATCTCTTTGGAGGAAGGAAGATATTTCTCACAGTCAGAAATCAATGCCTCAAGAAACTTTGCAATCATAGGAAGAGAAATCGCGAACACGCTGTATCCTCAGCAGGAGGTTATTGGTAAACAGATCAAAATCAAAGGAATGAAATTCGTCGTAATTGGCGTATTTGAAGAAGAGGGTGAAGGATTATTTGACACTCCATCCAAAGATCAGGCGTGTCTGATTCCTTACGGCGCCTTTAGCAAAATGTATTATACAGGAAGAAATGGAATGGAGCCCACCATAGCCGTTAAAGGCATGGAAGAAGACATTGGGCTCGTTGCGTTAGAAAATGAAATGACAGGCCTACTTCGCGCAAAGAGAGGCCTAAGACCAAGAGATGATGATAACTTTGCACTTAACAAAACTGAGTTTATTCAAAATGCTATCGGATCTATATTCGACGTGATTTCTATTGCAGGTTGGGTGATCGGTGGTTTCTCAATTCTAGTTGGTGGATTCGGCATTGCAAACATCATGTTCGTATCTGTCCGTGAGCGAACCAATATTATCGGTATCCAAAAGTCTTTAGGTGCAAAAAATTACTTTATCCTATTCCAATTTCTTTTCGAATCAGTGTGCCTCAGTTTGATAGGTGGGATTACCGGGATTTTCATTGTGTTCCTATTAAGCTTTATTCAGCTAGGTACTTTGGACATCGTACTTTCCTTCAGTAACATCATGCTTGGACTGGGTGTGTCTACTATCATTGGAGTTGTATCTGGAATCGTCCCCGCAACACTTGCTGCCAGAATGGATCCTGTAGAGGCCATTAGAACTACATAAAATAAAGTATTGCCCATAAAAAAGAGGTTGCTCATCGATTGAGCAACCTCTTTTTGTATGTAACCTTTTTAAAAAACGTAAGTACTTAGTCTTCTTTCTCTGTTACTTCTTCACTTGCTCCTTTGGATAATAATCCAGACGCTGCTCTGATCTTCACTTCAAGCTCGTCCATCAATTCTGGATTGTCTAATAGAAGTGTTTTCACTGATTCACGTCCTTGGCCAAGTTTTTCGCCATTGTAAGAGAACCATGAGCCAGCCTTTTTGATGATATCCAGTTCCACCCCTAGGTCAATGATTTCCCCTACTTTAGAGATTCCTTGCCCATACATGATGTCAAATTCTACCACTTTGAATGGAGGGGCCACTTTATTTTTCACCACTTTCACCTTAGTTCTATTTCCAAGGATATTATCTGCACTTTCTTTAATCTGACCAATTCTACGAATATCCAGACGAACAGAAGCATAGAATTTCAGTGCATTTCCACCAGTAGTAGTCTCGGGGTTACCGAACATTACTCCGATCTTTTCACGAAGCTGGTTGATAAAAATACATGAGCAACCAGTCTTGTTGATAGCACCTGTTAGCTTTCGCAAAGCCTGAGACATCAATCTAGCCTGCAAGCCCATTTTGCTATCCCCCATATCTCCTTCTAATTCACTTTTTGGAACCAAAGCAGCTACGGAATCAATTACGATAATATCTATAGCTCCAGAGCGAATCAAATGCTCCGCAATCTCAAGTGCCTGCTCACCATTGTCAGGCTGAGAGATCAAAAGATTCTCTGTATCAATCCCCAACTTCTCTGCATAGGCTTTATCAAATGCATGCTCAGCATCAATAAATGCAGCTAAACCACCTGCTTTCTGCGCTTCAGCAATACAATGCAAAGTCAAGGTAGTTTTACCGGAAGATTCCGGACCATATATTTCTATCACACGGCCACGAGGTATTCCTCCTATGCCCAAAGCGATATCCAAACCCAACGAACCAGTAGATATAGCTGGGATATCCACCACTTTATTGTCACTAAGCTTCATTACGGTTCCTTTACCGTATGTTTTATCCAACTTATCTATGGTCAGCTGTAGTGCCTTTAATTTTTCAGCGTTATTACTCATGTGTTTCGAATTTGTAAAATCAATTGTTCAGTGAAAGTAAATAAACAACAGACCATTACCAAGATGGACTTGCCTATTGTTTCGGGACACTAAATTCGTAATTTTAATCGCCTTTCGGCACGCTTTTTCGTAATACCTATAGAATACTGCCCTTTTCGTCAGGTATTGTCATTATAATTTATGAAAAGAATCCTCGGATCACTTACTCTTCTTATTTTTCTTACCCTCTCTGATTTATCAGCACAGGGTTCAGCAGGTATCACTCCATTTACTTTTGGAGAGGAGTTATCCTTTGAGGTTTCCTATGGATGGCTAAATCTTGCTGATGCAAAAATGCAAATCTCTAGAAGGCCACAAGAACAGAACGACAAATCACACTATAAAATAGATGTGTATGGCAAGACAAAAGGCGCTGCTACGATATTCGGAAAAGTAAATGACAACTGGGGGACCTACCTCGATGTAGAAACGAATTTACCCTCCTTGTCCTATAGGCATATTGAAGAGGGAAAATACAGAAAGCATGAATTTGTGCACTTCGATCAGAAGAACAAAAAAGCGACAATGAAGCTTTTTGATAAAGAGAATAAAAACCTAAAAGAGACCAAGGATTTTGATTTACCTGGACAGGTGCAAGATTTAGTCAGTGGTTTTTATTACCTCAGAACTCAAGATTTACGAGGATTAAAGAAGGGAGAAAGCATAGAAATCAAGGGATTCTTCGATAAAGAAATATATAACATAAAGTTAATCTACGAGGGAACAGAAACATTGGACACGAACCTTGGCAAGAAAGAAACATACATCTTCTCGCCTCAGCTACCCAAAAACAAACTGTTCCGTGGAGAATTCCCTGTGACGGTGTGGGTCACAAAGGATCAGAACAAAATCCCTGTGAAAATCAAAGCAAATCTCTTCATCGGCTCATTGAATTTGGACATCATTTCAGCAAAGGGATTAAAAAACAATTAATTCAAAACTTCATAACATAGCCGTAACATAGTGCTGTGTTTGCCAAATAATCCTATCCTTTTCATGGAAGTGAATGATCGTTGACAATCTTTTATTTGGCTTCAATCCTTAAATATTCCTTAATTTTAAGCCAAACATTAAGAAATCACTGATGAGCGATAAGCAAAAAATCAAAGTTCTGGTAGTTGACGATGAACCTGATATTGTTGAAATCCTGAAATACAATCTTGTAAAGGAAGGCTACGAAGTAGCAACTGCAGAAGATGGACTGAAAGCAGTAAAAACTGCTGCAAAATTTTTACCCGACGTGATTTTACTTGACATCATGATGCCTAATCAGGATGGGGTAGAAACTTGTCTTCAGATACGTCAAATCCCAGAACTCAAAAACACCTTTATTATCTTCCTTACCGCACGTATGGAAGAATATTCTGAAGTGGCGGCATTCGATGTGGGAGCGGATGATTACATCACTAAACCTATCAAGCCAAGAGCGCTGATGAGCAGGATTTCAGCCTTGTTCAGACGTGAATCCAAGAAAGAGCAAGAGCAGGTCCAAATCAAGATCAAAGACCTGATTATTGACCGTGGCAGCTATACAATTGACAAAGCTGGCAAGACTATCACTTTGCCTAAGAAAGAATTTGAGCTTTTGTATTTCCTAGCCAAAAACCCTAATATAGTTTTCAGTAGAGACGAACTTCTTCAGAATATCTGGGGCGCGGACGTATTTGTATTGGCGAGAACCGTCGATGTCCATATCAGAAAAGTGCGTGAGAAAATCGGAGAAGACTATATCACTACTGTTAAAGGTGTAGGCTATAAATTCGAATTAGGGCAATAAATGTTTACCACTTCCAGAGGAATTTCTTTAATCCTGGCTTTAGCCATTTCGGCTCTGGTTGCGGCTTTTTTGTCATTAATGGATGAATCCACTCCCATTCTGCTCTTTGTGGCTTGGGGTGTTTCTTTTTCATCTGCTTACCTGCTGATCTCATTCATGCTAGAGTTTTTGATCTTCAAGGAGATTGGAGATATCTATTCCCTGATGGAAAAGATCCAGCGAAAAGATCTGTCTGAAATCAGCGAAAAGGGTAGAAAAGGTTCTATTTCTCCCCTGCGGAAAATCAACAAAGTCATCAATTCCTATGCGATTGCGCGTCAAAAAGAAATTGACACGCTACAGAAAAATGCTGAGTTTAGAAGGGAATTCATCGCGGATATTTCGCACGAACTAAAGACTCCTATTTTCGCCACTCAAGGCTACATACATACGCTTTTGGATGGAGCAATAGACGACAAACAAGTTCGGATGAGATTCTTGAAACGTGCAGCCAAAAGCTTGGATTCTCTGGACATCCTAGTTCAGGACCTCCTTACGCTGAACCAGATGGAAAGTGGTGTAATCAAATTTAATTTCACCGAATTTGACCTTCAAGATCTCTTAGAAGAGGTAATGGAGGAGCTGGAACACAAAGCTTCCAAGCGGGAAATGCATATCAAATTCGACGTAGAGCCTAATAAGCATTACTTGACTACTGGCGATAGGCAGAAAATCTATCGGGTGTGCCAAAACCTAATTTTCAACGCCATGAAGTACAATCATAATGGCGGAGAGGTGAATATTACTCTTAAAACATTGAAAAACACGATTCAGGTAGACGTCAAAGATGATGGACAGGGAATTCCTCCGGAAGATTTAAAACGGATTTTCGAACGTTTTTACCGTGTCGAAAAAAGCCGATCCAAGGAAAAAGGCGGAACAGGCTTAGGATTAGCTATCGTAAAGCATATTCTGGAGGGACACAAAAGCAAAATATCGGTAAGCTCTACTGTGGGTAAAGGATCTGTTTTCAGCTTTTCACTTCCTTTAGTGAAAATCGACTCCCCAGAAGAAAAGCTTAAAGTGGTAACTCTCTAATAATAAAAGTCAGAGAAGTTTTTTACCCATCCTTTTTTCCCTACTTTTGCAGCCTCATTTGAAGAGGCAGGAGAATCCATGAAGAAAGTAGATTTTGAGAATCTTATTCTGTTTGACAACGAGGATTACCTGGTAATCAATAAACCGCCATACCTATCAAGCTTAGACGATAGGCATGAAGCGCAGAACATCCTAGACTTAGCCAAGACACACATCCCCGATTCCCAACTGTGTCATCGATTGGATAAGGAAACCTCAGGATGTCTAGTGATTGCCAAGAATCCAGCGGCCTACAGGCATTTGGCCATGCAGTTTGAAAGCAGAAAAGTAAACAAAGTCTATCATGCAGTGGTGGAAGGGATCAAGGAATTCAGCAATGAGCTGGTAGACCGAAATCTCTTAGCCAACAACAAAGGAATCGCCAAAGTAAGTAAAGACGGCAAGCCAGCGCAAACGATTTTCAATACGTTGAAGACCTATTACGCTCATACCTTAGTCGAGTGCAAACCCATCACTGGGAGACTGCATCAGATACGGGTTCATTTGGCTTACCTGAAGTCGCCCATTTGTGGAGACACCTTATACGGAGGCAACCCTTTATACCTTTCTTCTATCAAGCGTCGCTTCAATTTAAAAAAAGAGACAGAAGAATTACCAATTATGCAGCGAGTTTCGCTTCATGCTTATTCGATTGGATTTAAAGGTTTGGACGACACGGAAATATTCGTGAATGCGCCTTATCCGAAGGATTTCAAGGTTTTGGTCACTCAATTAGAGAAAACCAGCTAAGAATTCCAGATCGAAAAACAGCCAGGAAAACCTGGTTTTGATTGGTAGTAAAAAGCTAATCCTGTGAAAATTAGGACTTAGTATTGGAAATATTTTGCATCCAAAACAAAATACTCCTATCTTTGTGTCCCTTTTTGAGGGTGAAATAAATTTAACAAGCTAAATATTAAACAGTTACACAGTGGATACTTTGAGCTATAAGACCGTATCAGCCAATGCCGCAACTGTAGAAAAGCAATGGGTGGTAGTGGATGCCCAAGCTGCAGTTTTAGGTAGATTGGCTAGTGAGGTAGCGAAAATCTTAAGAGGTAAGACGAAGCCAAGCTTCACTCCTCACGTTGATTGTGGTGACAACGTCATTGTAATCAATACAGACAAAATCAGACTAACTGGTGACAAGTGGGACTCCAAAGTTTATGTGAGACACACAGGTTATCCAGGTGGACAGCGTATTTCTACGCCAAGATTATTGAAAGAGAAATCTTCAACGATCTTGATCGAGAAAGCTGTACGAGGCATGTTGCCTAAAAACAGATTGGGAAGAAAATTATACGGCAACTTGTACGTGTATGAAGGATCTGAGCATCCTCATGCAGCGCAAATGCCTAAAGCCATCACTCTTTAATCGTCTATTTCATGGAAATGATCAACAAAATCGGTAGAAGAAAAACCTCTGTAGCCAGAATTTACATGGCTCCAGGAAATGGTACTATCACCGTAAACAATCGTTCTTTGGAAGTTTACTTCCCATTCGATCTACACCAGATCGTAGTGAAGCAGCCATTAGCCCTAGTAGGCGTGGATGGCAACTACGACATCAAGATCAACGTAGACGGCGGCGGAATCAAAGGTCAGGCAGAAGCAGCCCGTATGGCTATCTCCAGAGCTTTGTGCGAATTCGACATCGAACACAGACCTGCCTTGAAAAAAGAAGGTTTCCTTACTCGTGATCCAAGAATGGTAGAACGTAAGAAGCCAGGACGTAGAAAAGCAAGAAGAAAATTCCAGTTCTCTAAACGTTAATCTGGAGATTCCTCCTTATATAAGAAAAACACATTTTATAATGGCAAAATTAGAATATAAAGACTTACTAGATGCTGGTGTTCACTTCGGACACTTGACGAGAAAGTGGGATCCAAGAATGTCTCCATACATTTTCATGGAGAGAAATGGTATCCACATTATCGATCTTAACAAAACGCTTGTATGCCTCGACGAAGCATCTAACGCAATCAAGCAAATCGTACGTTCAGGCAAAAAAGTGATGTTCGTTGCTACTAAGAAGCAAGCGAAAGATCTTGTAGCATCTGAAGCGAAGAGACTTAACATGCCTTTCGTAACTGAAAGATGGTTAGGTGGTATGATGACCAACTTCGCTACTATCCGTAAATCATTGAAGAAAATGTCCGGTTTGGACAAATTGATGAAAGAGGAAGCTTACAAGAACCTTGCGAAGAAAGAGCGTTTGATGGTTTCACGTCAGAAAGACAAAATGGAAGATGTTCTTGGCGGTATCGCTGACTTGAGCAGACTACCTGCTGCACTTTTCATCGTGGACATCAAAAGAGAACACATCGCAATTGCTGAAGCAAAAAAGCTTGGTATCCCTGTTTTCGCATTAGTTGATACGAACTCTAACCCAAATGAGGTAGATTTCCCAATCCCAGCTAATGATGATGCTTTCAAGTCCGTTTCTTTACTAGTTAAAGCGTTCGGTGCAGCTATCGAAGAAGGTCTTTCAGAGCGTAAGAAAGACAAAGAAGAAGCTAAACTTTCTGAAGAGGAAGAAGCTAAGAAAGCTGTGGACGCTGAAACAAAAGAATAATCCACAACTTGATTTGAAATAAATTAAAAATTGAACATCAAGTTTCGGCTTATGTTCAATTTTTTTTGTTTTATCCTATTCTTCAAGGTGCCAGTCGCCAAGAAGCAACTATAATCACTCCTCGAGTACAGACCTTCTTTAGTGTTCTGACCTCAAGGTTCCAAAAGAATTTATCCCGTTTTATTTTAAACTGATAACACAATGGCAATTACTGCACAAGAAGTAAACAAATTGAGACAAATGACCGGTGCCGGTATGATGGATTGCAAGAAAGCACTTACCGAATCAGAAGGTGATTTCGAGAAAGCTGTAGACATCCTCAGAAAGAAAGGTCAAAAAGTATCTGCTTCAAGAGCTGACCGTGAGACTAAAGAAGGTGTAGCTGTAACTAAAGTGTCTGAAAATGGCGCTAAAGGTGTTTTGCTTACGTTGACTTGCGAAACTGACTTCGTTGCTAAAAATGATGGCTTCGTAACTTTTGCTAATGAATTGCTTGACCTTGCTGTAGAAAAAAGTGCTACTTCTGTTGAAGAGCTATATGCACTTCCTTTCCAAGGCTTAACTGTTTCAGAGAAAATCATTGAGATGACTGGCAAAATCGGTGAGAAAATCGAAGTGTCTCATTTCGAAATCATCGAAGCTGAAACTGTAGTTCCTTACATCCACTCTAATGGTAAATTAGGTGTATTGGTAGGATTGACTAACACAAGCGGAGCTGACGTAGAAGAAGCTGGAAAAGACGTAGCAATGCAAATTGCAGCGATGAACCCTGTTGCTTTGGACAAAGACGGAGTTGATTCTTCTGTAGTAGAGAGAGAAATCGAAGTTGGAAAAGAGCAAGCAAGAGCTGAAGGTAAGCCTGAAGAAATGCTTGAGAAAATCGCTCTTGGTAAACTGAACAAGTTCTACAAAGAGAATACGCTTCTTAGCCAGTCTTTTGTGAAAGACAACAACAAAACTATTGCTCAATACCTTGACAGTGTAAGCAAGGGAATGACTGTATCTGCATTCAAAAGAGTATCTATCGGTTAATCCGAAAGATTCTTAGTCCTAAAAAAACCTCTTCAATTAATTTTGAAGAGGTTTTTTTTTGATTAATGCTGCTCTGATAGATCCCGAAACTTCAAACTGTCAAAAACAGGAAGTAAACACCTTTTGATTTGATATTTGTATTTGGTAGAATTCGAACATTTGATTTGGAAAAATAAATTTCAAAGTTGACTATTCTGAGGATCACCAAATGAATATCCATACTTTTAGGATTGCTTGCGAGATCCCTGATCTTACAT
Organism: Algoriphagus aquimarinus; assembly: GCF_900112005.1. Taxonomy (GTDB): domain Bacteria; phylum Bacteroidota; class Bacteroidia; order Cytophagales; family Cyclobacteriaceae; genus Algoriphagus; species Algoriphagus aquimarinus. The sequence goes on along the minus strand of NZ_FOKK01000005.1, from coordinate 141,663 downwards.
GAAAACAATACTAAATCACTATTAGAATTAGTCCCTGCTACTCAAATCCAGAACCTTATTTTACTATAATGAAAAATATTCTTTGTACTACGATTCTATTAATTGCTTCGATTTCTTTGGCCATCGGCCAAAATTGGGATTGGGGAGGCCCCATTGATCCGCTTCAGGAAAAGTTTGAGGTGAAGCATTACAGGTTGGAATTAGAGCTTTATCCCGCTACTCAATCGATCAAAGGCAAAAGCACAGTTACTTTTTCTACCATAGAAAAGCTAGATATTCTTCGACTCGACCTTATCGATGAATATAAAGTGACAAGTGTACAAATGAATGGGGCTGAAGTAGAATTCTCACATGAAAATGATCTCCTAGATATTCGAGTGGGAAATTCTACTTACGATGCAGTGGATATTTTCTATGAAGGAAAAACCCCAATTGCTCCTAATCCGCCTTGGGATGGTGGATTTACTTGGAAAAAAGATAACCTGGGAAATGATTGGATGGGCTTTTCATCCCAAGGTGAAGGGGGAAAGGTATTTATGCCTGCGCTGGATCACCCGTCTTCAGAAGCTTTAGAAGGCGTGGATTTGTTGATTACCGTTCCAAAACCATACTACGTTGCAGGTAACGGACGACTTGATCAAATCCAACAAGAAGGCGAAAAGCTGACTTATTATTGGAGAACAGATTATCCGATTAACAATTATGGAATCAACTTTACCATGGGAATTTTCCACGAGGAAAAGATAAACTTCTCCTCTATTTCGGGAGATCAAATCCCTATGCATGTATGGGTATTGCAGGAAAACAAAGCCAAGGCAAAGGACATTTTGGAGGTGCTTAAGGTTTCTACCGAAACACAGGAAAAATACTTTGGAGCATATCCATGGCCGAAAGATAAGATTGCGATAGTCGAAACTCCCTACCTCGGCATGGAGCATCAGACCATCAATGCATATGGGAATAACTATCGATTTGTAAAGATGGGCTCAGTCAATTATGACAATTTATTACACCATGAATTAGGACATGAGTGGTTCGGAAATAAAGTATCAGTGGGAGATTGGGCAGATTTCTGGATTCAAGAGGGAATTACCTCCTTCGGAGACTGGATGTTTTATTGGGAGCACGGTGGAGAAGAAGCTTATTTCAAAAAAGCAAAAAGCACATTAAAACAAATTTCACATTCGAAGCCAGTGGTCAGTGCTGTAAACAGTACAGAAGAGGAAGCCTATCATCCAGAAATTTATACTAAAGGCGCTTATGTGATGCATTCCTTACGCTGGGTTTTGGGTGATGACGTTTTCTTCCCTATGCTGAAAGCATTCTCTAGTGACCCGCGATTTACCTATGAAAATCAAGTCAATACCCGTGATTTTATCGATTTTGTTCAATCCTATTCAAGGAAAGACTTGGAAGGTTTCTTTCAGTTATATCTCTATACGACTGACATTCCAGAAGTGAAAATCTCAAAAAAAGGAGAGAAAGGTTACGAAGTTTCGTTGCTCGGAATTGATTTCCAATTGCCTGTTGAGGTGGAAACAGAAAAGGGAATAGAAACAGTGACACTAGGCAAACAACCACTTTTGATAAATAGTAAAAGCCTTCCAATCGTCGATCCACGGGGTTGGTTAATGCTGAAAAAATAAGTCTTTAAATTTTAGGATCTCTATATTCCGAAAAGATCCTTAACCATAAAAAACCTCTTCAATTGAATTTGAAGAGGTTTTTTGGTTTCCAAGTATATGCTATTTTTAAATCTTTTAATCCGAAACTGAACCAGTATAAGACAAAAGCTTCTTAATGTATGGTAAACACTCGCACTAAAGTAACTTCGGTCACCGGTCATCGATCTTCCCACCCGATAAGCAAAGAAGTTTAGGTGCCTTTTAGAGTTGAGGATAGAAATATTACCTAGAAATGTTTCCAGCCTTGAGCTTTAATCTGCACTGCGGTTCCACTTTTTGTAACCAAGAATTTACCTTCTTCAGACTTCGTGATATGACCGATAAAGTGGATATCCGGATGCTTTTCTAGTTTCTCAAAGTCCTTCTGATCAATCGTAAATAGCAACTCGTAATCTTCTCCCCCATTCATCACACAGGTAATCGGATCTAGATTCAACTCTACAGCAGTATCGAAAGTCTGCTTATCAATTGGCAACTTATCTTCGTAAATAGTCGCTCCAACTCCTGAAGCTTTGCAGATATGGAAAATCTCAGAAGCCAATCCGTCAGAAATATCCATCATACTTGTAGGAACTACTTCCATTTCCCGAAGTTCATGAATGATATCCACACGAGCATCTGGCTTCAATTGACGAGCAGTTACCAAGGTATATTTCCCCAGATCTGGCTTCATGTCAGGATTGGCTAGGAAGACTTCCTTCTCACGCTCCAAGATTTGCAATCCAACCAAAGCTGCTCCTAGATCACCTGTCACACAAAGAATGTCATTTTCTTTAGCTCCAGATCTATAAGAGATTTGCTCAGGTTTTGCTTCGCCGATCGCAGTCACAGAGATCACCAAACCACTTCTGGAAGCCGTAGTATCACCGCCAATCAAATCCACACCATAATGCTCACATGCTGCATGAATTCCTTCATAGAGCGCATCAATTGCCTCCACAGAGAACCTGTTGGAAAGCGCGATGCTTACCGTGATCTGCTTTGGAATAGCATTCATAGCTGCTACGTCAGATACATTTACCGCCACAGCTTTGAAACCCAAATGAGGCAATGGTGCATAGGATAGGTCAAAATGAACGCCTTCCACCAATAGATCAGTGGTCACGACTTTGACCATGTCTCCAGCTTCAATCACTGCAGCATCGTCACCAATGCCCTTCAAGGTGCTGGAGTTTTTAATAATTACTTTCTCATTTAGATGATCGATCAAGCCGAACTCACCCAAATCGCTTATTTCTGTTCTCTTCTCTGATTCTGACATACTATTTTTTCTCGCGGCGGCGCAACGACGCAGCGTTTCAAATTTATTTTAACTCAGGCTTTTTCCCTGCAATTTAGATTTAAGAAGTAGTATTTACGAGGTCTAAAAAGGGTTTGTGTCCTATTCCATACTTTACCACTTTCCAACTTTACCTCACATATTTTTCTCAAGAAGAATTTTTCAATTTTAAAATCTTTCAATCTTCCAATCAAATACTTCTCTCCTGACACAACTCAATCAAAACACCATTCGTGCTTCGAGGATGTAAAAATACCACTAATTTATTATCTGCTCCCAGTTTTGGGATTTCATTCAGGATCTCGAAGCCTTCGGCTTTGAGTCTTTCAACTTCAGCCGTAATATCCTCCACGTCAAAAGCGATATGATGTACACCTTCTGATTTTCGCTCCAGGTATTTAGCAATAGGACTACTTTCATCTGTTGCTTGGAGTAGCTCAACTTTCGTTTCTCCAACCTGGAAAAAGGAGGTTGCTACTTTCTCTCCATCAACTTTCTCCGTTTTGAAGTGTTCTTTTCCAAGTAGCTTCGCAAAAAGTGAATTAGACTTTTCTAGATCGCTTACAGCTATTCCAATATGCTCGATTTTCCTCATTTTTAAATTTGCTATATTTGCAGTGAATCATTTTGGGAGCAAGCCTGTTTTCCCATTACTTCAACTTAAGACAAAGTAATATATAAAAATATGATAATCGTTTCTGACAAAGCCAAAGAGCGTATCCTAGAGCTCAAAAAAGAGGAAGGACGCGCAGAAAATGAAAATATACGTGTTTCGGTGAAAGGTGGCGGCTGCTCAGGTCTAATGTACGACTTAGGCTTCGATGGCGCTCAAGTAGATACTGACCATGTATTTGAAGATAAAGGAGTGAAAATCCTAGTGGACAGAAAAAGCTTGCTTTACCTAGCTGGAACTACCCTAGAATTCACCGACGGACTGAATGGAAAAGGTTTCCAATTCGTCAATCCAAATGCTAGCAGAACCTGCGGATGTGGTGAAAGCTTCTCCGTGTAAACTAGAATAGCACACAAATAATAGAAGGCAACCCGATCAGGTTGCCTTTTTTAGTGCATTTTTCGCCTCAATCCTTACCTTTGCCCACTAGAAAATTAACCCAGATTATGGAAGAGCAAATCAAAAAAATCCAACTCAATGACTTGCACGTTGCCCTTGGCGGTAAAATGGTGCCTTTTGCAGGATATAACATGCCTGTGCGTTACAGTTCTGATAATGAAGAGCACCTTTGCGTGAGAAATGGCGTGGGAGTTTTTGATGTGTCCCATATGGGCGAATTCATGGTGGAAGGCCCGGAAGCTCTCAACCTCATCCAAAAAGTAACTTCAAATGACGCTTCCAAAATCGTCATTGGACAAGCACAGTATTCTTGTTTCCCAAACGAAACTGGTGGAATCGTAGATGATCTGATCGTTTACAAGTTTGAAGACGAGAAGTATATGCTGGTCGTAAATGCTTCGAACATCGATAAGGATTGGGCTTGGGTAAACCAGCACAATACCATGGGCGCTACCCTCACTAATATCTCTGATGGGATTTCACTTTTCGCTATTCAAGGTCCAAAGGCAATCGAAGCAGTTCAATCCCTGACCCCAGTTAATCTTTCTGATGTCAAATTTTATCATTTCACTGTAGGAGAATTTGCAGGAGTTCAGGATGTGATCATCTCTGGAACGGGATATACCGGCTCCGGTGGATTTGAGATCTACGTGAAAAATGAGGATGCTGAGAAGGTTTGGAACGCTGTGTTCGAAGCTGGAAAAGACTTTGATATCAAGCCAATCGGCCTTGGTGCTAGAGATACACTCAGAATGGAAATGGGTTATTGTCTATACGGAAATGACATCACCGATACCACTTCACCTTTGGAAGCTGGGTTGGGTTGGATCACTAAATTCACCAAGGACTTCACCAATTCTGATGCGCTTGCAGCACAGAAAGAAGCTGGAGTATCCAAGAAATTGGTTGGCTTTATCATGCAAGAAAGAGGCATTCCAAGAGGACATTATCCTATTGTGGATGCAGCTGGAGAAGTGATCGGAGAAGTTACCTCAGGAACTCAGTCTCCAAGCATGAGTGTAGGAATTGGAATGGGATATGTGAAAACTGAATTCAGCAAAGCTGGTACAGAGATTTTCATTCAGGTAAGAAATAAGAACCTTAAAGCTCAAGTGGAAAAACTTCCACTATTGAAAAAATAAATGCAACAAGTAGAAATCTGTTTCAGTCCAGAATTAATTCACTTGCACGAGTTGCAAGGCAAGCTAGTGGTGGTGGTCGATATATTTCGCGCCACCTCCACGATGGTTGCTGCACTGGCAAATGGAATCTCGGAGATAAAAACCTGCGCTGATCTTGAAGAATGTAGAGCCATGGCCTCCTCTGGCTATTTGATCGCCGGAGAAAGAAATGGTATTAAGGCAGAGGGCTTCCAATTAGGAAACTCTCCTCTAGCCTACCTATCTGGTGAACACCAGTCCCAAAAGCTAGCAATGACTACTACTAATGGGACACTTGCTATTTCTAAATCCGCTGGAGCTGATGAAATCCTAATAGGTTCTTTCCCAAATCTTCAAGCGACTGTCAGTTACATCCAATCACGAGATAAAGATGTACTGATTCACTGTGCTGGCTGGAAAGGTAAATTCAATTTAGAAGACTCCCTTTATGCTGGCGCATTGGTGAAGGCACTTGAAAGAACGCATGAAGCTGAAGATGATGGAGCGATAGCTATGAAATCACTTTATGAGAAAGAAGGCCACAATTTGAAAGGATTTCTATCTCAGGCTTCCCATGCTAAACGTCTACAAAATCACAACATCGATTCCGATATAGACTTTTGCCTTACGTTGGATTTATTCAGCTTGGTAGGCAAAGTGGAAAACGGGATTCTAACTGGTATAAAGCTTTAAAAGGCTTCTCCAAAAGTAAAATAAAACTGAAGATCCTCTCCAGGAGAATGAGCTAAATCTAAACGTAGATTTAGCTTTTTCTTTTTTGTTAATTTAAATCTACCTCCTACACCATAGGTAACTTTTGTTTGGCCAAGCTCGAAAGGGTTTTCGGAAGAAAACACATTGCCAACACCACCAAAAGCGACAGCTCCCCATCGAGGTAAAAACATCCTTCGGTATTCTGTCTGGAACGCGATCAGATTCATATCACGGTATTTCCCCTCAAATAGTCCTCTCATAACCTTGTTGCCTCCAAGTTGAGAAAGCGCAAAGAAGGGGGCTTCTCCAGCATTAAACTGTCCCAACAAGTTAGTCGCCAATAGTTGGTCTTTTTTTAATTGAAATATTTTCCTGGCGTCAACCATAAAATTCCAATAGTTAAAATCACTGCCCAAAAAACCATCAAATCTCTGAATACTGGTCTCTAGATAATTCCCTTTCGTGGGAAAAAGCTGATTGTCTCTAGAGTCATAGATCAACAAGGGTCCTAGCCCGCTTATAGCTCCACCATTTTCGCCGACATAATCGCCTGATGTGAGAAGTCCTCCATCCAATTTTTCTGTGATTTTGAAATTATCAAAAGTATATCTCAAGCCTAGGTTGATATTAGGTTTGATTTGTCGAGCATAAGAAAAACGAAATCTTGGCAAGATTGCATTATAAGACTCCCTATTTGCTTCCTCCACGTTTGGGCCAATTCCATAAAAGAAAAACACATACCGATACCACCCCAATTCACCTAGAAATAGATTTTTGTTTTCGTCAGTGTAAATTCTCCAGTTAGAAAAAGTTAAAATCTGGTCGTATAAAGAGTAGGCTATACCTGTAGCAATTTGACTCTCATAAGTTTCACTTGCCTGACCGAGCTTGAAATTAGCGACTGTTCCTGCCCCAAAGACCCAGCTCGTCTCTGGTGTAAAATACACTATAGGCAAAACAACAACTGTAAGTTTAGAGTTAATGCTATCCTTATCCTGTCTAGCTAGACCATCAGGGATAGAACATAATAAAAAAAGCAAAAAAACAAGCGCGAAGTATTTCATGATTGAAGATACGTAAGTCATTATCACTTGGCTTTCCTCTGCACACCATGTCAGTATAAAATTGACCATTTGTCTTCCAGTTGTCAAAACCTGGATAAGTAAGGCATTGATTAAAAATGGTTTTATAGAGAAAATGGAGATTTCCTTAAAACTTGACTTCGGTTTATTGATAGTTTCTGAGTTTGCAGAAGCCACCTGATAACTCAACTTCTTAGATCTATTTGGCCTTTCATTTGATTTTGATTTGATATAGAAAAATAATCGACCTCACATTAGACAAGTTTTTATGAAAAATGGAACCATGATCCAATTTTTCCATTGGTATTCTCCCGAAGATACACTTTGGAAAGAAGTAAAAGAGAAAGCCGAATACCTGGGAAATCTAGGGATTACCAGCGTATGGTTGCCTCCTGCATCTAAGGGGGAACAAGGCGGAATGAGCGTAGGTTATGACACATATGATTTATTTGACCTAGGTGAATTTGACCAAAAAGGCACTGTAAGAACCAAATACGGCACTAAAGACGAATTCATAGAGGCTACTCAGGCGCTTCATGATAGAGGAGTCCAAGTCATCGTCGATTTTGTTTTTAATCACAAAGCCGGCGGAGATGAATCCGAATTGATGCAGGCTATAAAAGTAAAGGAGCAAAATCGGCTTGAAAACATCTCTGAACCGTACGAAATTGAGGCCTTCACTAGATTTACCTTCCCTGGCCGAAATGGGGAATATTCTGACTTCATTTGGGATAAACATTGCTTTAGTGGGGTAGATTATGACCACCGAAATCAGGAGCATGGAATATTCAACCTTATGAGTGAATATGGAAATGACTGGGAGGAAATGATTACGAATGAAAAAGGAAACTATGATTTCTTGATGTTTTGTGACATTGAGTTCAGAAATCCCGCAGTCAAGGAAGAACTACTACATTACGCTACTTGGCTACACGAACTCACTTATTATGACGGGGTACGTTTGGATGCTGTGAAGCACATCCCTCCAGCTTACTTTCAAGAATTTCTATACTTACTTAGGGAGCGTACGGGTAAAGACATTTTTGCAGTGGGTGAATATTGGGCTCCAGGGAATTTGGAAGTATTGACTAAATACATTGATGCGACAGAGGGTACGATGAGCCTATTTGATTCTGCCTTGCATCACAGTTTTCACGTAGCTTCTAATATGGGAAGTCAATTTGATTTGCGGGAAATCTTCAACAAATCACTGGTCTCACACAACCAAGAACTAGCCGTAACACTCGTCGACAATCACGATACGCAGCCTCTTCAGGCATTGGAAGCACCGGTTGAAGCGTGGTTTAAGCCTTTGGCTTATGCGTTGATTCTGCTTCGCAAAGATGGTTATCCTTGTGTTTTTTACCCGGATCTATTTGGCGCTAGTTATTGGGACAAAGGAGATGATGGTCAAGATTACGAGATATTTATCAATCGAGTGGATGAATTAGAACCTATGCTATATGCAAGGAAGGATTTTGCATTTGGGACGCAGCGTGACTACTTCGAAAGTGCAAATGCTATCGGCTGGACAAGAGAGGGAGATGAAAATCACTCCGGTTGTGCTGTAGTCATGTCAAACGGTGACGGAACTACTATTTCCATGGAAATAGGCGTACGGTATTCGGGAAGAAGTTTCCGAGACATTCTAGGCAAAATCCAAGATGAAGTTTGGGTGAATGAATCTGGATGGGCCGAGTTCCATTGCGCACCAGGCTCCGTTTCTGTCTGGACTGAAGTAATTTAGAACTACATCGAAGAGCTGGAAAATAAATTTCCAGCTCTTTTTATTTTTTATCAACTACTATTTTTTCAAAACTTCAGGATTCCTGTAATTCATCTTTTATCTACCTAGCGAATGCTCTAGATTGGGTATCTGAAAATCAAGTAAAAAATGGAACACAAGTTTTTAAAACATATAGTATTCATTGCCTTAGTAGGATTAACCAACTTTTCCGGATTTGCGCAATCAAACAGACCTAACGTCCTCTTTATAGCAGTAGACGATCTTCGTTCAGAGTTAGGTCATTTTGAGAACAGCACCATACTAACTCCAAATCTAGACAAACTAGCTTCTGAAGGTGTGAGTTTCACCAATCACTTTGTGCAAGTTCCCACCTGTGGAGCTTCCCGAGCTGCCTTTCTCACTGGTAAAAGACCAAGTCGACAAGCGCAACTAGGGAATAATATCATGCAGGATGAATTCCATCAAACCCCAGAATCCGAGACGCCGGAGACATTCATCCATCATCTCAAAAGAAATGGATATCATACGGTAGGAATTGGAAAAATCTCTCATTCCGCTGATGGCTATGTGTATGGCTATGAGGAAGAAGTTTCTAGCCAAAGAGAATTGCCCTACAGCTGGGATGAATTGCTATTCGACCATGGAAAATGGGGGACTGGTTGGAATGCATTTTTTGCATATGCAGATGGAGAAAATCGTCAGAGCATGCAAAAGCAAGTCAAGCCTTATGAAGCAGGAGATGTGGATGACTTAGGTTATCCAGATGGGCTCACTACCCAATTGGCTATCAAGAAACTAAGAGAACTGAAAAACAGCTCTCAACCCTTCTTCCTAGGCGTTGGCTTATTCAAACCACATTTACCTTTTACTGCTCCGCAAAAATACTGGGATTTATATGTTGAGGATCAAATCCCATTGGCCAAAAACCCTACAGTCCCTCAAAATGTCGCACGCCAAAGTCTACTTGAAAGTGGGGAGTTTAATGGATATCAACTTGGTGAAGAGAAAGCAGGCTTAGATCATCAGCTTTCAGATGCTTACGCAAAGAAAATCAAGCATGCGTATTACGCGGCTGCCAGCTATTCAGACGCTCAGATTGGTTTGATATTAGACGAGCTAGAAGCGCTGGAATTGGACCAAAATACGATTGTGATTGTCTGGGGAGATCATGGCTGGCACCTTGGAGAGCAGCAAATCTGGGGTAAGCATACACTCTTTGAAAATGCCCTAAACTCAGCTTTGATATTTAAAATCCCAGGGTCCAAAGTCAGCAAAATCGACAATTCAATTGTGGAATCAGTGGACATTTACCCCACTATCATGGAATTGCTAGGAGTTAAAAACCCCACAGATTTGGATGGTGAAAGCTTTGCTAGCCTATTAAAATCTAAGGAAGCTCAGGCCGGAAATATAGCCTACTCCTACTATCATAATGGTATTTCTATGCGAACGGATCGCTATAGGTTGACCAAATACTTTCGAGGTGCCGAGCCAACTATTGAGCTATATGATCATAACACGGATCCTTTGGAATCAGTGAACATTGCGGGAGAAAACCCTAAAATAGTTGCTGAATTGATGCCTTTACTGGAAGAAGGAAACACTGGGCTTTACGAAAAAAAGTAATAAGCTTCCTATTTCAGTTTCTCGTTATTCTTATGTCTATCGATGTCACGAACATTCTTCTTTTCGAAGTTCTTTTTCATAGCCTCGGTAAGATCGACGCCAGTCTGATTGGCTAGACAAATGAGAACCCAAAGCACATCAGCCATCTCATCTCCCAGATCTTTGCCCTTGTCTGATTCCTTGAAAGATTGCTCTCCGTAGGTTCTGGACATTATTCTGGCCAGTTCACCCACTTCTTCCATCAAAATAGTCATGTTGGTCAATTCATTGAAGTATCGAACACCAACTGTTTTGATCCACTGATCAACTTGCTCTTGAGCTTCTTTTAAAGTGATTTCGTCTTTCATAGGTAAGGGATGATTTAGTCAAAATTAACAATCTATCGGTGTACTATTTGATGAATTGACCTCTAAAAGGATCGGTTATTGTAAAAGGTCATCTTTTGGAATGAAAACCTAAGGAGCTGAAGCTTTCAAAGCTATCAGCGAAGCCAACGCAGATTGCATGAACAGTTATTTTGAAGCTATCAGAACTTCAATTATTTATTTCCCTTTAGTTGCCGCGGCAAGTGTAGTCCCTTATGCTTATTTTCAGTATAAGAAAATTGGCTATGTCCAGTTTAACCGAAGCTTAGTTTTATACATTTTCGCTTTCTATGCGACAACGGCCTTCTTTCTTACAGTCCTTCCTCTTCCAGTAATCTCGGAAGGGTTTTGTGAATTCAGAATTGGAAAAGTTGACCCAAGTTTTTTTCCTTTCCGATTTGTAAAACAAACTTTCCAAGAAGTTCAAGGTAATATTTCGCTATTCAGCATCGTGAAAAGTAATGCATTTATGGTGACGGCTTTTAATGTTTTACTTCTGATACCTCTGGGATTTTTTCTAAGGTATTTGTTCCAAATAAAAAATGCTGGCCTAGCCACTCTAATTGGTTTTCTAGCCTCCTTATTCTTTGAAATCACTCAGCTCACAGCGCTATATGGCTTGTATCCTTGTAGGTATAGACATTTTGAAGTTGATGACTTGATCACCAATACTTTTGGCTGCTTCATTGGATTTGTGATCGCCAGATATTCAAATGTTCTGCCTAACGTATCGAAAAAACCACTTTTAGACCGATCTGAAGTCACGTTGACCCAGCGGTTTTTAGCAATATTTGTCGATTCCTTACTGGTGATTTTATTCACTTCCTATATCATTGAAGGGATATCTGAGAACGTTTGGTTACTCTCCTTGATGAAAGTCGGTCTGATATTCTTTTATTTTATTTTCGTAAGCAAAATGACCAATGGACAGACATTTGGTAAAAAGTTGCTCGGAATCCGAATCATCAAAATGGATGGACTTAAGCTTACCTATAAAGTTCTGATTGCCCGATATGGCGTATTTTTGATCCTTCCGTTTTTAGTCGGGGAAGTCTCCAAATTCCTTATAGATACTCGATTTGACAACAGGCTCTATCTATTCCTATACCTGCTTTTTCTGGCGATCTGGTTTGTAGGTACCGTTATGGTGACTTTTATAAGAAAAGATCATAGAGGCTGGTTGGATAGATTTGCGCATACTACCCAGATTCTTGCGAATCGTCCTGATGCAAACTAATAGATCTTTGAAAAAAATATTGATTTAGATTTACACCATTCTTAGAAATTTTAGATAATGTTTCGAGATGTTAGTTTAAATTGAAAGCTGATATTGGCAAATGCCATTTTCATTTGAAAATAAAAACTAGCCCTTCTGCTATGAGAAATTTTATCGCCCTTCTATTCATCCTCTTAGTTAGCATTTCTTGTTCGACCAAAGAAGAATCGAAACCCCTACCTCGTATAGCCATCGCAGGATTGGCAATTGAGTCCAGCACTTTTTCTCCAGCAACTAGTGATGTGGCGGCCTTCCGTACCAGAGAAGGAGTAGATATTTTCAATTATTATCCCTTCTTAGATTCGGCTTCAGATGACAGAGCCAGAGCAGAATGGTTTCCGACACTTAGAGGTCATGCCATTCCCGGAGGAATCGTAACTCGAGAGGCTTATGAAGAGCTGGTCGGAAAAACATTAGCGATGCTCAAAGAAAACCTGCCATACGATGGGCTTTTCTTCGATATCCATGGGGCAATGAGCGTGGTTGGGCTGGATGATCCTGAAGGCGACTTCATCATTCGCGTTCGTGAAGTTGTTGGGACAGAGACATTGATCTCCACCTCTATGGATTTGCATGGCAATGTCTCCATGAGATTGGCAGAAAACACAGACCTGATCACTTGCTACAGAATGGCACCGCATGAGGATGCTTTGGAATCAAAGCAAAGAGCAGTTGAAAACATGCTGGACCGATTGGAAAGTGGCAAGGGAAAGCCTGCTTACAAAGCCTGGATCCCTGTTCCGATTTTGCTTCCTGGCGAAAAGACAAGTACGAGAATTGACCCAGGAAAGAGTCTCTATGCTAAAGTAGACCCTATGACCAAAAAGGAAGGCGTGATCGATGCCGCGATTTGGATAGGTTATGCCTGGGCAGACGAACCTAGAAATCATGCCGTAGTGATGGTAACTGGAGACGACGAGAAAGCTGTGACAGAATCAGCTGAAGAATTAGCGCAAAGCTTTTGGGATGTGCGAAATGAATTCGAATTCGTAGCACCAGTTGCTACGCTGGATGAAAGTTTGAAAATGGCACTAGCCTCTGATAAAAAGCCATTCATGATCTCTGATATGGGTGACAACCCTACTGCCGGTGGTGCTGGAGATGTGACCTGGACTTTGACAGAAATACTGAAGCGACCTGAGTTCAAATCCGAAAATGGCCCAACGTTGATTTATGCTTCTATTCCAGGGCCAGAATTTGTAGAGAAAGCAATTGCAGCCGGAGTAGGTGGGAAAGTAGAAGGAACAGCAGGTGCGGCTATAGATGACAGATTTGCCCCTCCCGTAATGCTAAAAGGAACAGTCGAATCAATCAAAGAAGGTGACAGTGCTGCGGAAGTAGAAGTAGTAGTGAAAGTAGGTTCCGTACATGTGATCGTCACCAAAAAACGTAAGCCCTATCATAACGAAAGTGATTTTACAGACCTAGGCTTGAAGCCAAGAGAAGCAAATATCGTGGTAGTAAAAATCGGATATCTTGTTCCAGAATTGTACGATATGCGAGCAGATTGGGTGATGGCCCTTACTCCAGGTGGCGTAGATCAGGATTTGGAGAGACTGGGTTACAAGCGTATCAATCGACCTATGTTCCCACTGGATAAAGATATGGCAGATCCAGATTTCAAAGCTAAATTAGTGCCTGCTGCCAATAAGCTCGACTGATATGTAATGAAAAAAAAGTCTTGATTCTTGTGTCAAACTCTAAAATCTCAATAATATGATGAACGCAAAACCATCCTCAGTTGAGGAATATCTAAGCTGGTGCTCTCCTGAAGTGCGGGAAAAGCTAGAGCAAATGCGCACGACAATTCTGAAAGCTGTACCAAAAGCCAAGGAAGTGGTCAGTTACCAAGTACCAGCATACAAGACAACCGAGGTACTTGTTTACTTCGCCGCTGCGAAAAAACACATAGGCTTTTATCCTACCAATAGCGGAGTAAGCCAATTCAAGAAAGAACTGAAGAAATATTTGACTACCACAGGGGCGATTCAATTCCCACTGGACAAACCCCTTCCTCTTAAATTGATCGCTGACATCACGCTATTCAGAGCCGCTGAAGCCCAAGCTAAATTGGAATTGAAGAAGAAAAAAATCTAGTAAGTTTGAATTTTTGAATTGGAAGAAAAGTGATTTCTCGATCTTTCAGGCCTATGTGACAGGATAATTATTTTTTCTACACAACCCTAACGAGCTAGGCTCAGATATTTTGGGCTTTCAGCCCTATTATCTCAGGAGATGAAGCTTTTGAATTGCACACTTTGCGAAACCTTTGCGGACGTTGTGCTTAATAGCCGAAATCTTAACCCAGTACATTTTTAGTCGCTTCAAGAAAGCTGTCAATTTCGGCTTTATTATTATAGATGTGTGTTGAAATCCGAATAGAATCCAGCTTACTTTCAGGAACTTGTCGAATTCTGAAACCCTCTTTACTAATCAAGCCTGCAGCTTCTTGATAATCCAAATTCTTAGGTTTAAAAGTGACCATACTGATCCGGGATTCTGGCTCGGAGGAACTCAAAATATCCAAATGGGAATTCATTTCTGAAAGTCCATCAAATAAGTATTGATTCAACTCCCGTACTCTTGCTTCTACTTTCTCCTTCCCTATTTCTCCATGAAACTCTGCCGCTGCCACTGCACCTTTCATCATCGGTAAACTTTGGCTTCCATAATCAAAACGATGAGCGGTAGGCACATACCCTTTAAACTCAGGGGGACTTTGGTACATATCCCATCCCAAATCAGAATAAGCACCAACTTGGTATGCTTGAACTTGTTCCAAAACCTCCTCTCGCACATATAGAAAACCAGTACCATTTGGCCCCAGCATCCATTTATGGTAGCTACTTGCGTATAAGTCACAGCCCAGATCTTTCAGGTCCAGATCGAAAGTGCCCACTCCATGAGCTCCGTCTATTGCTGTGAATATCCCTTTACTTCTAGCAAAAGCTGAAATCTCTTTAATGGGAAAAACCAATCCTGTAGTGCAAGTGACGTGTGGAATCGCAATCACTTTGGTTTTGGATGTTACTAGGCTTTTAATCAGATCTAAATTCTCAGCTTGAGTAGCTTTAGGTTCAAAAGGCTTCAAGACTATCCCATGCAATTTTGCCCGATTCAGCCAAGGCAAGGCATTTCCTACATGTTCATGTAACGTAATGATTACCTCATCTCCAGCTTTCAAAGGCAGTCCCCAACACATGATATTAATGCCCTCAGTGGTATTATGAGTTAGTGAAATCTCGGAAGTTGTGATCCCCACAAAAGCTGCTAATTTCTCACGCTCTGGCTCTATATGGCCATATTCCCCGCTTGTATTTGTTTCGACAAATGAGCTTTGCAAAGCATCCAAAACCACTTGTGGGGACGGGCCAAAAGTCCCGTTGTTCAAATACACTCGACTATCCTTCAGCGGGAACTTCTTTCGTAAATCATTCCAAAACTCCTCTCCTTCCAGAGAGTGGTTTATAGATTTTAGAGAAGTATGAATTGGAGAATTAAATGAGACTAATCCAGGAATAGCTATTCCCGCACCTAGTTTTTGGATAAATGATCTTCTGCTTTTCATAAGGTCGATGGCTATCTTTATGAGTTAGGAAATGATCACCAATAAATCAACCTGAATACTAGCAGTCAGTCTAAAAACAGGTTGATCGGAAGAGTTTTCTTTAACCATCAGGATCATGATATCTGTTTCCATGACTGTGGTCTACAGTTTATACTTGTAGCCTAATCACATTATGCTAAAAAAAATAGCCTGTGTTTTCACAGGCCATAGTTTCAAAACTTGTAAATAAAAACTGGGTTACGCCAACGCGGCTATTACATTTCTCAAGCCATCCCGCACTTCTACGGCGACAGGTTCCAACCCATCATTCTTAACTCCCATCATGGAGACCACAGGATCAACTGCCGACACTTCGATCTGGCCAACTTCCTTTTCTTGTACAATCACATTACATGGAAGCATCAAACCGATTTTGTCTTCTGCCTGTAAGGCCTTATAAGCATTGGGCGGATTACAGGCGCCTAAAATTTGATAGTTATGAAAATCTACATCCAGTTTCTTCTTCAGCGTAGCTTTCATATCAATAGTTGTCAGCACTCCAAAACCTTGCTTTTTCAATTCTTCTGTGACTTTGTCTATCACTTGATTGAAGTCACCTTGTATCGTTGTTGTTATATAATAGCTCATGTGTTCAATAACGGAAAAATCATCTAAAAGGATAGTGACATGAGTCACTTAACGACTTAGAGAACTACTTAACATGCTATTTTAACGGCTTCAAGAATCCTTAAAGCTCTTATTCAACGAAAATCACTAAGGCTGATAAACTCTCCTATCTCCTAAAAAACTAATGACTTTCTTATCCAAAGTCCAGATTTGTAAATCAAACTTTTCGGCAGTATAAATAATTACTGCATCGATCAACCCGATGCCTCGATTGATTAATCCTGTTTTTCTAGAAAAATTACCTGATTCGAAAATCAAACCAGGCTGATCCAAAATCCTCAATTGGCGATAAAAATCGGTAATCAAATTCAGTTCTCTAGTTGTCTTCACTCCTTGAAGCAGTTCCGCAAAGATCAACTCCAAGGAAAAAATCTCACCATCCTCCATCAAAGCAATCATTGGTGGAAAATAATCTGGATTTCCTTTTAGAAATTCTATCCAAACAGAAGTGTCGATTAAAACCGGCTTCATTGCTGATTAATACCTCTCAATTTATCTGCGCCGTAAGTGAATGCTATGGGCTCAGCTACCATTTGACCAGACAATTGTAGTAATTTTTTACGGGACAAATAATCTCGAAGCGCTATCCTCAAGGCTTCAGTGACATTCTTTGCTCCAGACATTTCGATCACATCTTGGATCAATTTATCTTCGATTAACGCAGTGACTTTCATGTGTTTATGATTTTATTGGCCACATAAAATCTCGCATAGAATATAATCATCCCAGTGTAGGAAACCTGAGAAATGCTCGATTTCATAGCTTTATAGTTTATACATAAAAATACGAAAGCCTATCGTATAAAATTTATTTTCATTTGAAAACATTAAAAAAACGCATCTCCTCTTGTGAAAATATCAAGAAGTATTTCCTTAGAAAAAAATTCAACACTATGCCACTCAAAACCTGTGACAAAGGCCATCAATTCTATAAAACCAGTGATTGTCCTACCTGCCCGATCTGCGAAAAGGAGAGAAAACCCACAGAAGGATTTATGTCCAAACTCCCAGCTCCTGCTCGTAGGGCTTTGGAATCAAAGCAAATTAACAGCTTAGAAAAGCTCGCCACATTTACCGAAAATGAAATTCTCTCTCTTCACGGTATGGGAAAAAGTTCAATCCCTAAACTAATAGATGCCTTGAAGAAAGAGGAATTGTCTTTCAAAACCCCAGATTAAAGTGCATTTTAAACTTCTCGTTTCAGATTATCCCTAAAGCCCAAAATGATTCAATACATCCTTATTCTATTTTTTGCATTCAGCTCATTTTTAACTCAGCCACATACTGAATCTGGCAACACAGATTTCTTTGCAAAAGAACGTGCTAGAGTAATTCGATTGGCGGATGAATATGCTAGCGAAAAGCCAATCACAGTAACTGCAGAAAGTAGTGCCCGAAGTGCGGGTGGAATTCATGATTTCTATTCCGAAGGAGATTATTGGTGGCCAGATCCAGCAAATTCGGATGGCCCGTACATTCAAAGAGATGGGCTGACCAATCCCGATAATTTCACTGCGCATCGCGAGGCAATGATCCGCTTTAGTCAGATTTCTGGCGCATTGGCTTCAGCTTATTTGGTCACCAAAGACAATAAGTATGTCACTGCGTTGGCTCCCCATCTGAAGGCTTGGTTTATCGACGAAGCCACGAGAATGAACCCAAACTTACTTTTCGCACAAGCCATCAAAGGCAAGGTGACAGGGCGAGGTATTGGCATCATTGACACCATTCAACTGATGGAAGTGGCGAAAGCGATCGAAGCCGTGGAAAGATCTGGGGTAATATCCGATTCGGAGATTCAACAGATGAAAAACTGGTTTGCGAACTACCTGACTTGGATGACAACTCATCCCTATGGAATCGCTGAGCGGGATCATGGGAATAATCACAGCGTATGCTGGGCCATGCAAGCAGCAGTTTTCGCAAAACTCGTAGGAAACCAGGAAGTACTGGATTACTGCAAAGAAATGTATAAAACAGTGATTCTGCCGGATCAAATGGCTACCGATGGAAGCTTTCCTCTGGAACTCAAGCGCACCAAACCTTACGGATATTCCCTATTCACACTAGATGCTATGGCTACGCTTTGCCAGGTTTATGCTGAGGATTCGGATAACTTATTCTCTTACCAAACCCCCGATGGCAAATCACTGGAGCAGGGCATTTCATTTCTCTACCCCTATGTAGCCAACAAAGATTCGTGGCCTTACCAAAAGGATGTAATGTACTGGGATAAATGGCCTGTGAGACATTCATTCCTGCTTTTTGGAGGAGACGCCTATAAGGAAGAAAAATACTTAGAGCTCTGGAATGGCCTTGATGCTGACTTTGATACACCAGAAGTCATCCGAAATATGCCTGTGCGGTTTCCTTTGCTTTGGAGCTCTGAAGAAAAACTACCAGCTAGCGTACCATCTATAGCAAATCTATCACCGGAGAAAATAGCCAAATTTAAAGCTGTTGGTGAAGTTTATTACTCTGACTTCGGTGCCAAAGGGAATGGTAAAACTGATGATATGGAAGCTATCGCAACGACTCATGAATTTGCCAATGCACACGATCTGAAAGTAAAGGCAGATGATGGAGCTACCTATTACATCGGAGGCAAAGAGCAGACGGCGATCATACAAACCGACACTGACTTTGGGACAGCTTCCTTCCTAATTGACGATAGAGAAGTAGAAAATCGAAATGCTTCAGTTTTTCTAGTCAGCTCAACACTGAAACCTTATAAGCTGGAAGGAATAAGTTCCCTTACGAGAAATCAAGAGAAGATAGACATCTCTTTACCTAGCACTTCCTTAATCAGCGTCACCAATTCCAATGAAATGAAGTATATCCGATTTGGGCTGAACCAAAACAATGGTGCTCCGCAGACAGATATTTTCTTGGTAGACAAAGACGGCAATGTGGACAGCAATGCACCTATCATTTGGGATTTTGATCAGATCACAGAAATCACCGCACTTCCGATTGATGAAGAGACGCTGAACATAAGCGGGGGCATCTTTACCACCATTGCCAATAGCGAAGATGCGACTTATCACTATTACCAGCGGAACATCTCTATACAGCGATCCAATGTCATTGTCGACGGTTTGAAACATCTTATTACAGCCGAAGGTGAATTTGGCTCGCCATACAGCGGGTTTATTAGTATCAGTAGCTGCACCAATGTCACTGTCCAAAACACCATCCTAACGGGACACAGAATCTACCAAAAAATAGGAAATGCCGGCAAGCCTGTGTCAATGGGTACGTATGATATTTTGGTGAATCGCGCGCTGAATGTATCCTTCATCAACTGCAGCCAGACCAACGATATCGACGATGGTAATTTCTGGGGAATCATGGGTTCCAACTACAGCAAGAATCTACTTTTCGACAATTGCACGCTGTCCCGCTTCGATGCGCACATGGGCGTGGCCAATGCCACCATACGCAACTCGACTCTTGGTCACATGGGAATCAATGCAATCGGCACTGGAACCTTCACCGTGGAGAACTCGATTATCCGTGGAAGGAGCCTGATCAACCTTCGCTCCGATTATGGTAGCACTTGGGAGGGAAAATTAATTATCCGTGACTGTACTTTTATTCCAAATGGTGGAAAAACCTACAGCGCTTCCTTGATTAATGGTTATAATTCCGGCCAACATGATTTCGGCTATACCTGCTATATGCCAGAGCAAATCATCATCGAAAACCTTAAAATCGATGACTCCAATCATCCCGAAAATTATCAAGGCCCAGCTATTTTTGGGAATTTCAATTCAGACATGACCGATGATTCTTATGAGGAGAAATCTCCTTATGTCCTAACCGAGGAAGTGACGCTTAAGAATGTAACAACTACGAGTGGAAAGAAATTGAGAGTGAGTGAGAATGAGGTGATGTTTAAGGGGGTGAAGATCGATAAGGATTAGAATAACCAACATCTTCTTGAAACTTTTAAGAACATTTTTATGTAAATTCCATCATGAAGACGATAACACTGAGAGTACCAGAAAGCTTTGAACTGTCTGAACATGATTACTTAATGGCTTTGGCATCAAAGCTGTATGAGGACGGGAAATTTTCAGCAGGACAGGCTGCCGAACTGGTTGGTGTATCTAAGCAAACTTTTATCGAAACGCTAGGCAAGTACAATGTCTCGCTTTTTAGTGAATCGATCGAGGAATTAAAAGAAGATATTGCAAATGCCTAGGAGCATTGTGGTATCAGACACAAGCAGTCTAATTGTCCTAACTAAAATTGGTCAACTAGACCTTCTTCCAAAATTATACGCTAAAATAGTCACAACGCCCGAAATAATTTATGAATTTGGCAATCCTTTGCCTGATTGGATTCAGGTTATCAATGTTCAAAATCTAGATTTAAAAAAGTCACTTGAACTTCATTTAGACCTAGGTGAAGCCAGCGCAATTGCTTTAGCACATGAAGTACCTGAATCAACTCTAATTCTTGATGATTTAAAAGGAAGAAAAGTAGCCAAACTACTAAAAATGAAATTCACAGGGACTCTTGGAGTATTAGCAAGAGCCAAAAGCGAAGGTATTATTCCCCGCTTAAAACCAGTTATCGACAAATTATTAGAAACAAATTTTAGAGTTTCTGATCATCTAATAGAAGAACTATTAAAGAAATATGGCGAATCCCTAAATTGACATTTATTTCCAAAATTAGAACCATCCTTTTTAATTAACTTAATAGTAACGTGATAAGTCTCCTGAAAAAAATTCATTCATTTTTTCGAACCCAGCACATTGAAATTGAAGGCACATGGCATGGATTATATTGGTATAATGAATCTGATTCTGAGTTATTAAATAGCAAACGGATAGGTTTTAACGCTCAAATTTCAAATACTTCAGGAACAAATAATTTCGTAGGAATTATTAAAGAATCTAAGGATGGCGTACCGGAAAACGCGGCGATATCAGGAAGTATAAAGGGAATGATGATTCAATTCTCAAAAAAATATCAGAATTATTACGAGGTCGATCATTTGGGAAATAGAACTATCTATGAAGGTACTCAATTCATTTTTTATGCTGGAAAATATAATAATTCAAAAAATGAGTACACTGGCAGCTGGAAAACAAGCACAGTTTATAAATATGCAAATGGAGAAAAAAATATTGAGGATACGCTAGGACACTGGAAAATGTCTAGATCTTCCTTTTGATTTACCCTGTTCCATATCATTATCCTCCCAACTCAATCACCTTCCCCACCGCCGCAGGCACATCCTCGGAATAGTGGCTCACATACACCAAGGTCATCTCAGATCGCTCGCAGATTTGCTGTACGGTATCTTTGAAAAGGCGGCGCTGAAACTCATCCATTCCCTGTGAAGCTTCGTCGAGGATCAGAAGTTTGGGTTGCTTGATCAATGCTCGGGCAAGCAAAGTCCAGCGTTGGTTTTCGAGTGAAAGTCGGTTGATAGGAATGTTTGCAAAGCTTTCCAGCTGGAAAAGCTTCATCCAGGAATCTACTAGGGCTTCCTGTTCTGCAGTTACTTTTTTAAACAAACCCATGGTATCGAAAAGCCCAGAAAGGATGACTTTACGACAGGTTTGGTTAGTAGGAAAGAATCGACTGAGTTCCGGTGCCACAAAACCCGTAGGTCTCTTCACATCCCAGATGCTTTCACCAGTTCCTCTCTTTCTACCAAAGAGCCAGAAATTCTGAGAATAGGCTTGAGGATTCTCTCCAATCAGCAAACTGATCAAAGTGGATTTCCCGGAGCCATTGGAGCCTTTGAGCAGCCAGCGCTCGCCAGATCTTACTTCCCAACTGAGGTTTTTCAGAATCTGCTTTTCTCCGTATTTGATATTGAGGTTTTCTAGTCGAATTACCTCGGTGTTGTCATTAGCTCTTTTTGGTAGAAGCGAATCCAACAACCCCCAATCGTAAGAGAGATTTTGCTCGTGCTTGGCCGTCAGATGAAAGTCTTCCGAAAGCCAAGTCTTCCCTATTCCTTTACTACTCAATTTGGCTACATGGGTGATCCCTTCAGGAATTTCATTTGCCGAAGTGGTCAACAACACCTGCACTCCTTCAGAGATCATCACTTTCAAAATCTCCCCAAATTCAGCTCTGCTTTTCACATCGAGCCCTGTCATCGGCTGATCCATCAGGTATATTTTCGGCTGACGCATCAGCCCCAAACCTAGCGCCAGTCGGCGGGTTTCCCCATTCGAAAGCAAGAGCAGTGACTTATCCAACAAGTTCTCCAGATGCAGCAATTCAGATACTTTCTCCAAAGTCCAGGGCCCAGCAACTTTCGCTTTTACCTCCATCAAATACTCCCGAACGCTAGCAGTATCACTCGACTCCGAGGAATTAAATCGCTGTTGGAAATAAAAGTTTTGTTGATTGGATTTATTGCGGATTTCGTAGCGCTGAGACACATAGGCGATCAGATCCCGGAAGGAATTGATTTCACCTGACTGAGTTTTCTGCTCTGTGTAATCTGTCGCAAAAGGACGGATAATCTCTCCATTTGGGATGACTGAGTTACCTCGGATAGACTCTATAAAAGCAGTCATCTCTGCTCCAGAAGTGCCAATTATCGCCCAGTTCTGCCCTTTTGTCCAGTTGAAATCTAGGGATTCGAAAACTTGTTTTCCCTTGGTAAGAACCTGGGCGGAATGGATGCTAAGAAGAGTCTCTGACAAAATAATGTGATTTGAAAATTGAAGATTGGCAATTTCTCCGAAAGCATCAAAAACCGACTTCAATAAAAATGAGAGTTCTAAGTTTTAAGAACGTGATTGCACAAAAAAACATACACTAATTTCCCGTAGATCTGCGCGGATAACTTTCGGGGATTATCGGGGATTTTAGATCTTCAAAGTTGTTGTACAGAAATAGAGATCAGCGATAATCTACCTGTCTTTTCAGCATGCACCTGCCTGCGGTAGGCAGTTCTGCAGAAAATCTCCTTTTTAATCTGCGTGCATCTGCGAGAAATATTAAGAGACATCTTCGGGAAACCCACCTTTTTATCGATTCAACTCCAAATAATTAGCGGCTCTCAAACTATCCTTCATGTCATACAAATAATTCCATTGGGTCATGTACTCATCTGCTGGCAGGAAAGTGTCGTTTGTCTCTGCCAATTTCTGCCTCAGGACACCATCTAACTTACTTTGAAGATCTTTGAATTCAGGTTTATCAACCAAGTTATTTTCCTGAAAAGGATCTTTTTCATCATCAAAAAGTAACCATGCTCCCTTCAAATCTTTCGCATAGGTGTATTGCTTGGTACGGATTCCTCGATATTCCCTTCCTCCATTGGAAAATTTCCACTCATGAAAAGGTACTGGCAGCATGATCAACGTTGCTTCATTTCCCAGATCTTTCCCATCTTCTAGTTGCTTAGAAAAATCCTTTCCTTCAAAAGTAGATGGCTTTGTGATGTCACTCAATCCCAATAACGTAGGCAAAATATCCGGTGTACCGATAGGGTCAATTATTCTTCTGCTGGCAGTCCCCAATTTATTCGGATAGCGAATCAACATTGGCACTTTAATGGATTCATCGTATGGACGTTGCTTTTTCAGCACGCCCTTGGACATCAGCATATCTCCGTGATCCGAGCTGAAAATCAGAATGGTGTTATCCGAAATCCCAGCCTTATCGAGCGCATCAATCAAATTACCAATCGCAAAATCCAAGGCTGAAATATGAGCATAGTAGCCCGCCATTACATTTCTGGCAGAATCTTGAAATTCTACTGGCACGTTGTCTCGGAGCTTCAAATCGGCTGCATTATACATTTCCTGATACTCCTTTGGCGCTGTGAAATAGGGATCGTGTGGCGATCCGTACGACAGCATCAACACAAATGGATGCTCTTTATTTTTCTGGATATAGCTGATTGCACTGTCCGTTTGGGGAAAAGCATCGTAACCTTCCCATGTGTGCTTCACGTCATTTTCGTCAAAATAAAAGCTATTGTTGTAATTATGGCTCACCTCTCTACCCTTCCAATAATCAAATCCCTGTCGTCTATTCTTTGGCACAGGAATGCCTCTTGAGTCATTGTACGTTTCACCTCTCGCGTGCCCATTGAGATGCCATTTACCAATATATCCAGTCGCATACCCATTCTCTTTGTATATCTCAGCCATAGTCAGAGCCTCATTCGGAAGTGGTTTATCATTGTAAAAAACCCCGTGAGTAAGCGGATATTGGCCTGTCAATAAACTCGCTCGGAATGGAGCACATACTGACATGGTAGTAATTGCATTTTCGAAAATCAAACTTTGCGAAGCCAGCTTATCGAGATTAGGCGTTTTCACCTGAGTATTCCCCATGTACCCAACTTCCTGAGCCCGCCACTGATCTGCGAGGATAATGATCACATTTGGCTTTACTTCAGTCTCCTTTTCCTCTTGTTTTGGAGCGTTGCAACTGCCAAGTAAAAGGACACTTAACACAAAAAATGAGAGTAGGGCAAGTAGTGATTGGGTTTTCATGATTCAGGGTTAGAGTTAGCAAAGGCTAGGTAATACTTCCCTAAAGTAGGGAATTCAGTCTCCAACCTATCCTGTTCTTACCTGTCAAAAATTCTAAACCCTATTCTTACTATCGATCAAAATGGTTACAGGTCCATCGTTTACCAAGGAAACTTTCATATCAGCACCGAATTCTCCGGTTCCTATTGACTTTCCCAGGTCCGCTTCCAAGGTTAGAATCATTTTCTCATAAAGTGGAATAGCTATGTCCGGCTTGGCAGCTTTGATGTAAGAGGGACGATTTCCTTTCTTCGTACTCGCCTGAAGAGTAAACTGGGAAATCAGCAAAATATCTCCCTCCACATCCAACAAACTCTTGTTCATCACTTCATTTTCGTCAGGAAAAATCCGGAGGTTCAGAATCTTTTTGGCAAGCCAAGAAATATCTTCCTCACCGTCTGCCTCTTCTATTCCTACCAGAATCATCAGGCCTTGTCCAATACTTGCTTTGACTATCCCGTCAATTTTTACAGATGCTTCCGAAGCCCGTTGAATTACTACTATCATTTGGTTAAATCTTGCATTTCTCCAGAGGAGATAATTTCCACTGAATTTGGTTTTTGTGCGAGCGCGGTCTTTACCATGGCTTTAGCTACTTGGTAATCATAGATTGGGCGAATATTTTTAAAAAGCTTAAGCCAAATTAACGGTTTCATCACTATGCTTGCTACCTGCTCACCCAGTCTGAATTCATTTCTATTTCCCAATAAAAGGGAAGGTCTAAACAAGCCAACATACTCAAAACCTATTGTCTTGAGATCTTCTTCCGTTTTGCCTTTGGTCTGGCTGTAAAATATAGATGATTTCGCATCTGCACCTGAGGCTGAAACATATAGGAACTTCGATGCTCCAAGTGTCTTAGCCCATTTCCCGAAACCAATCACCAAATCATGATCTATGGCAAAAAACTTCTCCTTCGAGCCAGCCTGATTGATAGTCGTGCCTAATGAGGAAAAAGCATGTACCTCAGCCGTTTTCTCCTTCAAACTCTCGATTAGCGAAAAATATTCTCCACTCAAACTCTGTGAAGCAACTTTCTCCTCCCAATCCCAATTAGCTATTTTAGCCATATCGCCTTCGATCTGGACAAGCTTCTGCTGCTTGATAGCAAGCTTTCTACGACCAATGCTCAGCACATAATCATAGTCTTCACTTTTAAAAAGGTGGTGAAGAATTTCCTTACCTACAAGGCCAGAAGCTCCAGAAATGAGTGCGATTTTCATATACTATATAGTTGAAGCAATCAGCGGAGTCAATTCCTCATTTATTGCTGTATTTTTATCTCTTGCGTACCAAAGATGCGTTCCATCAGCAAATTCCTTGGCTGTGATATTTTGAGGATCAAGTTTGTATGCTTTCAAACGGTTCTGAAGAAACTCAGGACGTGGCCCCCAGACGAAAAGCTCCTTGCTCAAGTCTTTATTTAATGCTATCAAGATCGGAATTGATCTCGCTCCGGCAGTAAGGTAGGCATCCATCAGCTCAGGATTCTCATCACGCAAAACGAATTTCAGCTCGATCAGCGGGTTTAAAGCAGCAAGCTTAGCAATGAACGGTAAGCTTTGCGCAGCATCGCCACACCAGCCCTCTGTGATCACCAGCCAAACCTGCGGAGAGGCAATAGAAGCAACGATTTTATCCAGTTCTGGAGAAATCTTAGCCGTCTTATCCCAGCGATTCATTCGCTGCACATTCATTTTGGTATAATCCAGATAGCCTTCTGAGTGATTGACCCCAGTGGTCTTATTCTCAGCCAAAAGCTGATCAATCATTTCTCTGTATTCCGAATAGTTCTGTGCTGAGGCAATCAGCTCAGGAGTAATCAATAAAGTTTGTTGGTCTAGCATTGCATATTATTTTGCAGACTAACAGACTTGTCTAGTCTTGAGTTCTCTCCCAATCCAAAAATTCCTCAATCTCATCTTTTACTTTAGCATAAATAGCCAAGACTACACTCAAATCATCTGCAAAACCAAAGAAGCCCAAAAAGTCTGGAATGATATCAATAGGCGAAACAAAGTAAACCAAAGCCAAAAGAACCAAACCTAGTGTACTGTTGGTCATCTTATGTGCTCCGTTAAAGTGTGCCTTGATCATCCTGATAAAAACAGAAACTGGCTCAATGAGCTTTTTCACTTTCGGATTATCCCCTACACTTGAAATCTTACTACCAACCCCAGCGATTAACTCTGTAACTTTTTGTTTTTGTTTCGCGAGCGCGTCCACTTTCCTGCCAAAAAGTGCTTTGGCATTATCGATAGTCGCTGAGGTTTTAGATTGGAAGGAGCTCATTTTCAAAAGTAAATTTGAATTTCTGATTTCACTTGTTTCAACGCATAACTGATCGCATCGTTCTTTCTTTCTAGGGTTTGAGCAAAAATCGCCTTAGCCATATCTACTCCATTGGAATCATCGTTGAGCATTTGTCTGCTCTGATTGAGAATTGTAGTCACTTCCTCCACCGCACGCTTTACCGCTTCCCAAGTTTCCTCAGAAAAATAAACTTGCTGCGAAAAGTTGTGGTTAAATTCTTCTCTCATTTCTACTAGTAAAAGCGTATGCAATTCTCCCGCAGTAAGCCCGCCAGGATTTGATCTTCTCACCAAATTGTTTGGTGTGATTCTCTCCAGAAAAAGGCAAATACGCTCAGCTGCCTGCAGTCGAATAGGAAGTACTGTTTGTGAATTCTGGGTCTTCAGTTCTACGAGCGTTCGCTCTCTTTCTTTAGAAAGAAAAGAAACAACCACGAGGTACATGCCATACAGAACAATACCTGCAGGCAAAAGGATTTTCAATAAATCGACTAAGTATTCCATTTTTGGGGATTAAGCTCGAATTTGCACAAATTATCCCCGTAAGAAAACTCCGGGGAATGTAAATTTACATTCTGGCGAACCAATTCCCTGCCAAAAACATTTCCCCCACATGATAATCCCAATTAAGATCACCGAAAAGGCCGAAGCTGAGATCAAAAATATCATGGCTAATAAAAACATTCCCGCTGATTATCACCTGCGAGTGGGGGTGAAAGGCGGTGGATGCGGCGGAATGTCTTATGCTTTGGGTTTTGATAAACCAAAGGAGGAAGACCAGAAATTTGAATTGGCTGGCATACCAGTTCTGATAGAGAAAAAGCACTACATGTTTTTGATGGGAATGCAGATTGATTTTTTTGAGGGAGATGAAGCACGAGGATTTACCTTCATCAATCCCGAGATTCCAAAGCGACATGATGTGTGATTTACGTTTCTAACCACAGAGGCCACTAAGGTTTCGCAGAGAACGCAATTGACAAAGTTGTCCTGCTTCTCCAGAAGCAGGACTTAACAATACTCAGCCTTTATTGCCATTAAGGATTTTCCTAAATTCGAGAGGTCTAAATCTCCATTTATGAAAAAGTCACTACTCTCCACAATTCTATTCTTGACCTGTTTCATCGCTTTTTCTCAAGTAAAACAACTTGAAAAAGAGCAAGAACCTGGAAAAGGAAACGTCTCTAACCTAAGCTGGCTAGAGGGTTTCTGGACAGGAACTGGATTTGGTGGGGAATGCGAGGAAGTTTGGATGCCTGCTGTCGATGGAAGTATGATCGGGACTTTCCGCTTTTGGAGCGAAGGCAAACTTGTTTTTTCGGAATTCATGCATATCGTCCAAGAAGGAGAAACTTTCTCATTGAAACTCAAACACTTTAATGCTGACCTTTCTCCTTGGGAAGAAAAAGAGGAGTGGACGACATTTCGATTGGTGGAAGTTGGTGAAAACATCGTTTATTTCCATGGGTTGACTATGAAGCGAGAAGGTGATGAAATCACTCTCTGGCTAGCACTAACTGAAGGTGGCGTAAGGACAATTGAGGAGTTGAAATACGTGAAGAAGTCGTTTTAACAAGAGTCGACTCCAATGCCATTTTGATTTCGTCCTTTCAGGACTATGCTAGACTAGCATTCATTTTTACCGATGGGCGGCACCCATCGTTCGGACATTCGGCCCTTTCAGGGCTTTTCAGCGATTTTAATAGGACAAAAAAGAGCGACCTGAAATTCAGATCGCTCTTTTTAAGGTATATACTTTTTCTAAACTGACTTACATCTCCTTCATTTCAGAGACAACTTTAGTAATCGTCTGCTTGGCATCTCCGAAGAGCATCAAACAATTTGGATAGCCGAACAGCTCATTTTCCACACCAGCATAGCCTTTACCCATGCTTCGCTTACAAACGATGACCGTTCTGGCTTTATCAGCATTTAAGATCGGCATTCCGTAAATCGGGCTTTGAGGATTATTTCGAGCTGCTGGATTGACCACGTCATTTGCACCTACGATCAGCACCAAATCCGTGTTAGGAAACTCATCATTGATGGATTCCATTTCTATCAGCTTGTCATAAGAAATATTTGCTTCGGCCAACAGCACATTCATGTGGCCTGGCATTCTTCCTGCCACTGGGTGTATGGCAAATTTGAAGTCAATTTTGCGTTTTTCGCATTGCTCCATCAGTTCACGAATCACATGCTGAGCCTGAGCTACTGCCATCCCGTAACCCGGAACTACAATCACAGAAGATACTCCATCAAACAGCATGGCTGTTTCCTCCACTCCTATTTCTTTCACTGTAATAGACGGACCATCTGCTTGTGCTTCATTCACAGTCTGACCAAACCCGCCCAAAAGCACATTGACCAAGGATCTATTCATCGCCTTACACATGATCTGCGTGAGAATAATCCCAGATGCTCCTACCAGTGAACCTGCAACGATGAGTACATTATTATTTAGGATAAAACCTGTGGCACAAGCCGCCATTCCTGAGTAGGAATTCAGCAAGGATATCACCACTGGCATATCTGCACCACCGATTGGAATAACAGTTAGAATACCCAAAACCAGTGCTATCACGATCAAAATGATAATCAGCATAGGGTCAGTTTGGTCAAGTACAGTAAAGAATGCGGCTGTCAGAAACCCTAAAAACAAGATCAGATTGATAGGATGCTGCCCTTTGAAAGTAATTGGTGATCCTGAAATATTTCCATTGAGCTTCAAATAAGCCACCAAAGATCCTGTAAAGGTAAGTCCGCCAATAAACACGGAAACGATAATACTGATTACGGTCACCAATTCGATGGATTCCATATTGACTTCTGTCCTCAGGAAATAGTCAGAAAGTGCAACGGAAAAGGAAGCTAAACCACCAAATCCATTGAAAATTGCAACCATCTCTGGCATTTTGGTCATTTCAACTTTATTGGCATAATACAGTCCAATTGCAGACCCCACGACTATACATGCAAGAATCTCCACCATGGAAATGGCATCAATCTGCAGTAATGTGGCTACTATGGCTATGAACATCCCCAAGGCTGACAGACGATTTCCTTTTCGTGCTGACTTGGTTTTATTCATCATTTTCATCCCCAACACAAATAAGATGGAGGCGATCAAATAGGCTAATTCTATGGCTACACTCATTTTTTCTTGAACATTTTAAGCATACGATCTGTGACAGTGTAGCCGCCGACTACGTTGATGGTGGCTAGCACCAAAGCAACCATTCCCAACCATTTACTAATGGTGGTATAGCCCATCTCATTGCAGGCCAAAAGTGCTCCTACGATGGTAATTCCGGAAATCGCATTGGACCCAGACATCAGTGGGGTATGCAAGGTTGGGGGAACTTTCGCGATTAGCTCAAACCCCAGAAAACTTGCCAGAACAAGTATATAAATCAGAATAATTAATGCTTCTGAGCTCATAATTTGAAAAGGTTAATTCTTATTTATTTAATATTTTATTGGTGAATTCGTGTACCACTTGGCCTTCGTAAGTGATCAAAACACCTTTAGTGATCTCTTCTTCACGGTCAAGATTGAATCCATCTTTGGTAGCCAAATGAAGCAACAGTGTGCTGATGTTGGTAGCATACAACTGACTTGCATTGGTAGAGAGTAGAGAAGGCAAGTTTGACTCGCCTATGATGGTGACTCCATATTTTTGGACGATTTGATCCTTCTCAGAGATTTCACAATTTCCGCCAGACTCCACCGCCATATCCACAATCACAGCTCCTTTTTTCATGCTTTTGACCATTTCCTCTGTCACTAGAATTGGAGATTTTTTGCCCATCACCAAAGCTGTAGTAATCACCAGATCAGAATCCTTGATTTTACTTTGAATAAGTTCCTTCTGCTTTTGCAAAAATTCCGCAGAGACTTCAGAAGCATACCCGCCTTCTACTTTCACTTCATCAGCTCCTTCTACAGTCAAAAACCTACCACCCAAAGATTCGACTTGCTCCTTGGTTTCAGGGCGAACATCGCTGACTTCCACTACTGCTCCGAGTCTTTTGGCTGTGGCAACAGCTTGTAATCCTGCCACTCCAGCTCCGAAAATCAGAACTTTGGCAGGTGTAATTGTACCAGAAGCTGTCATCATCAATGGAAAAATCTTCTCTAGGTAATTAGCCCCTAAGATCACCGATTTATATCCAGCAAGATTGGCTTGGGAACTTAAGCAATCCATTTTTTGAGCTCGGGAGATCCTTGGTACAGCATCCATAGAAAAGGACATTATGGACTTCTTATTCATTTCGTCCAAAATTTCAGGATAATTGTACGCATACATAATAGACATACAAGCACTTCCATTTTGCATCTGCGCGACTTCCTCTTTCGAGAAAAGATTGACCTTCAGCAAAACATCCGATGCAAATACATCCTGTATGCTTCCTACAACAGCTCCTGCTTCCTTGTAGTCTTCATCAGAAAAATTGGACCCTGTGCCAGCTCCTTGTTCTACGGCAACAGAGAACTCTTTTTTGATTAATTGCTTAATGACATCCGGACTAAGTGCTACCCGTTTTTCACCCGTTTTAGTCTCTTTTAAAACTCCTATTTTCATTTCAGGCTAGTTGAATAAATTTCTTTCAAACTTTATACTGTTCAATATATTCAAAGAAACTAGGAAATATCTGCTCAAGCCACCTGTATTATCCTGTTCTTTTACTATTTCTTGATATTTTCTATGGGGAAATTGAAAAAGATTAAAATTTAATTTAAACCAAAAAGACAATTTACAACCGGGTTCTGAAGGAAATAACCTATAATTAATAACCTGCTTTTTGAAAATGATAACATTTTAGAAACAGACTTCGAATTGCAGAACCCCATCTTTGTAATATCCTGAAAAACCATCAATTCTAGTCCTTACCATTAATCATTAAGATTAGCTATTCAAATACAAACAGGATTCATCCAAAAAAATAATTCCCTATTTTTAGAATACTTATTTGACCTTAAACTAATAACCTCATGCACAACCCCAAGAAAAATTCCGAGGGACAAACCCGAAGGGATTTTATCAAAAACGCGGCAATGGCCTCCTCTTTTATGATTGTCCCCCGGCACGTTCTGGGTGGAGTAGGATTCATTGCTCCAAGTGATCAATTGAATTTAGCAGCCATCGGAGCTGGAGGAAAAGGTGCCAGTGATATTAGAAACGCCTCTGTGAATGGGCGTGAGCGAGTAGCTGCACTTTGTGACGTTGATTTTTCGGGATCTGCTAAAGCATCAGTAGAAAGATTCCCAGACGCAAAGCGTTATGCTGATTTCCGTGAAATGCTCGATAAAGAAAAAGATATCGATGCCGTTACGATTTCCACCCCTGATCACGTGCATGGTCCTGCAGCTAAGTATGCAATGGAGCGTGGTAAACACGTATATGTACAGAAGCCAATGACTCACAACATCAAGGAGGCTAGAATGCTGACCGAGATGGCAAGAAGTCAAAAAGTAGTAACCCAAATGGGTAATCAAGGCGGATCAAATGATCTCTTGAAACTTGTTCAGAAATGGGTAGACGACGATAAAATCGGTAAAATCTCCAAAGTAGAAGTTTGGACCAATAGACCAGTATGGCCTCAAGGCGGTGCTTTCCCTAAGCCAAACCCAAGTGCAAAGCCAGATGCTTTGAACTGGGATCTATGGTTAGGCCCATCTCCTGAGATTCCTTATACACCAGAGCTTCATC
The DNA here is from genome assembly GCF_900112005.1 of Algoriphagus aquimarinus. GTDB lineage: Bacteria > Bacteroidota > Bacteroidia > Cytophagales > Cyclobacteriaceae > Algoriphagus > Algoriphagus aquimarinus. Next base: position 108,871 of record NZ_FOKK01000005.1, on the reverse strand, counting down.
CTTTCAGCTGGAGAGGTTGGTGGAACTACGGCACAGGCGCACTAGGTGATGTAGGATGTCACTTGATTGATATTCCATTTAGAACATTAGGATTGCATTACCCTACAGATGCAGAATGCAGTGTAGGCTCTGTATATAGTGGCATGTGGACTCCGGATTATCATCCTGATGGCTGCCCTGCTTCTTCCTTTATATCATTGAACTTCGCAGCAACCGCTAAAAGTAAATCTCCTATCAATATGACTTGGATGGATGGCGGCATCAAACCTGCGCATCCGGATATTATTCCTGCAGACCAGGAAATCGGTGGTGGATCAAATGGTGTTTTGATTATCGGTGAGAAAGGCATAATCTCTACTAATATTAATGACAGTTCAGCGCTAATGCCGAAACTCTACTTGAATGACGGCACACAGGAATTTGGACCTCAGACGGAAGAGAACCTTGAGCCAGAATATGGACACCAGAGAAAATGGGTGGATGCATGTAAAGCAGGTTTTGGAAGTTCAGAGCATAAAGGCTTGACTTCCTCATTCGACTATGCTGGCCCAATGACTGAAACCGTATTGATGGGTAATCTTGCTATTCGTAGCTATATGCTACGTAGAGAGAACAGCAAAGGACAGCCAGAATTCTACGGACGTAAGAAATTACTGTGGGATGGAGACAAACTTCTCATCACAAACTTCGAAGAAGCCAACCAATTTGTTGGAAGGACGTATAGAGAAGGCTGGGAGATGTAATTCATCAGCAGAGATAATTCAATCGAAACCCGTTCAAATTGATTTTGGACGGGTTTCGATATTTTAACATACACGTACTAAATCAACTCACTCCTGCCCTTAGCAATCATAAAACTTAAATCCACATTCTTTGATATGTATTTAAATTAGATATATTGTGGCTTCTGGAAGTTATGGTCTAAGAATGCAATGTAAATTTTAGAAGAAAGCAATAAATAGTAGGATTTTATCTATAAATACCCTGCGTAGCTTTTTTTTAAACGACAAGCATCCTTAGATTGGCAGGAATTAAACACTTATTAAATGGCACAAATGATTAAAAAGGGAAAAGAACTAATTCGTATCTGCCCTACCAACACGCTAAAAATTGAATATTCTGTAGATGAAGGCGAGACTTGGATCCAACGATATATGGGGAACCCAGCCAGTCCAGGCGAATTTACAGACTTAGCAGATGGTGGTAAAGAATTATTAGGTGAAGGCCCAAAAGGAAATTTTTACTCAAAGAATAAAGGTAAATCTTGGCATAAAAGATAGTATTTGCTTAAGCATTGCCCCGTTCCCATTAACGCAAGCAGCTGTTTAGTTAGACGAAAATCACCAGTTTTGAAGAACTAATTAAATTTCTGCTGAAAAATTAGCATTACGGTACGAGTTTGTAATTAAGAAATTCACTTGGAAGATTAATTTAAAGCCCAAATGTGAGCCATTTGTTTGTACACCAAACTTTGCCTCATTTCAAGTGCAGACATAATTTTCTTTCAGTGCTTTTTTTGATATCTTAAACTTTACCAACCTCATTGAGTCTAAACATCTTTAAGTCTAAGATTCTAACTAGAAATAAATCAGCCATGCTAAAAAAAATTGGATTAGTCCTATTGGTCATCTTGGTGGCCATACAGTTTATTCCCTACGAGAAAAACGAAGGAAAACCTGCGGAACACCCTATTTCAGGAAGCTATGATATACCTGATAATGTCAACAAATTACTGGTTAACGCCTGTAACAATTGCCATACGAATACGTCCGAATACCCTTGGTATGCAAGTATAGAACCAGTAGGTTATTGGCTAAATGATCACATTCAAGAAGGCAAAGGACATTTGAATTTTGATGAATTCACTAATCGACCATTGGCTTGGCAAAACCATAAGCTAGAAGAAACCATTGAAATGGTTGAGGAAAAGGAAATGCCTTTGGATTCTTACACTTATTTAGGATTACACCCTGAGGCAAAATTATCTGATGCAGATCGCCAAGTCATTATTGATTGGGCAAAAGATCAGATGGCTTACCTAAAGGCTACCTATCCGGCTGATAGTTTGGTGATGAAAAGAAGAAGCCCACCTCCTGCAGAGTAAAACAACTCTTCTTCCTCTTATTTAATGGAGAGTTAGAAAAGTAGCTAGGAAGTAATTAGAAATACTACACACATAAAAAAACACGCTCAATTAATTTTGAGCGTGTTTTTTTATTGCTTTTAAAGTCAATCTATAGGCCATCCTTGCTATAAAAGGAAGCTGGTTTATTTTCTTTAGAGAGAGAAATAGCTTCAAAATCTACTCGATTTCTTTCTCCCACAATTTCTCCATTCTCTACTTTTTGCCAAGCAATGGAAGTAGGAAGACTTACCCCATTTACATCCGCCCACTCATCATATTTGATCCAGCTTGGTGGTCCATCCTTCAATTCCTTTCCGAAAGTCGCTTTGTATCCCAACCATGCCATTTTGTAGGTCTCTGAATCATAATGCAAAAAGTAAATATCATCTGGAGCTTCACCTACACCAGCACCATAAGTGATTTTCACACCTGGATAACTTTTGCCTTCAAACACAAGCGGCTCAGCCACATCATACTTGATCCCCTCATCTGCCAGCACAAATGGCATGGCATAAAAATAAAACATCAAATCATGTCTGAAAGAAGGATCTCCCTCGTATTCTTCCTCTTTATTCAAGGACCAAGCAGAGGCTCCATCAAATCCGATATCGTAGGCCGGTGCCTCTACTCTATCCATTCTAGAGTGTAAGTCTATTGTGTGCACCTCATCAAAACCCTCTTTTGGAATTGTAAATTGAAGCGTTTGCATTTCACGCCAATTTGCCAAGCCCCCATGAGCACTCATTATTTCAATGACTTCCTTTGGAAATCTCTCAGCATCATCCTGAGCTTGTTTTTTCACTTCAGAATTACATGCGAATTGCCCCAGTACTAAAAGAGCACCAATTACTAGATTTTTCATAAGGACAAAAATGCTTGAAAAATAACTAGTCTACAAATACTTCGTTGATCAACAATGTCTTATAGGCGACATACATTATTAGTATTTTCTTTTTACCAACGAGCTAAACCCCCAAAAAATCAGGAGGTGAAATATTGAATTAGCAGAATATTATCTATTTGAATGGCAATAATAAGGTCGCTTCAAACCTTATCCCTATTTTTAACTTATGAGCAAAATTCAAGACACTGAAGTGAGATGGGGAATTTTAGGCGTAGGAAATGTATGCGAAGTCAAATCCGCTCCCGCCATGAACCTCATTCCAAACAGCAAAATAGTAGCGGTCATGCGTCGCTCGGAAGAAAAAGTAAAAGACTACGCCGAACGACACGGTATCTCCAAGTGGTACACTTCTGCCAGTGATCTGATCAATGATCCAGAGGTGAATGCAATCTACATTGCCACTCCTCCGAATGCTCATCTGGAATTGGCAAAACTTGCTGCCGCTGCAGGCAAACCTATCTATGTGGAGAAACCTATGGCACGAACTCATGCCGAATGCCTAGAGATGATAACAATCTGCGAGAAAGCGAATGTCCCTCTTTATGTAGCTTATTATAGAAGAGAATTACCGCACTTCCGCAAAATCAAAGAGCTAATGGATGCTGGGATTCTGGGAGAAATCCGAACGGTCCACATCAATCTAAAACAAAAACTAGACGCTACTTTAATTACAAAAGTGGAAACCAACTGGCGGGTAGATCCTGAGCTGGCTGGTGGCGGATATTTCTTTGACTTGGCTTCTCACCAATTAGACTTGATGGACTTTTTCTTTGGGAAAATCACACATGCCTCTGGCTTTGCTTCCAATCAAGCCAAAACCTACGAAGCCGAGGATATTGTTTCTGGAAGTTTCGTCTTCAACAGTGGAGTTCTGGGCTCAGGCAACTGGTGCTTCACGACTTCTGCAAATGCAGAAGTAGATGAAACCATCATCTACGGTAGTAAGGGAACAATTCGATTCGAGACTTTTGGCAAAGGTGAGTTCACTCTTAATACAGATGAAAAAGGAACTCAGGACTTCTCCTTTGAACTGCCAAAGCATATTCAACAACCTCTTATCAAAACCATCGTCGGTGATCTTCTTGGATCTGAAACTTGCTATAGCACTGGAATCAGTGGAGCAAGAGCCAATTGGGTAATGGATCAATTGGTGAAGGAAAAAGTATAGGCAATCCTAACAATAGCCCCCTATTTAAACTGGGGGCTATAAACTGAGACACTCAAATTAATTTCACCCTCCTCCGAATTTTCTTACCCGCACGTTAGTTTACCCTATCATGCGGCGCTTTGCTGCTTTTCAACTAACCATTTTTAATTCACACAAGCAATGTACTTAAAATTAGAAGATAAAAAAGCATTCATCTCTGGATCCACAGCAGGAATTGGTTTTGCTATCGCAAAGAGATTCTTGGTAGAAGGAGCCACTGTAATCATAAACGGCAGATCACAGGAAGGCATAGACAAAGCCATTGCAGATTTGAAAGCTGAAACAGGATCTGATAAAGTCACTGGTATTGCGGCTGATTTCTCCAAAGTAGAAGAGGTAGACAACTTATTGAAAGCGCTCCCTGAAGTAGATATTTTGATCAACAACGCTGGCATTTTTGAGCCAAAAGCTTTTGTAGATATTCCTGACGAAGATTGGTTTAGATTCTTCGAAATGAATGTAATGAGCGGAATTCGCCTTTCCAGGCAATATTTCCCTAAAATGCTTGCCAAAAACTGGGGTAGAATCATTTTCATTTCCAGCGAATCAGGTGTATTCATCCCTGATGAGATGATCCATTACGGCATGACCAAAACTGCTCAACTTGCTGTGGCTAGAGGTTTGGCCGAACTCACCAAAGGCACAAACGTCACGGTCAACTCTATTTTACCTGGGCCAACCAAATCAAAAGGTGTAGGTAAATTCATTGAAGACATGTCAGATTCCAGCGGTAAGTCTGTACAAAAAGTAGAAGAAGAATTCTTCCAAGACATGAGGCCTACTTCACTTATTCAGCGCTTTGCTGCTGTAGAAGAAGTGGCTGACACGGTTGTCTATTACTCTAGCCCATTAGCTTCAGCTACAAATGGTGCGGCTATCCGAGTTGAAGGCGGACTAGTAAAGTCAATTATTTAAATAAGTTTTGCCTGATCAGTAATATTATTGTTTATTGATCAGGCAAAACCTCTAGTTAAATAAACTCATGCTAAAGAATATATTTGGAAGGCCATGGCTTTCTGCTCCAGTATTACTTCATAGGAAAAGTCACCAACTCTATTCTTTAATACTCCTCTTTTTGATTTTTAGCTTCAATGCTTTTGCGCAGCAAAGTAAAAATGACTGGTTGCTTTTTGACAAATCATATCCAGCAGAATTAATCAAAACCTCAGAAAATGAGCTTACGATAAGCAATGGCCTCGTGCAGCGCAGTTTCTACCTCGCTCCCAACCTAGTTTGCTACGACTTCAAAAACCTCATGAATGGCGAGCAATTGCTACGCTCTGTTCTGCCGGAAGCGGAAGTTACAATTGATGGAAAGAAGTATGCTGTTGGCGGGAAACTCGAGCTTCCTGAAAAAGGGTACTTCTTGAAAGAATGGCTGAAGGATCTGGAGAAAGGCGAAAACAATTTCCAATACCAAAGCTATAAAGTCTCCGAAATCACCCCGCACTTCCCTACCAAGATTGCCTATTGGACAGGTAAACCCTTGCCTGCAAAAGGAATAAAAATCTCATTTACTTATGCTCATCCTGAATTGACAGGTCTAACGCTGGAGATTCATTATGAGGTTTTCGACAACCTTCCTCTTATCTCCAAGTACCTAACGATGGAGACTCAGGGCAATAACTCCTATCAAATCGATCAGGTAAAGCATGAATTACTTGCCGTCGTTGAAGAAGAATCTGCCGTGGTAGGAGCTACTGAAAAGATGAAAAAGCAGCATCAATTGTATGTAGAGAACAATTTTGCATTCAATAACTCTATGCAAGCTGAACTGAGCAATCAGGCTTCGCATTGGAAAATGGACTCTAGCTACACCTCACAAGTGAACTACAATTACGAAACTCCTGCTATTTTGGAAATTTATCCAGAGAAAGGAATTGGGATTTCACTTGAGCCGGGCGATAGCTTTGAATCTATCAGAAGCTATGAATTGGTGCTAGATTCTTACGATCGGGAGAGAAATGGATTGGCAAGAAAGAAGATGTATCGCACCATTGCGCCATGGGTTCTTCAGAATCCAATCTTCATGCACTTGGTGAGCAAAAATGATGAGCAAGTCAAAACGGCAATTGAGCAATGCGTAGCCACAGGTTACGAAGCCTTGATCCTGAGCTTTGGCAGCCATATCAATATGGAAGATGATTCTCCGGAGAATATCGCTCGTTGGAAATCTCTGGCGGACTATGCGCATGAGCGCGGAATTAAAATCGGAGGATATTCGCTCTTTAGCTCTCGCAGTATTAATGCTGAAACAGATGTCATCAGCCCGATTACTGGCAAACCAGGAGGAGCGTTCTTCGGAAATGCACCTTGTCTAGCCAGCGAATGGGGTTTGGATTACCTGCAAAAACTTAAAAGCTTTTACTCAGAAACTGGGTTTGATATTTTCGAAAACGACGGTCCATATCCAGGTGATGTCTGCGCCTCCACTTCTCACCCCGGACATCATGGTTTGGAAGATTCTCAGTGGGTACAGATCAATCTTCAAAAAGGACTTTACCAATGGATGAATCGCGAAGGAATTTACATCAATGCTCCTGACTGGTACTTTTTGGACGGTTCACACAAAATCGCCTTGGGCTATCGTGAAGTCAACTTCTCACTTTCGCGCGAGCAACAAAAAATACTCAATCGCCAAAATATCTATGACGCCACTTGGGAGAAAACTCCTTCCATGGGCTGGGGATTTGTTCCATTGACTGTGTATCAGGGTGGCGGTGCTGACGCAGTTCTGGAGCCACTTTCTGAGCATCTAACCGATTACAAGCAACTCATGATGCAATATTATGGAGCTGGCGTGCAAGCTTGCTATCGCGGCCCTAGATTGTATGACACTGAGGAGACCAAGCAAGTAGTGATAGATGTGATCGACTGGTACAAGGAATATCGTGATATCCTGAATGCGGACATCGTCCGACTGAGAAGAGCTGATGGTAGAGACTGGGATGGCTGGATGCACATGGATCCAAAAGGAAAAGAAAAAGGACTGGCGATGCTGTTCAACCCAACTTCAGAACCTATCAAGAAATCTATCAATGTGCCACTTTACTACTCTGGCCTAGCTCAAACAGCCAAAATCCAAATCGAAGATGGAGCAGCCAAAAGCTACCAGCTCAATAGAGACTACTCTGTTGACATTCAAATAGAAATTCCTGCAGGCGGATATACTTGGTTTGTGGTGGAATGAAAAAATCTACCGCAGAGAATCACAGAGTTTTACACTGAGGACGCTACCGCTATAACCTTTGAGGTCTTTTTTGACCTCGAAGGTTTTATTTTTTTACCGCCAAGTCGCGAAGGACGCGAAGAACTCCGCAAAGGATTAAGGGGTCTTTTATGATTGAGTGAGATACTAATCGTGCCGTTGGCACTCTCATTTACCTGAGAATTCTTGTTAACCCTGAATTTCGCTTCGCTGGATTCAGGGTTATTACTATTTGTGCCTTTGGC
>NZ_FOKK01000005.1:0-100772 GCF_900112005.1 Algoriphagus aquimarinus | reverse complement strand
TGCATGTTTTAATTCTCTTGCCAAAGGCAAGGCCTGTAGATGCCCAGAATGAAATTCTAGGGTAGTATGATGAGTGAGTATGACAGAGTGCCAAAGGCACGATCGGTAATTCCATTGGAGCAAAAGGGTGAGTTGATTATAATTTTTTTAGGAACTAATTGCTTTTTTAGTTTTAGGTTGAGGACATTATTTCATCAATTACCATAGAGTCGTACCTAAAGGCACGTCAGGTTTCCCATTATAAATCTTTCTACCCATAGTTTGTCTCCGCCTCAGCGGACAGGCACTAAAGGGGCAGGTTGAGAATCCGCGTATATCTGCGGATCTTTTCAGCGCAAATCTGCGGGAAATAAACCCATTCATCAAATCAACCCACAACAGGATAGGTTTACCCAACAAAACCACTATTTTTCAATTGTAAGATCAGTAGGCTGCTAATACTCAGCAAGTACTAAATCGTTTGCTTTACCTAGAACACACTTGAAAAATCAATCTCAAAAACCTTCTTCTCTTCCAATTTTCCTCTTTCTACTTGGAGGAACCATGCTTTTCATCAATTTCTCAGCATTTGCGCAGACGGAAGTTGTAGAAGAACCTGCTTTCTGGCTTTGGCAATTCCTAGGTCGCCTTCATCCCCTGATCGTCCATTTCCCTATCGCACTGATAGTAGTGGCGGCATTGATGGAGCTGTTTACTTGGAGGAAGTTCAACTCCAAGATCAGGCCTGGAATAATGATTTTAGCGACTATTGGAGCAGTGAGTGCAATTATAGCCGCACCTATGGGCTGGCTCTTAGCTACGAATGAAGGTACTTCTGGTGAACTTCTGGATTTGCATCAATGGATAGGAATTGGAACAGCCATTTTGAGTGTGCTCACGTTATTTTTCCTCTCCAAAATCTCACGCAGACCAACTAGATCTCAGATAAAAGTATTCAGGTCCTTCCTATTCCTAACTGCCATCTGCGTATCAGTTGCTGGACATTTTGGAGGATCACTTACGCACGGGGAAGATTTCCTCACGGAAGTTTTACCTATCGGCAATACCGATGAATCAGAAATTGAAAAAGCACCGATAAATCTAGCTTCCTACAGCTCAGAACTCAGTCCCGAGAAAGAGATGAAACTGATCGGGGAAGTTCGGATGGTCTTGGCGCACAATTGCTACAAATGCCATAGCGGAGCAAAGATCGAAGGGGAATTGCGGTTGGATGAAAAAGAGTATGTTTTTGCCGGAGGCGAAAATGGTCAGATTCTAATCCCCGGAAATCCCGGTGAAAGTGAGATCATCCGCAGAATTAACCTGGGCAAAAACCACGACGATGTAATGCCTTCCAAAGGCAAACTACTCAGCAAAGACGAACGAGATTTGATCGCGCTCTGGATCTCCAAAGGCGCACCTTGGCCGGATGGTGCTGCTCAACAATCCGTGTATCGAGTTGCAGAATTAGCTCCTCGAAACCCAACTCTCCCTGCCTATAAAGCCGGTTTGGACAATCCCATCGATCTCTGGGTGGATGAATACTTCCAGGAAAACAAGCTGGAATGGAAAGGAGTGGTGGACGACAAAACCTATCTCCGCAGGATCTACTTAGATATCACGGGTATGATTCCGAGTCCACAGGAGTTGGATGAATTCAGGAAAGACACACGCTCTGACAAGCGAAGCATCTGGCTACAGAATCTATTGAACAAATCGGATGATTATGCCACGCATTGGCTGACTTTCTGGAACGATGCACTCCGCAATGACTACACTGGCACGGGCTATATCACCAAAGGCAGATACAATATTACGGACTGGCTTTACACTTCGCTAAGAGACAACAAAGCATACGATCAGTTCGTCAGGGAATTGCTCAATCCCACCGAAAAGTCCAAGGGTTTCATTGAGGGAATCAAATGGCGTGGAACAGTCAATGCCAGTCAGCGAACAGAAATGCAGGCTGCGCAAAATGTAGGGCAGGTGATTTTGGGCTTGAACCTTAAATGTGCTTCCTGTCATGACAGTTTTATCTCTGATTGGAAACTCGAAGAGTCTTATGCTTTCGCCAATATTTTCGCAGACTCTACGCTCGAGGTCAGTCGCTGTGAAGTACCTACGGGGAAAATGGCTAAGACTGCAATCCTTTGGGAGGAATTAGGTGATATAGACAGTATGGCTACTAAAGCGGAAAAGCTCAGACAGCTCGCAGATCGATTGGTGCAGCCAGCGAATGGCAGAATGTACCGCACGATTGTAAATCGGGTTTGGAAGCAGCTAATGGGTCGCGGAATCGTGGAGCCCGTTGACGAGATGGACAATGCCCCTTGGAGTCAGGATTTACTGGATTGGCTGGCTTCGGATTTCGTGGAAAATGGCTATGATTTGAAGGAGTTGATATACCAGATCGCAAGTTCGAAAATCTACCAGTCCCAATCCATAGGCTACGAGACCTACGATGCTGTCATGGCTGATGATTACAAATTCAACGGAATGGTGCGGAGAAGAATGACAGCGGAGCAGTTTTCTGATGCCGTAAGTGAAATCGTTTACCCTCTTTTCCCAGACGATGCGATCAAGTACAATCCTTTTGAACTGCAGAAACCGGAGCATGTCACTCCGAGCTTTGCGCGAGCATCCTTGGTGGCAAATAATCCTTTCCTCACCGCCTTGGGAAGACCAAATCGTGAAATCGTCTCTACAAGCAGAGAAGCTCAGGGGAGTTTATTACAGGCGCTAGAACTTACAAATGGAGAACGATTGAATACTGCTTTGCAGAAAGGAGCGGAAAGATGGAAGACTCAACTCAGCGATCCAGTTCAGATCACGGAGGAATTGTACCTAAAAGCGCTGAACCGAAAACCCAATGAGAAAGAACTAGCGATCGCAAAAGCTGCTCTAGGCGCAAAACCAGATGCCGCCAAAATCCAGGATTTATTCTGGGCGGTGATTCTGTTGCCGGAGTTTCAGATGGTGGAGTGAGGAAGTTGGTTGTTGGTTATAGGTTGTTGGTTATAGGTTGTTGGGTGTTGGGTGTTGGGTGTTGGGTGTCAGATGACCGATGTAGCTCAGTAGTATCGTCCTTGCGAGGAGGCACTGCTTTTCTCTTCAGCAAAAAGAGTTAAGTTTTCAAAGGAAATGAATGAAGTACAGTTGAGGAATTCCCCCTTTTCAAAGGGGGCAAGGGGGATTTAAAAAAATAGACCGAAGACAGGAGACAGAAGACGGGAGTATCGTCATTGCGAGGAGGCACTGCTTTTCTCTTCAGCAAAAAGAGTTAAGTTTTCAAAGGAAATGAATGAAGTGCAACTGAGGCTACTCCCCCTTTTCAAAGGGGGCAAGGGGGATTTAAAAAAATAGACGGAAGACAGAAGACAGAAGACGGGAGTACCGTCATTGCGAGAAGGCACGACGAAGCAATCTGTAAGAAATTAATGATTTCCCGCAGATCAGCGCAGACAACTATCGCTGATTTTCGCTGATCTTGTGTTGTAGTAAATAAATTTATTATAGTAAATCTGCGTTTATCTGCGGTTCTTTTCAGCGATAATCTGCGGGAAAAAGATACTTAACCAAACCATGAAAACACCACTAAACCGACGAGACTTTATAAAAAAAACCTCTGCTGCTGCTATGGCTACTATGGGAATGGGCGCGCCGTTGGCGGGGCTGTTGTCTTCCTGCGGAGTGGACAAAATCCCGGCAACGGCAGACTCGGTTATCTTACTTTTCATGGCTGGAGGAATGGCGCATACCGAAACCTTCGATCCAAAGAAATATACGCCATTTCGCAAGGGAATGGAATCCAAAGAAGTGCTCAGCACCTTCCCTTCCATCCCGACAGCATTGGATGGAATTCACTTTTCCGAAGGCCTGGAATCCATGGCAAAAATCATGGACAAGGGAACGCTGATCCGCTCCTACGTGGCGGCAGATCTGGGGCATATTCTGCATACACGACATCAATATCACTTTCATACCTGCTACGAACCTCCACAATCCGTGGTCGTGCCGCATCTTGGTTCTTGGATCTCCAAGGAACTTGGTCCGCTGAATCCTGTGATTCCTTCCTTCATCAATATAGGACAGCGATTTTCGGTGGGTGAAGGCGAGGAACTGAAGGCTTTTCACAGTGCAGGTTTCTTGGGTTCTGAGCATGGTCCATTTTTGATTCCAGATCCTTCGGCTGGTTTGGATAGCGTGCGCCCTCCTATCGGCATGTCCACGAGTAGATTTGAGTCGAGAAATCAACTCTATGAAAACCTGCTTTCCGCGGGCGCCATGGGCGAATACGGTTCGGACTATCAAAAAGAATCCCTCAAACGATCCATGGAGCAAGCCTACATTCTGCTGAATTCCCCGGAAGCCAAGGCTTTTGATCTGAGTCTGGAACCCAAGGAAAGCTATGACAAATACAACAATGGTAAGTTTGGCTTGGGATGCCTGCTGGCAAGAAGACTGGTGGATCAGGGCGCTCGATACATCACCGTAACTTCCGAGTATGAGCCATTCTTTGGTTGGGATACGCATGACAATGGACATACCCGTCTGAAGGGCATGAAGAAAATGATCGACTCCCCTATCGCCCAACTCATCTCTGACCTGGATGAAAGTGGAAAACTGGACAGAACGCTTGTCATCGTAGCATCTGAGTTTAGCCGGGATATGCTGACAGAAGGAAGACCAGGTCTGAAAGTGCTGGATCAAGTGGATGTACCGGATATCATAGAAGACATGAAAAACTACGGAATGCACCGACATTTCACAGATGGCTGCTCCATGCTGATGTTTGGTGGCGGAATCAAACGCGGACATGTCTTTGGTAAAACCGCTGATGAGCGACCTTGCAAAAGCATAGAAAACCCAATCAAAATCGACAGCATCCACCAGACTGTTTATCATGCCTTAGGCATCGCTCCAGAGACAAACTACGAGATCGAACAGCGTCCATTCTACACCACGCCTGATGGACATGGGAAGGTTGCTTTTGATTTATTACAAAAAGGCTAATCCCTTCAAACAAAGTTTTTTAGATTAGTTTCTTCTATTTTTTAACTAAGGGTTGCGGAAGAAGTAAAGAGGGCGTATTTTGAAGAGCTTTTTGAAATTTAAAGTACAGCTTTATAAAACTTTAGGAAGACAAAAGTTAATTCAATAATCAAGTTTAGCTTAATCAAAATAGCAATTAAGAAACATGGATTTACCTAAAAGTAACAAATCGAATAAAATTGGCAGGAAAGGCGTTACACTCCTCACTTCGATTATTGAAGATCAACTAGATTGGCAATTAAGAATTAATCATCAAGAAGACGATTTTGGTATTGATGCTTACATTGATATTATAACTGAAGATGGTCATTTGACAGGAAAGTCTATTGCAGTCCAGATTAAATCAGGACGATCTTATTTTAAACAAACAAATGAATATGGTTGGAACTACTCTGGAGAACTTAAACATTTAAACTATTATCTAAACCATCAAATTCCTGTAATACTTGTTATCGTAGATACGGATTCGAAAAAAGCTTATTGGGAACTCTGTGATGCTCAACAAACTGATAGAAGCAGTAAAGGATGGTCAATAGTAATTCCTTTTCATCAAGAATTAGGAGAAAAATCAAAAGTAGAATTAACAAAATATATAGGTCCGACAATTGATTATGTTTCTCAATTAGAAAACCAGTGGAAGACAAATGAGTTCTTAAAAAAAATTGGACATATTCTTCTTGTAGTTGGTAAAGAAGAAATTGAAAATTCTGACTATGAACCCTTAATTTCAGCTTTGAAATATTTTACAAGAAAAAAAGATTTAATGTATAAATATAGGAGCAAAATAGAAATTGCTATTCATGGATATGACAATGATGACAGACAACTATATGAAATTGACAAACCTAAAGAATGGATAGTCAATATATTGGAACATGTAAAAGGGCTCACCTTCTTTTTAGCTAATCACGTAAACGCACAGTTTCTAAGGTTGTTTCTATATTCTCAAATAGAATTTGAAATAAAAGGAAATCCTAAAAATGAAAACGGTATTGAAAAAATAAAGGTTGAATTTGAATCAAAAGAATCAGTGAAAGTATTGTACAAACTTTTTGACGATTTAAATGAGTTTTGCGATTATTTTAAGATACCTACACCGATTAATAAGGAGGTTTCAGATAATATCACAAACTGTTATACGGGTGGTGAATTTTTGAAGAATAAGGATAATCAATAATGAATAATTAAAACGCTATAAGCCCCCACTGATAGTAGAATAAGCGTTGAGGTTGCTAGGTGTAGATACAAACTTCACCCAGTCATAGTAGCTAAATTTACCCAAGACTAGGAATGAGGCTTTTGATACTTCTGACAATCTATTTAATTCCATTTCTTTCAACTGGACAGACTCGAACAATTACTGGAAAAGTCATTGACGAATTCGAACTGACGACCATTCCACAGGTGAGAATTCAGAATCGCGACACCGTACAACTTGGGACAACTGACATGAACGGGAATTTTAAAATAGAACTCCCCGCTGGGACAGAGCAATTGCTATTCAGCTTTATAGGTTTTGAGCTGACAACGGTTCAGGTTCTAAACAACTGCGATAACTTGGAGATTATTATGATGTTGGCAAGCTCCTATGACTTCATGACAATGAAGACAGTTAATAGGAAACGATATAAAAGATTCAGAAAATTAAATGAACGACATCAGGAAGCATTTGAGAAAGGTGTTTTTAAATCAAGGACACCTTGTGTAGCCTATATCTTCAGTAAAGATTAAACGCTTGAACCCATAGCTACCCCACTGAGCGTAGACTGGCGTTGAGCTAGGTTTAGTTCCAGAAATAAGCATAGACTATATTTAGTCCCTATCTGATTCTTGATTAAATCTCCTTTATCGTTGAGCTAAAAAAAGAGAACCTCAGGTATATCCCGAGGTTCTTGATTCGTCAAAATTCCTATACTTTACTTCAAGGCTTAATCATTCAGTATAGGTTTTAGTGCATAGCCTTTCAATTGAAATTCCGATAACGTTGTTTGTGCTGTGAAAGTGACTTTAGCGAAGGGTAACAAACCTTGCACTAGGCGTAATTTGTGACTAAGCTCCTCTACAACATCACAGCTCAGCCACTTTTTTAGGATTTTTTTTCACTGAAAAGCTATAGTAACAGGCTTTTAACCAGACACTTTTCCGATTCATCACAATTTCCTGTATTTTGAGTTCAAGATTCTTTTCCCAACCCAAAACACAAACCCGATGACTGACCGTCGCAACTTTATCAAATCCACAGGAATCCTCGCTGGCGGACTTTGGCTAGCCCCATCTCTACTCCAGGCCAAGCAAGGCGTCGCTGCAAGTGACCGGATTCGGGTAGCACTCATAGGTTGCAATAATATGGGTTTTGGAATTCTTCGTCATCACCTCGCGCTGCCGGAAGTGGACTGTGTGGCCCTGTGCGATATAGACCAAAATGTGCTCGATCGAAGAATCGCGGAAGTGGAGACAGCCACAGGAAAAAAACCGGAGCGCTACACCGACTTTAGACTGTTGCTGGAACGCAGCGATGTGGACGCGGTAATTATCGGCACTCCAGATCACTGGCATTGCCTGATCGCCGTGGCCGCCTGCCAGGCCGGAAAGGATGTCTATGTGGAAAAACCCATGGCAAACACCATCGGGGAGTGTGAGCTGATGGTCAATGCAAAAAATCAGTACGACAGAATCATGCAAGTAGGTCAGCAGCAACGATCTGGGCAAGCTTTTATTGAAGCCCGGGAGTTGGTGAAAAGTGGCTACATAGGCAAAGTCAGAAAGGTGAATATCTGGTCAAACTTCAATTACGGACTTGGAAACCTGATCCAACCTACGACTCCGATCCCTGAGGGAGTGGATTATGATTTTTGGCTGGGACCTGCACCTTCCCGAAGCTTCAACCCAAATCGCTTTCACGGAAGTTGGCGACACTTTTGGGATTATGGCGGGGGTTTGATGTCCGACTGGGGTGTGCATCTATTGGATATGGCGATCTGGGTGGAAGAAAATCCGGCTGTCCCTTCCAGAGTACTTACCTACGCAGCCAATGTCAATAAGGAGAATCGGGATCGGGACACCTTCGATACCATGAATGTCCTCTATCCTAAAAAGGACTTTTTGATTAATTACGACATGAATGGTGGGCTGCAAACCGGACCTTACGGCAAACCATACGGAATCGGGTATGTGGGCGAAAAAGGTACGCTAGTAGTCAATCGCGGTGGTTACGAAATCTATCCGGAATGGGATCCAGAGGCCAAAGCTCCAAAAATAGAAGCCAAAAAATTGGAAGGAATGACTGACAGTCACAACCTACATGTAGCCAATTTTGTGGAATGCATCAAAAACAGAAATCAACCCATTTGTCCGCCGGAGGCTGGGCGAATCGCAGCCTTGCACGCTCATATTCCAAATATCGCAGCAAGGATTGGGGCGGAGGAATTGCTTTGGGATGAAGCCAAACGAGAATTTACTGGAAATGCAGCTGCCAATGAATTGATTTGGCCTAGCTATAGAACGCCTTGGACTTTACCGAAAATAACCTCTTAACTATCCTGATATAGTTGAGCAAGGACAAGGCGTAGTCCCGCACAGTTAGCGGGACTACGCCTTTCTATCTAATCCACTTTTCAATTGATAAGCTATTACGACCTATACTCAGGATTTGGACTATCTTGATCTGATTTTGCATCCCACATAGTTCGCTGATTTCCATAGGCAGGAATACCGCCTTTGTCTTTCAGCATTTTTGCCAGGTGCATCAGGTTCCAAGTCATAAAGGTTGTATTTCGGGTAGTAAATTCATTTTCTGGACCACCTGAATTTTTATCCATATAGGAAGGACCAGGACCAGCCTCTCCTATCCATCCGGCATCTGCCTGCGGAGGAATGGTATAACCCAAATGCTGAAGTGAGTACAGCATATTCATGGCGCAGTGTTTAATCCCATCTTCATTTCCCGTAATCAGGCATCCACCCACGCGACCATAGTAAGCGTATTGACCTTCGTCATTCAGTTTGCCGGAAAAACCGTACAAGCGCTCGATCGCCATCGTAGCAATGGATGACTTCTCGCCCAACCAAATAGGCGTACAAAGCACCAGAATATCTGCATCCATGACTTTTTGCTGAATAGCTGGCCACTCGTCGGCATCCCAGCCATGTTCCTTCATATCTGGATACACGCCAAAAGCGATCTGATGATCCACCGGGCGAATCACCTCCACCGAGACTCCGTTTGCCTCCATGATCGCCTGACTGATGCTGATCAGCCCAGAGGTATGGGATTGCTCAGGGGATTTCTTTAAGGTGCAATTGAGAAAAACTGCTTTGAGGCCAGAGAAATCTTCGGGATTATTTTCATTGAGTTGTTGTTGGAAAGAATTGAGTATCATGGGTGTTTTTGGTTGTTAGTTATTGGTTGTTAGTTATTGGTTATTCGTTGTTAGGTGGTTGTTGGTTAGAAAAGTGGACTGATTTATAAATTACTAAAACCTGATCTTTTGAAGTGTCTTTATAAAGACAGACATCAATTTATGAGATAGTATCCCTGTTATTAACTAATTTGAACCTGTTCTGTTTGAAAAAACATCAAATCCACACTATGTCCGAAAACGCCAACATCTGGTTCCTCGATAATTTCAGCATGATGAAAGTGCTGAAGCCTCATGAACTGATGGAATTAGAAAAAATGACTGTAATGGCTGATGTGATGAAAAATCAGGCTGTTTACTTCCCACAAGATGAGGCTAGGACTATCTATTTTTTGAAAAAGGGAAAAGTGAAAATCTCCAAAGCCTCGGATACGGGCAAAGAAATCATTCTCAGCATACTTGGCCCGGGAGAAATGTTCGGCGAACTAGTTCTGGCAGGTGAAGAATCAAGAGAAGACCTGGCTGTAGCGACCGAAGATGTGATAATCTGTAAGGTCAATCAGGAAAGATTCAAGGAGCTCATGGCAAAAAATCCAGCTCTTAATTTCGCGATTACCAAATTCATCGGGCTTAGAATTAAGAAAATACAGACTAGATTGGAAAACTTGATTTTCAAGACTTCAGAACAACGAATCACCTGGTTTCTCAAGGATTTCACAACCGAGTTTGGTAGACAGCTCAGCGGTTTTCCAAATCAGTGGCATGTCGACATGAAACTCACGCACAAAGACATTGGTAAGTTGACGGCCACGAGTAGGCAGATGGTCACCACTGTTTTGAGGGATTTAGAAACTAAGGGGATTATTAAATACGATAGAAGTAGAATCTATATTTTGGATATCACACAAATCAGTTGATTCTTGACGGTTAGGTGTGCCAGATTTTTTTGAAAAAAGTATAAGTACTTATTTTTATTTTTTCCAATATTTTTAAACTGAAGTAAACGATCTTCAAAAGAAAAATTACAAAGATTAAAATATGTTATATAATATTTTTAAGTAAGTACTGATTTTTAACATCAATCTTAAGGCAATATTAAGATTTAACTCAACCATTGGCCTAATTTTTTACGTAAACCAACCAAGGAATCTGCACATTTTAAGGAAGTTCGAAAAACTTGGCGTGATTTTGGTTTTAGTATGCATGCATCCTTTTAGTAGAAAAATGCATCTACCTAAATAGGAAGCCTTAAAAAGCCCACAACCCAATAAGTATATAACCAATTATTTAATCACTAAACCCACGTAAAATGAAAACGCAACAAGTACCACGATGGATGAGGAATTTGATGATGGGAATCATCGCACTAATCTGGATTACCCCAAAAGAAGCCCAAGCGGAAAATGTAGCTGGAGTTTCCTTTCAGGTATTCTATGATGAATTGATGCCTTATGGGGACTGGGTAAAAGATGGACGACATGGATATGTATGGCTACCTGCTGTATATGATGATTTCCACCCTTATGGAACCAATGGACACTGGGTAATGACCAATTATGGTAATACCTGGGTATCTGATTACGACTGGGGTTGGGCGACTTTCCACTACGGTAGATGGTACTTTGACGACAATTACCAGAGCTGGGCATGGATTCCTGACTACGATTGGGGACCAGCTTGGGTAGACTGGAGAACCGGTGGTGGATATTACGGTTGGGCACCTATGGGTCCTGGCTTCTCTATCAATTTCAGAGTAAATATTCCTTCTACTTATTGGATTTTTGTTCCTCAAAGAAGATTTGCCTACGTGAACGTTTATAACTACCACGTACCGCATGCAAGAAGAGTGAACATCTATAACAATACAACCATCATCAATAACACTGTGGTGTACAATAACAATAGATACTATGGTGGACCAGCGCGAAGAGAAGTAGAAAGAGTAACCAAAAGCTCTTACCCTGAGCGCAGAATAGAGAACAGCAGTTCAGCTGGAAGAACTGTAGCCTCAAGAAACGCAGTAAGTGCATATAGACCTGATTTGCAAAGTGCAAGAGGAACAACTGCATCTGCTAGACCTTCTAGAGTTCTTTCTTCCGGACAATCCAGAACGCAGCCAGCGACTACTCCTTCCAGAGTAAACAGCAGATCTGAAGCAGTTTCTGGTAGATCTGCAACTACTCCTGCTGGATCTTCAAGATCATCTGAAAGAGTAACAACGCCAAGTCGAACTGAGAATACTGGAGGTAGATCTACCTCTCCTTCTACTAGCCGTGGAGAATTCGAGACCACACCATATCCTGGTTCTCAAACAAGAACCTCTACTCCTAGTCGTGAGAGTCAAGGATCTCCTAGCACTACTAGAAGCACTGAACCTAGATCTTCGAGCCCATCTACAAGAACAGAGAACAGTAGAGAATCTCAGACCCGTTCAACTCCAGCAAGAACTCAGTCTGCACCTGCTCAAAGATCAAATGAATCTAGAACACAAAGTGCTCCGGCACAGCGTTCGACCCCAACTAGAACACAGCCGGCTACTTCGAGAACTCAATCTTCAAGCCCAGCAACGAGAAGCACCCCTGCCCGTACTAGTCAAACTAGACAATCGCAGCCAACTACTCGTTCTACTCCACAGGTAAGGAGTTCTACTTCCAGAACTTCTACTCCTGCGAAAAGCTCTACAAGTAGCTCTACTTCAAGAAGTACCTCAAGAACTAGAGGAAATAATTAATCTCGAACAAAACCTATTTGAAAAGGATAGCCCATTGGCTATCCTTTTTTTGAGATTATTTTCCGCGAAGGGCACAAAAGTCATGAATAATAGATCGTTTTTGGATCAGGGCTGAAAGTCCTGAATATCTCAGCCCAGCTCGACAGGCCTGGGATATGATAAAAAGCCCAAACCCCAAAGCTCTAAAAGAGCGGAATAATCCATAAAACAGCAGCACTCTCCCCTACAGGACGAATAAATTACCAATCAATTTCCAGCAACAAACCAGACGTTCCTACGGAATGAGCACTGCCAATACCAAGACAAATTTGTCCAGAGGGACAACTCGTTTGTAGATGAATTATGCGGATTCTCTACCAACCGTTCCTGAGGAACGTATCTTGAAAAATCACAAATGATCATCTGGCTTGAGCCTTATTCTGGCTCAATAATCCTAAAATCTTTACCATCGAGCCAAGACATAAAACATCTTCTTCTTGAGGATAACTAGCTTTCAAATCCCCCTTACCCCCTTTAAAATGATTCTCATCTCCACAATACATTGTAACTAAGGGGGAGTCGGCCACGGACGCAACCAAGATCAACGGAAAGAATACGGTTTTTTAGTTAAAAACTAAAGAACCACCCTAAGTAGCGGTGAGGTCTGCGATCGAAAAAAATCACTTATTAATCAGGGCTGAAAGTCCTGAATATCTCAGCCCAGCTCGACAGGGCTGGGATATGATAAATAACCAAAACCCCAAAGCTCTGAAAGAGCGGAATAATTCATAAAACATCAGCATTCTCTCCTACAGGACGAATAAATCACCAATCAATTTCCAGCTACAAACCAGACGTTCCTACGGAATGAGCACTGCCAATACCAAGACAAATTTGTCCAGAGGGACAACTCGGTTTTGTCAGATATTTGCCCCATTTTTCTTCTGCTCCATTGCACCTTTCACTGAAAAAATTAACGTGCTTAACATTGGAAAGAAAGCACAAAAGGGAAAGCCGATGACTTTCCCTTTTGTGTAAACTATTTGGTGTTCCTTTCTTGGCTCAACTTCCCACTATCTAAACCAAAACCCAGAACTGACTACTTCCTTAGGATTATCTTCAAAACTCCAAGACAAGTCAAGTTTTGGCGAGCTGTCTTCCTTCAACATATAAATTTTCACAGGGTGATATCCTGCTTCCAAATAAACAGTACCCTGAGGTGAATCATCTGTCGAATAATTACCATCTACTACCGAACTATCATGAATTCGCATAAAGAAGTGACTTTGTTTGCGATCAGCAGAAAAAGTGTATTTCCCACCTTCTGGAACTTTGATGTATCCAGTCCAAACTACTAGATTACCATCTCCACTTTCGCCCTCAATAGCTGGCAAATCTTGCACTTCTTCCGAAATTGCTTTCCCCAATACTGAAGGAATGAAAGCGCTGTTGACCTGATATGTAGTGGCAACTAGGCCTTCTTTGACTTTCAGACCTTCCAATGCTGGAACAAGTGAATTATCATAAGGACGAGGAGCTCCCATATCCGCCATTCTACCTCTAAGTGCCATAGACTTGAATTCCTCTTGCAGTTTGATATTTTCACCAGCTAGGTTCCTCGCTTGCTGCGGATCTTTCACTACATTATATATCTCAAAATCATCGGCTTGGTTTTGAATATCATAGCGAACCCCTACCATATCACCTTTTCTAAGCATCTGCATTTCCCCACGCTTTTTGTTTCGGTGAGATTCCAAAAACTCATCAAATCCAGGCACTTTCCCATTTTCAGAATATTCTACATATATCTTGCTGGAGGCCTGTTTTCCCTTTCCGATCAAAGAAGGCAATAAGGATACACCATCTGTACGAATAGGTGCTGCTGCCTGGGAAACATCCGCGAAGGTTGCCATCCAGTCATACGAAATACTTGGGGTAGAAACGACCGTCCCTTCTTTGATATGTGTTGGCCAATGTACAATCGTAGCTGTGCGTAAACCTCCCTCATACACATCTCTCTTTATGCCGTCAAAATTTGCGAAATTATTAAAAAACTCAGGCGTATAGGCCACATAGTCCTTGGGTAAATAAGACTCTCTGGACGGACCATTATCTGAAGTAAATACAACCAAGGTATTTTCTGAAATATTCAGGTCTTTGAGCAATTGCATCAAATCCCCTACTTGATCATCAATACGTCTATTCACGGTAGCGTATCGCTTATAGGTAGATGGCCACTCCTCCTCTGGAGTGTTTACATCTTTGTCGTGATCGTAGGTAGCATTGGCAAATTCAGGATAGGTAAATGAATCCACTTCGCCGGAAGCTGTATTAATCATTTCACCAGGAGTACCTAGCCATTGAAGTCCTCCATTCAAGCCACCACCTGCAGGATAATCTTGCGTAGGTAATTCCAGTACTGCATGAGGCGTGTCATAGGCCAAATACATGAAAAATGGTTGTCCTGACTTCTTATTTTGATGTGAAATAATATAGTCTTTTGCCTTGGCCGTGAACAAATCTCCCGTATAAGATTTGTCAAGTCCTTCTACCAGTTCATACCCATCGTACACCTCTTTACTCCCACGGTAAACTCCTTCTACAGGATAATGCTCATGTCCATCTCCATGTCGGATATAACCAAAGTACAGGTCAAAGCCCTTTTTCAACGGGTGTGCTGGCCAATCAGGCCCTTTTCCTTTTCCCTGTAATCCCCATTTACCAATCGCAATGGTTTCGTATCCTACATTCTTAAGCACATCAGCGACCGTATAATTATCCCCGATTTCCTTATCAAATTGATTATTGCGAACGTGCGCATGTCCTTGGCTGACTCCCATTAGAATCGAAGCTCTAGATGGTGCGCAAACAGGAGCAGCAGTATAATGATTTGTCAACATAGCTCCCTCATTTGCCATTTTATCCAGCATTGGAGTCATGATCCATGGTTCACTTCGATCGTTCCGTACTTTTCTTTCATTTTGAAAAAAAACACCTATATCACCATATCCAAGATCATCCACCAGGATGAATATTATATTGGGTTTCTCCTGTGTGTGTCCCACACTTGGAAAAGCGCCTACCAATACGAGCAGGCTCATCATTCTTAAAAAACTATTCACTTTCGATATTGGTTTGGATTGAAAACTGAGATTCAAATTACTCATTCAGAACACCTCTGGGAACAACAATTGAAATTCAACTGAGTGTTAGATATAAGGATTCTAATTTAATGAAAATGCCCTCCAATCTAGATGGACTGAAGGGCACTTGTTATTCTTAAGTAGAACTTACCAACCTGGGTTTTGCTCCAGTTTTGGATTAAGGGCAATCTCTTCAGAAGGCACCGGATACAAATACTGGTAATCTTCCCAAGCAGGAGGATTTCCAGTGAAGAACTGGATATAACCCTCCGCTGCTCCCCCTTGAATTGGAATTCTATTGTTCACATCAGAACCTTTAATCCAACGACCAAGCTTTGGTGAGTTTGTGTAATCCATTTTCTTCCATCTTCTCAAGTCATCAAACCTGAAGCCTTCCGCCATCAATTCTATACCACGCTCACGTCTGATCTCCCACAATACCGGATCAATATCGGGATCTCTCGTTGGGTCAAAACCCGCAGTGATAGTACTAATAGCCATTGGCGCTACATTGCCTCTTGCTCTCAGTTTGTTGATCGTCATGTCTGCAACAGACTGATCAAATTCACCCAGTTCCCACTTTGCTTCAGCATAATTGATCAAGACCTCACCCATTCTGAAAATCGGTGCGTCATTGAAATCATTATTCTGAATATCGTGAAGGCGGTTGTAGTATTTGAACAGCTTATAGCCAGTTCTGGAAACATTATAAGGATCGCCTTCATTGAAATCTCTGTAGTGTGGAGAAACCCTCAATATATACCCGGCATGATTTCTAGATGGTAATTCTTTCTGAGTCGAGCTAGAAATACTAGCCATAAAGTCAATATACTCACGATCTTTAGGGTTAGCTGAATAATCCCAAGCTAGTTGATTTCCTGCTACTGTTTTCACTCTGAAAGGAGGAGTAATGGTATACAACATTCGTAGATCTCTTTTTCTGAACTCGGCATAAGGATCCTTATCCGTTTCAAAATCCGGGCTGTTCCAGATAGTCTGACCATCCTGCATCAGGTAAGAATCAGCACCACGTTTTGTGATATCCCAGTTACCAGCCGAATTTCTATGTCTAGAAGTCAAGCTATGGGTCAATATTCCATTTTCATATCTTTTGAAAAGCAGAATACCTGGTACGCCATCCAAAGACTCACTATTAAACACCTCATTGTAATTAGGGTGCAGCGTTGGGTTATTAGCGATAAGTTGTTCCGAAGCTTTAACAGATGCTCTTAGAAACTCTTCTCCTCCTGACAAGCCATGATAGCGTCTCCAAGTCCCTTCAAAAAGGCCAAATCTTGAAATCAAAGCTCTTACTACATCGCTGCTAATTGTATTACTAGCCACACCGTTAGTGCCAGGCTCAAAGATATTCTGCTCTGCAAAAAGCAAATCATCCAACATATGCTTTGCTACTTCTGCACGAGGCGTACGAGGAGCAAAAAGTAGTTCGTCCTGATCCGAAAGAACTCTGTCTACCCAAGGCACATCGCCATAAGCTGCGATCTTGGAATAATAATCGTAAGCTCTGAAGAAATAACTGATCGATCTCCAGTGATTTTTTTCTGCCTCAGTCATGTTAGACTTATCTAGATTATCCAGCATGATATTAGCCCGACGCACAAAAGAAAAGTCCCAGATTGATGATGCTGTAGGAATAGTTTGTCTTCCCCAGATCCAAGCAGAACCTTGATTAGTATTATTCTGCATCATCAGATCTGCATCCCAATCACTGTTGATTGGAGCAAAGTCATATCCTGGAAACGCAGTGTAAAACCCATAGGCATAGGTCTGCGAAACCTGGAAATTCTCAAAGGCATTCTCCTCTGAAAATGCTAATTCCGGCTTTTTGTCCAAGGTGCTTTCAACACAACTAAATGTCAAAAGCGCTAGCGTAAAACCGAAAGCTATATTTTTAACTATTTTCATAATCTTCTGTTAATTAAAGTGTCACGTTAAGTCCGAAGGAGATCTTCTTAATGAAAGGATAATTCCCGCCATTGTTAATCCCAGTCAAATCTGCATCAAGCCCATCAGGCAAATGATCAAAATTGAGTAAGTTTTCTCCTGACACATACATTCTAAATCTTGTGATTTTCAGTCTATCTAAAAGCTGATCACTTAAAGTATAGCCCAACGTAATGTTCTGCAATCTGAGGTAAGCACCATTAGAGAGGTATTTACTCTGGACATTTCTACTAACACCGTAATTACCTGCACCATTAGGGTAGTTTCTAGGATAGAAAGCATCCGTATTCTCTGGTGTCCAGTAATCCAACTGGTGCTCGTACACTGTAGTAAATTCAAATGTATAAGGGAAATACACCGGATTATTAATCCATACGTCACGTTTGCCTATTCCTCTTAGAAATAGAGACAAGTCAAAGTTGGCAAAGGAAAGAGAACCATTTACACCATATTCAAATCCTCTGGTGGAATTACCGATAATGGATCTGTCTCCGGGATTTTCCAACGTACTGTTGCCAGAGAATATCACTCCATCACCATTTAGATCTAAGTATTTGATATCTCCTGGGTTTTGCTTCACACCATTGAACGAAGGCACTCCGTCTTTCAATTGTCCATTGAGTAGGTTAGCATCTAATGTGCCTTCTACGAAATCATCCACAGTATAAAAGCCATCGGTCGTGTATCCCCAGATTTCATTCATTTTTTGACCTACATAGAACTGGCTAATCAAGCCAGCTTCATTCTGGAACCTGGTGATCTCAGTAGTACTGTTGTACAAGTTGAAACCTACAGTATAGTTGAGTCTCTTGCTCGTCTCTCTCCATTTGATATCCAATTCCCAACCCAGAGTTTTAAGATCGGCTACGTTTTGAAGTGGCGCATTAGCACCGAGTGCAGCTGGCAATTGAGAGCCTGCAGCTAGCATATCCAACGTCTGTCTATTGTACCAATCAAACGTGGTAAATAACTTATTCTCAAATAATCCGAAATCAACTCCAACATTGGTCGTTCTCACCCGCTCCCAAGAATAATTAGCACTTACCAAGCCAGGAGCGCTTAAACTAACGGCACGAACTCCGGAATCATTATCTATCCAAGCTACGTTGGAAGAATTCATAGTAGGCAGGTAAGGATAATTTCCCCATGTTCCTTCTACCGCCTGATTTCCGATTTCTCCCCATGATCCTCGCAGTTTTAGTTCAGTAATCGCTTTCGCTACACCTGCCATAAATGGCTCTCTACTTACTTTCCATGCTCCAGAAAAAGAAGGGAAGAATCCGAAGCGGTTTCCTTCAGGGAATCTGGAAGAGCCGTCATATCTACCATTTGCTTCCAATAGATATTTTTCTTTGAACTGATAGTTTGCTCTACCAAAGAAACCTACGATGCCATAATCAGTGTAGAAATCACTCACGTTCACTACGCCAGTGGCAGTAGAAAGCCCAGGATTAGAAGGAGAAATAAGCTCCTGTCTAGAAGCATTGAAACCTTCTCTTATAGATACCTGCTGGTTCATTCCCAACATGAAATCCATGGCGTGCTCGCCGAATTTCTTATTGTATTTACCATAAGCATTTAAAGCGTGGTAATTTCTCTTGTTTGAACTAGTAAAGTATGAAGACTGACTAGGGTTGTATGGAGAAATAGATAAAGTAGCAGGATTGATCATCGTCGGAGTGAAAGAGGGAGAACTGATCTCATCTCTACTTTTCTCAAACGTGTATTCAGCATTGAATTCCAGTCCTGCAAGAGGCTTATAAGATCCTTTTAAAAAGAATCGTATAACCTCTTCAAAATTTTCACGCTCAGGTGAATATTTGATCAAATTCGCTGGAGTCGCAAAAGGAATCTGCTCAGTACCACCTAGATTATCACTTCCTATAGGAGTAGCAGAGTGGAAGTTAATTGCACTGTAATACAGGCTACCCCAATTTCCTCCAATAGGACCGGTTCTCAGACCATTTTTATAAAAACTATTGAAAGTTGTACTGATCTTAGGACTGATCTGTGTAGTCAAATCTACATTCGCAGTATATCTCTTGTAGCTATCCTTATCCGTCACCATGATACCATCTTCGTCATTGAAACCCATGGATATACGGTAAGAAGTGTTTTTACTACCTCCTTTTACAGATAAGTTATGGATTTGCTCGAATCCACTCGATCCTAAAAACTCCTGGTAAAGATCATTTTCACGAGTGTAATACCTCAGACCACTTGGGTCAGTGATATATCCTTCTGGATAAGCACTTGGGTTGCTATTGTACTCATTGATATATCCCTTCCAGGTTGACACATTCTGACCGGTCCAATAAGTCTGCTGTCCCCAATCGTCCAATGCAGTAACAAAATCCAGCGGAGATGCTTTCTTAGGTAGCGTACTTGGTTTAGTAAAACCAAAGTTGTTAGAGTATTCCAGCTTCATAGGCTGCTCGAATCCACCTGTCTTCGTCGTGATCAAAATCACACCAAATGCAGCTTCAGCTCCATAAATAGAGGCAGCGGATGCATCTTTCAGTACTACTACATCTTCTATATCTCGAGGGTTGACATCGTCCAAACTCATTGGCACGTTGTTCACCAAGACAAGTGGGCTACCACCATTGATAGAAGTGAATCCTCGAATGTTGATATTCGTACTAGCACCTGGCTGACCACTTCCGTAAGTAATCTGCAAACCTGGAACAGTACCTTGAAGAGCTTTAGCAGCATCAGTCACAGGTCTATCACCCAGCACTTTGTCCATTTTCACAGAAGTCACAGCACCTGAAATATCCTCACGCTCCTTGCTACCAAATCCTACCACAACGACTTCATCCAATCCTGCGTAATCTTCTTCCATCACGATATCTACACGGCTTCTAGCCCCTACTACTACTTCCTGCTTTTTGAACCCTATAAAACTAACCACGAGGACAGCTCCTTCATCAGGAACTGAAAGTGTATAGTTTCCATCCAAATCTGTAATAGTACCCTGTACACTACCTTTGAGCAAAACATTCACTCCTGGGACACCCAAGCCATCTTCATCTGTGATCTGACCCGTGATCTCCCTTTCTACTTTCTCCTCTTTCTCAACTTTTTTGGCCGATGGAGTAGTAGCATTCACACTTATGGTCTCATTGACCTGCTTAAATTTCAGCTGGGATTGCTGAGCGATTTCACCTAGAAACACCGCTACTGAAGCACGGCTATTTTTCAAAATCACATTTCTAGAAATATCCACACCAGCATCAGTGAAGAAAAATGTGAAAGGGGTTTTTTGCTCAATTTCTTTGAAAGCATCTTTAATAGACAGCTCTCTTGGTTGCATCGAAATCACAACCTTCTCTATATCCTTAGCCTGTAGCAGCTCATTTGCGGAGGCAGTAGAATATACCGACATCCCCAACATGAGCACTACCAAAAAGCCTAGATTTAGCAACGGACTAAATACACGTAAACTTTTAATCATAGTACATCATTTATTGTAGGTTTATTAATTGCATTTTTCACTCTTACTTATCACTTCTATATAGCTCTACTTGACTGAAGATTACTCTCTAGTAAAATCAACATAGACAGTATCCTTATTTATTTCATACTTGAAAAACGTGGAATAGCTCAGCACGTCCAGTACATTTTCTAAAGTCTCTCCTTCTTGGAATTTGCCCAATCCCTTAGCTGTGGACAGACTTCCTTTCACCTCGATCTTCACTCCATACCAGCGCTCAAGTCGCTTGAAAATCTCCTTGAAACCCAAGTTTCGGAATTCTAAAACACCTTCAGTCCATTGCGTATCACGTCTGACATCTCCTTTTCTTTTCTCAAATCCACCCTTACTACTAGTCAAAACTGCTTTTTCACCCGGTAATAGAATTAGAGCCTCATCACTCTCTCCCTTATCCACTTTCACTTTTCCCTCGACTAGCAACACCTCCACGCTATTCTCATTTTCATAAGCTTTGATATTAAAAATAGTCCCGAGCGCTTCTGTGTTCAACCCAAGACTTTTGATAATGAAGGGATGCAAACTGTCTTTTGCCACGGTGATGTATGCCTCGCCTATTAGCTCAATATTTCTATTGACTGCGAAGTCTTCCTGATACACCACTGAACTTTCAGAATTTAGTGATACCAAGGAGCCATCTGGAAGCTGAAATTTTGATTTTACGCCGGAGGGATTACTTCTTGTGATTACTTTGGAAGGAAGTTCCTGCTGGGTAGGCTCAGGAGTATTCGTTAATTTGAAAAAAACTAGAGGAACCAAAATGACCAGTGTCACGATGGCTGCTACACTTACCCAAGAAGGTATATGTCGTTTAGTTGTTCTATGTACCTCTCTGCGGTAGTTACTGTCGAGCTTTCGCGTCTTAGCTTTTACTTTCTCAACATTGATTTTATCTAGAAGGGATTGACCGTTCCAATCTGCATAGTCTCCGACTACACGCTTGCTGTTCCAGTCAGAATTAATTTTAGAATCTAAAAAAGAGGTGCCTTCCTCAGTATTCAGCCAAGCACAAAACACTTTCGCATCTGACTCGGGCATTTTCCCATCAAAAAAATCCTCAAACTGTCTATTCTTATCCATTAGGTTTATTTAGTTAACCCGGAATATGAATTAGAATTCGTAGGAGAATAAAAGCCACAAGTATATCAACTTAATGATTTCAGGTAGTCTTAATTCGTAACAGATTTCCTATTACATATTTTGGGTTCAAAAGTATATAGACCTGAGGTCCGCAAAAGTCCCGGAGAAATGTGAAAAAATCTTAATTATTTTTCCTCGAAGGAATTCCACCTAATAAACTACTACTACAATTCGCCCATAGTCGATAGCCACAAAATCACAATAGGAATAATATCCCGCTCTGAAATCTTGGACTTCAAGTACTTATTCGCTTCTACTAATTGATTTTTAACTGTTTTCTTAGAAATATGCAGTTGGTCAGCAATCTCATCCAGAGAGAGTAATTCCACCCTTTTCAATAAAAAAATCTGTCGCTGTCTA
The DNA here is from genome assembly GCF_900112005.1 of Algoriphagus aquimarinus. Classification (GTDB taxonomy): domain Bacteria; phylum Bacteroidota; class Bacteroidia; order Cytophagales; family Cyclobacteriaceae; genus Algoriphagus; species Algoriphagus aquimarinus. The sequence continues at coordinate 78,572 of NZ_FOKK01000005.1, read as the reverse complement.
GGTGGAAGGTTATTCACCTCCTTTAGCGAAGCTTCCAGCATTTCTGCATAAATAAAGTCATCCTCTGTAGAATTATGAGCATCACTACCTGTGGACATTAATTCAGTTTTTTGAAGGGATTTTCTAGCATTCTGCTGGACAAGTCGAATCACCAGCGATTTGAGGATAGCTAGTAAGTAAGCATTGAAGCTCAAGGAGGGATCCAATCGCTCTCTATTTTTCCAAATCTTGATAAAAGTCTCCTGCACTACTCCTTCCGCATCCTCATGATCCAGTTTCATTTTTCGGGAAGTGTGGTAGATTTTCTTGGAATACTTGGTGTACAAAAAAGTAAATGCTTCTTCTGAGCCCGACCTAAGGTCTTCTACCCACATCGCATCTTCTACTTCACCTTTCATCTAAGAATCCTTAATTGTACCTGAACTTGGTATTTGAAATAGCAATTAAAGAATTTTAGGGCAAATATTCCAAACACTGCATAGCCCAAATCATCTAGGACAAGGGACTATGCAGTGATTATTTTAAATTCTATTAACTATTCATCAACTCCTCAATCTCCTCAGCTTCTACTGGGATGTTTCGCATCAGGTCAAAATACCCTTTGCCTTCCTGAATCACGATGTTGTTCTCCAGTCTAATCCCAAGACCCTCCTCCTGAATATATATCCCAGGTTCTACTGTAAACACCATGCCTGGCATGATCGGTCCATGCATAGTTCCTACGTCATGCACATCCAGTCCCAAATGATGAGAGGTGCCATGCATGAAATACTTTTTGTAAGCAGGCCAAGCAGCGTCTTGGTTTTTAATATCGGTCTGATCAATTAAGCCCAAATCCACTAATTCGCTTTGCATAATCAGCCCAACTTCCTTGTGGTAATCCTGAATATTAGTGCCAATTCTTAATATTTGCGAAGCTTCCTTCTGTACACGTAAAACTGCATCATACACCGCACGTTGTCTCTCCGTGAATCTTCCGCTCACAGGAATGGTACGCGTCATATCTGCATTGTAATTACCATATTCAGCACCCACATCCATCAGTAGCATTTCGCCAGCTATACACTCCTTGTGATTCTCAATGTAATGCAATACGCAGGCAGATGCTCCAGAAGCGATGATCGGCTGGTAAGCAAAGCCATTGCTTCTATTTCTCACAAACTCATGCAGGTATTCTGCTTCGATTTCATATTCCGTCACTCCTGGCTTGACAAAGGACAAGATTCTTCTAAAACCTTTGTCAGTAATATCACAAGCGATTTGAAGCTGATTGATTTCTTCCTGTTCTTTCACCCCTCTCAACTCGTGCATGATAGGAGCAGCGCGATGATAAGTATGAAGAGGGAACTTCGTTTTACATTCCTTGATGAATCTAGCATCCTGAGTCTCTACCACTACCCCAGCACGCAAATGCTCGTTGGTATTAAGGTAGACATTGCAGCAAAGTGCCATTACCGTATTGAAGACCTGATCAAAATTGGCTAGCCACTGTATGTTCTTGATCCCAGAAGTCGCTTCAGCTTCTTCCTTCGTGTACTTATGTCCTTCCCAAATCGCAATATGCTCATTCGTTTCACGCAGAAAAAGCACTTCACGCATGTGAGGATTAGGACAATCTGGAGCTAACAATAAAATGGTTTCTTCCTGATCTATTCCGGTGAGGTAGAATAAATCATTATTCTGACGAAAGCGCATAGTCCCATCAGCATTGGTAGGCATGATGTCATTAGAATTGAAAATCGCTACGCTACTTTCTGTGAGCTTGTAGCAAAATTTCTCACGATTCTTGATGTAAAGTGAACTAGAAAGAGGTTGATATTTCATCTGTTTATATTTTTTGTGATTATCCGCAATGATCCCATTAGCCCTTATTTGCTTTGGTTTACTGGCTGGAAGACCGAAGACGGGTGACCGAAGTGGGATCAATGCTCGAGTTTACCAAATTCTATGATGCATATGTCGCTATACTGGCAGAAAAGCGGATATAAATATTGGATTTCATTAGTTAAATCCTGCCCTGTGACGAAGCAAAGGGGATTGTGTGTCTGAGATACACATGCCTTATGCTGACTAGAATTCATAGATTTTTTCTGATTCTGAAATGGAAAGTTACTAATTATACCGCGAAAATCTGGTTAGAAATTCAACTGGAACCAATTTCCTGCTTTACTTTGTATATTACCGAAAGGGTAAATTAAAGCATGGAATTAAACATCAAAGAACTTAGTAACGGCATTCGGATTGTTCATCAGGAAGTTACCCATACCAGACTAGTTCACTGCGGATTTATATTAGACATAGGGAGTAGAGATGAGACCAAAGAGCAGGAAGGTCTAGCCCATTTCTGGGAACATATGGCCTTCAAAGGCACCAAGAAGCGCAAAACCTTCCATATACTCAACCGCTTAGAATCACTGGGCGGAGAACTAAATGCCTACACCACCAAAGAGAAAGTATGCTTCTACGCTTCTACCCTAAAGGAGCATTATAATAAAGCTGCCGAACTACTCTTTGACATTACATTCAACAGTACTTTCCCTGAAAAACAGATAGAAAAAGAGCGCCAAGTCATCCTCGAAGAAATGGCCATGTACCGAGATTCTCCGGATGATGCTATTCAGGATGAACTGGATGAGTTGGTCTTTGAAAATCATGCTTTAGGCAGGAATATCCTGGGAACCGAACAGACAGTCGGAAGCTTTACACAACAGGATTTCTTCGACTTTATCTCTACCCGCTTAGATACGTCCAGGTTGATATTCTCTGTAGTTGGAAACATCTCCTTTCAGAAAGCACTGCGAGGGATAGAAGGTCCTTTGTCGCAAATTCAGAGCAAAAGAAGTCTGTACGTGAGGAGTGATTTCAGTAATTATACTCCAAAAGTAAAAATTCAAGAGCGGGATGTAAGTCAGTCACTTTGTGCGATTGGACGACCCGCATTCTCACTTTACGACCCAAACCGCTTTAAACTTTTCCTTTTAAACAACATCTTAGGAGGCCCGAGTATGAACAGTAGATTGAACCTTATGCTTCGCGAAAAGCATGGCTATGTGTACAGCATTGAGTCAAACTACCATCCATTTTCGGATATAGGGTTTTTTGGGATTTACTTTGGCACAGAGGGGAAAACGCTGCAAAAGGCTCAATCACTCGTCCTGAAAGAAATGAGTAAAATGGCTAAAACCAAGCTCGGAACTGTACAGCTTCACATGGCTAAGGAGCAAGCGATAGGTCAGATGGCGATGGCTGAGGAAAATTACTCTGCTCTTATGCTGGTATATGGCAAAAGTCTGCTTGATCATGGAAAAGTAGATCCCTTGGAAAATATATTTTATCAGATTAGAAATACTACAGCAGAAGAACTTCAGGAAATTGCTCAGGAAATGTTCAATCCAGATATGCTTACTTTCTTGACTTATAAGCCCCAATAATCATGGAATTCATAGACCCTGCACTTTTAACCTACTGCGAAGACCATAGTACAGAAGAGGATACTTTGCTGAAAAAAATCACCCGTGAAACTCAGGCAAAAGTCATGTTGCCACGCATGATCTCTGGACACTTGCAGGGAAAAATGCTGGAGCTTTTCACCAAAATGCAAAACCCAAAAACAATTTTAGAGATCGGTACCTATACCGGATATTCTGGAATTTGCATGGCAAGAGGATTGGGAAAAGGCGGTAAATTAATTACGCTGGACATCAATGATGAGCTGGAAACGATGGTAAGAGGGTTTTTCGAAGAAAGTGGACTAGCAGAGCAAATTGATTACAGACTTGGTAACGCCATTGAAATCATCCCTACTCTTCCAGGTCCATTCGACATGGTCTTCATAGATGCAGACAAAAACAACTATGCAAGGTATTACGAACTGATCATTGACAAGATGAATCCTGGGGGGATTATTCTAGCGGATAATGTGCTTTGGTCAGGAAAAATATTGGTAGAAGAAGGAAAAAAAATCGACAAGGATACGCAAGCTATCTTGGATTTTAACTCCATGGTTCAAAACGATCCAAGGGTAGAAAATGCCCTTCTTCCCATACGCGATGGCGTGATGATGGCAAGAAAAATCTAGGAGAAAAGAAAAGGGGAATCATTTTTGCTAAAATGAGGCTGCAACGAACGATGAAAGCCTTTTTCGAATGAAAACCAACAGTATAACTTACCTCCTTTTCATCTTAACACTTTTTATAAGCCAAAATTTATTGGCTCAAATCCCGCAGGTTCCAGCAGAATTGGAGTTTGCAGATATAGTAGTAAGAATAAATCCACAGGCTCGCAGAGAAATCCAACTGGATGTGGATGCTCAATATCGTAACCCAAGCTATTTCAAAGTAAAGCAAGATAGAGTCAACCTATATATGCCCCTAATCGAGCGAGAGCTCAAAAACTCGGGAGTTCCTGTAGACCTGAAATACCTTGTGATTCAAGAAAGTGGTTTGATAGGAGATGCTGTCTCCACTTCCAATGCCGTTGGATTTTGGCAGTTCAAGCAAGGAACTGCAGAAGAGGTATTTCTAAGAGTAGATAACCAGATCGATGAGCGAAAAAACATCGTCTCCTCCACCAAAGGAGCAGCGCTTTATTTGAAAAAACACAACAATACCTTTGACAATTGGATGTGTGCCTTAGTGTCTTACCAGATGGGGTTAGGCGGAGCCAAAGCATATTTCGGAACCCAGTACAATGGAAAACAGGTCGTCGATGTAGATAGAAATACACATTGGTACTTCAAGAAATTTTTAGCTCATAAAATCGCATTTGGCAGCCATACAAGTACGCTGACTAGCAATGGAAGCTATATGGTAGAAGAGCGCGTGCAAGGGCCTACTACACTTGCTGCACTATCGAAAAAATACGGGGTAACAGAAAAACATTTAGAAGAATACAACCTTTGGACAAAAAACGGTAAAATCCCTGGAGACAGAGTCTATACCGTAGTGTATGTGAAAAATGGTTCGCTTCCAATTCAACCAGCGGTCATCACGGAATCGCAGCCAAAAACAACCACTACTACTACCACAACCACAGCTAGTAACTCTCATGTCTACAAGCAAGCGAATTCATTCCCAAGAATTAACGGGAACACTACCAAAGCATCGCAGGCAGATCAAATCACGGTGAACAACCTAGACGGAGTTCAAGCTGCTCAGACAACTACTCAAAGCACCTTCTCTGACCGAGTTGGCGTGAAGGAAAATAAACTTCGTAGGCTAAATGATCTTGAAAAAGGCGAGCGAATAGAAGCAGGCGAATATTACTATACTGAGAAAAAGAATGCCAGCGCTGAAGTAGCTACACACATCGTAAGACCGGGTGAGACACTTTGGAGTATCTCTCAAAAATACGGAATCAAGCTTTCCTCCTTGAAATCTAAAAACAGAATCAGAAGAGACAGCGAATTAAAAGCTGGAATGGTACTGAATCTTCAAGAGCACAGAAAGCGTGGCGAGGAAATTCCACGAGTAGCACTTACTGCTCCTGCACCAGCAAGACAGGCAGTGGTCACTCCGACGCCTAGCCCGACAGTTAGTCAGCAACCTTCATCTACTACTATTCAAAACAATACTTCAGCACCCTCTCCTACCAGACTTACGCATACTGTCGCAAGCGGTGATACGCTCTTCAATATTAGTAAAAGATACGGCGTGAGTGTCAATGAATTGAAGGATTGGAACAATATCGGAACTCAAAATATCATATCCATTGGGCAGAAATTGGTTATCTTTCGCCCCTGATCTGTAATCCCCTAAGCTTTTTAAATGTCAAAGTATCTCCTGATTTACGGATTATTCCTACTATGCTTTAGCCACACTATTCAGGCTCAGGATAGACAGTATATTCCCGACACCGTACTGATTAATGGTGACACACTATTGATGCTTGGAGACTCGCTCATTATCGATGTGCCAGTCAAAGAGATCTTTTGGAAAACGGGTGGAAACTACAATCTAAACGTTCAACAAGTCACTTTGTCCAATTGGGCAGCTGGTGGATCCAGTACATTTGCATTGACTTCAGGCCTCACTCTTTTTGCCAATTACAAGAAGGAGAAAAAAGTTTGGGACACGCAATTGACTTTCAGTATGGGATTCAACCGTCAAGATAACAGGGATTACAAGACTAGAAAAACGAACGATAATTTCCATTTTGTAAGTAACTACGGTAGAGAACTCTCGGAATTCTTCTACCTGTCTACTCAATTGGACGCGAGAGCTCAGCTCCTAGCGGGTTACAAATACTCTAGGCCAGCAGGAAGTGACGTAGAAGTTCGCACCCGGATTTCAAACTTGCTTTCGCCTGGTTATGTACAATCTTCTACGGGTTTGAACTACCGAAAAACCTACAAAGACAAAAGTAAGATTTCGGTAATCCTATCTCCTTTCACGGGTAGATTCACTATAGTGCTGGACGATTCTCTCAGTAGAGTTGGTGCATTCGGTGTGACTCCAGGAGAAAATGTACGAGCTGAAGCAGGGGTCTCACTTGCCGCCTCAGTGACGGACATTCAATTGATGAAAAATATCACCTGGAAGTCAGACATCAACTTGTTCTCAAACTATGAGGTATTTGGAAATATGGTAGTCAACTTCAATTCTGTGATCAGAATGAAGGTAAACAAGTTCATATCCACGCGGATAGAGACGGTAATGATCTATGATGAGAATGTATTTATCAAACAAGATGACGGCACATCCAGGCAAGCCGTACAGCTGCAGAATCTCGTCAACTTTGGGATATCCTTGGATTTTTAAAAATCCGTTTCCAAGCCAAATCTCCGCTGAAATTCACCCAAAGCAGCATGCTTATCCTTTAAAAAGTTGAATTTATCAGTGCTGGTATAGAGTTTATTGCGCTCTGACTCTAATTCTTCTTTTAGCTCCAGTTCTATTCTAAAGTGATTAACATTACCAATTTCCCGGATAATTCTGGTTAATTCAGGCTTCATCTTGAGCGCAAGCTCCTCTTGTACATGTCCCATCACCTCTAGGATAACAGATCCATTGTTCATCTTAAGTGATTGCCCAAGAATTGCCACTTCCATGCTTTTCTCAATCTTCTGAAAGTGCTCCTTTACCGAAATAAAAATCTCGTCTAATATCTGTTGGGTGAGATCTCTCCCCTCTACTTTTACTTCGACGACTTCCTCACTTACCTTACTTTTGGCATTCTGCAATTCATCTTTAGCTTTTTGGTCAGCGAGTTGCTTGGTATGTCCTAGGTTTTTGGGAATAGAAATAGTCTTCTGCAAAGAACTAGGCTTGGCAGGACCGGAAGGAGTAGGAAGAGGAATTGGTTCTTTAGTGGGTTCAGGGACTGACTGTGTCAGGCTTTTTTTTTTGCATCCTCAGCAGCCATCATAGATAGACGAAATGCTTGTGGAAGCTTAGCCATTTTCATTAATGCCAATTCTACGTGCAAACGCTGATTTTTAGACGTCTTATAATGAATATCACATTGATTAGCGATGTTCAACGCAGAAAGCAAAAATGAGGCAGAAGCAGCTTCTGTCTGTTGTAAATAACGCTCTTTGGCAGATTCTGACACTTCTATCAACTCTACAGTAGCTGGATCTTTAGCTACTAATAAATCTCTAAAATGCTCGCAAAGGCCTACGATGAAATTGTGCCCATCAAATCCTTTCTTCAAAATCTCATCAAAAATTAATAAGACTTGGGAAAGATTCTCAGTAACTAATGCGTCTACTACTTTGAAGTAATAATCGTAATCAAGGATGTGAAGATTACCAATGGTCTCATGATACGTGACTTTTTTCCCTGCGGAATAGGTCACAATCAGATCAAACATGGATAAAGCATCCCGCAGTGCTCCGTCCGCTTTGGTAGCGATCAAGCGTAACGCTTCCTCTTCATAGTCCACGGTTTCCTTCTCCGCGATATACTGCAAATGCGTCGCTATGTCTTTGATCTGAATTCTATTGAAATCAAAAATTTGACAGCGAGAAAGAATGGTAGGAATAATTTTATGCTTTTCTGTAGTCGCCAATATGAAGATGGCATACTTTGGAGGTTCTTCCAATGTCTTCAAAAATGCATTGAAGGCCTGATTGGAAAGCATGTGAACCTCATCAATAATATAAACTTTGTACTGCCCTTTTTGCGGAGCGTAACGTACTTGATCTACTAGATTACGGATATCATCTACGGAGTTGTTAGAAGCAGCATCGAGCTCGTAGATATTGAAGGAACTGTTGTTTTGGAAAGAAACGCAGGATTCGCATTTACCGCAAGCTTCGAAATCAGCCTGAAGATCTTCACAGTTGATCGTCTTTGCAAGGATACGGGCACAGGTAGTCTTCCCCACTCCACGTGGACCACAAAACAAAAAAGCCTGAGCTAAATGGTTGTTTTTTATGGCATTCTGAAGCGTGGTGGTAATATGCTGCTGCCCTACTACGCTTTTGAAATCTGCCGGTCTGTATTTTCTTGCCGAAACGACGAAATTTTCCATCACCGCAAGATATAAAAAACTCTATACTCAGGAAGCCCAGCAACTGGCTATTTCAGACAATCTTCGCTAAATACCTGAATTATAGGGAATGAATTTTAAGGTGAATGGCTGAGATGATTTCAGAACGCTGATTTTGCTTGAATATGGACCTGGCAATAACCTTTCCCGCTGATTTTCGCTGACAAAACCCGCTGATTAACACAGATGATTCTGCAACTGAAATTCGCTAAGAAACTCAGATCTACCAGCTAATAAAATCTGCGGAAATCTGCGCTAGTTTTCTGCGTGCATCTGCGGGAAAAATAACATCTCATCAAAAATAACCCCAGCAAGAAATTTAATGCAGGAAAAGAAAAAACTCAAGGAACCAAAATTCTATTACTTTTGTCTTCCTAATTCAAATGGGGCTGACCGGTTTTGACAGTAAGTGTAAAGATCGGGCTCGCATGCAGGCTGGAGTATGTATGGCCTTAAAAAATTCATACGCACTATAAATGGCGAAGAATCTTACGCTATGGCTGCCTAATCTTACCTTAACAGGAAAGAAAGCTTAAAGGGTTGAGTTACGAGAGTAATTCCCCGGCCACATCCCTCCGCCCCCCGTCCTTTCGGGGCGGATTCCGGGATGTCGACTTGATTGGAATGCGGCTTGTGATGCTATTAAGCAGGTCTAAGACAAATAGCTAAGTCGGAACTAGGTGTGTCACCCAGCATATTTCGATCGAAAACCTAACAGGTGACTAAGCATGTAGAAGGTACGTTGTTTCCTTATCTGGACGCGAGTTCGAATCTCGCCAGCTCCACAAACCCCTTGGTTTTAATTTAAATACCAAGGGGTTTCTTTTTTTAAACCCATCAAAATAGTGGCTATGTTTTTAACAGGCTGATAATCTTCAGGACGTGTTAACCCTTAGGTGTTGAGCTATTTCAGCAAAATCAGTTGAAAAAAAGCAGACTTCATTGCAACACTTTTCTATTCAACAATCACATTATCTAATGCCACTAATCAGCACATAATGCAATTAACGAATATTAGACAGCTCTCTAAAAACTCGATGAGGAACGTATTTTTAACTCAGCATCTAGAAGTATTTCTCTACACGCTACATCAAAATTCTTGATTTTTTCTAGCATCAAGCGAGCTGCCTCCTCTCCCATTTGAACAAGTGGCGGCTCGACACTACTTAGCTGCGGGTAAACCATCGTGGACAACTCCGTCCCGGAAAAACTTGCAACCGACACCTCTTGAGGGATTTTCACACCCTGTTCTAGTAAATAGTTCATAGCACCAATCGCCAACGTATCTGTAAAAGCAAAAATTGCATCAAATTCAATTTGCTTTTCCATAAGTGTTTTTACAGCGTTTTTACCATCCTCGAAACCCAAGCCTTTAGCTTCAATAATCAAGGCAGGATCAGAAATGCCATGCTTATCCATGACCTCTTTATATCCTTTGGCTCTATCTTGAGAGTTTCTAAGTGAAGGCGGTCCCATGATATGGGCGATCCTTTTTCGCCCCTTCGAAACCAAATGTTCTGTCACCGCAGAGGCATACAAAAAATTATCGACTAGCACTTTAGACACATTTAGCGAATCGTTCGGCATACGATCAAAAAACACCAACGGAATACCTCGATCTAGTAATTGCTGGTAAACGTCATGATTTTTACTTTCATCACATAGATTAATGATAATTCCGTCCACATTAAACTCCTCTAAAAGCAGCAGATTTTCTCGTTCGCGTAGAGGATCTTCATCACATTCTGTGATAATGACTCGATAGCCTAATGGGTAAAGGATTTCTTGAATCCCACGTAAAACTTTGGATGAAAATGGAGTGACCATTTCTGGAACCACAAAACCTATATTTTTAGATCGCCCATACTTCAAACTTGCGGCTGCAGAGTTGCGCCTGTATCCAAGTTCCTTAGCTGCCTGTAATACTTTCTTTTTAGTTTCCCAATGAATATTCTTATCATTCAGCAAAGCTCTTGACACCGTGGAAGTAGAGAGAAGTAGATGCTTTGCCAAATCTTTCACTGTTACCCTTTTCATAAAATAGCATTGGTGTAACTCAAAAATAGTAATAATTATCGCGCTGGGAACGCTCCCAAAATTTTGGTAGCGTTCCCAATTCATTTTTTCCTGAGAAAACGTACCAAGGATAAGTGTAAAAGTTTATGTTTGAAATAGTTAATCAACAATAAAAATGGACCCTCAGAATAATAAGTATACCCAAAATGACTGCACCTCTGGTATTTTACACATAGGTGTCGGCAACTTTCACAGAGCTCATCAAGCATTTTATACTCACTTACTTCTAGCAAATGAAAGTGCTAGAAATTGGGCAATTTGTGGTGTGGGCATGTTGGAATCAGATGAAGTTCTATTTGATAAACTTCGCGCTCAACACCTAGACTATACACTAACAATTTGTGGAAGAAACGGTGTCAATGAAACAGTTACCATTAGTTCTATTAAAGAATTACTGCTAGCATTTAAACAGCCAGAACTAGTCCTTAATAGAATGGCAGATGCTGCTATTAAGATTATCACCCTCACGATCACAGAAGGTGGCTATAACTTGGATAAATCCACGAACAAATTTATCCTTGATGATCCACAGATTGTTCACGATATAGAAAATCCATCAGACCCTAAAACTGTTTTTGGCTTTGTGGCAGAAGGACTTCGCCAAAGGCGAGCCAATGGAGCTGGCGGGATCACTATTCTTTCTTGCGACAACCTACAGCACAATGGCACTACTGCAAAAGCAGCATTTATGGCATTTTTTGAAGCACAGGATAAAGACTTGAGTACGTGGGCAGCTGCAAATCTTACTTTCCCAAATAGTATGGTGGATAGAATTACGCCGGCCACCACTCCGGAAGATGTAGAGCGATTGAACAAATCCAGTGCGTTCCGAGATGAAGCGCCAGTTTACTGCGAAGACTTCATCCAATGGGTGATTGAAGATGATTTTATTGCAGGAAGACCAGACTGGGAAACAGTAGGAGTACAATTTACGGATGACGTATCGGCATTTGAAAACATGAAGCTTAGCTTATTGAATGCTTCTCATACCTTACTCTCCTACCCGTCCTTCCTACTAGGCTATAGAAAAGTAGATGAAGCCATGGCAGACGAGGATATTGTGAGTTTTGTCCGTGAATTCATGGATATAGATATCACACCAAATGTCCCAGCACCAGAAGGAATTGATCTCGAAGAATACAAGCAAACACTGATAGAGCGATTTGCCAATAAAGCCGTAAGCGATCAGTTGAGCCGCTTGTGCTATGACGGAATTTCCAAATTCCCAGTATATATCATGCCTAACTTGGCCAAAATGATAGCCAATCAGCAAGATCTGTCTCGGGTGGCATTTTTATTTGCCAACTACAGACATTACCTAAAATATCAAAAAGATGATAAAAAGGTTGAGTTTAATTATGCAGAGCCATGGCTAAATGCTGCAGACAAGGAGATGATAGCAGGTGAAGATCCACTTAGTTTCTTAGGCTTATCGGCTTTCAAAAGTGCACCACTTATCAATCATAATGAGTTCACCACATCCTACCAGAAGTATGTGGATAGCATTCAAAACGATGGGACTCGAATTGCTCTAAAAGCTATTCTTTCCAAACCTTAGTCTTAACTCTCCCTTCAAAACATTATGACAACAAAAACCCAAAATCGTCTTCTCCCTTTTGTAATTGTAACATTCATTTATTTCATAGTAGGCTTTCTTACTACGGTGAACGAGCAGCTACAGGCTCCGCTGAAATTTACATTCCTCTCTGATGCGGGAAGTTTAAAGAACACGTTGACAACGATGATTTCCTTTTTCTTCTTTCTCGGCTACCTAGTAAATGGCACTATCGCCAGCAAATGGGTTAACAGACATGGATATAAAGCAACCATCATACGGGGACTTCTATTTATGATTACTGGACTGTCCATGTATTTCTGTTCATCCTTTGTTGGTGACAGATTTCCCGACCTAGGCATTCATTTTTCAGATGTCTTTATACCTTATGGTTTTATCATATTCATTGTCGGATCTTTCTTGATGGGTACTTCAGCAGCCATTATACAAGTAGTAGTAAATCCATATGTAGCATCTTACGAACTGGGCGCAACGCTACCCGTGCAAAGACTGAATATTACCACAGCAATTAATTCCATTGGTACCACCACGGCGCCATTTTTCGTGACGCTTGTCATGTTTAGTGGAATATCCATTCTGGACGTGGAAATAAGCCAACTGCTTTTACCTATAGGCTTATTAATTGTAAGTGTATTAATCGTCACTTTGGTCACAAAAAATCTACACTTACCTGATATCGCCAACACTAGAGCAGCTGATGGAGAAAAACTAACACGAAAGCTCTGGTCTTTCAGGCATTTTGCACTTGGCGTAATGGCCATTTTCTTTTATGTGGGAACGGAAGTAGCTATCGGTGCGAATATTAATTTACATGCATTCGAACTCGCTGACTCTGGCAATCCTATGTCTTTTCTCGGTAAAACGGATATCATTATAGGCGGAATGGATTTGGGTATTCATGCCTTACTATCTACGCTGTATTGGGGTGGTTTTTTCATCGGAAGAGGCATATCAAGCTTTTTCAATAACATATCAGCAAGGACACAACTCACTGTAACCACTTCCCTTTCTGCTGTATTAGCGATCATAGCCATGATCACACAAAATCTATGGTTTTTAGTGGCGATTGGTTTATTACATTCCACTATGTGGAGCTGTATTTATTCATTATCCATCAAAGGATTAAAAAAATACACTTCCAAAGCTTCTGGAGTGTTTATTTCTGCTGTTTTCGGCGGTGCAGTTTTCACCCTACTTCAAGGTGGTTTAGCTGATGTTTTTGGCTCATGGAGATGGACTTGGACTATCACTGTAATCTGTGAATTACTTATGCTATCCTATGCTTTGTTCGGCTCAAGAATCAGGGAAAAAGACATGATCGATGTATAATCATGTGGTTGCTACCCAGCTAGCATTACTTTCTTTGCAATCCCCAACACAAGACTATAGACGTGCATTCCACTACTACGTACAGTCGCAAGTGGACTATATCTTGAAGTAGACCATAGCTCAAAATGCTTTCCTCAATTTGCTGGCTTCGACCCGGAAACACCTATTTGTAAAACTCAATTGCCCGATAATATCTTTTAGTAAAATGACCAACAAGAAAATTAATGTAGCCTGTTTTGGCGAAGTCCTGTGGGACACATTCGTTGATGGAAATCGTAGAGCCGGCGGTGCTCCCTTCAATGTAGCCTATCACCTTTCTAAAATGGGAGTTGAGGCCTACATGATAAGTAGCATTGGTGACGACCGACTCGGTGCTGAATTGCTAGAAAAAATCAGAAACTGGAATATCTCTACCGCTGGGATCCAAATCTCAGATCAATTCCCAACCAGCCAAGTGCTGGCCACAATGGATGAAAACAACGAGGCTCAATATGAAATAGTAGAAGGTGTAGCTTGGGACTATATAGAAGCACTTCCACAGGATAAGGCAAAAGTCAGCACGATGGATGCGTTAGTGTTCGGGACATTAGCAGCGAGAAATGAACGATCTAGAAATACCCTACTTGAATTAGTAGAAAAAAGTCCTTTCAATGTGTTTGACATCAATCTGAGACCTCCGCATTACGATGTTACGCTCATCAAACAGCTTCTTCACAAAACGCAGTTGGCCAAATTCAACAAGGCTGAACTACGCTTAATATTAGACTTTCTAGGCAAGTCCTACCAAGACGAAGTAGATAGCATTCGTTTTATCCAAGACACATTTGGGATCATGGAAGTGATCGTGTCTAAAGGCAGCAAAGGCGCTCTTTACGTTTGTAAAGATGCTATTTACAATTACCCAACTATTCCTATTACGGTAAAAGATACTGTAGGCAGTGGTGATAGCTTCTTGGCAGGGTTTATTTCAAAGCGATTAGAAAAGAACTCTACTGCCCAGGAAATAATGAGTAATGCAGTTTCATTAGGGGCATTTATTACCGCTCAGCAAGGAGCTTGCCCAGACTATTCCTTAACTGATTTCCTATCCTTTAGTGATCAAAATCAAGTAAATCCTATTAAAATGGACTACTAAGCTCTCGGCTGGCCTGAGTGAAATTGATCACCAAACATTAAGATCCAAACCTATATCAACCAATGAGAAAAGCTCCGGTGACTTCTACCGGAGCTTCCATTTTGAAGGTTAAAAATTTTAGTACAGATAGTCTTGCGATCCATGCGATAACTCAATAATCCTCCCCAGCCTCACTTCGCTTTACAGAAGCATTCCATTCTTCCCAGTACTTAACCATTTCCTCGAGCTTTCTAGGTTCCTTATTGGCTAGATCAACAGTTTCTCCCGGATCATTTTTGATATGATACAACTCAAATTCCGAGTTGGGTCCTTTTCTATAAATCTTATAATCTTCCTCAATCAAAGCCGATTGTGACTCAAAATTAAAAGCCAAAGGCTGCTCTCTTTGGGTCTGATTCCCAGATATAAAAGGGAATAGATCAACTCCGTCATAAGGCCGGCTATTTTGCTGAATATCCACTCCCAATAAGTTAGCTATCGTTGGGAAATAATCAGAGGTATAACTCGGAGCAGTAATTTTTGTACCCGGAGCTATCCTGCCCTTCCACTCTACGATACCCGGCACTCGAATCCCTCCTTCGTACAAACTTCTCTTTCTCCCTTTCAGACCTTTGGTCAGTCCCTGAGTACGACCAGTTACAGATTTGCCCTCTGGGCCATTGTCACTTGTATAAAACAAAATCGTGTTTTCTGCTACTCCCAGTTCTTCCAACTTTTCTCTCAACCTACCTACCTGCAGATCCAAAGCGGACATTACACCATAATAATTTTGCTGATCCTCAGACAGGTCAGCATAAGGCTTCTTATATTCCTCGCCAGTTAACACCGGCAAATGTGGGGTGTGAAACCAGATGATTGTCAAAAATGGCATTTTTTGATTGACTGAATTTTCAATAAAAGGAATCGCCCGATCCATAATAACACGGGAATCATCGCCCTCCAGATTGTCAGTAACTATCTCACCTGGGCCTGTCCAATAAAAAGTCTGAAACGACTCTCCTTCCACCAACTTATCACTCACATCTTCCGCTGATTTAGGAGGAGTTATCATCGGATTCCATGTAGGAACTTTAGACTCCGTCACAAAACTCACATCGAAGCCATTGTCCCAAGGTGGCGCATAATCACCGTCAAATTTTGCTCGACCTCCTCGGTTTGCATCCAAAGTATCACGAGTCAAAGTTCCTAAGTGCCATTTTCCAAAATGCCCCGTGGCATATCCTTTTTCCTTCACCAACTCTGCAAGCGTTATTTCTTCTTGCTTGATATGCCCGCAGTTGGCATGACATATCCCATATCGAAGAGGGTGTCTTCCTGTCATTACACTTCCACGGGTAGGAGAACAAACTGGTGCAGCCGCATAAAAACGTTCAAAAACAGCTCCGCTAGCTGCCATCTTATCCAGATTGGGAGTAAGTAGGTTTGGGTGACCATTGTAACCTGTGTCTCCCCATCCTTGATCATCTGCCATAATCAGAATAATGTTAGGCGGTCTTTCTCCATTTTCCTGCTGGGCTATGTCAGATCTGGGAGAACTTTTACAACTTCCTAAAAGTGAGCCACACCCTATCAGTAGCAGTCCTGATACCGCAGTAATTCCTATATATTTTCTTAACACAAGTCTATTTTTTTTGAAAAATCTAAAAACACAATTTGAAACAGCATTTCAAAATTCTTTGAGGAAAATGATCTGAAATACCCTCCAAAAATCTCCTTGCAGAAAACTTTATCTTATAACAGAAAATAAATAACGGCAACCACATTAGAGAATAAACCCTCTTCATCTCCCCATGGAAAGCTATCTACATTTAGTTGAAAGAAAACCCGAAGAATGGAACAGTTCAGAATTCTGAAGTCATTCAAGGAAAATACTTTTCACTAAGTGATATAACCAAAGAACTCTATCTTTTTTTACTAAGCTCAAAGCCGCATTTCTACTTACTAGAGGCATGTAATGAATTTTTTTCAACAAAACAGCCCTATCATTGAGAATATTTAACCAAAAGTGTTTGAATATAATAGAAGTCTTATATAAGTTTGTGCCCAAATGGCAACGTATTTAGTCAGGTTCCTTTTATCTCTAAGTATTCTCATCTCAAGTGGGTATAGTGCAATCTATGCTAACATTGATACGGATAATACTATTGACAGCTATGGTGCTTCCTTTGAGAACACCATTGGAGTCAACAATACACGCCAGCATCCCTTATCTTATTCTGCATCCAAAGAACATGGAAGTGACATTTTCACCGTCAATAATTCCAAGATTGAAGAGGAAGATGATGACTTTGTTAGTAGCAGTAACTTTTTAGACGCTCATTATTTCAATGCGCTTCATTTCACCCGTATTTTCGGATTTTTATTTCAGGACTTACCAGAAGACTTGCATTTCAGCAAGTTCATTCCCGATACTAAAGCACTTCGCTTACACGTCGTAATACAAGTATTTAGAATATAATACCCTTTTTTTTGAGGCAAATCTTTCTTTTGCCCCACCTCCCCCTATTTATTTTACAGCTCTAAAACCATTAGCGTCAAGCTATTAGGGCTTCGTGTATTTGCTATACACAAACACCCAAAATCACCTGGAAAAAGTCTCGTTTTTAAAAATCAACCTATGAAAAATCGAATTTTCATGCTCTTGAGCCTGTGCGGCTCATTGTGGATTGCTAGTTGTAACTCACATGGAGAAGAGCATAAGGAAAGTGAAACCACCTTTCTGGTCACTAGCCCTTTGACAATGGACACATTAATCACCAAAGATTATGTCTCCCAAATTCATTCCATCCAACATATTGAGCTTCGTGCTCAGGAAAGAGGATATCTGCAGAAGATCTATGTAGATGAAGGCCAACTTGTAAGAAAAGGCCAGCTTTTGTTTAAAATCATGCCTAAGCTTTACGAGGCAGAACAGCAAAGTGCCAAAGCAGAAGTAGATTTTGCTGAGATCGAATATCAAAACACAAAAACGCTTGCTGACAGAAATATTGTGGCTCCTAACGAGCTAGCAATGGCTAAAGCAAAATTGGCTAAAGCAAGTGCTGAACTGGCATTAGCCGAAGTTCACTTACAGTTTACTGAGATCCGAGCTCCATTTGATGGGATTATCGGTCGGTTCCACGTAAGAGAAGGTAGTTTGCTTGACGAAGGGGAATTGCTTTCTGAATTTTCAGACAACAGCAAAATGTGGGTTTACTACAACGTTCCTGAAGCAGAATACTTAGAATACAAAGCTGAAGTGGCGAGTAATGACGATGTAATTGTCCACCTCTTAATGGCAAACAATAAATATTTCGCCTACCAGGGAGTCGTAGAGACTATCTTATCTGATTTCAATAATGAAACTGGTAACATCGCCTTTAGAGCTACTTTCCCAAACCCTGATGGTCTATTAAGACACGGGGAAACGGGGAATATTGAAATGAGAATTCCGCTTAAGGATGCCTTATTGATCCCTCAAAAAGCAACGTTCGAAGTACTTGACAAAAAGTACGTCTATGTAGTGGATGAAGAAAATAAAATTCGCTCAAGAGAAATCACCATCGCAGCAGAGATACCACACATTTTTGTGATTTCTGGAGGCCTAGAGAAGACCGACAAAATCCTTCTTGAAGGTCTTCGTCTAGTAAGAGAGAATGAGGAGATTCATTATGAATTCGTCCAGCCTCATACAGCATTGTCTCAGTTAGACTTATATGCAGAGTAGTCCATTCTCTCATAAAAACCAGAAGCAATAATGTTTAGCACATTCATAAAAAGACCAGTCCTCGCGATTGTCATTTCGATCATTATCGTATTTATAGGCTCGTTATCTATTAACCAGCTGCCTATATCTCAGTTCCCTCCGATTGCCCCTACTACAGTAAGTATTTTCATAGCCTATCCCGGATCAAGTGCAGATGTACTTGTGAAGTCCACTTTGATTACGTTGGAAAACGCCATCAATGGTGTGCAGGACATGAGATACATGGCAACGGATGCTACCTCTGCGGGTGAAGCCACGATTAATATCATCTTCGAACCCGGCACGGATCCCAATCAGGCAGTAATTCGTGTCAAGACAAGGGTGGATCAGGTGATGCCACTCCTCCCAGAGCTTGTACAGCGTGAAGGTGTAGTTATTACACCTATACAACCTAGTATGTTGATGTATGTCAACCTGTATTCAACTAGCGAAAGCATGGATGAAAAATTCCTATATAACTACGCTAACGTGAATATGATCCCTGAAATCAACCGGATCAAAGGGGTAGCACGATCTCAAATATTAGGTAGCCGTACTTACGCCATGCGTGTTTGGTTAAATCCTGATCGTATGCGTGCATACAATATCTCAGTAGATGAGGTGATGGAGGCCATGAAAGAGCAGAGTATTGTAGGCCGTCCAGGTAGAATAGGCCAAAGCTCTGGTATAGAAGCACAATCTCTAGAATATGTATTGACCTATAAAGGGCGATTCAGTAAGGCAGAGGAATATGACAACATTATTATCCGTGCAAATGCTGAAGGTGAAAGTATTCACTTAAAGGATATTGCCAAGACAGAATTGGGAAGTGAATTCTTTGATATTTACTCCAATCTGGACGGTAAGCCATCTGCTGCAATTGTATTGAAGCAAAACTATGGTAGTAATGCAAGTGACGTAATTGCGGAAGTAAAAGCGGAGCTGGAAATAATGAAAGCTTCTTTCCCTCCGGGAATGGATTACAATATCAGTTATGATGTTTCCCGATTCTTGGATGCATCTACCGAGCAGGTGATCCATACACTACGGGACGCTTTCATCTTGGTAGCCTTAGTTGTGTTTATCTTCTTAGGGGATTGGCGATCAACTTTGATCCCAATTATAGCAGTTCCGGTTTCTCTAATTGGAGCATTCTTCGTCCTTCAGATGTTTGGCCTCTCTATCAACATCATAACACTATTTGCCTTAGTTCTTGCTATTGGTATTGTGGTCGATGATGCGATTGTGGTAGTGGAAGCAGTTCACGCCAAGATGGAGGAAATGCCTCACCTGACACCGTATCAAGCGGTAAAAAGAGTACTTGGTGAGATTTCTGGTGCTATCATCGCAATCACTGCAGTAATGGTATCTGTATTCTTACCGATCTCATTTATGAGTGGACCGGTAGGTACATTCTACCGTCAGTTCTCTATCACCATGGCTAGTTCGATTGTGATCTCAGCAATCATTGCCTTGACTCTGACACCGGTGCTTTGTGCTATGTTATTGAAAAATAACCATGGAAAAGAGAAGAAGAGAAATATTCTAACGAAGGCTCTAGATGGCTTCAACAGCGGTTTTGATAAGCTCACAGGAAAGTATGTAAGCCTACTTAGATCTATGGTAAGTAGAAAATGGCTCACCTTCGGAATTCTTTTACTTTTCGGAGCCGGTATTGTATTCGAAAACCAAATACTACCTGCTGGATTTATCCCAAGTGAAGATCAGGGAACAATCTACGCCATTATCCAAACACCTCCAGGTTCTACGCTAGAGCGAACTAACCAGGTTTCTCAGAAGCTTCAGAAAATATGTGAAGAGATTGACGGAGTAGAATCTGTTTCCTCTTTGGCAGGATATGAAATTATGACAGAGGGTCGTGGTTCTAACGCAGGTACTTGTTTGATCAACTTGAAGCCTTGGGGCGATCGTAAGCACACCGTAAAAGAAATCATGGAAGAATTGGAAGAAGAATCCAGAGGCCTTGGAGCCGTAGTGGAATTCTTCGAACCACCAGCAATTCCAGGTTTCGGTTCATCAGGTGGTTTCTCCTTGAGATTACTGGACAAAACCACAACCACTGATTATCAGGATTTTGACAAGATCAACAAGAAATTCATGGATGATCTCGGTGCGCGTAAAGAGTTATCAGGCCTTTTCACCTTCTTCGCCGCCAATTACCCTCAGTATGAGCTGGAAATTGACAACGATAAGGCGATGCAAAAAGGAGTTTCTATAGGAACAGCAATGGAAAACCTGAACATTCTTATCGGTAGTACTTATGAGCAGGGTTTCATTCGATTTGGTAGATTCTTCAAAGTTTATGTGCAGTCAGACCCTGCATTTAGAAGACTCCCTTCTGATGTCCTGAATCTATTTGTGAAAAACGAAGCGGGAGAAATGGTTCCTTATTCAGCTTTCATGACGATGAAGAAAACTCAGGGACCGAATGAGGTTACTCGTTTCAACATGTACAATTCAGCATCTATCCGTGGTCTTCCAGCAGAGGGATTTACCACCGCTGATGCTATTCAGGCGATTAGAGAGGTATCTGCCCAAACATTGCCTAAGGGCTATGACATTGCGTGGGAAGGCTTATCATACGATGAATCAAATAGAGGTAATGAAGCGCTTTATGTATTCCTCATAGTATTGGTATTCGTGTATTTCGTACTCGCTGCGCAATATGAAAGCTTTATCATTCCTCTTGCGGTAGTATTCTCGCTTCCGGCAGGGGTATTCGGATCTTTCTTCTTATTGAAAATGATGGGGCTCGACAATGATATCTATGCTCAGATCGGACTTATCATGCTCGTCGGACTATTAGGTAAAAACGCCGTACTGATTGTGGAATTTGCGGTACAAAAGCGTCAGGAAGGATTAAGTATCCTAGAAGCAGCCATTGAAGGCGCGCGAGTTCGTTTCCGACCTATCTTGATGACATCCTTTGCATTTATCGCAGGTTTGATTCCATTGATTATCGCATCAGGTGCAGGAGCAATCGGTAACCAAACCATTGGTGCTTCAGCTCTTGGAGGCATGCTATTCGGAACCATTTTCGGGGTGATCATTGTCCCAGGCTTGTACTACATATTCGGTAGTATGGCTGATGGCCGTCACCTGATTAAGAATGAAGATGAAACTCCATTATCCGAACAAAAACACCACTCACATGCTTAAGAGAATCATATATATATGCTTAGGAGCGACGGCTATCACACTAGCAGTGTCTGGTTGCAAAACTCCTGAGCTAATACAAAAAAACGTAAATGACGCAGTACCTGAGAGCTATTCTAATAGCTCTCAGGATTCTACAAATACAGCGGCAAACGTAGTATGGATGGATTATTTTTCCGATCCATACTTGAAAGCTCTGATTGACACTGCCTTGAGCAACAATCAGGAGTTGAATATTACATTACAGGAAATTCAGATAGCCCAAAATGAAGTAAGAGTCCGCAAAGGTGAGATTCTTCCTTCTGTTGGTCTGGGAGCTGGAGCTGGAGTAGACAAAGTAGGTAGATATACCAGTCAAGGCGCGAATGATGCAAATACTGACATCAAGCCAGGTAAAGAAATGCCTGACCCGCTGCAAGACTACATGCTGGGAGCCTACGCTACTTGGGAAGTCGATATTTGGCACAAGCTGCGTAATGCTAAAAAATCTGCAATGACCAGGTATTTGGCCAGTGTAGAAGGCAAAAACTTCATGGTAACCAATCTGATTTCAGAGATCGCCAATTCCTATTATGAGCTGCTGGCTCTTGACAATCAACTTGACATCGTCAAGCAGAACATTGAGATTCAAAACAATGCTTACGAGATAGTGAAATACCAAAAGCAAGCTGCACGAGTTACCGAATTGGCAGTACGCAGATTTGAAGCTCAGGTACTGAACACTAAGAGTCTTCAATTTGGCATACAGCAGGATATCATAGAAATCGAGAACAGAATCAACTTTCTTGTAGGTAGATTCCCACAGAAGGTAGAAAGGGATGCAAATGCATTTGGAGAACTAATTCCAGAAACAATCCATGCAGGTATTCCTTCTCAATTATTGGCAAACAGACCTGATATCAGACAAGCTGAGCTAGAGTTAGCGGCTTCTAAGATTGACATCAATGTAGCCAAAGCTGACTTCTACCCTTCCTTGGAGATCAAAGCAGGTCTTGGTTATAATGCTTTTAACCCAAGCTACATATTCACTTCTCCTCAGTCGCTGATCTATTCACTTACCGGTGAACTGGTAGCTCCTCTGATTAATAGAAATGCGATAAAAGCGAGGTATTTGATGGCTAACGCTAAGCAGATTCAGGCAATTTACAACTATGAGCAAACCATCTTAAACGCTTATATAGAAGTAGCAAATCAGCTATCCAACATCAGCAATTTGGAAAAAACCTATGACTTGAAGTCCCAGGAAGTACAAGCCCTTACTCAATCAGTTGACATTTCTACTGAGCTCTTCAATTCAGCAAGAGCAGATTATATGGAAGTTCTATTGACACAAAGAGATGCACTGGAATCTAGATTCGACTTGATTGAAACTAAGATGAAACAAATGAATGCCAAAGTAAATATTTACCAAGCCCTTGGTGGCGGTTGGAAATAGAATTGGTTGATTAAAGGTTGAACGTCTATCCATTTAATGGTATGGATAGCATTTTCGAAAGTCCCTCTGAGCGTTTGGAGGGACTTTTTTAATCCCCTAAAATTCTGACAAGCTCTTCATTTACGTAGTACACCTCCTTACCATCCTTCTTAGGAAAGAGAATTTTCGCCTCCGCCAACTCTGAGAAATACTTAGTCAAAGTTGTTCTGGAACTCACTCCCATCAGCTCACCAAGTGTTTTTGACTTGAGATAAGGTTGTGAAAAAATCAGCTCGTTGACCTCTTTCGAATACCACTTGATTTTTGATTTACCATGGGCTAAAGTAGCTTCCATCTGCACGATGATTTCATGGATCAAGTCCTCTGTCAATTTGGACGTTTTCTCCACCGCTTCCAGCATAAATAAGATCCAAGACTTCCAGTCTCCTCGCTGAGTCACTGCGCCAAGATGATAATAGTAGTCTTCCTTGTGGACAATGATATACTTGGATAGATACAGCACTGGAAGATCCAGAAGCCTTTTATTGACCAAGTAAAGCTGATTCAATATTCTGCCAGTTCTCCCATTTCCATCTGCAAATGGGAGAATCGCTTCAAATTGATAATGGGAAATACACATTTTCAACAGCGGATCAGTAGGGAAATCTGTGTCGTTCCCGAGATATTCCGTCCAATTATCCATTAAATCCTGAAGTATCTTCTCTCCTCTCGGTGGTGTATAAACTGTCTCCCCTGATCGAAACTCACTATTTCCTCTCTTGATAATCGTTTGTGTAGCAGGAGATCTAATGCCTGCATTCGTGTTTTTCACTTCTCTAAATACACCCAAGATCACTTCTTGATTGATCCTAGACTTGTCTTTCATCGTTGCATATCCTTCCCAAAGTGCCTCTCTATATCGTAGTACTTCCTTTGTCGCCGAGTCCGCTCTTTCTTCCTGAATTAAGTCAGAAACAGCCTTATACAACTCCTCTTCTGTCGTGAAAATATTCTCAATAGCAGTAGAACTTTTTGCTTCCTGCAACGCTATCGTATTCACCAGCATCGTTGGATTGGGCAAACGAAGTACACTCGCATTCACAGAGGCCAATGCCCTCGATGCAGTTACCAGTTTTTTCAGAACTGTAATATCCTCTTCCACTTCCTTGGACACGGGAAGGAATGGCAGGTCATTAAAGGGAATATTTTGGTCGTACGGCATAGAATACTTCGTTTATAACGTCCAAATTTACCAAATAAATGAACATGACATAAATAACATGTTCATATTATTTATTAATATGAACATGTTGCTATTATATGTCCAGAAAATAGGTACACAACTAGCACATATCCAATTTTTTAATAAAAATGGACATGTACTCAAGCCTTGTCCAGAAATAGTAGCTTTTCTTAGTATATGTTCACTTGACGAGCTAAAATGAACAGGTTTTTTAAACTGAGGAGCATAGTAGATCAGCAGGACCACTTGGCGTTAGACAGGCTCACTAGCCAAGGATTACATTGAGGGCACAATTTAATTAAGATGGCATCTCGACTGCGCTCGATAGACCATCCGACAGAAGTCTGCCAAAATCAGACTGGCTATAAAACCTATCCCCGTCCTTCTAAACCACACAAACCCGGTGGCCGAGAAATGTCGAGGCTCTTTATAGTTTAACCTTATTCCAACAAATAAAAAGATTTTCAGCTCGATAACTCAACCCGTAAAATAAGCATCCAGCTCAGCGAGCGTAGCTGGCCTATCTCTCAGATCATTGATAATCTTACCTTTTTCAAGCAGTACGATGCGGTCAAAAATCTCCGTGACATGATTCAGATCATGACTGGAAATCAAAAAAGTGACTTGAGACGCTTCTTTTACTTGAAGGATTAATTTCTTCAACCGTATCTGAGAACTGGGATCCAAATTCTCAAACGGCTCATCCAAAATATGCTCCGGTAGTTCTTTTCCATTCTTCAGTTTTGCTCACATCCCTGGAATCGATTACCACTTTTCCATGAGTAACACGAACAAGGTCGAGCATTATTCTAAACAAAGTTGTTTTACCGGCACCATTGTTCCCCACTAATCCGAAGCAACATCATCGGTATAATCATTAGAAACTGTGCGGCTCCACAAAAAGACCTCTCTAAATCAACGGAGAGTTTTTTTTGTTTTTACCACAATTCTTATTTCTTTGGTCAACAAATTCACCTTCCTCCATGCTCATCATTTTACGTGCAAACAAGCTTAATTCGAGTCATAGCATGGTGAAAATGCTACCTCTACTTTTTTTAGTTCTATTTGGCTGCAATATTATTCCGCCAGAACCGTCTGATTATACTGTGGAAGAGGTAAGCGTGATTGGAGGGCCTAATCAAAGTTTCCAAGACAGTGTTGGACTTTTGCTTGTGGTCAGAGGCCTCCCTCCCACCAACAAATGGGATATGATTTGGGAAGTCAATGGTCAAGTGGTGTTTACAGAGGAGGTAACCGGAAAGGCAGGAAGGATCTCATCTCTTCAGAAATTCAAAGGGAGTCAGCCAGGAGAATACATTTTTAAAGGTTGCATCTTATCCAAGACAATAAGGGTCTGTGACGATGTAACTTTTTTCCTACGGTGACTATTCCAAATCCATTTACCCAGTGAAATAAGCATCCAGCTCAGCGAGCATGGCCGATCTATCTCTCAAATCATTGATAATCTTACCTTTTTCCAATAAAACTATACGATCACAAATTTCCGTTACATGATTCAGATCATGACTGGAAATCAAAAAAGTAACTTGAGACGCTTCTTTTACTTGAAGAATCAATTTCTTCAATCGTATCTGAGAACTTGGATCCAAATTTTCAAACGGCTCATCCAAGAACACTACATCAGGATCCCCCATAAGTGCAGCGGCTATACCTACCTTCTTCAAATTACCTTTGGACAGATCTCGGATGTATTTCTTTTTCCCTACAATCTCATCGTTAAAGAACTCAGTAAACTTGCCAAGGTGAAGTTGCAAATCAGCTTCTGATAAACCATAAATTTTGCGTAGGGACTGGAAATACTCATCTGCCGTCAGGTAGGACAAGAGCATATGCTCATCCAGATAAGCTCCTGTCGTTCTCTTCCATTCTTCAGATTTACTTACATCCCTAGAATCGATTTCCACTTTTCCTTCGGTTGCTCGTACGAGATCAAGCATAATCCTGAACAGGGTTGTTTTTCCAGCTCCGTTATTCCCCACCAACCCAAAGCACTCAGATTTTGGGATTTCCAGTTTCTCCACATCTAGGACAACTGTTTCTTTATATTGTTTTTTCAGGTTAGTAACTTGAATCATAACTCTTGACGGAATGAAGATGAAATTTCGTATCGGTTTTTTAAAACCCTGTTAATATTAATAGTGGACAGCTTTTCGAAGAATAAAATCCCTACGATCCCTACCGTGCCAAGGGCTGCTAATCCTGCATAGAAATTGAAAAGGAGCGCAAAAGGCAAGTAAACCAGATAAGGAGCCACCATCATCGGTATAATCATTAGAAACTGTGCTGCTCCTACCCCTTCGTAGTTGAACATTGCTCCCTTGTTGAGATCCATAGGTTTTGGCTTCCAAAGAGCCAAATAGATAATCAGGTGAATCATTACACCTGCATTAAACAGGAAAGTAGCTAAATGAATCAATAAGAATGACCAGCCAAAATAGACGTATGGAATTGACAGCAAAAAGCACAACAAAGAGATAGACAACAACAGTAAGTACTTCCCTCTTACTAAATTCTTTATTCCATCTTTTCGTCCAAGGAAGAAATCAAAATAGCCGGAATTCCAGCTTAGGAACAGCTGCCCATACTGAATCATAAATATGCCTGTGATGAATATCCCAACAAAAATAAAAATGTTCCGCATTGGCCCGGACTGATAAGCTGGGTTATCATAGAAAATCGTCCCATACAACAAAAACAATGCACTTAGCATAAGGAAGGTTCTACTTTTTTTGTGGCGAATAATCAGCTTCCACTCCAAATTTGCCAACTCCCCTGCCATTCCAAACTTGGAAAAGAAGCCAACCGATTGATTAACAAATCGAACCTCTTCTTCCTCTGCCAAATCTTCCAGGTAGGCGTTATTTAGATAATAGGAGAATGCCATATAATAGCCCAAACTACACATGACAAACATGATTGCCACTGGAATAAAGCTAGTCATAGCAAAATTGAAGAATGGAGCGACTAGTTCACCCAAATTAAACCAACCCATATAGGTAGATCCTCCACCCAAAAGGAGAACAATGAGCACAATAACTACTCCGATCAGGCTATCTTCAAAGCGCTGCTTGAACCACAGCATAAACCAATGCAAAGTCCAGCTGATAAACAGGATAGTTCCTAACCAGAAAATTGAACCGGAAACTCCATATTGAATGGAGATCTCGGTGAATGCAAAAGGAGTGAAAAGGATTAAAGCGATGATGCTTAACGGGGAGAAAAAGGACCTTCCTAGTAGCATGTGCATTATTTTCCTCTTGGAAATAGGCAGATGCAATAGACTTTCTAGCTCTATAACAGGCAGTTTCTGCAGAAAATACCTATACATAAATTCTACTAAAAAGAAGAAAATCAAACCTGAATTCAGTACTTGAATAGGGTCTTGTCCTTCAGCAAGTTGCTCTATAATTCTGGTCAGAAATAAGCCCGCAACCAACAAATACCCCAAAAGCATAACAGCCAGAAAACCAAGGAAAATGGCAACCATCACGCTTTTTGCAAAGGCCGTGGATCGGAAACTTTTCAGAAATTCCAATCGGATCAATTCAAATAACATACAATCTCAAAAGTAAGTAGGGTCTAATTTCAACTCAAAATATAGGGAAAGCTACAGGATTTTTCGCTTAAGAATCCATAAATATGGATTGAATCTACACGAAATCATATGAACCTTTTAGATTTAGTATATATTTAAAGTATATACTCACGGGACAATGAAAACACTCTCTTTAAAACTAGACAAAGATATCTTTGAGGAAACAGAAGAGATTCTTAAGGACAAAAAAGTAGCTCGAAACCGCTACATCAATCAGGCGCTTGAATTTTACAACAAGTTTCAAAAGCGGAAGAAATTAAGTGCTGCATTTGCCGAAGCCTCAAACTTGGCCAAAGAAAGCTCATCAGAAATTCTCGCTGAATTTGATGCTTTAATCGAAGAAGATGAAGCAGTTTGAGCTCTGGCTAGCAAATCTAAATCCCTCAAAAGGAACTGAGCCCGGCAAGATTCGGCCAGTTGTGATTATACAAACTAACCTTCTCAATCAAGTTGACCATCCTTCTACGCTTGTTTGCCCACTCACCACTCAGCTTACGCCAAAGAAAAATATTCTTCGAGTCCGCATCTCTCAAGGAAATTATGGACTAGAAAAAGACTCTGAGATTCTTATCGATCAAATCAAGGCTTTGGACAATCGAAGGTTTTTGGAAAAGCTTGGCGAGTTAGGGCAAAAGGAAATTGCTGAGCTTAGAAGTAAAGTGAAGGCGATTTTGGATCTGTAATTTTAAAATGGAAAGGAATTTCTACGCTAACCTTTGAGGTCTTTTTTTGACCTCGAAGGTTTTATCAAAAGTTTAATAAACTAAAACCTTCGAGGTTTTCTAAACCTCAAAGGTCACAAAGCCAAGATAAAATCCTCCAAACTCAAGAATTCCTTTCCTGCGTAATTAACCAAAAATGGATCTTTGCTAACTTCAATCGGTTCTGGTAACTCTTTAATCCCAGCTTTTTCAAGAGCTTTTGAGACCCATGCAGTATATTCACCTGGCCCTGAAACATCAAATTTCAAACTTCCAATCTTAGATTCTATCCTTCCCTTCTCCACACTAAATCTAAAATTCTCTCCCGGCAATAATTGATTGATTTGACCAGTAATTACCAGATCCTCTGGCAAACCTGATATCAATGGCGTTCCACAATTCAGCAACCAGAATCGATCTGCTGTTTCCAGAGCAATCTCCAAATCATGAGTTACCACAAGGATTGACTTCCCTTGACTTTTGGAGATTTCCCGAAGCAAGTGCATGATTTCATAGCGATTCACAAGGTCCAAATGTGCAGTAGGCTCATCCAACACCATTACCTTCCCGTCCTGTGCTAGCGCACGAGCGATCAAAGCTTTTTGTCGCTGTCCATCGCTTATTTCAGAAAGGCGCTCATCGCGCAAGTATTCTATTTTCGTAGCAGAAAGCGCATTTTGAATTACTTCCCGATCAGTTTCCTCCAGCTTCCCAGTCCAACTTGTATGTGGAATTCTACCCATCGCTACCAATTGCCCCACAGTCATATTTCCTGGTAAAAATGGCTCAGTCAACACAACCGAAAGTTCTTTGGCCAACATTTCACTTGAGTAAGATGAAATAGGTTTTCCTCTAAGCAAAACCTCTCCGGTAAAAGGCTTCAACTGTCCCAAAACAGCCTTTACCAAGGTTGATTTGCCCACACCATTTGGCCCAAGCAAACAGCACATTTCTCTCTCAAAAAGCTCAAAATCCAATCCGCTCAGAATCTCCTTCTGAACTTTGCCTTTGCTGTAACCTATGGTTAGGTCTTTACCGATTATTGATGCTTTTCCCATAGCCTAGAATTCTTTGCTGAAGTTTTTGCGAAGCACCAAACTGATCACTATCGGAGCACCAACGAGTGAAGTCACCGCATTAATAGGCAAGGTCTGAGCTGAACCAGGTAGCTGACCAACTGCATCACATAGGAGCAACAAACTCGCTCCTATCAGAGCCGTTGCGGGAAAGAGGATTCGATGATCCGAAGTTTTCCAGACCATCCTAGCCAAATGCGGCACGGCAATTCCAATAAAAGCTATCGGCCCACAAAAGGCAGTGATACTCCCAGCTAACAAACCTGTGCTTAGAATCATCAGCCAACGCAAGCGATCAGGATTGATCCCCATACTTTTCGCATAGCTTTCTCCTAAAAGCATTCCATTATAAGATTTGACGGAGGCGATCACGGGAATGATCCCAATAGAAATCACCAGCCCTAGCACCCAAACCTGATCCCAAACCAAGCCTCCCAAACTGCCCATAGACCAAATGGTAAAAAGCTTTAATGCTTCGGCCCCTGAAAAGTAGGAAAGGACAGAAATAACCGCCGATACGGCCGAGCCAAACATCAATCCAACGATCAAAAGCGTCATGCTATCCTTAACTTTCCAAGCCGCCAAACTCACCGTAAGCAAAACTAAACTTGCGCCCAAAGTTCCGGCGATGGCAATTGCCCAAGGGTTGATCGCTCCTCCAAAAGTGGACAATCCAAACGCTGAACCGGCCAACATCAATATCGCCACTCCCAATCCAGCACCTGAACTAATTCCTAGTACAAATGGCCCTGCAAGTGGGTTCCTAAAAAATGTCTGCATCTGAAGTCCGCTGATACTTAGTCCTATTCCTGCTAAAATTGCAACCAGCGCTTTTGGAAATCTATAGTTCAGAATAATCTGTTCACGAGACGCTTTTGTCCAATCACCTGTGAAAATCCCTGACAGAATTTCACCAGGAGAAATAGACACAGAACCTAGACTGAGATTGAGCAGAAAGCTCAAAACCAGTAGAATCCCTGCGGCCGAAAGAAGAAGAATTGAACTACTTTTTTTCATCGAGTTGTTGATAAAAATACAACTCATATGCTGGAAGTAAGTCGGGATGAAGGATTTTGATCAGATCTTTTAGAATCAAATCCGGACGCATATAGCCCAACTCAAAGTATTCCAATCCTCCAGCTCTACCGCGCTTCTGAGTATAAGAGTATACATTCCCAGATTTGAAAGCCTTAAAAGTCTTATATCTAGGCTCTGCATTTCCCATGGTTTGCAAATCAGGAAAATCAGCAGAACCAATCCAAAAATCAGCCTCCAAAGCATTTTCAAGCACAAATTCATAATTCAACTGGGCACTTCCAGTCCCTATTTGATCTTCGAAAATATAATTTCCTCCAGCATTTTGAAGGATTTTTGCTCCCCAGCTTTCACTTCCCGGTGCATACCAAATGTCCTGATAAAGCACTCCACTTAGTACCGTTGGACGAAGGGAATCGATGATTGCCTCACTCAATTTCTCCGCTTCCAAATAGTCCTTTTCCACTTGCTCAAAAGCAAGGTTAGCTTCCTCGTATTTCCCTAAAAGCACGCCCGTAAACTTGATCCACTCAGCTCTTCCGAGTGGATGCTGCTCCACATATTCGCCGTTGATTACTGCTGGAATCTCGGCTTGCGCCAGCAAATCCAAGTACTTCAGATCATCTCCCAGCGTAGAAATCATGATCCAATCAGGCGCTAAATCAATGACCATTTCTGTATTTGCCGAAGGCCCAGCTCCCAAATCCTCCACCTTTCCAGCATCAATTTGCTTCCAAGTTTTGTCCGAAGAAATCAAATTGAGATTGGGAAAACCACTTAACTTTTCATTGGCATTTAGCATGTCCAAATGTGGGATATGCGTGGTCGAAGTCATAATGATTTTCTCTACTGGAAGCTGAATAATTGCATCGAAATTCCCTGCTGGTTTTTTAGCATTTTCTTCCAAAATCAAATACTTAAAAACTCTATCCGCTCCTGACCAAGCCTGAGTCACTTCCAACTCCCAAAAATCATTTCCCCGAGAAATAGTAAATCCAGAAGCATAGCTCAAGGCTACTTTTTCGAGTTCCTGTGCATCATCACTTTTCTTTTCATTACATCCTGAAAAAGAAAATGTTAACATCAGAAAAACTGAAGTAATAAAGAGGCTGAATCGAAGGTTTTTCACAGAATTTCTTAGAGATATTGAAAGCCAAAATAAGCGCGGGTTTTCGCCACTTCCAAAATTTGTCCATAAACAGATTTTTTTTCTAAGCTTTCCCGATCTACTTTTGCAGCCGAAATAGGTTCCCAATCTCGTACCAGAGCTCTTGGGATTAAAAGGGAATTTGGTGTAAAACCAAAGCTGTCCCCGCAACTGTAAGCCGAGCGGATTTTTCCGCAAATAATTTGTCAAAAATGCCATTGTTCCGAAACGAATTCGGAATGAGAAGGCGGCAAATTAAGGTGAGCCAGGAGACCTACCTATTTCCAGTGATTCTGTGCTTTCGGAGGAAAGGCTACGAAGAATGTACCAGAACCGATAAATCGGCTCCGATCCCTTCTTCCTATTTCTCTTCAAGCCCGAATCGAATTTAAACTAATTCGATCAGGGATGTTTTTGTTTTTGTGGGTTTACACTTTTGTCGGCTTTTATCCGGTCAGCCAGGATACAATTCCCTTGGCGGAAGTGGAAGTGTATGCGCCAGCTTTGGATCGATTTGCCCAAGGGCAAAAAGTGATCAGCTGGAAAAAAGCAGAGTTGACAGATTTCCAAGGCCGTTCACTTGGAGACATCCTACAAGAGCAATCTCCAGTTTTCGTCAGGCAATACGGGGCTGGAATGATCGCATCTCCATCTTTTCGTGGCACATCTGCTGGGCATACAGCAGTTTTTTGGAATGGCCTTCCGATCAATAGCCCATCGCTTGGGCAAAGTGATTTATCTATTCTGCCTATTTCCGCTATCGAAGAAGTAAGCTTACAGTTTGGAAATGCAGGTGCACTATTCGGAAATGAAGCCATCGGTGGCTCGATCCATTTGGGCACAAATACTGAGTTTGGAAAAGGACTTCAAGCAGGCATTTCTCAGCAGATCGGAAGTTTCGGCCTGGTCAACACCAACCTATTTGCAGGTTTCTCCTCGAAAAATTTCAGTAGCAACACCAAAGTCTACCGTGAGTTTTCTAAGAACAATTTCCCATACAAAGACCTCGGGCAAATCGGCACGCCGGAAATAAAAGAAGATCATGCGCAGTTCGAGCAGATCGGAGTTGTTCATAATTTGGCTTGGAACCTCAATTCCAGCAATCAGATAAAAACTGCCTTGTGGTGGAATAAAACCAATCGGGATGTTCAGCCTGTGATGGGTTCAAACACAAACGATGCTCAGGAAGATCAATCTTTTCGAGCGGTCCTTGACTTCTTCCATTTTGAAGAAAAGTCAGTTTGGAATCTGAAAACAGGGTTTGTGAAAAACGAGCAGCTTTTCAATGCTAGCCAAAACAACAGCACGCAATACTTCCTCGCTGGTGATTGGGATCAGGAGATTTCTGACAAATGGACCTCAAAACTAGGTGCTAGATACACGCTGACGAAAGGAGATCTAAGCACTTACAAAGCTGATGATGAACGAATCGAATTGTATCATAGCACTAAATTTTCAGCCACAGAGAATCTGTCATTTGCTCTAAACCTTCGCCAGTTAGTATACTCCGGCACTTTTGCTCCATTCACTCCAAACCTAGGAATGGACTGGAACTTTTGGAACACAAATTCTCAATCCTTGCAACTCAAAACTTCCCTTGGAAAAGGCTTCAAAGTCCCAACGCTGAATGATCGATATTGGAATCCAGGCGGCAATCCAGACTTACTTCCTGAAGAAAGTCTGAGTGGAGAAGCAGGCTTAACTTGGAGTAAAAAAGGAAACCTGAATTGGACTCAAGGCTTGACTTATTACAAAATGTCGGTGGACAACTGGATCCTTTGGCTACCAAAAGGAAGCTTTTGGACTCCAGAAAACATCAAGAAAGTCAGCAATCAAGGCATAGAATATCTAGGGAGTTTGGATGGAGCTGTTGGAACTTGGAATTGGGAGCTGACCACATCCTATACTTACTCCAAAGCTATTACAACGCAAGGCACGGACGAGAATGATAAGTCCATAGGAAAGCAACTACCCTATACTCCGCAGCACCAAGCCAATGCGAAGGTGCAAGTGAAGAAATCAGGATTCACCAGCTCGATCGGAACATTCTTCGTGGGAGAAAGATCCGTCACTGCCGACAATCCTCGTATGATGCCCTCATTTCAGCTATTCAACTTTGGATTAGGCTACGACCAACTTAGGCTTGGCAAGCTTCACTTTCCTCTAAGTTTTCAAATCAACAATGTTCTCAACACAGACTATCAAGTGCTCTATTTGAGAGCTATGCCTGGAAGATCCTATCAATTTAACTTATCCATACTATTATGAAATCGAGCATGACACAGTCAGCAAACACTGTTGAATATTAACCATGCGTGATTCCATATGGCCTTTAAAAAACAAATTATAATCATATGAAATTAAACCAACTACTCGGGGCTTTAGCCCTTATCTCTGCATCCTTTGCCTGTTCTGACAATGGTGAGGAAAAACCTTTAGGCAAATACAACAACGGTATTTTGATCATGAACGAAGGTAACTTTGGCACTAATGATGGCGAAGTCTATCACTTAAATCCAAATACGGAGGAGCTCCTTCCTAATATTTTCGAAACTGAGAATCTTAGACCTTTCGCAGGTTTATTGGAAGACATGGTGTTTGAGGCAGACAGATTGTATCTGGTAGCAAACACTGGAAAAGTAGAAATAGTGAATCCTGCTGATTTCAAAAGTTCAGGAGCTGTTTCTGCTGAATTGGATCAACCAAGATCTTTGGCTGTGAACGGAAGCAAGCTTTTCATCTCTGATTACGGCCCTTATGACGCCAGTTATGCTACGCCAGATTCTTATGTAGCTGTGGTAAATGGTCTTGATGGAGGTGTGGTTTCTAAGAAAATCGAGGTTTCTAACAAGCCGGAAGATCTTTTCTCCTATGGGAATTACATCCTCGTAGCGGGTTCTGAGGAAAACAAAATCGAAATCATCGACGCAACTCAGGAGACTGTGACAAAAACGCTCCAATTAGAGGCTTCTCCTCGTCAGTTCTATGCTGAAGACGGGATTCTTTGGGTATATGCCGTGGGAGCAGATGAGGTCATTTTCTACACTGTAAACCTTAGTAGTCTTACTTTAGGAAATACTTATTCAGTTCCTGTAGCAAATGCTACGAGCAGAATTGCATTCGACGGGGACGACGAAATGTATATTTTGACTAGCTCGGGATGGCCAAATTATAATGATGCGGTAGTTAGTATTGATATTGAAGGTAACACCGCTACTGCCACTGAATTGATGACTGGATCAGGCTTCTACGGAATTGGATTTGACGACAACTTAAATCAAGTGTATGTCGCTAATTCAAATGGTTTTCAGGGTAACGGAACGGTAACTGTTCTTTCTGAAACAGGTTCAGTAATCAGAAGTTTCGAAGTAGGAAGAGGCCCTTCTGGCTTCTTGGTTTACTAAGATTGGAAAATTTTAAAATTGAAAAATTTGAAGATTAATGACACCTAGTGTTAATCAATTTACTTCAAATTCTATTTATTCAAAAGCCGTTGGGATTGATTTCTCAACGGCTTTTGGGCTTAATATCAAAAACTCTCCAAAATTACATTCCATAAAAAGACGGTGTTTTATAGATTGTATTCCATAAAAAGACGGCTTTTTGTGGATTACGATCCATAAAAGTCACCTAAAGCTCACCCAAGTATCACTTATTTCCACCTCACGATCCCCCTCAAATCCTGCAGCTCAAATTCCAGCTCAGTGTATCCCATCACATAAGGCCCAATCTCGTAGGGTATATAGGTCAAATGAAATTTCTCGTCTTCATATCCCATCGCATTTGGGAGAAAAAAACCTGTTTCTGGCAAAAAGAATCCAGCTTCCTCCAATGACTTTCCTTCTTCTGCCCCATGATGTTTTCGGAATGCCTTTTCGGCAATTTCCAGCATCTTTTTTTCATCCAAAACCACTCGATCAATACTGAGATACTCCCCTGATTGGGCATCAAAGTTCATGTAGTAAACACTGGAATTCGGATGTGCTCCTCCAGAGAAATTGAATTCTGTAAACTTAAAACTCAACGTACTATCAGACTCATAAGTCTTCTCTACGTTCACCTCAATGGACCAACCACCAGGAGCATCTGGGAAATCAGATTTAAATTCCTCGTAAGAATTCAAATAATCATTGGCGGCAGAATCTAGGTTGTCGTAGGTTTTATCCTGCTGAAAGTATGCTAACAATTGAAGCCCTATTTCCTCATTAATTAAGGAAGCTGCTGGTACATTTTCAGCTACTGGCCAACTAACTTTAACTTCGGCGCAATTGTCATCAACGCACCTTTCAGAAGTAAAGGTTTTGGTACTGAAGCTAAGTTGGGCCTCAATTTGCTCTGACTTGCTGCACGCGAAACATAAAATAGAAGCTAAAATGACTATGTATTTCATTTTTAATTTTTGGTTGGATTAAAAAATGTAGTAATCAAATCCCTCGCCAGAGATAAAGGACTAAGCTCACCACTTTCAACTCGCTGACGATTTTGTTGAAGTATTTCCTGCACTCGCTGATGCTCCAGAAAGAATTTCCCCAACAGAAACTGTAGGTTCTCATCCAGCCAATTGAGTCTTTGCGAAGCACGATTTGAAGCCCAAAACCCCGACGCTTGCATCTGGAGATTGTATTTCTGAATCATGCCCCAAACTTCGCTCAACCCTTCCTTGGTCGTTGAAGAAGCGGTCATAACTGGAGTTGACCAGTTATTTTGTCCTAGTGGAAAAATATGCAGGGCATTTTGATAAGCTGACTTTGCCTTCTTAGCATTGATTTGATTTTCGCCATCAGCCTTGTGAATCACTAGGCCATCGGCCATTTCCATAATACCTTTTTTGATTCCCTGCAATTCGTCTCCAGCTCCAGCCAGCATTAGCAAAAGAAAGAAATCCACCATGCTTTTCACAGCAGTTTCAGATTGTCCCACTCCCACTGTCTCAATCAAAATCACATCAAAACCTGCTGCTTCGCAAAGTAGCATCGCTTCTCTAGTCTTAGACGTCACCCCTCCCAAGGTTGTACCTGTTGGACTAGGACGGATAAAAGCCCGCTTATCTCCCGCCAACTTTTCCATGCGTGTTTTATCACCAAGGATACTGCCTTTGCTTTTTTGACTGGAAGGATCTACAGCTAAAACCGCAACCGACTTCCCTTGGTCTACAAGTAGCTGACCGAAAGCTTCTATAAATGTGCTTTTCCCAACTCCAGGAACTCCGGTGATTCCAATCCTGATTGAATTCCCTGTATAGGGCAAAACCTCTTGCACTAAGTCAGAGGCCAGATTCAAGTCACTTTCCAATGAACTTTCAGCAAGCGTGATTGCCTGACTGAGCTTCGTTCTATCGCCAGAAAGAACTCCTTCTTTGTATTCCTGCAGCGTGAAACGTTTTCTCATTTTGCGTAGCCATCAGTAAAACTCACATCTCCCATAGGACTCTTTTGATAGGTAGCGATCACAGAAGTATGTAAACTTTGTATGAAATAGGGGTCAGTCGGAGATAAACTGATCTCCTGATTCACTTCTTTGGTGAAAAAGAAAACCACCGTTCTACCATATTTAGTATGCGGCATAGCATCTCCGTACTCCCTCATCCAATCCTTAGAAGGATCCAATGCAGCTACAGCATAAACTCGAACAACTGGCCCGGTATTATTCTCATTTCTAAAGGTTGACAACTCCTTGTACTTCCCTTCAAATCGCTCGATTCCGGGCTGTGAAAGAGAATCCATGGAAATATAAACTACAAGTCCAGCCACTATTAGGGCGATAATCCAGAAAATGATTTTAGAGGTTTTCAAAAACTAGTGTGGTTATAAAGATAAGGCCTTAATTTAGCCCAAAATTCCGAGAATGACTTTCGAGTACCTAAAAGCACTTCACATCATTTTTGTAGTCACCTGGTTTGCAGGGCTATTTTATATCGTTCGATTATTCATCTATCAGACTGAAGCAATGGAACGCCCTGAGGCGGAGCAAAAAATACTCAAGCCACAATTAGACATGATGGCTTCACGTCTCTGGTACATCATCACTTGGCCTTCTGCTGTACTGACGTTGATCTTCGGCACTTTGGTTTTGAGTCAGCGCATGGGCTATTTGGAAATGGGCTTTATGCACGCCAAACTTGCATTCGTATTCCTTCTCTATTGCTACCACGGCTGGTGTCACAAACTTTTCAAAGAACTGCAGGCTGGACGAACTCGATGGACATCCACACAGTTGAGGATATGGAATGAAGCATCCACACTCCTGCTATTCGCCATTGTTTTTCTGATTGTATTGAAAAGCACCTTGAGTATGGTTTGGGGTTTGGCAGGGCTGATCACACTTGGAGTGACCCTGATGCTCGCTATCAGACTTTACAAAAAATTTAGAAATTAACTCTTAATTAGCATGCATACGAGGTTTTCGATTCTCTCTCTTCTTCTGATTTCATTATTATTTTCTCAGTGTAAACCTGCGGGAGAAAATAGCACCCCACTTCCAAAACTTGGGAATTGGCATGTAGACGAAAAAACAGTGGATGGGAAAGTGGTACTGGATACAGTTTATCACAAAATCGCAGATTTTTCCCTTACAAATCAAGAAGGAGAAACTATCACTAATGCATCTGTAGAGGGCAAAGTTTACGTAGCGGATTTCTTTTTCACAACTTGTCCGACTATCTGTCCGATCATGAAAAAGGAAATGCTTAGAGTATATGAGAAATTTGGAGAAAATCCGAATTTCAAAATTCTGAGTCATACCATAGACCCAAACTATGACACAGAAGAGGTATTGAAGGATTATGCACAGAAGTTAGGAATAGACAATTCTAACGCCTGGAGCTTCTTAACTGGGGATGCCGAGAAGATTTATGAATTAGGACAAACCAGCTATATCACCACTGCCCAAGCCGATCAAACTGCCGCTGGAGGATTTCTACATAGTGGAGCTTTCATATTAGTAGATCAAAACGGTCATATACGTGGTGTTTACGATGGTACAAAAACAGATCAAGTAGATCAATTGATCAAGGACATTCCAACGCTTCTTGGACAATGAAAAAGTATCTGATCATCTTGCTGTTAGCTGCAGCATGCAGCCCAAAAAACTCTAATGATGAGAATACACTATCTCAAATTGAAAACCCTGAGGTGATGAAATATGCCGTAGATGGCAAAACTATCTACGAAAACCACTGTGGGAATTGCCACCAAAATGATGGCTTGGGACTTGGGAAATTAATCCCACCCTTACGAGACGCAGATTATTTCCAAAAAAGTGTCCATCGTACCGTTTGGATCATGAAGCACGGGCAGGAAGGTGAAATCGTAGTAAATGGGCAGGTTTATAATCAGCCCATGCCTCCGAGTCCGCAACTCACTGCATTAGAAATCTCCCAGATCAGCACGTACTTATACAATATCTGGGGAATGAGCGAGGGAAAAATCACTTCAAAACAAGTGGAAAAATACCTGCAGGAAAAACCTGAATTCTGATTATTTCAGAAGCTTGTCGGCTTTTTCCAAAGCAGCTTTCATCTCCACATTGACTTCGGTCACTAACTCCATCTGCTTATCCAGATATGCTTTGACTTCAGCTTCCTTCATTTCACCATCCTTTTGCTCATATTGACGCATCCAGGCAAACATTGATTCATGTGCGTGATTGAGGTCATATGCAAGTGCTTTATACTCTTCTACTGCAGCTGAATTTGCTTCTTCTTGACTTTCCAACTCTTTCGCTTTTTCGAGAGCTTTTCGTTCAAGTGATTTAAGCTGTCCCATTTTTGGCATTACTTCATCATGCACGGCAATTACCTCAGCTCTGAGTTTTTCATTGTCGCTTGGACCGCTAGGACCACAAGCGTTTATTAGCAAAAATGAGGTTAAAATTAAAAATAGAATGGTTCTTTTCATGATTACTCGTTTAATACATGGCAAAGTTAATATTTTATCTAAAGATAGTATTATAAACTAAGATGACATGAGAAGGTGATTTATTCGACCAGAGCTGTTAATTTTAGAAGCTCTTTAATACCCACACTATGAAACCATTTTGCTTTGCCGATGGGCAAATTATCTCTACAGAAAAAGCCAGCATTCACCCGATGGATTTAGGATTAATCCGTGGATATGGGATTTTTGATTTTTTCAGAACAGTCAATTTCCAAGCTCTTTTCCTAGATAGTTACTTAGATAGATTTTTTGCATCTGCGGAAAAAACCTTCCTTCCTCTAGATTATTCTAGGGCAGAACTGAAAGCCGTTATTCAGGATTTGATCGAAAAAAACCATCTCAAAGAAGGTGGAATCCGAATGGTATTAAGTGGCGGAGTTTCATCAAATCACTTTTCCCCTGCCAAAGGA
This sequence comes from Algoriphagus aquimarinus, assembly GCF_900112005.1. Taxonomy (GTDB): domain Bacteria; phylum Bacteroidota; class Bacteroidia; order Cytophagales; family Cyclobacteriaceae; genus Algoriphagus; species Algoriphagus aquimarinus. The sequence continues at coordinate 38,486 of NZ_FOKK01000005.1, read as the reverse complement.
AAGTTATTCATCTTTGCAGAGTCTCTGATTTTCCCTGCTCAGGAGAAATATGACAAGGGAATCAAATTGCTCTCGCTCGAGTACGTACGACCAATTGCTGAGATCAAAACGACCAATTACGCACTACCTGTTTGGGATAGTATGCGATGGAAAGACGCAGGTGCTGAAGATGTACTTTATCATATGAATGGTATTATCAGCGAGAGTTCCAGAAGCAACTTTTTCATCGTAAAAGATGGAGTCATCAGCACTCCTGATGCTCATGTGCTTATGGGGATTACTCGTAAAAACGTGATAGAGTTAGCTGGAAACGTACAAATCAGACCTGTAAGCATGCAGGAAGCGCTAAATGCGGATGAGACCTTTATCACCAGTACTACAAAGGTATTACTTCCTGTGACGCAAATCGATGAACATGAAATCGGAACTGGAAGACCAGGGCCTGTTTCATTGGACCTTTTAGAAAAATTCAGGAAGTTGGAGAGGGAAATTTGTTACTAGAATTGAATGGAAGTCGGGAAGTTGGAAGTTTAACCAATACGCAATTTATACGCTAAGCTACTTAAAGGATTTTCATCTGTGCGAGCTGGATGGCAGTCTAAAGAATGCATTCGTTTGGTCCAAGTCATGAGACTTGAACCAAGTTGAGCAAAACGCATAGCGCCCTCGGTGGTCACCGTGGACAAAACAACTCTATTTACTAATTCACCAGCGTAGCATTCTTCATGATGTACATCAGCTTCTCTGGATCCTTGCTATTCAAAGTAAGTGTACCGCGAACGCGAACTCTATTAGAAGTATACTTAATCGGCGAAGCCATATCCACTTCCATGACGGTTTCTGGTCCACCAGAGCCACAGAAGAAACATTCTGCCAAAGGCAAACTCGATAGGATAATGTGCTCAGGTTTGAACATTCCCTCGAAGGGGATAATGTAACCGTCAGCCTCCACTACTTTGCCTTCCATCTTGGTGATGTTCTCTGAAAAAACTGGAACATAAAGCTCACCGTACTGATCTTCGGAGATTTTATAGGTCACCTCAGTAAGGTTTTTCCATACATTCGTGCTTTGGGCCAAAAGGGAAACCTGTCCCAAAATCATCACTAGAACCGCTAAGACGACTATTTTTAACTTTTTCATATTCGGGTTTTTAAATCTGCCGCTAGTTAAGCCTTTGTTAATTGCTTTGCAATACTTGTTTGATAAGCTGCAACAGCCGGGATAATAGAAGCCAGAACTCCCACCGTTAACGCATAAACTACTATCCAAAGTTCTTGCTTAAGGAAAATCCAAGGCTGAAGTGAGCCTACTACACCTTGCTCATTCTGCGAAATAATAACCGAAAGGAAGGTGTGTCCCAGTAAAATACCAAGAACTGCTCCCATAAATGTCAACATGATTCCTTCCAGAAATATCAACAACAAAAGTTGTCCTCGAGAAGCACCGATAGCTCGCAGAATCGCTAGATCGTACTTTCTCTCCTTAAGTGAATTATACAATGCAATGAAAATCCCAAGTCCCGAGATCCCAATAATCACCACAGCAAGTCCTTGCAGCAAAGTAATTCCCACACCAAGTAATTCAAAAAGTCTAGACATCTCGAAAGACGGAGAAGCTGCCTGCATAGAAGTGCCAGAATTAATTAATCGAGGAAGCTGTATGGCTGCCATCGGATTCCTGTATTGGACCAGTAGTGTAGTTAAATCCCTGGATTCGATCGTTTTTGGAAAACCTATTACAGCAACTGAATCCTGAAGATTGACCATATGGTGCTCTTCGTGGTTAGCTGTAGAATCAGCAGGCTCTGTTTCTCCTTCATCATGTGTATACCAGATAGATTCCACACTCGTCAAAATCAATCGATCCAGCACATTTCCTTTTCTATCCAATACGCCCACGACTTTGAATTTATTAGCATCATGCTCATGGCTCCCTACGCTGATACCATGGCTACCTAAGAATTCATCGCCAACTTTATAGCCAGACTTAACAGCGACTTCAGCTCCCAAAACAACTTCAAATGGCTTTATCCATAGCGCTCCACTTTGCAACTCGGCCTCGTAAAGTGCAGGATAATCGTGATTTGTACCTACGATTCTGAAGCCTTGGTAATTATCTCCCAAAGCCATAGGGATAATGTTCTTCACCAAACGATTTCTGGAGAGCTTCTGCGCCTCATCCATCGGGATATTTCCTGTCGGGAAATCTATGTGATAAACTCCCGCAAGTATCAATTGAAGCGGACTTCCTTTTGCGCCCACGACCAAATCTATTCCAGCTGCATCCTGACTCATTTTCTTCTCGAACTGATCCTGAATCAATAGCAACACCGTAATAATAGCTAATCCTAGTGCTAGCAAAAACACGTTTAAACCTGTGGAAAGAGGTCTAAAAGTCAAATATTTCCAACTTAGTTTAAATAAATTCATGATGGGTTGACTTCTACAAAGTTGGGGATATGCGCTTTGACTCGCTGATCATGTGTGACAATGATCAATGCTGCACCGATCTTGGCCGCTTGAGTTTTCAACAGCTGAATGACTTTCTCTGTATTCTCATCATCTAAGCTAGAAGTAGGTTCATCTGCGAGAATTAACTTTGGACTGTTTGCCAACGCTCTAGCTATGGAAACACGCTGCGCTTCTCCTTCACTTAGGGTCAAAACGGAAGATTTAGCCTTTTCACTTAAACCCAACTCCGCCAACAACTGCCCAATATCTTGTCCTTTTTTCTTACTGAAAAAATGAGCCATTTGAAGGTTCTCTTTCACATTCAGAGCAGCGAGAAGATGTGGCTTTTGAAAAACTATTCCGATCTCTTTTCCCCGAAACAAATCCATTTCCTGCCCTTTCATTTGCGAAAAGTCCTTATTAGCTAAAACAACCTCTCCAGCCTTAGGCTTGAGCAGTCCTGCCAATAAATTCAATAGTGTAGTTTTCCCTGATCCAGATTTACCAAGCACGAGCAAACTTTCTCCTGACGCCAAGGAAATATCTGGAAAAACCAACGTTTTTTGGCCAGGGTGATTGTATTCTAAATTTCTTGATTCAAAAAGCATAATTAACGTACCGGGATTTCTACTTTAAATGTAGTACCATTCTTAGAGCTACTTTCAAAGGTAATTTCGCCCTTCAATACGTCCATGCATTTTTTCACTATAGAAAGACCTAATCCAGAGCCTTCTACAATTCCCACATTCTTGGCACGGAAAAAGCGATCAAATAGCTGGCTTTGCTCGGAAACTGGAATACCGATACCGGAATCCTCAACTACACCTATAAGCTTGCTATCCTTAAATTCCAGCTTGAAATTCACTTCTTGCCCATCCTTAGAATATTTCACACTATTGGACAGAAGGTTTTCGAAAATCTGATATAAAAGTTCAGGATCTGAGGTAATCACTTTGGGAAGATTGATCAATTCAGATTTGATTGTCACCTCATTTTCCATTCCTGCTTTTACTGTATCCAGCACCTCTTTGACGAAAGCTCCTAGGAACATCTTTTTAGGCTTGAACTCAATCTTATCTGCATCCGCTTTCCCAAAAAACAGTACGCTGGTCAGCAGATTATTCAATGCTCTCACAGAATTCTCGATCTTAAAAGCATGCTTTGTAATCTTCGGCTTAAAAGGATGATCTTTTTCCGCATAGATCTGAAGCAATTGGGCTGAGCTCAAGATAGAAGTCAGGGGTGTTTTGAATCCATGAGAGACATTCAACACAATTCTAGACTTCAATTCATTGATTTCCCTTTCCTTTTCCAGTGCTTTGGTAAGCTCCCTATTGGCGTTATATAGCTCAATTGTACGCTGTTCTACTTTTTCTTCGAGTTCATTATTGAGCTTCTGAAGTTCCTTTTCCTTCCGGTCCTTATAGATCGCCAATTCGATCACCATGTTCAGCTCTCGAATATTGAATGGCTTGATGACATAAGCACTAGGATTGGTCCCAACAACCTTGTTAAGCGTCTCAGCATCAGAACTTGCACTTAGATAGACCACAGGGATATCATATTTCTCATTGATGATTTCGGTGGTTTTTATCCCATCCAATTCACCGGACAAATTGATATCCATCATCACCATATCGGCGTAATTTTCAGACAAAATCTCAAGTGCTTTTTCTCCAGAATCTGCTATTCCAAGAATTTCGTGTCTGTTTTTCTCGAGGGCTCGCTGAAGCAAAAGTGCTGACACTGCGTCATCTTCAACGATGAGAATTTTAAGGCTAAACATAGATCAAAATGAATGTGATAAATCTAATTATAGTCGAAAATATAAAAAATATGCGTCTGGCAAGCCGAAACAGGTCAATTGCTTTACAAAAGGAATGAAAGTGGGGCAGCTTTTCATCTACCCCACTCTATTATTCTCATTTACCGCCCTTCATGAGAATGCAGTCATTATCAAAGAATAGTCGAATTCCCTGCATATTGTTCTTCTTTTCTTTTGTGGGTGGTGGGTTTATTATATTTTTGTGCCAAACTATAGAAATCGCATCATGAGTGTACTAGTAAATAAAAATTCCAAGGTGATCGTACAAGGTTTCACCGGGTCTGAAGGTTCTTTCCACGCACAGCAAATGATCGAATACGGTACAAACGTAGTCGGCGGTGTAACTCCTGGTAAAGGAGGCTCGACTCATTTGGAGAAGCCTGTATTCAATTCTGTAGAAGAAGCAGTTCAAAAAACTGGTGCAGACACATCTATCATTTTCGTACCACCAGCTTTTGCTGCTGACGCGATCATGGAAGCTGCTGATGCTGGCATCAAAGTAATCATCGCTATCACTGAAGGTATTCCTGTAGCTGATATGATGAAAGCTAAGCCATATATTATCGAAAGAGGCGCAACGCTTATTGGCCCTAACTGCCCAGGAGTAATCACTCCAGGTGAAGCTAAGGTTGGTATCATGCCAGGTTTCGTATTCAAATCAGGTAGAATCGGTATCGTATCTAAGTCCGGAACGTTGACTTACGAGGCAGCTGATCAAGTAGCAAAAGCTGGCTTGGGAGTTTCTACTGCAATCGGAATCGGTGGAGATCCTATCATCGGAACATCTACTAAGCAAGCTGTACAATTGCTAATGGAAGATCCAGATACTGACGCGATCGTGATGATCGGTGAGATCGGTGGTAACTACGAAGCTGAAGCAGCTAAGTGGATCAAAGAAACTGGTAACAGAAAGCCTGTAGTAGGATTCATCGCTGGTCAAACTGCTCCTGCTGGACGTAGAATGGGTCACGCTGGTGCTATCATCGGTGGAGCTGATGATACTGCTGCTGCCAAAATGAGAATCATGAGAGAAAATGGAATTCACGTAGTAGATTCTCCAGCGGAGATCGGAGCTACCATGGCAAAAGTCTTGGGCGTGAATGCGTAATAATTGTTAGATGCCCGATGCTAGATGTCGGGTGTTTAAAAACCGCTTCGATTAATTTCGGCGCGGTTTTTTTTTGAAAAAAACAGGGATTTAAAATGACTCTGAACATGGCTTCAAAGATTTGATTAAACTTGTTGAAACTCATCGACATTCCTCCTCTCAAATCTGTAACAGCTTACAATTGAGAAAAAAACAATCAAAATGATAGAAACAGAAAGGCTTATTATAAAGCCATTGAGCTATGATCAACTGGTGAAATACACAAAATGTGACAACTCACTCGAGCAGGAGCTTAACTTGAATGAAACGTCAAGAACAATTTCGCCAGAACTAAAGGAGGCATTTGAACAAACAATACTTCCGAATGTAGCCGACGAAAGCAAAAACTATCTCTATTCAACTCTCTGGACAGCTATTTCAAAAGCCGAGAATAAGATGATTGGTGACTTGTGTATAGTTGGCGAGCCAAACTCTGAGGGTGAAATAGAAATTGGTTATGGAACGTATGAGGAATTTCAGAGCAAAGGATACATGACAGAGATTGTTGCTGGAATTATTACTTGGGCTAAAACCCAATCACAAGTAAAATCAATCCTTGCTTCTACTGAGAAATCAAACACGGCATCTTTTAAAGTGCTCGAAAAAAACAAGTTTACTAAAATCGGAGAAACTGAAATCTTATACAATTGGAAGTTGGAAATGGAGACTGATTGATAAAGTAATCAACCGGCTATCCTCTCCCCCTGTCTGTGCCTTCACAGACCGGAATTATTACAAACAACAGTAGGCAGTAGAGACACATAATACAGCGAAATTAGTGGCCTGTGAGGACACAGACCACGGTTGCGAGAATGATTGATAAGGCAACCCGCTGACAATTTAGTACTAAGGCATACGACTAAAAAAAATCCCGACTCTTTGCAAAGTCGGGATTTTGATTTTTACGCCTGCTTCGTTCTGTGTCTCCACAGACAACAGAGAGAGTTATCTCATTTTCTTATACGCATTGATCAAGCCATTCGTAGATCCATCGTGAGCAGTGATTTCTTCGTTGCCATGAAGCTCAGGAAGAATGCCAGAAGCCAAAACCTTACCTAGCTCCACTCCCCATTGGTCAAAGCTAAATATATCCCAAACCACTCCTTGCACGAAGATTTTATGCTCGTACATCGCAAGTAGTTGACCAAGTGTGTATGGTGTAATCTCCTTCACCAAAATTGAATTGGTAGGTCGATTGCCTTCGAAAACTCTATGTGGAGCAATCTCCTCTATCTGCTCATCAGACTTACCCGCAGCTTTCATTTCGACTTTCACATCTTCCAGAGACTTTCCTTTCATTAGGGCTTCTGTCTGCGCAAAGAAGTTGGAGAGCAACTTCTGATGATGATCTCCAATAGGATTATGAGAAATCGCTGGAGCGATAAAGTCACAAGGAATCAAATGTGTGCCCTGGTGGATCAATTGATAAAAAGCATGTTGTCCATTAGTTCCAGGTTCTCCCCAGATAATAGGTCCAGTAGTATAATTCACCTTTTCACCGGAGCGGCTGACGTATTTGCCATTGCTTTCCATATTTCCCTGCTGGAAATAGGCTGCAAATCTATGCATGTACTGATCGTACGGAAGGATTGCCTCAGAACTTGCTCCAAGGAAATTGGTATTCCAGATGCCAATCATCGCCAAGACAACCGGGATATTTCTATCAAATTGAGAATTACGGAAATGCTTATCCATCGCATGAGCACCGGCAAGTAGTTTCTCAAAATTGTCGAATCCTATGGTGCAGGCAATCGGCAAACCAATAGCTGACCAAAGAGAATACCTACCTCCTACCCAGTCCCAGAACTCAAACATATTGGCAGTATCAATTCCAAATTCGGCTACCGACTTGGCATTGGTAGATAGCGCTACGAAATGCTTGGCTACAGCGGAATCAATTTTCGCATGCTCCAAGAACCAATCACGCGCCGTATGCGCATTAGTCATAGTTTCCTGTGTAGTGAAAGTCTTGGAAGCGATAAAGAACAAAGTCGTCTCAGGATCTACCTTCTTCAAAGTCTCTGCGATGTGCGTCCCATCCACATTAGACACAAAGTAGATTTCAATATCTGGATTCTTAAATGGCTTCAATGCCTCAGTTACCATCACCGGACCAAGATCAGATCCACCGATACCGATGTTTACGAGTGATTTAATTGGTTTTCCAGTATAACCTACCCACTCTTTATTTTGAATTTTGTCTGCAAAAGCCTTCATCTTTTTCAAGACTGCCGATATATCCTCCACTATATTATGTCCATCGAGATAGACTGATTCATCAGCTGGATTTCTTAGCGCGGTGTGCAATACAGCTCTTCCCTCGGTGACATTGATAGGCTTTCCTGTAAACATATCCTCGATTGCGACATGCAGTTTGCACTCACGCCCTAGATCAAAAAGTGCATCCAGAATATCAGGATTCAGCCTATTTTTAGAAAAATCCACCAGAATATCTTCCATCGTAATGCTCAATCTATCAAAGCGCTCCCGCTCCTCGAATTGAGAAAGAATGGTCATGTCTTTAGTATCTTCAGCAAGTTGCTGTAATCTTGCCCAGGCTGGCGTGGTCGTAGGATTAATTGCGTTCATTGGTTTGTTTTGATAGGAATGAGTCACAAAAATAAGGTTTATCTTCAGGGATAAAAGGCTTTTATACTTCTTGCCTATTAGCGCTCTTGAATGCTTGAATACTGAAAAACTATTTCAAGTTTTAAAAAGATTAATTAGTTTCGAGAAACATACTATTCAAGCCCAATCATGGTTTTCAAGTGTAAAGTGCTAATAAGCCTGTTCTTTTATACGTCTTTAGTGACGCAAAGCCTTATCGCCCAAGAAAGAGTAATCATCAAGTTAGATGGAGGAATGACTCCAGTTCTTAATGAAAACTTTGGAACACATAAATACAATCAAATTATAACAACCGGAACAGACAGCTCCTCTATATCCAAAATATACGATCTCAAAAACCGACTTTTTAGTCAAACCAAAGAGAAATACAATGAGGAATTGGGGTATAATGAGGCTATTATATCCAAGTATGACACCCTACAGAATTTAATTTCCAGTGAAATTAAAAACGTGGACAATGGCAGCTTTGTAAGGGTTTTCTTGGATGAGGAGAAGGTGGTTTCCCGCTTGGAATATTTCTCAGGTCAAGTTTACAAATTTTATCTTGGTGAGTCTGAAACGCCAACTATTGAGAGCGAGAAGAACCCAATGGTGCTTCAGGCTAATTATGAGATGAGTGAATACAATAGGTTTTTAGCTCAAAACTTAAAGTACCCGCAACAAGCAAGAGAAAGGAAAGAAATGGGAACAGTACTTCTCAAGCTTGACATCAATGAAGCAGGGGAAGTTTCAGAAATATCCTGCCTTAATAAGAACGAACTTTACAAACCATTGATTAATGAAGCTATACGTGTTGTAAAAGCTTTTAATCCAAGTTTCATTGCGCCTATTGACATCTATGGAAATAAAACATCCACCATGGCAAGAGTGCCCATACGATTCAAACTGAGCTAAATCATTTAAAAATCGTAAAGAATTTCAAGTATGATTACTCCCATGAGATTAGGAACAACCATCCTCTTTACTATTCTCAGCTCCTTTCTAAGCCTAAGCCTTTTTGCTCAAGACAGAGAAATTATCGCATTGAATCAATATAGAGGGCCCTTGGATAAAGAGAAGTTGGAAGTACATACCTATAATAAAATAGTCACTTATGCCCCTGATAAAGTTAAGATTGAAAAGGTTTACACACTTGACAACCAGCTGAGAAGCACAACAAGAGAGAGCTACAATCCTGATTTGGGATACATTGAAGCCGTAACACAAAATTTTGATTCGCTTTCTAACCATACTTCTACACGATTTAAAAATGTGGAAAATGATATGTGGATGGAAGTTTTCTTTGAGAATGGGGAAGAGGTTTCTAGGTTACAATACAGCGGAAATAAGATGTACAGGTTCGATATTGTGGGTAGAGAAACACCTATAATTTCCACCACCAACCCGCTTAATCCCAGCTTTATTCCCGACCGAAAACATTTTTTAAATTTCTTTGATTCAAGATATGTACATTCTAAACAACGTGAATCTGGCTTTGTGCTTGTCGGTATTCATACTGATGAGAAAGGAGATGTAACAAAAATAGAATGCCTTAATTATGGAGAAGCGCCTAATTATATGGCAAAAGAAGTTTTAGATGTTTTTAATGCTTATGATTTCAAATTCGAACCAGCATTAGACATCAAAGGCAATCCAAAAGCATCTGTATTGAGATATCCAATAAGGATTAACTATCGCTGAGAATTAGACTTTGGTAAAGAACAAAACCCGCCATTACTGACGGGTTTTGTTAGTTAAAGGCTAGATTAAAAACCGAAACAATAGGCAATGAGATTGCTTCCCCGATTTATCGGGGCAGGCTGTGCCTCGCAATGACGTATTCACCGCTCAACTCTAGCGGAAAGCTACTTCCATCACATGACATCAAACACCCAACTCCCCTACTCCTTCAAGAAGTCCCTCAGCACGTAATTCAAAATGCCGCCATGCTTGTAGTAAGCAATCTCGACTTCTGAATCCAATCTTGATTGTACTTGAATTTTCTTCTCCTGAGAGTCAGAAGTGACAATCACCTCGAATTTCTGACCTGGAGTCAATCCTGATTCAATTCCAACAATGCTGAATTCCTCTTTGCCTGTTAAGCCCAAGCTCTCGGCAGTTTCTCCTGGCAAGAACTGAAGTGGCAAGACGCCCATACCCACCAAATTGCTTCGGTGAATACGCTCATAGCTTTCTGCAATCACAGCTTTGATTCCTAATAAGGTTGTGCCTTTTGCTGCCCAGTCACGGGAAGATCCCGAACCGTATTCTTTGCCCGCCAAGACTACCAGAGGCACATGTGCTGCCTGATATTTCTCCGAAGCTTCGAATACAGACATTTCCTCATTGCTAGGAATATAAGTTGTAAAACCTCCCTCTTGTGTACTCAATTGGTTTTTGATACGAACATTGGCGAAAGTACCTCTAACCATGACCTCGTCATTTCCTCTTCTCGAACCGTAGGAATTAAAGTCCGGACGCTCCACTCCTCGTCCATTCAGGTATTTGCCTGCTGCAGAATCCGGCCTGAATGATCCCGCTGGTGAAATATGATCCGTAGTGATCGAATCACCGAGTTTCAACAGAACTCGCGCATTCAAAATGTCTTTTGCGATTGGCACTTCGGTAGAAATATCCTTAAAGAATGGCGCTTCCTTGATGTAGGTACTGCTTTCATCCCAAGGATAGATTTCTCCTTCTCCAGATTCCAACTCTTTCCAGATATCATTGCCCTCGAAGATCTCTCCATAGCTTTTCTCATAATCATCTGGAGTAAGGACTTTTTTCGCTACCTCGGCGATCTCCGCGTCGGTAGGCCAGATATCTTTCATAAATACCGGTTCGAGATTTGGATCATAACCGATTGGCTCGTTATACAAATCCACATCTACTCGACCTGCGATGGCATATACGACCACCAGCATAGGTGACATGAGGTAATTCATTTTTACTTGTGGATGCACCCGAGCTTCAAAGTTTCTATTTCCAGAAAGCACTGATGCCACGACCAAGTCATTGTCTTCAACGGCTTGCGCAATGTGCCTAGGAAGCGGGCCTGAGTTACCAATACAGGAAGTACAGCCATAACCGACGGTATGGAATTTCAAGGCCTCCAAGTCCTCAAGCAAGTCAGCCTTTTCTAGGTAATCCGTTACCACTTTGGAACCTGGTGCCAGAGAAGTTTTCACCCAGGGCTTCACATCCAATCCCAATTCACGCGCTTTCCTAGCCACTAAGCCAGCTCCAAGCATTACGGAAGGATTGGAAGTGTTCGTACAGGAAGTGATCGCTGCTATGACGATAGAACCATCGTACAACTCAAATTTCTCATTGTGCAGATCGACAGAAACGGACTTCAAACCATTTTTAATCTTGGTTTTTATCTCTGTTTCAGCAGGAGCTTGTACTCCTGATTGATCTTCAGTTTGTCCACCACCTTCTTCCAGGAATCGACCTAACTCTTCTCTTTTATCAATGGGAATGTACTGACGACCGTGAACCGACTCCAGTAATTCACCGAATTTTGGCTTAAAATCTCTCACCAAAATTTTATCCTGAGGACGTTTTGGGCCAGAGACAGTAGCTTCTACGGTCCCCAAGTCCAATTCCACCACAGAACTATACTTGATCAGATCCTCATCTTTTCTCCAAAGCATATTAGCCTTGCAATAATCCTCCACCAATTTGATCTGCTCTTTGGAGCGATTGGTCTTGCCCATGTAGTCCAGCGTACGGTCATCAATTGGAAAATACGTCACTGTACAACCAAACTCTGGGGACATATTCGCAATCGTAGCTCTATCAGGCACTGAAAGGTGGTCCAGACCTGGGCCAAATACCTCCACAAATTTCCCTACTACGCTATTCCTTCTAAGCAACTCGGTAATAGTCAAAACCATATCCGTAGCTGTGGTTCCCGCTGGCAGTTTACCAGTCAGTTTCAATCCAACTACCTCTGGCATGATAAAGTAAATTGGCTGACCGAGAATTGCAGCTTCCGCTTCGATTCCTCCTACTCCCCAGCCTACTACTCCGATCCCATTCACCATCGGTGTGTGCGAATCTGTACCAACTAGCGTATCTGGAAAGACCATACCATCGCGTTTGATCACGCCCTGAGCTAGGTATTCCAAATTTACCTGGTGGCATATACCCATTCCTGGAGGAACCACTGCGAAGTTATTAAAGGTCTTCTGAGCCCATTTGAGGAATTTGTATCGCTCAGAATTTCGCTCATATTCCTTTTCTACATTCTTTTGATAGCTATAATTTGTTCCAAAGTAATCTACCTGCACCGAGTGATCGATCACAAGATCTACTGGAATAAGTGGATTGATCGTACTTGCATCCTTACCTTTTCGATGCGCTTCAGAACGTAAAGAAGCTATATCTACTACAGCCGGAACACCGGTAAAATCCTGCATCAGCACTCGTGCGGGCTTAAAAGGAATATCTTTATCCGAAGGATTAGGTGACCAATTCATTAAGGTCTGCAGATGCTCCTTTGTAATCGCAAAATCATCAAAACTCCTTAACGCATTCTCCAATAAAATTCGGATAGAAAAAGGCAAATGCTTTACAGGATGCCCTGAAGCTTCAAGCTTTTCCAAGCTCCAAAAGGTATGATCTCCTTCAGAAGTTTTAAGAGTAGATTTAATCTGGTATGGGTCTTGGTCCATGATAAAAAGGGGATTTAGTAAAAAAAAGGAATCAAAGTAATAACTCTAAATTGGGAGTTTGAATTCCATTGGCTGCTAATTTGAGTCCCAAAGTCTTGCCAAAAGACCAAAGAGAATTATCATCTTTAATTTAACTTAAGAAAATCAAACTTCTACATGGGGCTATACATACTTCGATTCTTTAGCGCATTTTTTATTCTAGCGACATTTTTCCCCTTAATCAAACTAGACTTCTGGTGGGTCCGAATTTTTGATTATCCAAGACTGCAAAAGTTACTTATCACGCTTTGCTTATTGGCTGTATGGATTTATCCGTACACTTTTCCTTTGGACACTGAGTCTATTATATGGTCAGTACTGCTACTCACCTGTGCTATCTATCTGGCCAATAAGGTCTGGCCATTTACTCCATGGGCAAAAAAAATGATTGATTCTGTGCCTTATGTTGAAAATAACGGGATTCATATTCTGGTTGGTAATGTGTACCAATACAACCAGAATTATCATAAAGCTGTAAGCCTTGTTCAGAGAACTTCCCCAGATCTTATCTTTTTTGTAGAAACAGATAAAGCCTGGGAAAAAGGGCTTTCCGAAATCGAAAAAGACTACCCTACGCAGATAAAGCTTCCAATGGATAATACCTACGGACTGCTGTTATATTCCAAGTTGGAAATACAGAGAAAAGCTATCAATTACTTAATTGATGAGGAAATCCCTTCATTGGAGCTTGACATAAAACTTCGAAACGGGGAATTAATTACCATTTACGCGATTCATCCGACCCCACCAGTCCCTGGAGAGAATGAAAAAAGTACAGACCGTGATGCGGAAATTCTTTTAGTCGGTAAAAAATCTAAAGAAAATCACTTGCCCTCTTTGGTAATAGGAGACCTGAATGATGTGGCTTGGAGTTATACTACTGAGCTGTTTTTGAAAAACTCAGAAATGGCTGACCCTCGCAGAGGAAGAGGATTGTTCAACACTTTTCATGCGAAAGTCCCATTCTTCAGATGGCCACTTGATCATATCTTTTTGAGCGAACATTTTGGACTAGGAGGAATAAAAGTTCATAAAGGAATAGGCTCAGATCACTTCCCTATCTCCATCAAAGCCGTTTTGACAAAGAGAAACGACACAGACACGATGAAAGCAAACGGGGATGAAAAAGAAGAAGCCCGCGAAAAAATTTCCCGCGGGCTCAATGATGAAGATTAATAGCTATTAGTTATTCTCCTTAGCTTCTTCCTTTTTCTTACGCTTAAATCCTTTATTGAATGGCCAAGTGTACTCAAGGGCATCCATTCCACGGTTTAAGTTATAGGTAGCTGAATCAGCATTCTCAAGGGTACTTTTAAGGCTTTTTGCAAATTCAGGATCATTTAAAAGCATTCCTACGGAATTATTAGGATCGTTAAATTTATCGGTGATAGTACTTAGTTTCTGAGTCATTTCCTCAGAGTTGGCAGCAGCTTCTTTCAGACTCTCCATTGATTGTCTTAGGTCAGCAGCCATCGTAGTATCTGTCACCAAGTCATTGAATAGATTGCCTTTTTGATTCAATTTAGAGGTGAAGCTGTTCAATTCATTAATCATTCTATTACTATTGACTGAAGCTTGATTGAGGTTTTTCACAATAGCACGGAAACTTTCTGCTAGAAGAGAATCAGTCAGTGCTGCTCCTACCATACCTTCTCCCTCAGCTAGTTTGCTCGTCAAGTTTTTAAGATTTCCAGTGATTTCGACCAGATTTTCATTATTTACCTGAAGTGTTTCCATCATCTTGTCCGTATCTAGCGGCATGACAGATTCTAGCCTGTCTCCGTCCACTACAGGGGGCGCCAAGGTAGTTCCTCCGTAGATTATGATAATCTTGTTACCAATCAACCCATCAGAGCTAATAGTGGCCTTAGAATCCTTTCTAATGAATTCGACCACTTCTTCCTCCACATTCATTTCGATTTCCACCTGAGAATCTCCATAGAAGTTGATTTTTCTAACCGTACCGATTTTCACACCGGAAAACCAGATGTTATTTCCTGTCTGAAGTCCTCCGATATCATCGAAAACAGCTTTTAACTGTATAGCTTTTACAAACTTCTTTTGCTGACCACCTAAAGTCAACACCCCGGCCACGAGGATTGCAATGCCTAGGAAGACAAATATGCCTACTATGACTGATCTTTTATTTTCGCCTCTCATGAGTTGATAAAATTATAATCGTAAAATGATTTTATGCGTTTGTCTTCTGCATGAGGAAATACCTCTTCAAAAGTTCCGACAGCGTCAAACTGTCCATCCAATAACACTGCCATACGATCTCCTGTATCTTTGGCACAGGTCAAATCGTGCGTAATCACGATGGATGATGTATTGTATTCTTCTCGAACTTGGTTAATCAGGGTGTTGATCTCACCACATGTAATCGGGTCCAAACCAGCGGTAGGCTCATCGTAAAGCATGATCTCAGGCTCCAAGATTAAGGTCCGTGCCACACCGATTCTTTTCTTTTGACCACCGGAAAGCTCTGAAGGCATCTGATTGATAGACTGAGGAAGTCCTACACTATCTAACAAGCCTTCTATTTTCATAGTAATCTCCTTCTTAGTGAGGTTTTTAATATTTCTCACCAAAGGAAATTCCATGTTCTCTCTGACAGTCATACTATCGTAAAGCGCTGAGTTTTGGAAAGAGAACCCAATCCTCAATCGTAACGCATTCAACTCTTTGGTTCTAAGAGTTGAAACCTCTTTGCCAAGCACAGTCATGGTTCCCGCATCCTGTTTCAGCAGACCCACCATGATTTTGATCAAAACGGACTTTCCAGAGCCAGATTTACCTAACACTACCAGGTTTTCACCTTTGTGCAGATCTAGATCGACTCCTTTCAATACATCTAAGTCTCCGAAAGACTTCATCAAACCGCGAATTTCTACAACCTTATCTTCCATAATTAAAATGCTCGGATTGCGTTTACGATTTGAAGTACCAAGAGCTCTTCAATAAATATTAAGAACATGGCCATAACTACCGCAGCATTCGCTGCACGGCCTACGCCTTCTGTTCCCTTGGATGAATTATACCCCTTGTAACAGCCCACGATTCCTATAGTAAAGCCAAATAAAATCGACTTGAGCACTGAGGAAGTGATATCCAGAAAGGAAATCGACTCGAACACCTGTACAAAAAAGGTAGTCATACTCACTTTTTCATTTGCACTCACACTGAGAAATGATCCAATGAGCGCTACAAAATCAGTGTACATCACTAGCAGTGGAATCATTAGGGTGGTAGCAATGACCCGCGTAACAACCAAGAAATTAAATGGATTGGTCGCCGAAACCTCCATCGCATCGATTTGCTCTGTCACCTTCATGGAGCCTATTTCCGCTCCTATACTAGAACCCACCTTTCCCGCTGCAATTAGTGCCGTTACCAGTGGTCCCATAGCCCTTACTACAGCGATCGAAATCAATGATGGTAACCAAGAAGTCGCTCCAAACTCCGAAAGAGATGGTCTCGACTGGTTAGTAAAAACTATACCCACGATAAACCCAGTAAGGGATATCAAAGGCAGAGATTCTACACCTATCCGGTAGCACTGATGAATGACCTCCCTAAATTCATAAGGCGGTACAAATACCTCTTTGAAGAATCGCCTTACAAAATTCCAAGCGTCCGCCAGTCCGGTAAAAAACTTATCTATTTTCTTTGAAAGCAGGGGCTTTCTGTCTTCTGCTTTTTCAGTCATACATTCTTTCTGATGGCTCGAAATTAATTAAATTATTCAAAAGGATAGTTCTAATATACTTCAAAGTCCGAGGATTGATCTTAAGTCTGATTCACTTAAGGGTTTTTCAAAAATTTCACTGATTCTCTTGTCGGAATTTGCCCGTTGTATTTGCTCATTTTCAACAGATCCAGACTGCAAAATAACGACCGAATCTGGACTCACTTTTTCTACCTCATCTACGAATTCCCATCCAGTCATTTCTGGTAAATTGAGATCAACCAAAAGCATATCCACAGAGTCGGATTTGAGATAATCTAAAGCCTTACTAGGCGTGTCAAAATAAACAAATTCGATTCCTGAATTAATTTTCAAAAGTCGCTTCTCCACTAATATCTTTTGAATCCTGTCGTCATCAAGTAAAAGTATCTTTTTGATCTGGGTAGATTTCATTCTGAGAAATGTCGGAGAGAAGGTGTTGGTTTGATAACGCTAAGATTAAAAAAATCTAGATCAAAATCCCAGTCTTGCCCAGAAGGTCACAATCAAGAGTTCGTTCTGTATATGTCTTGAATGGACTTTACTTCAGTCAAATTCTATTAAGCGCCAATTCTTGCGGCGGCATTGGCCAGCCCTATAGTTTTTTACATCAACTACTTATTTTAGTCTAGCCTAATCTTTTTAGCCTAGACAAATTACGTGAACCCTAAACCAGTATTAAAAGCTATAAAATCAATTAGTTAGTATCAAAACAATAAAGTATAGCTTACTGAAGTACTAGACGGTTTAAATGATTTTGGCGAATGCGCTGGTCACGCCCCATTTTCATTAACAATAGATTGTTCTGCAGTTTTACAAGAGATATTATCACCGAAATCAGGGCTGACCTTCAGGAATTTCGCCCCTATTAATTTTCCTGTTTAATTTGAAAAAGCTGGAGCTCAGAAATAAAAACTCTGACCAAAAAATTCGATTTATGCAACATCCCTAAACTCATTTTGGATTGGATAGAGACCAAGAATGTGAGCTAAAGAAGACAGAAGACATCCGCAAAAACATGAGATATAAAGGATCAAACTGTCGACTGCTGATCATTTTACTTTCATCAAAATACGCCCGCCATTCTATAATCTGTACAATTATGTGGGTGGACGCCTTGCACATTTTGCCCGCGATGAGTCCCATTATGGGGATCAAAAAGGCTGGAAAAAATATCAAATACGACTTACAACGCCCCTAATACAGCAACCCGAAATCGTCAATTTCCTCTACCTTTTTTACCGAGAAAAATCGCTTCACTCCCACTTTATAGATAATGATTTACACAAGCAAAATACCCCAATATAATTTGGATTAGGTGTGCGTTGATCACCCACTTTTTGAACCACTTTTGAACACTCTCATACGGTAGAAAAGAGCAAGTGGATACTACCTCATTCTTGGCAATAGCCGCATGTTTGAACTCATGAATTCACCAAGCTATTATCGAATTTTCCAGATCTAATTCGAACTTTAGATCAGGCATTTTCTTCGGTTTTCAATCAACTTTAGTTTCCTCCTTAGGCAACTTTCCTTCTTGTAAAGATCTTGATCTACTTCATAAATGATTTTAAAATCAAGAAGGAAATCAACTTTTCCATAGTCTGAAAAAAGCTAAATTGTCTAAAACTATAATCCGAGCATAACCTAACTGATATGAAAAAGCTATTGATTTTACTACTCATTTCTTGTTCCGCTACCTCATATACTTTGGCTCAAAAAATATCTTACGATGAAGCTTTGGCCAAGGAAGTTGGAGCAGATGATTATGGAATGAGGAAATATGTGATCGCCTTTCTTTATCGAGGAGATAAAGTGGATCAATATTCAGAGCAGGAAAGAAGCGATATACAAGCTGGACATATGGCTAATATCAATCGATTGGCTGGAGAAGGGAAAATGGTAATGGCTGGGCCTTTCTTCGGAAATGAAGAACTGCGAGGGCTTTTCTTCTTTGCTGTAGAAAGTCTAGAAGAAGCTCAGAAACTTACAGAATCCGATCCAGCAATCAAGGCTGGCATACTCAAAATGGATCTAAAGGAATGGTATGGATCAGCCGCACTGATGCTGATGTCAGATATGCACACCAAAGTAGCGAAGGTGGAGATTTAAACCCTCGGTAGGTTTAGGTATGACAATGATATTTCTGAGTAATACCCCACATGGTTTTTAACTCAAAACGTGAAATTCAATTACGTAAAAATCTCCCCTAGTTTAGTTTAAAGCAGGTATTTATTGTAAAAATCAAGGTACACGCTGATCAAAAAACTTAACTCTAATCCAAAATTGAACCGTAGTCAGATTTAAAATAAAGAGAATGACAACTTATCGGTTAACAGTTCCAAAGCCCGTATTGATTTAATTGAATTGCCCTTTTCGTTAAGTTCAGGACTCCACACCGCAATACTAAACTTATGCGGCATCACTGCAGCCACTCCTCCACCTACCCCACTTTTCCCAGGAAGCCCAACTCTATAGGCAAATTCTCCTGCTTCATCATAAAACCCACAGGTCAGCATGAGTGCATTGATACGTCGGGCGCTGCTTTCTGATAAGATCTGTCTATCGGCAAAAATAGAAAAGCCGTCATTGGCTAAAAATGAAAAGGATTTGGCTAGGTCTACACAGCTCATTTCAATAGCACATTGAGAAAAATACACATTGAGCACCTCTTCGATGGGGTTATTAAAGTTTTTGTAAGATTTCAGAAAATATGCCAATGCAGTATTGCGTTCCCCATGATTTTTTTCAGAATTCATGACATCCGGATTGATTTTCACACAGGTTTCACCTGCTAGTTCATTGATAAACTCTGAAAGTTGATCTATCGGGTTTTCAAATTTGCTGCACAGGGCATCTGTGATCACCAACGCTCCTGCATTAATAAAAGGATTTCTAGGAATACCTTTTTCATACTCTAACTGAGCGATAGAGTTGAATGGATCTCCACTTGGCTCCACGTTCACCCGAGACCAAAGCTTCGTATTGAACACATTAAATACCATGGTCAGCGTGTGCACTTTGCTGATACTTTGGATAGAGAACGGAACCTGGTGATCACCTACACCATATACATTCCCTTTGAGATCCACCAAAGCAATCCCAAACTGATTGGGATCTACATTCGCGATTTCAGGTATGTAGTCAGCGACTTTACCTTTGAGATTCTCTGCCTGTACCTCATGATACACTTCTTCAATTAGTCCCTGATAGTCCATTTGAGAAATTTGTGGAAAATTGAGAGAGAATGAAAGAGTTTTGTGAGAAAAGCTGGAAGACGGGAGACCGAAGACAGAAGCTCCCGTCTCCGGTCTCCGGTCTCATCTTAATTAGTAAACGCAGATACCCATCAGTTCAAACTAATTTCCAGAAAAAAAAAACATGCCTCAGAATCTTATGTATATAATATTTTTATATATTTGAAGAAGCTAGGTAATACAGCAAAACCATGTCGAACAACAATCTTATCAAAGGCTCTCTGCAGACTATCATCCTCAAACTCTTGGAAGAAAATGAAAAAATGTATGGCTATGAGATTACCCAACGTGTCAAAGAACTGACTGCGGGTGAAATCAAAATCACCGAAGGCGCGCTCTACCCTGCGCTGCACAAACTGGAAGCCGAAGGGTTGCTCAGCACCGAGATACAACAAGTGGATAACCGCGTGCGGAAATACTATAGGCTGACCAAGGACGGGCAAAAGGAAGTCACCAGCAAAATGTCTGAGTTGCAAGGATTCGTAGAAAACCTCCAACGAATCCTGACTCCAGACCTTAAACCTGGTTTTAATATCTGATTTTTTAACTCAAGAAGCTATGAGAAAACTTACAGAACAGGAACTTCTATGGATCCATTCTAGGCAGAAAAGCCTCCATATCCGCTATACTGAAGTGTATGAAGAGATTTTTGATCATTACTGTACTACGTTAGAGAATTCTACAGAGATCGATTCTCCTTCAATCATCGCCAAACTCAATGATACTTTTTCTTGGTCAGTGGTGAAAGGAATGGATAAGGAATTAGAAAAAAATGTATCAAAGCAAATATGGGTAGCACAACTTGATTTCCTGAAGTTTTGGAACCGTGGGTTTAAAGGGTTGTTGGCAAGCATCATAGGATTTGCGTTACTAGCAATAGCCATTTTCATCATCCCTGCTTCAGAATTAATCCTCGTATTTTTAGTTATTATTCTCATTACCACAGCTGGAGTGTTTTTCATGAAAAGAGATGCTCTTTCCTTTAGGCTCAGTCACAAAACGGTCTCCATCTCTTCTGCTACTATCATCAAAAGAGTTGGGATATTGAACACAATATTTATGTGGATTTATGTTATACCAAGTGTATTAACTAGGGGTGAGATTCATTCAAATACCCTATTTGTTTGGGCAACGGCAATAGTTACCATCTTTAGTGTTATGTACTCAATTAGCTTATTGGCCATTGCCTCTGATTTACCTGCTCAAAGAACTGCTATATGAAACTAACTAGTGAACAAATCTCCCAAATTCAATCCTCTCTGTCTGGAGGAAAGATCTATTATGATGATATCAGAGCTGAAATGGTAGATCATATTGCATCAAAAGTAGAAGACGCGATGGAACAAGGAATCCCTTTTGAAGAAGCTTTAGAAAGTGCACAAAAAGACATTAATCCCTTCAATTTTCAAATGAAGCTTTTGGTAGCCTCTCACTTAGGTTTTTTTAAAACAATTGTCTCTAATATGCTAAAAGGATCAATACTATTGAAAAGCATTCCACTTTTTGCAGTTTGCCTATTCTTCATTTATTTTGACCAAAGCCCTGAGGCATCCGAAAAGCATGTGAAAACCATATTCATTAGTGCTACCGTAGGATGGGCTCTTATGGGGCTTTGGGGAGGTCTATTAAAAAATTCAAAAGTTGTAGCTGCTGGAAATACACTTTGGCTTATTGTCTGTATTTCACAAGTTGTGCTTAATCTTGATTTTATCGTATGGCTTGGCATACCCCCTCAAATCGCTATTTATCTGATCACTTTTTTACTTTCTCTTCTGTATATCGCAGGACTTTCAGAGGTAGTGTTTCAGACCAAAAAACTTAGCGTAACATGAAACTCTCCCCTTCCCAAATTGACACCCTCAAAAAACTGATTTCCTATAAAGGATATCCTGAGATCGATCTGCAATACGAGATCCTGGATCATGTGGCTTGCAAGGTGGAAGTGCTTTTGGAAGAAAAGCCAGACATGAAACTTGACGATGCTTTCCGAAAAGTTCATGGGGAATTCGGGATTTTTGGGTTCAGTGATCTGGCAGAGTCTTACACCAAAAGTATAGAGAAGCGCTATCAGAGATTTTTTTGGGAAGAATTTAAGTCGATTTTCACCAGTTCTAGACTGATATACCCTATAGCTTTGGGATTTATGCTGTATTGGCTAAGTATGAACAGCCTCCTTTTTGGAGAGAAAGTAGGTTTGCCAGTTTGGGGCGGGGCTTTTACCATACTAGCGGTAATCTTCATCATCGCTAGGTATTGGAAGGCTAACAAATCAATGAAGAACTATGTATCCTACCGAAGTTCAGTGCATTCATTTACATTCTTCAACCTCATGCTGCAAGTCAGTATGTTTGGAATGCGCAGATTAGAAAACCCATACTATCCTTTTGACTTTAGTCCTCAAAGTATTTTGACTTGGCTATCAGTTATGGCTATTTCCGCTTGCTTTATATGTATCTTTTTAATCCCCCGAGTTCTCGTCAGATCAATTGATGAAACCAGAAAGCTACAGACGATCTACGAATCTTGAGTAGTAAACGACCGATTGGAACCAACCCTTTTCCTAATAGCCACGGATATAACACAGTTTTTTGCACATATATATAAAGAGTGGCCACAAACTAAAAAACACTTTTTGTACTAAATAAGCTCTTCAGGACACATAACGTTAAACTTCACAGGTAGATAACCCAACTCCAAAATTTTATTTGTACTTTTGCGCCTCAATCAGGCAAACCATGCAGAATATTCGGAATATCGCGATTATCGCACACGTTGACCACGGCAAGACTACACTCGTGGACAAAATCATTCACGCTTCTCAGATTTTCAGAGAAAACCAGCAGTTTCAAGATTTGATTCTTGATAGCAATGACCTGGAGCGTGAAAGAGGAATTACAATTCTTTCAAAGAACGTATCCGTTCGCTACAAAGACGCTAAAATTAACATTATCGATACCCCTGGTCACGCCGATTTCGGTGGTGAAGTAGAGCGAGTATTGAAAATGGCTGATGGTGTGATCCTTTTGGTGGATGCATTCGAAGGCCCTATGCCACAGACCCGATTTGTATTGGGTAAAGCATTGGATCTTGGACTGACTCCTATCGTAGTAGTAAACAAGGTAGATAAAGAAAACTGTCGCCCAGACGAAGTTCATGAGTCAGTTTTTGAATTGATGTTCAACTTGGACGCTACCGAAGAGCAACTGGAATTCCAGACGCTTTACGGATCAGCTAAGCAAAACTGGATGGGTCCTGATTGGAAAAACCCTACAGATACTATCTTCCCTCTTTTGGACGCAATCTTGGAACACATTCCAGCTCCAAAAATCGACGAAGGTACACTTCAGATGCAAATCACCTCATTGGATTACTCCAATTTCGTAGGTAGAATAGCTATCGGCCGTGTGAAAAGAGGCTCAATCAAAGAAGGTCAGCAGATCGCTTTGATGAAAGCTGATGGCTCTATCAAAAAGATGAAAGTAAAAGAACTTCATACGTTTGAAGGTCTTGGTAAACTTAGAGTTACGGAAGTAACTGCAGGTGATATCTGTGCAGTAACAGGCATCGAAGATTTCGAGATCGGTGATACTATCGCTGATGCTGAGAATCCAGAAGCTCTTGCTAGAATCTCCATCGATGAGCCTACGATGAATATGCTCTTCACAATCAACAACTCTCCTTTCTTCGGTAAAGAAGGAAAATTTGTGACTTCACGTCACTTGAGAGATCGTTTGATGAAAGAGACTGAGAAAAACCTTGCTCTTCGTGTAGAATCAACTGATTCTGAAGACAAGTTCTTGGTTTACGGTCGTGGTATCCTTCACTTGTCAGTTTTGATCGAAACGATGAGAAGAGAAGGTTACGAACTTCAGGTTGGTCAGCCTCAGGTGATCTTCAAAGAAATCGACGGTGTGAAATGTGAGCCTATCGAAACATTGGTAGTAGACGTTCCTCAGGAAACTTCCGGTAAGGTGATCGAACTTGCAACTCAGCGTAAAGGTGAGTTGGTGATCATGGAGCCAAAAGGTGATCTTCAGCACTTGGAATTCAACATTCCATCTAGAGGATTGATCGGTTTGAGAAACAACATGCTTACCGCTACTCAAGGTGAAGCAATCATGAACCATAGATTTACTGCTTACGAGCCTTTCAAAGGAAATATTCCAGGCAGAGTAAATGGATCATTAATCTCTATGGATAACGGTCAGTGTACTGCTTATGCGATCGATAAACTTCAGGACAGAGGTACTTTCTTCGTAGAGCCAGGAGACGATCTATACACAGGTCAGGTGATCGGAGAAAACTCCCGTGACAATGATATCGTGGTGAACGTGCAGAAAGGCAAGAAATTGACCAACATGCGTGCTTCAGGATCTGATGATAACGCGCGTATCACTCCAGCTAAGAAATTCTCTTTAGAAGAATCTATGGAATACATCCAGAAGGATGAGTACCTAGAGATCACTCCTAAGTCTATCCGAATGAGAAAAATCTTCTTGGACGAAGGCGAAAGAACTAGAAACGCTAAGAAAGATTCTTAAGTAAATCTTAGAATCAAGAATATATTGAAATCCCTCAAGCGATAGTTTGAGGGATTTTTTTTATTACCAAAGATCTTGAACCTCGGAGCGGATATGCTTGTCATAGATTTTTTTCACAGCATCCATTTGCTCAGGCGTAATAGCCGCTAATTGCCCAGCATTTACATTTGCTTCCAACTGTGATGATTTAGAAGCACCAGGAATCACTACACTAACCTCATCGTACATCAATACCCAACGAAGTGCAAGAGCTGCTAAAGCGCCATCCCCTTTAAAAAGTTCTCGAAGCTCTTCTATTGCTGGAAAGGCCTTATCCAATGGAACTCCTGCAAAAGTCTCTCCCTTATCAAATGCTTTACCTTCACGGTTAAAATGACGGTGATCATCCTTGGAGAAAGTGGTTTCTGCAGTGATTTTTCCTGATAGCAACCCACTAGCCAATGGAACACGAATAATTAACCCTACATTTTTTGTGGATGCAAGTTTAAAAAGCTCATCAGCGGGTTTTTGCCTGAACATATTGAAAATAACTTGTACGCTAGAAACAACATCGTATTCCATCGCACTTTTGGCTTCCTCCACTTTTTCCACGCTTACTCCCATGGCAGCTATTTTCCCTTCTGCTCTCAGCTTTTCAAATAACCCAAATACATCATCCCGTTGATAAACTGAAGTAGGAGGGCAATGAAGTTGGATCAAATCCAGTCTATTGAGTCCAGTGTTGCGAAGGCTGTCTTCCACATGACGTCGCAGCCGATCAATAGTATAGGTTTCATCGATATGCGGCTGGATCCTTCTGCCACATTTAGTTGCCACAAAAATCTTTTCTGATCGAGCTCGTACAGCTTGCCCTACAGCAGCCTCACTCGCACCACCATCATACACATCGGCTGTATCTATAAAATTAACCCCTTTGTCAAAAGCTTCGTGAAGTATTTCCTCAGCAACCTTGGGGTTAAAAGCTTTACCCCAACCTCCTCCTACTTGCCAAGTACCCAAACCAATTTCTGATACTTTCCAACCGGTCTTACCTAAGATTCTATAATTCATACTTCTGCAGTTTTATTGAAAAAAGGGAATTGCTATTCAAAAGGAAGGCAAAAAATCGCCTGATTATCTAAAAGTAATTTAAATTTTTATCTTTAGAATCACGGTTCGAAGTGATATTTGTCCGTTAGAAAAAACCAATCACTCCTCAAACCAAAACCATTCAACAAATGAAATCTAGAAGACAATTTATCAAAACAATCGGCGTGGCAAGTGCCACAGCTGTCTTACCTATAACCTCAATCGCTAACCAAATGGCAAAACAAAAAATGATTCACCAAGTTTACTTTTGGCTTCATGATGAAGCAAATACTAAAGAGTTCCTCACAGAAGCAGTGCCTATGCTGGGTCGCTGCAAGACGGTAGGTAAATTCATCGCTGGCACGCCTGCGGCTACTGAAGACAGAGAAGTGGTAGACCATAGCTTCCAAGTGTCTTGTACGGCTTTCTTTGATAGCCTAGAAGATCAATTGGTATATCAGTCAGACCCACTGCACTTAGAATTTATCGATAAGTATTCCCATATGTGGAAAAAAGTCCAGGTTTACGACATCGCGATCTAATCAAGATCCAAAAGCACCTCTCACTCGTAGTTAGTACAACAGTCAATCCTGAAATATGAATAATGCAAAGTGGATTTTCGGACTAATGATTTTACTCATCTGGTCTTGCAGTCCAAAAGATGAAATAATACCTGATCCGCAGTCGGACAAGGTGAGAGGTGCTATTTTTGAATCTATGGAGGAATGGTACTACTGGAACACAGAGCTACCTACTTCTATAAATTCTGCGAATTATTCTTCGAACGAAGAATTCCTAAATGCAATCACCTTTAAGCCATTAGATCGCTTCTCCTACCTAACCACTCAAGATGCATTTAACAATGCATTTGTCGGCAAAAATGCAGGACACGGATTTGGATTTGCGTTCGATGCTGCTGAGAGACTATACTTGACTTTTGTATATGATGAGTCCCCTGCGGGAAAAGATGGCTGGCAACGTGGTTGGGAGATTATAGAAATTAATGGGAAAGCTATCTCGGCATACAAAAACGCCTCAGGGGGATACGATTTCCAATTAGGAACTTCAGATCCCGGAATTACAAATTCCTTTACATTCAAATTACCCGATGGTACAACAAGCACGCGTACAAACGTAAAAGCTGAATACCAGTCAAACTCAGTACTTCATAAAGAAGTCATTGACCTTGATGGTAAAAAAGTTGGTTACTGGGTTTACCAAAGTTTCAAAGCTACGGCAGGGCAATCACCTACCAAAAGTCTGGAAGTGGATGAATCCATGAAATTTTTCGAAGACGCTGGTATCAATGAACTGATCATAGATCTACGATACAATGGCGGCGGGTCAGTTGCAGTGGCAGAGCAGATCAACAACTACCTGATTCAATTGTCTAATACTGGCAAATTGATGTATACCAACAAACTCAATTCCTTAAAGACTAGCCTTCAAAGAAGCGTGAATTTCAAGAAGGCTGGTAGCTTAAATCTTGACAAATTGATTTTCATCACCTCCAGAGGATCCGCATCTGCTTCAGAATTAGTTATTAATTGCTTAGAGCCCTACTTCGATATCACGCTAGTTGGTGATAATACCTACGGGAAACCGGTTGGCTCTTTTCCTCTGTCCAGCTACAATGATATCTTAAAGCAAAATAACGTAGAACTGGTACCTATCACATTTGCCACGGCAAACTCTGAAGGAAAAGCAGAGTATTTCGATGGATTCCCTGCGGACTTTGCTGTCGGTGACTCTCCTCAATTCAACTGGGGCGACCCAAATGACCTCCGCTTTGCTGCAGTATTGCATGTCCTGCAAAATGGATCGGTCGGAGGAAGGTTGTTGAATACTTTCTACAGACCCAAATGGGAAATGATCGATCAATTCAAAGGATTACAGCAGGAGTTTCCTGCTTATTGAATTGGGTTTGTTGTTTAGATAATCATCCAAACAGATTGGTTAAAATCAAAAAAGTCCTGCCTCCGAAGAAGCAGGACTAATCACTATATCTATTAAGAAACTTCAGCCTTGCGGCCTCCGCGTTATTCTCTGCGGTTAAAACTATTTTTACTTTTTCTTCTGAAAGGCAGATTCCATCAAAACCCATGAATCTGGATCCAGAACCACCTTGGTAGGTTCGAAGTTTATTGGCAGAGAGAATGTATTATTCTCTTTATTTATTGTCACCGTTTCTAGCACAGGTTTTATAATGTCAGATTGATAAATACCCACTTGAATTGGCATTACGAATAAGCTCCCGTCATCCTGAGTTTGATTCAATGAGATATTCAATGCTTTTTTATTCTTATCGTAAGACCATGATCCATCCACAACAAGCGCTCCTGACTTGTATAGCCACTGCTCTAGAAAAACCCCAAGATCCACTCCTGACACTTCCTCCATTTCTCTTCTGAAATCAGCTGTCGTAGCATTCAAATCTTGGTATTTCGCATAATACGTTCGAATACCTTTCCAGAACAAATCATCGCCAATCATACCACGAAGCATATGCAAGACCCATGATCCCTTATGATAAGTCTGCGAGGTGGTGACCTTACTCATATCATCCAGGTTGTCATGAATAATGGTATACCCTGGGTTTTCTGCATGAAAAGAATCAACACGCTTCTTACTTGTTGTCATTTGCTCCATGAAAGCATCTTGCCCGTATTGGTGCTCGATGAACAGTGACGTGAAGTAAGTAGCGAAGCCTTCGCTCAGCCACACATCATCCCAATCGTATTCTGTCACAGCATTGCCAAACCATTGATGTGCAATCTCATGAATCACTACATTTCTCCAGCGTTCATTTCTATCTCCTACAACTGATCCCTCAGAATATAAAATTGCTGATGCAGCTTCCATACCACCACTCACGCTATTGGATTGAATATTCGCTAGTTTCTCATAGGAAAAAGGTCCTACGTAATCACTGTAGAATTCGAGTGCTTTTTTGGTGGGCTCTGCAAAATCATAAAATCCTGCATCTCTATCTTGACGATAAACCCATGTTTCGATAGCTTTTCCGTCAAAATCATCTACATGCTGTACCGCAAATTCTGCCACACCTAAGACGTATAACCAAGAGGCTATCGGAACAGATTGCTTCCAGTGAGTCAACCTATTTCCATTTCCTAAATCTGTTTCTTCGACCTTAAGACCATTGGACACCACTTGATAATGATCAGGAGCTGTCACCACAAACTCACTCGTAGCTTTATCATAGGGATGATCCACTACCGCCAGCCAGTTTCTCGCTTTGTCTGGCCAATTATCACTAAAGAAAGTACGATCTCCATGTTTATTGTTCGCAATCTTAAGCCCTGTAGCAGGAACTCCAGAATAGACCACTGTATATTGGCTGCGTTGGTTAACGCGTGAAGCTGCTGGTAAGGTAATTTTCAAGGCATCCCCTTCATGGGTAAAACTCAGTTCTTTTCCATCAGCCATCACTTGGCTCACAGTCATTCCTTTATTCTCTAAGGCCTCACTTGCCTTGGTCAAATCCAATCTTAGAACTTGAACCCCTTCTCCCAAATAACTGACATCGATTTTCGCTTTACACTTGATCTCATCCGTGTCATCAGACAGTTCGATCTGAAATTGATAATTCAGAATATTGACTTTAGGGTTTTTGGGATACTTATCTGCAAAGGAATAAGTAACAAAGAGACACAGGAAAGTAAGACTTAGTATTCCGTATTTTATGGTAGACATCATCAAATAGGAGGGTTATTTATCAAGAGGTAGTTTAACGGCAGGGCTAAAATCAATTATCCCTTTTTCAGAGATAGTCTGCTCTATCTCTGCTATACTCGTAGGCACGAATGCACTCAGATTTTCCACTCCGTCTTTAGTAACTACTGCTACATCCTCTATTCTTACATATAGCCTTTCTTCATGAATCCAGATCATCGGATCAATTGTGAACACCATTCCAGGCTCCAATTTCACACCATGCACTCGTCCTACATCGTGAACGATCATTCCAACTGGATGCTGAAAATGTCCACGAAACTTAATTCCTTCTTCAACAGCTTTCAGATGAGCGGGCTTCACAAAAGCCTTACCTACCATATATTTCTTCATCTCTGCAGCAGCTTGATCCAGCACTTCGTTGGAAGTAACTCCTGGTTTGATGTATCTAAAAAGTGCATCTCTATACGCTATTATAAACTCATAAAGCGCTCTTTGCTCATCTGTAAACTTGCCATTCACAGGCCAGATTCGAGTCACATCACTAGAATAATACTTGTAGTCGGGCGCATAATCCATCAGCACCAAATCTCCATCTACAAGTTGGTCTGTCTTTTGGAAATAATGCCCCATGTAAGCATTTGTTCCTCCTCCTATGATCGCAGGATATGAATCTCCCATTGCTCCATGAAGTGAAAACACATACTTACCCGCTGCACCAAGTTGGTATTCGTACACACCTGGTTTAGTAGATTTCATTGCTTCGATGATCGCCAAGCCGGCGATCTCAGTAGCCTTACGGATAATAGCTATTTCCTTTTCACTTTTGATCAGTCTCAAGTTATCCAGCGTTGGCGTAAGATCTTTGATTTCAAATTGTGGGAATGTAGCTTTTAGCTTTGCAATAAAGTTGGCTTCACGGGACGGTGCACCGTCCCAAGGATCTGAGGCAGCCATAATTTGCTTAGACAAAAGTTCGTCCCGACTATCATTTCCACTTTCTACTGGACTAAATTCCACAAAAAGCGCTGGACCGGATGGTTTGACTAAGCCACCTGCTCCAGAAAGGTCTGAAGCCAGTTTCTCAATACCTTTTACCTCATCGATTCCCGTAAGTTCTTTTACCAACTCTGCATCTTCTGCTGAAAGAACCTTACCCTGATTTCGTTCCATACCCTCATCTCTATGCTGAAGATATAATGTCGATTTCTTGCTTTTGCCGTTGATAAGAAGGTATGCGTGTGGGGACTCTATTCCTGTCAAATAATAGAAGGAATTGGATTGGCGAAAAACGCTGACGCCTGGAGTACCGCCTGCTCCTTGGATGACTGCAATGGATTGATTTCCTATAGCATCAAAAATCTTTGCTCTTCTGGTAGCAAATTCTTCTTTTGAGAAATCCGTTTGATAGTAGTTTTTCTCTTGCGCAATTGCTGGAATTATAGACAGCAAAAACAGGAGAACTGTTATGGTGTTTTTAATTTTCATAGATAAAATAATGCTCAAATGTTGGTTAAATAAATAATTTAAATCTGGTCAATTGGGCTTGACAATCAATATAGGAACTTTCCGCTCAGCATAAGTCAATCGCTCTGCTACACTACCTATCAGTAGATCATCTGCATCTGCATTACCTTTGTTTCCAATGATGATCAAATTGGCTTGATGCTCTGCAGCATATTCATGTATAGACCTGCTAATATGGTTACCACTGTCTTCCACACAAATCAATTCTTCGGCAAGTCCAGTTTTCTTTTGAATTTTCTTAAAAGTACTCTCAGCTTTCGCACGAAGCGTTTTTTGATATTTCTCTTGATTTATGAAGTAGGGAAAATATTGAAAACCAGCTTTAAGCACATGTACAGGCATCAATTTCGAAGAAAGATTCTTAGACAAGTTCAAGCCGCGCACGATTACCTTCTCTGAATAGTCAGAAAAATCCAGCGCCAATACGATGCTTTTAAATTCTGTC
This sequence comes from Algoriphagus aquimarinus, assembly GCF_900112005.1. GTDB lineage: Bacteria > Bacteroidota > Bacteroidia > Cytophagales > Cyclobacteriaceae > Algoriphagus > Algoriphagus aquimarinus. Next base: position 7,480 of record NZ_FOKK01000005.1, on the reverse strand, counting down.
TTGGCGCCTTCCGGCACAAACAAGCAATCAGAATCAGTCAGTCGAATTACTTTGCTACTAAATACGCCAGTACCTTCTTCCTTGGCTTTTTTCCCGAGCACCAACATATTGAAAGACTGCGAATCCACCCACTTGATGAGTGCATCCAATTTTCCACCCAGAGCTATTTTAATGTGAATACTGGATTTCTTTTTGCCAAAAACTTTTTCGACTAACTCCATAACCTCATCTTCCAAGACTTCCTCCAGTGGCTTGGGAAGCTGCTGAGTCAAAGCTGCTAGATCTGCAGAATCGCTCTCTAAGGCTACAAAATGTATCAAGGTGAGTGAATCAAATTCGAATACATCATCCAGCTTTTTGAAATAGTGCAACAAAAACTCATCCGTCTCGCTCAGATCCAGAAAAATCCCAATGTTCTTTAATGGCTTCATGGCTTTTTATCTTTATCGATTTGCTTCATTATTACTTTCGTCAGGCGGTTGGCGTAGGATTTTTGATCAATATCTTCTGCCAGTTGTTTGTCCATGGCATATTCCTTTTTTACCCCTTTCAGCAGCGAATAACACATGACTGTCAAGATAAAGAGAAAAGGCAAACCTGTCGAAATCGTGGCCGTCTGCAAAGCAGTGAGTCCACCACCCACTAACAACACTGCGGCAACAGCACCTTCGGTCGTCGCCCAAAATACATGCTGAGGAGTAGGTGTGTTGAGCTTACCACCGGAAGTGATACTATCGACCACTAAAGATCCAGAATCAGAGGACGTCACGAAAAAGCTGGCAACCAATAGTATCCCTAAAACAGAACCGACCATTCTCAGTGGGAATTTCTCCAGAAAGACAAATAAGGCGGTTGATTCGTCTGAGATTATTGCCTTGGCAAATTCATGATTTCCCCCAGCTAATGTGTCCTGCATATCTAAAAATATAGCAGATCCGCCTAAAGTCGTCATCCAGAAGAAAGTCAAAATACTAGGCGCTAATAATACCCCAAAAATAAACTCACGAATCGTTCTCCCTTTTGAAATTCGGGCAATGAACATTCCAACAAAAGGTGACCAGGAAATCCACCAAGCCCAGTAAAACACTGTCCAGTCTCCCTGCCAATCCTTATTGACAAAAGCTTCAGTCCAAGTTGACAATTCTACCAGTTCATTGGCATAGACACCCATGTTCTGTATAAATGACTTAAATACAAATAGGCTTGGGCCGAAAATCAACACGAATAATAAGAGTAAGCCTGCTATTCGCACATTCCATTCACTTAGGAACTTCACCCCTTTATCTACTCCAGATACGACTGAGATGGTCGCTATGGCAGTAATCCCAGCAATTAAGGCTACCTGAACCCACACGTTATTTGGTGTACCAAATACATAGGAAAGTCCCCCGCTCACTTGTCGTACGCCGATTCCCAAAGAAGTAGCCAAGCCGAATATGGTAGCTAATACAGAGAAAATATCAATCGCATCACCCATCCAGCCATAAATCCTGTCACCCAGTACGGGATAAAAAACTGACCGCATAGTCAAAGGCATATTTCTATTAAAGGCAAAAAATGCCAGGGACAATGCTACCACAGCATAGATGGCCCAAGCATGGATTCCCCAATGCAAGAATGTAAAACTCATCGCATCTTGGGCTGATTCAACAGTAAAGGGGTCTGCTACTGGAGGTTTGGCATAATGAGAAACTGGCTCAGCCACACCATAGAATAACAAGCCAATTCCCATCCCAGCGCTAAAAAGCATGGAGAACCAAGAACTGGTAGAAAAGTCCGGCTTAGCGTCTTTTCCACCCAATCTGATGGATCCATACTTACTAAAGCCTAGATAGAGGCAGAAAATTATAAAAAAGTTGACTGCCAAAATGAATAACCAACCGGTCTTTTCTGTCACAAAAGTTTTAAAGGAATCAAATAAAACCAACATGGGTTCCCCCACAATTATGGTTACCGCCATAAATACAACCAACAAAATGACCGTTGGGAAAAATACAGGATTATGGATGTCTACGTACTTGTTTTTCATAAGCTGAAAATTCTATTAGTTTAAAAAGCACTTTCAAGTGAATCTTGTGCTTATCGATTTATGTAATTCTGTATATCCGCTTTTCTGCTAGTAAAGTAATTAAAGCATTACAGAATTTGGTAAACACTAGCATCTAGGGACACTTCGGTCTTCCTGCCGGGCAAGCAAAGAGATTTTTGTGACTGGCATCATTACGGATAATCATATATGCAATTATCTCGATATAGGGAATGAAATAAAAAGTTAAGGAATTCTACTTGCCACAAAGAAAAAGGGTTGAATTATCTTCAACCCTAGAGCTTTTATAACCTTTACCAAGCTGGCCTCTGTCAACAAAGACCATCAAACATGCTTACTTTTTCTTATGTCTATCTATCAGCACATCCATCACCTCATCCAATTCATAGCCTTTAGCTTCAAGTAGCACAAGATAATGATATAGCAAATCTGCCGCCTCACCCATAAAGAGTTCTTTATTATCGTCCTTTGCTTCGATCACAATCTCCACGGCTTCCTCTCCTACCTTTTGGGCTACCTTATTGATGCCTTTGGCAAAAAGAGATGCTGTATAAGAGGTGTCAGTTGGATTGGTTTTCCTATCCTTGATGATAGCTCTCAATTGATCGATAAAACCGGTCTTGGAAGTATTTACTTCTTCAAAGCAGGTATCTGAACCCGTATGACAAACAGGGCCTCTTGGATTGGCTTTCACCAAAATTGAATCACCATCGCAATCTGAAGTCATGCTTACCAACTCGATGAAATTGCCAGAAGTCTCCCCTTTAGTCCAAAGTCTGTTTTTACTACGAGAGAAAAAAGTCACCATTCCTGATTCTTTGGTTTTAGCAACTGCCTCTTCATTCATGTAACCCTGCATCAGCACTTTTCCGCTGATCGCATCCTGAACTATTGCTGGCACCAAACCGTCCATTTTCTTAAAATCTATATTCATGTCTATGATAACCTTTGAGGTTTTCAAAACCTCGAAGGTTTTGATTTTTAAATTACTATTTGTTTTCACTTATTGGCTGAGAAAACTTTATGGAAAAACTATCAATCACTATTTAAACCTTCGAGGAGATTTTTCAGTCGTGCCTCCTTCAAAATAACACCTCAAAGGTTACTTCCTAACACTCACACCTTCATCCACCAAATACCCCTTCAATTCCGGGATACCTATTTCTTTAAAGTGAAAAATGCTCGCCGCCAATGCAGCATCCGCTTTCCCGAAGGTAAACACATCTTTGAAATGTTCCATACTTCCTGCACCGCCAGAGGCAATCACTGGAATAGAAAGCGCAGATGAAATCTCTGATAAAAGCTCATTTGAGAAACCTGCTTTGGTTCCGTCATGATCCATTGACGTCAAAAGAATTTCTCCAGCACCTCGATCACAAACTTCCTGAGCCCAAGCTTGAGTTCTTAGCAAAGTCGCTTTTCTACCTCCGTGGGTATGCACAAAGTCAATTCCGTCAATATTTCTTGTATCGATCGCCACTACTATACACTGCGAACCAAATTCAGCAGCCATTTCATTGATGATTTGAGGATTGTGTACGGCCGCCGAATTGATGGAGATTTTATCTGCTCCTGCATTGAGTAGAAACTTCACATCTTCAACAGTAGATATCCCTCCTCCCACTGTAAATGGGATATTAATAGCTTTGGCCACTTTGGTTACGAGTTCGGCTAAGGTCTTACGCTTGTCCACTGTAGCAGTGATATCCAAAAACACCAATTCGTCAGCACCTTCGTCAGAGTAAATCTTCGCTAGCTCCACCGGATCACCAGCATCCCGCAGTTCTACAAAGTTCACACCTTTGACCGTACGACCATCTTTTATATCCAGACAGGGAATTATTCTTTTGGTTAACATCTTCTTGTATTCAAAACTTCATTATTCATTATTCGGCGTTCTTCATTCATTATTCGTAATTACGATTTACGATATGGGATTTACGAGGTCTTTGCTAGCGTTTATCCTCATTTCTATCTTTTGCCTTTTTAGAAGTTACGAATCGGAAATTCTGATTGAGGTTCTAATTTACCTCGTAAATCGTCATTCGTAACTCGTAAATATCTCTATCGTATTTCGTAAATCCTTATCACCCAAACGCTGCTAGTTCCTCCAACGTCACCCTTCCTTCATAATACGCTTTTCCGACTATCGTCCCATAAACCCCGATTTTCTCCAGGTCTTCGAGGTCTTTGACAGAGGATACACCCCCACTTGCGATCAATTTCACTCCAGGAATTTCTTCCAAGATCTCTTTGTATAAATCCGTAGATGGCCCCTGAAGTAAACCATCTTTAGCTACATCAGTACAGATCACATAGCTTATTCCTTTGGCTACGTAGTCTTTGATAAAAGGAATCAAATCTACCGAAGTAGTTTCCTCCCAACCTCCAACAGCAATTTTCTTATTCTTGGCATCTGCTCCAAGGATAATTTTATCAGAGCCATACTTCGTAATCCAAGCTTGAAAAAGTGTTGCATTTTTCACTGCAATACTTCCTCCTGTCACCTGCTGAGCGCCCAATTCAAAAGCTTTCTCAATTTCCTCGTCAGCTTGAATTCCTCCTCCAAAGTCCACTTGCAAACTTGTGCCTGAGCTGATTCGCTGAAGTACATCTGCATTCACAATCTTTTTAGCTTTAGCTCCATCAAGATCTACTAGATGCAATCTTCGTATTCCAGCGCCTTCAAAGCGTTTGGCCATTTCCAAAGGATCGTCATGGTACTCTTTTTTGCTACTGTAATCGCCCTGACTAAGTCGGACACATTTGCCTCCGATGAGGTCTATGGCTGGAATGATTTGCATTTTTTGAATTGGAAAATTTGAAAATTGAAAGATTGGAAAATTACGATTTACGATTTTTGAATTACGACATCAACATGAACTTCAATCGTCAATTCAATGTGGTAAACCTTTGAAGATTTCATTTGAAGTTCCGAATATGCTCGTAAATCGTATTTCATAAATCGTAAATAACTTGAATTATAAGCTTAGAAAATTCTCCAATATCTTCTCACCTACCAGCCCACTTTTCTCAGGGTGAGCCTGCATTGCATAATAATTATCCCGGTGAAGAATTCCTGAGAAATCATGAATATAATGTGTCTGGGCAATTGTGAATTCGCTCAACTCAGCATAGAAACTGTGCACATAATAGACAAATGGATTGGCAGGTAGATCTTTTAGCAATGGAGTATCAGTCAGATTCTCCAACTCATTCCATCCTACATGGGGCACTTTGAACTCCTGAGAGTTCTCTGGCAGAAAACGCTTTACCCTAACTGGGAAAATCCCTAAGCACTCCGTATCGTTTTCTTCAGAATGTTCACAAAGCAACTGCAAGCCGAGACAAACACCCAAAAAAGGTTGTTTGATATCCGCGATCAATTGATCAAGCTTACGCTCTTTAAGATATTTCATGGCTGTACTTGCTTCGCCTTGCCCTGGGAAAATCACCTTATCCGCGGCACGTATTACTTCCGGGTCATCCGTCAGTTCAGCATTTGCCCCTAGCCTTTCCAATGCATAAAGCACCGACTGTACATTTCCGGAATTATATTTGATAACTGCTATTTTCATTTTGTTGTCGGGTGTTAGGTGTCCGATGTCCGATGTAAACACCCAGCATCGGACATCCGTCATCCCACATTTATTTTTTCACTTCCTCTTTTCACCTACTACCTATTACTACTTACTTCTCTCCATCCACCAACATCTCCTCCAGCACGGCCTCTATTTCAGGCAATGATTCATAGAGTTGCTTATAACTCTCAATCACAAAGTATTTATCTTGAAAGCGATCTTTCCAGTATTCCTGATTGAGAATCTTCCGAACATCATACACGAGATGGGTCGGTTCGTTTGAAAGGCTGAATTTAGTCTCTCCAGCTGAACTTAGTATCCCCGCACCATATATTTTTAACTCTCCTTCTTCTTTAATGAGTCCAAACTCAATTGTAAACCAATAAATCCTACTTAGCAATTGGATAGCCCAAGGATTATCAATATGCTTTAGTGCAATACCAGATAAATTTTCTAGAAAGTCCACATAGGGCTGATTTGTCAAAAGAGGCATATGCGCAAATGCATCATGAAACATATCAGGTTCTTCTAAATAATCGAGTTGTTCCATTGTGCGAAGCCAAGTTGAAGAAGGGAACCTTCTATTATTCAACAAGCCAAAGAACAAATCATCATCAATCAGCCCAGGAACTACCTGCACTTCCCAACCAGTACTTTTTACCAAGACCTGATTCAATTCATCAAAATTGGCAATTTTATCTGCAGAGAACTTGACTTGCTCTACTCCTTCCAGATAAGCTTTGGAAGCAGCTTTAGGTAAATTCGGCATTTGTCGTTCAAAGAGAATCTTCCAAACACTGAAGTCTTCGGCAGTATATAGTTCATACTCCTGCCTCAGCTTTTGGAGTCTTAGGTCACTGAAGACCCAGTTTTTTTGTTTTGTATTCATGGTATTTGGGTTGTATTCTGTATTCTGGTTAACTCTTAAGTTCTACTTATGTTGTCCCACTTCTCGAGAAGCAGTATAACGGTCCTGAAAGCAAAAAAGACCCATTCCGATTAGGAATAGGCCTCTATATTATTTTTTACCAAAAATCCATAGTCATCCTATCCCTTCATCGAAGATGGTAGTAAGAATGATGTACGAACGTTCTTGGTGTTGGATTCATAGCGCTAAGATACTAAGTGATTCTGCTAAAGCAATATATCACAACAGGTTTCCTAAAAGGAATTAGAAGAATTGACTCATAAAACCCTCAAATCCCCTGGCCATTACCCCACATGTTGGAGTAAACGAGTGTATTTTCGTTAGTTAAGGTAGGCTGCGTTGGTGGGAGGATGGTCTATAAAAAGGCTATAAAACCAAAAAGCCCTTTGGAATGAACCAAAGGGCTTGAATAAATGAGGCGGCGACCTACTCTCCCGGGTGTAACCCCAGTACCATCGGCGCTGCAGGGCTTAACTTCTCTGTTCGGGATGGGAAGAGGTGGGACCCCTGCGCTAGGCCGCCTAAATTGTAAGACTTCAGTAGCTAGTAGCAAGTAGCAAGATCTCTTTCGTATCTCAACTAGTCCTTGACTCGCATGCTGCGTCTAATATTTTAAGTTCTTCGGTCTTCGGTCTTCCGACTTCGGACTTTTTAATAACATGTTTTTGCAGAAACTGTAACAAACGTAGCGTAAGCTTTTGGGCAATTAGTACTACTCGGCTATGACATTACTGCCTTTACACCTATAGCCTATCAACGTCATCGTCTCTGACGGCCCTATTTGGAAGTCTCATCTTGAGGGGAGTTTCGCACTTAGATGCTTTCAGCGCTTATCTCTTCCCGACGTAGCTACCCGGCAATGCAATTGGCATCACAACCGGTACACCAGCGGTCAGTCCAACCCGGTCCTCTCGTACTAAGGTC
>NZ_FOKK01000024.1:51210-59711 GCF_900112005.1 Algoriphagus aquimarinus | reverse complement strand
GGTTTGTATATGACAAGCTGTACTGCAACCTCAGGTTCCCCTGGATTAGTTGCCAACAACCATATCCATTCGAAGGCAGGGAGTTATTCGGTATACTTTGCATCCAACCAGTATCAGGGTTTTTATCATAACAATGTCAATACGACTGGTGGGGCAAGTGCTTTTTACTACAGTGGTTCGGGTACTGCGGGAAACAAAGTCCAGAACAATATCTTCAAGTCGAATACTTCCTATGCGATAAATGTAGCCAATTCAACAGGTCTTGATCAGTTAGACTACAATGACTATTCCACCTCCGGGATTAATTTGGGTAGATGGATCAACACAAATGCTACAGATTTAAATTCTTGGAAATCGCTTTCTGGGAAAGATGCCAACTCACTAAATGTAGATCCACAATATGTTTCTAATACAAATTTGTTAGCCCAGAGCCCTAGCTTAACTGTGGCAGGGGTGGATTTGACACAGCTTGTTTCCATTGATATTGATGGTAAGCCGAGAACTGCTCCCGTCAGTATTGGAGCAAATGAATTTGCGATAGTCGGTTCACCTTTGATTGGAGACTATACCATAAATCCAAGTGGTAGTGGAGTTCGAAATTTTACCTCATTTGCATCCGCTTCGGAAGCTTTAACGCTTAATGGGATTTCAGGATTAGTTCGATTCTTAGTAGCAGATGGAACCTACAATGGACAGGTTAATTTGGGATCGGTTTCAGGAGCCTCCGATACTTTTACCATCACTTTTGAATCAGCCAATGGAAATCCTGATTTAGTCATCATTCAGCATACCACAGATTATACTCTTAAGCTGACTAATGCCGAACACTACATCTTCAAAAATCTGACTTTCAAAACTTCCGGGGATGCCCAAGTAATTCAAGTCAGAAATCGGGCTACAGATTTACTTTTCGAAGGATTGAAAATAGAAAGTCCAATTGCGACTGGAAGTAGCGCAACCAGAAAGGCACTAGATATTTCGCCTACTTTTGGTCAAAATATTCGAGTGCTCAATAACACCATTACGGGTGGAGTTTATGGGATATTCTTCAGCGTAAATGGTAGTAATAACAGAGCTAGTGGTACTATTGTAAATGGGAATACCCTAACTGGTGTAGGCTTTAGAGGAATATACCTCAACAATCAGTTGAATCCTCTAATAGTCGGAAACACACTAACTACAAGTTCAACTGAAGATCAGATTTCGATTTATGCTGAAAATGTTTCGGAGGGATTATTAATAAAAAATAACCGGGTAGTCAGTGTAAAGGGAAATGCACTTAGACTGGTGAATATTGCCAGTTCACCTCCAATGCCTAATTTGGTTTACAATAATTTCTTCTATTCTGAAGGCCCAAATAGGGCAGTTTACTTATCGAGTACCTTCTATCTCCAATTCTATCACAATGCCGTTTGGAATCAATCATCAGGAGCTGCATTGGAATATGTTTCAGGTGGTGGGAATAATAAATTCATCAACAATATTTTTCAATCCGGAACTGGTTACGCATTGAAGTTGTCGACGACCTCGGCTATTGAGCTAAGTAACTACAACAATCTCTTCACGGCTGGAAGTAACTTGGGAGTATGGGGAAGTACGACGCTTTCTGATATTTCTTCCTGGAGAAGCACTTCTTCCAAAGATTTGAATTCAGTAACTGTTAATTCAAACTTCTTCTCACAGTCCAATTTAACTCCACAAAACGAAGCCTTGGCTACGAATGGTTTTGATCTGACTTCTATTGTATCTACCGATTTAGATGGTAATCAGAGAACTATCCCGGTAAGTTTGGGCGCAGTGGAATTTACTGCTGTCAATGGATTGGACATTGCAGTCATTGCGATTCCTCTACCTGAGTCGGATTGTTCTTTGACGGCGGATGAGTCAATTTCTGTGCGAATAGAAAACCTCGGGACTACTTTTGCTGAGAACTTATCTTTGGCTTATGCAATCAATGGAACGGAGATAGCAGTAGAGGCATTGCCTGTGGGATTGGTACTTTCCCCAGGAGAGATTTACACTTATACTTTTAGCCAAAAAGCTGATCTGAGTACCAAAGGGGACTTTCTTATTGAAGGTTATTTGGTGGGGACAGATGAAAATTCAATTAACGATAGGACTGAGAAAAGCGTAACTCATTTCCCTGATATAATAGCTACTATAACTCCAGATCAAACGATCTGTAAAAACACAAGTGTGAGTATCTCTGCTACCGGAGGAATGTCATATTCGTGGAATACTGGCGCTAATTCCCAATCCATCACCGTTAGCCCAAGTGTATCAACAACCTATTCAGTGATTATCACGAATGCAAATGGCTGTACTGAAGAATTGACAACAACAGTGGAAGTAGCGGATATTCCAAACCTTACTTACGTAGGAGATGAGGGCTTTGAAAGCGCTATCGTTTCACCAATTGTTGGGACAACTGAAACGGAATTTACTTTCCGCGTGAAGTATTCTGAGGTAAATGGTTCTCTTCCTGGAGCCGGATATCCTAAGGTAGTCATGACTTCAGTTTTCGAAACTATGGAGTATGTCATGATAGAAGAGGAGCCGACTGACGTAGATGTGACTGATGGGAAAATATATTCAGTGTCAGTATCTGGCTTGACCAACGATGCAAATTGGAGTACACAAATTCTCGCTTCGAATTCAGGAGGATGTTTTGCATCTCCAATTTTCAGCAGTCGACCATTAGTGACTACTGATTTCTTAGATATTTCGATTTTTGCAAATAATATTTTGTTTAGCAATGATGAACCTGCAAATGGTGAAAGCTTTACGATAACAGCTAAAATCACCAACACCTCTGATTACCTAGCAGAGAATTTTGATATCTATATTTTCGATGATCAGACTTTAATCAAAACCGATCAGATTAGTTCTGTTGCACCTCAGTCTTTTACAAACTATTCTTTTGATTACGCCTTTACAAACTCGGGATTCCATGAAATCAAAGTGGTGCTGGACTCTGCACAGGTCTTACTGGAAAAAAATGAGCTGAATAATTTTGCTATTCGCTTTTATGCGCTCCCAGAGGGGATTTCTGTTACTGCAGCTACCAACAAATCCACTTATTATGTGAATGAAAATGTAACAATTACCGGCTTAGCCTCTTTTACAGGTTTGGATCCGGCGGTTACACCAAAAGTTAAGAATGCAGTGGTTAGATGGGTTGTGAGCGACGGAAGAGTCCGAACTACTTATACTTCCTCCCAGGGAACTTTTAATACTACTTTTTCAGGTTTCCCGGTTACCGGAAATTATACCGTGAGCGGTGAAGTGGATGATGGACGCTTTGTAAAGCCATTTGGGCCTTTGTCTATATCCGTAGTCGAGGATCCTAATATTGTGCTCAAGCCTGACCTCGTCAGTGATATTACCGTGAATTTTGGGGCAAGAAATTATTTCCTAGCTGGAGAAACGGTCACTGGTACGGCTAAAGTAACGAATACAGGAGATGCCGTAGCGGAGAATTTTGTGGTAAGGTATAGTTCCTGTGATGGGGTTCTTGGGGAATTTGTGGTGACATCCTTGAATCCTGGTGAATTCATAGAATATCCGTTTACCACGATTCTGACCACCATCGATGCCTGCTCAGACGCTCCTTGTTTTGTACAAATGACAGTGGATCCTTTCAATCAAGTCTCAGAAAAAATTGAATACAATAATACAACTACCCAAAGTTTCAGGAACTATAGCTCGACTCCAGAATTAAGTCCTATCATTTATGGAAATACAACTTTCAACTTGGAGGACTCCTATGCATTCAGCATTAGGGTTAATAATAATGGGGGAATTGCTACACCAAGTACGGTTAATGTGAACGTGTATTTAGATGGGGTTTTATTTGACTCTAGAGCGGTTCCGGTTATCAATCGTTGTGGAGCTGCAAGTTTCTCATTATCAAACCTTTTCACCACCACGGAAGACCATGTCATTGTAGTCAAGGTTGACGAACCTATTGGATCTGGTGAAATTGCTGAAGGGAACGAGACTGATAATGTTTACACAAAAACCATCACCTACCTCCCTAAAAAACCAGATTTGAGGACAAATAATTATTTGATTTCTGCTAGCCCAAAACTCCCACTACCGGGACAAAATTTTACGATTCAAGCGAAATTCTCGAACAATGGATATACTGATGTGGTAGATTCATTTGAAAATAAGTTTACAATTCTTGAAAACGGAATTGAGCGATCAGAAACTTCAATCTATTCTGGAGGAATGGCAAAAGGTAAAATTGATTCGACTCAGGTAGTCACTCAAATAGCTGCCTATGGAAATCATAGTGTGAGTTTTAAGACTGATAATTTGGATGAAATAACAGAGGTGTCAGAATCTAATAACTTAACCACAATACCACTCTGTGTGGACTTAAATCCTTCGACAGCAAATGGAAACGGCGTTTGGAGAGGTAATTTCCAGGTTTATACTGTTCAAAACCTATATGCTTATATTCAAAATACGGGCTTGTTTATTCCTACGAATGTAAGTGTTCGTTTCTACTTAGATGATGAATTAATAGGAGAAACTTTTATTGAGGAAGTTACTTCTAGCTATTCGGGATATGGAAAATATGTCTCCATCCCATATATATTCACTGAAGCAGGAAATTTCACTTTAAAAGTAGTGGTTGATGAAGCAGATGAGTTTAGCGAATGTAATGAGGCAGATAATTCTTACTCGAAACAAATCACGATCAACACTCCTGGTCCGGATTTAAGAGTACTAGTTCCTTATATATCTCCTACCAAAATTAATCCTGATTTAGGTGAGCCAATCAACGTGTTCGTGTCTTTTGATAATATTGGGATTGTTCCTGCAGGGCCATTCAAAGTTCGATTGAATGTGGATGGAGTACAATTGGGGGATGACGTTCTAGTTTCTGGAGTGGCAGCAGGAGAGGATGGAACAGTTGCCATTACTCAGCCTTATAGTAGCGCTATAGGAGGTTTGAAGAACCTGCAGGCTATCATCGATGTAGAAGAAGTTTTGGATGATGCCAACAGGTTAAACAATACAGCTATTCGTTCAATTTTTGTCGGAGATGCTCCAAACTTGTACTTCGAAGATATAGTGTTAAGCAGTGATTGTCCTGCAAATGGAGAGTCAATTACTGTGGACTTAACAGTAGGAAACGAGGGAGACATTGGTACAGAGGGCACACTTATTTTGTACCATAAAATTGGGGCTGAGCTTCAAGAAATAGGAAGACAACAAGTGAATGTTGGCCCTAAAAGCACTGAAATAGCCATATTTGAAGTCACAGTACTGAGTAACACATTTGAGCTATTTGCAGAAATATCTGATGCATATCCTTACGAATACAATCTAGATGATAACTCCATCACGAAAGGCTACTGTGAGAACCAGCAATTTGTTCTGACTTCCTCTGTCGTTGGATCTGGCTTGGTGAAAAGAAGCCCCAATGAAAATAATTTTGACGCTGATTCAGAGGTTGTATTGACAGCTATTCCTTCAGTGGGCTGGACCTTCAAACAATGGTTGGGAGATGCAAGTGGCACTAATGATGAGGTCACACTTACCATGGATTCTAATAAAAATGTGATCGCTGAATTCGAAGAGATCTTCAGAATTGATATCAACATCACAAATGAATCGTGTGTAGATGCGGCAAATGGAAAACTGGAGGTAATCTTATTTGCAGGTACTGGACCTTATACATTGGAATTATACAAAGAAGCGGTCTTGATCAGGACTTCAAGTTCTACTTTATTTGAAAATTTAACTGATGGTAATTATGAGATAAAAGTTACCGATTCCAATTCTACTACAGTTTCGGGATTTGCTGAAATTGTTGTGGGTGATTTGCAAGCTCCAACAATCAATGTAAAACAGAATATAACGGTCTATCTCAGTGATTTAAGTCTAGGTGCTTTAACGATAGCTATGGTTGAAAACGGGTCTGTTGACAACTGCGGGATTGCTGAATATTACTTTGAGGATGGAGTTAGCACTATTGATTTCAACTGCTCAAATGTTGGGCAGGAGAATTTGGTGAATTACAAAGTAGTAGACACCAATGGAAATGTAGGGGTCAAAGTAGTGAATGTGGTTGTAGCAGAAGAAGTTAAGCCAATCATCACGAATGTCCCTACAGACATTATCGTAGATACTGACACTGGAACCTGTGAAGCGACAGTCACTTGGATAGCTCCGGACGCCACTGATAACTGTGGAATTGACACCTTCACCTCTGACTACCAATCTGGAGCAAGCTTCCCTGTTGGAGAGACTACGATTACATATACAGCCATAGATTCTCATGGAAATGTGGGAACTGCCAGCTTCACGATAACGGTGAACGACAATGAGCTTCCAGAAATCACAAATGTTCCTACAGATATTGTCGTAGATACCGACGCTGGAACCTGCGAAGCAACAGTTACTTGGATAGCTCCGGACGCCACTGATAACTGTGGAATTGACACCTTCACTTCTGACTACCAATCTGGCAACGCCTTCCCTGTTGGGGAGACTACGGTAACATATACTGCTATAGATTCTCATGGAAATGTGGGAACTGCCAGCTTCACGATAACGGTGAACGACAATGAGCTTCCAGAAATCACGAATGTCCCTACAGCCATTGTCGTAGATACCAACGCAGGAACCTGCGAAGCGACAGTTGCTTGGATAGCTCTGGACGCCTCTGACAACTGTGGAATTGACACCTTCACCTCTGACTACCAATCTGGAGCAAGCTTCCCTGTTGGAGAGACTACGATTACATATACAGCCATAGATTCTCATGGAAATGTGGGAACTGCCAGCTTCACGATAACGGTGAACGACAATGAGCTTCCAGAAATCACAAATGTCCCTACAGCCATTGTCGTAGATACCGACGCAGGAACCTGCGAAGCGACAGTTGCTTGGACAGCTCCAGAGGCAACTGATAACTGTGGCATTGACACCTTCACTTCTGACTACCTATCTGGAGCAAGCTTCCCTGTTGGGGAGACTACGGTGACTTATACAGCCATAGATTCTCATGGAAATGAAGAAACTGCCAGTTTCACGATAACGGTGAACGACAATGAGCTTCCAGAAATCACGAATGTCCCTACAGCCATTGTCGTAGATACCGACGCAGGAACCTGCGAAGCGACAGTTGCTTGGATAGCTCTGGAAGCCTCTGACAACTGTGGAATTGACACCTTCACCTCTGACTACCAATCTGGAACGACCTTCCCTGTTGGGGAGACCACGGTAACATATACTGCCATAGATTCTCATGGAAATGTGGGAACTGCCAGCTTCACGATAACGGTGAATGATGGGGAGAAACCGCAAATAACCTGTCCAGCAAATATCAGTGCAACGGTAGAATTTGGGCAAGTTGGTAAGATGATTAATTACAATTTACCTCAAGCGACAGATAATTGTGGGGTTCCTACCATTCAATTAATCAGTGGATTTGCCAGCGGAGAAATTTTTCCAGTAGGCCCTACTACTATAACCTACAGTGCTACCGACCTATCTGGAAATTCAACTGAATGCAGCTTTACTGTTACAGTAACTGAAAGTGATGATACTGAAGAACCTGTAATCAGTGATTGCTTGGCTGATATTATAGTATTTACAGATACTGATACTTGTGGAGCCATAGTTAGTTGGATAGAGCCTACAGCTACTGATAATAGTGGTTTTGTGACCATAACCAGCACTTTTAATCCCGGATCAAACTTCACATTAGGAACTACTCAAGTAGTCTATACAGCAATAGATGAGGCTGGAAATCAGTCTATTTGCACTTTCAATGTTACAGTTATCGATAAACAGTTACCATTAGTTATAACAAGGCCTAGATCTTTTACAATTGATCTTGAAGAAGAGCTTATTATAGGAGCATCTGATATAGATAATGGGTCTACAGACAATTGTTCCATTGGTGCCTATGAATTAAGCAAGACTCTATTTACGGCTGCTGATGAAGGTGAAAATCTTATTTTCCTTACTGTTACAGATATCAATGGCAACCAAAGTTCAGAACAAGCGACAGTTACTATAATTATCAATACTGTCGAGCCTGGAGATATTGATGGTGACGGTGATGGTTACACTCCAAATCAAGGTGATTGTGACGATTCTGATGATACGATCTATCTAGGAGCACCAGAGCTTTGCGATGGTAAGGATAATGATTGTGATGGCTTAATCGATGGGGAAGACCCGAATGCGATTGGCTTGACTACTTACTATAGAGATCAAGATGGTGATGGCTTTGGGAATGCTAGCGATACGATTCAATCCTGCAGTACCCCTGTTGGATATGTGACAAACGATCAAGATTGTGACGACTCTGATGATACGATCTTTCCCGGAGCATCAGAGCTTTGCGACGGTAAGGATAATAATTGTGATGGCTTGATTGATGGGGAAGACCCGAATGCGATTGGATTGACTACTTATTACCGAGATCAGGATGGTGATGGCTTTGGAAATGCAGCTGATGAGATTCAATCATG
>NZ_FOKK01000024.1:0-50495 GCF_900112005.1 Algoriphagus aquimarinus | reverse complement strand
CCAGAGCTTTGCGACGGTAAGGATAATGATTGTGATGGTTTGGTAGATGGTGATGATCCAAATGCTATTGGCTTGACTACATACTACAGAGATCAAGATGGTGATGGCTTTGGGAATGCAGCTGATGAGATTCAATCATGTGCTATTCCACCAGGCTATGTAACAAATGCTCAAGATTGTGACGACTCTGACGACACGATCTATCCAGGAGCACCAGAGCTTTGCGACGGTAAGGATAATGATTGTGATGGCTTAATCGATGGGGAAGATCCGAATGCGATTGGATTGACTACTTATTACCGAGATCAGGATGGTGATGGCTTTGGGGATGCTAGCGATACGATTCAATCCTGTAGTACTCCTGTTGGCTATGTGAGCAATGATCAAGATTGTGACGATTCTGATGAATTTATGAACCCTGGTATTATAGGTAGTTGTGACCAAGATCCATGTTCCGAAGTGCTAGAGATAGTAAGTACGTCAGGACCATTGGAACCCAATCAAATCAATACACCAATAAATGTATCGGCCACTGTCAATGGAAATATCCTAGAAGCATATTGGGATTGGGACGATGGAAGCACCTCATTTATAACTGATCCTAATTTATCTTTCGCCGCATCTCATATTTATTCTACTCCAGGAGTCTACCAGATTAGGCTTTTTGTAAAAGATGAATGTGGAAGTGAACTGGTCTACGCTATGGACTTAGCCGTTATTTTTGATCCAGATGGAGGATTTGTGACTGGCGGTGGAACCATATGGTCTCATAAAGGAGCTTACCTACGGGACTTAAATGTAGAAGGAAGAGCAAATTTTGGATTCGTTGCTAAGTATAAAAAAGGCAGTAATAAAGTTGATGGAAATACAGAGTTCCAATTCAAGAATGGTGGTTTGAACTTTAATAGTTCGTCGTACGATGACATGTCTTTGGTAATTGCAGGGTATAAAGCCATATACAAAGGAGAAGGAAGCATTAATGGTCAATCAGGTTATTCATTTATGGTATCTGCAATTGATGGAGGCAAAAAAGATGTGAATGAAACTGATAAGTTTAGAATCAAGATATGGTCAACTTCAACTTCTGAAATTGTATATGACAATCAATATGGAGCATCAGATAAAGAAGAGGCAACTACAGATCTCACAGGTGGAAATATCGTAATTCATAACCCTAAGAAAGGAGCCAATAAGTCGATCAATAATTCTGAATTACTTGTGGTAGAATGGAATACCTCCAATGAAATTCTTCAGAACAAGCTTGATAAGATTGTAGGTGAAATCCCTGGAAAGTCTGCTGTATGGAATATAGAGCAGTACAATCCAGTGCTAGAAGGGATTCAGTTTATCGATGGTTTGTTGCTTGATTCTGACATCTCCTTATTATCAGAGGATGTCCAAGCTTCGATACTTGTGTTGGACAAAGCTTCTCCAAAAACCATAAACCTTTCCAATCAAATTATCCCGATTGATATTAAAGGAGGGGATGTAATTGGAGTTTTGGAAACGGTGGATCCAGCACACGATTATCATACATATGAGCTTGAGACCAATCCTAAGATTTATATTAGTGAGAATAAATTGATTTGGAAAGGCGGAGAACCTGATTCCAACTCACTACTAATCAATGTTTCAAGTATTGATATCGTTGGTAATGTGATTTCCAATGAGTTTGTTCTGTTCCAAGAAAGTATCACGAATTCTGTGCAGGTTTATCCTAACCCAGCTACGAATGAAACAAATGTGAAAGTCGATTTCGCCGCACCGTCTATCGTTTCCTTGAAGGTGTTTGATACATCAGGAAAGCTAGTATTTGAAGAGTCGGGCGATTATGAAAAAGGATTTATCCGAACAATTGACCTGAGATTATTGAGTAATGGAATATATCAAGTGCAGGTTCAGATCAATTTTGAAACAATTACTAAGCGTTTAATTAAAGTGAATTAAGGGAATGATCAACTAGAAATGTGCTTGGGATTTATTCCAGGCACATTTTTTTTTAGTACAACTTTAACATCAACCACCTCCTGGTTGAACTTACAATTAGACTTCTGGATTTTTTTTTAACCCCAATTTTTGACTGGTGGTTTGGGCTAGCTTGCCATTTTAGTTTTCTTTGTAAAAATTACATGACTATGCATATTAACTTGGCTAAGCCTTTTTACGGGCTTTTTCTTTTAATGGTACTTAGCAGTGGAGTCTTTGCCCAAACGGGTAGATTCCAGCAAGCTGCCAACTATCAAATGGACGTCGATATGGACGTCAAAACCAATCAATACAAGGGTACTCAGGTATTGATTTATACCAACAATTCTCCGGATACTTTGCATCGGGTTTTCTATCATCTCTACTTCAATGCCTTTCAACCAGGCAGTATGATGGACGAGAGATCTAGAAGTATCGCAGATCCAGACCGTAGAGTAGGGGATCGTATCAGTAAATTGAAGCCTGACGAAATTGGTTATTTGAGAGTTAGTAGCTTGACCATGAATGGTAAATCTGTTGAATATAAGGAAGTTGGGACTATTTTGGAAGTTGAGCTTGCCGAGCCAATCTTGCCGAATTCAGATGCCAAATTCGAAATGGCTTTCAATGGCCAGGTACCAGTACAGATCAGAAGATCAGGAAGAGATAGCAGTGAAGGTGTGAGATATTCTATGTCACAATGGTATCCTAAAATGTCTGAATACGATGAGCAAGGATGGCATGCTAATCCTTACATAGGCCGAGAATTTTATGGCATCTGGGGAGATTTTGACATCAAAATCACGATAGACAAAACGTTCGTTCTTGGCGGTACAGGTTATCTTCAAAATCCTAACGAGATCGGTCACGGTTATGAAGATAAAGGTGTAAAAGTGGCTCCAGTTAAAGGTGATAAGTTGACTTGGCACTTCAAAGCTCCACATGTTCACGATTTCATGTGGGCTGCGGATCCTAAGTATCGTCACGACAAATTCTTAATGGAAAGTGGTGTAACTGTTCATCATCTTTATATTCCTACAGATGACGTAACGGAGAACTGGGTGAAGCTTATGGACTATACTCCAAAGGCGATTGAGTTTATGTCAAAGCATTTTGGTCAGTATCCATACAAGCAGTTCTCTGTCATCCAAGGTGGAGACGGCGGAATGGAATATCCTATGGCTACCCTAGTGACTGGTGGACGTAATCTTAATGGACTTGTTGGTGTAATGGCTCACGAACTGGCGCATAGCTGGTATCAAGGCGTAATAGCTACTAACGAAGCACTTTATCCATGGATGGACGAAGGATTTACAAGTTATGCTTCTGCGTTAACCATGTCAGCTATTTACAAAGCTAGCGAGGCACCTTTGAGAGGATCTTATTCAGGTTATTACAGATTGGTGAAATCTGGCAAAGAAGAGCCTATGAGTACACATGGTGATCATTATGATACTAATGGAGCTTATAGTTCTGCGGCTTATTCCAAAGGAGCGGTATTTATGGCTCAGATGGGTTATATCATCGGTGAAGAAGCTAGAGATAAAGGAATTCTAAGCTATTGGAATACTTGGGGCTTCAAGCACCCGAATGTGAACGACTTCGTTCGTATTATGGAAAAAGAGAGTGGCCTGGAGTTGGATTGGTACAAAGAGTATTTTGTATATACAACTAAGACTATTGACTATGCGGTGAAGAAAATGACGCCACAAGGTGATCAAACAGATATCACGCTTGAGCGAATTGGCCTTATGCCAATGCCTATAGACTTGGTGATCACATATAAAGATGGTACTTCTGAGATGGTGTATTTGCCTCTAGAGATGATGAGGGGTGATAAAGCTGCTGAAGCTGGTGCTCCAACTCGCGTGATTTCTGAAGATTGGCCTTGGACTAATTTGACTAAGACTATCAGAATCAATAAAAAATCAGACTTGATCAAATCTATTGAAATTGATCCTAGTAAGAGGTTAGCTGATATAGATCAGGATAATAATAAATTGGAGTTTTAAGCTTCACGAGTAGAAAATGAGCATAAAAAAAGGTGACTAATTAGTCACCTTTTTTTGTTTGTGGAATTATCCTTCGTTCTTCTTGTCTTGAACTTCTTTACGGATGTCTTGAGCCATATTTTTCAAGTCCTGCATTCCTTTTCTTACTCGAGTACCAGCTGCCTGATTTCCCTTGTTGTAGAACTTTTCAAAATCGTCTTTAAGAGAATTAACCAGTTCGCTTACTTCACTAAATTTGCTCATAGTAAAAGTGTTTTATTAAAGTTGATGATAAGTTATTTGCAATTCAATATAGCCCAAATACTTGCTAATTCAATTCTAAGGGCATTTTTTTTGAATTATTTTTACTCACCAACAGACATTGCCAACTCGGAATTTTTATATACACCACTAGTTAGTTTTTCCTTAATTGCTGCAAAAGCAGTGATCGTCTCTTCAACGTCCTCAAGTGTATGAACAGCTGTAGGAATTAATCTCAAGATTATCATTCCTTTTGGTATTACAGGATAGATAACTACTGAACAGAATATACTGTAGTTTTCTCTAAGATCTTGAGTCAATGCAGCAGCCTCACCTACAGTTCCGTTAAGTACTACTGGAGTTACAGGAGAATTTGATTTTCCAGTACTGAAACCATTGTCATGAAGTCCTTTTCTAAGTGCTCCTACGATTTTCCAAAGGTTATCCTTCAGTTGAGGTTGAGTTTTCAATAGTTCAAGACGCTTCAACGCACCTGCAACCAATAGCATTGGAAGAGCCTTAGCGAAGATCTGAGAACGCATGTTATATCTCAAGAACATAATAACGTCTGGATCACCAGCGATAAATGCACCGATGCTAGCCATTGACTTTGCAAAAGTAGAGAAGTAAAGATCTACTTGATCCTGTACACCTTGCTCTTCATCTGTACCTGCACCAGTCTTACCCATAGTACCGAAACCATGCGCATCGTCAATTAGCAGTCTGAAATCAAACTTCTTCTTAAGCTCAACGATTTCTTTCAACTTACCTTGATCTCCTGTCATACCGAATACACCTTCGGTGATCACAAGGATTCCTCCGCCGGTTTCGTTGGCAAGTTTAGTCGCTCTTTCTAGCTGCTTTTCGCAGTTTTGAATGTCATTATGAGGGAAAACATAACGCTTACCCAAATGCATTCTAAGTGCATCGATGATACAAGCATGACATTCTGAATCATAAACTACTACATCTTTTCTGTCAAGAAGTGAGTCGATCACAGACATGATACCTTGGTATCCGTAATTCAATAAATAGGCTTTCTCTTTGTTGACAAAAGCGGCCAATTCATCCTCTAGTTGCTCGTGAAGGCTGGTTTGTCCTGACATCATACGTGCGCCCATAGGATAGGCAGCGCCATATTGTGCAGCGGCATCAGCATCAGCTTTCCGTACTTCAGGATGATTTGCTAGGCCTAGGTAATTATTCAAACTCCAGGTTAGAACATTTTTCCCCTGAAATTTCATTCTCGGAGCAATTTCACCTTCTAGTTTGGGGAAGGAGAAATAGCCGTCTGCAAACTCAGAGTGTTTGCCCAAAGGGCCCATGTTCATTTTTAATTTTGCAAATAGATCCAAAGCTTTCGAATTTAAGTGTTAGTGGATTTAATGATCTGTTCATTAAAATCCGCCAAAAATAAAACTTTAATGCCTGCTATGCAAAAAACGTTTTGCGAAACCAACGAATCTTAACAATACTCGGATAATTTTCTTTATTTCGCCTAAACCCAAATTTCTAGCTTTTAATACCAGAGATAATGTCCAAAATCAAAAAACTACTTGTAGCTAACCGAGGAGAAATCAGTTTGCGTATCATGCGTACTGCCCGAGAAATGGGGATTGCTACCGTTGCTGTTTATAGTGAGGCAGATAGACTTTCTCCACATGTTCTTTTCGCAGATGAGGCCGTTTGTCTTGGTCCACCGGCGTCTAACAAATCTTATTTACTTGGAGATAAAATAATTTCTGTTTGCCAAGAACTAGGTGTAGATGCAATACATCCAGGCTATGGCTTCCTGTCGGAGAATGCAGATTTTGCTAGAAAAGTACAGCAGGCTGGATTAATTTTTATAGGACCTTCACCTGAAGCTATTGAGGTGATGGGATCTAAGCTTGCAGCTAAGCAGGCTGTAGGGAAATATGATATCCCATTAGTGCCGGGCACTGAAGAAGCTATTTCTGATATTCCTGTTGCAAAAGCTAGAGCATCAGAAATTGGATATCCTATTCTAATCAAAGCCAGCGCGGGCGGTGGAGGAAAAGGAATGAGAGTGGTAGAGAATGAAGGAGAGTTTGAGGAGCAGATGCAAAGAGCAGTTAGTGAAGCACAATCTTCCTTTGGAGATAGTGCTGTTTTTATAGAAAAATACATCAGTTCTCCTAGACATATAGAAATACAGGTGCTGGGTGATCAGCAGGGAAATATTGTTTATTTGTTTGAGCGGGAGTGTTCCATACAGAGAAGGCATCAGAAAGTCATAGAGGAGGCTCCCTCAGCGGTCGTCTCTCCAGCAATGAGAAAAGCTATGGGAGAAGCTGCGGTAGGCGTAGCTAAGGCTTGTAGCTACTATGGGGCAGGTACAGTGGAATTCATTGTTGATGAACAATTGAATTTCTTCTTTCTCGAAATGAATACTCGCCTTCAGGTGGAGCATCCGGTGACAGAGATGATTACTGGAAAGGATCTGGTTCGGGAGCAAATTTTAATAGCCGAAGGAAACCCACTTTCTTTTACGCAGGATGAACTGAAGATAAACGGGCATTCCCTTGAAGTAAGGGTGTATGCCGAAGATCCTAGAAATAACTTTCTTCCAGATATAGGAAGACTTGAAACCTATAAGCGTCCTCAAGGAGCAGGAATTCGAGTAGACGATGGATTCGAAGAAGGAATGGACATTCCTATCTATTATGATCCGATGATAGCCAAGTTGATCACTCATGCTGAAAACCGTAATGCAGCTATCGAAAAAATGGTACGTGCGATTGAGGATTTTAAAATTGTAGGGATTCAGACTACACTTGATTTTTGTAAATTCGCGATTACACATGAAGCATTTGTGAGTGGAGCTTTTGATACCAAATTCGTGGAAAACTATTTCAATCCCTCAGTGCTTGACCAGAAATTTACAGATTCCGAACTCGAAGTGATTTCAGCCTTGGCTGTAGAGTTTTTTACCAAGAACAAGCCTTCAGGAAGTTTGAAGAATACATCAGCTGACAACACAGAATCGGCTTGGAGAAATAGATTACACTAAAATGGCAGAGATATTACCCTTAAAAGCGTGGCGTTATGCCGATGCTTTAACTCCAAAAATGGAGGAATTGACTGCGCCATTATTTGATGTGGTATCGGCGCGGCAGCGACAGTTGTTGTATGAAAATCCTCTAAATAGTATACATCTCTCTGTTCCTCAGGGGGCTGATCCAGCTAAAAATGCGCTGGAAACCCTTGAAAAATGGAAGTCTGAGGGGATCATTAGCCAGGATTTGAAACCTGGAATCTATGTTTATTACCAATATTTTCGCCTTCCCGGTGAGCATGACGAACGCTGTAGAAAAGGATTTATCGCGCAGATCAAGGCATATGAATGGTCTGATGAAGTTATTCTGAGACATGAGAATACGATTGTATCTGCTGTGAATGACCGTATTGATTTATTGAAAATAACTCAGATTCAGGCGAGTCCAACTCATGCATTATATGAAGATCTGGATGAGCAGCTTGAGAAGTATATGGACGAAGCTATCGCTAACCCTTTGTATGAATTAGAAGATTATCAAGGAGTGAGAGAAGTCATGGCCGTAATACAAGAGCCTGAGATTATCCAGTATTTTCTGGAAGTTTTAAAAGACAAGCAAGTAATCCTAGCAGACGGACATCATCGACTTGAAGGAGCTATAGAATACCGAAAGTCTATGAAAGGAGAATTGTCGGAGCAAAAATGGAAAGGGCATGATTATCATTTAATGTACCTGACAAACACAAGTGGAAATCACCTGAAGATCCTACCGACTCACCGCATGTTTTATGGATTAGAGTTGGCAGCTGAAGACTTGCTGGAAAAGATCAAAGAATGGTTTGATGTGAAAAAATTTGCGGATTCTGAAGAGCTGGGTGGGTATGCTTTTCATAAACCTCATACCTTTGGATTAGTAATGGGAGAGGAGAGCTATACCTTGCAATTGAAAGCAGGTATGATGGGTCATATCAATCTACATTTACCGGAAAGCATAAGACAGCTAGACCTAACCGTCCTACATGAGGTGTTATTTGCAAGAATTTTGGGCATAGCAGTAGCGGAGCAAAGGAACTCAGAGCAGATTGTATATGAACGGAATTTCTCCAGATGCATCCAAGAAGTCCGTTCAGGAAAGGCCAGTTTTGCAGTAATTACCCGTGAATTAGAACTTGACCAAGTTCTCGAAGTGTGTAGAAGCGGCGAATTAATGCCACAAAAATCCACCTATTTCTATCCAAAAGCATTGGGCGGATTGCTTTTCGCCAGTATTAAACAAGATGAATTTGATTTCGACTATGGATCCTTTTTTAAGTAATCTAAGTAATAAGAAAATTATACTCGCCTCTAATTCCCCGAGGCGTCAAGAATTATTAAAGGGATTAGAAATAGAGTTCGAAGTAAAACTGAATTCAGTGGATGAAACCATCCCAAAAGATATTCAAGCTGAGTACGTAGCTGCATACCTTTCCAAATTGAAATCTGAGGCGTTTGTCGATGAGCTTGCTGAGAATGAAATCCTCATCACTTCAGATACAGTAGTAATAGCTAGTGGGCATGTACTAGGCAAGCCAAAGACAGAGGAAGAAGCTTTTGATATGCTCAAAAGTCTTTCTGGCTCTACTCATACCGTGATGACGGCAGTTACGTTGCGGGATAAAACCAGACAAATCACGCTGGAAGATGAGACCATCGTGACGTTTAGATTTCTGGAAGAAGAGGAAATCTGGCATTACATTCATCAGTATAAGCCTATGGACAAAGCCGGGGCTTATGGTATTCAGGAGTGGATTGGATTTATGGGAGTGGAGCGGATCGAAGGTTCTTATTATAACGTGATGGGATTTCCACTTCACTTAGTCTATGCACAATTGAAAAAGTGGTAAATGAATAGGAATTAGTCATTCGACAACATTACTAAAAAAGCCCTGTGAAACTTAATTCACAGGGCTTTTTTAGTAGGATAGCTAAGGGCTTCAATCCTTCGCTAGTTAGTCTTTTTTGATGGCTGTAATTTTACCTTCAACTGGAGCTACTTTGTCACCTTCTTTCAAGTCTTTACTCACTATGAAATAAGGTCCTGAGATGATTTGCTCGCCTTCAGTTAGGCCTTCCAATACTTCAATGTTTTGAAAGTCAGAAATACCAGTTTTGATTTCTTTCAATTTGGCAACTCCGCCATCGTTTACAAATACCAATTCTTTAGATCTTGTGGTTCCTGCCAAAAGCGTGTCTTGCTTATGTTCTCTGGTAGTCACGGCAGCTAGAGGAACTGATAGTGCATTGTTTTTAGAATTAGTAAGGATTTCTACAGAAGCTGTCATTCCAGGTCTGAAAGGATATTTCTTGCCTTCTTCCACTAAGTCTTGGTAAGAATCATTCAGAATTCTGATTTTCACTTTGAACTCAGTAACTGCATCTGAAGATGCCTTTACATTAGCTGTGTTTGCAATACTCGTTACCACACCTTTGAATGTCTTACCAGTGTAAGCATAGGAATCCACATCAATAATAGTGGTGTCACCCAAACTCAATCTTACGATATCATTTTCGTTCACATCTACCCGAACTTCCATTTTAGAAAGATCTGCAATAGTCAACATTTCAGTACCAGCCATTTGCTGAGTTCCTACCACACGTTCACCTTGCTCTACAAGGAGATTAGATACGATACCGTTGACCGGAGAATATACATTAGTCAGTCTTAAGTTTTCAGAAGCTTCATCTACTGAAGCCTGAGAGCTTTTTACTACGAATTCAGATGCACGTACACTTTGCTTTGCAGCTTCTAAGTCTTTCTGCGCAGAAGTGTAGTCTGCCTGTGCTTGCTCAAAGTCAGCATCAGAAATAGCTCTCTGCTCATATAAACTTTTTTGTCTATTGAAGTTTTGCTCCGATTGAGTGAACTGAGCTTCGGATCTTTGCAAAGCAGCACGGGATTGAGAAAGGTTAGCTTCTTGCTGACTGAAATTTGCTCTTGTTCTGTCCAATGCAGAAATAAAGTTATCAGGTCTGATCTTTACCAAAAGCATTCCAGCTGCTACAGAATCACCTTCTTTCACATGTAAAGCGATGATTTCACCAGCTACATCTGGACTAAGATTCACTTCTACTTCAGGCTGAATTTCTCCAGAAGCACTTACTTTTTCTATGATTGATGTTCTTTTTACTTTAGTGACTTCAACTTGCGTTTCTTTGTCTCCACCTACCCAGCCGGCATTTCGAGCGATCACTGCAAAAATGATTAGGACTACTATACCTCCAAGAAGGTAATACAATAGCTTGTTTGATTTCTTATTTGCCATGGTTTAGTTAAGGTTAATTGGATTACCCAGGTAAAAATCAAGAACTTTTACTCTGAAAATGTAAGTGTATTTATCGTAAACAAGTTGAGACTGAGCTGAGAACAGATTGTTTTGAGCTACTTGAAAATCAACAGAATTGATTGCTCCCAATTCAAAACGTTGTTGTGAAATCCTGAAAGACTCCTCTAAGCTGGCGATTCGAGTGAGTGAAGCTTGGTAGGATTGTTCCGAAGCCAAAGCGTTCGTAAATGCCGTTTCGATGTCTTGTCTTAGTTGGTTTCTTGCTTCTAGTTCAGTTACCTCAGCTAGTCTTTTCTGTATAGTTGCTCGCTGAACAGATGCTTTATTGTTCATGCGGGAAAATATCGGAATACTCAATTGTAACCCTGCAGATTGAGAAAAGTTACGATCAATTTGGTCTCCGAATTGGAGTTCATAAAGATCCACATAGTTTGAGCCGAGGTTACCAAATATTGAGACCGTAGGAGAGTATCCAGCTTTGGCAATTTTGATACCGTAATTAGCACTTTGTACACCTAGCATTGCTGCTTTGATTTCAGGCATAGTTTCTACTGCAGTTTGGAAAATAGTCGCAGAAGATTCGGAAACCATAAAGGTGTCGTCAATACTTAATTCAGGTTTTTCGATTTGAAAATCAGGTGAAAAAGGAATTTGAAGAGCTTGAGCTAAACTAAGCATAGATCCATTCAGCGTTGATTTCGCATTAATCAAATCCACGTTGTTAGTAGCAAGTTGAGATTGCAGATCCAGTTGATCTGAATATGGCAACGACCCTGCATTCACCAGTTTGATTGTTCTATCTAACTGATCTTGGGTGGTTTTTAGCTGGTTTTCTGCAATTTTCACCTGCTCCTGATTGAATACCACATTTACATAGAAGTTAATCACATTCAGTGTAATGGTATTTCTGGTAGACTCTATATTATAGAGATTCTGCTCTAAAATAGTTTTAGTCTGATTAATGGTGTTGGTTAACCTTCCAGCATTAAATAAAGTTGCATTGGAAGATGCGTTCAGGTTGATGTTACCAATTCGCTGAGTTTCGAACAAGTTAGTCGCTGGGTTAATGGATCGCCCCCAGTTAAAGCTGCTAGAACCTCCAGCAGTTAAACTTGGATATCTCGCCCCTTGGTTTTGTAAAAGCGTGGCCTCATTGGAAAGTCGGTTTAATTCACTTCTTTTTAACGTTAGGTTGTTTTCCAAAGCAATAGCAACAGCGGTTTCCAGATCTATAGGACCAGATGGAATAACTGTTTCTTGTGCAAAAGTTGAAAAACCAATCCCAGCAGCTAAAGCAAAGCCTAGTAGGAATTTTCTCATGGTGTAAGTAATAGTGTAATTAAAGGTCAATGTCAGGTATATAAATTAGTTCGGTAATCCAGGATAATGATTTTAAGTATTCCAAGGTGATATCCTTGATGCCGGAGTCCATTTCTATTACGTGACAGGCTAGGTCATTTTTCCCTTTTCTGGAAACGGACATGGTGGCAATGTTGGCTTTAGACTGAGCGATCACAGCGGATATAAAAGCTATAGCGCCAGAGATATCCTCAGCTTTGATAATAAGTGTATGATCAGCAGCAGAGAAATTTGCCACGAATCCATCTACCTCAGAGATATTGATCACTCCACCTCCTAGGCTTTCACCCACGACTTCTACGGTCCTATCACCTTTTCTAAGGTTAAGCTTGATCGTATTTGGATGGTGTATGGAAGAATTACCGATTGATTTAAATCGATATGTCAATCCTTTCTCCTCAGCTATATCAAGGGAATTTTTAATATTAGCATCATCTGTTTTGAAATCCATCAAACCTCCGATGATAGCTCGATCACTTCCATGACCTTCGTATGTTCTTGCAAAAGAATTATAAAAAGTGATAGAAGCATCTTCAGGGATTCCTCCCAAAACTCGAACAGCTGCTCTAGCTATTCTCACTACTCCTGCAGTATGCGAGGAAGACGGCCCTATCATTATTGGTCCAATCATATCAAAAACGCTACTTTTATTTGCCATCTGGGTGTAATATTCCAATTTTGATGCTAAGGTAAAATCGTTGCTACGATTTCAAGC
This sequence comes from Algoriphagus aquimarinus, assembly GCF_900112005.1. Classification (GTDB taxonomy): domain Bacteria; phylum Bacteroidota; class Bacteroidia; order Cytophagales; family Cyclobacteriaceae; genus Algoriphagus; species Algoriphagus aquimarinus. The sequence goes on along the minus strand of NZ_FOKK01000024.1, from coordinate 37,865 downwards.
AATAATTCATATTTATTGTATTGAATGCACTTTAAGTGGTATCATGTTTACATAGTTTAACATTCTCATAGTTTAACAAAGTGAGAGCCTGACCGATTATGAACAGTTTTATGAACGAAATCGAAACAATCTATCAAAAATCATCTACGAGCGAAACTTGGTTCTGTGAAGCTTATATAAAACTCCCTAACCGCGCCACTAGTTATGGAGATGGGCTATTCGAGACCATGGTTTGGAGTAAGGATCATATACGGTTTTTTGAAAAGCATCTGAATCGTCTCTCAGAAGGAATGGAGTTCTTAGGTATGGATGTCTCGATGATCAATGCAGAGGAATTGATATGTTTTTTGAAAAAAACACTAGCTGGTGAAAGAAAACGCATTCGGTGGAGCGTTTTTCGTGCTGGCGCAGGTAAATATACTCCAGAGGAATCTGCCGTAATTCAGATTCTCCAAATTGCACCAGCGACCATGGTAGCTGAAATTAAACGTAAGGCAGATGTGTCTAAGCATGTTCAACTTTTTGCAAGCCCTTGGTCGAAGTTTAAGACATTGAATGCGCTGCCATATATAATTGCTAATAAAGAGAAAAGTGAGCGAGGATTAGATGAGATCATTCTGTTAGATCATCGCGGCTACATCTCTGAAGCAAGTATTGCCAATATCTTCTGGTTGAAGTCAGGGACATATTTCACACCGTCTTTAAGTTGCGGCTGTATTGAAGGCGTTAGTCGCCAGGTTTTAATCGATTATTTTGAATCGAGTAACATTCCATTGGAAATAGGAGAGTTTACATTGGAAGAGTTGTATGATGCGGAGCAAGTATTTGTTTCTAACTCCTCAGGAATCAGTTATTTAGAGAGTTTTAGAGACAAGAAGTTTTCTACTAATCCTATACAGGATTTGAAACTAATATTTGATTAATTTTAAATAGGTTCATTTTTTTACCCACGTTAATTTGAAAATATTATCTTTATCGGCCTATTCTAATAAGATTAGTCGTTTACCCAAACTAACTGCCCAGAACCTAACCTAACAATTTATGCTTTTAGAACCTTTAGACTTAGCCGTATTTGTCGGCTACTGTCTGCTCATCGTCGGGATGGGTTTATTCGTGTCCAGAGAGAAAAAAGGACACATTAAAGACTCCGCTGATTATTTCCTTGCCTCAAAAGCTCTCCCTTGGTGGGCAGTAGGCGCATCCTTGATCGCTTCCAATATTTCTGCGGAGCAATTTATCGGGATGTCAGGTTCTGGATTTGCACTTGGGCTTGCTATTTCTACCTACGAGTGGATGGCAGCAGTTACACTTTTGGTTGTAGCTATATTTTTCTTACCTATTTATATTAAGAAGGGTATTTACACTATGCCAGGTTTTTTGGCAGATAGATACGATTCACGTGTAAGAACAACCATGGCCGTTTTCTGGCTGTTGCTTTATGTATTCGTGAACTTGACTTCAGTATTGTACTTAGGTGCATTGAGCCTAAACACAATAATGGATATCCCTCTGGGATACGGAATCGCTGGGTTGGCAGCTTTTGCCATGCTTTATTCTATCTATGGAGGTTTGAAAGCTGTAGCATGGACGGATGTAATTCAGGTAGTGTTTCTTATTGCCGGTGGTTTAGCTACTACTTACATAGCACTTCAGATGGTTGGTTCAGGAGATGCATGGGATGGTTTGAATTTACTTCGCAGAGAAGTTCCAGGTCACTTTTCTATGATATTATCCAAAGGAGAAATGATGATCCCAGATGGATCGGGTGGAACTCGTGATGCATACCTGGATCTTCCAGGCATATCTGTTTTAGTAGGAGGTATGTGGATCACAAACCTTAGTTATTGGGGATTCAATCAGTACATCACTCAAAGAGCTTTGGCTGCAAAGAGTTTAGATGAAGCCCAAAAAGGGATGATTTTCGCTGGTTTCTTGAAATTGCTGATGCCATTGATCGTAGTAATCCCTGGAATTGCAGCTTATGTGATCGTAGAAAACGGTATTGATACTGGCTTTATTGACTCGATGAAAGATCCTATTACGGGTTTGATCAAATCTGATAGAGCATATCCTACACTTTTGCATTTACTGCCTGTAGGTCTGAAAGGCCTTGCTTTTGCGGCTTTGACAGCAGCAATTGTATCTTCTCTGGCATCAATGGCTAATAGTACTTCTACTATTTTCACCATGGATATTTTCAATAAGCACTTTGACAAGAATGCAAGCCAGACCAAGCAAGTTCGTGTAGGTAGAATTACAGCAGTTGTTGCATTCGTTATTGCATCTGTAGTAGCTCCAGCCCTTGGGCAGCTCGATCAAGCGTTCCAGTTTATACAGGAGTATACAGGCTTTATTAGCCCAGGTGTATTTGCGATTTTCTTCTTTGGTGTATTCTGGAAAAAAACTACTTCAAATGCTGCGCTTACAGGTGCTGCATTGAGTATTCCACTTTCTGTAGTCTTGAAAATTATTTTCCCTGCTCTGCCATTCATCGATAGAATGGGAGTTGTTTTCTTGATTCTAGCAGCATTGATGATTATTATTTCCTTGGTTGAAGGCAAAGGAAAAGATCATCCAAACAGCATTACAATTGATAAAGAACTGTTCAGCACAAGTACAGCTTTTAAAATTGGCGCTATTTTAATTGCGGGTATTACTGCTGCATTGTATATCGTATTCTGGTAAAAAACACAATAGATGAGACGTTTATTATTAGGGATTGACATTGGGAGTTCTTCTGTCAAAACATCCTTACTTGATGCAGATTCGGGTAAGGCTATACTTTCAAAAGCATTTCCTGAAGAGGAGATGTCTATTGATTCACCTGAAAAAGGGTGGGCAGAACAGGATCCAGAGACGTGGTGGAAGTATGTACAGCATTCTATCCGCTATGTGCTAAATAAGACTTCAGTAAAGAAGGGCGAACTGAAAGGAATTGGTATCGCCTATCAAATGCACGGTTTAGTACTGGTAGATAAGGATCAGAATGTACTGAGACCTTCTATAATCTGGTGTGATAGCCGAGCAGTTGGCATTGGAGAAAAAGCTTTCAGAGAACTTGGTGAAGAGTACTGCTTGAAGAATTTGCTAAATTCTCCGGGGAATTTTACCGCTTCCAAATTACGCTGGGTTATAGAAAATGAGCCAGCGCTTGCAGCAAAAATTCATAAAATGATGCTGCCCGGAGATTTCATAGCGATGAGATTGAGCGGAGATATTGTTACCTCTGAAACGGGTTTGTCAGAAGGGATCTTCTGGGACTTTCAAAAGAATGGCCTGAGTGATAAAGTGTTGGAAAACTATCAGATCTCCAAATCATGGATTCCTGAAATAGTACCTTCTTATTCTATTCAAGGCAGAGTTTCTGCATTTGCTTCCGAAGTTACAGGATTAGAAGAAGGTATTCCTATTTCTTATCGTGCTGGTGATCAGCCTAATAACGCCTTTTCACTTCAAGCCCTAAAACCAGGAGAATTGGCGACTACGGCAGGGACTTCAGGAACCGTTTATGGCGTTTCAGACAAACCGCTTTATGACCCCTTGTCAAGAGTGAATACCTTTGTTCACGTAAATCACTCTGCTGAGAATCCTTCGTATGGAGTGTTACTTTGTGTGAACGGCACAGGTATTCTGAATAGCTGGCTGAAGAAAATCATGGGTGCAGCGCATATAGAATATGATGAGATGAATAATTTGGGCGGTTCCGCTCCGATTGGTTCTGAAGGCTTGACTTTCATACCTTTTGGAAATGGTTCAGAGAGAATTCTTCAAAATCAAAATATCGGAGCGCATATGTTAGGTTTGAATTTGCTCAAGCATGACAAACGTCACATGATTCGTTCTGCACAAGAGGGGATAGTTTCAGCGCTTACCTTTGGTTTCAGGATCATGCAGGACATGGGACTGGATCTTAAAACCGTTAAAGCTGGTAAAGCTAATATGTTCCTCAGCCCAGTTTTCCGCAAAACTTTTGTTCATATGAATAAGGTAGTGTTGGAATTGTACGATACCGACGGAGCGCAAGGAGCTGCCAGAGGAGCTGGTATTGGTGCGGGAGTATTTGCTAATGAGTCAGAAGCTTTCGCTGGATTGGAATTGCTAGAAACAATAGAGCCAAATGAGCATTTTTATGAGCCCTATGAAGAGGTTTATTCTACTTGGAAAAGCCATTTGGAAGCAATCCAAAAAAGTAACTTGTAATTAATTTTCAAACCTATAAATAACTAATAAACCAATTTACAATGTCAAAAACTTATTTCTCTTCAATTGATAAAATCCCTTTCGAAGGTAAAGACAGTGATAATCCACTAGCTTTTAGATTTTACGACGAAAACCGTATCATCGCTGGCAAAACTATGAAGGAGCACTTCAGGTTTTCCATAGCATATTGGCATTCCTTCTGTGGAACAGGTGGAGATCCATTTGGACCAGGTACCATCGTACATCCTTGGGATGCTGCGGCCGACCCTATCCAAAGAGCCAAAGACAAAATGGATGCTGCATTTGAGTTCATTACCAAAATCGGTGCACCATACTATTGTTTCCATGATATTGACCTAATTGACGAAGGTCCTACTTTGGGTGAGTATGAGAAAAGAATGCAGATCATCACCGAATATGCTAAGCAAAAGCAAGCAGATACTGGCGTGAAATTGCTTTGGGGAACGGCTAACGTGTTTAGTAATCCTCGATACATGAACGGAGCGTCTACCAATCCTGATTTCAATGTAGTATCATGGGCAGGCACTCAAGTGAAAAATGCTATTGATTCAACTATTGCCTTGAATGGTGAGAATTATGTGTTCTGGGGTGGTCGCGAAGGTTACATGTCTTTATTGAATACGGACATGAAGCGTGAGACTGAGCATTTAGCTCAATTCCTAACCATGGCACGTGACTATGCTAGAAAGAATGGTTTCAAAGGAACGTTCTTCATCGAGCCTAAGCCAATGGAGCCAACTAAACACCAGTATGATTATGATTCTGCTACGGTAATTGGTTTCTTGAAACAGCATGGACTTGATAAAGATTTCAAATTGAATATCGAAGTAAACCATGCTACGTTGGCAGGACATACCTTCCAGCATGAGCTTCAAGTATGTGCCGATGCTGGTATGCTTGGAAGTATCGATGCTAACAGAGGTGATTACCAAAACGGATGGGATACGGATCAGTTTGCGATGAACTTGCAGGAAATGACCGAAGCTATGTTGGTGATATTGACATCAGCAGGAATCCAAGGTGGTGGAGTGAACTTTGATGCAAAAATCAGAAGAAACTCAACTGACATGGATGATCTATTCCTAGCACATATCGGAAGCATGGATACATTTGCGAGAGGTATGTTGATCGCTCAGGATATACTGGACAAGTCTGATTACCTAGAAAGAAGAAAAAATCGCTATGCGAGCTTTGATTCTGGAAAAGGTAAGTCATTCGAAACAGGAAACCTTACCCTTGAGGATCTGAGAAATCATGCAGCAGAAGTAGGAGAGCCTATTCAAACTAGTGGCAAGCAAGAGTACTTTGAAAATCTATTGAATAGATTTATCTAAGCATCTTTTATAAATAAATTTTAAAAGTCCGGTTGAGATTCCTCAATCGGACTTTTTTAATGAAAAATTTTTCGATCATTCGTTAAATATCAAAACAGAAATGAGATGTTACCTTTAATTCTCATAATTTGGCATTTATAGTTACTGGTGTATGAAAGGTTATGTGGTAAGAGGAATTTCTTGTTTGCTGTTACTTTGGGCTGGTACAGTTTTGGGCCAAAGTGAAGTAGAAAAGCTGGTGTTTCGAAATCTAGACGAAAGTCTAGGTTTATCCAATTCCAATATCCTAAGTATGGTCCGAGATGCCGATGGCATGATGTGGTATGGCACTGCCTATGGTTTATATAGATACGACGGCACACGCATTAAGATTTTTTTGAATACTAAGGACTCCACGTCCATATCCCACAATAATATCCTCAAGATGTATGTTGGACCCAATGATAAGCTTTGGGTTAAGAACGTAAATGGGGTGTTTGATATTTATAACCCTGAAAATGAGCATTTCTCGAGAGGCATTTCTATTTATTCACCTACCTACCATCTAGCTTCTGATTCGGTAGGAATGCTGATGAAAGATCGTCAAAATAGGTTTTGGTTTACACATCCAGCCAAAGGAATCAGTATTTATGACGAAGCCAGTGGAGAAACGGTATATGTGCAGAAAACCAATGGGAAAGGCAGTCTTTTTTCTAATCAAATCGCAGCAATAGCTGAAGCCCCTGATGGGTTGATTTGGGTAGTTCACCGTTCTGGAGTTATCGATCTACTTGATCCAAATCGCCTGATTGTGACCAAGACCTTGAGACTTCCAAAGGAGGAAATACCTGCTTCAGCAACTTATGAAATCATGATTGATTCAGATGGTGACGCATGGTTGTTTGATCCTGAGAGAAATCTGGGGGTTTTTCGAGTAGATGGGTTTACTCATCAAACCGAGGTAAATCAGGAAGAGCGTGGGAAATACTGGCTGAATAACAACATGGTAAAAGCTATCGTGGAGGCTAAAAAGGGGCAGATTTGGCTTGGTACGGATCACGGAGGAATAAATGTGCTCGATAAAACTACGGGCAGCGTCACGTACTTAAATGGCGACAATGTACATGATAGCTCTATGCCGCACAATGTTATCTATTCTTTGTATAAAGACAATGAAGATATCATCTGGGTTGGAACTCATAAAAAAGGTGTAGCCTATTATCATCAAGGCTTGTTGCGATTCTCCCATGTGCGAAAAAACTTTGCAGACAAGAATTCACTGCCCTTCAATGATGTGAATGCTTTTGCAGAAGATAGTTTGGGCAATCTATACATAGGTACTAATGGTGGCGGGCTCTATTATCACAATAGAAAAACTAACACCTATAAACATTACAAACATAACCCTGACAACAAGAACAGTTTAACTGGCGACGTCATCGTGGATTTGTTGCTTGATCACAAAGGGGTTTTGTGGATAGGCACCTATTTGAATGGCTTGGGTAGCTTTGATGGAAAGGATTTTACAAATTATCAATACCGGCCAGGAGATCCTTCAGGAATTGCTGGACCTAGTATTTGGAAAATATTCGAAGACAGTACTGGGAAAATATGGATAGGTACGTTGCGCTCTGGCATTTCTATGCTCGATAAGGATAGAAAGGAATTCCATAATTATCCCGCGGGAAGTGCTCCTTTTTTTTACCAATAACCAGTATATCACTGGCTTTGCGGAAGATCGATCAGGGAATATCTGGGTTTCTGGTGGCAGTGGCCTGAATATGCTGAACTACGAAACTGGTCAAAATGCTTTTTATTCAGAAACACAAGGAAATGGGCTGGTGGACGCTAATACCACCGATTTATTCATGGATGAAGAGGGAGTATTGTGGGTTACTGCATTGAGCGGTCTGTACTATTTTAATACTTCTGATAGCTCCTTTGTACATTATGGAGAGGAGGAAGGATTACCTACTTCATACCTTGTTGATTTGCTCGAGGACGATGATAGCAATCTTTGGATTAGCTCCCAGATGGGGTTGATCTATGCAGAGATTAATAGAAACGTAAATCCATTCACCATTACCTTCCAGAATTTTGATCAGAAAGATGGTCTCCAAGCTGCCCTTTTCAATAAAAACGCGGCATTAAAAACAAGCAAGGATGAATTCATTTTTGGAGGGCCAAATGGTTACAATATTTTCAAATCTGAGAATTTTGCTTTTGAAAGAAATAATCCAGCGGTAGTTTTTACAGATTTCCAACTTTTCAACGAAGAAGTGAAGGTGGGAGAGAAGGTGAGTAACCGAGTTCTGCTTTCAAAGTCTTTGGATAAAATGGATCAGCTAGTGCTGAAACATGATGAGAATATTTTCTCTATTGGTTTCAGCGCTTTGAATTTTCTGTACCCAGAAAAGAACAAATACCGCTATAAACTTCTAGGATTCAATGATGATTGGATATACCTGAATGACGATCTGGCAAAAGTGACTTTCACTAACCTTGACCCGGGTAATTACACATTGGTAGTACAACCAGGGACGGTTTTGGATGGTTGGAGTTTGTATGAATACAAATTGGACATTAAGATTCTAGCTCCATTTTGGAAGACTCCAATCGCTTATTTCTTGTATTTCATGGCGATTCTAGCCATTATATTTTATTTCAGAAATCAACTCCTATCCAGACAACGGGAAAAATTTGATCGTGAAGAAGCTATTCGTGAGTCCAAGCGTGTGCAGGAGTTGGATCGCTTGAAGACCAAGTTTTTCACCAATCTAAGTCACGAATTCAGAACCCCACTTTCTTTGATTCTGACTCCAACGGAGCACCTGATTTCTGAGACTGAAAACTCAGGCCTATTAAGTCAATACAAGATTATTCAGCGAAATGCCAGACGCTTGCTTAAGTTGATCAATCAGTTGCTGGATGTGAAAAATGTAGAAAATGGTGGCTTAGCTTTCCATCCTTCCGAAGGAGACGTGGTTCAATTCATCAAGGACTGTGTAGCTGATTTCCATGAGCTTTCAGAGAATAAGCATATCCATTTGAATTTTGAAACAAATACCCATGGGCAGCAGGCAATTTTTGATCCTGACAAGTTGGAGAAAGTCCTTTTCAATTTGCTTTCCAATGCTTTCAAATTCACACAGGAAGATGGAGCGATCACAGTTACGCTAGAACTTCAGCAGGAAAATGAGGAAAAGGGGATTTTGATTTTATCTGTTTCAGATACTGGAGTAGGAATTTCTAAGGAGGATCAGCATAAGATTTTCGAGAGATTCTATACGACTGAGGGTCACAAGCAGCAGCTGAATCAAGGTAGCGGCATAGGTTTGTCGTTGGTTCAGGATTTCGCCAGAGTAATGAAAGGTGAAATCACAGTAGAGAGTGAGCCGGGTATGGGTTCTGTCTTCAGTCTGAGTATTCCTTTGGTGTTGATTATACCGGAAAACTGGGAAGAAGATGAGGAGGATTTTGTACAGGAAGCAAATGATTTGAAGGAAGTGATTCTTATCGCTGAGGATCATGTTGAGTTCAGAAATTATTTGAAAGATTGCCTTTCTGAGACGTATCATGTGCTCACTGCTACAAATGGGCTTCAAGGTTGGGAACTAGCCCAGCAACATATTCCAGACTTGATTATATCTGATTTGATGATGCCACAGATGGATGGCAAAGAATTTTGCCAGAAAGTAAAAGGTGATATCAAAACTTCACATATACCTGTGATCTTGCTTACAGCCAAAAAATCTGAGGAGACGATGGTTCAGGGATTAGATAGTGGATGTAATCTTTACCTTACCAAACCGTTCAATTTGGAGATTTTACAACTTAGCATCAAGAATCTCCTACGTGAGCGAAATGTGATCCAAGAGCAAAACCGTAACAAAATCCAAATCAATGCTTCCCAAGTGAAGGTGACTTCCTTGGATGATCAGCTGATCCAAAAAGCTGTGGCATTGGTAGAAAAGCATATGGAAGATCCTCAGTTTTCTGTAGAATTCCTGAGTAAGGAATTGGGGATGAGTAGAGTTCACTTGTACAAAAAGCTCCAGTCTATTACTGGTAAAAGTCCAATTGAATTTATCCGTTTGATAAGATTGAAGCGAGCTTCACAGCTTTTGGCTAAAAGTCAGCTCAACATCTCCGAGATCGCTTACATGGTGGGCTACAATAACGCTAAGTATTTTGCGAAGCATTTCAAAGCTGAATTCTCTATGCTTCCTTCTGAATATGCAGCGAGACAGCAAGAAATAGCTGCAGAGTAATATTTTTTCTCTCCATTTAACGAACCTTACCCTAATCGGAAACAATTGATACCCGAGTTTGAATTTCTGTTGGTGTAAAATTGGTAACTCAATTAACACACCCACAGAATGAAAAGACTTTTAGTCATTGCATGTCTGATTCTATCCTCATGTACGGAAGCATCAGCTCCTGATCCAGTTACAATACCACCAGTTTCTACTCCTGATCCAGTCGGTGAAGTCAAATACTTTGGCCAGCTAAAAGTAACCGATGGGAAACTGACAGATAGTGAAGGTAATGCTGTAATGCTCCGTGGAGTAAGCTTCGGCTGGCATAATTGGTGGCCAAGATTTTACAATACATCCGCAGTGAAGTTCCTTAAAAGCGACTGGAATGCCAATTTGGTACGTGCAGCGATGGGAGTAGATCCATCAGGAGCCTATTTAGAAAATCCGGAATTTGCTATAGAGAAAATCAAAGCTGTAGTAGATGCTGCGATCGCCGAGAATATGTATGTGATCATAGACTGGCATAGCCATGAGTTATATCCTGAGCAGGCAAAGGCATTTTTTGTGGAAATGGCTAAGACGTATGGTGACAGTCCACATGTAATCTATGAGCTTTTCAACGAGCCTGATTACGAAACCTGGGAAGAGGTAAAAGCTTATAGCGAGGAGATCATCACCGAAATCAGAAAGTACGATCCAGATAATTTGATTCTCGTTGGCTCGCCTACTTGGAGTCAAGATATACATCTGGTGGCTCAGAATCCTATCCTCAATCAGACGAACATCATGTATGTATTGCATTTCTATGCGGCTACTCACAAGGACTACTTGAGAGATAGAGCAGAGAAAGCTTTCCAGGATGGCTTACCACTCTTCGTTACAGAATGTGCAGGTATGCAAGCGACTGGCGATGGAGCCATTGATACCGCATCTTGGACTGCTTGGCTTAGTTGGATGGAGAGTAGAAAAATCTCTTTTGCCGCGTGGTCTATTGCTGATAAGGAGGAGTCTTGTTCCATGCTTTTGCCAGCGGCTTCATCAGAAGGAAACTGGACTGATTCTCAGGTCAAACCATGGGGAGAAGTAGTCAAAGGAGCACTCGAAAAGAATCTACAGTAAGTAGCTGGGAAGAATTTCAAAAGTATTTCTCTTTTTTTTAGGCTTTTTCTCCTGAATGCAAAGGAAAGAAATTATGTAAACCCTTCTATTTCAATCGATTTCATAGGGGTTAACATTTGATACCCCTATTCAAAACATTTGAATACCCTCCCACGAGATTACTAAAACTACATTTATTCGGATCAAAGCAATAAACCCAAAAATCTGATCCTATTCTTTTCAAATTGATTTCTACAGATCTCAATCTCTGCCGAAAATGCAAGTTCGGTGCAAGGAATATTTCTCAGTTTTTGGTGTTAATCGTACTGATATTTTTCTAACAAAAACCCAAACTGAATGCAACAAATCCACTTAAGAAAAACAACAAGAACAACCTCGGGAAAATCTTTTCCTGCTCATAACCTATATACCAATTTCTTACAATTAAACCCCTCATGATGAAAAAACTATTACCACTTTGGCTTATGCTTCTGGTAGGTATGGTTCAAGCTCAGGTCACGGTCAAAGGAACCGTGAACGCTGCTGGCGATGGACTATCACTCCCGGGAGTAACAGTGCTGGTGAAAGGAACCACTACTGGTGTAGCAACTGAAGTAGATGGAACGTATTCGATTACTGTTCCTTCTTCGCAATCCATCCTAGTTTATAGCTTCATTGGCTATAAGGCTCAGGAAATCGTGGTAGGTAACCAATCCACAATTAACGTCACTATGCAAGAAGACATGTCTTCTTTGGACGAAGTAGTTGTAGTTGGTTATGGTACCATGAAAAAACGTGATATGTCCAGTGCACAGGTGTCTGTGACTGCTGAAGATATAGAGCGTACGGTCAATACGACTGTTGAGCAAGCTCTTCAAGGTCGTGCTGCAGGTGTATATGTCACTCAAAACACCGGTGCTCCGGGAGGAGGTATCTCTGTAAATATCCGAGGTGTCAACTCCATTGGCGGTACTAACCAACCTCTGTATGTAATTGATGGAGTTCAAATTCAGCCTGCTGCTGTATCCTATGGTAACACTTCTTCGACTAATCCACTAGCGGGTCTTAACCCAAGTGATATCGAGTCTATGGAAGTTTTGCAAGGTCCTTCCGCAACTGCGATATATGGCTCTAGAGGTACTAACGGTGTGATTATGATCACTACCAAGAGAGGTAAAAGTGGTGATACTAAAATCACTTATAACTTCCTCTACACACTTCAGGATAAGCCTGAAAACTTAGAAGTAATGTCATTAAGCCAGTACGCGACGATGACTAATGATATCCGCGAAATCACTGGTGGTGAGCCTCCAGCAGCTTTCCTAGATCCTACACTTTTGGGAGCAGGTACTAACTGGCAGGACGCGCTTTTCAAAACTGCGCCTTTGAACAAACATAATATCACGCTTAGTGGTGGAGATGAAAAGACTAAATTTTACATCTCTGGTGAATACTTCAATCAGGAAGGTGTAGCGATTGGATCTTCCTTTGATCGTTATTCAATCCGAACAAACATTGATAACCAGACTAGAAAATGGTTGAAGCTTGGTTTGAACCTACAGCTTTTCCACACGGATGAGCAATTGGCTACAGGTAGCTCTGATGTAATCAACAATGCTATTCAAATGGCACCAAATGTACCAGTAACAAATCCTGATGGATCTTGGGGTGGTGCGGATCCTGTGAACGGTTCAAGCTTGCAGTTTACTCCAGCTAACCCGATCGCTTTGGCTAATCTATTGGATAGAAACTACAAAAGAAGAGGTGCTCAAGGTGGATTCAATGTAGAAATTGATATCGTTAAAGGTTTGAAGTTCCGTACCATGGTGAACACAAACATTAACTATAACAACGGTCACTTCTTTACTCCAACTTACACGCTGGGTGTAGTGACGAATGACACGAATTCACTTACACAGGAATCTAGTAATAGCTTCTATTGGAACTGGAATCAGATGTTGACTTATAGCGCAGTTTGGGGCAAGCATGCTTTGGACTTAATGGCCAGCCATGAAGCTCAAGAATCTCAGTATGAATTCTTACGAGGTGCTAGAGTGAATTTCCCTTCCAATGACCTGCAGCAGCTTGGTCTTGGTTCTGCTCAAGGTGCTACCAATAGTGGTGGGGCCAATCAGTGGGCAATGGAATCATACTTTGCGAGAGCAAATTACACTTTCAATGAAAAATACATTCTTTTAGCTGCTTTCAGAGCTGATGGCTCGGCAAACTTTGGTCCTGAAAACAGATGGGGTTATTTCCCTTCCGTTTCGGCAGCATGGAGAGTTTCTGAGGAAACTTTCTTGCAGAATGCTACTTGGTTAGACGAATTTAAAATCAGATTTGAAACTGGTCTTACTGGTAACCAAGGTGACGCAAACGCAATCTATGCGCCACTTAGCTCACCAAGTATCCCCACGCCATGGGGTGGTGGTTTCCTAGTTTCTCGATTTGGTAATCCAAACTTGAAGTGGGAAGAAACTTCTACTGTCAACCTTGGTTTCAATTTGAATATCCTCAACAACAGAATTCAAATTGAGGGTGATTTCTACCTGAAGAAAACTGAGAACTTGCTTTTGCCTAATCCACTGCCTTGGTACATGGGTACATCTGCAGAAGGAAGCATTGGAACTCCTACAGTGAACATTGGTGCTTTGCAAAACAAAGGTTATGGCATCACTATTAATACCATCAACATTGATAACAGAGCTAGCGGATTCTCTTGGAGCTCTAACTACAACTTCTCTGGATTCAAAACTGAAGTGACCAAATTCTTCTCTGAGACTGCGTTCATCGATCGTACAGCTTGGTGGTTGAATAACTTCACCGCAAGAGCTCAGCCAGGTCAAGCACCTTGGTTGTTTTACGGCTATCAGGCTGATGGCTTATTCCAGTCAATTGAGGACGTAGAATCTAGCCCAAGACCTGTAGATAATTCAGGTAATCCACTTCCAGTAGGTGTGGACGGTATCTATGTAGGTGATGTCAAGTATAAGGATCTGAATGATGATGGTGTAATCGATGAGAGAGATCAGACATTCATTGGTAATCCATGGCCAAAATTCACTTTCGGTATGACGCAGCAGTTCTCTTACAAAGGTATTTCACTAGATGTATTGTTTACAGGAGCTCTTGGTGTAGATATCTACAACTACAACAGATTCCTAAATATCAATCCTAACAACGTGAATTTGGGTAGAAACATGCTTTTGGAAACTTATGATTATGCTAGAGTTGAAATGGACCAAACGGGCAACCCATTCATAGCCAATGCAGGTACAGAAGTGCCAAGACTCACAGGAACTGACTTGAATGGTAACGGAACAAGAATCTCTGACAAATTCGTAGAGGACGGTTCTTATGTAAGAGTGAAAAACATCAACCTTTCCTATGTAGTCCCTACTGAATTGCTAGGAAAGCAAAATGTAGTGAGAGGTCTGAAGCTAGCAGTTGGTGTACAGAATGCATTCACATTTACGAAGTATAAAGGATATGATCCTGAAGTAGGTGCATCAGTAGGTAACAACGTATCAGCTGGAAACCAATTGATCGGTGTTGACTACGGCAGATATCCTCAGACGAGAATGTACACATTCAGCTTAGGTGTTGACTTCTAATCCAAAAATTATACAAACATGACAACAAACACAAAATTCCAAAAATTAGTCCTTGGAGCTGCTTTGCTACTTGGAGGAATGGTGAGCTGTTCAGAAGATTTCTTGGATAGACCCCCATTGGACGCGATTGTAGATGCTAACTTCTACAAAACTGATGATCAGATTTTGGCAGCATCAGCACCGCTATATAACATGGTATGGTTTGCTTACAATGATAAAGCAAGTCATGGTATTGGAGATGCTAGAGGAGGAACATTGACCTCTGGATCTTATCAACTAGAAAACGTACGATTCAACACTACTGGAGAAACTGCAGAAAATGGTGCCTCTTGGAGAGCATTCTATAACGTAGTCGCTCAGTCTAATTCATTGATCAATAACATCAATGCATATGCTGGTGAAGAAGTAACAGATCGTATCAAAAATCACGGTATTGCAGAAGGTAGATTCATGCGTGGACTAGCTTACTCTTACTTGGTTCAAAACTGGGGTCCAGTTCCAATTATCACGAACAACACGGCTCTTTTGCAGGATACTACTATTGCTAGAAATACAGAAGAAACTGTGTGGCAATTTATCATCAAGGATTTCCGCTATGCAGTGGAAAATCTCCCTGAAAATTCTGTTCTAAAGGGTCGTTTGACTAAGTGGTCTGCAGAAGGTATGTTGGCCAAAATGTACCTGACTAAAGCAGGTGTTTCTGGAAGCAGAAATCAAAGTGACTTGGATTCTGCAGCATATTTTGCAAAAAGAGTTATTGACAATAGCGGAGCATCATTGATGCCTGAATATGAAGACCTATTCAAAACTGCAAATAACAATAACGTAGAAACACTGGCTGCACTTCAGTGGGTGTATAACGCTGGGCAAGCTGGCCAATGGGGTGCCCAAAACTCAGTTCAGGCTTTCCTTGCTTTTGGATCTGAAATCACTGGTTTCGGTGACGGATGGGGTGGAGATATCGGAGCTTCTAAGTGGATGCTAGATATGTATGATGACCTAGTATTTGACAAAAGAAGAAAAGGTAGTTTCATGTTCCCGGGAGAGCACTATTCTTACATTACTCAAGTTCCTCCTGGAGGATCTGCTCAGCCACTAGAAGTGCCTGCACGTAGCCTTGATGGCAGTAGAGCATATAATTCTAGAGCTTGGGTGAAAAAGTATGTGGTAGGAAGACCTGAAGATAACGATGGTAAAGTCGTTCAGCAGGGTACTGAGATCAATACTTACATTCTTCGATTAGCTGATGTTTACTTGACCTATGCTGAGGCTGTTTTGGACAAAAATCCTGGTGAAGCTTTGAAGTATGTCAATCTAGTCAGAAAGAGAGCTGGTGTAAATGCACTGACTTCTGTCACTTGGCAAGATGTTTTCGAAGAGCGAATCAAGGAGTTTGCTATGGAAGGCCAAGCTTGGTATGAGTTTACCAAATTGGAATATTATGATCCAGCTAAGGCTTACAGCATTCTATCTAACCAAGATCGTGGAACGTTCAGAATCTATGCTGATCAGATTCCTGATCCAACGTTGTGGGAAATCGAAATTCCAGAAAGTGACACTTCTCCAAGATTCTTTACTGTGAGCGAATCTAACTTCAAGATTCCAATTCCTTCTTCGGAGTTGTCAAGAGCACCAAACTTGAGAAAGCCTGCTGTACCGTATGATTTCTCAGCAGATAATTGATTTGTGGACTTACATTGAAATGCTAAACATATGAACATCATAAAAAATATAAGATCCTCACACTCAATCCTTGTAGCTTCTGCGCTAGTAATGGTGCTTGCACTTGGAGCATGTAAGGAGGAGGACGAAATAAACGTAGGACCGCCAACTATTGAGCGTGTTCGAAATACTGATCCAAGTACAGCAGATAGTGCATTTACCTCTGCTACGCTAGGTAGTACTATTGCTATTTTGGGTAATAATCTTTTGGGTACGCAGCAAGTGTATTTGAATGATTATCCACTTGGAGTGAACACTGCCTATGTGACTAACAATACGGTGATCGTGACTGTAGGAGATTCAGTTCCTACTGTAGCAACTAATCCTAATGTGCCAAATACCTTGAGGTTGGTAAACAAATCAGGTGAAGCAATCATAGAATTCCAGACGCTTCCTCCAGCTCCTCAGGTGCTTCAAGTGAAAAACCAGTATGTAAAAGCTGGTGATGATCTTACACTTCTTGGAAGGTATTTCTACTTTGTAGATACTGTTTATTTCCCAGGTGAAGATGTGTACGTGACTTCAGGATTTACTACTAATGCTGCTGGATCTACACTTTCAGTGAAGGTGCCAGATAATCTAGATTTCTCAGAAGGTCAATCTATCAGAGTAGTGACCAAATCAGGAGGATCTGCTACTAATAGAAACACGCAGATCTATGCTGAGAAAGGTATGGTTGCTGATTTCGATACTAATGGTGCACTTTCGTGGCCATGGGATTGGGGATGGGGCATATCAGGCGATATGATCAAACCTTCTCAGCCAGGTATATCTAGTTTGGAAGGTAGTTTCGCTGGAATGAATCAAGCTTTTCCATCTGGTTATGGCTGGAACAACGATAAAGTAATCAACCTAGCAAACTGGGGTGGCGTACAAATCTTCCCTGTAGGTGAAGGTTATGAGCCAGGTACTCCGGCAACTAATTTTGATATACGCTTTGAAGTTGCGATCAATACTTCTGCTTCTATAGCAGGGCTAGAAATGCAAATTTGGTATCCAGATAGCCAAGGAAACGAGTTGAGCTATAACATCCCGATGAGTGATTTTATCAAAACTACCGATGGTAGCTGGTACACCTTGTCTGCTAATATGACAAGGCTTACCAATGGTTCCACCAGACTAAATACTTATGGAGATTTCTTGAAGGGCGACGGTTCCGCAAAACAACTAAGATTGGTGGTCACCAACACTACTTCGAATGATATCCAGGCAGTTCTAGGCGTGGATAATGTTAGAGTGATTAGAGCAGTTAATTAAAAAGTACAGCATAAGAGGTTTATTAATCTGATCTCCGGGGTGAAGCGTTTTACCTCGGAGATTTTTTCTAAAACCAGTCTTATCGCATTATTTCGACAGGCTCACTAACCGATTAATGCGCGGAGAATGCTGTTAATGATATATTACAGATTTTCCTTTTAGAAATGGGGATGAAAGCCCATAATAACAAAGCCCAGCCTAGAGGTCTGGGTTAATGGAGATGAACAGAATTAAAATTTTAAAAGAGCGAGATGTTTTCCTTACCCTCGTATTGAAGAATTTCTTGATGGTATTCCAAAAATTTAATCAAACACTGAGCTTGAACCCCCAACTCACATTTACAAACAACAAACCAGTAAAATCACTCCAAGTCATCTTGCTGGGAGCGGTATTCTTATTTGCTGGTTGTCAGGAAAAAAGTGAGGAAGCGACACCAACACTTTTTGAGTTGGTAAGCCCAGATTCTACTCAGCTCACTTTTACCAATCAAATTCAAGAAACCGAGACAGCCAATATACTTACCTATCAATACTTCTACAATGGTGGAGGTGTAGCGGTTGGGGATGTGAATAATGACGGTTTGGAAGATTTGTATTTCACGGCCAATCAAGGCCAAAACAAGCTTTTTTTGAATCAGGGAAACCTGAAATTTAGAGACATTGCCTTGGCTACAGGCACCACGGGCAAAGACAATGCTTGGACTACTGGCACCGCAATCGTTGATATCAACGGTGACGGGCTAAAAGATATTTACGTCTGCTATTCTGGAGATTTACCAGCAAAGCAGCGAAGAAATGAATTGTTTGTCAATCAAGGCTTGGATGGACAGGGAATTCCATTTTTTAAGGAAATGGCTGCAGACTATGGATTGGATGATTCAGGTTTCAGTACCGCCGCATATTTTTCTGATCTAGATATGGATGGTGATTTGGATATGCTCCTGCTAAATCATAACCCTAGACTTTTCAATAACCTAAACATCAATGCTTTCGAAGCAATGCTGAACACAGCTGATTCGATGAGCAGCACCAAGATTTACAAAAATGAAAACGGAGTTTTCAATGACCGAACCGCTGAGTCAGGGCTTACCCAAACAGGTTTAAGTTATGGTTTGGGTGCATCTATCGCAGATTTTAATGGAGATGGATTTCCCGACATATATCTGGGAAATGACTATTCCGCTCCAGACTATTTATACATCAATCAGGGTGACGGCACTTTTGCCAATCAGGTGAAAGAGGCGATCGGCCTTACGAGTCTATACACGATGGGAGTGGATGCTGCTGATATCAATCGAGATGGTAAACTTGACTTGATCAGTCTGGACATGCTTCCGGAAGACAATGCACGACAAAAGTTGCTTTTCTCACCTGAGAATTACGAGCATTACAACCTCTTTCTGAAGGCTGGACTTCATCATCAGTTGATGCGAAATATGCTGCAGCTGAATCTTGGTGATGGGACGTTCTCGGAGATTGGTCAACTGGCTGGAATAAGTGCTACAGACTGGAGTTGGGCGCCTTTATTTGCTGATTTTGATAACGATGGCTTTACAGATCTATTCGTCAGCAATGGGTTTTTGAAGGACTTTACCAACCTTGATTTCATCAATTATAGAAATGAATACCTTCAAAACTCTAAGGTGACAGCCACAGGAATCAATGAATTGATCAAGAAAATGCCAGCTACAAAAGTTGGTAATTATGGCTTTAGAAATATCAACGGAATACAATTTGAAAATCAATCTGAAAGTTGGGGATTGAATAATCCTGGAAATTCAAATGGAGCAGTTTATGCGGATTTGGATCAGGATGGGGACTTGGACTTGGTGATCAATAACCTGAATGAACCTGCGCAGATTTATAAAAACCGAACTTCGGAAACTAACAATTCGAATTACATACAGCTTAGACTAAAAGGCTTGGGAGGAAATGCTGATGGAGTAGGAGCTAAAGTAATTGTCTATCAAAATGGCCTACTCAACTATCAGGAACAGCAGATTTACAAGGGCTATCAGGGTAACGTGAGTGCCATCATGCACTTTGGTTTGGGAGAAGGGAAAGTGGATTCGGTGGAGGTTCGTTGGAAAAACAGAAAAATCACAAGAATTAAGAATCCTGAAGTGAATCAGGTTCTTGAATTAATTGAAGCTGAGGCTGTAAATGAAGTTTTAGAAGAAAATCTAAAGCTATACAAGTTCACTCAGCTAGAACAGTATACAATCAGCTCAAAAGCTGTACTTCCCAATGATTTCAAGCGGCAGTCTCAGTTGCTTTATACCCTGTCTCAGGAAAAAATTTCTATGGTTTTCGCTGATTTGAAAGGTGATGGATCTGCTGAAGTCATTATCTCAAACGGATCAACTATTTATACTATTCCAAAAGAGTACAGCTCATCAGATGTAATTCAGAATAATTTATACAGTTCTGACTCTCATACGATCACTTCCATTACGGCTTTGGATGCGGATGGAGATGGAGATTTGGATCTCTACGTTGCAAAAGGCGGATACTTCGATTTGGAAAAAGGAGATGTCAGACAGCAAGATGTGCTTTTGATTAATGATGGAAAAGGAGTTTTTATCGAATCTAAAATGGATTTTGGTATACTTCCTTCAGAGAATGTAATCGCATGGGATGCAAATGGAGATGGACTGGAAGATCTATTTGTTGGTTCAGGATATGTACCTGGAAGATGGCCGGAATCTGTTTCAAGTCAAGTTTGGATCAATAGTGGTGATGGCACATTCTCACCGATTTCTCTTGAAAACATTTCCAGAGTAAAAGCTTCCCAAACTTATGATCTAGACCAAGATGGATTGGATGAGTTGATCGTAGCATCTGAGTTTGATAGAATCCGAATCCTAAGCTTAATTGATGGGAAGATTCAAGATCGCTCAGAGCAATTTTTACCTGGAGGAAAATCAGGTCTATGGTCATCTATTCTCATTCAGGATCTGGATGGAGATGGGGATCCTGAATTGCTAGCTGGGAATTGGGGCTTGAATTCACGGTTGCAATCTGACTCAAACAATCCAGTTCGGATCTATTATGAAGACTTTGATGCTAACGGATCCATCGACCCACTCATGACTTTTCCTGTGATGGGCGAAGAGTTTCCATTCTTTTCCCGAGACGAGCTCGCAGCTCAGCTATATAAAAAGAAGGCACTTTTCCCGGCTCATGAAAAGTTCTCCAAAGCAAAAATTCAGGATATTCTCACTCCACAAGAGCTAGAAAAAGCAAAGAGGGTGGAGGCTCAAACACTTGAGACCAAAATGTACACTTTAAGGACTGGTGTTTTCGAGGAAGTAAGCTTACCAATTCTTGTTCAATCTTCCCCAATTCAGGCGATTGCTGCTTTGAAGTCAGACCAAGGTTTTGATTTGTTACTTCTCGGAAATCAAGAAAATGCTCGACTAAAAATCGGAAGGCTAGATGCAAACCCAGGTTGGGTGCTACATAAGAATTCTCAAGGAATATGGGAGCTTGTTGAACCGAATAAGACAGGACTTCAGCTTAGATCTAATATTAGCGCTGTAGTAACAATCGGTAATCTAATCTGGATAGGTGTACCGAATAATGGTGTTTTTAAGTACGCGTATTGATTAAAGTATTTACTAGTAAAAAATTGAAATTCAACTTGTTAAGTAATATGAAAAGTAAGAATTTAATATTCTTTGGTTTGCTTTTGATACAGTGGGCTTGTAAAGCTCCAATGATAGATGCAAATCTACCTGTTGATGAATCAATTCGTCTTAATCAGATTGGCTTTTACCCTGATCAACAAAAAATCGCTATTATCTTAAATCACGAAGATGCAGAAGATTTTGTGATTTGGGATATGGATAAAAAGGATATAGTCTTCGAAGGTAAATTAGCTAAACAGACCACTAAGACACTTTCTGGCCAAAATACTAGAGTGGCTGATTTCTCTGAATTTTCCCAAACGGGTAAGTTTGTCCTTGTGTTGACGGGAGTAAGTAAATCGTACCCATTTGAGATTGCTGAGCAGGTGAATGAACAATTAGGAAAAGCTAGCATTAAAGCATTCTACTTCCAGCGTGCGGGGATTGAATTGGATAAAGCTCATGCAGGGATCTGGGCAAGACAGCCTGGACATCCAGACGATCAAGTGATGATTCATCCCTCGGCGGCTTCAGATACTAGGAAGGCAGGGCATTTGGTGTCCTCGCCTTTTGGATGGTATGATGCTGGTGATTACAATAAATACGTGGTAAACTCTGGAATCACAGTAGGGACACTTCTATCTCTTTACGAGGATTATCCAAGTTATTTTCAAAAACTGGAATTGAATATTCCTGAGTCGGGAAATCAGATTCCGGATTTATTGGATGAGATCCGATGGAATCTGGATTGGATGATCACCATGCAGGACGCGGGTGATGGAGGAGTTTATCATAAGCTTACCACTGCCAAATTTGAAGGAATGGTAGAGCCGCATTTGGCTGTTTCGCAGCGATATATGGTAGCGAAAAGCACCACCGCAACATTGGATTTTGCTGCAGTAATGGCGCAAGCTTCCCGTGTTTACAAATCCTACTATCCTGAAGAATCAGTAACCTATTTGAAAGCTGCTGAAAAGGCATGGAACTGGGCGAAAGTTAATCCCGAAGTGCTGTACAACCAAAATGTAATGAACGAGGCTTTTGATCCAGATGTAGTGACGGGCGCCTATGGAGACTTTAGTGCGGCAGATGAACGTATTTGGGCTGCCTCAGAGCTATTTGTCACAACGCATAACTTGATTTACTGGGAAGAATTGGCAGATGCAGATCAGAGTTTTAAACTCCCATCTTGGAATCAAGTCTCTTGGCTAGGTTACTATTCCTTACTCAGACACCAAGACAGCATAACTCTCTTTCCTCAGGAGTGGATGGCAGTTCTTAAAATAAATCTACTTTCTGGTGCCAGAACACAACTAGAAGGAGTTGCTTCAACAGCATTTCAAAGTCCGCTTGAGACAAATGCGACCAATTTTAAATGGGGTTCAAATGCTGTAGCTGCCAATCAAGGGATACTCTTGCTATATGCTTATAAGCAAAGTGGTGAGCGTGCATTTTTGGATGGTGCCTTTGATAATTTGGATTATATATTAGGCAGAAATGCTACAGGCTATTCTTATGTCACGGGCTTTGGAAGTAAAACTCCGCTACATCCTCATCATAGATTGGCTGTATCAAGGCCTGATTTACCGCCTTTGCCAGGTTTTATCGTTGGTGGACCAAACCCTGGTCAACAAGATGGATGTACTTACAGCAGTTCCTTTGCTGATGAGTCCTATACTGACGAAAGCTGCAGCTATGCTTCCAACGAAATTGCGATCAACTGGAATGCTCCTTTTGCTTATTTAGCAAATTCCTTAGAAGCCATTAATCAGTAAGTTTCGATTTGCCTTCGATATCGCCCGGGTACCATGCGCTGAGACCAAAAGGAAGGCTTCGGGCTTTCACCTAAAGTCTTCCTTTGGATAAATCATGGAAAATCTGCTACTAGCTTCATAACGAATGGTATTATCCTTAGATGTTTCAGATTTTTTAGGCAATTTCCCATAAGATTAACCTAGCCCTATGAAACATACCTGGAAACTATTTATCCTTCTTATCCTTTTTGCCTGCGAGTCCTCAAAATTTGAATCACAGGTATCCCTGCCTAAGTTATTTGGAGATGGAATGGTAGTGCAGAGAGATGAGGCAATATCTGTTTGGGGAAGAGGGATTCCCGGGGCAAATGTCCGCGTAAGTTTGGCGGGTGCAATTACAAGTGGAACTGTAGAACCTGATAGTACTTGGATTCTTAAACTGCCAAAACTACCTGCTGGAGGACCTTTTGTTCTTGAAGTAAATAAGCGAAAAATCAATGATGTCTATATAGGTGATGTTTGGTTGGCTGGCGGTCAATCCAACATGGAATGGAATCTAAAATCCCAAGTTATAGGTGCCGAAAAGGAATTTGCCGAAGGAGGAAACTCTCAGATTCGGTTTTTCAAAGTCCCAAGATCTTACAGTGCTGTGAAGCTAGACGATGTGGTAGGAGGAGAATGGAAAGTAGCTGATTCGGTTAATTTGAAGGATTTTTCGGCTATTGCCTGGTTTTTTGCGAAGCGAAATAATGAAGAAAAGAAAGTGCCTGTAGGAATCATAGAGTCCAACTGGGGAGGAACTCCTGTAGAAGGTTGGACAGATGTGGAAATTCTGGCAAAGATGGAAGGTTCATTTAATGAACAGGCTAATGATATCATCAAAAACAATGAAAGTTGGGATGCTAAGCTGAAGGAGAATGAAGCCAATAGCCAACTACGTGATTCTATGGCGAAAACACCGGATTCACTTGCTGTTTTGAAGGTAACGTCAATTTCCTATGACGATTCAAATTGGAGAAGTATCAGTCTTCCTCAGGCTAATCCCTTGCAACATATCGCATGGGTACGTAAGAAGTTTACGATATCTGATACTGAAAATGTCACCCTTCATTTGCCGAATTTGGATCAAATGGCTTATGTGTACTTAAATGGAAAATTGCTGCATTTCAAAGACTGGGGCGTTGCCATGCCTGATGTGGAAATCCCAAGTGATTTGCTCTTAAAGGGAAGTAATGTACTTTCTGTTAGAGCGGTCAATACCTGGAATAATCAACCAAGAATAGGGCAAGAAGGCGAAATGTATTTGCTGGAATCTGGAAATAAAGTCTCTTTGGAAGGCGCGTGGAAGTATTCTAATTCTACTGTTGAGCCTCAACTCCCTAAGGTGGAGTGGTACAATTGGATGCCGGGTATGATGTATAATGCAATGATTGTTCCCATCACTAATTACTCTATTAAAGGTGCTATTTGGTATCAGGGAGAAAGCAATGCCGGACGTCACGAGGAATATAAAATGCTTTTCACCACCATGATTAAAAACTGGCGTGAAGCATGGGGCTTGGGTGATTTTCCTTTCTTGTTTGTGCAATTAGCCAATTATATGGAGCGAAAAGACATACAAGCAGAGAGTGATTGGGCATATTTGAGAGATGCGCAAACTCAGACGCTGGAACTCCCTAAAACCGGAATGGCGACAATAATCGATATAGGTGAAGCTGGAGACATTCACCCCAAAAACAAAAAGGATGTAGGCGAGAGGCTGTGGCTACAAGCTAAAAAAGTCGCTTTTGGTGAGAAAAACCTTGCCTCAGGACCACAGTTTGATTCACTAATTAGGCAAGGAAATGTGTTGCTTTTGAAATTCAAATCTGTTGGAGAAGGCCTAAAATTGAAAGATGGGGATGCATTGAAAGCATTTATTGTAGGAAAAGAAGGAGGAGATTTTCAGCAAGCTGAGGCATCAATCTCGGACAAGGAATCAGTGAAGATTACCTTGCCAGCGGGAATGGAGTCTGGAGAGATTCGTTACGCCTGGGCTGATAATCCTGAAGTGAACTTGACAAATAATTTGAATTTACCAGCGGTACCATTCCGAGCGAAATTTGAATGAGCAATTAGATAATTTCTTATAACAAAAAGAGGTCATGTTTAACATATGACCTCTTTTTGTTATAAATGTACTGTTGACAATCGTTCATCGTCATTCGACTATTAACCTTATTACTTGATTTCCCCAGTGGATTCCTGTATTTCCAATAGTTCCTGTACTTTTTCCTGAAACTCAGGTTTGGCAGGGATTTTCACTACATTTTCTAAGAAATCTATTGTGCTGAACAATACACCTTCCCAATCTCCTGAGGTGATAGAACTTCCTATCACGTGATCGCCAGCATTTGGAAATGCTTGCTCACGCTTCAGTTCTGTAGGAGTAGAGATCTCCTCAAACATTTCTTTCATTTTAGGGACAGACACGACCCTGTCTTGGTTTTCATTGTCCTTATAATAGTATGCTAGAAATAGAGGTTGCTTAATTTTTTTGAAGGTGTTTTCATTCATGTTGCTATACATCACTATCGCTAGACTTTCGTAGGCATTGATGTGGTAATCTTCTGACCAATACATCGCTTTTTCACCTTCCCTTGGCTGATGAATCATTTTCTTCTTCATCATCGTCATTTCCATCATTTTTTCCATCCAAGGAGAGAAAAAGGCAGAAAGCTTCTCACCATAATCTCTCACAGCAGGAGAGTAAACCGCCACGGCTTTGATGTCAGGTTGCTGACTAGCCAACAGTAAAGTCAATGCACCTCCCATTGATGTTCCCACCACAATCACTTCATCTCCTAGGCTTTTTCCGATCTGATATGCTTCACCGGCCGCATTGGCCAACGCTTGTGGACTCATATATTCCATCCCATTTTCTCTTTTGATTCCATGCTCTGGGAGCCTGGTGACAAACAGGTTAGCTCCGAAATGGGATGCAAGAAATCTATGTACTGGATCTCCCTCCATAGGACTTGCACCAAATCCATGGATGTACACTATAGAATAAGGTGTTTTCCGCTTATTCATGCTATCAGCCCATACAATATAGGCTTCATTGCCTTGTTTCAGGCCGATCACAGAGTCCTCTCTTTGCTGCACATAGCTACGAAGTTCAGCCAGCCGAGTAGGAACTTCTGGAAATTCGATTGTGAGTTCTTGAGGTTGCACCTTTGGCCCCAGCATGTAAACAATTGCGAGAATCATTGCAGCAGCAAAGATGCCTAGGAGTATTTTTCGTAGCATATGATCAGTTTGTTAAAAGTACCGGAGAAGTTGATTCTAATACTTTTTCGGTTCCGTTTTTTAGAGAAAGAATAGTTTTGGTTTTCAGTTGAGTTTTGTTACTCGGCTGAGTGTTG
Source organism: Algoriphagus aquimarinus (assembly GCF_900112005.1). Taxonomy (GTDB): domain Bacteria; phylum Bacteroidota; class Bacteroidia; order Cytophagales; family Cyclobacteriaceae; genus Algoriphagus; species Algoriphagus aquimarinus. The sequence continues at coordinate 11,595 of NZ_FOKK01000024.1, read as the reverse complement.
ATTGTCAGTTTATACTGGGCTAAAGAATTATCAAAGTTTTTGAACTCAGATAACTTCATGACATCATTTATCGTGATCAGGTTAGATATATCCGTACCAGCTTTTAGATCACCGTAAGGAGCAAGTAATGAAACTTTGATTGAAGTAATGTTTTTGAAATTAAATGACTGTGCACAGGATAGAGCATAAGCAGCGCCAGGAAAACTAGAGATCCATGAAACATCAGAAATTACCTCAGGAGTGATTTTCATATATAAATTGAAATCAGCAAATTTGACTGTGTCAGATTCAGTAACATATTTATTGTTTACATAGGGCGCATAGATTATACTTATATCTGTTGCATTAGCACTTACTGGCCCAGCACATTGACCGAATGGATATAAATCCGGCTGATCTACGCAGGCGACAAATATCATCATTGTGAGATAAGCACATAAAATTCCAGCAGTCATTTTAATTCGCTTGATTTGCAAAAAGTTACTCATAAAGCATGTGTTTATTGGTTTTGCGCTAGTTAGACCTAATAATGTTTAAAATTTAATCAAATCTAAACATCAAATTAGTTCGAAAAGCGTTAATTCGTATTAATTAATCTTAAACCAACTTTTATGAAAGCTCTACTATTTGCCTTCTGCCTTCTTCTTTGCGGCCAAATCGCACTTGCTCAGGATACTGAAACCAAACCAGCAACTCAAGCCATTTTTATAGAATTAGGAGGGCCTGGACTTCCATATAGTTTCAATTATGATTTTCGCTTTGACAAAACCAAAATGGATTCCTGGGGAATGCGACTAGGTTTTGGAGGCTATGCCTTGGAAGGAGATTCGTTTTTTTCACTCCCTGTAATGGTAAATAAATTATACGGAAAGGGTAATCACTTCTTTGAAATGGGTTTTGGAGCCACTTTCCTTGCCTTTAAGAATGAGGTTTATGATTACAACAATTGCTACACAGATCAAAACGGTAATTACATCTGTAATCCTATCTCAAGTAGTAATTCAGGAACATCATTTATATTGGATATAGATGGATCTCCATCCGTTATGGGAGTAATGAATTTTGGATACCGTAGAGTGCCGACTGATGGTGGATTTATGTGGAAAGTCAATGTGAATCCAATCTTCAACAACAATGGTTTTTGGCCTTTATTCGCTGGGGTAGGGCTAGGGTACTCTTTTTAGAAGGTTGCAAGTTCAAATACCTAACATTTAGTAGTAAATGTGACTTTATTTTTTGTGTGTATTAGCTTGAATGCACCTACCAAAATAATATTTTGAATACCTTTCCCTTCGACTGCGCTCAGGGACCGAATTTAAGTTTAAAGTCTAGGGAGAGGGAGGGAATGCGGCACCGCCGCATTCCCTCCCTCTCCCTTTAAGCCAAAATTGACCGGAGGCTAAGCGCCGGTTGGTGAGCTCGTCGAACCAAGTCCCTGATTGAACATACGTGTAGGTGTCCGAATACACATTTTATTTTTTGTGGACAATTTGCTTCGCCTGACGAGATAATACTTTCCAAATCCCTTTTTAATATTCCATATGCATCAGATTATTTGGTGTTTATGGTTTTTTGTGCCCAATAAATTTTAATTTGTAAGGAGTTTTCGGATTGGCGTCACTGGCATTTAAGGCTAGAATGTTAATTGATTTTTGATAATTCGGAGATGATTTTTTCTCATCTCACTCTTAAAAATCGGGCAAAATCTCAAGCTAAGAGCGTACGTAGTTCTTCATCTTTAGAAGGATATTTTACTATTAACCTAATAATTTTTACCTATGGCTACTTTGAAAATAAAGCTGAAAGGACAGGATCATTCTTCTTACCTCACTGGAGATGATCGGGGATTTGAATTGTACCAACTGGACCAAGCATACACGGTGGAAAATCCCACCAGAGGGGATATTCCTGAGCAAATTCTCGAAATAGATGATAACAAGATAGTTGAGTTTGAATTTGAAGATAACACCGTCTGGATGGCGGATAATGAATCCTTAACCACCCTTTTTCAGCAGAAAATCAAACGTTCCGCAGACGGAGATGAACTCTATCTGCCAGATGAATTAGAATCTAATGAGCAGGACAGGGGTATAATCAAAAAGATCGGTATTAAGCTGGTGAAGGTCTTTGTGAAAAAGAACATCATCAAGCCCAAAATGCTGGAAATGGCGATAAACCTTGAAAATAAGCAGTTGGCTTTTACTGGTGAAAATTTTAAAAAAGTGGATTATGGAGTTTTGGCGGCCTGTTCGCCAGAAATAGAATTGAGTACACTGGAACTTGACGAGGCCACTGGGGAAGCAAAATTGGAAGTAAGAAGTAGGTATTTACTCTTGTTGCACGGAACAGCTTCTTCTACTGTAAGTTCCTTTGGGGATTTGAAAGATTCTGAGGAGTGGAAGAGCTTGATTAAAGGCTACGGTAATAATCATTTGCTTGCCTTCCAGCATAGATCCTTGACTGCAAGTCCATTGGAAAACATTCTGCAGCTTGTGCAAAATCTTCCATCTGGAATTGAGTTGGATCTTTTAAGTCATTCGCGAGGAGGATTACTGGCTGATTTGTTGGCTAGATTTTCAACTAGCCCCGCAGGTTTTGATTCCACGGAGAGGGCACTTTTCAGTACAAATGAAAGAACCCGAGATCTAGATGTGATCCAAAAGATTCATGAAATTCTAAAAAACAAAAAGATCAAAGTTAAATCCATGGTGCGGGTGGCATGTCCAGCAAACGGCACCACTCTAGCTTCAAATCGACTGAATATCTTCTTGAACGTCACTTTCAATCTGGTGGGACTGGCAGTAGGGCAAGTAGGAAATCCCATTTTCGTTGCCTTCAAGGAGTTCCTTATGGAGGCGGTGGCCTGTAAGGATGATGTGGATGTATTGCCTGGATTAGAAGCTATGAATCCACAATCTCCTTTCATCAAAGCAATGAATTACCAGGCTTCAGAGATTGAAATAGACTTTCCTTTATATGTAGTAGGAGGAAGTGGCGAATTGAGACTAAGCTTTAAGACACTCGTGGTAATTCTGGGTAAATTCTTCTTTATGAAGAAAAATGACTTGGTGGTAGACACCGAAAGCATGAAGTGGGGTTCGAGAAGAGTTTCAGGAAAAGTGTACGTCTTTATAGAGAAAAGTGGGGACATAAATCATTTTAAATACTTCTGTACTCCGAATACCTTAAAAGCTTTGATTTCTGGTTTGTCGGCGGTCAACGATGTATTTGAATTGAAACTGGCGGATAAAGAAAGAGGAATAGCTGGAATAGAGTCTGGTGCATATAAAAGTGATAAGGTATCTGGAAACAGACCTATAGCTGTCTTGATTCCTGGTATTATGGGCTCAAATATCGGCGAGAAAGATGATTTGCTATGGATCAATTATTGGAGATTTATCAAAGGGGAATTGAAGGGTTTAGCCTATGACCCATCTATGCCCAGTAAGCTATCACCTCATTCTTTGATCAAAACTTCCTATGGAAATCTTGGAGATAAATTAGCCAGCAGTTACGATATAGTCACTTTTCAATTTGATTGGAGAATTCCACTGAAAGAGAGCGCTGCACTTTTTGATAAAAAAATAAAAGAACTTCTGATTCATAATCAACCTGTCAAAATCGTAGCCCATAGTATGGGAGGGGTTTTGGTTAGGGACTTTATGGTATATCATAAGGCTACTTGGCAAAAACTCAATAATTCCATTGGATTTCGAGCGGTATTTTTAGGCTCACCATTAGGCGGTTCCTATCGTATTCCTTATGTACTTTTCGGCAAGGATAGCTTGATCAAATTACTTGGAAAAATAGATATCAAGCATTCCACCAAGGAACTGATAGCCGTGTTCTGCAATTTCCCTGGGATTCTTAATCTCTTACCGATTAGTAAGGAAGCTAGACATGATTTCTCTGATAGGAAATTATGGGAAAGAATGCGAGGAGCGTCTGGAGATGACTCTTGGCCTATACCTTCTCAACGAGTTCTTGATGAATTCGGCGCTCACCAAAAAGAAGTTTTGAAGGTGATAGATACTATAGACTACTCCAACATCACCTACATCGCCGGACAAAGTGGGAAGAAGAATTTTACCGTATCAAATTTAGGTATTGAGGATGGGGAGTTGGTGTTCTATGCTACCAATTCCGGGGATGAGAGTGTCACTTGGGCTTCAGGAATTCCAAAAGATATCCATGACAAAAAGCAAGTTTACTATGCTAATGTCACGCATGGAGGATTGTCCAAGGAAAAGAATCTGTTTGCAGGCATAGAAGATTTGCTGATCTATGGTAGTACAAAAAGGCTCCAAAATAGCCTTCCAAAATCAAGAGGAGAGGAGCGGGAGTTTGCTCCAACTCAAACTGAGATTTTTGACATCTCTGAAGAGAAAGTAATAAACACCATTTTGGGTGTGGGAGAGGTAGAGGAAAAATGGCATGAAGAGAAACCTATGCTGGTTTCGGTAAGTCACGGTGATTTGAAATACGCCAAATATCCAGTGCTTGCCGGACATTTTCAATACGATGCTATTCTCACTACTGAACTCGCGATTGACCGTCAGTTGGATGGTGAGCTGACCAGACTTCATGGCTTAGGATTATATCCAGGACCGATTGGTACAAATCAAATTGTCCTAAACGAAGATTTGACCAAAAGATCATTCAAAGGTGGGGTGATTGTAGGGTTAGGGGTTCCTGGGGAACTTTCTTCTTTTGCCCTAATGAATTCCATAGAGAAGGGAGTTGCTAGATACTTGACTATCAAGAAAGAAGAGGAAAATAGAACTTCGATGGATGAGGGTAGCAGTCCTGCTATTAATGGTATTTCTGTTATAGCTATTGCAAATGCCTATGGGGGACTTTCTACTGAGAGTTCTATTCGTGCGATTATTTTAGGTATTCAGCGAGCAAATCAAAGCATAGATAGAGTTTACAAAGGGGAGATCAAAGGGATTGAAGAAGTGGAAATTATTGAGATTTTCAATGATAAGGCGCTTTCAATCCTGAAAACTATCCAGCGCTTAGAAGTAGATGACAGTAAGGAGTTTAATATAGTATTCAATGAGAAGGGACTGAACTACACCTTAGGCAAACGCTGGAGAATACCATATGACTATGCCAATGACTGGTGGACACGAGTGAGCGTATGCCATGAATTGAAATTAAAAGAGACGGATGAGTTTGAGGATTCGATACGTATGTCCATTGCATCAAATGGTGCTAGTGAGAAGGTAGAATATATGCCGGCACATGATAAAACGCTTGAGGTGTTACTGAAGAGGATGACATTGGAAAACCAATATTCACCTGAAATAGCAAAAACCATGTTTGAGCTATTGATTCCGTATCAGTTTAAGGAGGAAGTGAAGCGTCTTAATAATGTCTCTTGGATATTGGATGTAGCCTCAGCGGAATATCCTTGGGAAATGATCCAAGAAGATGTAGATGCGGTACCGCTCTGTGTTCATACTGGGATGGTTCGACAGCTAGCTTCCATGCAATTCCGAGAAAAAATAGCACGGGTAAATGCCAAAACAGCATTGGTAGTAGGTGATCCCATGCTTGATAAGTTTATGCCACAACTTCCTGGTGCTTTGCGCGAAGCAGAAACTGTGGTAAGCATTCTTAAGAAAAATGATTACGAGATACAAAGCTTAATAAGCAGTTCTGCAACGGAGATTATACTCAAGCTTTTCTCCAGAAATCATAAAATCATACACTTAGCTGGTCATGGCGTATACCGAAATGGACCAAACCGCTCTACAGGTATGGTTATTGGCAATGATACTTTTTTATCACCAAGCCAGATAGCAGGGATGAGTTCTTCAGCTGAGTTAGTTTTTGTGAATTGCTGTTACCTCGGATTGATAGATAAGAAAGCAGAGGAGGGAAGTCTATATAGGAATAAGTTTGCGGCTAATATTGGAACACAACTTATTTACAATGGCGCTAGGGCAGTAATCGTAGCTGGATGGGCTGTGGACGATGCTGCTGCTCTGAAGTTTTCCCAATTGTTTTATAGTAATATGTTCGATGGGTTGGCATTTGGTGAATCCGTCAAGCGGGCAAGAAAGAAGATTTACGAAGAGTTTGGGCATAGAACCAATACTTGGGGAGCTTTTCAGTGCTATGGAGATCCTTTTTATAAACTGACTGAAGACGGTTCGGGACGAGGTAACGAGGATGACTTATTGGTCAGCGAGGAAGTGGAGATTGAGTTTCAGAATACATTGGAATCCATGGGTGCCAATAATTATAATCATGAGTACATCCTGACACGGATTGATTTGGTTTTGGAAAAGATGAAAAACAGAAATATGCTCACTGATAAAATACAGGAGCTATCTGCTGGAATCTATGCTGGATTGCAGGAATATGAGAAATCATGCGACTGCTTTGAGAAACTCATGAAATCCAAAAAATCAGAATTTACTATTAAGGGATTTGAGAAATACTGTAATATTCAAGCCAAACTTTCCCTTCAAAAATTTGCTGCTAAGACAATTGACTTGAAAGAAGCAGTGAAAATAATAGACAAAGTAATCACTGATCTGGAGGGGCTTGGGAATCATTTTGGAGCAAGTGCGGAAAGATGGTCTTTGATCGGAAGTGCGTACAAACGCAAAATGCATCTGCTCAAAGGCTCATCACAAAAAGATGTCATGGAAGCACTCGCTCAGTCGATCAACGCCTATAAGGAATCCAGCATTTCTTCAGAAAATAAAGATGCATATCCATTGACCAATTGGTTGACACTTGCACGAATTCAGAGTTTACTACAAGGCAAAGACAGCATTCGATTAATTGATTTGGAAGCGAGGAAGGCTATGCAGAAGATTTATGACGAAATAAATGAAGACACTAAAAGGAAAGATGACTTCTGGGCGATGTCTAATTATTCCAATATTATGCTAACTCAGTTTATGTTGGGTACTAGCAAACCCAAGGATGGGGAAATTGCACATCAATACTTGAAACTATGGGATTTGGCTGGTAATAAGGGACAAAAAGTAGCAGAATTGGAGCACTTTGAAATATTAGGTGTCTTACTGGAGAATATCAAAACAGAGGGCTTTTCTTCCGTCAAGGACGAACTAACTAAAATCCAAAAAGCTCTTGAAGAAGCTCTTTAACTGGCTTAGTTACCAAATACATTTCGGATAGCTTCTAAGTAATCGAACCCGTGTCCTTCGGTAGGCTCTATGTAATTACCTTCCAAATACTCGTTCCAGCAGCAGATCATCACTGTGTTTCCGTTGCTGGAACGATAGTTTTTCGACGTTTTCTGAGCCTCTTTAAGCATGGCGGTAAAAGACCTTTTGTTGCTGTGTACGCGATCTTTTTGAGGTTCACTTGGGATTCCTGTTTGCTGAGGCCAGGTGCCGCCAGCTGGTCTCATATCCCAACCCATTGCAGTTGGAATTTGATATTCGAAATCAGGATCGTTTTTGAATTTTTCGGACCACATTTCCCAATGTCCTTTATAGGTCTCACGCATATCTGCATACGAGAAATTGCTTTTGTTCATGAAGTTATGATACACATACGCAGTCATGCCTTCGAAACCCATGCTTTTCAAGCGAGGAACATATTCCTGAAGTAATTCACGGTTTTGATACTCACCACCTTCCCAAGGTCTTTTAGGGTTTTTTGCTTTCCACTCAGTAGGTAATCCATAAGCTCGTTCATTCTCCAGCATGGGGCCTGCAGTCACTGCGATGAATTTGATGCCAGGCAAACCTGCTTTTTTGACTGTTTTTTGAGAAAGGTCAAGTAAGTCTTTAAGCGTTAATCCATAATAAGCAGCACGGGATTCAGCATCCTGTGGAAAATAAAAATAGACAATAGGACGACCATCTTTTTCCTTCAAATAATCCTCACGAGAGAAATACTCATCTATCCAAAGCTGGGTGATTTTCTCATGTACTTTGAGGTACAAAGCTTTATCAGGGTTTTCGCCTTCGTAGTTCGCTTTACGGGCTATTTCTTCGGGAGCTCCTACTTTCAGCCAGAGCATCCAGCGCTCATTACTGTCATCACACCAGTTCAGCGCCCACTTCATTTGCTTTTCCTTTGGAAGACTGGCATTTACCTCAAGCATAACTTTTAGTTGGTTGCCCCATTCTACCAAACCGGGAACAGCTACTCTTCCATCACGATTTGTGTCTGTTTTCCATCCTTTGGGATAGTAGATTTTGGACTGGGGACCAAAGTTTAGATGGTAATAATAATGACGTCCATAAAACCAGTTGTAAGCAAAAAAGTCAATACCATAGCTCTTCATGTATTCGAGTTGCTTTTTGATCACCTCCGGATCATCTCGCTTATAAAATCCCTTCAATTCTTTGATGGGTTTTCTGTTTAAAAATGGGCCTTCGTAGGGATTTCTGGCATTATAGATTCTCCCTTTTGCACCCCATACACCAGTATTTTGTAAACTCGCACAGTCGCCCTGACCCGTGAGGCATGACCAAAAACTATCGCGATCAACAGCTGGGTTTGGTGAGGTGTTCCATGATGGCATAAAATATACTCCCACCAATTCCTTCTCCTCCGAATCATCAGCAAAACTGATTTTGGTAGTTTGCACTAATTGTTTTGATTTCGTTTCAGTCTTTTCTTCTGAAAAAAATACCACAAGAGTGACAATGACTACTGAAAAAAAGGAAATGAGAATGGATTTGAGCATAGTTGCTTTTTCTTAAAAATAACTGATTCAATCTTCGTGCTGAAATAATCGATTATCAGTTTTATATCTCAAACCCAATCCGCCAAATCAGGTCAAGCTTTTTCTCAAGATCTGAATGCCACGATACTTGGGAAGTAATTTTTTGTAATCTAAGTGATACGTGAAAATCCACTCAAAACCCATTTTTCTGTAGAAGCGCTGAGCCTGAAGCTGAGTGTCCATGACTTCTAACCACATGTATTTCAAACCTCGTTCTCTTGCTATGGACTCAACCCTTTTCATAAGTTGGGCCGCCACTCCTTTTCCTTGATATTCCTTGCTGATATAAATCCGGTGAAGATGCAGTGAGTTTGGGAAATCAATCAAAGTGGGCGATTCTGGATAGTTGTATTTCAAAATACCGATTTTCCATCCTTCATATAGCACGTAATAATAGTGGCTTTTTGGATTTTCTAAGTCTTTTTGAAATGCATCGGGATTATACATTTGTTCCAAATACCAATCCCCTGAATCCGACCAAATATGCTTGTAGGAAGGGATATAGATTTCCTGCATCAATTCAATTAGCTCTGGTTGATCTGCAACAGTGAGTTTTTGAATACTTAAGTCTTCTGAAAGTTTAATCATTGAAGTAGGCGAGAGGTTGGCATGTTAGAATGAACATCAATTTTGGGCGCGTAATCTTAGTAAATTCTTATTCAAAGAAATGTATTTAGATGGTCTTGCCAAAATAAAAGTGAATAGATTTCTAAGGCAAATCAAAAGAAATTGAAAAGTAAAACCACGGCCTGCAATGGAAGCGGTGTTATTATGTAAGGTAACTGACTGTTGTAGTTACAAAAAAGTGGCAATGAGATCCACTAAGTTTGTACATAGATTACAATTTTTTCTTTTTAATCTTCAATTACATAATGAACGAAAACTCTTGAACGTCAAGCTTAATTTGAACCGTTACTTATTGAAAAGAGGAATTCACTTTCATTTCTATTAAAAATTTTTGCAAAGAGATTAAAATTTTGTCTTAATTCTTTGGGTGCTAGAAAAGTATTGTGTCAGTATCTCTATTGGGTTTTTTTATTTTTCAAGAGCATTTATTCTCCAAATTTTTATCATGAAAAGCATTAAAAATTATTTGTATTACAAATAAGTGTTTTTTAATAACAATTTTTTTCATTAGTTATGTTGTTAAACGTGAATTGTGATTCTAGTTAAGCCATTGAGGACTAGTGTTTTTTAGTAAGTGAGTTTAGTCAACAGCTTGAGTGGGATTTTTTAAAAAATAGCCTATGAAAAATTTATACAAAGCCTCAGTTTTTGGGTTGTTGAGTTTGGTTTTCCTGTTTTTTCTTGGGAATACCTTTACAGTAAATGCCCAAGGCGGTACCGCCACAGTTACGACAGACAAGGATGATTATGCTCCTGGTGAGTACGTGATCATCAACGGTTCAGGTTGGGAACCTGGAGAACGGGTCGACTTCACCTTTGAAGAAACGCCAAAGCCCGAAACCTGTGTGAACTCACATGATAATTTTGCCATCGCAGATCCGAATGGGGATATCTATTATGATGGGTTTTTGATTAAAGACAATCACTTAGGAGTTGCATTTGTGCTGACTGCAACCGGGCAAATTTCTGGGAGAGTTGCTGTTACTGAGTTTACTGACGCAGGAATAGCTAATGTCGGAGTAGTTGGAACTTCTTTTTGTGCTGGAATTTCAATAACTGTTAATTTTGAAACAGTTTCCGCAAACGTTGGATTTGGGGGAGGTCAATTTCCTACCACTGCAGATTTTTATGCGGAATTGAGTAATGCATCAGGTAGTTTTTCAACTCCTATAATTATTGGTTTCCTTATGAATACTTCAGGGAACGGTGCAAGAGAAATAAATGCGACTATTCCATCAAGTACAGTTACTGGTTCAGGTTATAGGATAAGGGTAAGGTCCGAAGACCCCGTAACTAATCAGCCAGATAACGGAGTTAATTTAGTAATCACTGCAGCGGCTTCAATAAGCAGCCAACCAGCAAATGCTGGGATTATTTATGGAGACAATGCAACTTTTAGTGTTACTACTTCTGGAGCAACAGGTTTCCAATGGGAAGAATTCAATGGCTCTTGGTCACCACTTACCAATGGAGGGATATACTCTGGAGTAAATACTGCAACACTGACTTTGACGAAACCAAGTGTTAATTTGTCTGGGAGAAAATATAGAGTAGTGCTAACTGGTGCATGTGGTAATGTTACTAGTGATGGTAATGCAACATTGACTGTAAATAAAAAGGCTTTAACTGCTGCTTCAACAGTAGCCTCAAAAGAATATAATGGTTCCCCAGCTACTGGTGCAGTCTCGTTAGGAACTGTCTCTGGTCTAGTTGGAACAGAAACTTTAGTAATTACATCTTCTGCGACTAACTATATTAATGCAGACGCAGGTGTAGGTAAAGCGACTACGATTTCATACAACCTTGCTGATGGAACGAATGGTGGTCTAGCTGCTAATTACAGTATGGCTGATTTTGCTACTACAGGAGTTATTACCAAGGCTAACCAGACGATTACTGTAACAACTCCATCCCCGGCGACTGCAATTTATAATACTAATTTTTCTGTTGTAGCAACTGCTACTTCAGGATTGGCAGTAGTTTATACCAGTACAGCTCCCTTGAGCAATTCCGGTACAGATTATACCATGACCAGTGGAACAGGAACAGGTGTAGTTCGATACAACCAGGCGGGAAATAACAACTACAATGCAGCACCGGAGGTGACAGCCAATGTGAATGCTGCGAAAGCAGACGCAGTGATCACGGTTACTCCATACAGTGTTACGTATGATGGCAATGCCCATACATCAACATTCACTGCGGTAGGAGTAGAAACCACTCCAGTTGATCTTACAGGATTA
>NZ_FOKK01000036.1 GCF_900112005.1 Algoriphagus aquimarinus | reverse complement strand
AAAACATGTTATTAAAAAGTCCGAAGTCGGAAGACCGAAGACCGAAGAACTTAAAATATTAGACGCAGCATGCGAGTCAAGGACTAGTTGAGATACGAAAGAGATCTTGCTACTTGCTACTAGCTACTGAAGTCTTACAATTTAGGCGGCCTAGCGCAGGGGTCCCACCTCTTCCCATCCCGAACAGAGAAGTTAAGCCCTGCAGCGCCGATGGTACTGGGGTTACACCCGGGAGAGTAGGTCGCCGCCTCATTTATTCAAGCCCTTTGGTTCATTCCAAAGGGCTTTTTGGTTTTATAGCCTTTTTATAAACCATCCTCCCACCAACGCAGCCCACCTTAACAAACGAAAACTAACTCGTTTACTCCAACATGTGGGGTAAGGAAATAGGGATGTTTGGGGTAGTAAACGGATTATATATTTAGGCTTTTACAATACTATTTGATTTTTCATTTTTCATTTTTAGAATATTATTGCAGTTTTGCATCAAAGCCAAATTTGAATGTCCATTCTATTTAGAGGTCTCCGCATTGTTAATTCTGATGGTTTATCACAACCAAAAGATTACGTTTTTGAAAAAGGAGAATTTACACTTGTTGCCAACAACAATTCATCAGGATTTAATAAAGAAGTCAATGCAAATGGTTGGCTCTTGTCTGCTGGTTGGATAGATCTCAGATGTAGTATGGGGGAACCAGGTCATGAATACAAGGAATCAATAGAAAGTCTTGCTGATTCTTTGATAGCCAGTGGCTTCTCTGCTGCAGTGATCTTGCCCAACACTGACCCTGTTATTCAATCAAAGGGTGATGTAGACTTTGTGCTAAATCGAGCAAAGCGGTACACTCCTGAATTTTTAATCCAGGGTGCAGTAACTAAAAACACTGACGGAGAAAATCTCACTGAGATTCTAGATATGCACCATCAGTCTGGAGTGTCTGTATTTGGTGAAGGAATAAAGCCTTTGTCGAATGGTGACCGTTACATGAAGATCCTTCAATATCTACAGAAGTTCAATGGCGTTCTTTTTGACCATGCGTATGATCCTTTGTTAGCAATTTTTGGGCATATGCATGAGGGTGAAAACTCTACCATGTTAGGTATAAAGGGGCTTCCAAATCTAGCTGAGGATGTCGCCATCCAGAGAAATCTTGAGATTCTTCGATATGCTGGAGGACGTGTGCATTTTCAAACAATCAATACCGCAAAGGGTGTCGATCTAATCAGGCACGCAAAAGCAGAGGGACTAAATGTGACCGCCGATGTGTCGATTTACCAATTGTTATTTTCTGATGGAGATTTGATGAATTTTGACCCAAATCTTAAAGTATTACCTCCTTTTAGAGGAGACTCTGATCGGAATGCTTTATTGGAAGGGCTTAAGGATGGGACAATAGATGCTTTGGTGAGTAATCATCAACCAGAAGATAGGGATTCTAAATTTATGGAATTTGACTTAGCGAATTTTGGAATGGTTGGTTTGCAAACGTTTCTTCCAGCTCTTGTTTTGTTAGAAAAAGAAATGGGCTGGGATTTATTGATTGAGAAAATCACATCAGGTCCAGAATCAATTTTGCCTCATAACCTGACTAAATCTTGGACAATTTTTGATCCAGAAGCTGTGTGGACTTTCAATGAGAAATCAAACAAGTCTCTTTCTTCTAATTCTCCGTGGTACGGAAATCAGTTGAAAGGTCAAGTCAAATACGTAATTCAAAAAGAACAATTAATTGAAGTAAATGTATAGGTTCTTTAGTTCAGCATACAAGTTTGGTGGAATCGCCGGAGCTTTAAGTATTATAGCATTTCTCACTCTTTCTTTTTTCTACCCAGATCCTACAAATCTTAACTTGGTGTTTGGCTACGTCATTACTCCTGTAGCTATATTTCTTGCAATTAAGTTTTTCAAGGAATACAGTAATACCGGCTATCTTTCTTTTGCAGAAGGAATGTCAGTAGGGTTTGTTGCATATATGTTGGAGGCTATTATCTCCTTGGTAGGAATATGGCTAATATTGCTAATACATCCTGATTTGTTTGATCAGGTTAAGCTCTCGAAGCTTTCTGTATTAGCCAATAGTAAGGAATCTATTGTCGCTCAAGTAGGAGAGAATTCATTTGATATGACATTAGAAAGTATCAAAAATATGATTCCCTGGGATATAGCGTTGAATGACGCGCTATGGAAAATCATCCCTGGTCTTTTTTTTACTATTATTATTTCAATTATTTTAAGAAAAAATCCTAACTAACAATCTTATGGAAGAGCAACAATCTCCTTTTCAGGCTGCTATTAAGCCTGGACTTACTATCGGTTTGGTGTCCTTGGCACTAACTTTTATAGCATATTTTATTGATTCTAGCTTGTTAGGATCCGCTTGGTTCGGACTAGTGGCTCTTGTCATGTTTTTTGTGTTGATTATATATTTTGGGACACAGTATAGAACTGAATTAGGAGGTTTCATGAGTTTTGGAACTGCATTTAATTTCAGCTTCGTTACTATGGTGATTTCGGGTTTGATTAGCTTAATAGGCCAACTCCTTTTGTTTCATGTGATTGATCCTTCCCTTGCTGGGGTATTGGCAGATCAAGCATTTGAAACTAGTTTGTCCATGATGGAAAAATTCGGTCAAGATCCTGATGCGATGGATCCTGCCATGCTTGAAGAAATTAGAAAAAGTACCGCTGGAAGCTTTACTTTAGCTGGTCAAATAAAGAGTTTTGGTGTAGGACTTATTGTGTATGCAATTATTGCCTTAATTTTGGGAGCAATCCTAAAGAAGAGAGACAAGTCTCTCGATTATTAAATTATGACCCAAATTTCAGTTGTAGTTCCTGTATTTAACGAAGAGGAGTCTCTGCCTGAATTAACTCATTGGATTAGCCGTGTCATGAATGATCACGGCTTTTCTTATGAATTGATTTATATAAATGACGGAAGCTCGGATAATTCATGGGCTATTATTAATTCACTTTCCCAAGAATCTAATAAGGTAAAGGGTATCAATTTTACCAGGAATTATGGGAAGTCTGCGGCATTGGATGCCGGTTTTAAAAAAGCCTGTGGTGATGTCGTAATTACCATGGATTCGGACCTACAAGATAGCCCAGACGAAATACCTGGCCTTTATGTAATGATCACAGAAGGGAAATTCGATGTGGTGTCTGGTTGGAAAAAAGAACGCCATGATCCTTTAGGGAAGACTATACCATCACGATTTTTCAATGGAGTGACACGCTGGATCTCTGGAATTAAACTGCATGATTTTAATTGTGGATTGAAAGCCTATCGGCTTAAAGTAGTGAAGAACATCCATATCTACGGAGAAATGCATAGATACATCCCCTTACTTGCTAAGTGGAATGGGTTTGGGAGGATAGGAGAGAAAGTGGTGCAGCATCAAGCTAGAAAATACGGCTATTCTAAGTTTGGTATAGAGCGATTCTTGAATGGTTTTCTGGATTTGATTTCCGTTTCTTTTGTACACCGGTACAAAAAGAAGCCGATGCACTTTTTTGGATTCTTAGGAAGCGTTTCTTTTTTCACAGGATTTATAATCACTTGTTGGTTGATTTTTGAAAAAGTATATGGCTTAAGTAAAGGACATAAAGTAAGAGAAATTACCGATCAGCCTCTTTTCTTTTTGGCACTGGTGGCGTTAATTATAGGGGTGCAGTTATTTGTAACTGGATTTATAGCCGAGTTAATGACCTCTAACCAGTCCAAAGAAGCTGAATATAAAATTGACGAGGAGATTAACTTCGATTTCTGATGAAGTTCTCGGTAATCATACCGGTTTTCAATCGACCAGACGAATTGCGTGAGTTACTTCATAGTCTCAGCAATCAGAGTTTCACAGACTTCGAGGTTGTTGTGATCGAGGATGGCTCTACCATTGATTCGAGTGATGTAATCACTAGATTCGAAACTCGACTCCAAATTCAGTATTTAGTACAGCAGAACACCGGGCAAGGATTTGCTAGAAATAATGGAATGAAAATCTCCAATGGTGAGTTTTTTGTTATTCTAGATTCTGACGTGATTTTACCAAAAGATTATTTGCAGCACCTAGCAAGTGCTATTGAAAGCAGAGAGCTTGATGCTTTTGGAGGACCCGATGCTGCGGATCAGGATTTTTCAGGGTTGCAAAAAGCAATGGATTTTGCAATGACTTCCTTTTGGACTACAGGTGGAATTCGTGGAAAAATGAAAGATCCTGCCAAATACCAAGCTCGTGGGTTCAATATGGGAGTATCTCGAAAAGTATTTGAAACGACTGCTGGTTTTGTAGATCCAAATCAAGGAGAGGACATAGAATGGAGTATTCGTATAAAGAAAGCGGGGTATAAGCTTGAATTGGTAAAGGATGCTTTCGTATATCACAAACGTAAAAACACGCTTAGATCATTTGCCAAGCAAGCCTTTTCATTTGGGAGGAATCGAGTGAATGTGTCAAGGTTCCATCCGGGAGCTATAAAGTTGGTTCACTGGCTGCCAACAGCTTTTTTGCTGTTTTGTCTAACCATTCTTTTTTTATTTTTTATAAATAAACCTCTATTTCAACTCAGTATAGGTGTGTTTATTACCTGGAGTGTATGCGTTGTTATTTCTTCTGCAGGGCAAAATAAGTCAGCTAAAGTCGGGGTTTTAAGTTGGTTTACTTCAGTTTTGCAGCTTTGGTCCTATGGACTTGGATTACCTTTGGAACTTTTAAGGAAATACGTAAAAGGTTAATTGCCTTTTTTACAAACAAAGATCACTTCTTCAGGTGGGAGTGCATTTTGCTTAACAATCGCTGAAGAGATTTCTTTTACAAAATGGTTTTCCTCTATTAGTAATCCTGATTTTCTCAAACGGTCAGCATAGTCTTTTCCA
This sequence comes from Algoriphagus aquimarinus, assembly GCF_900112005.1. Taxonomy (GTDB): domain Bacteria; phylum Bacteroidota; class Bacteroidia; order Cytophagales; family Cyclobacteriaceae; genus Algoriphagus; species Algoriphagus aquimarinus. The sequence goes on along the minus strand of NZ_FOKK01000036.1, from coordinate 4,058 downwards.
AATTTTCGGACATGATCTCTTTGGCCAAACATGCGTTCGCGTTCTGCGGGGTCAGTGACTTTCTTGTCCTCTAACGTCTTTTCGATAGGATAGACGGGTGATTGAAGTATCCCCCATCCGCTTGGCTTCAATACACGATTGAACTCAACACAGGCCTTTATGTCATCCTCTACATGTTCCAATACATGGTTACAAAAAACTACATCAAAGCTGTTTTCTGGAAAAGGAATGTCGTGAACATCCATTTTAACTTTAGCTAGCGGGGATTCTATATCGGCAGTGATGTAATCTAAGTTTTTCAAACTTTCAAATCTTTCAATAAAACAATGTTCGGGTGCTACATGAAGCACTCGAAGCGGCGTGGTGAAAAAGTCGGTCTTTTCTTTTAGGAAAAGCCACATCAGACGATGACGTTCGAGTGACAAGCAATTAGGGCAAAGCGCATTTGCTCTCGCTATCCGACCATAAGGAAGAAATTTCTTATAGCTATGATCACATACAGGACAAGTCACATCTTTACCCGAATTCATCTTAGCAAATACTTTCATCACTAAAGGGCTAACGCGCTGTAATAACGGCCTTGGGATGTAACGAATAACAAAACTGATAATTGATTTCATGGTTGATTGTAATCTGACTGCAAGTTACGCAAAGGGTGAAAAGGAGTGTAATTAAAGTGAATGTTTTGCTTTTTTAGATTTTTTATGAATTCTAGTACAATAACTTTCTTGTTTGTGGGGAATCAATCAGTATTTTAGTTGAAGTGAATAATTCTTTCTTTACTACGCAAAAATTGGCCTTTATGAAGATCAGGAGATTACTTTTTTTACAATCGCTTTTTACACTATTTATTCTGGAAGGAGCTTCCAATTATGCACAAGCTCAAGAAACGAAAACTTTTACTTTAGAGGAAGTTGTGCAGCATGCAAAGGATAATTCTGCCTATGCACTTCGAGTAAAGACTATAAAAGAGAATAGCTATTGGCAATACAGACTTTTCAAGTCGGAATACAACCCACAATTAAGACTGAATGGAACAATTCCTCAATATTCCCAATCGTACAGTCAAATCACACAGCCTGATGGTTCCATTGAATTTATTGAAGTAAAGCAGAATCTCATGGATTTGGGTTTGGGACTGCAGCAGGTGATAGGGGCTACTGGAGGGACTATTTCAGTTAATACTTCTACCAATAGGTTTGATAACTTTCGTCCATTTCCGGGTGAACCTCAAACCAGGTATTCAGGAGTACCTGTAAGTGTGGCATTACAACAGCCAATATTTGCTTATAATCGATTCAAATGGGATAAAAAGATTGAGCCTTTATTGTATGAAGAGAGCAAGCGTGAATATGTGGCGGAGATGGAAGGGGTTTCCGTTTATGTGACCCAATTGTATTTTGATTATTTAATTGCGCAGGTTAATGCAGAGATTGCTACAACGAATCAAAAGAATACGGAGGATATTTTCTCCATAGAAAAGAAACGGAATGAAATGGGAGTCACTCCTGAAGATGAGCTTTTGCAAATAGAATTACAGGTGCTAAACGCTCAGCAGGCAAGGGCAGAGGCGCAACTGTCTTTAGAAAAGACAGCATTTGCAATGAATTCATTCATCGGGTTGAATCAATCATCTAAGTTGAACCTAGTTTCTCCTGTTGATATTCCGGATTTTGAAGTAGATGTAGACCGTGCTATTGAGCTTGCTTTTCAAAACAGAGCTGAGGCAATTGGCTTTGCTCGACAGAAAACTGTGGCTGAATCTCAAGTGGCTCAGGCAAAAGGAGGGCGTTTCCAAGTACTACTAAATGCTAGGTATGGATACAATAATGCTGCTTTAAATTTTTCTGATATTTATCAGGATCCTAACACTCAGGCGCTTGTAAGCATTGGGCTTTCTGTTCCGATATTGGACTGGGGAAGAAACAAGGCCAGAATGTCTATGGCAATGGCTAACCAAGAGCTAGTAGAATATACTGTAGACCAGGAGTTGATTAATTTTCAACAAGAAGTTTTCACTCAAGTGAAAACTTTCATAATGATCAAGGATCGTCTACTAGTGAGTAAAGTGTCAGATGAAGTTGCTCAGCGTAGGTACGACATCGCGCTAAAAAGATACCAGACAGGGAATGTGACTATAACCAATCTAAATATTGCACAAAATGAAAAAGACTCTAATAAAAGAGCCTTTTACACTTCCTTGAAGGAATTTTGGGTTGCATATTACGAGCTGAGATCCCTCACTTTATATGATTTCGAAAAAGAGGAATTGCTCTATAGACCTGAGCTAGAGTAGTACTGAGTGTTTAGGAGTTCTTTCTAATATATTCCTCTAACTTTCGGATCTTCTTATCAAGCTTTTCAATTGACTTAGATTGCTTACCCATTTTCTTGGTGATTTTCTCTACATCATTTGGAGAGAGCTTTCCTGCGGCATTCTTTTTATCATAGTCAGCTCTTGTTTTCGCAAGTTTTTCAACAGCTTTCCTGTGACTCTCTGTGTACTTTTCGAGCTGAATTTTTGATTTTTCTAATTTCTCTTGAGTTTTCGCATCTACAGCTGAAGTACTTACAGATTGGGCAATAACCTCAGATGGTGATAGGTAAATCAAGCCACCTAAAAGTATAAATGCAAAGATTAGTTTTTTCATAATTATAGTGATTTATGTTATAAAGATACAACAGATAAATACTCGATCGACACTATCCCGAAAAGTGTGTAAATGAATTTTAAGGTTGGTTAGAATTTTAGACGGTTTTCAAACATAATCATAAATTGGTTTAAGATGGTGCCCCAATCCCGGATTGGCATCGTCCATTTTTTAGTGGATTCGTTAACGGCCAGGAATACGGACTTCATTACTGCATCATCGGTCGGATAGGAAAGTTTATTCTTGGTGTATTTTCTGATTTTCCCATTCAGGTTTTCAATGATATTGGTGGTGTAGATGATCTTTCGGATTTCCATCGGGAAAGCCAAAAATGCAGTCAACTCTTCCCAGTTGTCCCTCCAGCTTTTGATTGCATAGCCGTATTTCTGACTCCAGATGGCTTCTAACTGATCCAGAGCGAGTGCTGCTGCTTCACGGTTGGGAGCAGTGTAGATTTCCTTCATATCAGCAGTGAAGGCCTTTCTGTCCTTCCAGACCACATATCGGCAGGCATTGCGGATTTGATGGACGATGCAGATCTGCTTGGTGGATTCGGGAAAAACGGATCTGATGGCTTCTGTAAAGCCCTTCAGATTGTCCGTGGCGGTGATCAGGATGTCCTGAACGCCTCTGGAACGTAAATCTGTCAATACACTCAGCCAGAAGGCTGCGGATTCGTTTTTCCCCAACCAAAGCCCCAAGACTTCCTTCTTTCCATCTGTTCGCAGACCTATAGCGATGTAAATGGTTTTGTCGATGACTCTGGAACTTTCTCTGACTTTGAATACAATACCATCCATCCAGACGATGCAATAGACTGATTCCAGCGGTCTGTTTTGCCACAAGGTAATGTCCTGTGAAACGCGCTCGGTGATCCGTGATATCGCTGAGGTGGACAGTTCAATATTATAGAGCTCCCTGATCTGTTCTTCAATATCACTGACACTCATCCCCTTGGCATACAGGGAAATGATGATATTTTCCACTCCCTCCGCCATGTTCTTACGCTTTGGAATAAGCGCAGGAGCAAAGGAGGCATCTCTGTCTCGTGGCACCTGAATCTCAGCTACACCAAACTGGTTTTTGATTTTTTTCTTGCTGTGACCGTTACGTGCATTGGCACTAATGGAAGTCTGGTGCTTATCGTATCCCAAATGGGAATCCAGTTCGCCTTCGAGGATCTGTTCTACCCCACGTTTTTGAATCTGAGAAAGAAAAGAGTACAACTCTTCGCCGGTTTTGAACTGCTTGAGGAATTCCTCGCTTAGAACATCTTCTTTTTTCATAGCTTTAAATGTGTAAAGTTACCCCGAAAAGTTATTTCCATAAATTTTTCCAGGCCTTTGAATGGGCCGAAAAATTATAGAATAACTTTTCTACACTTACACACTTAATGGGATACTACCA
>NZ_FOKK01000009.1:42455-204193 GCF_900112005.1 Algoriphagus aquimarinus | reverse complement strand
AGTGATTGGGCTGCATTTGCCATAAACCAAATAGCTGCTAGCATCACTGTAATCAGATCAAGCGGCGACTACAATGGTAATCCATTTGAAGCGACTGGAGCTGTAACCGGATTAGGAGGAACTCCTTTAAGTCCTTCAGTAACGTTCGAGTACGAAGAGTATAACGGAAGTGTTTGGTCTAGCATAGCAGGAGCACCAACAGATGCTGGCTCATACCGTGTGAGATCAAACTTCGCAGGCAATACCAACTATATCTCAGGATCTAGTGACTGGGCAGCATTTGCAATCAATCAAATAGCTGCATCTATCACGGTTACGGGGTACACTGGAACATACGATGGAGCTGCACATGGAGCAACAGTCACAGCTATTGGAATACAAGGTGAAACCTTGGTAGGATTGAATCTTGGTGCAAGCTTCACCAATGTTCCTGGTGGGACCGCTTACTGGACGTTCATTGATATTACTGGTAACTATACCGATGACAACGGTTCAGTTCAAATTGTAATCAACGAAGCGTCAACCACTATCTCAGTTCAAAACTCTATTGCTGACTGCGATGGAGATGACGTTACTCTAACTGCGATAGTAAATACGATTAATCCGGCTATCCAAGCCGATGTTAATAGCCTTGGCGGTATAGTCACCTTCAAAAACGGTAGTACCACAATAGGAACTGTCACAGCTTCATCGGTTACTGGTGGCACTTTCTCTAATTCCTTCCCAATTAGTCTTCCACTAGGAACTACCTATTCTATCACAGCTGAATTTGTTCCTTATTCAGGAAATCTTACTGGTTCTCAGTCGACTACGGTAGCTCAATTGACAGTAATGAAAGCGACCATTAGTTCAAGCATTCCAAAAAATTCAAATGGCAATGTGGTTATATTTGATGGAGCGGCAAGTTCCCTAGGATTACCTTCCAGCACTACCTTGACAGCTGCTTATCAGCCTTCATCTTATTCAGGAGTAACTTACAAATGGTTCTCGAGAAATGACGGTGGCACATTCACTCATATTCCTAATGTCGTGAATTCAACTTATCAGGTTGTTGCAAATGGTGACTTTGTGAGAGAATACAAGGTAGAGTTGATTGTAAATGGCCAATGTGTAGGAAATGAAATCTTCTCTAAAGTGATCTCAGTCGAAGCCTCTTGTGGCAAAGCCGGACAAGATAAAGTTCAGGTCTGTCATGTTATGCCAAATGGCAAGAGAAATAACATATGTGTCAGCGCAAATGCAGTGAATGCCTTACTTGCAGGAAGCCCAGGTTCCTATATCGGTAACTGTAATGTTACTTACAGAATGGAAGATGAGCCAGAATTGATCACTGTTCCATGGAATACTCCGCTTGAAGTGATAAATGATAAAATCGTTTCTCAGAGCGAAAACTGGTTTGAGCAAAAGAAAATCAAGCTGACTATCAACGCTGAATCGTACAATCCACTTGCAGCAGGTTTCTATGAAATGAAAGTTGATGTGCAGGCTAACGAATGGTTTACTCTTGAAGAGCAAATTAATGTCAATGTACTAGTGGCAGATAAGCCTCTGGCAACAGATATTAAATTGAGCAATTCTATTCTACTTAGAAATATCCATAACGGTAGCGTGATAGGTGATTTTAATACGATTGATCCTGTGGATGATCAGCATACCTATACGATCGCTGAGCATACTGATTTTGAGCTTGTTGGGAAGTCAGTTGTTTGGAAGGGAACTGTTATTCCAGCAACAGCCAGAATAACAGTCTTTAGTACGGATAGAGCAGGGCAGACGATCGAAAGAGCAATTGAGCTAAGCCGAGAGCCTAGATTCGGAGAATTCAACATGTTCCCTAATCCAGCAAGTTCGGATGTAAATCTTGAAGTAGAATTGGACCAAAGCATGAATGTGGGAATTAGAATCTATGATGCAGTCGGAAGATTGGTTTATCAGGAAGAAGGAGTTCAAAATGGTATGGCTACTTACCAGATAGCTATTGCCCACCTGAGTCCGGGTATTTACACAGTTCAGGTGAAGACAGGAATACTTGTGATGAACAAGAGATTGATCAAAAAGTAAAATTCAATTCTTAACACTAAAGCCTCTCCTAGAAACAGGAGAGGCTTTTTTTAGACCTTTTTCTTCATGATCTGTATTCCCCTAACTTCAGAGTGCAGACGTTCAAATTCCAATTGATAGGTTAATACCCAAGCATATCCCATCTTCTCGTAAAATCGTTTTGCCTGAGGCTTTTTAGTCATGGCTTCCAACCAAATAAAATCCAACTCGTTTTCTTTGGCAACTTTCTCAACATACTGCATTAATTGCTGGGCTATTCCAGTTCCGTGCACCGACTGTGCTAGATAAAGTCGGTGAAGTTTCATCGCATGTGGAATTTCAGTTTTTGTAGGCGAAAAGGGGAAGTCATACTTTAGAATTCCAACTTTATTTCCTTGATATTCCACGAAAAAATAATGGCTATTATCGGCAGAAAGCTCCTTTTTGAGATTTTCAAAACTATAGCATAACTCTAAATACCATTCACCTTCATCAGTCCAGAAATCCGGATAGGCGCTGTTGTAAACCTCATCCATCAATTCAAATAGTGTGGGTTGATCTTCGAGTTTGATAGGGTAAAGTGTAAGATCGTTATCGAGGCTAATCATCAGAATTTAAAACTTTTCCTAAGATAGAAAACAATAAAAAACCACAGTCATCTGACTGTGGTTTCATAAATCGTTAAGCTGCTTCTCCAGAAGCAGCTGTGCTATACAATTTACTTTCTAGCCAAAACTTTCTTGGCAGCAGCTACAATGTTTGCAGCGTTCAAGCCATATTTCTCAAGTAATTGAGTAGGAGTTCCAGACTCGCCAAAGCTGTCGTTTACACCCACATACTCCACAGGAGCAGGATTGTGTCTTGCTAAGGTTTGAGCTACGCTATCGCCTAAGCCACCATTGTATTGGTGTTCTTCTGCTGTGACTGCACAGCCAGTTTTAGCTACAGAATCAAGAATTGCTTCCTCGTCCAGTGGCTTGATCGTGTGAATGTTGATCACTTCAGCAGAGATGCCTTCGCTTCTCAAGATTGCTTCAGCTACTACTGCTTCCCATACCAAATGGCCAGTTGCGAAAATAGTTACGTCAGTTCCCTCGATCATTTTCCAAGCTTTTCCGATCTCAAACTTCTGAGCTGGATCAGTGAAAATAGGCCAAGATGGACGGCCGAATCTTAGGTAAACAGGTCCTTCGTATTCAGCAATCGCAATAGTTGCCGCTTTAGTCTGGTTATAATCGCAAGGATTAATCACCGTCATGTGCGGAAGCATTTTCATCATGCCCACATCTTCCAGGATCTGGTGAGTAGCACCGTCTTCTCCAAGAGTCAAGCCTGCGTGAGATGCACAGATTTTCACATTCTTACCAGAGTAGGCGATAGACTGACGAATCTGATCATACACACGACCGGTTGAGAAGTTGGCGAAAGTACCTGTAAAAGGAATCTTGCCATTGATAGTCATACCCGCTGCTATACCCATCATGTTCGCTTCTGCGATACCAGTTTGGAAGAATCGCTCTGGGAATTCCTTCTGGAATGCTCCCATTTTCAATGAACCGATCAAATCAGCACAAAGTCCTACCACATTAGGGTTCTTACGGCCAGCTTCTAATAAGCCATCACCGAATCCTGAACGTGTATCTTTTTTTTCTGTATAGTTGAATTTTAAATCCAATGTCTTTTCCATGTTTTCTTTTGAGTAAATGGTCTAAAAATAGCCTTGATTAAAAATCACCAATGGTTTCTGGTAATTGTCCCAAAGCGTCTGCTAGTTGCTCGTCACTTGGAGCGATACCATGCCACTTGTGTGTGCCAACCATAAAGTCAACGCCAAAGCCCATTTCAGTATGAAGTAAATTCATCACTGGCTTTCCTTTGCCGCTAAGACTCTTAGCTTTTTCCAGTCCTTCTACTACAGACTTCATGTCATTTCCCTGTAGGGTATCAATAACTTCCCATCCGAAAGACTCATATTTTGCTCTCAAGTCGATCAAGTCCATGATCTCCGCGGTAGGTCCATCGATCTGCTGCCTGTTCAAGTCAATAGTAGCGATCAAATTGTCTACTTTCCAGTGAGCTGCATACATAGCTGCTTCCCAAACTTGACCTTCTTCTTGCTCGCCATCGCCCATAAGTACATAAACAGTACTTCCGTCGCCATCGATTTTTTTAGCTTGTGCAGCACCGATTGCTACTGACATGCCTTGACCTAGTGATCCAGAAGCGATTCTGATTCCTGGAAGTCCTTCTTCTGTAGCTGGGTGACCTTGAAGTCTAGAATTCAGTTTTCTGAATGTGTCCATTTCCTCAGGAGAAAAATAGCCTGATCTAGCAAGTACAGAGTACCAAACGGGTGAAATATGGCCATTGGAAAGGAAAAATAGGTCTTCACCTTTTCCTTCCATTTTGAAGTTTGAATCGTGATTTAACTGGTCAAAGTACAGTGCTACAAAGAATTCTGTACAACCTAAAGATGCGCCAGGGTGTCCTGACTGTACCGCATGGACCATTCTAAGAATGTCCCTACGAACCTGTGATGCAACGCTTTCGAGTTGTTCGATTGATTTTTTTTCCATTTCGGATAGGTCTATTTAAGGATTTGAGAGGTATGCTCTTTTGTATTTACTTTTTCTATTATTTCAGCAATTTTGCCTTCTTCGTCGATGACAAAAGTCGTTCTGACGGTTCCCATATAGGTTTTGCCAAACGTATTCTTTTCCTGCCATGTGCCGAAAGCTTCGTGAACTTTCAGGTCAGTGTCAGCGATAAGTGAAAATGGGAGGGCCTGCTTTTCTTTGAATTTCACATGCGATTTCTCTGCATCTGAACTGATCCCAAAGACTACATAACCTGCATTTTGTAACGCATCGTAATTGTCCCTCAGGTTACATGCTTGCGCAGTACATCCTGGGGTAGCGTCTTTTGGGTAAAAATAGAGGACAACCTTTTTCCCTCGATAGTCAGAAAGCTTGATCGTTTCTCCTGTCTCAATTTTCGCTTCAAAATCTGGGGCCATTTGGCCTTCTTCTAATTTCATATACTATTGTTTAAGGCGCCTAATTTAACCAATCGTTCCTTTCCATTCAGCAGTATTGCCAGCTTTATCGGTAACTTTTAGCAAAACTTCTCCTTTGAACGGTTCATTCGTTAATTTTTCGGACCAAATCACCGCTTGCTTGTACTCATATCGCATCAAAACCCATTTGCCATTTACAAAAGCTTCATAAGTGTCGATTCCTGATAAATCATCCTTGATCACGAAGCGCATATCAGAGGAATTGACTTTGATTAACTGGATCGTAGGCTTGGTATTATCCTGCAAAATGGAAATTTCTCCCAAATACCTAGACCCAAAATTTAGGGTATTTCCATTCCATGTACCTCCCAAAAAAGATTTGGAGCCGCCAGAGGTATAGTAAGCATGAGACCGATCTTTGTTCCCAGTATAGCCAGGTACATCCCACAGAATGTTCACTGCGTTCCAAAGATATTCCCGGTTGCTATTCACTATCAAGCGTGGTGCTGAAGCAGATCCAGACTGAGAAATTCTCAAGTACAAATCATCTAGAACAGTCTCGTGCTTGAAATTCAGTTGCACGTTTTTGTCTGAGTAGGAGATCTCTTTTCCTGCAGGTATTAGTGCATTGATCCCAGGTATTACCACTTCAGAGCAAATATCAATTTCGTCAGGAATGCCAAATTCCATGTCCCAAAGGTAGGTGCGACTGTTTGCGTCCTGATAGGCCGGAAGCATTTCAAATTGGTTTGCACCTACATAGAATTTTGCTAACCCCCCTTTTGGAGTAACTGGAGCCTTGATTTTCAGGATATTATTGATGTAATCCAGCGAAGCCCGAGAAGGAGCAGTGCCATCATTTACATTCGTCTCCAAATCCTGACCTTGCAACGTGAAACTAATCTGACGTTCATTTCCATGAGCATCGCGTAGCTTCAGTTTGTAGTCTTTTTTTACTCCAGGCTCTAGTTCTAGGTGTCCAGATGTTTCAGTATTTGGACTGATAAATTCAAACTTTAAATTCTTCTGAGAATAAAGTTTTGAATAGCTATTTTGATAGGTGTACAATAGGAATTGTCTCGTATAGTTGAAATCAACCTTGTTCACAGTCAAATTGAATACCGTGCCTTTTTCATCAGCCAATTCAAAAGTAGGAGAGCCATTTTTATTACTGGCTCCATCCAGTTGATCGTAGCTGCGGATTTCTATACCTACTTTTCCAGTAATCTTAATATCACTCGGTAAGCGGTAATTAGAGCCGCTGGCTACTGGTGTGACTACAAGCCTTGCAAATTTCCCATTCACTCGGGAGTCTATATCCAGTGGAACTATGGCTATGCTTTGAGGTACCGGTGCCGTGTTATCTAGAATTTCAGGAAAGCCAAATAGGAGAGGGTCCATGGCTCTTTCGAGACTATCACGTATCTCAAAATGCAAATGTGGTCCACCAGATCCACCCGTATTTCCGCTATCTGCTATCCTTTGACCCTGCTTTACGGGCAATTCTCCAGGCTCAGGAAATACTTCCAAATCAATTGCTTTTGCCTCATACATTTTCTTACGCATGTAGTCGCCAAGCTCCTTGTTGAAATTCCGCAGGTGTCCGTAGAGCGTGATTTTGCCATTTGGATGCTTGAGGTAAATCACATTACCGTAACCAAAGGATGATATCTTAATTCTATAAACCCAGCCATCGGCTGCAGCCAAGATCGGAAGACCTTCTTGACCACCAGTTTTGAAATCCAAACCCGTATGAAAGTGGTTGGGTCTTAACTCTGCAAAGTTTCCCGCTAGATAATTTCTGGTTCCCGGGCTGATTGGATTCTTGAAATAGCCCTTGTCCACTTCCTGAGCATTCAGCTCAAGCGCGGTAAAGAATCCAAGAAAAAGGAGGGCGTAGCGCAACTTACTTAACTTCAAAATCCAATAACTTTTCTGTTCCTATAAATCCTTCCAACTGATCCCCAATCTGCACTGGACCCACTCCTGCAGGTGTTCCAGTATAGATTAAATCTCCTTTTTTTAGCATGAAAAATTGCGACACATATTCTATGATTGTTCCGAAATCAAAAAGCATCAAAGAGGTATTTCCTTTTTGTCTAGTCTCGCCATTGATGGTCAAATGAAAATCTATGTTTTTCAGATCTTCAAATTCATCAACGGATTTGAAGCCTCCAATTGGAGCAGCTCCGTTGAATCCCTTGGCTATTTCCCAGGGCAAGCCTTTTGCCTTGCATTGATCCTGGAGATCGCGCGCGGTAAAGTCAATTCCAAATCCTATTTCATCAAAATAGCGATGGGCAAATTTCTTCTGAATGTATTTTCCTTGTTTGGAAATCTTCAGCACTAGCTCGGCTTCATGATGGATATTTTTAGAAAATTCAGGGTAGAAAAAAGGAGCTCCGTCCTTCAATTGCGCAGTATCTGGCTTTAGAAAAACGACCGGATTTCCGGGAGTTTCATTTTTCAATTCCTCTATATGAGCCGCATAGTTTCGGCCAATGCAAATAATTTTCATAGTGTTAGGCTATTAGTCTACAGCTTTGCAAAATTAGAAAGGTTTCATGATTTAGTAATTTTTCAATTGGACTTGCTCAAAAAGCTTTTCCGTCCAAAGTCCGTACATTTTTGCACTAGGATGTAAACCATCCGCCGCAAGCATGTCTGGCTGAGCTCCTTCTTTTCTGTATAAAGTGGTAATATCAATATAAGTGACGTCATGCTTTTCGCAAATTTTAGCTTTCAATCGATTATAGGCATCGATATCATCGGCAATTTTACTTTTATCTCTGCCACTTTGAGCAGCGAAAGGTGTAACTCCCCAGTCTGGGATAGATAGTACCACTACGTGATTACTATTTGCCCGAGCAAAGCTGATGGCTCGTAGAAGCATTTTTTCAAACTCCTCTTCGAATTTCGAAATAGGAAGTCCACGGTATTGATTATTCACCCCAATCGAAAGGGTAACCAAATCGTAGGTATTCCCTTCAATATCGTCTCTGTTTATTCCTTGTTCCAATTCATCAACAGTCCAACCTGTCCGTGCTATCACTTTTGGAGCATCCCAAACTTTACTGCTTTCGGCATTCAATTGAGTAATCAATTGGCTGGGATATCGACCAGCATCGCTGACTCCTTCGCCGATAGTATAGCTATCTCCGAGCGCCAAATAGGTGAGTTTGGTGGAATTATCTGTCGTGTTTTCAGTCATTTGTGAATCTGAATTATCGGGAAGCATATTCTTAGAACTGTTACAGGAAAGCATTCCCAGAATAGTAAACGTGATGAGTACAAATTTCATGTGTAGTTAATTGATTGTCAATGGACACATACCATTCGCAATAATCCTATGCTCTACATTTGAGAACCTGATTCCTTGCTCATTTCATAGTAAGCCCTTTCTTATTTCTTACTGAAATACGGACTCAAGTAGTGTAATGGTTCCTTTGTCCGCGTCCATAGCAACTTTCGCTCCTACAGGTATGATAAATTGCTTAGAAATATGTCCAATCATCGCGCCAGAGTATGCAGGAATATTAAGCGGGAGAATGTAATCATCTAGCACCTGATCCAAAGTAAGTGAGCCATATCCGCCACCAGGCTCGCAATCAGAACATTGACCAAAGACAAAGCCTTTAATATTTTCCAGTGTGCCATTCAATTTCAGGGTGCTCATCATACGATCCATTTTGTATGGATCTTCTCCTACATCTTCGATGAAAAGAATTGCGTCTTTGAAATCTGGATAATAGGGAGAACCGGATATTGCAGTCAAAACGGATAGATTTCCTCCCAATATTTTACCTGTAGCTTTACCAGCTGTAATGGTTTGAATTCGGTTTGATTTGACTACTAACTCATCGCTCTCAGAATGGATGTTTTCGTAAGTAATCATTTCCTGCTCAAAGAATACTTTCTCAAATTGATCCACATTGAAGCTGTTCCAGCTTCCAGAACCCATCGGGCCATGAAAAGTAATCAAGCCAGTTTGAGCGTGAATAGCACAATGCAAAGCTGTGATGTCCGAATAACCAAGAAGTGGTTTTGGGTTTTTGGAGATGTTTTTATAATCGATTAAAGGCAAAATCCTAGCCGCACCCGAACCTCCACGAATGCTTACGATTGCTTTTACTTCTTTGTCAGCGAACATATCATTCAAATCTCCAGCACGTTCTTCATCAGTTCCAGCCAAATGTCCTCTGCGACTCATCAGGTTTTTACCAAGTTTAACTTCGAATCCCAACGCTTCCAACGCTTCCTTAGCAAAAGTAAACTGCATCCTATCTGCAGTAGCCGCAGAGGGAGAAATCAGCCCAACTGTATCACCTTTTTTAAGTGCCTTCGGCAAAAGAGTTTTTGGGTCGTAAGCTGAATGAGCTGAATCAAAAGAAAGCATCGGAAATGATCCGGCAAGAAGTCCAAGGGATTTGAGGAAAGCGCGTTTTTGCATGTAAATAGAAGGTTTATACTTAAACGTGAAAATAGGGCTTTTTTATTTTGAATAGTAAGATCCTCTTCACTGGCATAAAAGGATATGGCTCGCAACGGCGGAGCGGATAGTCTTTAATGGATCCTCGAAGATTTTTTGATACAACGAACGTCGGTGCGAAAAATCTTTCGCCCATTAGGGAAAAGTGATGGTATGAAGCAAAGATTACTCACGAAAATGAGAATTTCGGCAAGCTTAGAGCTCAATTGTGGGAGTTAACGCTATGTAAAGATGCATTTTACATTAACCGACTTGAATTAGTTAGGATGTCTGTGAGCAACTACTAATTCTTATAAAAAGTAAATCTATCTGATGACTGCGCTAATACAGATTCTAGTCAGTGAATTACCCTACTAGGAAACTGACATGGTTTATAAATTGGGTATTAACAACCTATTTGTGTTTTCAAGTAGTAGAAAAATATTCTTGGTTTTCTGGGTTTTGCCTATTATCCCAGATCGCTAGGATTACAAGTTCTTCAGGGAATTCCTCATAAAACATCAGGTAATCCTTTACGATTTTTGATCGTACGTTTCCTGATGTTGTGAGTTTGCCAATATGTGGATTTGATTGGATAATTTTAACAGCCTCCTTAAAAAGGCCATTAAGTTTAATAGGGTAGAGATTTGATTTATTCCTCTTCTTCCAATAGGATAAAATTTCCTTTCTATTCTGTTCCGCTTTTAAGGTCCATACTACTTTCTTAGCCACTCCTCAATTTCTTCGTTTAGCTGGTCATTGTTTTTGACTTGAGCTGAGAAGTATTGTGCTCTTCCTTCTTCGATGATGTTTAGTTGATCATTTGATAAAATCAATCTCTCTGAAGAATCCAGATCAAATTCCAATAAACGATTTACTTCATCAAGAATTTTTGGATCATTAATTTGCTCTATTTTCTCAATTAGCTTTCGTTTTACCTCTATCGTTTTCATAGCCTCAAAGTTTTATCTAAAATATGAGTTTATTTTCAGATATCCTTACGCTCTAAGCTCTTCAGGGTTTGTTAGTAATACTCTTCGGACTTTATTTCGGCATGCATTTCAGTACTCATAAAAGATACTGTTCTTTCAAGTTTGAGTTACAGACTACGGTTCTGACAAATCACTGTGAATGCAATTACTTTTTTAGTCACAAACCTTACGAAGAAAGCACTAAGAGTTTTGTTTGATTCCCTTGACTATTTAACTTAATCCATCTTTCTTCTCCAGCATTCCTTCCATCTGCTCCATCATCGGCTTCAGTTCCTTATCGTATTTTTTTACTTTTTTTCTTATTTGCCAATGCATAAAACCACCCACCACAACTGTCAAAGCAAGGTGAATACCTATCCGTAGGAGGGCATTCAAGGGTTCAAGTAAGATATAATAACAGATGTTAAGTGCTAGCAAAAGGAAGAAGGTGTAGACGTACATGTACTTTTCCGCGATTTCGTAGCGGTAATTCAGCTTCTTGATTTGAGTTTTTAGATATTCCTCGTTTGTAAACCGTTCGCTGGAATCGTTTTTGGCAACTTTTGATCTAAATGCCATACCAAGTACCCAGATCATTGCAAAAGCAATTATGTATAAACTGATTTCGATTCCCTGACTCTCTCTCCAAGGCATAGACCAAAAGAGAAATCCAATCGTCAGTGGAGTGATGATCAACATAGAAATCACCTCTCGTCGTTGCTTGACCTCGGTTTTCTTCAGTCCTGCCATTAGTGTGGTCAAGTCAAATTCCACCGGCTTCTGTGCCTGCCAAAGTTTTTGAATGTTTTCGAAGTTATTTTCCATTAGGATTGAGGAGTTGTGTGAGTGAGATTTTTATGCGGTTAACTTTCACAGCCACGTAGTTTTCAGAAATCCCGGTCACTGCAGCAATCGTTTTGTAGGGCGTGTTTTCTAAAAGCAATGTCGCTATCACACGATCGGTTTCTGGCAGCGCATTAATCGCATTGTAGAGTTTTTGAAGCTGTAATTCCTGCTCGTGACTGTTGTTTTCTGGTTCAGCTAGATCCATTCCGCTGGGAAGATCCGCTTGCTCTGGCTTTTTCTTTTCTTTTGCAGAGAAGGTAATGGCAGTATTGTAAGCGATTCTATAGACCCAGGTACTGATATCACTATCGCTACGAAAGCTGTCAAGGTGCCTCCAGATTTTGATCAAAATCTCCTGAAAAAGGTCATGAGCTAGTTCTCTATCCTTCACAAAACCCAAGCAAAGACGGAAGATCTTGTCCTTGTGAGCTTTGTAAAGGTTTTCGAACTCAAGTTCCTTACTGTTCTTCATTTGACGAAATTCTGGATTTGTGTCATAAACCATTCAGGATTGTCCCACATAATAAAGTGATGCGCTGTTGGTGCCATTTCAATTTGTACATTTTCTGCCAGTTGATATTGCTGTCCGAAACTTGCACTAACAGACTCAGCCGTCATACCATAATCTTTCCCGGAATACCATGCTCCCAAAACCAGAATTGGTGTTTTCAGCTCGCTTAGATTTGTTCGGTAATCAGTGGTCATCAGTTCGTATATCGCTTGCCCAATAGTAGCTCGATCACTTTTTACAGACCAATCTTCTAGCTGTGGTATTCGGGTTTTTGTGGCTGTCATGATGGGCATGCTCGCTGCCTGCTGTTTATTGAATTCCTCTTGACTGGAATTGACTAGTGTAGAAGTTATTTGCTTGGCCATTGGCTTCATCATTTCTACTGTAGCCGTAGGATTCATAGCGGCAGAATAAAAAGGGTAGGAGTCTACAATTACAGCTTTGGAGATCAGTTCAGGATACTCATTTGCCAGCTGCAGCGATAAGAATCCGCCCAAACTATGACCTATGACTAGGACTGGTCTGTTCATTATTTCAATGTATGAGGCAATTTCGGTTTTCATTTTTGGGAGAAAACCAGCATTCAAATCGGTAGCAAGCTGACCAGCAAAGCCAGGTAAAGTCAGTACATGGCATTCATTGGTTTTGCTAAGTGCTAGGACTGTTTCATCCCAAACTTCACCAGAAGAAGCCAAGCCTGGGATTAAAATGATTGTTGGTCCAGAGCCAGATACCTTGACATCAAACGAGTTTTGTGAATAAGAGAAGCTGATGAATCCAAAAAAGAGGAGGTAGAGAATCAGTGATTTTTTCATGGTTTATGTTGTTTTACCCTTTAGACCATGAGTTGTCTGAATCCTTACAGTAATGATGGATTTATTTTCAGAAATTTTATTTTAACAATAAAGCACACAGAGGTTGTTGTGCAGAACAAGTAAAAGAATGGACTTACACTTTAATCGAATACTTTAACTGATGCGTTAATCTCGTAAATCGTAAATCGTAAATCACAAATCACAAATCTCAGTTCAAATCATCTCTCTAAGCATTCCCATCACTTTTTCCATTTCCCTTCTGACTTCTGAAGCTTTCCATGGGTAGTTTGAATTCATAAAGGCAAAGCAATAATACTTGCCACTTTTACCTTTAATTAGACCTACGAGGCTATGATTATTGCTCATCGTGCCAGTTTTCGCGAAAATATAAGGTTGTTCTGCTCTGTAGCTATTTTCCAAAGTTCCTGATTTACCGCCAGTTGGTAGTAATTCAAAAAGCTGTTGGTCGGGAACCATCCTATAGATCTTTTCAAAAAGAGCAACCATAGTACGCGGAGTAATCAAGTCATGGCGGCTCAACCCTGAGCCATCCACCCATTGTGGTTTGTCTGGAAGGTCATACAGATAGGTTTTGAGCATGTATTCTATGGCACGCTCGGTGTCCAATCTCTGGAAAAGTCGATCTGAAACCATCAGCATCAATTGCTCCGCTAGGTAATTGTCGCTTTCCAACATCATCTCTTTTAAAATTGGAAATAGTGGAGCTCCTCTCCATTCCTGATGGATTTTCGGCAAACTGTCAGGCTGGTAAATCCAGTTTTTACCGGTAGCATCTGAGGCTAGCTTGATAAAAAGCTCAGGAGAGGTGATGAAAGGAATAAACTCCTCTTTGGCTCGGAAGTTATTGGGATTGTAGTAGAACTTATTACTATGAAAATCTCGCTCCAACTCTCGGATGGTTCTTTGAGTAGGAAAAATATCTGGTTGAAAACTAGGCGGGAACACCGTTGGAGCATTGCCTACCTTTTTCACCTGCACCAAATTGCCATAGATAGGTAAGGAAGTACGCTCCGCAGAATAATTGTAGTAATAATCATCCCATTGCCAGCCATATCCAAAGGCTGGAGACATCATATTCGCATCCGAAAACAATACCTTATCATAGGTTGCCAGAAATTCACGGAACTCAGGTTGGAAAAACTTCTTGTACTTCCAGCTAGGATCGCCAGATCCCCATATCTTAATCGTTTTTCCTTCCGTGACATAGCGTAAAGTTTGCGTGCTGTCATTTAGGACAATTAGTGAGGAGAATAGCGTAAAAAGCTTGGTAGTTGAAGCTGGAATAAATCGCTGATGACTATTTTTTTCATAGAGTACTCGCTGAGAATCCAAATCGTAAAGCATGAATCCAGTGAGATGTCCATTGAAAAAACTTCCTTCACCTAAGGCAGATTCCAGTTTGAGGTATTGATCTCGGTTGAGTTGGCCAAATAGATTGGTACTAAAGAATACTAATAAGAACAAGAGACTGAGCTTTTTATGCATACTTAATTTTTTGAAGCAGCTAAAAACACTAAAATCCAGCCAGCTATAAAAGCCAGTCCTCCTAGAGGAGTGATAGCTCCTAGCCAGGTGATCCCTGTGAGTGAAAGCACGTACAAAGAACCTGAGAAAATCAAAATACCAACTGCCATCAAGATCGCTGAAGTTCTTAGCTTTTTCCATTCAGGTTTTACAATTGCCAAAATACCAATCAAGAAGATGGCTAAGGAATGATAAAAGTGGTATTTCACTGCAGTTTCAAATGTTTCGGCTCTACCAGTTTCGGCTAGAATCTCTTTCAATCCATGAGCTCCAAAAGCTCCGATTCCCACTGCCAAAGCACCTAGAATAGCTGCCGTTTGTATGATTTGTTTTCCTTTCATTTTTTTCAATTACTTATTTGTTTCCAGTGATTTGAAAACTTCATTATGTGATTATCCGCAATGATGCCAGTTGCCTTAGATTCTTTGCTTATCTGGTCGGAAGACCGATGACCGAAGACCGAAGTGACCTCAATTATAAATTTGAACAAATTCTAGATTTCTTTTCCCTCTTTACTGGTAGAAAAGCGGATATACATATTTCATTCAATGTTCATCATTCGACATTGCATCTATTTATTTCTAATGGAGAACATCCGAAAATGTATAGCGAAGTTAATTACAGACAGTATAAAACCTCATAGTATTGAAGCTTTTCGATCTCAAAAAACTTCCAAATCGCCCAAGCTCCAAGCCCAAGGTTTCTGAAGAAGATCATCGGTAGAACTTACTTGTCTAAGCGTTACTTCAGGCCCTATGGACATCACTGGCATCAGACCCATATCAATCGGTAAATCATTCTTAAATCGTAACCCAGAAAAAGAAGTGAATCTCACACTTTCATTCTTTTGTACAGTTTTCAACCGACTGTTTAGTTGCTTCTTCTCATTTTGACCGAAATCTGGTAGCTGGAAGAAATCCACAATTCTGAGTTCTTTGCCTATTTTTCCTTCTTTAATTCTGTAAATCAAAAGGTAGGTTTCTCCATCAGAAATGAACTCATACGGAAAGAGCGGGCAAGAGATGTATCTCCAACCTATGTAACCCGGGATGACATTTGTCTCAATATTTTCTGATGTAAATTTGAACTCTTCTATTGTATGAATAATTGAAGAGATACTAGTCCAGTCACTTGCTGGAGACTGGTTTTTACTTTTTCTTAAACTTAGGTTAAAGTGCATTTTTAGGGGAAGCTTACCCCATTTTTCCCAGCCCATTTTCAAGTAGCCAGGTGAACTTTGCGCATTGGGCGTATTATAAATCAGATCTATGCCTTCTTCCTTGAGATCTTCGATAAGAGAAAGTGTAAGACTCTTAAAAAGTCCTTTTCCTTGATAATCAGGATGGATGGCTGTGTCTACTGCTCTACAAGCTTTTATGAGTTGATCTCCTTGAAGGAATTCCCACTTTAAAAACACGCGAACGCCGCATATTACACCATCATCTTCTGCGACCAGCACAGGAGATGCTCCAAATGGGTTTGCCCTATGTTTCCAGTTCCAGAGTTCCTCAGATTTCGGGATCATACTTTCTCCCAAGGAGGCCTTCAATAAGTTAATTATTGAAGTGGAATCACTTGAATTCGCCTTTCTGATTTGCATAGGATGAAGATAAGGAGATTTTTGAACTTAGGAATTAACCCCAAAGTCCTTGCGTAATTTTATGATCTTTGACGATTATACGTTGTCAATAGATGTTTTTTCATGCAGCTAGCTATGCTTTGCACAAAAATCATGAGCTATATTGCTTTTTTAATTGATTACATAGTTTGAAAATTGAATCTTGAAAATTGAGTTTGAATAGTGATAATTACCACTTTGAGTTTTACTTATTTCTAAGTTCTAAATTCAAACTTGCCCCTTGTCCTCAAGTATTTTTATATATTTGACCCAAGCTAAATTTATGCTTCTAGAATGAAGAAAATCCTGTTTTTTGCCAGTGTGGTAGTTTTTGCAACCAGTTGCATCAGTAATAAGCGAATCACTTATTTGCAAAATCTACCTGAAAATACCCCAATAGAACTAAACGAATTCATTCCTTTTGCAGAGGTTGATTACGAATACATTTTACAGCCTTTTGATATAGTAGAGATAGATTTTGCTACTTCTGATGCTGAACTTATTGAGGCTTTTTCTTTTCAAGGTTCTCAGAGTTCCGGTGGAATAGGCGGAAGTGGCGGAGGAGGAGGAGGTTCAGATCCTTTGTATTTCAGGGGATATTCTATAGACCAGAAGGGTGATGTGGAAGTTCCTAAATTAGGTAAAATCAATATAGCGGGACTATCAGAAGAGGTAGCAAAAGAGAAAGTGCAGTTAGAAATCAATAAGTTTTTTAAAGAAGAAATCTACGTTAAGTTGAGAATCGCCGGCATCCGATATACCACGCTGGGAGAATTCAATGCTGTAGGTGTCAAAGTGATCTATAAGAATAGGGCTACTATTTTTGATGCCTTAGCCAATTCGGGCGAAACAACTCTTTTGGGTAAGAAAAATAAGCTCTTTATCATCCGACAATACGATGGAGGTACTAAGATCCACCAGATCAATTTAAATGATAGAGCATTATTGGCTAGCCCCTTTTATTTCATCCAACCTAATGATATCTTGTATATGGAACCTATGAATATCAGGCAATTTGGCAATGCAGATAACCTAACTGCTTCTCTTGCTCTTTTTGCTGGTTTGCTGGCTTCCACGCTGTTAGTTATTAATTTGGTCACGGGGAATTAGTTGATATGGAGAAGTTAGACTTAAGCCAATTAGACAACGAGGAAAAGGCACTGGAGATCAGGTATGTGATTGCCAAATACATTCGCTATTGGCCATGGTACTTGTTTTTTATCACCTTGTTTTTGATAGCAACCTTTCTATTTCATCGCTATACAGTAGATGAGTATGAGGTTTCGGGTTCCATGGTGATCAAGACCAATACTTCCCCAGAAGCCCGAATTCTGGATAGGTCAAATATATTCTCCACAGGACTTAATCTAGAGAATGATATTCTCCGCCTAAAATCCAAGGGTCTGGCGCGCGAAGCTTTGAAAAAGCTGCATTTTGATGTGGAGTATTATGCAAAGACGAATATCAAAGCAATCGAACTATATGATCGGTCTCCGATCCGGATTGAGGTAGATTGGAATCATTTTCAGATTTCCGATGTGCCGATCCAAATGGAAATTCTTTCTGAGCAGACATTTAAGCTAGCGCAGGAAGAAACAAGCATTATGGACTTTAATTCTGCTATGGCGGCAGGGGATGAATCTATTTATAATAAAACTTACTCTTTCGGAGAAGAAATACAAACGGCTAAATCAAAGTTCATCGTTCACTTGGTAAACCCAGGAAGAATTAATGAGCAATTGGTATTTAAGTTCAGAAACCCAAGCTCACTTGAAGACACCTATTCAAGGTCAATCCAGGTGAATTTGCAGAATGAGTATAGCTCGGTTCTTCGATTAAGCACTACTACAAAAGTTGTTGAAAAAGGCAGGGACTATATTAATGCCGTAATGGAGTCCTATATCGCTTACGATCTGAGTGAGAAAAATAAGATTCAGGAAAACACGCTCGCATTTATTGAAGAGCAATTAGGCTTTTTGGAAGATTCACTTCAGCAAAAGGAACGTGAATTGCAGAATTTTAAAGTTGAGAACAAGTTGTTGGATGTTTCCGCAGAATTCTCCAACATATTGGGGAAAATGAACAATCTCGATGAGATGAACTCTGAGATTGATTACCAGCTGGAATATTTTGAACAAATACGTTCCTACATGGAGCAGAAGAGCAAAGACTTTTCTGATGTAATTGCCCCCTCTGTAATCGGTGTTCCCGATCCCTTATTAAATGGTTTAATTCAGACCTTGGTTACCCTTTCTCAAGACAGAAGAAAATTGCTGGCTACTGTCAATGAGAATCATCCAGAAGTATTAAAAATTGATGTCCAAATGGAAAAGGTGCAAGATGCACTTTTTGAAAATGTGGTCAATTTGATTGAAAATACGAAGAAGAAAAAAAGTAGTATACAGCGCGATATACGTTTTTATGATGCAGAGTTCGCTACCCTTCCTGAGTCAGAATCAGAATATTCTGGGATTTTCAGAGAGTTTAAATTAAGAGAATCACTTTATACTTATTTACTGGAAAAACGTGCTGAGGCTGGTATTGCCATGGCTTCCAATGTGTCCGACAATGCTATTTTAGATGCTGCGAGGCGTGGTACATTAATATTCCCCAAGAAGCAGCAGAATTATGGATTGGCAATTGTATTAGGCCTATTGCTGCCTTTTGGGTTTGTAGTGGTTCGTGATATTTTTGATGATACCATTAAGGATCAGAGAGACTTGAAAAAACATTTTATGATTCCTCAATTGGGGATTGTAGGCTACAGTCACAAGGATACAAATAAGGTAGTGCTGGATTTCCCGAAATCAGCTGTAGCAGAGTCATTTAGATCACTTAGGTCAGCGATTACTTACTTGGCAAGTGGGAAAAACACTAAGAAAATCTTGGTTACTTCCTCCGTTTCAGGTGAAGGAAAGACCTTTACTTCCTTAAACCTAGCTTCAGCAATGGCTTTAGGTTCTAAAAGAACCGTAGTTGTTGGAGGTGACCTTAGACGGCCAAAATTAGCCTCCTATTTTGGAGAATCAGACCGGATTGGCTTATCTACCTATTTGATAGGAAAAGTAGAAGCTGATGAAATAATACTGCCCACTAGTCATGAAAATCTATGGTTTGTGCCTTCAGGAGTGATACCTCCAAATCCAGCTGAGTTACTTCAGACACCTAGGTTAATCGAATTTTTAGATTACTTAGAAACTCAGTTTGATGTGGTGATTTTTGATACTCCGCCTATGGGGCTGGTTTCCGAAACCATAGATTTGATGAGATTATTTGATATCAATCTCTATGTGGTGAGACAAGATTATACTGTTAAGGATCACTTGGTTATGATCAACGATCTTTTCAATAATAAGCAGGTAAAAAATGTATATGGCGTGTTCAATGGTATTCTAAACTCAGGTTATCATTATGAAGGGTACAATTATGGCTATGGTAATACCTACTTGTATTCTCAGAACAACAAATACATGTATAACTATTACGGAGATGATCTTGAAGCTAAGAAGAAGAGCATAAAGAAAAGTCAGCGTAATATTTTTCAAAAGCTTATAAAAGCATTTAAGGTTAAGTAGAAGGGCTAAATGCGCAAGCAGTTTTGATACCTTTTCAGAAATACCAACTCAATTTATGCCACACACCGCAGCACTGATTCCTGCCAGATATGCATCCACGAGACTACCATCTAAACTTGTACAAGATTTAGGAGGTAAGTCAGTCATTCAGCGTACCTATTTAAGTACCGTCGCCTCAGGGGTTTTTAATGAAGTATGGGTGGTAACAGATCATCTAGAAATTAAAAAGCAGATTGAAGAAGTTGGAGGAACGGTCTTTGTAAGTAAAGAAGTACACGAGAGTGGCTCTGATAGAATTGCTGAAGCATTGAGTGCCGTTAATGCTGATATAATTGTAAATGTGCAAGGAGATGAGCCCTTTCAGGATAGGAAATCACTAATTGATCTTGTGGAAGTTTTTAAGGACCCTAGGGTAGATGTGGCTTCACTTAAATCTAGGATTTCTGCAGTAGAAGCAGAAAATCCAAATGTGGTAAAAGTGGTGGTGGATCTATGGGGAGACGCCCTTTACTTTTCCAGATCGTTGATTCCTTATAATAGAGAGAAATTAAAGGATGTAGCGTATTGGAAGCATGTGGGTATTTACGCCTACAGAAGGGAAGTGCTTCAGGCCTTTACTAATTTGCCCAAAAGTAATTTGGAATCTATAGAAATGCTGGAGCAGCTTCGATTATTGGAGAATGGGTATAGAATACGAATGGTAGACACCTTGCATCAAACTGTATCAATAGATACCGCTGAAGACTTAGAAAAAGCACGAAGAATTCTATAATTATCCGAAATATTGCTAATCTATAAATAAGTAATTTTGCTTTTAAGACAGTCAGTTTTTAGCAAAGTGATAAAAAAACAGACTATTTAAGGCTAAATGTTTAAGTTTGCGCAGTTTTTGAGAGAAAAAATTAAAAAATCATATATGAGGAACCTATCTAAGGGATTTATTTTATCCCTAGTTTTCTTGCTGCTGTTTGGATGTATTTCGAATGAGAAAATCATCTACCTGCAAAATCTTGAAGATAAAACACAAATTCAAGATGACGAGTTGATTACTTATGAGATTCCAGAATACAAACTTCAGTATAACGATATCATTGATGTCAATATCCAGACTATAGAGGATATGATGCAGTTTGGCTTTAATAATAAAGCAGCAGGTGGATCTAGTCAGATGGGTAACGTAGCAAGTCAATCAGGTGGAGATATCTACTACATGACAGGCTATACCGTAGATCAGAATGGGAACATCAGACTGCCTATAGTAGGTGATGTAAAGGTAAAAGACAAAACGCTTGAAGAGGCGCGATTGGATATTGAATTGAAGCTTAGAGACTATGTCAAATCTGAGTTATATGTGAAAGTTAAACTTGGAGGGATTCGTTATGCTGCACTAGGGGAATTCCGTAGACCAGGAAAATTCGTTGTTTTACAAGATAGAATGACCATTTTTGAAGCAATAGCCAATGCGGGAGATCTTACCCCAGTAGCTAAGCGTGACCAGATTCTTTTAATCCGCCAATACCCAGAAGGCACAAAACTTCATAGAATAGATTTATTGGATAGACAGGTGGTAGAGTCACCTTTTTACTTTATTCAACCAAATGATCAGTTGTACGCCGAACCAATGAAAGTAAGGGAAATAGGTGCAGGAGAAAATGCAGCCCAATCCATTGCCTTAGTAATTTCAGCGATTACCGCTATGGCCTTAATATTGAATTTAATCAAATAGATTCTATGTACCCGAATACTCCGAATTCTTCCAATTCTGGTCAAAATCCTTTTATGGTTCAACAAGAAGATGAGATTGATTTGAAAGTTTTGCTTTTCAACTACCTGCAATACTGGCTTCTCATTCTTGCCTGTATGATTGTTGGTGTTTTAGCTGCCTTCCTATTCAATAGATATGCTACTAATATTTACAAAGTAGAGTCTACGGTACTTGTGGTAGACGATAAGCCAAGTCTGGGCACAGATTTATTTGAATCTAGTGGACTGGGTATGCTTCAAGGTAAAAGTAATATTGAAAATGAAATAGGAATACTTAAGTCATTTTCCTTGGCCGAAGAAGCCGTAAGTGAATTGAATCTTAACGTTCAATACTTTAAAGAAGGACTTTTTTCTACTACTCAGATTTATGACAAGGTTCCAATTTTAGTTTCTGTTGACTGGAAAAAAATACAACTGGTAGGTGGGAGATTCAAAATAGAGGTAATCAGTGAGGATACTTTTGAGTTTTCTATTGCAGATAATGAATTTAAAATATATAACCCTGCAGATCCCTATTACAAGCTTTTACCTGAAGAGGAGGTAACCCTCAAAAAATCAGTATATGAGTTCGGTCAAGAGATTGTTGGACCTGATTTTACTTTTAAAGTAAACAAAATTTCAGCTCTCCCTGGGGATATCCTTCAATTTAACTTGGTAGATACACCCACCTTGGCGTTGAAATACAAAAATGAGTTGACAGTAGGAGCTATTAATAAGCAAGCCTCTATTCTTACGCTTGGTTTGGAGACTCCAGTTAGACGCTTGGGAGAAGATTACATCAACAAAATAATGGAGATGTATCTTAAGAGGGAATTGACAGAGAAAAATAAGGCCTCAGAAAACACCGTACGCTTCATAGAGGAACAGTTGTCTGGTATTTCTGATTCCTTACGTTTATCAGAAAATAACCTTCAGAAATATAGAACTGAAAATAAAGTCTTTAACCTATCCGAGGAAGGAGCTGTGATTTTTGAAAGACTTCAAGAATTAGAAAAGCAATTATCCCAGTCTGAACTTAATTTGAAATATTATGAGACACTACGGGATTATGTAGCAAATAATGCCGCAGGGGACATAGTAGCTCCTTCGATTGTAGGAATCACGGATCCATTATTAAATTCCTTAGTACAGTCTTTGAGCGAAGCGCAAGCGGAGAGAATTAGGTTAACGTCCAATTTTACAGACCAAGCTCCAGCAGTACGAGAAAATGCTACTAGACTAGAAAATACGAAAAAAGTCCTTCAAGAGAATGTGAATTCGGCGATATCAAATACTAGAAATGTAGTAGCTGATTTAAAGAATCAGATTAGAATGAGTGATAGAGACGTGAATTCCCTTCCTGAAACAGAAAGAAAACTTTTAGGATATACAAGACAATTCTCCATCAACGAAAATATTTACATATATCTACTACAGAAAAAAGCCGAAGCTGAGATTACTAGGGCAGCTAATTTGCCGAAGAATTCTATTTTGGACTTCGCGAAAGCCGGACAGTTGCCTGTAGCACCTAAAAGATCTCTTAATCTTTTAATAGGCTTGATCTTAGGCTTAATTGTTCCTATAGGATTTATTACTGTTAAAGACTTTTTGAACACAAAAATTGAGGACCCAAAGGAATTAGAAAAGCAAATTAAGGTTCCTTTAATTGGGATGATTGGCAGAAATAATGCAGCTGACGCAATACCGGTATTAAACAATCCTAGATCAGCAGTGACAGAGTCCTTTCGCTCATTGAGAGCTGATATGTCTTATTTAAGCTCACAACGCGGTAACTTGACGATTCTTTTCACTTCCTCCATTTCAGGAGAAGGTAAAACCTTTGTGTCTATCAACGTAGCTTCAGTTTATGCACTGATGGGTAAAAGGACGCTTCTGATAGGTTTGGATCTTCGAAAACCAAAGATTGCAGAAGACTTTAATCTTCCAAATGATGTAGGTATGAGTACCTGCTTAAGCTCAGATACCCCTTGGCAAGATGTAGTAAAAGCTACAGGTCATAAAGACATGGATGTCATTCTTTCAGGGCCTATCCCGCCAAATCCTGCTGAATTGTTGTTGCAGGATAAATTTGGTGAAATAGTTAAAGAGA
This sequence comes from Algoriphagus aquimarinus, assembly GCF_900112005.1. GTDB lineage: Bacteria > Bacteroidota > Bacteroidia > Cytophagales > Cyclobacteriaceae > Algoriphagus > Algoriphagus aquimarinus. Next base: position 180,935 of record NZ_FOKK01000009.1, on the reverse strand, counting down.
TAAAGCAGGCATATGACGTCGTAATCTTTGACTGCCCTCCAGTGGGATTAGTTTCTGAGACTAAAGAACTTTTTGCTTTCGCAGATATCAGCTTCTTCGTATTTAGACAAGGATATTCTATGAAAGGAAATACGCAGATTTTAAATAATCTAGTAGAAAAAGGCGGGGTATCAAAGATTTACGGTATACTCAACGATGTTCATATAGATAAGGGCTATGGCTATGGTTATGGCTATGGATACGGTTATGGCTATGGCAATAATTCTTACGGATACCACGAAGAAGTGCAGTTGCCTTGGTGGAAGAGAGCTTTGAGGAAAAGTTAATCATCGAGCTACCGGTAGACATAATATATTGAACTAGAATTGTAGAATCGCAAACGTCAGTTTGCGATTCTTTTTACTTAGTAGTTCAAGCGGCCTTTTACATAATATGCATATCCGAAACAGCAGCAATGAAAAGTAAATAGTGACTTTATGTATGGTAAACACTGGCTTTGCTGGTACTTCAGTCATCCCCGCTTGCAGTTCGTCAAGGATCTTCCCGCTAGATATGCTAAGAAAAAGGGGTCACTTGTTCATCTGAAAGATATAGGATACTGATAATCAGTTAATATACGAATGCCTTGATGTCAAATTCCCCTTCTTTCAAATGCCTCCTAATTGTACATTTTTCTCTATTGTATTGCGAAAGTGTTAAGAGAAATTTTACCTATAACACATTATCAATTTTATACACCTTGATGTATATTTTGCGCCAAAAATTATTTAAAGAATTTATTACGTATTCAATTATTAAGTAGCTATCCTCTACAGGTTGTGTGGAGTCTCCACAATAGGTTAAACTGAAAATGCAGAAAACCAAAGCTTTACGTTTTGGTCACGTATTTGATTAAATGTATAGGCTTGAATCATTTGAGTTTGGCTCAAATACAATTTTAAGTATATAAAAATACTGAGTAAAAATAGGATAAAAAATGAGTACTAAAACTACTCACATCCGTATATTTGTAACCTCAAGTGCTCAAAAAAGCAGTCATATATACATAATTATGACCGCTTTTCTGAGCCATTTTCTTTTAAATTCTGCTATTGTTCTGCTTGCAGCAGAATTAGAAAAAAACTAAAGCTAAGATCCTAAATGTTTGGAGATTGGAGTATATGCATACTCCATAATTCTAATCAGAGATGGGACTGAAAGGGCGAAGCTGTGTATGAATTTTAAATTGAAGAATTTGAAAATTGATAAGTACAGCAATCCATAGAATCTTACTACTCACAAATAATCAACTATAATTAATTGTCTTCCGTAATAAACGTAATTCTTTCTGGAGGGGTAGGTTCCAGACTTTGGCCACTATCTCGCAAATCCCAGCCTAAGCAGTATTTGCCGATTTTTGAAGGAGAAACTCTATTTCAAAAGACTTTTAAGAGAAATGAAAGTTTTTGTGATAAGGTAATGGTAGTGGGTAACTGTGATAATTACGAACTGTCGAGAAAAGACCTTGAATCAGCAGGTAAGAAGGATTACGTTGAAATTATAGAGGCTTGTCCAAGGAATACTGCTGCAGCTATTGCTTTTGCAGCCTTTGCTTCTCAATCCGATGATATATTATTTGTGACGCCATCAGATCACTTAATAGAATCTGGACAGAAGTACCAAGATTCGGTAGATAGAGCTATTCAACTTGCAGTTGATGGTCATATTGTCACATTTGGTTTAAAACCCACTAAACCTGAAACAGGCTTTGGCTATATCAAAGCTGAGGGTGAGGAAGTTAGAGGTTTTCGTGAAAAACCGAATTTGGAAACAGCTGAAGGGTTTCTTAAAAGTGGTAACTTTTTCTGGAATTCAGGGATGTTTTGCTTTCAAGCAGGAGTATACCTTGAAGAACTTAAGTCTTTTGAACCTGGAGTTTATAATGCAGCCAAAGCAGCTTTCGATTCATCTGTAGATGGTAAGCTTGACATCGACCTTTCTATGAAAATCCCATCTATTTCTGTGGATTATGCAGTAATGGAAAAAACCAAAAAGATTAAAGTAGTTCAGTCGAAATTCTCATGGTCTGACATGGGCTCATTTGAATCTATCTATTCTTATTTCAGACAACAAGGGCATGCTGTCGATTCCAAAGGTAATATGGTGATTGGGACAAGCCTTCACACTGAGTTTTTAGGGATGAAAAATACACTTCTTGTTCATACCAATGATGCTATTTTGGTTTTAAAGAAGGAGAAAGCCCAAGACGTGAAAAAGGTATTTGAGCGTTTGGAAAGAGAGAAGCCTGAAATATTAGCTTAATTCTATAAATGCTTCACCCATTTAATCAATAAATGAATCATTGAGAAAGAACGACAAAATTTTTATTGCAGGTCATCGGGGAATGGTTGGTTCTGCTATTTGGAGTGCTCTTCATGCGAAAGGCTATACCAATTTAGTAGGAAGAAATTCACTCGAACTTGATCTCAGAAATCAGCTTGCTGTTTCTGATTTTTTTTCTGAGGAAAAACCAGCTGTAGTAATTGATGCAGCAGCTAGAGTAGGGGGGATTCTTGCTAACAACAATAACCCATTTCAATTTTTGATGGAGAATATGCAGATTCAAAATAATCTCATAGACTCGTCTCTGAAAGCAGATGTGCAAAAGTTCATCTTCTTAGGTTCCTCCTGTATTTATCCAAAATTAGCTCCACAGCCTCTGAAAGAGGAGTACTTATTAACAGGCCCATTAGAGCCGACAAATGAATGGTATGCAATAGCAAAAATCACTGGTGTGAAAGCCTGCGAAGCCATTAGGAAGCAATTTGGAAAGGACTACATTTCTTTAATGCCTACCAATTTATATGGGCCAAATGATAATTTTGATTTGACTACTTCTCATGTTCTTCCGGCAATGATGAGGAAGTTTCATGAGGCTAAATTGGCTGGTGAAAGAAATGGAACTACTTGTAGTGAGCCTGTCAAACTATGGGGTTCTGGCTCACCTATGCGTGAGTTTTTATTTGTAGAAGACTTAGCTGATGCAGTAGTGTTTGCATTAGAAAATGAGTTCAAGGAATACTTGTATAACATTGGAACAGGGACTGATCTTTCTATTAAAGAGCTAGCTGAATTGATTCAAAAAACAGTAGGACATACTGGAGATATTAATTGGGATTCGACCAAACCCGATGGAACACCAAGAAAATTAATGGATGTCACCAAAATGCAACAAGCTGGATGGAAAGCAAAAATTGGTCTTGAAGATGGTATTAAAAGAACATACGAATGGTTTTTGAAGAATCAAGAAACTTTTAAGGAAGTGAAAATTTAATTATTCTGTTAAATTTTAATAGCTGTATTCGGCTACCTGCACCTATGTTTAATCAGGCATCAAACTTAAATTCGGTCCCTGAGCGCAGTTAACGAGAATGGTATTCAAAATATGTATTGATCCGAATACACATAAATTTTTATAGATTCAACTTTCATGTTTATGCAATAAGCCCTAAATTCCAGGCTCAAAGCACAAACATCTAATTTATTCTTTTTAATACTAACCATTATCCTTGTCCATTTGAAAGCCGCTGTTCTCATTGCATGCCATAACCGAAAAGAAAAAACTAGAAATTGCCTTCAAAATCTCTTTGAACAGGATTTGCCCAAGGATAGTACTTTAGAAGTGTTCCTTTGCGATGATGGAAGTACTGACGGCACTTCTGAAATGATTAATTCAGAGTTTCCCCAAGTTCATACCGTTTATGGGAGTGGAAATCTTTTTTGGAATGGAGGAATGGATTTAGCTTGGAAGAATGCTATTGAATCAGATGACTTTGATTTTTATTTTTGGCTGAATGATGATACGTTCTTATTGCCTAACGCCATAAAAAATATCTATGCAGATTACCTCAAAGTTGGAAAGCCGAACATCATTACAGCGGCATGTAAGATTCCAAACACAGAGGAGTTTTCATATGGTGGTTGGGATGGGTTTGGTCCAATTAAGCCAAAAAAGAATCTACAGCAAGTAACCTTGATATCGGGTAATTTTGTGATGATCTCTAGAGAAATCGTTAGAAAAATAGGAACACTTTCACCTTCCTACACACATTACCTAGGAGATTATGATTATGGCCTTAGAGCTATCGAGGCAGGGTTTAAATGCTATACCAGCTCAGATTATCTTGCTGAATGCGATACTAATATTTTGCCATATTGGGGGAATCCTAGCTACCCGTTAAGGAAAAGATGGAAAATGCTGCACGATGTGAAAGGACAGGCATTTTCTGAATATTTACGTTTCAAATTCAGGCATTATGGAGTTGCCATAGGGATTAAAACTATGCTGGATACATACTCCAAAGTATTGAGTCCAAACACCTACACAAACTTTAGGGATTTGGTTAGAAAAAAAGTTCTTAGACGAACGGCTTACTAAAATTAGTGATGAACTTTGTGGGATTAAGTAAAGCGGAATGAATTTATCTCCCATTCAAATGCACTATTCAAGATTCTTTTTGCTGACCTTCCGCATTTTTAAAACCAAATAATGAAAACTGCATTAATTACAGGAATCACCGGACAAGATGGTGCCTATCTCGCTGAGTTACTCCTAGAGAAAGGTTATAAGGTTCATGGAGTTAAGCGCAGATCGTCCCTAATAAATACGGATAGAATTGATCACTTATATCAGGATCCACATGTAGAGAATCCACAGTTGGTGCTACACTACGGAGACATGACTGATTCCATGAATTTGACCCGTATCATTCAGGAAACCCAGCCGGACGAGATATACAATCTAGCAGCGATGTCTCATGTGCAAGTGTCATTTGATATTCCAGAATACACCGCCAACGCGGACGGAATGGGAACATTAAGAATTTTAGAGGCCGTGCGCTTATTGGGATTGGAAAAGAAGACCAAAATCTATCAAGCATCTACTTCAGAATTGTATGGTCTTGTTCAGCAAGTACCGCAGTCAGAGTCCACTCCATTTTATCCTAGATCTCCCTATGCAGTGGCCAAGCTCTATGCCTATTGGATCACTGTGAATTATAGAGAAGCGTATGGTATTTTTGCCTGTAATGGCATTCTTTTCAACCATGAGTCTCCTCTGAGAGGGGAAACCTTCGTAACACGAAAAATAACCAGGGCAGTTTCCAAGATAGCGCTGGGACTTCAATCTGAATTTTACATGGGCAATCTAGACGCCAAGCGGGACTGGGGCCATGCAAAGGATTATGTGAAAGCCATGTGGCTGATGCTACAACAGGAAGTAGCGGAGGATTATGTGATTGCGACTGGAGTGACAACCAAAGTGCGTGATTTCATTACCATGTCCTTTGCCCATGTAGGATTCAAACTCCGCTGGGAGGGAGAAGGAGTAGAAGAGGTAGGTATCCTAGATTCTGTAGATGAAAAGAAGTACCTTAAATCTACTGGTCAATCTCTCATTCTCCCAATCTCTAATCTCCTGAACTCTACCCTAGTTAAAGTAGATCCTAGATACTTCCGCCCAACAGAAGTGGACCTCCTAATCGGAGACCCAACTAAAGCCAACACCAAATTGGGCTGGAAGCCTAAATATGATCTTGCAGGATTAGTAGAAGATATGATGAGCTCAGATATTCAGCTTTTCCAAAGAGAATCGAATACTGGAAATATGTTGCTGAAAGGAGAAGAATAGCATTGCTTAGTCTTTTTCAACTTTAGTAGTAACCCTCAACTCTTAACAAATTTCAAACAAAACTCCTCAGTGCCCTGATTGCTATCGGGATGCTGTGATGAACATTTATGCTTACAAACCTAGAAAACAGTAAAATTGCAATTATCGGACTTGGCTATGTAGGTCTGCCACTTGCTGCGGCATTTGCAGAGAAATACAAAACAGTAGGGTATGATATCAATGCAAGTAGAGTAGATCAGCTTCAAAAGGGACATGATAGAACGCTGGAAGTGGCTGATGAAGATCTTAAAAAGGTCCTGGCTCTTACTGCTCAAGAATTGGATGAAAGAGGAAATGGACTTTTGATCACAGATGCCATACTTCCGGTTTCTTCAGCTAATATTTTTGTAGTCACCGTACCTACTCCTACGGACAGACACAATAGACCTGTACTGACGCCTATGATCAAAGCATCAGAAATGATTGCTAAGGTATTGAAAAAGGGAGATGTGGTGATCTATGAATCCACAGTTTATCCTGGAGTGACGGAAGAGGAATGTGTGCCAGTGTTAGAGAAGATCTCTGGCCTCAAATACAATGAAGACTTTTTTGCAGGCTACTCACCAGAGCGTATCAATCCGGGAGATAAGGAACATACAGTAACCAAGATCCTGAAGATCACATCTGGTAGTACTCCTGAAGTGGCAGAATATGTGGATCAGTTATATAAGTCAGTGATTACCGCTGGAACTCATAAAGCATCCTGTATCAAAGTAGCAGAAGCAGCTAAAGTAATAGAGAACTCCCAGCGGGATATCAATATTGCCTTTGTGAATGAATTGTCTAAGATTTTTAATCTGCTTGATATAGATACACAAGAAGTATTGGAAGCAGCGGGTACAAAGTGGAATTTCCTTCCTTTCAAACCAGGATTAGTAGGAGGTCACTGTATCTCGGTAGATCCTTTTTATCTGGCTCAGAAAGCACAGGAAGTGGGTTATCACCCAGAGATTATCTTGGCTGGAAGGCGATTGAATGATTCCATGGGCAAGCACGTGGCAACAGAGACTATCAAGCACATGATGCGTAAGGATCTCAAAGTAGTAGACTCAAAGGTTTTGATCCTTGGATTCACTTTTAAGGAAGACTGCCCAGACGTAAGAAACACCAGAGTGATCGATATTTATCAGGAACTCAAATCTTTCGATATAGATGTTTGTGTGTATGATCCTTGGGCTGATGCTGCCGAGGTGATGCATGAGTATGGCATTGAGATTATGAACGGAGGTACAAAGCCTGTGTTAGCAGAGTATTCAGCTATTATACTCGCAGTAGGCCATAAGGAATTTAAAACTTGGGATATCCGTAAGTCAGACAAACAGGTGGTGTTTGATGTAAAAAGCATGTTGAACAAGGATTTAGTGGATAGTAGATTGTAGTATTTTAGTGATCTTAGGATTTCGAACTTCAATTTATATTATAGTTCGAAATGCTGGGTCTTTTAGGGTCACAATCTCACTATAAGTTAATTTCGATAATTATTTATTTTGCCTAATTTCTTTTAATAATAAATTTATGTTTAAAGATAAAGTATTAATGATTACTGGAGGAACGGGCTCCTTTGGTAATGCAGTTTTAAAGCATTTTCTAAATACTGATATTGGAGAAATTCGCATTTTTAGCCGGGATGAAAAAAAACAAGAGGATATGCGGATTCAATATAAAAATGATAAATTAAATTTTATCATTGGGGATGTACGAGACTTTGAAAGTGTTAATGTCGCAATGGCGGGAACTGATTTTTTATTTCAGGCCGCAGCATTGAAACAAGTTCCTTCTTGTGAATTTTATCCGCTGCAAGCTGTAAAAACAAATATATTAGGATCTGAGAATGTACTGGAAGCAGCTGCGATCAACAACGTGAAAAAGGTAGTAGTATTGAGTACTGACAAAGCTGTTTATCCCATTAATACTATGGGAATGACTAAAGCGTTAATGGAAAAACTGGCTATTTCAAAGGCGAGGGATTCAAGGGTTAAGTCAAACAATGGAATTTTTTGTGCGACTCGTTACGGTAATGTAATGGCTTCAAGAGGTTCAATTATTCCACTATTTATTAGGCAAATAAAGGAAGGTAAACCACTGACCGTTACCAATCCAAATATGACGCGTTTTATGATGTCACTCGACGATTCAGTTAACCTGGTTAAATTTGCATTTGAAAATGCTGAGCCAGGCGATCTATTTGTTCAGAAGTCACCAGCTGCCACGATTGAGACGCTGGCTGTAGCTTTGAAAGAAATCTTCAATGCGAGTAATGAAATTCAGGTAATAGGAGCGAGACATGGCGAAAAAATGTATGAATCACTTTGTGGAAGGGAAGAAATGTCAAAAGCCGAAGATATGAAGGATTTTTATAGGGTTCCCGCTGATTATAGAGATTTGAATTATACAAAATATGTACAGGAGGATGGGCCCGTATTGCAAGACAATGAATATAATTCTGACAATACAAAAAGATTGGACGTAGAAGAACTTAAAAGTTTACTTTTGTCTTTAGAATACGTAAAAACTGAATTAAGCCAATAAATGAAAATATTAGTTTTAGGAGCGACCGGTATGGCTGGTCATATGATCTCTTTGTATCTGACAAAAAAAGATCATGATGTTTTAGCAGTTACCCGAAAGACTTTTCCTTATTGCAATAATGTAATAGGCGATATTCAAAATTTTGAGTTTTTTGAGAGTTTATTTAAAGAAAATGAGTATGATGCTGTAATAAACTGCATAGGAGTTTTAAATGAAGATGCCAATGATCTTAAGAAATCGATATTTATTAATAGTTTATTGCCTCATTTGATAGCTGAAAAACTTGAAGGAACTAAAACTAAGCTAATTCATTTAAGTACAGATTGTGTATTTTCCGGTCTAGTCGGAAATTATGATGAGATGTCTATTCCGGATGGACTTACCATATATGATAAGACAAAATCATTAGGTGAAGTTATCGACAATAAAAATTTGACTTTCAGAAATTCAATTATCGGTCCTGATGTTAATTTGAAAGGAATAGGCCTTTTTAATTGGTTTATGAAACAAAAAGGTCCCATTAATGGATTTTCTAAAGTGTTATGGACTGGCGTTACTACTTTAGAATTAGCAAGGGCAATAGAACAAGCGATTATTCAAGATATTTCAGGGCTGTATCATTTGGTTAATAATAGTAATATCTCAAAATTTGATTTATTATCGCTTTTTAATAAACATTTTAATGATAACTCTATTCCGATCAGAAAGTTCGAAGATTTACATGTAGATAAAACCCTGATTAATACTCGTAAAGATTTTAATTTCTCCGTTAAAAGCTACGACGAAATGATCTATGATATGAAAATTTGGATTTCTGATAATAAATATCTATATGATCATTATGTTTTATGATCATTAAAAGAAATTTAGCAGCTAATTATGTAGGTAAATTTTGGAGTGTGGTATCAAGTTTTGTATTCATTCCGATTTATATTAATTTATTGGGTTTTGACAGTTATTCAATTATTAGTTTTAGTTTAGTTGTTTCGGGCCTTATGGTGATTTTGGATTCCGGGCTTACAGCAACTCTATCTCGCGAACTAGCCAGATCTGATCAATCTTTTCTTGAAAAACGCGGTATATTTGCAACTTTGGAAACGGTATACTTTTTGATTACGGGACTTTGTATCGCCTTAATATTCGCATTCTCAAATGTTATTTCTTCCAATTGGATCACTTCAGAGGTATATAGTTCTCATGAGATTTCAATATTTATAAAAATTATTGGTTTCGAAATTGGCTTCCAGTTACTTATTCGATTTTATTTAGGGGGGCTCATTGGATTGGAGAAGCAAATAATGTCAAATACGTTGCAAGTAACTTGGAGTGTATTTCGAAACGGTGTTGTCGCAGTAATTATTCTATTCCTCCCTAGTCTAAAAGTTTTTTTTATTTGGCAAGCATTTTCGACTTTATCTTTTGCTATTATTGCAGGTTTGATACTCCGAAAAGCAATTAATGGTAATCATTCATTTAATTTTAACAGAATTGAAAGATCAATACTGTCTAAAACTTGGAAATTTGCAAGTGGTATGCTTTTGATATCTATTGTAGCTGCTTTAAATACACAGATGGATAAGCTAGTAATTAGCAAAGTACTACCAATAGAAAACTTAGGATTTTATACTCTTGCAGTTTCCCTATCTATGTCTATATTTATTTTTGTAACTCCGGTATCTGTTGCTATGCTTCCCCGATTTACAGTTTTATTTTCAGGAGACAGAGTGAATGAAGCGAAGGCACTATTGGATAAACTGAATATTATTGTTAATATTTTAATATTTTCAATTATGGCATGTATGATTTTTTTTAGCTATGAATTAATTTATATTTGGACAGGAAATCATGAAATTGCGATTCAAACCAAAGATTATGTTCCTATTATATCCATTGGTGTAGCGTTTCTTTCACTACAAATATTTCCTTATAATATTGCAATTGCTAATGGCTATACGAGATTAAATATTATATTGGGTTTAGGAAGTTTATTTTTTACATTGCCAGGATATTGGATTGCAATAAGTAAGTATGGAGCAATTGGCGGCGCTTTCATTTTTTGTGGTATTCAATTTGTAATTGCAAATATTTATGTATTTTACATTAATAGAAGATATTTTGGTGTTATCAGCTTTGTTGAACTTTATCTTAAACCTATCATTGTTCCGTTTATATTAACGATGAGTATTGGATTTGTTTTTTCATTTATTCCTGATATTATAGAAGTAAATCGGTTCTACTCGTTTATTTGGATTGGTTTTTCAGCTACTTGTATATTTTTTATTACCCTTCTAGTTTTAAGCCCGAAAAAAAATTCTATAGATTATATCAAAAACTTAATTTCATCTAGTAATTAATGAATCCTTTAATAAGCATAATAATACCTACGAAGAACCGTCAGTTGTACTGTCGTAAGTCTATAAGCCATATTTTGAGCTTAGTTTCAAAGGAAATTCATCTGGTTATTTGCGATAACAGTGATTCCGACGATTTAAGAGAATTTTGTTATAGTCAGAATGATCATAGAGTAGAATATTTTCATACCTATGATAGAATGAATATGGCAGAAAATTTTCAGAAAGCCCTAAAATACATTAAAGGGGATTATTTTATGTTTTTAGGCGATGATGATACTGTTAATCCGTTTATAATTGAATTTTTAACTGTTTTTAAGAGGGTTGGTGCAGATGCAATTGTTTCAACATTTCCAATGTATTATGTTTATCCGAATTCTAGTCAAAAAACTTCGGGTAATTTGAATTTCTATATTCCCTCAGGCAATGTAAAGAAGGTGAATTTAAGCTTTGAAATTTCTAAATTACTTGACTTTGGTTTGCAGGAATATAACTATACCGCCCTCCCTAGACCGTATCATGGAATTATCAGAACTAAAGTATTGGATAAATTGGTTGCTGAGAACGTAGATTTATTTGGTGGAATCAGTCCTGATATTTATTCATGTATAGTGTTATCTAATTTTATAGAGAATGTCTATCACTTGGATTATCCCTTAAGTATTGCGGGAGCGTGTCCACAAAGTGGTAGCTCGAAAGGTACCAATAATTCACACTGCGGAAGATTGGAAGACGCTTTTCACTTTGAAAATGGAGGTATTACTTGGTCAGATAGGCTTCCGAGATTTTACAGTGTTGAAACTGTTTGGGCTTATGCGGGCATTCAAGCATTCGAGAAACTTGGACTAGAATCTAGCTTGCGAAAGTTTAATGTCTACGTTATGACTGCTCGCGCTATTGTTCTCAACAGGTCTATTTTTAAATTGATTTTGTCAGAGTTTTATTTATTTAAAGGTCATAGTTATTTTAGTATCATAGAATTATTTTATAATTCGTTTACTGCGGCTATTAAAGTATTTAAATTTAAATTTGTACGTAAATTAAAATTACATATTTTGAATGAGATTTCCATAACGGAAGGCGTTGATTCTTTTGATAATGCTATAGATATTTTTGATAAGCGAGTTAAATCATTGGACATTTTGGCTAAACTGGAAAATGACATTTCTTGAATATTTTGCATCTGACGTGTATAGGTATTTTGGCAGTTCTAATATTATTAGTATGGTGAAGAGCTTTTGTATTATTGAGGGAGCACGCTACTCTTTTTTCTACGATTAGGTTCTATATTTTCAAAAACTAACGCTTTATATTGGATTATTTTTTTATAAGTCGATTTTTTAGTAGATGGTGTGGATTCCAAATTCCATTAAAGACAAAAATTGGATATGGACTGTTTATTGGCCATCATGGATCAGTAATTGTAAATGTTAGAAGTGTTTTGGGTGACAATTGTAATCTTAGTCCTGGGGTTACTATAGGACAAATTTCAGAAGGTAAAAAAAAAGGTTGTCCAACTATTGGGGATAACGTTTGGATTGGCACCAATTTAGTGATTGTCGGTAATATTCATATTGGTAATAACAGTCATATTTGTCCAAGCTCTTTCGTGACTTTTGATGTTCCTGCAAACTCGTTAGTAATAGGAAATCCGACTGTCATAAATAACGATTGGGGAAAAACTAATCAGTATATCTTAAATAAATGGGAAGCAGAAAAATCCTAATAATTACTTACGAATATTTACCGGTAATTGGTGGTGCAGGAATATATGCAGAGGAACTTTACAATGGTTTAAACGCGAAAGAAATCTCTGTTGATTTGCTTTTGCTTTCAAAGCAAAGTAAGAATGTATTACAAAAAGGATACTTTATCTTGCGATCCATGTTTTTGCTCTGTGCTGCCTTCAGGAAAAATTATGATACTATTGTAATCAATGATGGCAGGTCAAAAAGATTATATGCATTACTATTTCCTTTTATCAGAAGCAAAGACGTTAAAAAAGGCGTATTTGTAATGCACGGGGGAGAACTTGAAAATTATTTTGAAAAACCATCTACAATGATGAAGATCTTTAATCTTCCCCAAAAGATTAAAAAGATTTTACCATTGCAAAAGGCTGTAATTGTAGTGAGTCAATCTGAAAACGATTCTTGGCGCAATTTAATGTCTGAGCTTCAATCTAATCTAAAAGTCATACCCCATGGTATTTCATCTAAGATTTTTTACCCCAAATCCGAAAGCGAAAGATTGAGCTTACGAAAGACTATGAATTTACAATCGGATGACTTTGTCATTTTCTCAGTTTCTCGTCTCGTTGAAAAGAAAGGACAGGATACACTTATTCAAGCTGTTGCAAATATTAAAGAAAAAACACCGCGACTAAAAATACTCATTGCTGGAGACGGGTTGTTTAAAAATAATCTTATACATCACGCAATAAACATGACGGTTCAAGATAATATTGTTTTTCTTGGATTTTTAGAGCGAAACACATTGATCGATTATTTTAATATCGCAGATCTTTTTGTGCTTCCAAGTCGTTTTTTAGAGTCATTCGGATTAGTGTATATTGAATCGATGGCATGTGGAACTCCTGTTATTTCATCCAATTTAGGTGGTGTAAATGATATTGTTCAACAAGGCAAGAATGGGTTTAAAATTACCCCAGGAGATTATCAGGAACTAGGAAAAGTAATTTTAGAATTGTATTCGGACAAGGCTAAGCTTAATATGTTGAAAAACAATGCTTTGACTATTTTTAGAGATAAATATGATGTATCAAAAATGATCGATAAATTTCTTCATGACACAGATTAAGATAGCAGGTATATTAAGTAGTGCGCTATTATTAATATTATTTATTTTCCTTTGGATTGAAAATGGATTGATCTCTCCTTTTCTATATTTTATAGGTTTTTTCTTAGGTACACTTTTAATTTTGAATCAGGAAAAAAAAATAATTTTAATCTCTTTTTTTGCATTTTATTCATTCTGGGGAATTACAGTGACTTTAATTTTGGTACAAGATCCAAGCACAGATTTTTACCACACATTTGATTCCATAACGTTTTATGAATTGTCAAATATCATTGGAAACACGGACAATTTTTCTGAGTTTATGGCAAATTTCAACGATATTTCAATTAAGTATTCCGACACATTTGGATGGAATTTTTTTTTAGGACTCAATTCTTATATTGCAAATATTATAGATGATAATAATGTATACATTCATGTTATTGTAAACTCATTTATTGGAAGTGTTTCAATATTAATAATTTACGTGATATTATTGGAAAACTTTAGTAAAGCAATAGCTATTAAATGGACTGTTCTACTGGGATTCTTTTCCTTCATTCCAATTTTTACTCCAACTTTAGTTAGGGATGTTATCATTGCTCTACTATTTCTCATAGCTTACAAGGTTACATTGCATAAAACCAGATATTGGATTCTGAAAGTAATCCTGATTGCGGCTATTACAAGTTTGTTTAGACCAGAATCAGGAATCGTTATACTAGGTTTTTTAATATTGATATTTAAACGAATACAATTGTGGAGAATTGGTGTCGTTGTAATTGGAGTCATTGTTCTTATGCCTGTATTATCTCAATATTATGAGAGATTAATTTCTACTTATGAGGTGTATAATAGATACTCTGAAGAATTGAATAATCCATCAGGGCTTGGTACAAAGTTGCTCTCACTTCCTATGGGGCTAAGGGAACTTGCGGTTGTAACTTTCAGTCAAATTCAACCATTTCCAACATTTGGCGTATTATATAACTTGTCAGAAAAAAGCAGTTCTCCATTCCGATTTTATGAAGTTATCGTGAGTTTAATTCATGTAATACTATGGAGTTTTATAGTTTTTTCATTATTTAGAAAAGAAATAAGAAAATTAATGCCAAGGGAATTTGTGTTGCTTCTTATTCTAACTGTTTTTTTTCTAGCAGGTAGTATCTACACATTCTCACACCGTAGGGCATTCCCTATGTATCCTAGTATATACCTTTTATCGATCTGGTGTTATTACAAATTAGACTCTATGCGAAGGAGAAACATTATTTTTTTTAGCGTGTTCGGTATAATATCATTAAATATAATTTATTTTTTAATAAAATGAAAAAGTATCATAAACGTAATCTTCTTATAATTGGAAAAACACCACCTCCAATTGGTGGTGTTACTATTCACGTAAAAAGACTTTTAGATTCTTTGAAAGATGATAATACTATACAATTTACTTATTTTGATTTAAAAAGGAAGTCAAAAATTAAATTGTTCATTCTTATTTGGAAATCAAAAGTTGTTCACCTACACACATCAAATAGTTATTTTAGATTTTTTGTCGTTTTGTATTGTCGTTTACTGTTAAAAAAAATTATTTTTACATTTCATGGTAACCTAGGGAGATATAATCTGTTTCGTAACCTTATAGATAAGCTTTCAATTTTGTTTTCTAATTATCCAATAGTTATTAACTTTGATAGCTTTAATATTTCTTATAAAATAAATAGTGAAACAAAACTAATATCAGCTTTCATACCTCAATCATCTATAGTTCCATTAGAAGATAATCTTAATACATACTTGAATGTAAAGTCTACAGAATATCAATATATATTTTGCACTAATGCTTTTGATGTCTCCTATGATAAGTTTGGTAATGAAGTATATCAAATTTTAGAATTAGTTAATGTATTTGCTGAAAGTGAACTTAATAATCAATATTTGATTATTTCTGATCCTAGTGGGAATTATAATAAATTTTTAATTAAAAAGGGAATTAAAGTTCCCGAGAATATTTTATTTATTAATTTTCCTCATGATTTTAATGCTGTTTTAAAAAAATCTGATTGTTTTATCAGGTACACTACAACTGATGGAGATTCGCTCTCAGTCAAAGAGGCTTTAATGCTAAATAAGAATGTTATTGCTAGTGATGTTGTACAAAGACCTTATGGAGTTCAATTAACAAAATTAGATTCAAATGATTTAATTAAACATTTGATAAATTTTAAACCCTACATTTCTAGTTGTTCAATCGATAATGGTTTTGTTCAACTTCTTGAACTATATAAAAATATTAATTTGAAATGAAGCAAATCATACAAGACCTTAAAGACGGAAATACGATTTTGGAAGAAGTTCCGGCTCCTTTAGTAAAGCCTGGGCAAGTACTAATTCAAACTTCTAGAAGTCTGGTGTCTTTAGGAACTGAGCGCATGCTCGTTGAATTTGGGAAAGCCAATTTTTTACAAAAAGCAAGACAACAACCCGATAAGGTTAAAGAGGTTTTTAATAAGGTGAAAACTGATGGGCTACAGCCCACTGTTAATGCTGTTTTTAATAAGTTGGGACAACCTTTACCTTTAGGTTATTGTAATGTGGGGAAGGTAATTGCTGTAGGAAAAGGTGTTGAGGACTTTGCAGTGGGTGATCGCGTAGCTTCCAATGGGAATCATGCGGAATATGTTTCGATCCCAAAGAATCTAGTTGCTAAAATCCCGGATAACGTATCTGACGAAGAAGCAGCGTTTACAGTGATAGGGGCAATAGGACTTCAGGGCATTCGCTTGGCTAACCCTACATTTGGAGAAACAGTTGTCGTAGTAGGTTTAGGTTTGATAGGTCTTATTACGGCTCAATTATTAAAGGCAAACGGCTGTCAAGTAATAGGGTTTGATTATGATTCTGCAAAGGTTGCTTTGGCAGAATCGCTTGGAATTACCTCTGTTAACCCTGGAGAAGGAAATGATCAGGTGGCTTTTGTAAATAGCTTCACTAATGGAGTAGGGGCCGATGCAGTCATCATCACAGCATCCAATAAAAGTAATGAAATCATTTCCCAGTCAGCTAAAATGTCCCGTAAGCGAGGAAGAATTGTCCTTATCGGAGTTATCGGTTTGGATATTTCCAGAGCTGACTTTTTTGAAAAGGAGTTGACTTTCCAAGTTTCGTGCTCCTACGGTCCAGGGAGATATGATGAGGCTTACGAACAAAAGGGTCAGGATTATCCTTTGGGATATGTGAGGTGGACAGAGAAGCGAAATTTTGAGGCCGTATTAAATGCGATTGATTCGAAGGTAATAGTAGTGGAACCCTTGATCACGGAGCGAGTGCCCTTAGATCAATATGAGTCCATTTATGGAGATATGTCCGGAAGCAAATCCATTGCTTCAATTCTGGTCTATCCAGAAAAATCAGGAGAACCAAAGAGGGCTATAACTATCTCTTCCAATGTATTTGAACCAGGAAAAGGGACTGTGGGAATTATAGGCGCAGGCAACTTTACCTCTGCGATGATTCTTCCCTGTTTAAAGAAAACTAAGGCAAAATTAAAGTTCATCTCTAGCTCAGGTGGATTGTCAGGGACTACGCTCGCAAAGAAATATGGCGTAGCTCAGTCCACAACCGACAACTCATTAATTTTCCAAGATTCTGAAGTGGATTTGGCTCTGGTGACTACACGCCATAATGCACACGCAAAAATGGTAATTGAAGCCTTAAAGTCTGGAAAGAATGTGTTTGTGGAGAAGCCATTGGCACTCAATCAAGAAGAGTTGGACGCAGTAGTTGAAGCTTATAAGGAGTCAGGGAAAACAGTATCAGTTGGCTTTAATCGAAGATTTGCACCTCTGGCAATACAGATGAAAAAGGCCTTGGGTTCAGGAGATACTCCAATGAACATCATTGCGACCATGAATGCAGGGCTTATTCCGCCAAACGTATGGGTTCATGATATGGAAGTGGGAGGGGGAAGAATCATTGGTGAAGCTTGTCACTTTATTGATTTGATTACTTATCTCTCGGGTTCTAAGGTTAAGTCTGTATGCATGAATGCGATGGGAGTTAATCCTGAAGAAAATACGGACAATGCCACAATTCTTCTCAAATACGAAAACGGAACAAATGGGGTGATCAATTACTTCGCTAATGGATCAAAAAGTTATTCCAAAGAAAGGGTAGAAGTCTATCATCAGGAACGAACTTTAATCATGGATAACTGGAGAAAATTGAAAGGTTTTGGATTTAAGAATTTCAGTTCGGCTTCCTCCGGTCAAGATAAAGGACATCAGAATCAATTCAACCTCTTAATCGATTCTGTTCAAAAAGGAGGAAGTCCAATCATACCAATGGATGAATTGGTGAATACTACCAAAGCAAGTTTTGCTGCTATAGAAAGTTTAAAGTTAGGGGCTTGGGTAAACGTAGATTAATATAATTTTTCACTGACTTGGAGACAGAACTTCAAGTCAGTGATTTAGAAATTATTCTCACTTTTGCATCATTAGTAGCTGACAAAATTTAATCTGTTGTTTTCTAAATTTAAGATCCTTCTTCATACTCTTTCTTACCTTAAGCCTGTTCAGGCTATATATCAGGTAAGAAATAGACTTTCAAAAACAGGTGCTTTAGTTACTTTTGAATTGGATGCTGCACCAAAGAATAAACTTGACTTTTTTTCCACCTCCTCAATTCATCCATTTTTAAAGATTGAGAAGAACAGTTACAAATTTGATTTTCTAAACCTTTCCAAGGAATATCCAAATTCTGAAATCAACTGGAATGATCAAACTCATGGAAAACTCTGGAATTATAATCTTCAATACCTTGATTTTTTTAAACAAGAAAATCTTTCGTGCGAAGAGAAAATCGCAGTTATAAAAGATTTATATTCTTGGCTTTGGATTGGTACACTTCCTCTCGAACCTTATCCTGTTTCATTAAGGATTATGAATATGATCCGTTTTTTGGAGACGAATCAAATTCAGGAAAAAACTCGCAATGAATTTGAAAAACTTGTTTTGGCTGAGGTAAATTACCTTTCCCAAAATTTGGAATACCATATTCTTGCAAACCACTTATTGGAAAATGCTTTTGCGTTGTGGATGGGGGCAAACTATTTTAACCAAGCAGACTGGATTAGTAAAGCTGAGAGATTACTTAAAACTGAACTTGAGGAGCAGATTCTTCCAGACGGTGCGCACTTTGAGTTGGCGCCTATGTACCATCAGATTATTCTTTTTAGAGTAATGGAAGCGTATTATTTGACTTCCGAAGATCATTTCCTTAAATCTCTATTGAAAGATAAGGCTGAGCTAATGTTAGGTTGGTTAGATCAGATGACATTTGCGAATGGGACTTTGCCTCATTTCAATGATACTACTGAAGGAATTGCACTGTCTTCAAGTGTTTTAAAAGAAATTGGTTATTCTCTTGGATTAGAGTATAAAATTGAAAAACTCAAGGAGTCAGGATACAGGCTATTAGAAGTTGATGATTATAAATTGATTGTCGATGTGGAAGGAATCAAGCCTACCTACCAACCGGGTCATGCACATGCAGACACTTTTTCCTTTGTTTTACATCAAGGGCAATCACCTATTATAGTTGACCCTGGAATATCTACTTATAATATTTCCGAAAGGAGAAGTTGGGAAAGATCAACACTTGCTCATAATACCTTAACAATAGATCGAAAGAATTCATCGGGTGTTTGGTCGGGGTTTAGAGTTGGAAAAAGAGCAAAGGTGAAGTTGCTAGAAGATACTCATGATTGTTATTCCGCTCAGCATGATGGATTTGGTAAACAAATTCATAAGCGAACTTTTGAGAAAGATTCAAGTGGATTTTGTATTACAGATCAAGTTACTAATTATATGCAAGGGCAGTTATTAGAAGTTAGATTCTACTTTCATCCAGATATTTTAGTATCAATTATAGATAGTGCGAATGTTATTGTTACTGAAAGGTTAACTCTGAAATTTGATGGAGCTCTTGACATTCAGTTAGTGGAATATGATTATTGCTTAAGCTATAATAAACTAGTTGGAGCCAAGTTCCTTTTAGTAACCCTAGTTGAAGATCAATTGATTACCTATTTAAAATCAGTTTAATGAAAATTCTTTTTATCACAGATAACTTTCCTCCAGAAGTTAATGCTCCTGCAAACCGAACGTACGAACATTGTATAGAATGGATGAAAGCTGGTCATGAAATAACAGTGATTACCTGTGCTCCCAACTTTCCCAAAGGTGAAGTATTTGATAATTATACAAACTCATGGAGAAAAGAAGAGAATATTGATGGAATACGAGTTATTCGAGTTTGGTCATATATTACTTCTAATCAAGGGACTTTTAGGAGAATTCTTGATTACATAAGTTTCGGAGTAACTTCTTTCCTACATGGATTATTTATTAAAACCGATATTATTATTGGAACTTCTCCCCAATTTTTTAGTGCTATGTCTGCGTGGCAGTTAAGTCTTTTTAAGCGGAAAAAGTGGATCATGGAAGTGCGAGATCTGTGGCCTGAATCTATTGTGGCAGTTGGAGCTATGACAAATAAGTCCGTGATAGGATTTTTAGAATGGATTGAAATGAGAATGTACAAATCTGCAGATAAAGTAGTTGTAGTCACTGATGCGTTTAAAGAAAAAATCAGTCAAAGAGGAATCACTCCCGAGAAGATTAGCATTCATAAAAATGGCGTTGATTTAAGTAAATACTTTCCTGCCGACAAACCAGAACACTTGGTAGAGTCTTTGAACCTTGAGGGTAAGTTTATATTGGCATATATAGGCACGCACGGCCTAGCCCATGGGCTAGATTTTGTTTTGGATCAAGCGATTGAATTAGAAAAGAAATATCCTGAAGTCCAATTTTTATTTATGGGTGATGGAGCCAATAAAAAAAATTTGATGGATAGAGCATCAGAAGCTTCACTCAGTAATGTTACATTTCTAGATTCAGTTCCGAAAGAACAGGTTTCTGATTACTTGCATTTGATGGATGTGGCTTTAGTAAATTTGAAAAAGTCAGATACTTTTTTGACTGTTATTCCTTCCAAAATTTTTGAAGCTGCAGCAGTTGAAAAGCCTATTATGTTAGGACTATCTGGTGAGACTAAGGGTATAATAGAGAAATATGGAGCTGGTGTATGCTTTGAGCCTGAAAACCCAATTGAGTTTCAAAGAGCGCTTGACATTTTATATACTACTAGGTATGACCAATCTGTTTACAAAGAAGGGTGTAGAAAATTGGCTAGCGATTTTGAACGCAGTAAAATCGCAGCGGAGATGCTAACTACCATTAAATCAGTATTGTAATATAAGTATGTTGATTTTGCTCATGACTTTTTCAGCTTGCTTAAATTAAATAAGGTCATTGACTAACAAAGAATTAAAAATGATAAATCTTACCATAGTTGCCGGTGCAAGACCAAATTTCATGAAAATTGCCCCAATCATTCATGAGATTCAAAAACAGAAAAGTGCCGGAATAGGTATTGATTTCAGGCTGGTGCATACTGGACAACACTATGATAAAAAGATGTCTGGTGACTTTTTCGAACAACTTAATATCCCGGAGGCTAATGCAAATCTAGGAGGAGGAGGAGGAACTCAAGCAGAACAAACTGCCTCTATTATGATCGCTTTCGAGAAGGAATTACTGGAAAACAGACCTGATTTAGTAATCGTTGTGGGTGATGTGACCAGCACCTTGGCTTGTTCTATTGCTGCCAAGAAATTGCAGATTGATGTAGCGCACGTTGAAGGAGGAATTCGTTCTGGAGATCTATCTATGCCCGAAGAGATTAACCGCATGGTAACTGATAGCATTACGGATCATTTCTTTACTACTTCTGAAATAGCTAATGCTAATTTAAAAGCAGCAGGTGTAGCTGAGGATAGGATTCACTTTGTAGGAAACACCATGATTGATACCTTGCTTGCAAACCAAAAGAGGTTGATCAAGCCAACAGGAAATGTGTATGATACGCTTGAGCCTCAAAAATATTTTGTGATGACCATGCATAGGCCTGCCAATGTGGATGAAGAGTCTAAGCTAAAAAGCTTAATTGAAGCTATTGTTTCTGGGGTAGAAAATATGCCTATTATTTTCCCAGTTCATCCTAGGACGGCTAAAATTTTAGAGGGGATGGGGATAGCCTATCCAAACTTGCATTTTTCTCCACCTTTATCTTATTTGGAGTTTAACTATCTAGTAAAGTACGCTAAAGGAGTCATTACAGATTCTGGGGGAATTACGGAGGAGGCATCAGTGATGAATGTTCCTTGTATTACATTACGAGATAATACGGAGAGAGCTGAGACCATAAGTTTGGGTACCAATGAATTAATAGGAACCAACCCAGAAAATGTTGCGCCCGCACTTTCTAAGTTAATGGAGGGTAACTGGAAGCAATATCAGGGAATTCCTATGTGGGATGGCAAAACTTCAGTTCGAATTATAAATACAATCATTTCGCTATATCAATGAGAGTAATTTTAGTAGTTGTTTTTTCAACTCTATTTTTCTTCAATAATACTGGGTTCGCTCAATCTCTACCCGCTAATTTTCCGATTTTGGAAGAGAATGCCCGTAGAGGTCAATTAATAGATACGCTATATAATAATAGCACTTCATTCTTATTAAGGCCCATTTTGGCTGATTCCATCCTTTATCCTTTTTCAGCGAACTTGATAGATAGTGATATTTCTATCCAGCTAAGCCCATTAATTAATACCACACGTCTCAGCACCAAAAGACCCTATGGATGGGGAGATAATGGGATGATTCCTAATCCCGGTTTTCAGACCTATTTTTCGGGTGGAGTTGAGGTAAAGTATAAATTCATCAACCTTACTTTTAGGCCTGAACTGCTTATTGCTCAAAATAAAGGTTTTAGAACTGGGCTGGACAATTTTTCCAATTCAGAAATTAGGAATAAATTCTTCTTTTGGAATTACGGTGATTTCCCTGACCGCTTTGGTGAGGGAGGTTTTTTTAAGACTTGGTGGGGACAATCGAAACTTTCCCTTCAATATGGTGCCTTTGAAATAGGTGCGGCTACCGAGAATATCTGGTGGGGACCAGGGCAGTTTAATGCCTTGACTTTTTCGAATAACTCACAAGGGTTTCCTCATTTTACAGTGAATACTACAAAGCCTGCTCATACCTTTATTGGGAATTTTGAAACTCAGCTAATCATAGGGAAACTTAAAAATTCTGGTTATGATCCTTCACAATACCCAGAATTGAATTCCCAATATTTTAGAAGCTTTTCAGATGACTGGAAATATTTAAATGCCTTCATGCTTTCCTACAATCCTAAGTGGGTTCCGGGCTTGTTTGTAGGCTTTACCAGAACTTTCCAACAATACAGTGAATCCATGGAATCTGGATTTTTAACATATCTGCCAGTCTTTTCAGGAGTTACCAAGGATGCTTATGGTTTTGATAAGGATGCCAATGGTCAGGATCAACAGATATCTATTTTTGGTCGCTTTGTCCTGCCCAAATCAAAAACTGAAATGTATTTTGAATTCGGACGAAGAGATCATGCAAAAAATTGGAGGGAATTTACAATTAGTCCCGAACATGCTAGAGCCTATCTCTTGGGATTTGTCCAACTATTTGATTTGCCTCTTTTAAATAAAGTGCTTCAGGTACGGGGTGAAATGACTCAGCAACAAGAGTCTGTAAATAGATATATTCGATATGGAGGTTTGGGAGGTGGGTTGACTTGGCATACTCATACTAGAGCTCGAGGTTTCGCAAATTATGGACAAGCACTTGGGGTAGGAATAGGTGTAGGCTCTAATGTACAGACAGTGGAGTTCTCCTTAGTTGATGGACTGGATAAAATGGGGATTCAGTTGGAGCGCTTGGCAAATAATCAAGACTTTTACTACAAGGCCCAACTGCAGGATACTGAAAGAAAACCCTGGGTAGATCTCTCTATAGGCTTCCTCTTTGATAAAAAGTGGGATAATTTACTACTCAGTTCCAAGCTACAGTTTATCCATGCGAACAATTACCAGTGGCAATTGTCTCCTGAGAGCACTCCCGACTTTCCAGTAGGAGAGAACATGACTTCCTTCTTAGCCCAGACTAGTTTGATTTATTTTTGGAATAAATAGCCGAGAGCTATGACTGAGCAAACTTCTGCATCTATTATTCCTAGACCCTTTTTCATTACTTATAATCTGCTTCAACCATTTTATTTTATAGAGGCTGCGTAAATTAGGTCTTTAAAATTATAATTTATCCATTTTCTCACCAATCGCACCTTTCAAAATGTACCGGTTTTACCCATATTTCCACATTTTGATAATGCTTTTGAAATTGTTTAAATGCCGTTCGTGGAAGATTTGTATATGGTGAATTTGGTCATATACTACGGTTGCTTTTTTGAGGTATTATTTATGTAGTTTATGCCGAATTTTTAGCATAATACCACAAGTCTGAGATTTTCTAGTTTTTAACTAATCATGCTTAATATTATATAATCATTAATGGCAAGGGTATTGTATTGTTTTTTCTTAAATTTGTCCTAGCCAACTAGAGTTTAACTACTACTTTATGTTTTTTATACTTGCTACTCTTTCAGCATTTTCAGTAGGTCTTTTATTGACCCCTATTTTGATCAAATTCCTGAAAAGGATGAAAATCGGTGATACACCGGGAGGTCGAAAAATCCATAAGTCATTTATCCCTTCTATGGGGGGAATCTCTTTTGTAGTAGCGGTTGGTGTCACTCTTGCAATATGGGGCTGGCAATTTCCATTACCAGACATTAGATACCTGCTTGGAGCGATAGGATTGATGTTCTTTGTGGGACTTAGCGATGATATGATTGAACTCAAAGCCACTCATAAGTTATTAGGACAGATGGTCGCTGTTACTTTAGTGGTTGTTGCTTCAGATATTAGAATTAAAGATCTACATGGATTTCTTGGGATTGGAGAGCTAAATATTATTATTAGCTACGCTTTCTCTGCATTCACTCTTCTTGCTTTGACGAATGCTTTTAACCTGATCGATGGATTGGATGGATTGGCTGGAACCATGGCATGTATAGTTTTTGCATCTTTAGGATCTTGGTTTCTGATTCAAGGATTGCAAAGTTATGCACTCTTATCCTTCGCATTTCTAGGAGGCATACTAGGCTTTCTTGTATTCAACTGGCATCCTGCAAAAATCTTTATGGGTGATACGGGGTCCCTAACATTGGGCTTTACCATGGGAGCATTAATTATTGCTTTTATGGAAAGAAATTCAGGTCTTCCAGATGGCAGTTTTCTGAAATTTGAACCTGTTTTTTCTATAGGCGTTGCACTGATGATGTTTCCTCTTTATGATATGGCTAGAGTGTTTACTAGAAGGATTTCTCAGGGTAAAGCACCTATGAGTCCGGATAAATCTCACGTTCACCATTTCTTGATGAGAATGGGATTTCGACATGACCAAGTAACTTTGATACTAGCAGGATTGCAGTTTGTATTCATTTTTTTGGTTTTTATTTTAAGAGATTTTTCGGATCATCTGGTACTACCAGTAATATCAATAATTGCAATTGTATTGGGATATCGACTCGATAACATTACAGTTAAATATGTAAAAAAGAAAGTAGCTGTTCAGCCTAAGGTGTTGGAAATTAGAGCATTAAAAGATAAACAAAAGAAAAAAATTAAAGTTGATAAAAGTGGATTTAGAGAGTCAGCGTTTAATTTAAATTAACAAGTAAAGTAAACTATAGATATAAAAAGGCTCCTCTGGAGCCTTTTTTATTAAAATCTGATCTATGGTGGTTTGACAAATCTGTGATATATTTATAAGCAAGAGCAAAAACTATAGAATGTCCTTACAAATTCCCTTATCCTTTCCAGTATTTAAAGGCAGCGAAAACCTGTATACTCAACAGGCTATAAGTTCTGGACATATAGCTACTTTTGGTTCATTCATTAATAAGTTTGAAAGTAAATTGTCAAGAAGATTAAAGTCACACGAATGTGTCGCTTTGAACTCAGGAACTTCTGCTTTGCATTTGGCAATGGTTCTCTTAGGAATAGGTGCAGGTGATGAGGTAATATGTCAGTCCTTTACTTTTTGCGCTTCAGCAAATCCTATAGTATATCTTGGAGCTTCACCAATTTTTGTAGATAGTGAAAAGAGCTCTTGGAATATCTGTCCAGAAATTTTGGAGGACACTATTCTCAGTAGAATATCTAAAGGAAAAAAACCAAAAGCCATTGTAGTCGTCCACTTGTTTGGTATGCCTGCTAAAATGCGGGAAATCATGGAGATTTCTACCAAATACAACATACCTATTTTGGAAGATGCAGCAGAAGCTGTTGGTAGTAAATATTTGGATAAAAGCTGTGGAACTTTTGGGGAAATAGGAGTTTTTTCATTTAATGGCAATAAAATTATTACATCTGGAGGTGGCGGGGCTTTAATCTCTGATGATACAGCCTTAATCCAGCGGGCGAAGCATTTGTCCACTCAGGCTAGAGAAGATTTGCCATATTATCACCACTTAGAAATTGGTTATAATTTTAAAATGAATAATCTAGCAGCGTCTATAGGACTTGCCCAACTAGAACAATTAGATTCTTTTATAAGGAAAAGAAGAGCTATTAATGCAAATTATAGAAGCTTGTTAAAGGATTTTGTAGGAATAAGCTTCCAAACTGAGGGCAAAGAATCCAAATCTAATTACTGGCTTACCGCAATATTGATCGACAAGGAGAAAACAGGTTTTTCCAACAATCAGTTAAGGAATTCATTAATGAAGAAAGGGATAGAAAGTAGATTCTTGTGGAAGCCCCTGCATACGCAACCCATTTTCAATAAAACTTCATATTATGGAGGGAGCTTATCTGAAAAATTGTTTGAAAATGGACTTTGTCTACCAAGTTCAGTTAATTTGTCCTTCCAGGATCAAGAAATGATAGTGGAAATAATGCATGAAGAGCTCAGTAAAACGTTTAAATAAGTGATATATCGTAATTGGATAAAGAGGCCGATGGATTTACTTCTGGCTTTTTTGTTATTTATTATACTTCTGCCGATATTTTTGGTGCTAGTTATTACTTTAAGCATATATCATAAAGGGACACCATTTTTCTCTCAATCTCGTCCTGGAATGGATCATATTCCATTCAAGATATTGAAATTCAAGACTATGTTGGATCTGGTAAATGAGGATGGTGATCCATTATCTGATTCTGTGAGAATCACTAATTTTGGAAGGATGATAAGAAAATCATCACTAGACGAGATTCCTCAGTTAATCAATGTGTTGAAAGGGGATATGAGCCTAATAGGACCTCGGCCCTTATTGGATGATTATCTCAAGCTTTATTCAGCTAATCAGTCTAGGAGACATGAAGTAAGGCCAGGTGTGACTGGCTGGGCACAGGTGAATGGAAGAAATGCTATTTCTTGGGATACCAAGTTTAAGCTAGATGTATGGTATGTAGACAATGTTACCTTCCTTTTGGATCTTAAAATTCTCTTCCAAACCTTTTTTAATGTATTGGCTGGAAAAGGTGTTACCCAAAAAGGACATGTGTCTATGGGGAGATTTGAGGGGAGTAGAGAGGTATAACAACTATCGAATTGCCTTTGCTATTCCTGATTAGCACTCTCCAATTAATCTGAATTGACAGTTTATTGCGTTTATAAACAAAAGTTATCATTTGATAGCCTAAAAAACGCAAAATATTATTGAAATAATATAAAAGGATTTAGATATAAGCAGTAAAAATCTTTACTTTGCAAAGTAATAGGCCTGTTTCAGTGATTGAGTTTATAACGAAGTATTATTTGAATAAATCTCTACTATGAATTTTTTAACGCGGTTGAAAATCCTTCCTAGATGGATAATTGCCACCCTTGATTCCTTTATTCTTTTCTATTGTGCCTTATTTGGATATTTGGTTCGATTTAATTTTGAACTGGTATTGATAGAGCAGAATGACGCCTTTGCCGGCAGCTTTATTTTTATGGTTGGTGGTTTGTTAGTCATGCAGAATACACGCAGCTATGAAGGCATTGTCCGTCATACGGGCTTTAGAGATGGGGCAAATATCTTTAAAACTGTTCTCATCAATTTCATTTTATTCCTATCCTTGAATTTCTTTCATGGGAACTTCTTGAATGATAGATTTCTGCTTCCAACATCAGTACTTATTATAGCGAGTTTATCCTCTCTCTTTATGCTAATCTTTTACCGATTATTGGTGAAAGAGCTTTTTGTCTACTTGAAAAATGGGATTTTAGTTAAAGAATTGAAGAATGGAATAATATTCGGAGCTGGTGAAGCTGGGATTATTGCTCAGGAAGCAATTAAAAGAGATAGCAAAATTCTTTTCAATACAGTGGCATTTTTGGATGATGATCCTAAAAAAGAAGGTAAAAATATTGATGGAAAACGAATCTATAAAGGATTAGGTGATCTTGAAAAGCTAGTAACTCAGTTCGGCATTACAGAATTGATTATAGCTGTCAGAGATCTATCCGTACAGAGAAAGAATGAAGTAATAGATGAGTGCCTTCGTTTAAAAATTTCTGTTTCTATAGTGCCTCCTGTTGATCAATGGATTAATGGGGGATTGACTGCAGGTGCAATTAGAGAAGTGAAAATTGAGGACCTGCTTAGTCGTGAGCAGATAATTTTGGATAATCCTAGGATACACCAAGACTTGCTAGGAAAAGTGATCCTAGTGACTGGCGCTGCTGGCTCTATTGGTTCGGAGCTTTGTAGACAGATTAGTCATTATGAGCCTAGGCTTCTTATCATGTTTGATATTGCAGAGTCAGCTTTATACGATGTAGAGCAAGAGTTTAAAGAAAACCATTCTGATTGCCCAATAAAGATTGTACTTGGTGATGTTCGGAATAAAAAGAAAATTAAAGAGGTATTTAAAGCTTACAAGCCTCAGGTAGTATTCCACGCTGCTGCTTATAAGCATGTGCCAATGATGGAAAATTATCCTGAAGAGGCTATTCAATCAAACATCTTAGGTACTAAGATTCTGGCTGATATTTCAGTGCTGGCCAAAGTTGATAAATTTGTTTTTGTCTCTACCGATAAGGCCGTAAACCCTACTAACGTAATGGGAGCGAGTAAGCGTGCTGCCGAAATGTATGTTCAAGCTTTAAATGAATATCTAGAAAGAAATCATAAAAGTTACCATACTAAATTTATTACTACCCGATTTGGAAACGTATTGGGCTCTAATGGATCGGTGATACCATTGTTTAAGAAGCAAATAATGCATGGTGGTCCTATAACGGTTACTCATCCAGAAATCACTCGTTATTTCATGACAATTCCAGAAGCTTGTCAGTTAGTACTTGAGGCTGGAATTATGGGTGAAGGTGGAGAGATTTATATCTTCGATATGGGAGAGCCAGTTAAAATTCTTGATTTGGCATACAAGATGATCAAGCTTTCTGGCAAAAAAGTAGGCGAGGATATAGATGTAGTTTTCTCCGGTTTAAGAGAGGGCGAGAAGTTGTACGAAGAACTTCTCAATGATTTTGAAACAGTCAAAATTACTCACCATCCTAAAATCAAAATTGCTCAGGTACTTCCTTCTTCTTATCATAAAATCGATGGCCAAATCGAACTTTTTATAGAATTGGTTACCAAAAACTCTGAAAATGAATTAGTATCTCATTTGAAAGTAATTGTTCCTGAATTTATTTCTAATTCATCAAGATTTGAGGTCCTTGACCGATTAAATTAATCTAAAAGGAAGAATTCAAAAGGCAAATAGAACTCCTAAGTACTTATCACTATTCCCTGTTATCTAGTACGAATCTTTCTAGCTGCTTCGTGCATTCCCCCTAGATACCCACTAGTTGCCCCGTAGATACTCCCTATATACCCGCATGATAAAGGCATGATACTTGGGCTTTTCCTTACTTTATCCTTTTATTTTTTTGCATGACTACCATTTGTCATTTCAACCACTCACCACTCACAATTTTCACTACTAACAGTTACACGTACTGCGACTGAAACTGAATACTGATCATTTAGTCTAAGTGCATCATACTGCTGAAAACACTATCTTTGAAAACCCTTTTAAGGATAAATACCTTACTATGAAATCGAGCATATTAAAGTTGCTTTATAACGTGTGGATTATGAACCATGCTAGATTCCCCTTCATACTGATGTCAGCAGAGCAGGCATGTGACCTTAAAAGCCAAATTAACATCACATGAAAAAAGAATTTACCTTACAATTGAGTCCTCAAGAGGCTTATGACCCCATCATTTTTCAAGAAGTAATTCTAAAGAAAGCTGGTCTTCCAGTGGATTCTACGGATGTTGTTGCCAGGCAAGTGAAACGTTCTATCGATGCTAGAGGTAGAAATGTTAAAGTCAATATTCTAGCGGAGCTTTTTGTCAAAGAGACTCCTCCTGCTATGTTGGATCATCGGCCTGAATATAAAAATGTTGGAAATGAAGATCCAATCATTATTGTAGGCGCAGGGCCGGCTGGACTTTTTGCGGCACTTCGTGCAATAGAACTAGGAGTGAAACCAATTGTGATCGAAAGAGGTAAGGATGTCAGATCCCGTCGTCGTGATTTAGCAGCTATCAACAAAGATCATGTGGTGAACCCTGATTCGAACTATTGTTTTGGAGAGGGAGGAGCAGGTACCTATTCAGATGGGAAACTATATACCAGGTCCAAGAAGCGTGGAGATATTCGAAGGATCATGGAAATATTTGTAGCGCATGGAGCTACGGAAGAAATACTCGTCGATGCGCATCCTCATATAGGTACAAACAAACTTCCGAAACTGGTGGAAGACCTTCGAGAAAGCATCAGGCAATTTGGAGGAGAAGTTTTGTTCGACACTAGAGTAGAAGACTTCATCTTGGAAGGAAATGAGATGAAAGGAGTGGTGACTCAGCATGGAGATAAAATCACAGGTATAGGAGTGATCTTGGCTACAGGCCACTCTGCTCGGGATATTTTCTATTTGTTGCATAAAAAAGAAATCACGATTGAAGCGAAGCCTTTTGCACTAGGAGTGAGGATTGAGCACAGCCAAAATCTTATCGATAGTATACAATATCATTGTGGGCTAGACCGAGGGCCATATCTTCCTGCTTCAGCATATTCACTTGTTCATCAGACAGAATTCAAAAAGAAACAAAGAGGGGTTTTTAGCTTTTGCATGTGCCCGGGAGGATTTATTGTACCATCAGCTACTGCTCCAGGAGAGTTGGTGGTGAATGGAATGAGTCCTAGTCGTCGAGATGGTAAGTTTGCTAATTCGGGAATTGTAGCTTCTGTGGAGTTAGAAGATTTACCGGAATATCAAAAGTTTGGACCTTTGGCGGCGATGGAGTTTCAGGCAGATATTGAGAAAAAAGCTTGGCTGTATGGTGGTAAAACTCAAGCTGCACCAGCTCAGCGAATGGTTGATTTTGTGGAGAAAAGAGTGAGTTCAAATTTACTTGACACATCCTATCAGCCGGGCTTGAATTCAGTGGAAATGAGAGATGTTTTACCTGATTTTATTTCAGAGCGTCTTGCTATGGCTTTTAAGGCTTTCGGACAAAAAATGAAAGGCTACTACACTAATGATTCTCAGTTGATAGGATTAGAGAGTAGAACCTCTTCTCCAGTTCGTATTCCTCGAGATCGTGAGTCTTTTGAGCATGTTCAGATCAAGCGTCTTTACCCTTGTGGAGAAGGAGCTGGTTATGCTGGAGGTATCGTATCTGCAGCTATGGACGGTGAAAGATGCGCCGAGCGATTGATAGAAGCCTATGTGAAGTGATGTCTGTAGGGGCGAATCATCATTCGCCCTTACCGATGCAAATATCCTCAGGAGTTACAAATCCAGATTGACCAAGAAATATCAGTAATTTGAATCAGGCCTGAAAGGCCATAATATCCAAGCGATGGGTATAGCCCATCGTTTAATCAGAGCGAATATTTATTATAGCCCTGAAAGGGATAGATCTTTCAATCTACTATTAAACCAGAAAGTGGTAGCATGACAGATGCTACCTCTTTCTGGTTTAATATTGAATCGTGAATCGTGAATGATGAATGATGAATGTTGAATATCGAAGTTTTTAAACTCAAATCATTGACTTATACGCTTACGCCAACCAAGCTGACCAAGGGATTCTGCTTAGAATAAGAACAAGTCCTATGGCATACATCATGTAAATACTTCTGAATCTAGCACGAGATGCACCTGGTTTTTTTGCTCTGATATAACCGATACTAATTAAGACAATTGCAATAATATTCATCAACGGATGCTCAAGAGCTATCAATCTGGCTGCTGGATCAGACATTGCTGAACCTGATTGTAACATCTCCATTCCTAGAGGACTTAGGAAATATAGAATCAAACCTACTAACAACTGGATGTGGGATAGGATAAAAGCGATCAAAGCGATTTTCCGATCTTTCTCCGTGAATTCACGATTTGAAAGTGACCCGATTAGCATGTAAATAATTACCACTACCAAAGCAAGCAATGCCAGATAAGCGATTCCTGAATGAAGATGCTGAATTCCTGTGTACATGATGTGTTTTTATTAGTAAACGAAAATAAGTCAAAAGACTTTAATTCTTAAGTATAAACTCTGATTTTACTCAACAAAGAGCACCAAACCTTTGAGGTATTCAGTTTCCGGATGAAAAATGTTGATCGGATGATCAGCTGGCTGCGTTACTTGATGAAGGATTTTCACCTTTCTACCACATTCTAGAGCTGCTGCCGTAACTGTGTTACGGAAAAGTGCTTTGTCCACCACCTGGCTACAGGAGAAAGTGAAAAGGATTCCGCCAGATTTGATCTTCTTCAGTGCTTCAGCATTTAGACGCTTATAAGCCTGAACAGCATTATGTCTCGCTTTTAGATTTTTTGCAAAAGCAGGTGGATCTAGCACGATCACATCGTAATCATCACCAATTTCACGGATGTATTTAACCACATCAGCTACTTTGGATTCATGCTTCCCTTTGATTTCAGGATTGAGTTGAATATTCTCCTCTGTAAGCTCTATGGCTTTAGATGAAATATCTACAGAGTGAACTTCTGCTGCTCCCTCTTGCAAAGCCAAGACTGAAAAACCTCCAGAGTAGCAGAAGGTGTTTAGAACTTTTTTGCCATGAGAGTAATCAGTAAGAAGCTTTCGGTTCTCTCTCTGATCGATGAAGAATCCAGTTTTCTGACCCTTTTCCCAATCAATTTTATAAGTAGCTCCGTATTCCTGAACCAAATCGGTTTTTGGCTCGCCGAGAACCCATTCGTTGGATGTGATACCCAAATTCTTTGGTAAGGTCTCCGCACTTTTGTCGTACACGCCTGAGATCTGATCTCCATAAGCATTCTTGATGGCTTGAGCGATTTCCTTCAAATGAGCGTGCATTCCAATCTGATGAGCTTGGATCACTGCCGTTCCATTATAAAAATCCACGATTAATCCTGGAAGCAAATCTCCTTCACCATGTACCAATCTGTATACATTAGTTTCCTCATTCTCAGTAAGTCCAAGGCTTTTTCGTAAAGAAAGCGCTGAAGCGATTTTCTCATTCCAAAAAGCTTGATCTATTTCCCGCTCCTCGAAGGAAATAATTCGAACCATAATTGAGCCTTCAGCAAAATGACCTATCCCTAAAAACTCATCTTTCGAAGAGACAACCGTAACCAATTGACCATTTTCAAGATTGGCGTCTTTTTGGAAAATAGCGCCAGAAAACACCCAGTGATGGCGTCTTTTCAAGGAAATCTCTTTTCCGTGTTTTAGGATAATTTTAGGATAGTTCATCAGTAGTTGAAGTTAAGTAAAAGCAAAGGGAGCGAACGACCTGCCAAAGCATAGTTATTCGATCCCTTTAAGAATTTTGAAGCTAAAGCTCCGACGGCGATTAGGATCGCCAAATAAATTATGATTGCAGTGAGTAGCAATGAGCTAGCCTTATGACTTTGCGTACATTTTCTCTCTCAATTCCTTGATTTCTTCACTTTCAAGATAAGCCTCGTAAGGCATTCTTCTATCGATCGTTCCGCTTGGAGTGAATTCTACTATTCTATTTGCAGAAGACTGAACAAACGCATGATCATAAGATGACATCAATACAGTTCCGGTGAACTCTATAATGGCGTTGTTGAAAGCAGTGATGGATTCCAGATCCAAGTGATTTGTTGGCTCGTCCATTACCAGAAGGTTAGGATTCTGAAGCATCATCTTGGAGATCATACAACGAACTTTTTCTCCTCCGGAAAGTACAGAACACTTTTTCAAGGACTCTTCACCTGTGAAAAGCATTCTTCCTAAGAAAGTTCTCACGTACGCTTCTTCCTGATTTCCTGAGAATTGTCTCAGCCATTCGATCAGAGAAATATCTGTTTTGAAATACTCAGAGTTATCATTTGGCAAGTATGCCTTGTTGATCGTAACTCCCCATTTGATACTTCCTTTGGAAGAAGGGATTTCCTCCATGATCGTTTGGAAGAATTTATTCACTGCCTGCTTGGTCTTAGAGATAAAAGCAATTTTATCGCCTTTGTCTACCATCAAATTGACGTCAGTGAAGTAAGTCACTCCATCAGCTTTCAATTCCAAGTTCTCCGTCATGAAAATCTGATCTCCGGCTTCTCTTTCTGGCTTGAAAATGATGCCTGGGTATTTTCTCATCGAAGGCTCAATCTCATCGATGTTTAGCTTTTCGATCATTTTCTTACGCGCTGTAGCCTGCTTAGACTTGGCAACGTTGGCAGAGAATCGATCGATAAATGCCTGCAATTCCTTTTTCTTATCCTCAGCCTTCTTGTTGGAATCCGAACGCTGCTTCAATGCAAGCTGAGAAGATTCGTACCAGAAGGTGTAGTTACCAGAGTATATTTTGATTTTACCAAAGTCAATATCCACGATATGCGTAGAAACTGAATCAAGGAAGTGTCTATCGTGAGATACTACGATTACCAAGTTTTTGAAATCAAGCAAGAAGTTCTCTAACCATTCGATTGTAGCTGCATCCAAATCATTGGTAGGCTCATCGAGGATCAAAATGTCAGGATTTCCGAAAAGTGCCTGTGCTAATAGAACACGGACTTTCTGATTACCCGCAAGATCTTTCATTTGCATGTAATGCAGATCTTCGGTGATTCCCAGACCCGACAGAAGGGCAGCAGCATCAGATTCAGCATTCCAGCCATCCATCTCTGCAAAATCCGCTTCAAGTTGGGAAGCACGCAGGCCATCTTCTTCAGAGAAATCCTCCTTCATGTAGATAGCGTCCTTTTCTTCCATGATGGCATAAAGTGTCTTGTGTCCAATAAGGACAGTCTTTAGCACTTCGATCTCATCAAAGCCGAAGTGATTTTGACTCAAAACAGCCATACGCTGACCTGGAGTGATGCTAATACCACCACTTGTACTATCCATTTCACCAGAAAGTATTTTCAAAAAAGTTGACTTTCCAGCTCCATTAGCCCCGATCACACCATAGCAGTTGCCAGGATTGAACTTTAGAGATACTTCGTCGAAAAGGGTTCTTTTACCAAACTTGAGGGATAGATTATCTACTGAAATCATAAAGGTGTTTCTTCTTTTTTGAGGCGCAAAGATAGGAATTAAATATGTGAAGACTTAGGGATTGTCCACCTTTTGGACTGAGAGAATCTTTGTTTGTGCTGGATGGAGAGTTTTATTTTTATCAGTTAGCTATATTGAGATGTTATTGAGTATAAAAGTCCTGCATGAAAAGATTTTACAGAGTTGGTTTACTAGTGTTTTGCCTGCAATTTTTTGTATTGGCGACCTATGGCCAAATCTCTACTATTGGCAAGGAATTTTGGTTGGGGTACATGGACAATAACAGAATTCTTCCAGGAGCACCAGACAGGGCCGTTTTAGAAATAGCAGCTGTTGAAGATGCTACTTTTACCATTGAATATCTTGGACAGTCGATTAGCCAGTCGTTAAAAAAAGGGGAGAGATATAATCTGGTAGTGGATTCAAGAGATGTGGAGCTACATCATAGGTCCTCAGGAGTGGTTGAAAAAAAAGGAGTTTATGTCAGCTCCACGGGTGATTTGTCGGTTTATGCTTTTAATGAAAGAGTAAGAAGTGCTGATGGGACTGTCGTTCTGCCCTTAGGAACACTTGGGAAAGACTACTATGTCACTTCTCATTATGAGAGGCTCACCTATCCAGTGGGATACGACGGAAATATAGATGATGAAAGCAGTCTGCTGGTGATCGCAACGGAGAATGATACGCAGGTAGAAATATCCAAAAGTAATGGTGCCCCACCCATTACCATTAAATTGGATCGTGGTCAAAGCTATCAGATAAAAGAAAAGTATGATCTCACAGGGTCAAGAGTGAGAGTAATCGGAGATGATGCGAATTCTTGTAAAAAAATTGCTGTCTTCGGAGGAAATAAATGGACTTCGGTAGGAAACTGTGGATCAGCAAATGACAACCTTTTTCAGCAAGCTTATCCCGTCACTACTTGGGGGAAATCTTTTATCCATGTGGCTTTGGAAGGTAGATCCTCAGGTGAATTAGTCAAAGTTTTGGCAGCAGAGGAGAACACTGAGGTAGTTGTAAATGGAGTCCAACGTGGTTCTATCAATGCAGGTGATTTTTTGAATATTGATCTAAAAGCAGATGAAACAGTCTCTATAACAACTTCAAAGCCTTCATCAGTAACTGTATTTTCTAAAAGTCAAGAATGCAATAATTCCAATGATCCTAATTTTGGACAAGGTGATCCATTTATGATTACCTACAGTCCAAATGAACAGTTGCTGAAAGATGTGAAGTTTTCTGCTCTGTCATTACAGTCCATAGAGGTGAATTATGTCAATATTATTGTTCCCGCTGGTTCTCAGTCAAATACTGTATTAGATGGTAAAAATATAGGAGCTTCCTTTTCTCAGGTTCCTGGCAATTCCTCCTTTTATTTTGCCAGAATAAGTGTTTTTCAAGGAGTACATCAGTTGACAAACCCAGAAGGATTTATAGCATACGTTTATGGGTTTGGGTATTTGGAATCCTATGGATACGCTGTGGGTGCAGCCTTGGATAACTTGAATTTTGAAGTCAAGGTTGACTATGATTTTGAAGTAGTTGGAGATCTCACAGCTTGCCTCAATGAAGAGGGAACTTGGTCTATCACCTCAGAAAATGAAAAGTTTACCTACTTCGTTTGGGATTTTGGCGATGATTCTGCTGTTCAAGAAGGTCAAGAAGTGACTCATACATTTGCTAAGCCAGGTAAATATGAAGTTTCTGTTACGGCTTCCATCAGTCAAAACACCTGCGATCAACAGGAAGAAGAAACGTTTACCGTAGAAGTATTAGAATCTAAAGCAACGCTAGTAGGCGAGCAGTCGGTTTGCCCTGATGTAGAAGAACTGATTTATAAGATTGAAGGAAAAGAACATATTAAGTCTGTAACTTTTGAAGTTGAGGGAGGCGTTGTCGTACAAGATTATGGTGATTCAGTTTTGGTTAAGTGGGGTCCGCCTAATGCAAATGCTAAAATAATTGCTACACCTTTAAGTCAGAACGGCTGCCTCGTTGATCCAATTTCTCTAGATATACTAATCAATGCCAAGCTTGATGCTGCTTACCCTATTGGGGATATAGCTATCTGCTTTGATCCTCTGGCTCCACATTTTTATGCTGCCCCGAATCCTTCGGTAGGACGCGGCTACGAATGGATGGTGAGCGGAGGGAAAATTATCTCTGGAGAAAACCAAGCTACGGTTGAAGTTATTTGGGAGACAGCGGGAATAATTGGCACAGTTAGCTATATGACATATAGTCTTGTCGACCAATCCTGTGCTGGAACTTCTGAAGAATTGCAAGTTTCTGTGGCAGAAGAGTTTGTCGTTGAATTAGGAACTATCGAAAATGTCAAATGTTTTGGTGAGTCCAACGGGCAAATAGTCCTGGATATCGAAGGAGGTGTTTCACCATACGTATTTACCTGGTCACATGACCCTGAATTGAATTCAGCAACTGCAGGAAATCTACCCATTGGGATCTATTCTGTTACCGTAATTGATAATATTGGATGTGAGAGAATTATAGAAAACCTAGAAATCACCGAGCCGCAAGTATTAGAGATTGCTTCAATCACTACAGCTGGTGTGAGTTGCTATGGTAAAAAGGATGGAGTTCTGAATTTGACGGTGAAGGGCGGAACTGGTCCATATACATTAGACCTGGATGGCGAGAAAGTTTTTTCTGGTCAGTTGAGTTTGACGGATGTTTCTCAAGGATCTTACGAACTTATGGTTTTTGATAATGCAGGTTGTTCCGTTCCAATAACTTTTGAAATTTCTTCGCCAGCTGCCTTGAAAGTAGATGTAAGGCTGACTAAGCCAGCATGTCCTGGAGGCAGTAATGGTGAATTGTTTGCATTTCCAGCAGGAGGCAAAACTCCCTTTATCTATTATTGGGAAGAACAGAATGTTACTCAGAGTTCGCTTACCGGATTGTCAAAAGGTGCATATACTATATCTGTTTTGGATGCATCTGGCTGTGTGAGTTTAGGAACTGGATTGGTAACCGAAGAGGCACCAGAGGTGCGAATGCCTTCTGGCTATTATCCAAAGAGGGATGGAGGCGTTTTTCAGGCTGTTTCCAATTGTGAAATCAATTTCAATCTCTGGATTTATAATAGATGGGGACAGCTAATCTATTCTGGTTCTGAGGGATGGGATGGCTTAGTTAATGGGAGAAATGCTACGCCAGGAAGCTATACTTTCTTGATGCAATATAGTTTTCCTCTTGATGATGAGGTTCAGACGGTACAAAAGCGGGGAAGTTTTACGTTAATAATGTAACCCAATGAAACACTTCGTTGACTTAATGATTTTCTAAGGCGATTGTCAATAGGTGTTTTCAAAGTTTACCAAGTCTTCAATTTTTCACTAACTCTTATTACAAAACAATTCTATTATCCATCCAATTGGATAGTTTTGTCTTAGCAAACTTTTACAATAGATGAAAAACATTTTAATCACTGGCGGAGCCGGATATATAGGTTCTCACACTGCAGTTCAACTAGTTGAAGCGGGTTTCAACCCAATTATCATTGACGATCTCTCTAATTCTGACGAAAAAGTACTGGATAGATTAGAAGAGATTCTAGGCAAAAGGCTTACTTTTTATAAGGGCGATTGCAGCGATCGTAATCTTTTGGATCAAATCGCTGATAAACATGATATCTCTGGTGTCATTCATTTCGCAGCTTTCAAGGCGGTGGGAGAAAGTACCGTGCAACCCTTGAAATACTACCAGAACAACTTGGGTTCTTTATTGACAATTCTTGATTTTATGCGTGCTAAGCAAATCAAAGACCTGGTTTTTTCTTCTTCATGTACAGTCTATGGTCAGCCGGAGATATTGCCGGTTACAGAAGAGACACCTAGACAAGACGCTGAAAGCCCTTATGGCAATACGAAGAAAATCTGCGAGGATATTTTGATGGATTTTGTAAAGAGTCAAGCTGGAATCCGAGTGATTTCCTTGCGATACTTCAATCCAGTAGGAGCACATCCATCTGCGAAAATAGGAGAGTTGCCTATTGGCACTCCAGCTAATTTGGTTCCTTTTGTGACGCAAACTGCCGCTGGTATCCGTGAGAAACTGACGGTATTCGGTGACGATTATGATACTATGGATGGCTCATGTGTTCGTGACTTCATCCATGTGATGGATTTGGCAGATGCTCATGTGAAAGCTTTGGCGTATTTAGGAGAGCAGAAAGATGATTTCTACGATGTGTTTAATGTAGGAACTGGAAATGGAAACACTGTATTGGAAGTTATAAGGACTTTTGAAAAAGTTAATCGTGTAAAAGTGAATTTTAAAATCGGAGCAAGAAGGCCTGGTGACATTGTGAAAATCTGGGCTGATACAGCTAAAATTAACTCCGTACTAAATTGGCAACCTAGTTATTCATTAGAAGACTCACTGAGAGATAGTTGGAACTGGCAAAAAACATTGTAAGCTAGTATTATCAATGAACAATTGATCTCATGTCTTAGTTATAAGGTTCACTTAAAGATAAATTCATCATTGAGTGAACCTTATTTTTTTTGATCTACTAGAAAAGAATGCTGCTGAGAAGAATTCTTTAAACTTAAATCATATTAAATATTTAGGTAAAAATTGACTAAAAAGCGTATTCTTTTATTCGAAGAACGTTAATCGGTATGTTGGTTTAAGTCTTATCAAAAAGGTATCATTGGCAGACTTATTTTTAAGTTTGAATATGATCTACTCTTTTTATTTCTTACTAAAGAATCATAATTTGTGGGCGAAATGATATCAATTTCCATTAGATCATTAAATAAAAATTGAAAAATTTTAAGTTTGAATATGAATAAGTCCGTAAAGGGAGGAAGTAACTCATCATTATCGTCAGTCCTAAATTATCAAAATCTTGATGCTGTAAAAGACGCTTCGCTTTATAGGATATGCCAGTTAAGTTCTATAGTTAGCGGTACTTCTAAGGCACTTATTCTTATTGAAGGGCCAGAATTTGGTTTCAAGGCTGAGATAGGCTTTAGCGTAGATAATACTCAGCTTTTATCTTTTTTTAAGTCCCAGATAGAAGCTACGAACACACTAATAAATTGTAAGGATGTGAAGAGCCCTTCACTTGCAGATAATATTTCTAAAGCGCTTTCTGCTTATGATATTAATGCTTTTGCTGGGCTTCCTTTATTTGAAGAAAAAGGCGGATTGATCGGTTGTCTTTTTGTGTTTGGTAGTGAAGCAATTTCGCTTGATGAAAAGGCTGAAAATGCATTGAATTTGCTCGCAAGTGAGGTAAAGTGTATTATACAAGAACGTAAGTTGATCGCTGAATACAGCAATCTAGAGAAGCTATTTAATCTTTCCAATGATCTGATTTGTATAGCTGGACCAGATGGATTTTTTAAGAAAGTCAACCCTTCTTTCTCCCAGCTTTTGGGCTGGTCATCAGAAATCTTATTAAGTCGATCATTTTTCGATATGGTGCATCCTGATGATCTGGATAAAACTAAATTGGAACTTGAAAAACTTAACAAAGGAGAGTCTACCACTAACTTTTCTCATCGGTTTATTCATGAAGATGGTACGTATAAAATCCTGGAATGGGTAGCTACACCCAATCAAAATTCAGAAGATATATATGCCATCGCGAGAGATATTACGGATTGGAGCGATGGGGAAGCGGTATTAGCCCAGAGTGAGGCACGTTTAAGAGCTTTTTTTGATAATTCCCAAGGGTTCATGTGTACTCATGACATGCAAGGGGTGTTTTTGTCTGTTAATGATGCCGGAGCAACAATGCTTGGTTATTCTAAGGAAGAATTAGTAGGGATGAGTCTATTTGATATAGTTCCTGAATATCGAAAACCTGTAGTGCATGGATATTTGAAGTCCATTGATGAAGTAGGATTATTAAGTGGTCAGATGATCACTCAACATAAGGATGGTCACTTGTATACCTGGATGTTCAATAATATCCGAGAGAAGGGTGTGGATGGCAGTTATTATGTGATTGGAAATGCGATTGACATCACTGAACGCATGAACTTGGAGGAAGATTTAAAGCATACCAAGTTTTTGCTTGAAGAAACAGGTAAGGTTGCTAGAGTAGGAGGCTGGAACCTTGATATGGAAAAGCAAGAGTTAACCTGGACTCCTGTGACTAGGTTGATTCATGAAGTAGCTGACGATTTTAACCCAGATCTCACCTCAGGTATCAATTTTTATAAAGAGGGGGAAAGTAGAGATAAGGTTATTAAGGCCGTAAACGAAGCAATAAACGAAGGAAAATCTTGGGATTTGGAATTGCAACTGGTTACTGGTTTAGGGAATGAATTGTGGGTACGTGCAATTGGACAGTCCGAGTTAGTAAATGGGGAATGTAAAAGAGTCTTTGGTACATTTCAGGATATAGATGAAGCAAAAAAAGCGCAATTAGAATTAGAAAGGACTAAGAAGGTTCTTGATGATGTAATTAATGCATCATCTGAGGTAAGTATAATTGCCACTGATCTAGCTGGTATTATTACCGTATTTAATCCAGGAGCGGAGAAAATGTTGGGTTATACCGCTGAAGAAATGGTTGGTAAGCATACCCCTGAAATAATCCACGATCATCAAGAAGTCGAATTGCATCTGGCAGAACTTCAAAAAGAATTTGGAAAACATATAGGTGTTGAAGAAGTCTTCACCGCTAGGGCAGAAATAGCCGGTATGGAGCAACGAGACTGGAGTTACATTGCAAAAGACGGCTCCAAGAAAACTGTATCGTTGGTTGTTACTCCTATCCGTGATGTTGATAATGTGTCAATTGGTTATTTAGGCTTTGCTTCTGATATTACTGAGATCAGGAAAATGGAGAAAGAACTCATTTATGAGAAGAGTCGTCTTTCTGCTTTTGTGCAACACGCGCCTGCAGCTGTGGCTATGTTAGATAACGATATGAATTACATCGCAGTCAGTAACCGCTGGGTGGAGGATTATCAATTAGCAGGAAGAGAAGTAGTAGGGAATTCACACTATACTATTTTCCCATCTATAGGCCAAGAAGGTAGAGAGCGGCACGAACGTATTTTAAATGGTGCAGTAGAAAAACGGGAGGAGGAATTAGTTAAGGTTCCTGGATTTGCCGAAGACCAGTATGTCACTTGGGAGATGAGACCTTGGTATCTTCCTAATAAGGAGATTGGAGGCATAATGTTGTTCACCCAAAACATTACAAGTCTGGTAAGACAGAGGGAGGAGTTGAAAAAGGCAAAACTTCAAGCAGAGGAAGCAAGTGTTGCTAAATCAGAATTCTTAGCCAATATGAGTCATGAAATCCGTACTCCATTAAATGGTGTAATTGGATTTACTGATCTTGTCTTGAAGACAAATCTCAACGAAACGCAACATCAATACCTTTCCATTGTTAATCAGTCTGCAAATGCCCTACTGAGTATCATCAATGACATTTTAGATTTTTCTAAAATAGAAGCTGGT
Source organism: Algoriphagus aquimarinus (assembly GCF_900112005.1). GTDB lineage: Bacteria > Bacteroidota > Bacteroidia > Cytophagales > Cyclobacteriaceae > Algoriphagus > Algoriphagus aquimarinus. The sequence continues at coordinate 138,504 of NZ_FOKK01000009.1, read as the reverse complement.
CGTTTGGAATTAGACATAGACAAGTGTGATCTCTATGAAATGAGTTCGCAAGCAACTGATATCATAACCTATCAGATCCAAAACAAAGGGTTGGAAATGCTGCTAAACGTAGCAACAGATCTCCCTCGATTTGTACATGCAGATTCAGTTCGTTTGAAGCAGATTTTGGTGAATTTGTTAGGCAATGCTTCTAAGTTTACAGAAAGTGGAGAAATAGAATTGAAAATAGAAACCCTAGAAGCTAAGGGAGATATCTATAAAATTCGGTTCGCAGTTCGAGATACTGGTATAGGAATTAAGGCTGATAAGCAATTAAAAATCTTTGAGGCATTTTCACAGGAAGACAGTTCTACTACTAAGAAATATGGCGGTACAGGTCTTGGCTTGACTATTTCAAATAGTCTTCTCAGACTTATGGATAGCAAGCTTCAATTAGTAAGTGAGCCTGGAAAGGGAAGTACTTTTTTCTTTGATGTGACTTTGAAAACTGAGAAAGGAGAAGCGATCGATTGGTTTGATGTAGATAAAATAAAAAATGTACTAATAGTTGATGATAATGAGAACAACAGACTAATAGTTCGGCAAATGTTGTTGCTTAAAAACATACAGTCCAAGGAAGCTCATAATGGGTTTGAAGCACTTCAACTTTTGTCAACAGGAGAACTGTTTGATGTGATTCTGATGGATTATCATATGCCATTTATGGATGGTCTTGAGACTGTACGTAAGATAAGAGAGAGTTTTACTTCTTGGGGAGGTGAGGAGCCTATCATGTTGCTTCACAGTTCTTCTGATGATCATAAAATCATAGAAAGCTGTAAGGAGCTACGTATTCATCACCGTTTAATTAAGCCGATTAAAATCCAAGATTTTTATCAGGCTTTATCTAGGCTTCACAAACCAGACGAATTTAAGGAGGTAAGCATTTTATCTGATGCACCAGAGGAAAGGGCTAAGGAATTTACGATTTTACTAGCTGAGGATAATCTAGTAAATATGCTGTTGGCTAAAACTATTATCAAAAAAATTGCTCCATTAGCAACTATAAAAGAAGCCACAAATGGTCAAGAAGCTCTTGAATACTGCAAAAAGCATTTTCCTGATATTATCTTGATGGATGTTCAAATGCCTGTAATGAATGGATATGAAGCCACCAAAAATATAAGGCTTTTAGAAAAGGATACGCATGTTCCTATTATCGCGTTTACTGCGGGAAATGTGAAAGGAGAGCGTGAGAAATGCTTAGCTGCTGGAATGGATGATTTTGTGGTAAAGCCTGTGGTGGAAGAGACTGTGGAGATGATCCTAAACAAATGGGTAGGCACAGAGGCTTCTAAGGTGAGCCTGAAAGAGGAAGTGAAAAATTCAGGTGTAAATATTCATTATAATCCGGCTAAGCTGAGGAACTATACAGACAATGATCCAGTGGTTTTAGATAACATTCTAAAAATTGTAAAAACTGAGTTAGCAAGCTCACTTTTGTCATTAAAGGAAGTCATTGAGGAAGAAGATTTAACTAAAATCAATGAAGCGGGGCACAAGCTCTATGGTACAGCTATTTCTGCAGGTATGAGTGTGCTGACTGATTTGGCTAGTGAATTTGAGCATATGAATACCTTTCAACCTGCTAACATGCATGAACTGTTTGAACGTGTAGAAGCGGAAATAACCCTGGTTCTTGATATGATGGAGGAAGAGAATTCTTAAGGAATTCTTCATTTTGATAGCATTTGAGTATTTCAAATTCAATAGAGATGAAAAATATCTCCTTGAAATAGAAGTTCATACGAATTAATAACGTAAAAATTTGAATCTACTTTTGCAATAACAAATCTAAAACATACCTTTGCATCACTCAAAAACGGGGTAGTTGAAGAGAAATCTAAAACGGTCTCGAATTTGAAAAAAACGGAGTGGTAGTTCAGCTGGTTAGAATGCCTGCCTGTCACGCAGGAGGTCGCGGGTTCGAGTCCCGTCCATTCCGCTTAAATTTGATGAAAAAGATCATCAATTTGTGACAAAAAAACTTAGTGTAGTGGTAGTTCACTTGTGAGATGTATGTCCCGATTCATTGGGAAGATCGCAGGTTTGAGATCACACGAATGAGATATAAACAATCTCAATTTAAAACCATTGGAGTGGTAGTTCAGCTGGTTAGAATGCCTGCCTGTCACGCAGGAGGTCGCGGGTTCGAGTCCCGTCCATTCCGCAAAAAAGTCCCGAAGAAATTCGGGACTTTTTTTGTTTTACAAGTATTTTTTGAATTCTTCTGTATTTATAAATATCCACTGCTCATTAAAAATTTTAATTCCCAAGGGTATATGCTTATCTTTGTTTTTCCCAAAAATCACCACAATGGTATTAGAATTCGAAAAACCTATAGCTGATTTAGAACAGAAACTTCAGGAAATGAAGGATTTGGCTATTGGCAGAAATATAGATTTAAGCTCAGATATTGTATCCCTTGAAGATAAAATTCTTGCTTTGAAGAAAGAAACTTTTCAAAATCTGACACGCTGGCAGCGCGTTCAGCTTTCTAGGCATGCTGATAGACCTTATGCACTGGATTATATCTATGAGATGACAAATGATTTTGTTGAACTCCATGGAGATAGGAATGTAGGAGATGATAAGGCTATGATAGGCGGTCTAGGAGATTTAGATGGCAGGTCGGTGATGTTCATCGGACAGCAGAAAGGTAGAAACACCAAGCAACGTCAGATGAGAAACTTTGGGATGGCAAATCCTGAAGGCTACAGAAAGGCTCTCCGCCTAATGAAGATGGCAGAGAAGTTTGGTAAGCCTATCATCACTTTGATCGATACTCCAGGCGCTTTTCCAGGCCTGGAAGCAGAAGAAAGAGGACAGGGAGAAGCGATTGCAAGGAATATCAGAGATATGTTTATGCTGAAAGTCCCTGTCATTTGCATCATCATTGGTGAAGGTGCATCAGGCGGAGCGTTAGGTATTGCTATTGGAGATCGAGTACTCATGCTTGAAAACTCTTGGTATTCAGTTATCTCTCCAGAGAACTGTTCTACTATCCTTTGGCGAAGCTGGGATTACAAGGAGCAAGCAGCTGAAGCTCTTAAATTGACAGCTATAGACATGGAAGGCAATGGCTTGGTGGACGGTATAATTCCTGAACCACTTGGCGGAGCTCATAGAGATATGAAAAAAATGGCTATTACGCTAAAGGAAGCTATTCTCCATGCCTTGAAGGAACTGGATAAAATCAAACCAGAAAAAAGAATTGACCAACGCATCGACAAGTTTAGCTCGATGGGTGTAGTAGTTGAGTAAAATATTTCAAGCCCGGACTTCTTTCAAAGTCCGGGATTTTTCTTTCATATCATGGAATTACACGTAGTCAATACAGGATTTTTCAAACTGGATGGAGGAGCCATGTTTGGTGTGGTGCCAAAAACTCTTTGGTCCAGAACAAATCAAGCCGACGAAAATAACCTCTGTACTTGGGCAATGAGATCTTTGCTTGTAGTCGATGGAAATAGAATCGTATTGATTGATAATGGAATTGGAGATAAGCAGGACGCTAAGTTTTTCTCCCATTTCTACCTGCATGGCGATGACTCTTTAGATAAAAATCTGAAGAAGCTCGGAGTCAGCCCTCATCAAATTACTGATAATTTTTTAACTCATTTACATTTTGATCATTGTGGAGGTGGAGTGAAGTATGGCTCACATGGCCAATACGAGATGACTTTTCCACGAGCTACCTATTGGTCAAATAAAGAGCATTGGCAGTGGGCAACTGTTCCAAATCCCCGAGAGAAAGCTTCTTTCCTGGAAGATAATATTCTTCCAATGCAGGAGTTAGGCCAGTTAGGTTATTTGGATCTGGACAAGAAGTCATTCCTTCCGGGATTTGATTTTATCACAGCAGATGGGCATACTGATAAACAAATGCTGCCAAAAATCCAGTACAAAGGTAAGACTGTTGTCTTTGTAGCTGATTTACTTCCATCGGTGGGGCACATTCCTTTGCCTTATGTGATGGGCTATGACACTCGTCCACTTCTTACTATGGATGAAAAAGCTAAGTTCTTAGAAGAAGCAGCACGTGAGGAATATGTTCTATTCCTAGAGCATGATGCGGAAAATGAGTGCTGCACTGTAAAAATGACAGACAGAGGCGTGCGTTTGGATCAAACATTTAGACTGGATGAAATCTAATCTTAAGATAGGTATTGCTCTTTCCGGTGGAGGAGTGCGGGGGATTTCTCATTTAGGAGTTCTGAAAGCTTTGACTGAGTCAGGTATTTATCCTACTAAAGTTTCTGGAACTTCAGCTGGGGCTATTGTCGGAGCGATGTTTTGCCAAGGCTACACACCAGAGGAAATTCTTAAAATAATCGTAGAAACTAATTATTTCAAGTTTTTGCGTCCAGCGATTTCGCTAACAGGATTCCTGAAAATGGATTCGGTGGGAAATCTGTTTAAGCTCTATCTTGATCATAATGATTTTTCCAAGTTGCAGATCCCTTTGACTGTAGCGGCCACTGATATCAAAAAAGCTAAGGTTAGGTATTATTCAGAAGGGGAGTTGATCCGCCCAATTATGGCTTCTTCCTGTATCCCAGGTATGTTTGATCCCATCGTGATAGGCAAAAGATACTTAGTGGACGGAGGAGTTCTCAATAATATGCCGGTAGAGCCACTTGAAGGGGTGACCGATTATGTGATTGGAGTGCATTGCAATCAACTTCCCGAGGAAAGCAATGTCAGTAATATGAAAAAGCTGATTGAGCGCTCTGTAATCATGGCTATGAATTATAATGTGTACACTCGAAAATCTAAATGCGATTATTTCATCGAACCTCCAGGACTTGGTAGATATGGAGTATTTGATATTAAAAAAGCTTCTGAATTATTTGGTGTTGGTTATGATTACACGATGAATTACATTGAAAATAATCCCTCCATTTTGGAATTAGCAACGAAAAGCAATAAATCTAGTATAGCATGATGAAGTTTTTGTCTCGTATTGTGTTTTGGTTATCAGGTTGGTCTTTGAATAATCAATGGCCGAAAGGATTGAAAAAAGCGGTACTTATCGCTATTCCACATACTTCCAATTGGGATATCTTGTATGCTCGTGCAGCTTTTTTCCTTATGGATATACCAGTTCGCTTTACCATCAAAAAGGAAGTAATGGTAGGGCCTTTAGGCTGGTTGCTTAAGGGGCTTGGAGCAATTGCTATAGATAGGAAACGGATTCCAGGAGGTAAAAAACAAACCTATACTGAATCTATGGTCACTATGTTAAATGAACGAGACGAACTCGTAATCATGGTGACTCCAGAAGGAACTCGAGGTCAGGTAAAAAAATGGAAATCAGGGTTTTATCACATAGCACTTGGAGCGAATGTCCCTGTAGTTGTCGGCTACTTGGATTATAAGAAAAAGGAAGCGGGCATCGGTCCATGCATCTATCCTGATGGAAATATGGATGCGCAAATCGAAGAGCTAAAAGTCTTCGGAAGAACTGTTACCGGAAGACATCCAGAGAAGGGCATTCTGTAGAATTTGAGAATGCTATTAGGAAATAGCGCTTGTCATATAGCGTGAATTCTATTTAACTTTTTGTAACATCTCAAATTGAATTTTTAGGTTGAATTCATTAGCTTCTAGTTCAAAAGGTTTTTAACTGAATTCTAAAATAGCATTTTATGAGATTGTTTATTGCTGCTGCGTTATTTTTAGTTGTTATTTCCTGCGTTTCCAAAGAAGAAAAAGAAGAAAAAGAAGAAAAAATGCATACGGTTTCGGATCAAATAAGAGTTTCATTTGATACTGTGCTGGTGGATTCAGGTGATGAGTTCCTTTATTTACATGATCAGCTACGCAACTCTGATCTATCTAGTGACAAAAATTTTCTATTCAATTTTAATCTAAGAGATTTAACAATAGAGAAGATCGATTTAAATCAACTTAAGCTTGAAGAGATAATTAAATATGAAAAAGAAGGACCTAATGGACTAGGGGCTTCTTTCCCAAGTTTCAAAGTTTTAAGCGACCAAAATTTACTCTTTTGGACTTACCGTTTCTATAAAATATTTGGTCAAAATGGTCTATTGAACAGGGATCTGGAATTGGATAAAATAGCCAGTGAGTACTTCGCGGGAAATGAGTATTACGCAGCGTCACTCTTCGTAGGCGAAAGTAATCCGAACAGGGTTTTAGAATTAATCTACCATCGCGAAAGCGGAAAGAATTTTATACTTGACTTTGATTTAGCGAGTCAGACCTTTAAAAAAATTGACTTACCCGAGTTGGATAAAAACTTAGATTATAAGGTTGAGCTATTCTCTGGTGGACGTTCTGCAGGTGGGTATGGTGGTGCAGTTATTTCCTTTCAGATAAATGATAAAATTATTTTTAGCACGAATACCTTTAATGAAGTACAAGTTTTTGATTTAACTACTGATAGCCTATATCTTAAAAAGTGGGATACGCCATTACTTGGATATAGGAGAGCTTACTTACCTCCCAAATCGGTAGAACAATCCTCAGGAGAATTTAGTGAGATCGTCAGGAAATCTGATGAAGATATTTCTTTTATGAGTTTGGTTTGGGATGAAAAAAACGAAAGGTATTTCAGGTTCTCACAAAAAAGACAGTTCGCAGAAGAACAAACCGATTATGGAAGGTACATACCGACTGGAGCGGATGTTTTTTTGAGTGTATTTGATGAAAATTTGGATTTGTTAGCTGAATCTCAAATACCAGAATTGACACAACCTCCTAATATTTATTTTGCTAAAGATGGGAACATCTGGATGTTTGAAAATGTCAATGATGAACTGGCATTCGTCATTATGAAAATTGAGGATCTCTAGAGATTGTTTGACTGAGAAGGCTAATCTTGAAGGTATGAATCAAAATAGTATGCGCGACTTATATTTTAGTAGTAGCTAGCATCTGCTTTTAATAGATAAGTAGTTTCTATTTTTAGTGAGTAAAGCACTTTAAACAAAGTCAGGGAATAGCCTCGAAATACTTCTCTGATAGGCTGGGAGGTGTTTTTTGAAGTTTAATTTGCCTGACTACCAGTGAAACGCTACATTTGCAGCACCTAATGAACAGAACACCCTACGCATCTTCCCCAATCACACCGCCTTAAGTATAGGCTAATACGCATTTTTTCCAATTGTTATTTATTGGCAACTTTCTCTTACCGAAAGTTTTTTCTATCGGTACCTATTTCAATTATATATCTCAGATTCTACACCCATGCAGAAAATCATTAACCTTTTTGATTTTAAACAACAAGTAAATTATAAGAATGAAATTCTAGCAGGGCTTGCGGTCTCAATGACCATGATACCGGAATCCTTATCCTTTGCTATACTAGCTGGTCTCCCTCCCTTAACAGGACTTTACGCAGCGTTTTTAATGGGTATAGTTACTGCTATTTTAGGAGGAAGACCAGGTATGGTTTCAGGTGGTGCAGGCGCTACAGTTGTCGTGCTTATTGCGCTAGCCGCTTCGCACGGGGTAGATTATCTTTTGGGTGCAGTTGTATTGGCTGGAATCTTACAATTGCTGGTCGGTCTATTCAAACTAGGGAAATTTGTTCGCTTAATACCACAACCTGTCATGTACGGGTTTCTAAATGGTCTTGCTGTTATCATTTTTATGGCTCAAATCGAGCAATTTAAAATCTTTGAGGGTGGTGTTTCTACCTGGATGCAAGGCCCAGCGCTTTACCTGATGGTAGGGTTGACTTTGCTCACCATCGCTATTGTGTATGTATTGCCAAAGTTCACCAAAGCTGTTCCAGCTTCATTGGTCGCTATATTAGTTGTTTTTGGAATAGTTTATTTTCTCGATATAGATACTAAGAAAGTTATAAATATTGCTTCTGTAGGAGGTGCATTACCTTCATTTCGTATTCCAGAAATTCCATTTAGTCTGGAAGCTTTAAAAATCATTTTCCCCTATTCTCTTGTAATGGCTGGGGTTGGCTTGATTGAAAGTTTGCTAACTCTGAATATGGTGGATGAAATAACCAATACGAAAGGTCAGTCGAACAGGGAAGCTGCTGCTCAAGGTATTGCCAATATCACAAATGGTTTTTTTGGTGGTATGGGCGGATGTGCCATGGTAGCGCAAACTTTGGTCAATATAGGTGCAGGAGGGAGATCTAGACTTTCTGCAATCGTAGGAGCGACTGCTATTCTAGGCGTTATTCTGGTTGCTGGTCCTGTCATAGAACAAATCCCGATGGCTGCCTTAGTTGGTGTGATGATGATGGTGGCTATAGGGACTTTTGAGTGGGTAAGTTTTAGGATCATTAATAAAATGCCTCGACACGATATTTTTGTAGGAATCCTCGTAGCGGTGATCACGGTGGTTTTACACAATTTAGCCTTAGCAGTATTGATAGGAGTGGTTATTTCAGCATTAGTATTTGCTTGGGAAAGTGCCAAACGAATACGTGCTCGAAAATATGTAGATGAAAATGGAGCTAAGCATTATGAGATTTACGGCCCGCTTTTCTTTGGTTCTACTACCGCATTTATAGAGAAATTTGATGTGGAGCAAGATCCTGATGAAGTAATTATTGACCTCAGAGAAAGCAAAGTAGTAGATATGTCTGCTATTGACGCGCTTCACAAAATCACTGAAAAATATCTAAAACAGGGGAAAAAGGTACATCTAAGACATTTAAGCCAAGATTGTAGGCTATTGCTAAAAAATGCCGAATCGGTAATAGATGTAAATATTATGGAAGACCCAACCTATAAAGTGATGACAAATAAGTAGATGGATTTCAGCTATTAAGACTTTGAATTTAACAAGGTCCTAATAGCTAACTCTACGTACTGGAGCAGGAATAATTAAGGGCGTTTTTGCTCTTATTCTCTAGCATTTGCTCAGCCCTTAGCGGCATACAGAATATTTTACTTGGGGAAAAATGAGAGGCTTAAGTAGGAAATACCTCCTCTATCGCCTGCAAAATAATAGCACAAGCTTCATGAATCTCAGCTGAAGTGATGGTCAAAGGAGGAGCGATTCGCATGGCATCATCACAGAAAAGGAACCAGTCTGTAATCACTCCCAATTCTATTGCTCGATCAATGATAGGCTTAAGCGTATCAAAAGAATCAAACTCAACAGCCATCAGCAATCCTTTATTTCTGATGCTTTTGATCTTTGTATGCACCAGAAGTGTCTTTATCAAATTAGCTTTCTCTTCAACTGACTCAATCAGTTTTTCCTCTAGAAGAATTTGTATCGTAGCAAGTGACGCTGCCGAACTAACGGGGTGCCCACCAAAAGTAGTGATGTGACCTAGGATTGGATTGTTTTTGAAAACACCCATTACCTCCTTATTGGCTACAAAAGCTCCGATTGGCATTCCGCCACCCATTCCTTTGGCGCAAACAACAATATCAGGAATGATCCCGAAATGTTCGAAAGCCCAGAATTTACCAGTTCGACCAAAGCCACATTGAACTTCGTCCAAAATCAATAAAGTACCTGTTTCATCACATCGGGTACGCAAGGCTTGAAAATATTCCTTTGTGGCAACTCGAATTCCTGCCTCGCCTTGGACGGTTTCCACAAGTACTGCAGCAGTATTGGAATCAATGCTTTCTAAATCTGAGATTTCCCCATAATTAATGTGGCTAACTCCAGGAAGCAAAGGTCGGTAGGCTTGTTTGAAAATCTCATTTCCACCCACGCTTAGCGATCCGTGCGAACTGCCATGATACGCATTTACACAGGAAATCAAATTAGGTTTGCCAGTGTATCGCTTGGCGAGTTTTAATGCGCCTTCAATAGCTTCACTTCCGCTGTTGACTAAATAGACATTGTCTAATTTCTCTGGTAAGGTGTCGCAAAGTGCTTTAGCTAAATGTGACTGAGGACTTTGCACATATTCGCCATACACCATAAGGTGCAGGTATTTATCCAGTTGCCCATGGATCGCTTCCAGAACTTTTGGATGGCGATGACCCACATTGCTTACGCCAATTCCTGAGATTAAGTCGATGTACTTTTCTCCTTTGGAGCCGTACAGATATACCCCTTCCGCTTTTTCCACTTCGATCATCAAAGGGAAATCTGTTGTTTGAGCTAAGTGTTGTAAGAAAAGCTGACGGTTATTCATGATTGGTGTTTAAATCAAAAGCTTGAAAATCTGAAGAAGATCCCCAGCGGTAATTTTTTGTTTTGATTGTCTTGTAGGTAAAGTTCGCCATGCTCTGCGTTCTGTACATTTTTGAACGTAGTATTGATCAAGTTCGCTGCGATCAAAGAAGAGAAACTCAGGGAATACATGTTGAGCAGGAGGAAATGATCTTTCGGGTCAAGAATCTCAGCACAGACTTTCAGCATTTCATTGATTTGCTCTTCGAGCACCCACTTTTCCCCATCTGGTCCGCGACCATAGGCAGGAGGGTCTAAAATGATTCCATTGTACTTATTTCCACGACGGGCTTCTCTTTTGATGAATTTCATCGCATCATCCACCATCCAACGGATGTCCGTTTGACCAGAGGACTCCATGTTGTGTCTTGACCAAGTGACTACTTGCTTTACCGAATCTAGGTGTGTGACATCAGCTCCTGCAGCTTTGGCAGCCACACTTGAAGCGCCTGTATAGGCAAAAAGATTAAGAACTTTAGGTTTTGCTACCGGTGAGCGCTTGATGGTTCTGTATAAATAGTCCCAGTTCACGGCTTGCTCAGGGAAAAGACCGATATGCTTAAAGGAAGTTTGGGCTAGGTTGAGTTTCAGATTCAATCCATCAGGATTAGAATATTCAATGGCCCAGTTATGCGGCATTTTTTTCAATTGCTCCCAATTTCCCTTTTCAGGATTGCTTTTTTCTTTAGCAAAATGCGCATGAGCCAGATTTCTCCACTCACTTTCAGGAAGAGTTTTATCCCAAATCGCCTGAGGTTCTGGTCGGCTTAAAATGAATTGTCCAAACCTCTCTAGTTTCTCAAATCCTCCAGTGTCAATGAGTTCGTAGTCATTCCAAGGGCCAGGACAAAGTGATAAGATGGATTCGCTCATAGGGTGTCGTTTTTCAGAAAGCAAAAATAGGGAATTAATTGGAGGGAGGTTGGGTGTAGCCCTTAGAATCGGTTTTACAACTTCATAGGATGAACCATATTTAATCTAGAAGTCAAAACTTGGGTTGAAAAGTAGAAATGAACAACTTAGCTTAAGGTCAAACTACCGTTATGCAAATTAAGTTGATTGGTACTCAGGGTAGTACTTCAATACGTATAGCTTAATCTTACTGTTAAATCTGTTTTTTTGTACTTTTAGGTTTATTTTGAATTTGAAAAAGAACTATTTCTTCTGTTTTCAACCAACTTACAATCACCAAAGAGTATAAATGTCCAAGAAATTTATCGATATAGAAAAAGCCATTGATTCCAAAAATCCTGCGCTTTTGAAATGGATGCCTGGCTTTATGCTCAACTATATTAAGCGGGTAACTCACGAAGCTTGGATGAATGATGTCCTAGACAGAGTTGATCATTTGCATGGGATTGATTATGCAAAGGGTTTGATGAGAGAATTGAATATAGAGGTGGAGCTGAAAGGAAAAGAAAATATTCCTAAGACAGGTGGGATTATCATTGCAGCGAATCATCCACTTGGAGGAATTGATGGAATTGCATTAATTCAGGCAATAGGAGAGGTAAGGGCAGATGTAAGGTTTTTGGTGAATGACCTATTAATGGCTTTCAAGAATTTCAATACCTTATTTGTTCCTATCAATAAACATGGTAAGAACTCAGGGGATACCTTGGCTGCTATTGAATCAGCTTATTCTGAGTCATATGCAGTTTTAATATTCCCTGCAGGTCTTGTTTCAAGGAAAGATGAATCAGGAATTCGTGATTTGCAATGGAAAAAGAGCTTTGTAAGCAAAGCGAAGAAATACAAGAAAGATATCTTACCTTGTTTTATAGGAGGTAAAAATTCCAAATTTTTTTACAATTTGGCTTATTGGAGAAAGAAGATTGGCATCAAGGCTAATATCGAAATGTTTTACCTCGCTGATGAATTATACAAGCAGCAAGGGCAAAAAGTGGTGATCACTGTAGGTGAACAAATTTCCTATCAAAGCCTCAATTCCTCTAAAACAGATGGACAATGGGCAGATCATTTGAAGGATGTAGTTTACGAACTTGGTAAAAAAGAATGAATAAAGAAGCAGCAATAATTCCGGCAATTGACAAAGAGCTACTAAAGGCTGAGTTGATTCCGGAGCGTTTTTTACGATATACAAACAATGGAGACAACCTAGTCTACTTGGTTAACTTTCATAATGCTCCGAATGTGGTTCGTGAGATAGGTAGACTCCGGGAGTTAACTTTCAGAGCTGCAGGAGGTGGAACAGGTCTAGAACTTGATTTGGATGAAAATGATATCTGTGAAAATTGCTATGAGCAATTAGTTACTTGGAATCCTGAGGATGAGGAGATTGTGGCAGGCTACAGGTTAATCAATTGTAAGAATTCAGTAAAGGCAGATGGTAGCTTAAATCTTTCTACCACCCATTTGTTTGACTTTACAGAGCGGTTTGTTAAGGATTATATCCCTTATACTATTGAGCTAGGCAGATCATTTGTTCAGCCTAAGTACCAGCCTGCATTTGATAATAGAAAAGGTATTTTTAGTCTTGACAACCTATGGGATGGATTGGGAGCAGTTGTTTTAATGAACCCAGATGTCAAGTATTTATTTGGTAAAGTCACCATGTATCCGCACTTCAGTCGTGAAGGGAGAGACCTGTTGTTGATGTTTATGAATTACTATTTTCCGGACAAGGATGGATTGGTGAAGCCTAAGGAGGATCTAATGTTAGGCTATGAAACAGATTTGCCTAAAGCTGGAAATCCTTTTGAAGGATTAGAATACAAAGAAGGGTATAAGCTACTGAATGGACGTATTAGGACATATGGTGAAAATATTCCACCACTGATCAATACCTACATGAATTTATCGCCTACTATGATGACTTTCGGCACAGCGCTGAATGATGAATTTGGAGAGGTTGAGGAAACTGGGATATTGATCACGCTTGCGGATATTTACGAAACCAAAAAGCATAGACATATGGATACATTTGAGCGAGATAAAATCTATGGAAGTAGGTAGTAAGATGTCTGAGAAGCTTACTTTAGTAGTAGGCGCAACAACTAATCCGTCTAGGTATGCATATTTTGCAGCCAGTAGATTGGCCAACGCTGGTGTTCCTTTTATCCCAATTGGAATCAAATCAGGTGAGGTTTTTGGAGAGAAAATTCTTGATCTACGCACAAAGCCTGCATTAGAAAACATCCATACCATAACGCTCTATATTGGCACAGCAAATCAGGAAGAATGGCTTGATTATTTAATCAGCCTGACCCCAAAAAGGATTATTTTCAATCCTGGGACAGAAAATCCAATATTTTTTCAGAGAGCAAAGGCGGCAGGTATTGAGGCAATGCATGGTTGTACGTTAGTTATGTTGGGTTCAAACCAATATTAACAGCCTAGAGGCAAAGTTTTGCAAGGTTGTATTTCAAATGGGTTTTTGTGTAACTGTGTATAGCGAAAGCCTGTGAAAAGTCACTTTTTTTACCTATCTTGCCACATCTTAAAAAGAACATAAAATCACCCTTTTAGACCCAATTTGAGGGTTTTCTCCAAAACATATGAGTGAAGAAAAAGCGAAGAATCTAGGCGAATACGGTGCCGGTAACATTCAGGTATTAGAAGGTCTTGAAGCGGTTCGTAAGAGACCTGCTATGTATATCGGTGATATTGGGGTTAGAGGCCTCCATCACCTGATATGGGAAGTTGTAGATAACTCTATAGATGAGGCTCTTGCAGGTCATTGTGATACCATCAAAGTCACGGTGAATGAAGATAATTCAGTCACTGTTGAGGATAATGGACGTGGGATTCCTACAGATATGCACGCAAAGGAGAAAAAGTCTGCTTTGGAAGTTGTGTTAACAGTATTGCACGCTGGTGGTAAATTCGATAAGGATACTTATAAAGTTTCCGGTGGATTGCACGGTGTTGGTGTTTCCTGTGTGAATGCACTTTCAGAAGATTTGAAAGCTACCGTTTATCGTAATGGAGTAATCACAGAGCAGGAATTCAAAATTGGTGTGCCTCAATATCCTGCCAGACAAATAGGTGAGACTGAAAGAAGAGGAACGACTATTCATTTTAAGCCTGACTCTAGTATTTTCGCGATTACAGAATATAAATACGAGACAATAGCGAATAGGCTTCGTGAAATGTCATTTTTGAATGCTGGTATTAGAATTGTTTTAACTGATCTAAGAGAAACAGAAGACGACGGAACTGTGAAATCTGACGAGTTCTACTCTGAAGGTGGATTGGTAGAGTTCGTTCAGTACCTTGATGTAAGCCGTGAGAAAATCATTGACGTTCCGATTAGTATAGATACCGAGAAGAATGGAGTGCCTGTTCAGGTTGCTATGAATTATAACACTTCATACTCTGAGAACGTGGTTTCCTACGTGAATACAATCAACACCTATGAAGGTGGTAGCCACGTATCGGGTTTTAGAAGAGCTCTAACTAGAACACTGAAGTCTTATGCTGACAAATCCGGAATGCTGGATAAGTTGAAGCTGGAAGTTTCTGGTGATGATTTCCGTGAAGGTCTTACTGCGGTAATTTCAGTGAAAGTTCAAGAGCCACAATTTGAAGGACAAACCAAAGCTAAATTAGGTAACTCTGAGGTAGTTGGGGCTGTGGATAGTGCTGTATCCGAGGCTTTACAGTCTTGGCTAGAAGAACATCCAAAGGAAGCTAAAATCATTGTTGGAAAAGTAATCTTGGCAGCCCAAGCTAGACATGCAGCTAAAAAAGCGCGTGAAATGGTGCAGCGTAAGAATATTCTTGGTGGCGGTGGTTTACCTGGTAAATTGGCCGATTGCGCGAATAGTGATCCTACCGTTTGTGAACTCTATCTAGTGGAAGGGGACTCTGCAGGTGGATCTGCTAAGCAAGGACGAGATCGTGATTTTCAAGCGATTTTGCCATTGAAAGGTAAAATTCTAAACGTAGAAAAAGCTCACGAGCATAAAATCTACGACAACGAAGAGATTAAAAACATTCTTACTGCACTTGGAGTTAAGATTGGTACGTTGAACGACGACAAGGAATTGGATCTTACTAACCTTCGTTATCACAAGATCATCATCATGACGGATGCTGACATTGACGGATCTCACATTCGTACCTTGATTCTTACTTTGTTCTTTAGGTATATGAGAACATTGATTGAACATGGCTACTTGTATATTGCTTTGCCACCATTATATTTATTGAAAAGAGGAAAGGACGAGAGATATTGCTGGACAGAAGAAGAGCGTAAGGTTCTTACAGCTGAAATGGCAAAAGATGGTAAAGAAGATAGTGTGGGCATTCAGCGATACAAAGGTCTCGGTGAAATGAACCCTGAGCAACTTTGGACTACCACTATGGATCCAAATTTCCGAACTATAAAACAGGTGAATATTGAATCAGCCGCCGAAGCAGATCATCTCTTCAGCGTGCTCATGGGAGATGAAGTTCCTCCTAGAAGAGCGTTTATCGAGAAAAATGCTAAATACGCAAAAATCGATACCTGATCATTCAAAAGGGGCTTTCTAGCCCCTTTTTTTAATTGTTAACACATTGATAAACCCAAAGTAAGAAAGCATAACTTAACTTGCCTTCTGAATATTAACTTTGAATGCGATGAAATTGGAAGTTGTAGAAAAATACGATTCGATTATACAACAGAGTGATCTGGTAAGCAGGGATTTAAGTTGGTTGAAGTTTAACGAACGAGTGTTGGATCAGTCCAAAAAGGCACATCGTAGTGTTTTTGAAAAACTTAAGTTTCTTGCGATAACGGCATCCAATCTGGACGAATTTTTTATGATTCGCGTAGGATCACTATATAATTATCTGGATTACGATAAGGAACGAGTCGATTACTCAGGATTGAGAGAAGACCCTTTCAAGGCTAAGTTGATGAATGAGAGTCACACGTTTCATGCGGATCAACATACTCATTTCTCTCAGGTGATTATGCCTGAATTGCAAGACCAAGGAGTAGTGCTTTGCAATGTTTCCAAGCTCACAGATAGAGAGCAGGAGAAGGTTCATGATTATTTCGTGAAAGCCATTTACCCTATGCTTACCCCGATGGTGTATGATGGGTATCGTACTTTTCCGATTCTGATGAACAAGCTGCTGGTTTTCGGAGTGGTGACTACCAGTCCAGGAGATAGACAAGATATGCGCAAGATGAGTTTTGTGCAGATCCCGGCTAATATTCCCCGCTTTTTCGAAATAGAGAGAGAAGATTCTCTTTTACTGATCCCTATTGAAGAGGTGATCCGGGAAAACATCGTTTCACTTTTCAGAAATGTAGAAATTGAAGGGATGAGTCTTTTCAGGATTACCAGAAATGGTGATTTCACACTCGAAGAAAGTGAAGATATGGACGCTAACTTCCTAGAAGAAGTGAAGCGAAAATTGATGGAAAGAAAGAGTGGTAGAGTAGTAAGAATAGAAATAGAGGAAGGTTATAGTAAGTGGATGATGAATTCACTGTTGGAGAGATGGAATCTGAAAATGGATTCTGTATTTCTGGTAAAAAGAGAAAGCCTGATAGATTTTACAGGACTTTGGCAGATCGTGGGTAATAAAAAATTCCGTGAACGATTGCCTCAAATTCCTGATCCAGTTAAGCCCCTTTCATATCAAGATGAAGGCTTGTCAGATATTTTTGAAGTGTTGAAGGAGAAAGATATTCTACTTCATCATCCTTATAACAATATTGATTCGATCTTAGATCTGGTGGAAAAAGCATCGGAAGACCCTGATGTAATGGCCATCAAAATGACCATCTATAGACTGGCCAAGGATAGTAGAATTACAAAAGCCTTATTGAAAGCAGCGGAGAATGGTAAACATGTTTCGGTGCTGTTTGAGGTCAAGGCTAGATTCGACGAAGAGAACAATATTCGTGAAGCGAAGAAGCTTCAGAAAGCTGGTTGCTTCGTCATTTATGGTATTTCTCACTTGAAAACACACACCAAGCTTCTCTTAATTGTGAAGCGAGATGGTGGGGAAATCACTCGATTTGTTCACTTAGGATCTGGTAATTATAATGAAGACACCGCTAGACTTTACACGGATATCGGTCTGATGACTACCAATGAGATCTTGGCTAATGATGTGTCAGAATTTTTCAATGTAATCACTGGGCACTCGATGCCATCTCAATATAAAAACCTGATTACTGCTCCTCGTGATATGCGAAATCAGCTAATCGAGTACATTGAAAAAGAAGCTGAAAATGCTAGAAATGGTTTGCCAAGCGGTATTTTCATCAAAGTCAACTCATTAGAAGATTCTGAGATGATATATGCTTTATATCGTGCTTCTCAATCTGGTGTTACCATCAAATTAATTGTTCGGGGAATTTGCTGTATCAGACCAGGAAGAGTTGGTCTGAGTGAAAATATTGAAGTATTATCCATAGTAGGTGATTTCTTGGAGCATTCCAGAATTTACTATTTCCATAATAATGGGGATACTAGAACTTACGCTGGAAGTGCTGATATGATGGTAAGGAGCTTTGACAAAAGACTTGAAGCCTTATTTAAAGTCGAGTCTACCTTGCTAGAAAAGCAATTGATGAACATCCTTGCTTATAATTTAAAGGATAATGTCAACTCTTATGTGATGCAGGAAGATGGTACTTACTTGGCAAAACACCCGGTAGGAGATGAACCAGAATTCAATGTTCATCGAGAGTTCTTTAATCTAGATGCAGAAAACGTGATGCAAGTTAAGCTTGTAGACTAACAAAAAAAGCCCCGATTAAAGGGGCTTTTTAGTTTTATTTCGCTCGTAGAGCACATGTATAATCCCATCCTTTAGACCTAGATCAGGCACCAGCATTTTTTTAGATTTTGCAGCTTGCATCACGCGTTGATATATTTTTCCTGCAGGAATAATCACATCAGCTCGATCATGATTCAAGTTAAGTTTGTTCACTCGCTCTTCAAAAGTGAGAGTCTGTAATCGACCTAAAACTTCTTCGATTTTTTCATAATCCAAATAGCGCTTGTTTTTATGAGGTAAAGAAAGCTCAAATATCTTGTTGATATTCCCGCCGGTTCCTATGGAAATAACTGAAGGGGAATTTTCCAGATACTTATGCACAAAGGCCTCCATAGTGCTCCAGACTGGTGTAGCTACTTTGTCCTCTAATGCACGCACTGAACCAATCTGAAATGATTTCGAAGCTATTTTTTCGCGACTCTTATATATGTTGAGCTCTGTACTACCTCCTCCAACATCTATATGTAAGTAAGTCTTTTCATCGAAAAACTTATTAAGAGATTTATTGATCAGTTCAGCTTCTCTGTTACCATCTATAATGTTGATTTTCAGACCAATTTCTTCCCTTACTTCAAGTGCTATTTCTTTACCATTTACACTTTCACGCATAGCAGAAGTAGCACATGCCATGTAATCATCGACTTCATAAAGGTCAATGAGAATCTTAAATGCCTTCATCAATTTGACAAATTTCCTTCTGTTTATTTCAGAGATCTTTTGATTGTGAAACACATCCAAACCCAAGCGAAGTGGAAATCGAAGGTATTCGACTTTCTTGAATTTGATGATTCCTTCGTATTGAGTTACGCTTGTGATTTGCATTCTTATGGCATTGGAGCCAATATCTACTGCTGCTAATTTCAAATGCAGGTGGGGTTAGTTGTATTGTTGTTTTGAGCTAAACGCTTACTTTTTTTTCTGTGTGACTACAAGCATGATTACACCAGCTGCTACTACAATTCCTCCTGCGTAGGTTGGCCAGGTAACGTCCCTCTGCTTATCTGCACTTATTTGGATAGGGCCAGCGTCTACTACTTTTTCTTTGGTTGTGAAAGAAAAACTATTGCTGAACAGCATTAAAATGCCAGCGACGATTAATACAATACTAAATACTTTCATAGTTGTGTTTGGGTTAAATTGTTTGGGTCGTGGTAGTGTTGGTGGATTAATATGTGTAAAATACGTAGTTGTGCTTTATTTTCTGAGAATTAAAAAGGGAAAAAGTATGGAATACATAAGGTCGCTACTATCCACAGTAGCAGATTTAGAGGAGTTCCCACTTTTATGTAGTCGCTAAACCTATAGTTACCAGGTGTATAGATCATCGTATTCGTCTGATATCCCATTGGGGTCATAAAACTCAAACTTGCTGCAAATGTAACTGCCATAAGCATCGGCCTTGCGTCAACATCTAGCGCAGCAGATATGCTGATCGCAATAGGAGCTAGTAAGGCCGCAGTGGCATTATTTGACATGACATTGGTCATGATAAAAGTCAAGGCGAATAAGGCACTCATAACTGCTCTAGGTCCATATTGGCCTACACTTTCCACAATGGAATCGCCTATAAGTTGAGAGCCGCCGGTCTTCTCCAGAGCCAAACCCATAGACAATACCCCAGCAAGCATAAGGATAACCTTCCAGTCAATTGCCTTATATGCTTGTTCGGTACTGAGCGATCCGAGCATTATCAGAGCAATTCCGCCAGCTACCGCCGTCACTACTATAGGGAATACTTCAAAAGATGCCAGTCCTATAATTAGTGCAAGCACTGCCAGAGTTAAGATACTTTTTGTTTTGTTTAATACTTTGCTTTTAGTCTCTGATAGTAGGAGAAGGTCGTCACTGCTTTCTACACTTTGGATGGATTCCTCTGTTGCTCTTAAGAGTAAAATATCTCCGGCTCTTAAGTCCGTTTTGGAAAGAAGAGAATTGAGCATATCTGACCTGTGTCTAAGTCCTATTACTAGCACCTGATTATATAACCTTTTGAAATTCAATTCTTTTATGTTTTTATTAACAAGAAATGAATTAGGTGTTACTAAGGCCTCATATAATCTTTCATCCTCTCCGGTGATATTTTCCTCATTCCATTTTAAGTCTGCCTTTAGCTCTATGCCTTCTGTAGTTTTGATTTTCTCCAAGGTTTCTTTATCGCAGTTTATGCGGATTATATCACCTTCTTGAATGGCTGTATTAGGATATACACGAACTTTCCGACCATCTGCACGGATGATTTGTAAGGGCTTGATTGGGAGTTTGTCAAAAAGCTTATGCTTAAAAAGTGGCTCATTGAGCTGTTCATAGTTTTTTAAAATAACTAATTCTGAAAGGTAATTCCCGAGTTGAATACTATCTCCCAATTCTGATTTCGGTTTTCTAGTTGGCGTAAGCCATCTTCCAATCGTCAACATATAGATTAACCCTGTAGCGAAAAAGACTAAGCCCATTAAGCTCATTTCAAAAATACCGAAAGATGGAAGTCCAGCTTTTTCAGCAATTCCGCTCACCAAAATATTAGTGCTAGTTCCAAGCAACGTGCAAATACCTCCCATTAATGCACCAAATGACAATGGCATAAGCAACTTAGATGGAGGGATATTATCAGTCTTGTTTAACCTTATTACAGCTGGCATCAATAGAGCCACTACTGCAGTATCACTTATGAATGCTGACAGAAACCCTGCAGATAACATTAAGGTGAATAGGAGGTGGGTTTGACCTTTTCCTGCTTGGGCGCTTAGTTTATGAGTGAAACTATCAAGTAGGCCCGTATTGAAAATCGCAGCCGAAACCACAAACATAGCGGCAACGGTGATAGTGGCAGGATTGGAGAAACCTGATAGTCCTTCTTCTACATTAAGGATGCCTGTGAGTAGAAATGCAACCATTACTCCGATGGAAACGGTATCGATGGTGAATTTCTCAGTAAAAAAAAGGATAATGGCTAAGCCAATAATTGAAAAAACAAGACCGATTTCAAAAGTCATTTATTACATGTTTAGGTAGTTCCCTTTTTTAAGCTTTTTACGGACACGGAAATAATTAGCTATTCCGATTAGTAAAAACACCAAACTCAATCCAAATGCCAAGTAACCCAAGTCTCTCACATGATCTAATTCTTTAACTTCAAAAAGTGCGGTGCCTGATACTAAAAAGTAAAGAGCTGTACGAATAAAAGATAATAAAGTCCTGTCATTTGCGAGCGTTGTACGCTGACGCGCCAAATAATCACGAATTATAAGCTCTCTTTCCAAGTCATTTTCCATATTTGTATTTTATTTATTTATATTGAAATAGTTCAACATCTCTTAATTATGAAAAGAATTTCTACACTTTTCCTCTTTATTTTAGTTTCTGGGCAATTACTTGCCCAAGAAGTAGTATTAACCGCACAAGATACTAGCTATTGGCTGAAAGAATTAAGCGGAGGCTTAAATCTTAATCAAGCATCCTTTAGTGGTAATTGGCAAGGTGGTGGTGTCAATTCTATTGCACTAGGAGTTTATCTAAATGGTAGAGCAAATTATGCAAAAGACAAATGGTCTTGGGATAATACGATGGACTTTATCTATGGCGTAGTGAAAAATAAGAATGAAGATGGTCGCAAATCCAATGACCGTATTTTCTTGGATTCTAAAGTTGGTTATGAGATTAACGATAAATGGAATTACTTCTTTGCTGTTAATTTCCTTTCTCAGTTTGCGCCTGGCTATGAATTTCCTGAAGATGCGGAAAAAAAGCTTATCTCGAAATTTGCCAATCCAGCTTATCTTACTACATCCATAGGTGTAGAGTATAAGCCAAATGATGAGTTTAGTCTTCGTATCTCTCCATTTTCACCTAGATGGACATTTGTGACAGATACAGATTTGTATTTAAATGTTCCTAATAATTATGGAGTAGAAATAGGAGAAACAGTACGAACAGAATGGTTAGCGTTCAGTCTGATGGCTGATTATAATAAAAAGCTTTCTGAGAATCTATCCTTAATGGTTAGATATCAAATGTATGCGAACTACGAAACCTTTGCATTTAATGCTATTGACCATCGTCTAGACTTCGGTTTAACGGCAAAAGTATCTAACCTTGTTAATGTTAGTTTAACCAGTTTAATGATCTATGATTTGGATCAGGACAATAAAATTCAATTTAGTCAAGGTTTAGCATTAGGAATTGCATTTAAACGTGGTAACTTCCCAGAGAAGAAATAATCAAAACAAATTTATATTTGGAATTTTGATTTGATTATAAAAGTATTATTTTTGAATTCATTGTGGTAGTTAAATAATAGTTGGTTTAGTTTTCAAATAAAGGGCAGGAGATTTTCTCCTGCTTTTTTATTGTATATATACCAGGGTTGTCAATTTTTGCTTGAAATAATCCTATTTTTTTAAATTAGCTAGAAAGTTACCTTTGAAAGCAATAACCTATATAACCTATAATGAATAAACAGATATTTCTAATTTGCTGTTGTCTATTTATCAAGACGATAGCATCTGTAGCACAGGAGAGCCCAATTCCATTTGAGGTGCTACCTCTTCAGAACTTAAGCGAATTTCAACCCACTAGTGGGAATTGGACCATTGTAAAAGATGTGTTTTACGATCTTAACGATGGAGCATCCAAAATCACAAATGGAGCTGGTATTTTACTGAACACCTTAGACAAAGGTGAAAATCAACCGATCAAGTCTTCTTTTGAACATGGAGATATAGAATTGGAGCTTGACTTCATGATGCCAAAAGGAAGTAATTCTGGTATTTACCTTCAGGGTAGATATGAGGTTCAACTTTTTGACTCTTGGGCAGTGAAAAACCCTAAGTATTCTGATGCTGGGGCTATTTATCAGCGATGGGATGAAAGTAGAGGTGTCGCCAGAGAAGGATATGAAGGACATCCACCCCTGGTGAACGTGAGTAGAGCACCTGGTCTTTGGCAATCTCTTCGAATCGTTTTTCGAGCACCGCGCTTTGATTCTCAGGGCAAAAAAGTCTCAAATGCCAAATTTATTTCTGTTCATCAAAATGGTGTGCTGGTTCAAAAGAATATTGATGTCACTGGACCTACCCAAGCTTCATTTTTTGAGGATGAGCAAGCAATGGGACCTTTGGTTATCCAGGGAGATCATGGCGGAGTAGCTATACGCAACATTAAGTACAAAACTTATGGTGCCGAAACGGTGACTTTGACAGAAATGAAGCTCACCTATTACGATAGCATTAAAACCATTAATGATTTTGCGAAAGCAAATCCTAAGGGCAAAATGGATATTGATGTCTTAGCTCATTTAGCTCCAGCTACAAGAAATGAGTTTTCAGGAACGATCGTAGGCACGTTAACCGTGCCAAGTGATGGGGAATATTTCTTTAACCTTAACCTAGCTTGGGTGCCAGACGATACACCTCCAGGTGTAATCAACGGAGCAGGGAAGTTTTTTATCGATGATAAAGAAGTCGTATATGTGGATGGCGTCACTGGCAAAGCCAATGGTTCTACTCAATTGACTGCTGGAGTACAGAAAATCAAGTTGAATTACTTTAAGACTTTTGGTCACTGGTATGCACCAAGTAATGATATCACGCTGGTGGTAGAAGGCAATGGTGTAGCTCGTACAGCTTTGAATGTTCCGATGAGAGGAAGTAATCAGGCAGGGCAGATTGCTGTCAAAGTCGCTGATAAGGCGGTGATGCAGCGAGGGTTTATCATGCATCATGGAGAGAAACGTACGCATACTATCGCTGTAGGCGAGCCTGGAGGAGCAAATTATGCTATTGATTTGAGCAGAGGAGTATTACTGAATGTGTGGAGAGGGGATTTCGTAGAAACTACCCCGATGTGGTATGGCCGTGGAGAAACACAATTGATGTTGCCTTTGGGAAATGTAATTGAATTTGGAGGTAAACCAACCCTAGCTATTCTTCCAAACAAAGATTCTGCTTGGCCTGATGAAATAGCCGGTTTTGAATACACTGAGTATGAAGTTTTAAAAAATGGAGATCCTGTGATTTTGTATAAGATGCCTGGAGTAACTATCCGTGAGACATTTGAAACAAGTGACTTAGGAAAGAAGTTGGTTCATTCACTTAGCGTCACAGCTGAGGACGAGAGTAAGCAACTCTATTGCTTAGTGGCTCAAGCTTCTAAAATCGAAAAATTGCCAAATGGACTTTATGCGATAGATGACAAATCCTATTACATAGAGTTTGAAAAAAGGACATCGCCAATTGTAAGAACTACAAGCGATGGTTCTCAAGAGCTGATATTAACTGTGAAGTTGAATGACAACATGGGTAAGGTTACATATTCAATTGTTTGGTAATTAATAGGAAGCAGCATGAAAAATCTAATGACACTCAATACAAAAAGAGGATTTGCTTTTGCCTTGGCTTGCCTATTTATCGGACAAGTTGAATTAAAAGCACAAGATAAAGCGCCGATGATGGTGCCAGAAACTGAGGATGATTTCTATAAGATAATCTCCTTGCCAGTGCCTGAAGATGTGATTCTGGAAGTAGGAGGAATGGCAACTTTGCCTGACGGAAGCTTGGCTATCTGTACTAGAAGAGGAGAGGTTTGGATAGTATCCAACCCGAATATTTCTGGTAGCGATAAACCTGTTTATAAGAAGTTTGCCTCCGGATTGCACGAGCCTCTGGGGTTGGCATACCACGATGGAGACATCTATGTGACTCAGAGAAGTGAGTTAACACGCTTACGTGATACGGATGGTGATGGTCAGGCGGATATATACAAGAAAATTTACTCTTGGCCTCTTTCTGGCAATTACCATGAGTATTCTTACGGGCCTACTTTCCTTCCAAATGGTAATATGCTCGTGACTCTAAACGTAGGCTGGAGCAATAGCCTAGGTCATGGTGTGAGTTTGGTGCCTTGGAGAGGTTGGACTTTGGAAATCACTCCTGATGGAGAAATGATTCCTTTTGCAGCAGGAATGCGTTCTCCAGCTGGATATGGAATGAATGCCGAAGGAGATTTTTTTTATACTGAGAACCAAGGTGACTGGGTTGGATCAGGAAGAATCTCGCATGTAGAGAAAGGTGATTTCGTAGGTAATGCAGAAAGCTTAGCTTGGTCGGATTTACCGGGATCACCTGTAAAGCTTAGAAAAGAGGATATTCCAAATACAGGAGAACCATTTTATGATGTCGCTAAGCGAGTTCCGGGTCTGAAAGCACCTGCGATTTGGTTGCCTCATGGGATTATGGGAATTTCTACTTCAGGATTTTTGAATGATAATACCTCGGGAGGTTTTGGTCCTTTTGCCAATCAGGTTTTCGTAGGAGATCAGGGACAAAGTAATATTGCGCGAGTTGATTTTGAGAAAATCGATGGGGTTTACCAAGGAGTAGTTTTTCCATTCAGAGAAGGCTTTTCTTCTGGTATACTGAGAATGGTTTGGGGAAATGATGCATCCATGTTTGTAGGGATGACTAGCCGTGGCTGGTCTTCTACGGGCAAAGAATTATTCAGTTTGCAGCGATTGGTGTGGACAGGAAGAATGCCTTTTGAGATGCAGACAATCAAATCTAAGCCTGATGGTTTTGAAATAGAATTCACAGAACCTGTAAATAAGGAATTGGCTGAAGATCCAGCTAACTACCAAGTAACAGGCTTCACCTATAAGTATCAAGCGGCTTACGGGAGCCCTGTGATCAATAATGAGTCGTGCAAAATCATAGGAGTAGTCGTATCAGAAGATGGCATGAAAGCTCGATTAGTAGTTGATAATTTGCGTCTTGGTTACATCCACGAGATCAAAGCAGAAGGAGTGAAATCCACTGAAGGAAAACCTCTGTTGCATAATGTGGGCTATTACACCTTGAACAATTTCGGTGCAGGCGATAAAGTAGATGTTGCTCAGTTCAAAGCCAGACATGATCACGAGATGATGATGAAGGCACAGGCTGATAGCGTAGCGAAAGCTCAGGCAGATGCCGAGGCAAAAACTCTAGCTGCTGCAGCAAAGAAACAAGCTGCGGCAAGTAAGCCAGCAACTCCTAAGATGGCCAAGCACGTGACATCTATGCCAGCTAACTGGGATGGCAAAGCGGATGTTACCATCAATATGGGCACAAAGCCAGGGCTTAAGTTTGATCCTGCTCAAGTACAGGTAAAGGCTGGAAGCAAGGTGAAATTAGTCTTCCAAAATGTGGATGATATGCTACATAATTTTGTGATTGTGATGCCGGGAACTGCTATAGAAGTAGGAGAGGCAGCGATGGCTTTAGGCTTGGAAGGACAGCAAAAGGATTACATTCCAAATACAAGCAAAGTGCTTGTGCACACTAAATTGCTACAGCCTAGCGAATCAAACACGATTTATTTCATAGCACCGACTGAGCCTGGAGAGTATACTTACGTGTGTACCGTACCAGGGCATTTCTATACGATGCAGGGAATCTTGAAAGTGGTGAAGTAATTTGGAAGGAAGACCGGAGACAGAAGATGGAAGTGTGTCGCTAGTTTTAGGCAAATTCTAATTCGCTTTAGCCATGGTATTTTTAAGTTAAAAAGTAAAAAAGCGCAGATCTTAACGGTCTGCGCTTTTTTAATGTCTTTGTGTAAATTATGTATAGCTGCTTTTCTACCAGTTAGTCGATTAAAGCATCATAATATAAGTTATACTCTAAATTATAGGCCACTTCTCCCGATGGCTATCGGGACGTCTTCGGTCTTCCCGCTAGAAACCAATGAAAGTAAGTCTACTGGCATCAACGCGGATAATCATGGTGTAAATTAATCCAGATTGAAAATGGACTTTAATTCTACAGCATCTTCTGGCTTCATTCTTTTTGCCAGAACCAATCTCAATTGTCTTCTTCTCAAAGCTCCTTCATAATTCTCAATTTCCTCAGGAGTTTCTGGGATTAGTTCAGGGATTCTTGATGGTTTGTTATTCTCATTTACCGCTACGAAGGTAAAAAATGCTCTATGAGTCATGACTTTCTTATTGGCTGGAATATCCTCCGCAGTTACTTCTATAAACACTTCCATGGAAGAGTTGAATGCTCGGGTAACCTGAGCTTTCAGGGTCACTACATTACCAAGAGCTATTGGTTGCTGAAAGGAAATATTATCCGCAGAGGCAGTCACTACAATGCTGTTGGAATGCTTCTGAGCAGCTATGGCGGCTACTATATCCATCCAATGCATCAGTTTGCCTCCCATGAGGTTGTTAAGTGTGTTGGTATCATTAGGAAGAACCATCTCAGTCATAATCACTGCGGATTCTTTTGCGAATTTCTTGCTGCTCATAAAATCTAAATTTTAACAAAAATAGAAATAAAATTTGGCGGAAAAATTTTACAGATTAGAAATCGGAATTTTATTTCGATAAAATCTGATTTATGAAAATCTTAAATTTTAGATTTCAAATTTGCTTACCCCCATCCATCTTTCCCCAAAAGTGGTACAAATGCAAATCCCTCGTATTCTTCCTGCACAGTCTTTGTATTTGACTTTTTGGTGATTTTCAGCATGGCTTGTTTTCGCTTGTCACCAACGGGAA
The DNA here is from genome assembly GCF_900112005.1 of Algoriphagus aquimarinus. Lineage (GTDB taxonomy): Bacteria > Bacteroidota > Bacteroidia > Cytophagales > Cyclobacteriaceae > Algoriphagus > Algoriphagus aquimarinus. Next base: position 111,044 of record NZ_FOKK01000009.1, on the reverse strand, counting down.
TCACTAGAATTCCACCAATTTTTAATTGCTGGATCAAAGCTTCTGGCACTACAGGAGCTCCGGCAGTGACAATAATTTTGTCATAAGGAGCATAGGCAGGAAGTCCACCTGTTCCATCACCATAGAATAGATGCATTTCTATTCCAAGTCTCGACAAAAATCGCTTAGTTCCTTCAAATAATTTCTTCTGATATTCTATCGTAAATACTTCAACACCAAGAAGATGTAGGATGCTTCCTTGATAGCCTGAGCCGGTTCCTATTTCCAAAACTCGATCGCCTTCTTGGATCTCCAAAAGCTCCGTTTGAAAGGCAACTGTGTATGGCTGAGAAATGGTCTGCCCTTCGCCAATAGGGAAGGCCTTGTCTTCGTAAGCATGGGAAATCAATGCGGAATCAAAGAAGAAATGACGGGGTAAGGTGTTGATTGCCTGAAGGACACGTTCATTTTTGATCCCTTTTTCTCGAAGCAGTGCGACTAGAGCTCTACGTTTTCCTTTATGTAAATATGTGTCTTCGAGTTTGAGTAGGGGCATGAGTAATTTGTGATTCTATGGTCGAAGATAAAAGAATATTTGGCTTAATTTGAACTAGATTTGGGCATTTGTTGCTTAATCATTGAACCTTTGAAAGTTAAATTTACCTCCATGTTTACAGGAATTATAGAAGCTTTTGGCACCATTCGGAATATTACTCATGATGGAACCAATGTTCATTTTGATATAGAGTCTACACTTTCTTCAGAATTGAAGATTGATCAGTCATTAGCACATGACGGCGTTTGCCTCACGGTAGTGCAAACTACCCCTGATTCATACCGCGTGACGGCAATAGATGAGACCATCCAGAAGACGAATCTATCTCAATGGAAAGTGGACAAGAAAGTCAACTTGGAACGTTGTATGCCTGCAAATGGGCGCTTTGATGGACATATCGTGCAAGGTCATGTGGATCAAGTTGGCACTGTGAAAAATATTACTGATCAAGACGGGTCATGGGTTTTTGATCTGGAGTTTGAGCATGGACTGGGAAATGTGACCGTGGAGAAAGGATCTATCACGATCAACGGAACGAGTCTCACTTGCTTCAATTCTGGTCCCGGTAGATTCTCAGTGGCTATTATCCCTTACACTTTTGAGCATACCAATTTTCATCAGCTGGTTCCTGGTGATCTGGTCAATCTAGAGTTTGATATTTTGGGCAAATACATTCAGCGAATTACGAAGGGCTACGATTTGCCATAGTTTTTTTAACAACTAAGAGCATAAAGAAAACAAAGGAAATGAAGTTTGATTTGAAGCGTATCTCATACCCGTTCTAAGCTATGAAAGCTATGAAAGCTATGATTCTATGTGGTTAACCTTTTTCTACCACATAGAATCATAGGAAAACATAGAAATCTCCTCAGTTCAATAAAGATTAATATGTATATCCGCTTTTCTACCAGTAAAGAGGGGAAAGCAATCTAGAATTTGTTTAAATTTATAATTGAGGTCACTTCGGTCTTCGGTCATCGGTCTTCCGACCAGATAAGCAAAGAATCTAAGGCAACTGGCATCATTGCGGATAATCACAAAGATTAATTTTCACTTTAAAGCTTTATGCCCTTTCTTTCTTTGTGGTAGAAAAAATATAACTCTACCACAAATCAAAAACGTCCAGCTATCGGGTGGCAAAGAGTGCAGTATTAGTATGTGTTATTTTGGCAGTTATCCTGCTTCTCTAGAAGCCGGACTTTTAAGTGACATTATTTTTAAACCGTTGACTACGCAGAGTTGGGTACAAAAAACCATTCTTTTCTGTAGTAAAGAATGAAGATTTCGAGATTGATCGGGGACGTCGTGTTCGCGAAATTCTAAGACTTACTATTCTAATTTTTTGAAGAAAGAGATTGAATAATTAGCATAAAAAAAGGACGTTTCTGATTAGAAACGTCCTTTTTTAGGTTCAATTGAGTTTTTATTTCAAGCTGATCGTCTTGTCTTCGGCGTCTTTTACCAATCTGAAACCCACATTGGAAGTACCACTATCAAATGCTTGTCCCTGACGAGCAGATGGTCTGTAGTTTACGCAATAGTTGTCTGCGCAAAGGAATGATCCGCCTTTGATCACATGCTCCATCGCATAAGGATTGTCAGGATTGTAACATTGGTTCATACCTGCATCCAACTTAGGGGCCTGACCGGCTAGTCTTGCATATTTCAGTGCATCATACCAATCATCCGTCAATTCCCAGACATTCCCGATCATATCATATAATCCGAATGTATTTGGAGCAAAGGATTTAACCGGTGAAGCTCCCTCGTATCCATCTAGGTTTTGATTGTCATTAGGGAAATTTCCCTGAAATGTATTGGCCAAGTACTGACCATTTGGTGTCAATTCATCACCCCAAGCGAATCGTTTGCCTTCAGCTCCACCGCGAGCAGCGAATTCCCACTCATTTTCCGTAGGTAATCTTTTTCCAGCCCACTTCGCAAATGCTTTAGCATCTTCATAAGCAACATGTACTACCGGGTGATTTTCCCTTCCTTTCAGATTAGATTCTGGACCTTCAGGATTTTTCCAGCTGGCGCCTTCTACCCAAACCCACCAAAGTGAAATATCTTGGGTAGGAACTGCATACGGAGGAGGGCTGAAAACCATCGATCCAGCTACTAATAGAGCTTCATCTGGCTTTGGAGTACCTGGAGGCAATTGCTTTTTGAGATCTTCCCATTCAGGCTTTTTCTCTGCCACTGTCACGTAGCCAGTTTCTTCCACGAATTTGGTAAACTCAGCATTAGTTACTTCATGCGTATCCATCCAAAAACCCTTTACTTGAAGATTTACGGCAGGTTTTTCGGCATCGTAAGCATCTGCTTCGTTGGTTCCCATGACGAATTCTCCCCCCGGTATCCATACCATGCCTTCCGCTTTTTCAGAAGGCTCAGGCATAGAGGATATTACCATTTTTTCTTCATCGATTACGCTGTCAGTGGTTTTCTCTTGGCAGGCAAAAAATGAAGTGCTAACGAGTGCAAGGCTAGCAATACTGTATTTTATTGAATTGTTCATATTGGCTTACTTCAGCTTTAAAAGTAGTAGAATCTTTTGTGGATGTGAAGGATTTCTACATGTAAGGCTATTTTACTCTTCTTCTATAGGAAGAGCATTTATCCTTTCGACTACTTTTTTACGCAATTTATTAAAGAATTGCTTTCGGTCTTTTTCACCTACAATACTGATTTGAGTAGATTTCTTGATTAGATTATCCAAATTCCTAAACATGGCATCGTTGAATGAAGGGTCTGAGGTGCCATGGAAATAAATAACGCTGTGATTTAGATAAGTAACTTTTTTTTCATCCATCGTTGCGAAAAATGTATTGTCTCCAATGATAAATTCATTCACAAAGAAATTGTATTCGGCTCCTTCAATCTCAGGATGAGATGGGAGAATTTTTTTGCCTTTTTCTGCCATCTTCTCTAAGTTGTCTATAACCTCGAGCATACAATTATATAAGAATATTGTGTCTTCAGTGGATGTCATGATTCCCATTTCATGATACAATTCGATTTGCCGCAGTGTTATGTTTATTCCTTCAATGTTCCAGATTTCGGTAGTAGGGATCTTATGATATGCCTTGAGAATTTTTTGTGTTATTTCAGCAAATTGATCGTATAAATTATCCTTAATCGAGTATTTAGTGTCTTTTAAACTTTCCGTAAATAGTATTGATTTCCTCCAGAAAAAGAACTTAAACGCAGCTAATTCTTCATGATAATAGTGGTGAAATGGAGGCATGTCCTTCACCAGCCAATAGATGTGCTTTTTGGAGAAACTGTTGACTAGATTAAGTTGTGCATACACGTCTTCCATCCAATTCATAAAGCTATTTTCCTGATAATCATTTTGATTACCCTGGAAAAGAATGCCATTGGAATGAAGGTTAAAAAAAGTGTCAACGGAGATATTGAAGCGATTGCAAAGAATTTCCAGTTCAGCGAAGTCAAGTAATTTTTCTCCTCGAATTCTTCTATACGCACTATCAATGCTGATCTCTAATATCTCTGCAATCTCATCCACCAAGGAATTATAACTAGGTAAGGACAACTTTAGAGTTTGGAAAAATGCCGCTTGGTTCTTATTGAAGCTCATAGAAACAAGGATCTTTAGGGGATTGAAATAATAAAATCCTTATTAAGATATATGAAAGATGAGTAAGAAAAAATGAATAGGGCAATAAATAAGTGAAACTAATAACCCATCTAAATATGTGTTTAGTGCAGCTTTATGGGTTATTGGGTGTCTTTTACTTCATACAGAAAGTAATCGATGATCTTATCTGTTGTCTTTAGTACTTTTTTACTCTTGGTTTTTTGATTGCTGACTTCAGTAACTCCAGTCAGAGTCATTAGGAGTTTGTCTTCCTTTGGATCTATAAAATCCACGATTACCTGCACTAATTCATAGGTGCTGGTTTTAGGGTTGTTCTGGTTATTGAAGTATGGGTTATACATCCATGGGTCCCAAACTCTATATCCCCAGTAGGGGTAAGGGTTATTGTTTTGATAGGTTTCTCTTTTTCTGGGATCTTCATTTGAAGTATAACGTATCACCAATTCAGGCTCCGTTTTATCATAAACTAGCCCTTGTGCTTCGAGCGCTTCCTGCAGGTGTATTTGAACCTGTTCATCGATGAGTTCAGAGGAAAAACCACGCATTCCAACTTCCTGGTTGATGATCACAAATGATTTATAGGGCCTTTTGATTGGGATCTCATTGTTCTCCTCAAAAATTTCTATAGCACTGCAAGAGCTAAGGGCTAGTGCAAAAACAAGAAAGATGAAGAGGTGATTAATATGTAGGCGATTCATAGTTTCAAGGTTTATCTTCCAAAACGAGGAATGTAAGAGAAAGTTAGAATTTACTATTTAACGAAAAACTTACAGCTAATATTCAAGATTTCTGCTTCCCTTCGTTAGCAAATGCTAATTTTGCCGAAACTTTAAGATATGAATAGACCTGATTTTGATGATATTTTTATGGAATTGGCGGTTAATTTGGCCAAGCGCTCTCATTGTATCAAGAAGCATGTGGGAGCTGTTCTCACCAAAGACACCCGTATTATTTCCATTGGTTATAATGGACCACCTGCAGGTACGCACAACTGCGATGTGGAGTTTAAAGAGAATGGATGTGCTCGTGACAGCAAGGGGAGTTGCTCACTAGCTCTTCACGCTGAGCAAAATGCGATTCTTTATGCTGTGAAAAATAACACTGCGGTAGAAGGATCTACACTTTTCGTTACACTTTCTCCTTGCCTAGCATGTGCAAGAATTATTTTCTCTATGGGTATTTCTAGAGTGATTTACTTGTTTTCTTATGCAGAATACAAAGGAATTGGATCTGACGAAGGGGTTGACTTCTTGAGGAAATTCGGAGTTCGAGTGGATAAATACGAGAAAACGCTAGAGGTGAACGACCAGTTGGTCTAAAGGAAATTGACTTCTGGATGGATACTTATTCCAAACTTATCAAAAACTGATTGCTGGATTTTCGTTGCTAGGTTTTTGATTTCGTTTCCATCTCCATCACCATAATTTACGAGAACTAGAGGTTGCTTGGCATGAACACCAATTTCTCCAAATCGCTTTCCTTTCCATCCGCATTGCTCGATTAGCCAAGCTGCAGGTACTTTTGTGCCTTCAATATTTGGATAGCCTGGAATGGAGGTGTATTGATTTTTCAATAGTTCGTATTGCTCAGTGGGTATCGTTGGGTTTTTGAAAAATGAACCCGAGTTGCCGATTTCTTTTGGATCTGGAAGCTTGGACTGGCGAATTTGAATGACAGCGTCTGAAATTGCTTTTAGGCTCAATTCACTGATTCCAGATGCTTCGAGAGTCTCTAGAATAGCACCGTATTCTGTGTGAAATACAGGTTCTTTTCTCAACCTGAAAATCACAGAGCAGATCACATATTTTCCTTTCAGCTCATGCTTGAAAACGCTTTCTCTGTAGCCAAACTGACATTGCTCAGCGTTGAACGCTTCGATCTCTAATGTTTCCTTGTTTAGAGCCTTTAGACTCGAAAATACATCCTTGATTTCTACTCCATATGCACCAATATTCTGCATCGGTGAGGCGCCAACAGTTCCAGGGATAAGGGATAGATTCTCTATTCCTGCCCAATTGTTTTCGATCGCAGTCAGAACGAATTGATGCCAATTGACCCCTGATCCGGTTTCAACGAAGTAAAAATCATCGTCTTCCTGTACAACTTTGATACCCTCCAGTTCAATTTTGATTACCAGCGTATCTTGATTTTGAGTCAACAAGATGTTGCTTCCGCCACCTAGAATCAATGGGTTGACTTTCTGTGATTTAGCCCATTCCAAAGCTTCTTTAAGCTCCTCAATAGATTTTACTGAGACAAAAAATCGGGCAGTTTTATCAATTCCAAAGGTGTTAAATGTCTTGAGGGAGATGTTTTCTAGTATATTCATATGTGAAGAGTGCCTTGCGAAATAAGTAAGTTTTTGCTCGAATAAGAAATTAAAACACCCAATTGAAGGTTAAAACATGAAATCAACCCAGCCTTAGTAACTGAGGCATGACGATAACCTAATAGATAAGAGTGATTTTGATACATGCGACATTCTCTAGAAACCTATGGGGATCTAGACGGGGAAGGCTATCCGATTAAAAAACAAATTATAAACTGATGAAAGAATTGGTCATAAATGGTGTACGGATCAGACCCGGCCAATCAATGAATATAGAAATTGCTATCGCCAAGCTTCCAACCCATACCTTAATTGATCTTCCTATTTTTATCCGCTCCTCCAAAGAGGATGGACCGGTAGTTTTGATCAGTGGCGGTGTGCATGGAGATGAGATAAATGGTGTAGTGACTGCCAAGAGACTATTGGAGGAAGTTGACGAAGGGCTTGAACTCCTCAAAGGCACGTTGATATTTATCCCTTTGGTGAATATTTACGGTTTTCTCTCAAACAGCAGGACCTTTCCGGATGGAAGAGATCTGAACCGTAGTTTCCCGGGGAGTAAAAAAGGATCCTTGGCAGCTAGTATTGCTTTTATCCTCAGCAATGAAATAATCCCGCAAATAGACTACGGAATTGACTTCCATACTGGTGGTCGTATGCTTAGTAACTTCCCACAAGTTCGGGTGGATTACAAAGATAAGGTTGCTGTAGAGCTTGCGAGGGCATTTGGAACTCACTATGTCGTCAATTCAAAATACATAGAGAAGTCATTTAGAAAGGAAGCCTACAAAGCCAGAAAACATATTATGGTTTTTGAAGGTGGAGAATCTATGCGGCTTGATGAATACGGGATAGAAGAAGGCGTGAATGGAACCAAGCGAATGCTGGCAAGTCTTGGCATGCTGGCAGATGCACCGCCGGCACAAGAGTGTATTTTCCTAAAGGAAAGTAACTGGGTGCGTGCAAGGGCTTCTGGGATTTTCAACTCTAGTGTGAAAGTAGGAGAATCAGTCAAAAAAGGGCAGGTCTTGGCACGAATTTCGGATCCTTATGGACAGATTAAAATCCCAGTAAAGTCTCCAACAAACGGCCATATCATCGGAATGAATAATAATCCGGTGATTAATGCAGGTGACGCGTTGGTACATATTGGCAAGGAATAATAAAGACAACTTTTCATCTTTAAAGCTATTTATCAGACGAATATGAATTTATCAGAAGCTTTTCAAAGCGTAAGAAATCACTCAATAAATCTGTGCAGCCACTTAATTACGGAGGATTTTAGCTTACAAGCCTCAGAAGAAGTAAGTCCTCCTAAATGGCATTTGGCGCATACCACCTGGTTTTTTGAGCAGTTCATTTTGGTGCCAAATGACCCCAGTTATGAGGTAAAACATCCCCAATTTAACTTTCTATTCAACTCTTATTATAATACGCTAGGAGTAAGGACAGCTAGAAACCAACGAGGTTTAATGTCTAGACCTTCTGTGGATGAGGTGAAAATCTATCGTGCCTATGTAGATAAAGCGATGCAAATGTTAATAGACAAAAACATTCCTGAGATTAACGAGTTGGTTATTCTGGGGATGAATCATGAGCAGCAGCATCAGGAATTATTGATTACGGATTTGAAGTACAGCTTATGGTTTAATCCTTTGAATCCGAGCGTGATGGATATCAATGAATACGTGTCTGAACAAGAGTCAACTTGGGTTTCTGTTGATTCAGGGATTTATGAAATTGGCTTTAAAGGAGATGATTTCTGCTACGATAATGAGCTTAATCCGCACAAGGTATATATCAATGATTTTGCTATTTCCTCAGGGTTAGTTACTAATCAGGAATACCTAGAATTCATGGAAGCTGGGGGATACGATGATCCTACTTACTGGCATGATGAGGGTTGGGCTTGGTCAAAGGAGCTGGAAGTAAAAGCACCTTTGTATTGGGAACAGAAAGAAAGAGATTGGTTCTATTATACAATGGATGGCTTGAAGCCAATAGATAAAGCGGCGTCCGTAGCTCACGTGAATTTCTATGAAGCTTCGGCCTTTGCATCTTGGAAAGGAGCGAGACTACCGACAGAGTTTGAGTGGGAAGTATCCCAAAATCATTTTGAATGGGGCAAAAGATGGGAGTGGACGAACTCAGCTTACTTGGCTTACCCAGGATTTAAAGTAGCTCCAGGTGCGATAGGAGAATACAATGGGAAATTTATGATCAATCAAATGGTGCTGCGTGGGGCTTCAGTTGCTACTTCTGAAGGACATTCCAGGCCAACTTATAGAAACTTTTTTCATCCAAAATTTAGATGGCAATTCATGGGGATTCGCCTTGCCAAATCACTTTAATTTATGAACGCAAAAAATACGGATTTCGGGTCATTTGCCCAAGATGTAATGCTAGGGCTTAATTCAACCCCGAAAACTTTACCTTCCAAATATTTCTACGATGCCAAGGGAGATAAGCTGTTTCAGCAGATTATGGCATTGCCAGAATACTATCTTACACGCAAGGAATACGAGATTCTTGAGCTTCAACACGAGCAAATTTTAGAGCAAGTTTTAGCTTCAAATCAACCATTCAATTTGGTAGAGTTGGGAGCTGGGGACGGCATGAAAACCAAAATCCTGCTCAGATACCTAACTGAACAAAAAGTCGAGTTCACCTACTATCCTGTAGATTTTTCAGGCTCTGTTTTGGAAGAACTGGAGGGAAGTTTAGCGAAGGAACTTCCACAATTAGTAGTCAAACCACTTCAAGACACCTATAGAGATTCGCTAAAGAAGCAGGTTTGGGAAGATGGTAGACCTAATCTCATCTTGTTTATGGGGGCTAACTTGGGGAATTTCGGAGTGGATGAAGCCAAAAATATCATTGACCACTTGCGAGTTGGGACTAAAAGGGGAGATCTTGTTTTGCTAGGTTTTGACTTGAAAAAGAACCCTCAAACCATACTCAACGCCTATCACGATGAGCAAGGAGTCACTCGTGAGTTCAATATGAATTTGCTTGATAGAATCAATAGAGAATTGGATGCTGATTTTGACCGAGATTCATTTGTGCACTGGCCTACTTATGACCCTGTAAGCGGAGAGTGTCGTAGTTATCTAGTTTCTGAAAAAACGCAGGACGTTACGATCGGGGCCCTTAATCAAACATTCAAGTTTGAGGCATTTGAATCTATTTTCACTGAAATATCTAAAAAGTATAGCTTGTCGGAAATTAGCTACCTAGCCTCTTTGGGTGGTTTTGAAGTGAAGGAAAACTTCATGGATTCAGAAGGATATTTTGCAGATGTCTTGTGGGAAAAGAAGTGATTAGCTCATTGGAGTACATGTTCCTCACCTAGATTCATTAGTTCCTGTTGTTAGAGCATACACTACTATTTTAGGGTTTTTCTCATCATCGCCATCCATATCTCTAATGATTGTGAAGTAGTTGTCCGTATTTAAATGTTTTGGAAATACTTCATACGTGTAACTTTCCGCAGGAAGTTTCGTGCTGAATTTTGGGGTTCTGTTTTGTAAATCAAGCATTAGATGATACGAATCTTTTTTGTAACCTAAGAGTATGCTAGCATAGCCATCATTAATTTCTGTAAACTCAATTCGTAATGTATCCGACTTTCCAAAATTTCTGAAGTCAAGTTGATACTCAGGAACCAAGTGATCATCTTCCATTCGGTAGATTGTATCCTTCTGATCAGTCAACCCTTCGAACCGCACACGAGGAAAGTAAAAGAGACTTGTATCGTTTAGTTGGCCAAAAGCTCTGAGGAAATTATGGACCCTGTAGAATCGTGAATAAAAGCTATATAGTGGGGTTTCTTGTGATTTGAATTCCAGTGTGGTAGGCTCTATGAAGCTTACCAATACCGTTTGAGCACCCTTTCCATAAGATTCAATACCTTCTTGAATTACCAGTACCTTATCATTTTCCTTATAGAAGGAAATTGGACGTCCTGGTAATTTTTTACTTGATGCAATAAAGTTTCCTTTTAAATCATAGGAATGCACCACCATTTTATCCCAATCTGCCACTAGAGTTACGTTTTCGTTTTCACCTAGATAAATTGCGGTGGGCACCAGATATTCGTCGGGACCTTCCCCTTTCTTACCAAGAATCTGAACAAAATTCCCTTCGTAATCAAACTTTAAAAAGCCTTGCTTTATATCCAAAAGAAAAATATAATCCTTTGCGAAAGCTATATCCTGGATTGATGTAAGATAGGGATTCTCTGGACCTTCTAAATCTATGGTATCTATTGCTTTAAACTGTAAATCATTTACGTGATTGAGCAAAAACTCTTTATTGATTTCAATTGTATGTAGCGAAGTTGTTGTTTCGACCTCATTCTTTTGGTTACAATTCTGAAATATTGAAATGCATAAAAGAAGGAAAATCAATTTGGAATATTTCATGGCCGACTGGATGTTTCGATTTTACTATAATACAATATATAGTTAATAATTTGTCTGTTAGAGCTTTCGTATTTATATCCCAGTATATCCTGGTTTTCATATATATCCAGATTCTCAAAAATCAAAAAAAAAAGCACTGATCTCTCAGTGCTTTCATTTTGTGATATCTATATTTTTAACTGAAATATCGCTTCAAGCCTTCTATTCTTTCGTCAAGTTCAGCTTCTACTTTTCTGTAATCTGCAACATTGGAAAGCGGTGCATTCACTGAGAAATAATACTTGATTTTTGGCTCAGTGCCCGATGGCCTGGCAGAGATCTTACTTCCGTCTGCGAGGTAGAACTGCATCACATTGGACTTGTCCATATCCAGCTTCTCTGATTTTCCTGTGTTCACATCTGTAACTGTGCTTTCTTTCACATCCACAATTTTGGCCACTTTAATTCCATTCATCTCAGCTGGTGGATGGTGACGGAAATCAGTCATCAACGCCTGAATTTGCTCGGCACCATCTTTTCCTTTTTTGGTAACAGAAATAAGCGACTCCTTATAGAATCCGAACTGATTATATATTTCAGCAAGCACATCAAAAACTGTTTTTCCCTGAGTTTTGTAATAAGCGATCACCTCAGCTACCATGGCACAGGCACTCACACCGTCTTTGTCACGGACAAAATCTCCAATGAGATAACCGTAAGATTCTTCGCCGCCTCCAATGAAGGTTTCTTTGCCTTCAAGATCCTTGATAATGGCAGCGATATTTTTGAATCCAGTCAGGACAGAAAAGCATTTTACGCCAAATCCTTCACAGATTCTATCGATTAACTCAGTGGTTACAATGGTGTTTACCATGAATTGTTTGCCGTCAAGTTTACCAGCTTTTTTCCATTGACTCAACAGGTAGTAAGTGAGTAAAGTACCTGTTTGATTACCGTTCAATAACTCAAATTCCCCTGAAGCATTAGGAACAGCCGCCGCATAGCGGTCACCATCGGGATCACAAGCCAAAACCAATTCAGCACCAACTTCTTTTCCAAGTTTCAAAGAAAGGGTCAAAGCCTCTGCTTCTTCTGGATTAGGGTAAATAACCGTTGGGAAATTTCCATCTGGCTCAGCCTGCTCTTTTACTACATGCACATTGTCGAAACCAAAGGCTTTTATTGCAGCAGGTACCATTTTGCCGGAGGCTCCATGAATCGGAGAAAACACAATCGGCATATCCTTTTGAGCCCTGATAGCATCAGGAGCCAAGCTCAAGCCTTTGACAAGCTTCATGTAAATCTCGTCGAAGTCTTCTTCTATATATTGGAAAAGGGCATCATTCTTATCCCAATTTACCTCGTCGAACGAAGTGATTTTCTTCACCTCATCTATGATGTTCTTATCGTGTGGGGCAACTACTTGCGCTCCATCATCCCAATAAGCCTTGTAGCCATTGTACTCTTTAGGATTGTGTGAAGCCGTGATCATCACACCGCTTTTGCAGTTAAAATGTCTTACCGCAAAGGAAAGCATAGGAGTAGGGCGCATTTCTTTAAAGTACAACACGTGAATCCCATTTGCAGTCAACACATTTGCGGTGGTCGTCGCAAAAAGTGTGTTGTTTATTCTACAATCGTGGGTAATTGCTACTCTAATTGTTTCACCAGGAAAGCACTTCAATAGGTAGTTTGCCAATCCCTGAGTGGCCATACCTATGGTATAAACATTCATTCGATTGGTACCTACACCCATCAGACCTCTTAGGCCGCCCGTACCGAATTCTAAATCTTGGTAGAAGGAATCCGTGAGCTCAGATGGGTTTTGATCAATAAGGCTGCGGATTTGGGCTTTCGAATCTTCATCGATATTGCCATTAAGCCAAGAATCTGCTTTGGCTAATATGTTAGGGTCTATGGTTGTCATGTTTTAAAAATTGTTTGAGTTCTAAGATATAGAAAAACATAAAATATGCCATTCCCAAGTTTAAAATCATCTTGAGTAGTGGCAATTATTTTTTAAAAGGAAATAATTGGCCTTGGTATAAATCATTTACAGTCTTTTTTAAATCGAAGGGATTACCCTAATTTCAATTTTCAAGAAAACATCCTACATGCCCTCGAACATTTGTCGCTTAATTTCCATTTTTGGCCTATCTCTTTTACTTTTTTCTACTGCCAAAGGACAATCTCAAAATGAATATAAACGAGTATACTTAAGTGGTAAAGATGCTGCCTCTCAAGTTTACTGGGATTTCAAAGTTTCTGATGGTAGAAAGAAAGAGCAGTGGACAAAAATCTTGGTTCCTTCAAACTGGGAAATGCAAGGTTTTGGCAACTTCAATTATGGTCATGACCATAAGAATCCTGAACGAAAAGTAGCCGATGAAATAGGCTATTACAAGCATGAATTTGATGTTCCTTCGGCGTGGAGAAAGAATGTTATCAACTTGGTTTTCGATGGGGCGATGACTGATACTGAGGTGAAAATAAATGGGGAAATTGTGGGCCCAATACATCAAGGAGGCTTCTATAGATTCTCTTATGATATTTCAGATTTTTTGGATTTTGGATCTAAAAACATACTTGAAGTGAAAGTTTACAAACGATCTTCAAATCAGTCAGTTAACAAAGCAGAGAGAGAAGCTGATTTTTGGATTTTTGGAGGAATATTTAGGCCTGTATTTCTAGAGGTTGTACCCCATAATCATTTCACGAGGATTGCTGTAAATGCGAAAGCAGATGGGTCCTTCGAAGCTCTCATTACAGTGAAAGATGTTCCTAGGTTGTCAGAAATTCAGGTACAATTAGTAGAGCAGAAATCAGGAGAAGTTGTTGGTGAATTCGCTCAAGCGATCGATTCTGATTCTGTCTGGCTAAGCCATGTTTTTCCGGGAGTCAAATCCTGGAATCCCGAAACTCCCAACTTATATATTGCCCGTTTTTCTCTTATTCGAAACAAGAAAATACTATATCAAAAAACGGAAAAAATTGGGTTTAGAACTGTTGAGCTTCGCAGCCAAGATGGGATATATATCAATAATGTGAAGGTGATTTTGAAAGGTGTGAATAGACATTCTTTCTATCCGACTACTGGCAGAGCCTTAAGTGAAGCAAATCACTTGGAGGACATATTACTGATGAAGGAAATGAATATGAATGCAGTACGCATGTCTCATTATAATCCGGATGAGCGGTTTTTGGAGTTGGCGGATTCGCTTGGCCTTTTCGTACTTGATGAAGTGACGGGATGGCAAGATGGGTATGATACCATTGTTGGACCTAAGTTGATACAAGAAACTGTTCTGAAAGATGCCAATCATCCTGCGGTGATCGCTTGGGACCATGGGAATGAAGGCGGATGGAACTTTCAGAATGAGCCTTTCTTTCATTTAGTTGATGTACAGAAGCGGCCGATAATCTATCCATGGTTGAATCGAAATGGCATTGATACCAAACATTATCCTACCTATGATTCCCCAGAAGGAAGATTGGATAAAAGCGGGAACATCTTTATGCCTACTGAGTTGCTGCATGGAATGTATGATGGTGGGCTAGGTGCAGGTTTAGATGATTTCTGGACGAAGTACAGCAAGAGCCCACTTTTCGCAGGTGGATTTCTTTGGGTGTTTTCTGATGAAGCAGTAATAAGAGATGATAAAGGTGGTATGCTGGATTCTGATGGAAATCATGCTCCTGACGGGATTTTGGGTCCATATCGGGAGAAAGAGGGAAGTTTTTATACGATCAAGGAAGTTTGGTCACCGATTCAACTCGGAGCTTTTATTCCCACAGATGGGTTTGATGGCAAAATCCAGGTAACCAATAATTACCTCTATTCTGATCTAAGCACAAGTAAACTCGAATGGTCAGTAGAAAAAAATGACAGCTGGAAGGATGCTGAGAAGCTGCATTCGGGAAGCGTTTTACTGCCAAATGTCAAACCCGGCCAATCCACCGAAGTTGATTTAGGTCTTCCTATTACTTGGCGCGATGGAGATGTTTTGAAAATTGCGGCAATAGGAATAAATGGAGAAGAACTCTATACTTGGTCTGAAGCAATTAGAAAACCTAAGGAGGGAAATCCATCTTACTTTTCTTCAAGACCTGCATTGGATAGCCAAATTATCACCGTCCGGGAATCCTCCGTTGACATTCATATTTCTATAGGGGAGAAGCTTTTTGTTTTTGGAAAGGATAGAGGCAATCTCCAACTGGTAAAGGTTGGGAAAAGTATAATTAATTTAAATCAAGCTTTAAATCCTGAAGGAGTAAATGCATCTGTGGAAAAGGTAACGTGGAAACAGATGAAGGATGGCACTATTCAGATCATGTCAACCTATGATACCTATCCTAAAAAAATTACCTGGACTGTATTCACTACAGGAGAATTAATGATGGAGGCTTCTGCTCCTGAGAGCAGCTTGGATTTGCTAGGCATAGGATTTTCATTTCCGGAGGAAAAAGTGTTAAGTGCCAAATGGATAGGAAATGGTCCTTACCGCGTTTGGGCAAACAGAATGAAAGGAGTTGAGTTTGGACTTTGGGAAAAGGAATACAATAATACAATGACTGGTCATAGTTTTGAAAACTTGGTTTACCCAGAATTCAAAGGCTTCCATGCTGATTTCCATGCACTCTTATTAGAAACTGAAGAAGGGAGAATAGAAGTAAGAACAGAAACCCCAAACTTGTATATGGGCTTGTTTAAACCAGTGTTGCCTGAGAATTCTACTCCAGGGACTAAGCCAGTTCTGCCTCATTCAGATCTCAGTTTCCTTTACTCAATACCAACAATAGGCACCAAGTTTCACTTAGGATCAGAGATGATTGCACCTGAAACTGTAAAAGCATCTAGGGAAGAGCAAGCCTCATCCATGATCCTATGGTTTAGATTTGATTGATACTTCCTGATTAGACACAAATGGAATTTGTAAATCTATTTGTTCTCCTTTGAATCTTCTTCTTGACTTTCATTTTCCTCCTTCAAATCATCTACCTCGCCTTCAGGAATAGGGTCTTCAGGAGGTGGGACAAAATCGCCATCAAGTACTACTTCTTTTTTTTTTACCCTTGAATAATGATTTCTAGGGATGATGCCATAGCCATATCTGATGGAGAATACTTTGGTGAATTCCGCACCATAAAAGAAGATTAGGCAGGAATAGGAAACCCAAAGTAAGACAAGGATAACTGATCCTGCAGCTCCGTAGGTAGAACCAGGTTCTGCCGCGCCAAAATAAATACCGAGTAAAAATTTAGAAATAGTAAACAGGAAAGAGGTTAGAAATGCACCAATCCATACCGATTTCCATCTGATTTTAGCATCAGGAAGATATTTAAATATTAAGGCGAAAAGTACCGCAATCACTCCGTAAGAAATCGCAAAATCAACTACAAAGGCAAATACCACCACGAACTCAGGTAAAATGCTTTTAATAAAATCACTGAAAAACGATAATAAGGCAGTAAGTACGAAACTAATGAAAAGCAAGAATCCGAGTACAAGGACAAAACCAAAACTGACAGCTCGATCCCAAATTGTATAATACCACTTGACTTCATCGGTTTGTTTGAGTCCCCATATAGCATTGATGGAAATTTTTAGGTGTAGGAAAACACCCGAAGCACCAAATATCAATACACCCACTCCTATAATAGATGCTATCAGCGACTTATCACTTTTCTGGGTTTGTTCTACCATTTCTGTAAGAAACTTAGCAGTTTCTGGTCCCATGGCAGATGCTAATTCATTATTTAGCTTACCCGTTACAATCTCTACTCCCCAGATAGCGCCTACCGTGTTGATGACGATGATCATGAGTGCGGGTAGTGAAAGTACCGCATAATATGCAACTACAGCACTGAGTCTCCAAGGATCGGCAGCATTCCACTGCTTGAAACTCTCCACCATTAAACTGGGGATGTGCGTTATTTTAAACCTCGTAGGGGTAATGTTTCCCATATTTTCTTCAGTTTCCATTAGCTCTCATTAGTTTGATTAGAGCCATTTTTTGGCGAAATAGAAAGTCCAGATAATTCTTTATTAAGCTGAGTGCCGCCCTTTATTCCAAAATCCAAAGTACGGATAGGGAATGGAATCATTATATCATTTTTATCGAATGCTTTCTTAAGAGCAATGATTGCTTCGTTCCTTACAGGTATGTAATCAAGATTTGCTCCTTTGAATTTGCACCAGATATTCAAAGTGAAATTTATGGAGCTATCCCCAAATCCAGTCCAGAATAAGGTAGGCTCTTCGGACTCCAGTCGGCTGGATACGTTCCTGGCTGACTCTAGAGCTATTTTTTCTACCTGTTCTAGATCTTCTCCATAACTTACGCCACATTCAATCTGTACTCGTCTCTTTTCGAATTCTGTGAAATTCGTAAAGCATTCTTGGAACAAATAGCGGTTTGGCACATAGACAATTGGACCGTTGTAAGTTTTAATCTTGGTGACACGAAGATTGATTTCAATGACAGAACCCTCGTGTCCATCTTGGGTCTGAATGATATCTCCGAGTTTGTAGGGCTGATTAAAAGTGATATAAATACCTGAGATGAAATTGGCTGCAGTGTCCTGAAAAGCAAATCCCAAAGCCAATCCAATGATCCCCAAACCTGCCAGAATGGAGGAAACGGTCTTGGTAAGATCCATTGCTGACAAGGCTAGCATAATTCCCAGTATCAAAATACCGAGGAAAATGAGTTGACTTAGAAATTTAGAAATAGTCTCATTGGTCCCCAATTTATGAATGTATCGGGCAGCTAGCTTTTTGATTGATTTTGCTATAAAAAGAGTACAGATAATAAGGATAATGGCTAGGACAAAATTTGGTAAATTCTCCACCATAATGTCTAGCCATGTGCTTAGTTTGCCTGTGATCTTTTCAAATACTTTCTCGGTATCATACTCTAAAACTTCTGCTGTACTCATAGGTATATATTTTCTTTTTAATCCTTTAAGTCAAAAAAACATGCCAAGATGACCTTACAGTCCCTTAGCTTATTTTAGTACAGAGGATTTGCATCAGCAGAACTTCTTCTGGTTTATATCCTTCACTTGAGAAATCCTTAGGCAAACAATCTTTAAGTTTTTGTGGATTTAAACACTGGGACAGAATTTCTGGATGTAAGTAAGAGCTTTTGCAAACAGCCACTGTATGTCCCATTTTCTCTGCTACCAGTCTGACCAAAGTAGTTTCTGGCTTTTTCCTAGTATCCTCGCATAGCTTCCCAACTTCCTCTGTGTTCTTAATACAAACACTATTAGCGCCCCAGGTTCGAAAGTATTTAGCCGTATAATAGTCGTCTGCAGGAGCTTCAAGACTGATATAGTCGTTTAATGCTGAAGAACCCACTGTATGCCACTCATCATCTTCCTGATATCTGAATAGTTCATAGCCGGGCAGCTGAGAGCAATCTTTGAGTAATCGTACTAGTCTTACGTTGGTGAGAGACACTGAGCGTTCTTTACCACTTTTTGCAGTGTAATTGATGAGAAGTTTTTTACCATCTTCTTTCAAGTGCTTTCTCCGGAGCGTCGTTAATCCGTGAGTTTTGTTGCTTTCGGTATATTGTTTATTCCCAACACGCAGATATAACTCATCCAAAAGAGCCGTAGCCAGAGCCAAAACTTTATACTTGGTCCACGACTTTTGTCTCAAATCTCTTTGATAGCGCTCACGCAGTTTGGGCAAATAAAACCCAAATTTGAGCAGGTCATCATATTTGATTTTTTGTGAATATTCGGACCATTTCGGATGATAGAGGTATTGCTTTCTGCCTTTTTCGTCTATCCCAGTAGCTTGTAGATAGCTATTCTTTTTTGGACTGATCCATACGTTTTTCCACGCAGGCGGAATCACCAGACCATGTATTCTCTCTAGTTGTGATTCATTTGAAAGCTTTTGCTCGTCTTTGTCAATAAAAATAAAACCACGACCTTTTTTCTTTCTAAGTATTCCAGGCTGTGAGTCTCGTATATATACAAGACCTTTTGGGAGTTCGGCGGCTGTGACCATGTGGTTATGATGTTAGAATGTTTTCTAAAATCATTACAAGTCCTATGCAAACCCAGCTCTTTCTGGAGCAAAAAAAATAGCCGACTCTTACAAGTCGGCTATTGGTGACAGTATTACAAGTTACCTCTCAGTCCTTGTTCTCTTTCTATGGCTTCGAACAGCGCCTTGAAATTTCCTTTTCCGAAGGACTTTGCACCTTTTCTCTGGATGATCTCAAAGAACAGTGTAGGTCTATCCTGCACAGGTTTGGTGAAAATCTGAAGTAAATAACCTTCATCATCCCTATCCACAAGGATATTTAGATCCTTCAGTGGTTGTAAATCCTCATCTATTTTCCCTACACGATCCAGCAAATCATCATAGTAGGAGGAAGGTACCACAAGGAACTCAACTCCCCTTTTTCTCAATTCAGTCACAGTGTGAATGATATCGTCAGTGGCAATTGCCATATGTTGCACTCCTGGACCACGATAGAAGTCTAGGTATTCTTCAATCTGTGATTTCTTCTTTCCTTCCGCAGGCTCATTGATCGGGAATTTGACGTAGCCATTGCCGTTGGAGACTACTTTGGACATCAAGGCAGAATACTCCGTAGAAATATCCTCGTCATCAAAGGTGATGAGCAATTTGAAACCCATGACGGTTTCATAGAACTCCACCCAACGGTTCATCTCGCCAAGAGCTACATTTCCCACGCAGTGATCTATGTATTTCAAGCCAATTGGCTGAGGAGTATAGGTACTTGATCTTGGTTGATAGCCCGGAAGGAAAATGCCTGTATAGTTGTTTCGCTCTACAAACGTATGGATGGTTTCACCATAGGTTTTGATGGATGCTACCTTGACTTCGCCAAATTCATCGCTTAGTGTTTTTGGTTCCAGAGCAGATTCAGCTCCTCTGTTGGTCGTTTCTATCCAGGATTGCTCGGCATCATCCACCCAGAGAGCGAGTACTTTTACGCCATCCCCGTGTTTTTGAATATGCTCGGCGATTTCTCCATCAGGATGTAAAGGAGAAGTAAGTACGAGTCTAATTTTATCTTGCTTCAGTACATAGGAAGCTCTGTCCTTCACACCAGTTTCGGGGCCGGCGTAGGCGATGAGTTCGTAGCCAAAAGCATATTGATAGTATAGTGCAGATTGCTTGGCATTGCCAACATACAATTCTACGTAATCAGTGCCTTTTAGGGGCAGGAAGTCTTGACTCATGGTTAATTATTTTTGGGTTTATCTCTTCTTTCAAAGGTATAAAATATCCCAAAGAATATTTGGTCAAGCCTGCGATTATTCCTGAGGGTTTTTATTGATGATTAAGGTGATTATTGCCATTACCAAAAATGCCAATGCCCAAGAACCTAATGTGCTGCTTATGGCAAGCAAAAGCAGTAATAAGTAATAGGAAGGACCCAATACATAGCCGATCAAAAACTTCCACGTGGATGAGAAAACAGGATCTTTCACGCTTGGCTTTTTCCACAACCATATCCAATAGAGTGGGAAATGGAAGATCTTCATCAGTTTATTCGTGAACCCTGATATTTCTTTTACGGGGTTAGGAACTTCTCCGGTTTCCAGAAACTGACTTACATCTGAACTTGAACTCAAATCCACTTGATGCTCGATCAGTCGCTCCAGATGTTGTTCATACCCCTCACTTGGTATCTCTACTACCAGGTTTTCCAGGGCTACTTGTACCGATTTGGTGAGCAAACCAGACTTAGCGGCAGGCATATCCACAGGAATGGCCTTACCAATAGTAACTCGTGCAATTCCTCCAGATCGCTTATGTGCACTGTAATCCACTGCTACTGGTAAGATCACAGGATTAGTTTCTGGGTACTTCTCCTTTAGCCCAAAAGCTATTCTGGTAAAACCCTTACTTAGTGGTCGCAGATTTCGGATCAGACTATGTGAGCCTTCGGCAAAAATGATCACTGTTCCATTATTGCGAAGTACTTCATAGGTTTGGTCAAAAGTGCCTTGATTTTGCTGAATAGAAGAAAACCCATCCCGCACGCGATATACAGGAAGCATGTGTATATAATTCAGAAATTTGGCAACAAATGATTGCTTGAAAACAGACGCGCGAGTCAAATAATATGGTTTTAACCAGGTGTGCGTGCCCAAAAGCAAGGGGTCGATAAGCGCATTTTGGTGATTCGAGACCAAAAGGATGGGAGTGTTTTTAGGGATATTTTCTTTTCCTTCAATTACTATTTTTTTGAAATATCCCTTTAATGAGATCATTACGAGGGTTCGAAGGAATTCATTTATTAAGTATTGCATTGATATGTTAGCGTTTTCACCGCCTGCTTATATTGTCAAACTTTTAATTTCCAAAGACTTGCGATGCACATGCCTGAGATCAGGTGCCAAATGCCCCACCAAGCCGTAATAATAGCCATTCCACCAAGGCCATCAAAATAAGTAAAGATCAAAACCAGCCCTAAACCTGAATTTTGAATCCCTGTCTCTATGGTCATAGTTTTCACATCAGCCAGGGGTAATTTGAATATTTTGCCAGTTAAGAAACCCGATCCAAGCGCCACGAAATTGTGAGCCAACACCCAGAGGAAAATCAAAGAAATGTACTTGGTGAACAAATCGAAATTTCCAGCAAAAGCAATTACTATAAAGGCAGCAAAAATCAGAATGCTCAGTGGTTTGAGAATTTTAGATGCTTTTTCTGCAAAAACAGGAGCATACTTATGTGTGATGATCCCGAGTAGTAATGGAAGGCCTAGAATCAGCGCCACTGTAGTAAATGCTTCGGTATAATTCAGACTGATATCTCTTAGTAAGTTTGAGGTAGGCGCATAGAATCCTGCCCAGAGTGCAAAATTCAATGGAGTACTGATGATACATAGGATGCTGGAAAACCCGGTAAGACTTACCGAAAGTGCTGTGTTTCCTCTAGCTAGGCTGGTAAGAAAATTGGATACATTTCCTCCGGGGCATGCTGCTACCAGAAACATCCCCAATGCTACTGATGGAGGTGGTTTCATGATCAACACTAGGCACCAAGTAAGAAATGGCAGGAGTAAAAACTGTGAAAAGATTCCTAAAATGAATCCTTTCGGATTTTTCACCAAGTATTTGAAGTCCTCAAATCTGAGATCCAGCGCCACTCCATACATAATGAGGGCAAGAGCTAGATTGAGCAGCAGTAAATCACTTGAGGAAAAATTGAGTTGGATGGAATCCAGTTCGGAGTTTGATGTCATTTAATTGGAGATAGATAGAAAGATAATCCCCGCAAGCATGGCGGTTCCAAAGCTGAGCAAGGTTCCTATCAGGATGTATTCAGTGAGTTTTCGCTCTTTTGATTTTTTTAAATCGCCAAATCTAAAGACTGATTTTGCTGCTAGTAAGAAACCTACGGCTTCCCAATGTCCTGTGGCTATAAAGGAAAAAACAAATAGTCGTTCTAGAATTCCTATATACTTGCCTGCATCTTGGAGGGATTGATCAGGTTGGGAAGGGATGGAGTCAGCCCACTTTTTGAGTAAAGTGGATAGGATAATCGAGGTAGGCTGCGTGAGAAAAAGCACAATAGTGATCAGTCCAAGTACTGCAGGGTCTTGAAATACTAATAACCAGTTCACAGAGACCTCCGTAAATACTGCCCAAATAATCATGATGCTAAGCAGATGCATCGCTTGATCTGCGATGAACCAAGTTGTTTTTGTTTTAGGCTTTTGAGCGTAAAGTTTGATGAGATCAATCAGTAAATGCAGGATGGTGATTGCAAGAACTATTGGCCACAAACTAAGATCCCATAGAAGTAGGGCGACCAGTGCTCCATGAATTAAAACATGCAAATATAGCTTTGGCGATGTGGCTTTTAGTTTTTCCTTTTCCTTCACCCAAGTGGTAGGCTGTAGCAGGAAATCTCCGATTATATGAGCGAGAATAAGTTTGATTAGTATAAGCATCAGAGAAGTTGGCTCAGTTTCTTTCTGAATAATTTCTCCATAGCCAAGATATCCTCACCGTTTGCAGCTTTGTATCTTTTACTTACTGAGTTTTGATTGATGTGAAGAACTTCTCCGATTTCTGCCTGCTTGCGGTCTGGGTTGGAGAGCATTTCAGACATCAATTCCCCAGATGATATGGACCAACTGTCCATTTGAATCCCAGCCAGTTTCAGGTAAAGGTTCATCTCATCATTCCATTCAGCCCATGGGGAGTTGATCGCCAGCGTAATCATTTCACTTTTCAATTGCTCAAATTTTTCTCCTGAGCGTACAAAAGCGTCCCCGTTGCTTTCAGATATTCTATCTGCGTCATAGGATTTTGTACCAAGTCCTATTGCCATTCGGACATCCACTGGAGAGCTTCTTTTATTCTCATTTGGATATGGGAGACTTTTGATAAGTGCTTTGATCTGCAGAGCTGCGAGTAAGCTTTCCTTGGGGTCTGAAATTTCCAATTGGAAGCTATCTCCACGAAATATCTCCCATTGCTTGGGAGTCTGTCCCCATTTTTCTAGCAATTTCTTAAATGGATTAATCCAGAGGTTCTGATCCTTCAATTCTCTAGAATTAATAATGTCTCCTGTAAGCAATGCAATCATAATTCTAATATCACCATTTACGGTGATAAATCAAAATATCACCATTTACAGTGATAAAACAGAATATCACCATTTACGGTGATAAAGTGTAAGTATAGCTTCTGTAGAAACCTTAGCTTGTTAAAAAAAAGCAATCGTTTGCACAAGTTATCTAGGTGTCCAAATAATTAGTATTGATTGGTATGAAGAGATTGTTTAGATTAAAAATTCATAGCTCATATACTGCCTATGAGAAGATAAAACGAATAATCAGTAAGCATAAAAAGCAAACACAAAAAACCCTATAACCTAAAATTGAAATGGAAAAAAGAAGAGAATTCATAAAGAAAAGTCTCTTAGGCACAGCCGGGATAGCAATGGCTGGCATGAGTATGAGTGCCAAATCATATGCTTCCATCATAGGAGCAAATGAGCGAATCAACATCGCCGTGGTTGGAATCCGCGGACAAGGTAGCAATCACATCAATCAGTGGTGTGCTTTGAAAGACAATCGCAATGTGAGATTGAAAACTCTTTGTGACGCAGACGAACAATATTTCTCTGAGAAATCAAAAGTAGTCATAGATAAAACAGGTGTTACCCCATTGACAGAATGGGATATGCGCAAAGTATTAGATGATAAAGAGCTTGATGCGGTTTCCTTTGCGGTTCCAAATCACTGGCATGCGCTAGCTACAGTTTGGGCTTGCCAGGCGGGTAAACATGTCTATGTAGAAAAACCTGCCAGTCACAATGTATGGGAAGGCAGAAAAATGGTAGAAGCAGCCCGTAAGTACGACCGCAGAGTGCAGGTAGGTTTTCAAAACCGTTCCATTGCCAACGTAATGGAAGCTATGGAATTTCTTCATGGTGGGGGAATAGGAGATGTTTATATGGCTCGTGGTACTTGCTACAAACCGAGAGATTCTTTTGGAAAAGTAGCTGATAGCACACCACCGGCTTCATTGCATTACGATTATTGGAGAGGTCCTGCAGAGATGATTCCTTACAATGAGAAGAAAGTGCATTACAACTGGCACTGGCACTGGGCTACAGGAAATGGTGATACAGGAAATCAGGGACCACATCAGTTTGACGTAGCTCGATGGGGAATGAATAAGAATGAGCACCCAGTTTCAGTTTATTCTGCTGGTGGAATCTACGGCATCGATCCGAATGATTGCTCTCAGGAAACTCCAAATACGCAAAGCTCCGTATTCAAATATGCTGATGGCACCATGCTGGAATTTGAAACCCGTGGAAGATATACTAATGGTGAGTCTAGCTTGGGCATAGAAATAGGAAATGTGTTTTATGGTACTAATGGGTATTTAGAACTTGACGGTGGTACTTGGAAAGCTTTCCGTCAGAAGGAAAAAGAGCCTTTTGCCCAATCCAAAAAACAAGCGGCTCCGGCAGCAAGTAC
The DNA here is from genome assembly GCF_900112005.1 of Algoriphagus aquimarinus. GTDB lineage: Bacteria > Bacteroidota > Bacteroidia > Cytophagales > Cyclobacteriaceae > Algoriphagus > Algoriphagus aquimarinus. The sequence continues at coordinate 86,146 of NZ_FOKK01000009.1, read as the reverse complement.
TCAGGTATTGGCGGCACCAGGTGGTGCTGAGCATTATGCCAACTTCTTGGATGCAATCCGAGCTGGAAATAACGAGACACTTCACTGTGATATAGAAGAAGGCTTTAAGTCTTCAGTACTGCCTTTGATAGCAAACGTATCTTACCTGACTGGCCGCGAATTACGATTTGATGGAACTACAGAAAAGTTTGTCAAGGACAAGGAAGCAGACAAAATGCTGACAAGAGATTATCGTGATCCTTACACTGTACCAAATAAGGTATAATGCTATGAGTAATTCTAGAAGAGATTTTATGCAGAAAAGCGTAGCTGCGGGTTTAAGCCTAGCTGCTATGCAAATTCCCTTCGATGCCTTTTCAATGGCAAAATCAGGGATGAAATTCGGTTTGGTGACTTACCAATGGGGTAAGGACTGGGATCTACCTACGCTTATTGCAAACTGTGAAAAAGCAGGAGTACTAGGAGTGGAGCTTCGTACAGAGCATGCGCATGGGGTGGAGACAAGCCTGAATGCAGCAGAACGTGCAGAAGTGAAAAGGCGCTTTAAGGAAAGCAAAGTGACTTGCTTGGGCTACGGAAGTAATTTTGAATATCACAGTCCAGATCCTGCGGTGCTTCGCAAAAATATTGATGGTACAAAAGAGTATATCAAACTCTGCAAGGATATAGGTGCGACTGGAATTAAGGTTAAACCAAACAATCTGCCTGAAGGTGTGCCTAAAGAAAAAACCATCGCTCAGATCGCAGCAGCTTTCAATGAAGTTGGCAAGTTCGCAGCTGAATATGGGCAAGTAGTGCGAGTGGAGGTACACGGGCATTTGACTCAAGAACTTCCGGTGATGAAGGCGATATTTGATCAGGTAACAGAACCAGCTGTGAAAATATGCTGGAACTGTAATGCTGAAGATCTATTAGCGCCGGGCTTGGAGGCTAATTTCAACTCGGTGAAAAAATGGTTTGGAGATACTGTTCACGTACGTGAGTTCAACGAAGGGGACTATCCATACGCGCAGCTTTTCAAACTGTTTAATGAGATCAAGTACGACGGTTGGATTCTGATGGAAGCCCGAACCGAACCTGTTGATCGGGTAGCAGCACTGAAGGAGCAACTGGCATTATTCAATCAATTGAAAAAAGGGAAATAGTGAGTTAGATAAAACTCATTAACTCTATTTCATTAAACATGTATTACTAAATCGTGAATTATAAGATGAATTTTCATAAACAAAAACTCTTTAACTATACAGCTCTAATTACCTTATCAGCAATGACTATTGCTTGTGGAGGTACAGAGGGGAAAACTGAAACTGAACAAGATTCTGAGCAGATGAAAGATAGAATAGAACTAGTCCAAGACGACGCTGCAAAGAAAGTAGATGTCATCATTGATGGTAAGTTCTTTACTTCTTATATCTATCCGGACTCTTTGGAAAAGCCAGTTTTATATCCAATCAATACTGCTAATGGAAATGCAATTACCCGAGGCTGGCCAGTAACACCTCGTCCAGGGGAGCGTGTGGATCATCCGCACCATTTGGGACTGTGGTTCAATTATGGCGATGTAAATGGTCTTGACTTTTGGAACAATTCCTCTGCGATCAAAGACAAAACGAAGTATGGACATATTGTTCATAAATCCATCAAGTCAGTGAAAAGTGGAAATGAGGAAGGAATATTGGAAGTGAGTTTGGATTGGGTGAACAATGCAGGCGAAGTCCTTTTGACAGAGAATACCACCTTTATTTTCAGAGGCAAGGATGATCAACGGACTATTGATAGAATAGCTACACTGACTGCACCTAATGGTGAAGTGAAGATGACAGATAATAAGGAAGGTATGCTGGGTCTTCGCACTGCGAGACAACTGGAGCATCCATCTAATAAACCTGAGATTTTCACTGATGCTTCAGGAGTAGCAACGGGTGTGCCGACGATGAACAATGATGGAATCACTGGCATGTACCTTAGTAGTGAAGGAGTCGAAGGTGATGATGTTTGGGGTACTAGAGGAGACTGGGTAAGTCTTACAGGCAAAATTAAAGACGAGAACATCTCTGTTGCTATACTTGATTTTCCATCTAATCCAGGCTATCCAACCTACTGGCATGCTAGAGGATATGGTTTGTTTGCGGCAAATCCTTTGGGACAAAAAGCGCTTAGTGATGGTAAGGATGAGCTGAACTTCAAATTGGCAAAAGGCGAGTCAGCTACATTCAAGTATAGAATTATCATTTATTCCAATGAAACAGTCCTAGACGGACAAGTCAATCGAGATTACATCGAATGGGCTAAATAGGAGGTTTTTATATCCACATACGATTAATCTTAACTCCCTTGTTTTAAAGCGGGAAGACCGATGACGGGTGACCGAAGAGCCTCAAGGTTTGATTTCACCAAATCCTACAATGCATTAGTCCGATTACTAGCGGAATAGTGGAAATACGTAACAGATAAAGAAGGGGGCTAACTGGAAACTAGCTCCCTTTTACTTTTAAGACAAATTATTTTAAGCTATGTTTGACCTATTAAAATCTCTTTATAAAATATCTGACAGAACCAAGCGCTTGCTTTTTAGCAAGTGATTAAGCTATCCCTGCTAGGGAATGCTGTGGTTTATTTTTACTCAAATTTTATAAAGAATCTCATGCAAAACTTCAATAAAATAGCCGTAATCGGCGGTACAGGCAAATCTGGAGTATATCTAGTCAAAGAACTCCTTCGTCAAAATTTCAAAATTAAAGTACTCATTCGAAATCCTGAGAAGATTCCACCTGCTCATCCCAACATGGAAGTGATTATCGGAGATGTGCTAGACAAGAATGCGCTACATGAACTTATTTCCGGTTGTGGGGGATTGATAAGTACGTTAGGAGCAGGCATTCCATTCAGTGAACCAACCATTTTCACCATGGCAACTAAGCTCATTTTGGAAGTACTGGAAATGACTAAAATTAGTCGATACATCGTCGTCACAGGATTGAATGTAGATACTGAGTTTGATCAAAAAGGAGTAGCTACAAAGGCTGCCACGGATTGGATGTATACTAATTATCCGGTTTCTACTAAGGATAGACAGTTAGAATATGAACTTCTCTGTGCTAGTAAGTTGGATTGGACATTAGTAAGGTTACCCTTAATAGGCCAGACAGATGAAGCTCCAGAGATTTCTGTTTCACTTACAGATTGTCCCGGACAGCATATTTCAGCTACTAGCTTGGCGAAATTCCTAATTGCTGCTTTGCAGAATGTAAGTCATGTAAAAGAAGCTCCATTCATTGCGAATGTTGGCTAAAAAAAAATCGCAGCAGGCCCATAAGAGCCTGCTGCGTTTGTATTTATGGGATAAGATTTTCTTATTCCTCAACTACTTTTTCCATAGAAACAGCATTCATACAATAGCGTAAGCCACTAGGAACTGGTCCATCTGGAAATACGTGACCAAGATGCGCATCGCAGACATTACATAATGCTTCTACTCTTACCATCCCAAAGCTGATGTCTTTATGATATCCTACATTTTCCACTGCTACGGGTTGTGTGAATGATGGCCAACCTGTACCGCTTTCAAATTTCTCATTCGAATCAAAAAGTGGTGTTTTACAGCATTTGCAGGCATACAAACCAGGCTCAAATAAGCTGCAAAGTTCAGAACTATGTGCTCGCTCAGTTCCTTTCTGCCTAGCGACGTAGTATTCCTCGTCTGTCAAAAGTGCCTTCCATTCTTCATCCGTTTTTTCCACACGTTTTGGAGGAGTAGGATTGCCGTTGTTTGCAAATTTGATGATGTCGTTCCAGTTAAGCATATATTTTCCTTCAGTTTAATTACTAATTGAGTTCTTTGGTGAAACGCTTTCTAAGCATATCAAGTTTAGGGGAAATGTAAGTTTGGCAGAAAGGTGCATCAGGTCGACTCTGGTAATAATTTAAGAATTCCTCCTCATTCTTCTTAAACTCCGCCAGCGGCAGAATCATCGTGACTGCATCTCCTTCTACCACTTCTTGAGCTTGCTCAAATGCTTTTTCCAACATCGCTTTTTGTTCCAAGTGCTCATAGTAGATAGCCGATCTGTATTTACTTCGAAAGCTGTGAGCTGAAGTACTCGCATGAGTGAGCAAGTGAATCTCTATCAAGGTTTTGAGGGAAATCGACTCAGAGTCAAAAGTCACCATCACGGCTTCCGAAAAGCTGCTGAATTTTCCCTCAGAAGCTATCCAGCCTTGATCAACCTTACTAACTCCTCGTAAAGCTTGGAAAACTGCCTCCGTACACCAGTGACATCCTCCTCCAAAACCGATTTTCAACTCTGACATCACTTTAGTTATTGTTTCTCCCTATTTAGGCAATAACCGTAATTGAATAGCTTTTGGTTTCACTCTGCTGAGGTTCGAGTTTTTGCAAACCTTCTTTCTCTAAGAATTCATTATTGGAATTTGCGCTGTCACCGATTCCTAGCCAAGGCTCAATGCATACGAATGGTGCTCCTGATTTTGCCCAAATACCTAAGTAATCAAAGTCATCAAATTGTACCGACAGAATTGCTCCCTTGTCTTTATGGGTAAGTGTCACTTCTCGCGATTTCAGGTGTTTGAAAATCAACGCATCCTTATCAAAAAGATGCTTTTCCAAGTTAATAGAGCTGCTATTTTCTAAGAAAGACTGAGTCTGATCACTGATCAAGCCACTGTCTTCAATCAGCCAAGTTGCATCCGTTTCCAGTTCAGGAAATGTTAGAGAATACTCCTCATAAGTTTCGCCAGCATGAAGTGGGCAATTGAATGCAGGATGTGCCCCGATGAAATAAGGCAAGGTTTTGCTCCCAAGATTTGTGACTTGATGCTCGATAGAAAGTGTTTTTCCTACAAGGGTAAAAACCATATTCAATTGAAATTTAAAGGGATACTGCGCTAAGGACTCCTCATCCCAGCTTAAGCGAAAACGAGCCGAATCATCCGTTTTCTCTATAAGTTTGGGTTTGGAAGAATTACGGACAAAGCCATGCTTAGGCATTTCATACTTTTTGCCGTCAATGATTGTGAAACCATCTTTTAATCCACCTACGATAGGAAACAGGACTGGTGCTTGCCCATTCCAGATAGCTGGATCGGCCTGCCATATGTATTCAAGGCCAGTAATTTTCGATTTGATGGAGCTGATCTCCATTCCTATAGGATTGATTTCTACCGTGAGATCCACGGATTGAAGCGTGTAATTCATTCGTAAATTTAAATTTCAGTAGTTTTAGAATTGTGCGGGGTGACACAAGCAAGCTGATTGAAAATTCGTTGGTGGTTATGGCAATTTATTAAAGTTTATAGTAGGAGGGGTAGCGGTGGATTTACGCTGATGCATGCTGTTCAATTCGATAACTCTGTTGAAAAAGCCTCCGTTTTTCAAGTAGAATTGTCCTGATTTCTCACCGCCTTCATAATCCATTCTATACCCACGTTTGGCGATATCGTCTCCCGTGAATTTTGCTTCAGTGAGTTCCTCCCAATTGCCTTCAGCATCAGATGCCCACTGATTACCATAGTTAGCGGTGCGCTCCAAATGGCCTGATTCTGGAACAAAGTTTTCCAAAAAGGAATGAGGTCTCTTATACCAAGTATCTGTTTTAGGTCTTAAAAAACTTGCAATCAGCATCCATTCCCCAACTTCAGGATCCAAGAAATACGCTGTGTAAATGGTATTTCCCTTTCCATCGGGCTCTACTGAATTTAGGAAGCTATACGTTTTTCCTGCATTCCAGGTGTATTTGAGAAAGCTTTGGCCACCCGAACCCTCATTACCAAATTCACCGGTATAGACATCATCACCTTTTTTCAGCAGAATGATTTTTTCCTCATCAGGAATTTCTCCTGGATTGTCTGTTTTGAAAGGACTCCACACAGAAAATAAAATTCTACGTTCTGATTCTGAATTAACCTGTATTCCAAAGTACCCTTCCCCAAAACCATTTGCCATGAAGTAAGAGCCAATTGGGTCAGCACCTTCAGGAACAGTTACCTCATTGTAAAACCATTTGAAATCTTTGTCCGCCGGAAGGGTATAACTCAGGTGAACTGAAGGTCCTCTACGGCCCCAGTAGTATCGATTGTCTACATTGTCTTTCACAAAATCCAAAGAAAGTTCTTTCTCTGAATTTATCTGAATAGCCTTAATTTGGGCGAAGTCTGTACCTGATTTTTCTACTCCTCTCAATTTGATTTCATTGTAACCATTCATGAGCTTCATTTTCCCTACGGAAATGATTCCAGCTTTCCCTTTTTCCAGTTTTACAAGCTGTTTTTGGCCATTTAATTCTATGCTGATTTGGCTATTGCTCTCTTGTGAGAGTATTTCTAGTGCAAGATTGATTTCTTCCTCTGCAGTTGACTTTACAAAAACAGAGAACTCGGTGTCTGGATTTTTCCAGTTTAAAATTCCTTCAGAACTGATTTTCTCTTCACTTAATCCTTGAGTTTGATAGGTGTTTCCTCCTAGTGGAATTAGCTGTGAATTGAATGCTTTTTCATTTTCCATTATACATGAAAAAGTAGCGTGTATAATCAGGAAGGAGAAAAGAAAGGTGAGTTTTAGCTTCATCTATTATGTAATTTGAAATTAAAGGTAAGGAGCAAAAAGTATAAATCGGCCATTCAAACTGGATCTAGCCACTTTTCTTGATATTTTTTAGGCTTCACGCAACTGTTTTGTAATAGCTTTAGTTTTACTAATTCAACTTAATAACCACTACTAACCTATTTTAAAGATGAAGTATAATAATGTAGGAAACACTGGCTTGATTGTTTCCGAACTATGTTTTGGAACCATGACTTTCGGAGGTCAAGAGGCTGATATGTGGGCTAACATTGGAAAGCTACAGCAGAAAGAAGTCAATGATATGCTTGGCGCAGTGGTCGAATCAGGAATCAACTTTATTGATACGGCCAATGTATATTCCTTTGGACAATCCGAGGAGCTGCTAGGACAAGGATTATTGGACTTAGCTGTGCCGAGAGACGAAGTGGTGATAGCTACCAAACTTTTGGCTAAAATGAAAGACAAGCCGAATAGCGCTGGACTTTCCAGATACAATATTTTCAATTCGGTAGATGCAAGTTTGAAAAGATTGCAAATGGAATATGTGGATATTCTTTACGTCCATGGTGTAGATCCCCTCACTTCCTTGGAGGAAATCGTCCGTTCGCTAAATGATATCATCGAGTCTGGCAAAGTCAGATACATTGCCATATGTAACTGGCCGGCATGGATGGTGGCCAAAGCTCAGGCGATCGCGCATTATAGAGGCTGGCACAAGTTCATGGGCTTGCAATATTATTACTCGGCTGTCAGCCGTGATATCGAACATGAGTTGGTACCTATGGCTGCAGATCATGATTTGGCTATTTTCCCTTGGAGTCCCTTAGCCGGTGGATTCTTGACTGGCAAATTTACCAGAGAAGGAGCTGATGCGGATTCTCGAAGAGCCAAATTTGATTTCCCTCCAATTGACAAGGAAAAAGCATATGATTTAGTGGACGTGATGGGGGATTTGGCGAAAATCCATGATGCGAGTATTGCTCAGGTAGCTTTGGCTTGGGTTCGTCAGCAGAAAGGTATTACCAGTACTATCATTGGGGCGAAAACCTTGGAACAATTGAAACTCAATATTGACTCTACTCAGCTCATTTTGACAGAGGATGATTTGGTAAAAATAGATGAAGTAAGTCCACTTCCTATGCTATATCCAGGCTGGATGGTGGAGAGACAATCGGCTTATAGGAAGTAATAGGTTTTATGGTCTTGCTGTAATTACCTCATTTAGATTAAATACAGGTTTGCGTAAAACTGAGACTTCTATCATGGCCCCGCTTTTTTGTTAAAAAAGTAGATATATCTCACTTTGGCCTCGATTAAGCTAGAGCTTCGAACTTTTGTTTTATTAGGGAAGAGGATGAATGTGGTAAATTAATATTCATCCTCTTCCCTATACTTTTTATAGCCTGTGATTCCAGAGCAAAGTTCAGGGAGTATTTTCTCGGATGTAATTTTGTATTGTTTAAGTTTAAACTACTCCTATTTTTTTTCCTATCTTATTGATGGTAAATGTTATGTAAGTTTTTAGTGGCATATACAAGTTGATCCTGTCAACCATTTTTAAACCATTTTCAAATGAAAAATCTTCTTTTGGAGAAAAGTCTAGTTTTGATATTAATGACTTTTCCGTTGTTGATATCTAGTTGTATCAATCTTAAATCTGTCGGCGATTATTCTGCTACTTCTCTCGAGAGCATCAGAAATTTTGAACAAATAGAGTATTCATTTTTACAACACTGTTTGGATAGATGTGCGGATGAGGCGATACGAACTTTTGAAATAAAGCGAGCTCAAGACTGTTCCTGCGCACTTTATCAAGAAGCTGATAGCGTGACTCAGATCTTTTATAATTCTATTGAAGGGTATTTTCAAGGTCTGGGAAACCTTTCTCAGAATAAGCTGACCCAATACAGCAGCAACGCTCTAATAGGAACACTGACTGCAGATGAGCTTGGCCCGGTAAAAATCGAAGAGCGTACGGCATCTGCCTTTTCCAGTCTTTCTAACACTCTTTTACGAGCCTCTACGGATTTCTATAGGCGTAAGAAAATCGTTCAGTACATAGAGCAAGCCAATGAACCCATTCAGATTTTATTTGAAAAGTTTGAAACTATCATCAGCAACAACCTAAAAAAGGAATTAAGATTCAAACAGGAGAGACTTTATGCCTATTACACAGATATGAAAATGAATAGAACGCTGACTTCAGACTACGAAAAGGGTAAAGCAACAGCAGACTACTACCAAGCTTTGGAAACTATACAGCGAAAGGAAATGGAACTCGAAGTATTTGGGAGAAGCTTGGCGGAAATCGCTAAAGGTCATCAGGTTTTATATGAAAACAGAAATAAGCTTTCTGTCAAAAATCTTCAGGAATTACTGCATGGATATTCTAGTAATGTAAAGGAGCTGATCTCCGAATTCAACAAACTTAACGACTGATATTATGGCAAACCTGACTTCTGATCAAGCGCAACAATTATCTGATAACTTTTTTGATTTGTCTGTAGCTATTACAGACTTTAGGATAGCAAACTGGGAGAAACTAAGTCTGGAAGAGAATAAGGAACTTGGGGATACTCGTTACAAACTGTTGAAATCTGGCGAAGATATTTTGGCTTTTGCGAATACCTTAATTATGGATGAGGTTGCTGATTCCTTAGGTAAAATAAATACGATTACAGAAGATATTAAAGGAACCATTAAGACACTACGCAATATTCAAAAGGGATTGGATGTAGCTGCTACCTTAGTCGCTTTGGGAATAGCTATTATTGCTAAGGATCCTCAGCGAATCGGTAAATCGATCACAAGCGTATTTGATACTTGGAGTGCCCCGTCGGTTTAATGTAGCTTAATATGCTTACTTTTTTAGATTACTCATCTGCTCAGGACTTTCGATTACTACTTCATTATACACTAGCGTCCAACCCATAGATTTGGTGAGAATATAGATATTAAGTAGCTCACTCATCAAGCGTTCTTGAGCATCTTTCTTAAGTCCTGATTCATCTATTTTCTTTCGAAACTGCGCTGTTATACTAGTCTTGATATTGTTGTAATCTTTGCCTTCAAATTGATTCAGGTAATCCTGAGTCACATCATAATATTCGAACTCTGGATAAACATTGATTACAGGATCCGGGATTTTTACAATAGTGACCGTCTTATTATCGGCATCTATAGATGTTTCCATTTGCCTAAGATCATATTCCACTGTGGCCTTAGCCTTAGCTATGATCAAGGCTTTTTTATTTGCGCTAACCAGATTTAGAAAAAGCTTTTGTGAGTTTTTATAGGTAAATACCTGTGAATAATAAGCCTCTGTCACGATTAACTTTCCCACTTGCTGGATCTGCTGTTGGATCATATCTGAATTAGCCTGGAGTTCAGCTTCTTTCGCTCTGCTATCAGTAAAGAACCAGATGCCTCCAATAACCAGTAGCGCTGCCAAAAATCCAAGTACAAATCTTTTCATGTGTATTTAACTTATGGGTTTGGGTTAAAAGTACGTGAAATGAGCTGAAAGGATATGGGGGCTTAGTTTTTAAATGCTAGTCAAAAGGTTTAAAATGATTTTCTATCTCGCCCTTCAAGATTGCAATCGAGGTAGAGCTAATCAATCTTCACATTCTCACTTGCGATGGGCTGCAGCCATCGCTTTTCAATTTAGGCCTTTCAGGCCTATTGTTACTATTACAATACACTAAATATCAACCTTCAAATTTGCCCTGTAGGGGCAATATACCTTAGCAACGGTAGCTAGGCCGTTGTGTGAAAATGCAGTTTAGAAATACTAGCCCTGACAGGGCGCAATATCCTTGAAATCTGAAATATCCACCAATAAATCCTCAGACTTAATTCATAAAAAAAGCGATGGGGTTTTCCCATCGCTTTACTTTATAGCCTTTCAAAGCTATAAAATTCTAAGGCTTAAATCACCTAGCAAGCAGCACTAACTGCTTCATTGCCCATGGTTCTTCGGCTTTATCCAAAGTTTCAATTTTCAGGAATCTCGCAGGATTATCCGCATTCCAGTGGATAGTGTTCATGCCTTTTACTCCTTCGCCAGTCGCAACTTCAGTCCAGGCTTTGCCATCAGAAGAAATAGATACTTTATACTTTCTTGGATACTCTTTATCCCCGGAATTAAACTGCAATTCCGTGAGATTTCTTTCTTTAGGAAGTTCTACTTGGAACCACATGCCTGCTTCTTGTGCCCCATCTGTTTTCCAACCTTTAAAGCTGAAGGCGTATGAAGGATCCTTTGTAGATCCAACACCCTGCAATGCAGTACTGCTAGCTGTGATTTTCCAGTTATCCTGAAGTGTAAGTGCTTTAGGTATTTCTCCGATCAGTTCGTCAAACTCATATGTACCTTCTCTATCGGCTGTTTCTTTTCTTAGCTGAGCTACATATTCTGGGGTGACGAAACTCCCTGAGTTTCCAAAATCATTCCGTATGTAAGAAATCACAGAAGCTATGTACTCATCATCATTACTGTCCATGGCGATCATTACGCCTTCGTATTCCTTACCGTCAAGTGCTCCAGTTAACCCATGCAAAAGTGTTTTTACTGCATATTCCGGATGGCCCATTAGTCTAGGAGACCCTGAGAATGCTGGAGCAATGAGCTCACCTCCACCAGTAGGAGTTCCAAGACCTTTTACACCATGACACGTAGAGCAATAGCCATCGAAGATGGTTTTTCCCTTATTGAAAAGTGCAAGTTGTTGAGGAGCAAACTGAGTGGCAGCCGTCTTCTTTTGTTCTGCCATTTTCTCTAAGAGTTGAGCTCCTATTACCTGAAAACTCTGAGCAGGATTCTCTTTGATAGACGTTTTTATAAACTCTTCTACCTTATCGATATTTAGAATATAGGCACTCAACAATGCCTGAAAAGCTACATCGACATCAGAATCTTTGACCATCGTTCTATAATCCGCTGCAAGGCTTTTCTCACCGTATTTGTATAGGCTTTCACTTGCTCTGAGTGCTTGAATACGAATTTTAGGATTACTGTCTTTCATCAGTTTTCTGATCATATCCACTTTCAAGGAGTTTAATCCTTCAAGTGTCCACAATGCATGTATTCTTGCCAGTTCATTATCCGAACTGTTCACTAATTTTTCCAAATCCTTCACCACCGATTTATCTTGGTTCAGGATGATCAACTGCTGCGCCTGATCTCTCCACCAACCATTTGGATTGCTCAGATGCCGAACTAGCTCTGCAGAAGTTTCCTCGTACATTCTTGGCTTTTCGGTATTTCGCTCCATACCCTCGTAAGTCAATCTCCAGATACGACCATTTCCTGCGATATCATCCATTTGATACTGCTGGATTTTGGTACGTAGGTAACTCCCTTCCTGAGTCCAGTTTCCCTGCTGAATAATCCCACGATACATATCTACTATATACATGGTGCCGTCGGGAGCTGTTGCCATATCTACTGGGCGGAAAAGCGGATCAGTTGATTGTATGAATTCTGATTGAGCTTCTCTGTAAGGGTTTTGTATGTAAGAAAGTCCTTCTGATTTCTCAGTGTTTACCTGACGCACAATTCTTCCTACAGGCTCACCGTAGAAGTATTTGTTTTGAATTTCTTTTGGCAGTCTATCTCCGCGGAATACGTCATTTCCAGCCGATCCCGTTACATTATTCAAGGAGTTATCAGGCTTTGTTTCCCGCATGCCTGGCTCGAAATCAGCCAATTTCACCAAACTGAAAGGTTCTCTGAAGCCGTCTTTGTACTGACCCTTTATTCCGAAATTGCCATAGACAATTGGTAAGTTAAAGTTTTGAGGTACTCCGCCAGCACCGTCTTGGAACCATACCTGACCGTAATTATCCTGAGTGACGCCCCATTGTCCATATGGGTTTCCGGTAGGTTCTTGAATTACTCCATCAGGAGTCCAGCGAATTCTGCGGGAATTATATGTGCTGTACATCCAATTGTCCATAGTCCAAGTCAGGAAACTGGTCTGATGCTCTACATTCCCTGATCTCCCAAGTCCAGAAGCGAAGAGCTCTTTTTTGTCGGCCTTTCCATCACCGTCCGTGTCGGTGTACTTATAGACATTGTCTTCATTAGACTCCATGGACAAAATGGTGTTTTTCCCAAAGGGAACTACATAGCGAGGAAATACTAAGCTATCCAAGAAGATGACGCTAGTTTCATAGACACCATCATTGTCTTTATCCTCCCAGCGGGAAATGCGTGACGTAGGCATCAATTCCCCGTTGGCGTCGATATCCTGCATGTAGGTTCTTAGTTCCAGTACATACATTCTTCCATTACCATCAAACTGAATGGCGGCAGGCTCTCGGATCTGAGGCTCAGAAAGTATAGGAGTTAGTTTGTAGCCAGGTTGTAAGACAAAAGATTTCAGTTGCTCATTAGCAGAAACAGGCACCACAGGCGGCTGAGGAGTTAGGTCAATGCCTTTCCAGCGGGGAGACTCCATGTCAGTGCCTTCGGGAATGCTGATGGCAGGGTAGGGCGCTTCCATCCTTTTGGGATCCAGAGAATCGGCAGGAGATACGTCAAAGGGTGATTTTTCTGGTGTACAATTGGCAAAAATAGCCAGTGAAATACCAGTAGAAAGTATAAGTTTTTTAGAAATAAACATCTGTTGAATTAGAGGAATAAGAATAGGTTTATTGTCAATAGTCTTCTTTTACTAAAGGGTATGCAAAATATAGGATTCTTTGGGGAATGGACTTACCGAAAAAATAATTATGAGGGATTTGTCCAGTTTGATAGCGTTTAAAAAGGTTCGTTGTCTTTGCTTTCGCTCATGGCTGTTTTCACAAAGTGGGTTAAAGGGGTTTCATTAGGCATGGTAATTATTCATTATCTTGTTATTAGCGATTTGCTATAACCTTAAAAAATCGAACCATGGATAAATTAGAGAAATTAGAAATGATGGATAAAATCCTTCGGGAATTTGATGATTTGAAGAATAGTCAAACTTCAGTTTTGAAAAAAATATCCAAGATAGAAGCCGATAACATCAACTTAGGGGTGGGTTTACTGGAAAAGAAACTTCCTGACATGTGGCAAAATGTAAATTCCAATCTCGAATTAGTTACTGCTTTGGAAGAGGAATTTCAGGAGTATCGTGATAAGTACTATGAAGACAATAACATCAAGGCATTAGAAGATGAAGCCAACTAATATATTATAAAGTAGAATCAGTTTTAACTCAGTATGAGTAAGTCCCTGCCTATAGCGGGGATTTTTTTTAAACCTCCAGCTGAAGCAGGAGGTAATTTATTGAGATTAGAATTCCACGGTATTTCGAATTTATTCAATAGGAATGTGGCTTTAGCCCATTCCTAATTGTAGAATTTTATCTGATAGCGGCTTTAGCCGAAATATTAACCGAATCAATATTTCGGCTAAAGCCGGAAACTATGGCCGTTTGTTTTAAACCTCCAGCTGAAGCAAGAGGTAATTGATAGAGATTAGAATTCCACGGTATTTCGAATTTATTCAATAGGAATGCGGCTTTAACCCATTCCTAATTGTTTGTATTAATCCCAACAGGGCTTTAGTCGAAATATTAACCGAATCAATATTTCGGCTAAAGCTGGAAAACTATGGCCGTTTGTTTTAAACCTCCAGCTAAAGTAAGAGGTAATTGATTGAGATTAGAATTCCACGGTATTTCGAATTTATTCAAGAGGAATGCGCCTTTAGCCCATTCCTAATTGTTTGTATTAATCCCAACAGGGCTTTAGTCGAAATATTAGCCGAATCAATATTTCGGCTAAAGCCGGAAAACTATGGCCGTTTGTTTTAAACCTCCAGCTGAAGCAAGAGGTAATTGATTGAGATTAGAATTCCACGGTATTTCGAATTTATTCAATAGGAATGCTGCTTTAGCCCATTCCTAATTGTTTGTATTAATCCCAACAGGGTTTTAGTCGAAATATTAACCGAATCAATATTTCGGCTAAAGCCGGAAAACTATGGCCGTTTGTTTTAAACCTCCAGCTAAAGTAAGAGGTAATTGATTGAGATTAGAATTCCACGGTATTTCGAATTTATTCAAGAGGAATGCGCCTTTAGCCCATTCCTAATTGTTTGTATTAATCCCAACAGGGCTTTAGTCGAAATATTAGCCGAATCAATATTTCGGCTAAAGCCGGAAAACTATGGCCGGTTGTTTTAAACCTCCAGCTGAAGCAAGAGGTAATTGATAGAGATTAGAATTCCACGGTATTTCGATTTTATTCAATAGGAATGTGGCTTTAGCCCATTCCTAATTGTAGAATATTATCTGATAGTCGCTTTAGCCAAATTCCTCCTATCCCGTGCCTAGGAATGTGAACAAAACAATCACTCGGTATAAAAGTTGTAATTCACCAAAGCGATTATCAACTTCCTAAAAGCCTTTCCATGCTGGAATTTACTGATAAGGGCATTTATTGTCCTAGAGCAGACGTATACATTGATCCTTGGAAGCCTGTAAAGTCGGCTATCATCACCCATGGGCATAGTGATCATGCGAGAATGGGTAATGGACATTATATCTGCCACAAGGATACGGTGGCTATTCTGCGCTTGAGATTAGGTTTGAACATCGCTGTTCAAGGCGTGGACTATAATGAGGGAATTTCAATAAATGGAGTAAAGATCAGCCTACATCCTGCGGGGCATATCATCGGTTCTGCTCAGGTTCGTCTGGAATATAAGGGCGAAATATGGGTCGTATCAGGAGATTATAAGCTGATTCCTGATGGGCTAAGTGTACCCTTTGAACCGGTGAAATGTCATCATTTCATCACAGAATCTACTTTTGGGCTTCCTATTTATAAATTCCCCCCAACTCAGGATATCTACACAAGCATCAATGAATGGTGGCAGCAAAATTCTGCAGAGGGCTTCAATTCCATTGTGATAGCTTATGCTCTGGGAAAATCCCAATCCATTCTACATCACCTAGATCAAAGCATAGGAGAGATTTACCTCCACGGAGCAGTAGCCAATGTGAATAATACACTTAATGAGAATGGACATAATTTTCCTGGAATCTGGGTTACTCCCGAGATGGATAGGAAAGCGATAAAGGGATCTATGATCGTTGCGCCACCTTCGGCATTGTCCACACCTTGGATGAGTAAATTTTCTCCTTCCCGAAAAGCACTGTGCAGTGGATGGATGCAATTGCGAGGCGCCAGAAGACGCTCAGGAGTAGATCGGGGTTTTGTATTATCAGACCATTGCGACTGGAACCAGTTGAATGAGGCTGTGCTGGCTACTGGTGCAGAAAATATCTATGTCACTCACGGTTATCAAACTACCTACGCCAAGTGGCTAACAGAACGGTACCACCTCAATGCTGTAGAAATGAAGACTCAATTTGAACCTGCGACTGGAGACGTGTAATAAGTTATGAAGGCATTTACTACCATGTTTACGACAGTTGACCAGACTACGAAGACCAATCAGAAGATTCAGGCGATGGTAGATTATTTTACCCACGCTGAGGAGGAGGATAAGATTTTTGCGGTTTCGATCTTGATTGGCAATAAGCCCAAACGACCAGTAAAAACTTCTGAGCTAAAAGAGTGGGCTGCTCAACTTGCGGATTTGCCTATGTGGCTTTTCGAAGAATCTTATTACACTGTTGGTGACCTTGCAGAAGCCATCGCCTTGGTACTTCCTGCGCAGAAAAAGGAACAACAGGTTTCCCTAAGAGAGACCTTAGCTCTTCTTGCTCGATTGACTGATTTACCCTCCGAGGAAAAAAAAGAGTTGATCATTGATTATTGGATGAGCGCTCCATTAGCTGAGCGATTCGTATTCAATAAGCTGATAACGGGAAATTTTAGAATGGGCGTTTCCCGACAATTGGTTATCAAAGCGCTGGCAAAATATCTAGATAAAGAGCAAACTTCTATTGCCCACCAGTTGATGGGGAAATGGAATCCTTATGAGGAAACCATGAGCTCCATGTTTGCAGCAGAAAGTCAATTGGACAAATCGTACATTCCCTATCCTTTTTTTCTTGCGTACCAATTGGATTCAGAGCCCGAGGATTTGGGAGCTATTAGTGAGTGGTGTATAGAGAAAAAGCTGGATGGGATACGAGGGCAGATCATCGTAAGGAACAAGGAGATATTCGTGTGGAGTAGAGGGGAGGAACTCCTGACAGATAAATTCCCTGAGTTTACTTCTTTGCAGGACTCACTTCCCAATGGCACCGTCCTAGACGGAGAGATTATTCCTTGGCGAGATGGCCAACCCTTGCCTTTTCAGGTGATGCAGACTAGAATTGGTAGGAAGAATATATCACCAAAATACCTGAAAGAAGCTCCCTTAGTCATGGTTTGTTTCGATGTGTTAGAAAAAGACGGGGTAGACCTGAGAGAGAGGCCTCTAATGGAACGACGAGAACTATTGAAAGAAATCATAGCTAAGCATACAGACGGAAAGTTATTGCTTTCAGCAGCTATGGATTTCACTAATTGGCAGGAAGTAGCAGTCTTTCGTGAGAATGCTCGTGAGTACAATTGTGAGGGAGTAATGCTCAAAAGAAAAACAAGTCCTTATGAGACGGGCAGACGTCGAGGCAATTGGTGGAAATGGAAAACAGATCCCATGACAGTGGATGGCGTGCTTCTATATGCGCAAAGTGGGCACGGACGCAGAGCCAACCTTTTTACTGATTATACCTTCGCAGTTTGGGATGGGGAACTTCTAGTACCTTTTGCGAAAGCTTATTCTGGCTTGACTGACAAGGAAATCAATGAGCTCGATAACTGGGTTAAACGAAATACCTTGGAAAAATTTGGGCCAGTAAGAAGTGTCAAACCTGAATTTGTTTTTGAGATCGCTTTTGAAGGAATCAATTCCAGCCCGAGGCATAAGTCAGGAGTAGCGCTTCGTTTTCCCAGAATCTTGAGATGGAGGAAGGATAAATCCGTTAAGGAAGCAAACACTAAAAACGATTTGTTACAATTGATAGAAGCACAAAAGCCATGAATAGCTTCGCTGATGTATGGTTTTCCAACCAGGGATGGACTGCGCATGCCTTTCAGAAAAAGACTTGGTCTGCCATGGCCAAAGGCCGCTCGGGTTTATTGAATGCTCCGACTGGCTATGGGAAGACCATGGCTATTTGGTTTGGCGTTTTGCATCATTACTACATACAGCGAAAAGTAAAAAAAGGCAAGGATACTCGAAAGTTGCATTGTCTCTGGATTACACCATTAAGAGCTTTATCCAGTGAGATACATTCCGCTACTACCTTGGTGAGTGATGATTTGGCTCTTGATTATCAGATAGGTTTACGAACTGGTGATACTTCTACTAAAATACGACAAGCACAAAAGAAGAAGCCCCCTCAAGCGCTAGTCACCACACCTGAAAGTGTGCATATTTTGCTAGCCGGCAAAGGATATACGGAGTACTTCTCTGATCTGGAATTTGTGGTAGTAGACGAGTGGCACGAGCTGATGGGCAGTAAAAGAGGTGTGCTAATCGAGCTGGCACTAAGCCGTTTAAAAGCCCTCAATCCAAAGTTAAAGATCTGGGGGATTTCCGCCACTATTGGGAATTTGGAAGAGGCTCAAGACATACTTCTAGGCCCGGAGAATTCAGGTGTGATGATCAAATCAGCGATTAAAAAGAAGTTGCAGATAGAAACCTTGCTACCTGAGGTACTGGAGAAATTCCCATGGGCAGGACATCTGGGCGTTCACATGGCTGAAACGGTCATTCCTATCATTGAGAAGAGCCAATCCACCTTGTTGTTCACGAATACACGTTCGCAAGCAGAGATCTGGTATAGACAGTTGCTTGAGCTTAAGCCCGACTGGGCGGGAGCGATTGCGCTTCATCATGGTTCGCTGAGTAATGAGATTCGCATGTGGGTGGAGGCAGCGTTGCATGAGGGTAGTTTGAAAGCTGTGATCTGTACCAGTAGTTTGGATCTTGGGGTAGACTTCAGGCCTGTTGATACGGTTGTGCAGATAGGATCTCCGAAGGGAATCGCCCGTTTTCTCCAGAGAGCAGGAAGAAGTGGACACCAGCCTGGAGCTTTAAGTCGCATTTATTTCTTACCCACTCATTCCCTAGAGATAATGGAGGGAGCTTCGCTCAAATTCGCAGTGAAGGAAGGGATGATGGAACGTAGAATTCCATACATCCGCTCCTTTGATGTGTTGATTCAATACTTGGTCACGCTGGCAATTTCCGAAGGATTTAAAGCGGAGGAAACGTACAATGAAGTGAAGAATACGCATTGCTTTTCTTCCATTACTCAGGATGAGTTCAACGAATGCCTGCTTATGATCACCAAAGGCGGTCGTTCGCTAGGAGCGTATGATGAATTCCATAAGGTAGTTTCGGAAGAGGGAGTTTTCAAGGTCACAAGTCGCAGAATTGCCCATAGACATTTGCTCAACATCGGAACTATCGTCAGTGATGCGATGATACAAGTGAAGTTTATGAGCGGAAAATACTTGGGAACTATAGAAGAATGGTTTATCTCTAAACTGAAACCTGGGGATACCTTTTGGTTTTCGGGAAGAAATCTGGAGCTGGTGATGGTGCGGGAAATGCAGGCGATTGTAAGAAGCAGTTCGGGTAAGAAAGGTGCTGTGCCATCGTGGATGGGAGGAAGGTTGCCACTTTCCGCAGACTTGGGTGTAGCTCTACGTCATTCCATGGATGTAATCCATAATCCTGTGAAATTGAAAAGCCCTGAGTTACAGTTTTTGAGTCCGCTATTTGAAAAGCAGAGAGAGCTTTCTGCTCTTCCTGCTGAAGGCACTCTTTTAATAGAAAATATTCAGACCAAATATGGGTTCCATCTTTTTGTCTATCCTTTTGAGGGGAAATTTGTTCATGAGGGAATGGCCGCGGTGATTGCATTTCGACTGAGTAAAATCAAACCTGCGACTTTTAGTATTGCTACTAATGAGTATGGATTTGAGTTGCTGAGCGATTCTCCAATTCCAGTGGAGGAAGCATTGGAGCTAGGCTTGTTTAGTACAGATGATTTGGTGTCTGACATTCGACTTGGTATCAATACCACTGAGATGGCTCGCAGAAGATTTAGGGATATTGCCAGCATTGCCGGTTTGGTTTTTCAGGGATATCCGGGCAAACCAATCAAAACAAGACATCTGCAAGCCAATTCAGCTTTATTCTTTTCCGTTTTTGAAGATTACGATCCGGGAAACTTATTGCTTAGACAAGCTTATGATGAAGTGATGGATTTTCAATTGGAGTCTGCTCGTATGTATGCAGCCTTCGTGAGGATCAGCACCCATGCCATTAATTTGACTTTTCCTTCACGCCTAACTCCCTTTTCTTTTCCTATTTTCGCAGAATCCTTCCGGGAAAGGTACAGCAACGAAGATTGGCAAACCCGTTTGGGAAAACTTAAAGACAGATTGGAGAAATAATAGCTCCCAGATGAACTATGGATTTTTATTACAAGGAGGAATTAATTCAATTATTACCAGAGAAAGTCGCTTTTTTGCCTGAACATCAGATTCTTGTGGTGGCGGATCTCCATCTGGGAAAAGCATCTCATTTCCGCAAGGAAGGTATAATGATTCCTCTGCCAGAAATTTCCCCTGATCTGCAGAGAATGGATGAGTTGATTATGTCTTTAAAACCTACCACTGTGGTTTTTCTGGGAGATTTATTCCATAGTTCTCTGAATAAGGAGTGGGAGGGTTTGAAGGGATTTCTTCTATGTCACCCAGCTATTCGTTTTATTTTGACCAAGGGGAATCACGATATTCTCGCTGCTTCAGTGATGGATGATACTTCTATTGAGGTTGTCGATGAGTTTGAAGTGGGAAAGTATCTGCTTTTCACTCATGAACCAGAAGCAATAGTGGAGGAAGATAAGTTGAATATTGTAGGTCACATTCATCCCGGTGTATTGATTAAGGCCAAAGGAAGACAAAGCTTTCGCTTGCCCTGTTTTCACTACCATAATCAATGTTTAATTCTACCTGCCTTTGGACAGTTGACCGGGCTTCATATTTTGAAAAAGGCTGCTGGAGCCAAGATTTACCCAGTGTTTTCAGATGAGGTTATAGCCTTGCCTTAAATAGGCTCTTGCTATTATGTCAGTTCTAAGGAATTCTATTGGCACTTTTATCAAATACCCTTTTTTTGAGTAAATGGAATGATTTTATCAGTCTATGCTTCCCTTACCTAATTATCTTAACTTTATAAATCACATGCTAAAGCCGCTTGAAAGAAAAACTTAAACTACTTGAACTGTTTCTAAAAAGCTCCAATTTTGACCGAGGAATTCGGCTGGGAGTAGGTATAGCAGTTCCCTTTGCTGTATTATATTTTTTAGGGTATGTTGAATATGCTCCGGCTGTTGTAGTCGGCACTTTTTTAAACGCGCCTGGTGATATTCCAGGTAGTTTCAAACGAAAGATCAATGCCATTTTAGTCAGTATAGGCTTAACGATGGTTATTACAGCTATCATCCTGTTTTCAAAACCTTTCCTACCTCTTCTAGTAGTGGCGCTGTTAACTATTTCATTTATTGTCTCGCTGATTTCTGTTTATGGTTTTAGGGCGTCTTTAGTTTCTTTTTCTGGTTTGCTCGCAATGGTAATGGCATTTGCCATTCAGAAGGAAACTCCTCATGAGATTTTAGTACAGGTTGGTTTGATGGGAGTTGGTGGCCTGTGGTATTTGGTAGTATCCTTTGTTTTTCAAAAACTTGCTCCAGTAAAAGACCAGAATCAGTTATTGTCGGATACACTTCTGCTTATTGGTGAGTATCTAAAATTACGAGCCAAATTATTAACAGGGAAAGCTAAGCGTGACGAACACGTTAAACAAACATTCGTGCTTCAGCATAAAATCAATGAAAAGCACGAAACACTTCGAGAAGCATTGCTGACATCTCGCAAACGCTCTGGAAGGTCACATTATGAAGAAAAGCAACTTCTCATTCTACTTTCTTCTATCCGTATTTTCGAATTGATAGAGGCAAAACACTTGGATTATAAATTGATCGATGAGGTTTTTGGCAAGCATAAAGAGTTTCTTAAAGCTTCAAAGAAATTGAGCAAAATAATGGGGAATCATCTCATACGTTTGTCTGAATTATTGATTCAAAAGGATAAAATACCAAATAAGGATACTTTGTTAACTGCATTATCAAATGCCAATGAATCTATCACAAATTACGTTGATACAGTCAAATTGCCGGCAGCTCGTGAGGGTGCTTTGATGTTGAAAAATCTATACGATTACCAAGAGCAAATCCTTCAAGAAATAAAGGCTATCAGACGAGTGATGGCAAATGTCAAAAATGCCTCTGTAGTATCGCTGAAAAGAGAAGATTCTAGTCATTTTTTAACTCTTCAAGAATACAGACTAAATGTTCTTAGTCAAAATTTCAGTCTGGACTCCACCATGTTTAGACATTCGTTACGCCTCACCATTGCGATTGTGGTTGCTTATCTCATAGGTTTTCTGTTTGATATTCAAAACAGCTATTGGATTTTACTGACCATTATAGTCATTATGAGACCTAGCTATGGGCTAACCAAAGAACGTTCGAAAGATCGAATCATCGGTACACTTATAGGTGCTGCATTTGCTGTAAGTATTGTTTTGCTTACTCAAAATATAGTGGTCTATTCTGCGCTGGCATTTGTATCGATGATATTGGCATTTTCATTGATCCAGCAGAATTATAAGTATTCAGCTGCATTGATCACCATTAGTATTGTTTTTGTGTATTCCGTGATTAATCCTAATGCCTTTGAAGTGATTCAATTTCGGGTAATTGATACGATCATAGGGGCAGTTATCGCTGTGGTTGCCAATTATTTAATTTTTCCAAGTTGGGAAGTCAATAATTTAAAGCAAGTGCTGCTCAATACATTAACAATGAATAGAAAGTACCTGCTAGCCACACATGAGCTATATCAGGATATCAACAAAAACAATCACGCCTATAGTGTGGCTAGGAAAGAAGCTTTTCTTGCCATAAGTAATTTGAATGCCGCCTTCCAGAGATTAACCCAAGACCCAAAGTCGAAGCAGAAGGAATTTCAACTGATTTATGAAATTGTGACGCTCAATCAGACCATGATTTCAGCTATTGCATCCATTGGTAATTTTATCGTCAGTCATAAAACCACCCCTGCTTCTAAAGAATTTAATCTACTCATTGAAAAAATTTCTAACACCTTACAGTTTTCATTCGATAGCTTAGCTCATACTGAAATAAAGCAAGGTGTGGCTGAAGAAAATAGTGAAGATGCACAGGAGAAATTGTTAGGCAAATACCACCAATTATCAAGTTTGAGAGATGAAAATATCCGTCAAGGTAATACCGAATTAGATACAGAAACGCTTCATGAACTTCAGGAAGCATACCTAATGGCCAATCACTTGAACTGGCTTAAGTCTCTTTCTGAAAACTTAAAAAAGGCCACTGAACGGTATCGTATGGCTATTGTAGAAAGTGAGTAGTTACTTTAATAATCAAATATTCTTATCCTGCTTCCTTTTTGTAATTGGTAAAGGCTTGAATCATGATACGGTTGTTATTCACTTTAATAATACAAGCAACTTTGATGGATATGACTGTAATTTGGCGGAGATCAGCTATAGTCGTACTGTGAAACTAGTGAGAAGAGGGAAGAGCTAGCAATATTAGAAAAGGTGTTTTAAATGGCCAGTTCATTGTTTGCAAACCATATATCTCAAAGGATCATCAAAATATCTTCTCCTGAATACTCTAAATTATTTCACTACAATATCTTATCTCTGAAATCCCAAACACAAATAAGTAACCATGTATTTTCTGAGATGAAGAAGTTGACAATAATAGGAGGAGGTCCAGCAGCACTAATACTTGCCGCTGAGCTGGACACTACGAAGTATAAAGTGACCCTGTGTGAGAGGAAAAAAACTATGGGTCGGAAATTTTTGGTAGCCGGTGAAGGTGGACTGAATCTGACCTACAACTCCTCCATTGAGGAGCTGATAAAGCGCTACTTCCCAAGTGACTTTATGGCGCCTATCATTCGTCAGTTTACGAATAAGGATTTGATAAACTGGCTGAATGCGCATGATATCCCCACCTTTATTGGGTCAAGTAATCGGGTTTTTCCAGAATTGGATCTAAAGCCTATCGAGGTTCTCAATAAAATCCTGGGATTTATCTCAGGTAGAGAAATAGACTTCAAATTAGGTACGAAGTGGGTAGGATGGGATAAGGAGGGGCAATTGTCCTTTGAAGATATAGATGCAATAGATTCTGATATCGTAATATTTGCGATGGGTGGATCCAGCTGGAAAGTGACTGGCTCAGATGGAGGCTGGAAAAAACTATTCGAGGAGCGTGGTGTGAAAGTGCAGCCATTTAGAGCGGCCAATTGTGCTTTTGAGATAGATTGGGATAAAGATTTCATAGAGAAACACGAGGGGAAACCCTTGAAAAACATTGCATTGACTTATGCTAACCATTTTTCTACAGGGGAGTTGGTCATCTCCAAATTTGGTCTGGAGGGAAATGCCATTTATGCTTTAAGCCAAAAGATTCAGGATAAGCTTCTTACCCAAGAAAGTGTTGTAATCCATTTGGACCTAAAGCCCACCATGTCCGTAGAACAACTGCGGGCAAAATACAAGAATGCAGGACGAGCTAAGGTTACAGATATTCTTAAGAAGGATTTAAATCTTGACCGCACCTCGATTGGACTTTTGAAGCAATTCACAGCAAAAGCTACTTTTTCGAATCCTGATCTACTGATGGAAACTATCAAATCCGTCCCCGTAACCATCAAATCCGCTGGGGGATTGGATGAAGCCATCTCAAGTCTTGGTGGAATTGCTTTGGAGGAGGTAGATGAGAATTTTCAGTGTAAAAAAATTCCTAATACCTATGCTATTGGAGAAATGCTGGACTGGTATGCACCCACGGGCGGGTATTTGTTGCAGGGCTGCTTTAGCATGGGATTCGTTTTAGCGAAATACTTGAATGGCCTAGATGAATAAGTGGAGGGAGGTGCACCTGCGTCTCTCATCTGATAAATAGGGGATTAATTATCCCGAAAACATAGTCTTCGATTTTTCCTTAATTTGTATGCTTTACTTGGAAGTTGCGATTACAGGCTCAGGCTACAAGTAGAAGCATCGTTAACGAAGAAAAACACATAAATAAAATGCGAATTCTTTTTACTGGAGGATCTGGAAAAGCAGGGAAATATGCAGTAGCCTATTTGCTCGATCAAGGACATAGAGTAGTGAATGTAGATCGGGTGCCTTTGGATCATCCAAGGGTAGATAACCTGATCGCGGATATTACGGATTCAGGTCAGATGTTCAATGCCATGAGTTCCTATGCCGGCTTAGGTGAGTTGGAAGCTGGAACTGGCGTACCCAAGTTTGATGCCGTGGTGCATTTTGCGGCGGTACCAAGAATCTTGATCAATCCTGACAATGAGACTTTTCGTGTCAATACCATAGGAACTTACAATGTGATCGAAGCAGCTGTAAAGCTGGGCATTAAGAAGGTTGTTATCGCTTCCTCGGAAACCACCTACGGTATTTGTTTTTCGGACGGGAAAACAGACCCCCATGTGCTGCCCTTGGAAGAGGATTACGATGTGGATCCCATGGATAGCTACGGCTTATCAAAGGTGGTAAATGAGAAAACTGCCCGCAGTTTCCAACGACGCTCAGGGATTGATATTTATGCGTTGCGTATTGGGAATGTCATTGAGCCACACGAGTACGCTGAACTCTTTCCAGGTTACTTCAAAAACCCAGAAGTTCGTCGTAGAAATGCTTTCTGCTATATAGATGCACGAGACCTCGGACAGATCGTGGATTTGTGTTTGAAGAAAGACGGCCTTGGTTATCAGGTTTTCAATGCTGGAAACGATCATAATGGTGCGATCCTCCCGAGCAAGGAATTGGCTAAACAGTTCTTTCCAGGAGTGCCCATCACTAGGGAATTGGAAGAGCATGAAGCCTTGTTTTCAAATCGTAAAATCCGTGAGGTTCTGGGCTTCAAAGAGCAGCACAACTGGCGGAAATACGTGAAAGGAGAATAATAAGGAGAGGGATAAAGTATGGTACATGTCAAACTTTATCCCTCTTTTATATAGAGGTAGAACTAATTCCTAGCTATGTACCTGCTCCCACTTTTCTTCAAAAAGCTTTTGGAGTTGCTCCAATTCTGTCTGGTACATTGTTTTCCTGCGGGTGCCAAAATACAGCGTATTTTCTAAAGGCGGATTGCCTTCCCACACCAGCATGATGCTACCAGAAGCTATTGCTTCTTTGCATAGAAAATCAGGCAATACAGAAAAACCATTGCCTCCACTTAGACATCTGATGATAGAGCTGATATTCGGAACTATGTAGTTTGGGCTGAAATCGGGATGTTCGCCGAAGTTCTTCAACCAGAAATTTTTCAGGTGTTCCATGTCTCCGGCAGTGCTGTACCACAATTGCTGCTTGAGATAATTGCCTACCGCGGAAATATCTTTCTTTTTCAGTAAGGAGTCCAATTCCTTTCGATCCGTTCCGCTACCCGCAACCAGCACAATCTTTTCCTTTGAAAATGGACGGTAGCTTAAGTTTTTCTGATTCCCCTTTTGCGGAGTTACTATCAAATCAAGCAGTCCATTATCCAGATCATGCTGCATCTGTGGATATTCTCCGAATTTGATAATCAGGTTAAATGGAAGCCCTGGAATATGTTCCTCTAAGGTGTATTGAAATGTTTCAAAACACATTCCTACGCTGATTGTGGCTCGTTCGGACTTAGAGCGCTTATGGAAATGCTGTTCTGCAGCTTCCAGTTTTTTCAGGGGCTCCAAAATGAAATTATAGAGAATTTTCCCTTTTTCCGTAGGCACCATGCGTCGCGCAGAGCGGTCAAAAATCTTGTAACCAGTATACGCCTCCAAGGAATTAAGGTGCAGACTCACACCCGGTTGGGATATGAACAGTTCCTGCGCGGCAGCAGACAAAGTGCCTGTTTCAAATATGGCTTTAAAGGTACGGTACCACTCTAAGTTGACTTGCATATCTATAATTATTATGATACAAATGTACAACTTAAGTTATTTTGATGATGAAAGTATTTCATGAAACTTTGCATTTCAAACGAAATAGATTTAAACATGAAGAAAGTATTTGCAATAAATGGAGGCCAGATATTCGGGCATTCAGCAGGGAAATTCAATAAAACATTGTTGGAGTTGGACAAAGAATTCTTTGCCGATGAAAATGGATTTGGATTACAAACTACCGATATCAATGAACCCTATGTGCTAAGTGAGGAAGTGGAGAAATACGTATGGGCAGACGTGATTATCTACCATTTCCCGGTCTGGTGGTTTGGGATGCCAAACGGTCTGAAAAAATATATAGATGAGGTATTCACCGCAGGGCATAGAAAAGGCATGTACTACAGCGATGGACGGAAAGCAGAAAACCCAGAAGTAGGCTATGGGACAGGGGGAAGATTGTCAGGCAAATATTACATGGGAACTACTACCTGGAATGCTCCAGAAAGTGCCTTTTTGCTTCCGGGGGAATTTTTTGACCAAACCAGTGTTGACGATGGTGTTCTTTTTGGCTTTCATAAGATGAATGCTTTTCTATCTTTGGAACGCATAAACGGAGTGCACTTTCACGATCTGGAGAAGAATGTGACCCAGGAGCGCATAGATGCCTATACCAAGAAGTACCAAAAACACTTGAAAAATATTTTCCTACCACAAAGCCTGATAACAACAACACGATGAAAATTTATTTGACCGCAATTGCCAAAGCCAAACCAGAATTTACTTCCGAAATAAAAACTGCTCTAGAGCGCATGGTGGTTGAAACTAAAAAAGAGAAAGCCTGTATACAATACGATTTGCATCAGGGGATTGATGATGCCAATACCTTTGTGTTCTATGAGATTTGGGAAGACCAAGCTGGCTTAGACTTGCACAATAATCAGCCCTATATTCAAGAATTTGTTGCAATGGCTGCTGCAAAACTTCAGGAGCCACCAACCATCATTAAAATGACAAAAGTAGAAGATGAGTTATAGCTTCTGCTTTATCACACTTTTATTTCTTGATTCCTTTTCTGTAAAGAAAAATAGCATTACAAAAGCAGAAGAAAGTGGCAGGATTCTTAAACTTCATCAAAAATGCGCATGGCTAAAAGCCCATTTCCAACAGCACCTCCTGCACGGATTGCAGAGGCTATAAAAACAGTTTCAGCTATTTCTTCCTTAGTTGCTCCTGCTTTCTTAGCGTTCTGTATATGAGATTCCATACAATAAGCACACTGCGTGGTTAGCGCTACAGCTATAGACATTAGCTCCCTGTATTTCACGGGTATGGCTCCGTCTTTTCTTTCTGCCGTGTGCTTCAGATTCATAAATGCTTCAGATTCTTTGGGAGCTGAATTAAGCAATTCGGCCGTGTATTTTCTGTCTTTTGGGTTTTGGTATTCATTCATAATGCAATAATTTAAGCTATAGTTATGCAGTTTTATTTCAAGATACCAAACAAAAATAAAAGGCCTGTGTAGACCTGCTATTCTATAGATTTATTGTGAAAGGTCAGTAGAGTGTAATAGCTAAAAAGATCTAGCTATTACACCCATACCAACTTATTAAATCTAATGCTGATGGATAAGTAAGTCAATTGATTCTTTCGGACTTCCTATTCATCGAAAAAGTCCCAATTTTATGGGCAAGTCCATTGGAGTTCACCCAATAATCTAAATCCTTGGCCTCCGGGCCTTCCAATAGTCTTTTTGCTTTTTTATATTCCTTTTCTAAAAGCTTTTTGTCAAAGCTTACCTTTTCAAGAATCGTTTTGTAATAGTTCAGAAAAGAGCGTTTATCCATTGTTTCATTACTTTTTGTTCAACAAAAAACACAGACTTGCTTAGATCTGTAAATCGCTAACCTAAAACTATATTTATTGTCTAGGTAGAAGTAGGTAAAGGCAACCTAGATAGATTGCCTTTTGACCCTTAAGAAATTTGGATTGTTTTTACTGGTTTTTGCTTGGCTTCCTCCCGTTTTGGGATAATAAGTTTCAGAATACCGTCTTGATACTTAGCTTCTATATTGTCACTTTCTACCGTATTTGGTAAGTAAAAGGAGCGCTTAAAGGAACGGTAACTGAATTCTTTACGGGCGTAGTTTACATTTTCTCTAGTAGTGTCTTCAGAATTCTCGGAAACTGCTGCCTGTATAGTCAAGGTGTTGTTGTCCAGTTCCACCTTGAAATTCTCTTTTTGCATGCCCGGAACAGCCATTTCTACCCTGAAGTCATTGCCCGTCTCTGCTATGTTGACGCTCGGTAGTGTGCTGCTTTCATTTGATCTCCCAAACCCAGCAGCATCAAGCCAGTCCACTAATCCTCTGCTAGGAAAGTCATCAAATAAGGAGGCAGCTGGACTGTACCCGTTTCTTTTCATTAATGTGTTCATTGCTTTTACATTTTAGAGTTAAACAAATAAACGTTCTCGAAAGGATGAGTCAGCGAGACTATCAAATCAAGAAACCAATTAAAGAATCGCGATTCTGAGAGAGAAAATACAAGTCAGATGCCAATAGTTTTAAGGGTGAATTTTGTCACTTTTTTCTGAAAAAATGTCAGAACTGCAATTCATCAACAGGTAAAAAATGTCAGAAACGGCCTTCTAAAGCTGTAATAGCGCTATTCATTAGTGAAGATGGATTTCTATGGTCAGTATCTATTCTGAAATTATCTCAGGAAAAAACACCGAAAAAGTACTGCCTTTGCCAAGCTCACTTTGCACCTGTATCGATCCTTTATGGTTTTCTACTATTCTCTTGCAAAGCGCCAAACCTATTCCTGTGCCATTAAATTCAGAAGAAAGTCGCTTAAAGGGCTCAAAGGCCCTCTCCGCATATTTTTGATCAAAGCCAATTCCATTATCTGTTAAGGTGATTTGGTAACCTGACTCCTGTTCAGAATCATCTCTACTTTCAACAATTGAAATGGAGGTAAGGCTGAGGTGTGGGACACCATGATTAAACTTGATTGCATTGCTTATCAAGTTGCTGAGGAGTTGATGAATCTGAACTCGTACACCCAGAATTACTGGCAGATTGGAAACTTCAAGTACAACCTGCTTTTCTGAAATTAACACTTCAAACTCAGACAAAACGTCAAGCACTACTGCATTCAAATCAATAGGGATAAATTGAGAGTGATCATGCGAAAGCTTTGAATAAGCCAATACGTCTTTTATTAGCTGAACCATCTTTTCTGCGCTGCTGTCAATTTTTCCTAAATACCATTCCAGCTTTTCTCTATCGTCTATTTCAGCTTTTGCCAGATCTGCGAAAGCCCTGATTTTCCGTATAGGTTCCTGAAGATCATGTGAGGTCACGTAAGCAAATTCTTCCAATCGCTTATTCTGCATTTCTATGCTCTTGGCATCCCGGTCTTTTTGCTCCTCCGCCAGTTTGCGCTCTGTCAGGTCTCGCGTTACTTTGGTGAAACCAATCACATTATCCTGCTCATCATGCAATGCAGTGATTACTATATATCCCCAAAATGTTGTTCCATCTTTACGAACCCGCCAGCCCTCATGCGTAGCTCTACCATTTAGCGTTGCTTCATTGATTAATTTGCATGGAAGCCTGTCCTTTTGGTCTTCTGGAAGGTAAAATACACTGAAGTTTTGGCCTATAATCTCTTGCTCCTGGTACCCTTTTATTTTTTGAGCACCCTTGTTCCAATTTTGTATCGTACCATCTATATCCATTAGTATAATGGCATAATCCTGCACTTCTTCAATCATCCGCTGGAAACGGTACTCGGACTGGTAGGTAGGTGTGCTGTTATAGTCTTTCATTGATTTGTGGAATTTAAAACAAAGGGCAATTTTTCACCTGAGAGAAGCTGAGTTAGGGTCTCTGTCAGAGTTTTGATACTATGCGCCTTTGTGAAAAAATGCGTAGCTCCTAATCTCTGGCAATCCTCGATATCTGCCTTATAGGAGGAGGTAGAATAGATGATGACAGGCACTTTTTCATATCCTGCTAGCTGACGGATCTGAGGTAGACATTCCTTCCCTGAAAGTATAGGCATATTCAGGTCTAAGAATATAAATTGCGGCTTGTCATTCAAACTTGAGAGGAAATCAAGCGCTTCGAGGCCGTTTTGAGCTGAGGAGTATTTAATTGGAATTGGCACCTTCTTCAGTCCAATTTCAAAAGACTCCCTGTCATCCAGATCATCATCTATAAGAAAGCAGGTTACTTCAAGCATTTTAGTAAAGTCAAGCTCCAATTTAGCATATTGAAATAAGCGGACAAAACAGGATTTTTAGGTTTCATTGATTTAATCCCTGTTGGAATGTGTTTTTTATTGATTGTCATTGGACCTATAAAACTCGGAGAAATGTCTTTACTGAGACTTTCAAACCATTTGATAAGTGCTGAATAGCAGGATGTAGTTAGGTCACATTAGCTTTCCATTTATCTAAATTTTCATAATTAGAAATGAAAACTAAGCCGCTAATCTTTTTAACTTAGGGAATCAACTAACCAATCCTAAAAATTATAATGGGCATTTTCAATAAAATACTGGGTAATGCAAGTGAGGTCTCTGTAGAGAAGCTGACAGAGAAGTACGGAAGATTACTTGCTGAGGGAGAGCAGATCGAGTTGGGATTTCAGCTGATTCGGGATACGTTTATGTTTACAGATAAGCGCCTTATAATTATTGATGTACAAGGACTTACCGGAAGCAAGGTGGAGTATAAGTCCATGCCTTATAAGAGCATATCCAGGTTTTCACTGGAAACAGCTGGTACCTTTGATTTAGACGCCGAACTTAAGATTTGGATATCCAGTGAGAATATGCCTTCCGTCAGTAAGCGATTCAATAAAAGCATTGATGTATATGAAGTACAAAGATACTTAGCTGCTAAAGTGATGTAGGAGTGCCTTATTGGAATGATTCCTTGGCCTAGGCGCATCCGTCAAAACAATTACCGTCGCTTGTATTGCTGAAAAACCATAGTCGGATTGAACTTTGTGCATACTAAGATCTCAAGATCAATAGCTTATCTACCAGTAAGGATATCAAAGAATTATAAGTTTTGGTATTCTTGATACCAATTGGAACAGGTATCAAATAGCTGTGTGGCCGAGCTTGTCGAGGCCATTTACCTAATTACATTCCACTGGCAAAGAAGCGTATAATCATATAAATTAATAACCAAATAGCAATGACTATGAACAACTATAAAAGATATCTATCCACCACTTCAAGTGTTCTTCTTTTGCTCCTCTCCATTCCGAGCTTTGTCTATTCACAAATACCAAAAGATATACCCAAACCAACAGGTCCTATTGACTTTTCCGAGACCAGCAACGTGGTCATTTTTTTGGTCATACCTGCTCTTATTCTTGTCGTGTACTTAATTTTTAGACGCAGAATTAGAAAAGTGAAGAAGGATAAAAATGAGAAGTTGAGATAAGTTAAGCAGGTTGGTGCAAATCTGGCGGGGAAGAATCTCTCTTACTAAGTAATTCCTCGAAAATCCAGTTGTTTAATGTGGGTAATCATGTTTTGAATTACTCATTTCTTACTTTAGGATCATGAAACAGTTACTTTACCTCTTTCCCCTAATTTTTTTGCTTTCCTGCCAACAGTCTAATGAGCCGGAAGCCCAAGTTGAATTCCTTACTTTTCCTGGAAATGGAATTTCATCCCTTTCTGTTTTAACTTCAGATGGAGAGAATCTTCTGCTATCCTATGTGGAGCAGCTCAACGATTCTACCTACGGACTGTTCTATTCACAATTGAAAAATGAGCAGTTCAGCAGTCCCCAACTTATTACGCAGGGTACCGACTGGTTTGTCAACTGGGCTGATTTCCCAGCTATTGCCCAAAACAAGGGGAACCTATTGACACATATACTCCAAAAATCCGCTCCGGATAGTTATGCCTACGATATCAAATTAAACGTGCTTCCCAAAGGCCAGCAAAGTTGGAAAACAGGCCTTCCATTGCATCAGGATAGTACCTTGACTGAGCACGGTTTTGTCAGTACTATTGCAAGTAGTGACAGTACATTTTTCCTGACTTGGCTAGATGGTAGAAATACCGGAGGGTCTGGACATGAGCACGCTGGGGCCATGTCCATCCGGGCAGCCGAAGTGGATCTGCAGGGAAATGTACGCTGGGACGAACTTCTGGATGCACGAACCTGTGACTGCTGTCAAACTTCCGTAGCTATGACAGGGAGGGGACCTGTGGTAGTTTATAGAAACCGATCTGACCGGGAAATCCGGGATATTGCTATTACCAGACTAGTAGAAGGCAACTGGACCGAACCCATGATTATTCACGCAGATGGCTGGGAAATCAAAGGTTGTCCCGTGAATGGTCCCAAGGTAGCAGCTCGAGGAGAGACTGTACTGGTGAGTTGGTTTACAGATGTAAACCAAAGTGCACAGGTTAAACTGGCATTTTCTTCCGATGCTGGAGGCAGTTTTGATGCCCCGCAACTTATAGGTTCTTCAGGTGATATGGGTAGGGTAGATGTGGCACTCTTGGATGAGGAAAATGGGTTGGTCTCCTGGATGGGGATGGAAAATGATTCTACTTTTCTATTCGTTCGCAGGGTAAATAAAGCTGGAGATGAATTCCCAGTACGAAGAGTGACAACTATGGATCTTACGAGAAATAGTGGCTTTCCCCAAATGGAAATTCATGGAGGAAAAGTCTATTTTGCCTGGACCAACCTAGAACAAAAAGAAAGTAGCATAGGGCTTAGCAGTATTGAATTAACTGGGCTACTTGGCCAATGATATTAGTTGAGTTGACACAAGTGTCATCATAAAGCCTTATTTGTATATATCCTTTCTTAGAAGGCAATTGATAGGTTTTCTTTCACCCGCATGCTCTCTTCAGGGGGTATAAAGTCATTTTTTAAATTGGCAGTATACTCTTCTCTGGAACTAGCTTAGCCTAAGCATACTATCGTAGCTACCTACAAAAAGTGTTAGTTTTAAATTAATCGCTTTTTCTCCCAAATCTTTTTTTAAATTTTATGTATATCCGCTTTTCTACCAGTAAAGAGGGAAAAGCAATCTAGAATTTGTTCAAATTTATAATTGAGGTCACTTCGGTCTTCGGTCATCGGTCTTCCGACCAGATAAACAAAGAATCTAAGGCAACTGGCATCATTGCGGATAATCACATTAAATATTTTCTTAAAAATATTCGGACTGTTTTTTACCCATAATCAGGAGGTTACAATTGACTAAAAGTTTTTTATTTAGAATTTATCCAAATAACCTTTTTAGAATTAGTCTAAATAAATACCTTTGCCTCAGATCTCAATTAAACCATCGATTTATAATGTTTCAGTATTTCAAAAAACCTCAGGTATGGATAGGGCTTGTCTTGTTAGGAAGCACCGCCTGCGAAAGCGAATCAGATAATCCAAAACTTAGAGCTAGCGTAGAATACAGCAGCCTAGACTCCAATAGTTCTTACACTTCACAATTCCTGGATGCGAATGGAACTTCCACAGTATCCTTAGAGGAAGGAAATATCTCTCTGATGATGTTTCAGT
The DNA here is from genome assembly GCF_900112005.1 of Algoriphagus aquimarinus. Taxonomy (GTDB): domain Bacteria; phylum Bacteroidota; class Bacteroidia; order Cytophagales; family Cyclobacteriaceae; genus Algoriphagus; species Algoriphagus aquimarinus. Next base: position 51,956 of record NZ_FOKK01000009.1, on the reverse strand, counting down.
CCTTGAACAAGTACGTGACGACTAACGTCAGTGCAAACACCCAACTGGATAAGACCATACTTTCTAATCTATTTACGAATACTCAGTCTCCTTTTTCAACGCTGGAATTAACAGGTGATTTATTCACTGCTGCTGATTTGAACAGCTCTGACATCAGCTTAAGCGAGAGAGTTGCAACTTCCAAATCCGCACAGGAAATTGAAAGCACTAAAGCAAACTTCGAATTACTTTTTGCAGAAATTGAAGGCATAAGCTTATCTCTCAATGAGGAAGCGGCAGTGAACAAGGCCGGCAAACTAGGAACTTACCTTTTAAATGAGGACGGAGTTGAAGTGGCTCAGGTCATTCAGAAATCTTTGATTGGAGCATTTCAGCTTGATTACATTGGCAACGTGCTTTTATCAGCTGGTTTAAATGCTGATAATTCTACACTAGTAGCTGGAACAAACTACACGCAACTTGAGCATAACTGGGATACAGCCTACGGTACGCTTACTACTAATCCAATCTACCTGGAAGGTTTCACAGACAGTGAGAAAGGAACTGTATCTGAGTTTGGTGCAGGATCCTACATCTGGGAGTACAATAAAGCGAGCTATGCTAAAATCTACCCTGCATTTCTAAGAGGAAGAGCTGCGATTGCTAACAATGACCGTGTTGAATTAGAAAATCAAGCCTTATTTATCCGTCAGGAATTTGAAAAAGCGTTGGCCAATGCTGCCCTAGGTTATTTAGGTAAGTGGAGAACTAGCGCAACTGAAGATAAGAGAGCGCATGCTATTGGCGAAGCCATTGGATTCATTTACTCCTTACGATTTGCTACTGCTTATCAAGCTGATGCCAGTTTCTCAGACTCAATCTTACTCGCACTTATTGGAAGTGACAATGGATTTTGGGACTTGGACGCTTCTAAAATCAGCAACGCTGAAGCTGCCATTAAGGCGAAGTTTAACCTCTGATAAATAAAGATTTCCAAAAATGTATCGGCCTATTTACTGGGTCGATACTTTTTCATTTCTGACAAAGCATAACGATGAAAAATAATAAGGTTCTAATTCTATTTCTGCTTTTGGCTGCCATGAGTAGCTGCGTAGATTCTACCGAGAAGATCACTCAGCCGGACGTTTCCAATGACCGAAAAGAAATGCTGACTTTCTGGGTAGAGGAATTGATTCTTCCTTCTTACGCTGAGTTTGACAAGGATCTGCAGGCTATGGTGATCAGTGCAGAAGAATTCACCACCAATCCCACTGAGGCTAGCCTATCGGCTTTTAGAACCTCCTGGACTGAAGCTTATATCTCTTGGCAGAATGTAGAAATGTATGAGGTAGGACCTGCTGAGAAATACACCCTGAGAAGTTTCTATAATATCTATCCTGCGGATGTAGCCGGAATTCAGAACAACATCAATTCAGGTACTGCCAATCTAAACCTGCCCTCCGCTTATGCCCAGCAAGGATTTCCAGCTTTGGATTTCCTTCTCAATGGAGTAGCAGCTCAAGACGAAAACATCCTTGCCTTTTATCAAGACTCAGAAAAAGGAGCACAGAGACTTTCTTATGTAAATGTGCTTGTGTCCAGAATGAATACCCTGTTAGATCAGGTCATCTCTGATTGGAAGGGAACTGCAAAAGCAGATTTTATCAGTCGAACCGGTTTGGATATAGGTTCATCCACTGCCTCCCTGGTGAATGCTTATGTGCTTTATTATGAGAGACATGTGAGAAGCGGGAAATTTGGTATTCCTTCAGGAGCAACAATTGCCAGTGCAGGCACTCCAAATCCTGATAAAGTGGAAGCTTATTACAAAAAAGACATTTCAGGGAAATTAGCTAAGACCGCTCAGCTAGCTTTCAGCAATTTTTTCAATGGAATTGCAAATGGAAAACAAGGACCATCCTTGAAGTCCTATTTGAATTCAATTGATGCAAAAGATCCTAGCACTGGAAAATTACTATCGGAATACATCAATGAGCAATTTTCAATTATAGAAAATCTTGTTGAAGCCTTATCGGATGATTATTACTATCAAATAGAAACTGATAATGATGCCATGGTTAAGGTGTATCAGGAGATGCAAAAAGCTGTGAGAATTCTTAAGGTTGACATGACTTCAGCCATGAGCATCACCATCACTTACACAGACAATGATGGTGACTGATCTGAAAACATCATTTTCATCCTATTTAAACCAGACATCATCCGCTGCAGCCTTGGCTGTTTTCAGGATGATGTTTGGTGTTTTGATGATGATCAGTATGTTGCGCTTTTGGTACAAGGGCTGGATTTTTCAGCTATACATTGAGCCAAAGCATCATTTCACTTTTTATGGTTTCGAATGGATAAAGCCATTAGGACCCTATACTTATCTACTTTTTATCGTGGCGATTCTATCCGCATTGCTTATCTGCATTGGGCTATTTTACAGGGGAGCGAGCATGCTGTTTTTCCTTAGCTTCACCTACATAGAGCTGATGGATAAAACCACCTATTTAAACCATTACTATTTCATCTCACTGCTCAGTTTTCTCCTGATTTTCTTGCCAGCAAATGCCTATTTCTCTGTGGATGCCTGGAGAAAACCCAGTATAAACTCAGACAAAATTCCAAGCTGGTGCACTGATTCCATCAGGTTGCTAGTAGTTATCCTGTATTTCTATGCCGGGCTAGCCAAGCTGAACTCTGACTGGTTATTCCATGCCTTGCCTATGAAAATATGGCTACCGGCAAAAAATGATATTCCGCTTATTGGAGGATTATTCAACGAACTGTGGGTGGCGTACCTGTTCAGTTGGATCGCTTGCCTATATGATTTGAGTATAGCTTTTCTCTTGCTCTATAAGCCTACCCGTAAACTGGCTTTCCTTTCAGTGGTTACTTTCCACTTGCTTACCTCGCTACTCTTTCCGATTGGGATGTTCCCTTACATCATGATAGGGACGGCAATGATCTTCTTCTCTACTGGATTTCACCATGCCCTGATTGGGAAAATAGCTGCAATTCTCACCATTAGCCATTCCTTTCTTACACCTGTTCGAACCTATAGTTTTTCGAAGTTCCAGCAAAATCTTGCAACAGGTGGACTGCTTATTTTCTTCTCCTTTCAGCTTCTTTTACCCTTTAGATACCTGCTATATCCGGGTGAGTTGTTCTGGACGGAGGAAGGTTATAGATTTTCCTGGCGTGTTATGCTTATGGAAAAAATGGGGGCAGCCTCATTCATTGTAAAGGATGAGTTGGGGAAAACCATTGAGGTGGATAACAAGGAGTTCCTGACTCCACAGCAGGAGAAAATGATGGCAACACAGCCGGATATGATGCTGCAGTATGCCCATATTCTCAAAGAACATTATGAAATAGCGGGTTTTAAAAACCCTGAAATCTATGCGGACACCTACGTCTCTCTAAACGGAAGAATAGGAAAAGCACTGATTGACCCAACTGTCGACCTGTCAAAGGAAAAAGAATCATTTCGCCCTAAATATTGGATATTACCATTTCAAGATGAAATTAAAGGTTTATAACACCCTGATATTAAGCTTGTTTCCGCTGATCCTGATGGCTCAGCACAAACTGAGCGGAACTGTCAAGTCTGCTGAGGATCAGAGCATCATTGCAGAATGCACGGTCTACCTGAATGATGGATCCAAATTGGTAGAGGTAAATAAGAAAGGAGAATTCAGTTTCGATAAGCTTCCTGATGGAGCCTATACGGTACATTTCACCAGTGAATCCTTCCAGTATAAAAATATACAAGTGCTTATCTCTGGAAAAGATCAAACCCTGCAAGTCCTATTAACTCCCCAAAGCCAAGACTTAGCCGAAACGGTAGTGACAGATTCAGGGTCGGATTTTGGGCTTGTCAGAATGCGCTCTGTGGATGATATGGGACTTTATGAAGCTAAAAAGTCTGAGGTGATTTTAACCGAGAATTTGACAGCAAACCTATCTACCAACAATGCCAGACAGGCTTATTCCAAAGTGGCCGGCTTGAATATCTGGGAAAATGATGGGGCAGGACTTCAGCTCAGCATAGGAGGCAGGGGCTTGGATCCCAATCGCTCTTCCAATTTCAACACCAGACAAAACGGCTACGACATTAGCGCAGATGCCTTGGGCTATCCTGAGAGTTATTATACTCCGCCATTGGAAGGTGTAGGGAAAATTCAAATCGTCCGTGGAGCGGCTTCCTTGCAGTATGGAACTCAATTCGGTGGGCTTATCAACTTCCAGATGAAGCGCCCGGTGGAAGATAAAAAGTTTGAACTTACAGCCAGACAGACCCTGGGCTCCTTTGGATTCTACAATACCTTTACCAGCGTCAGTGGCACTGCAGGCAAACTCAGTTACTACTCCTTTTTTCAATACAAAAAAGGGGAGGGCTGGAGACCGAATTCTCAATTTGAGAGCTATAATTTTTACTCAAACATCAATTACCAGCTTTCTGAGAAAACCAGTGTGGGTGTGGATTTCACCAAGATGTCTTACCTCGCCCAGCAGCCGGGTGGACTTACCGATGAGATGTACCTGCAGGATCCCCGACAAAGCAACAGGGAGAGAAACTGGTTTCAGGTGGATTGGAATCTTTATGCCCTGCATTTGGACCATAAATTCAATAAAAGTAATTCCATCAATCTTAGAGTTTTCGGCTTAAATGCCAACCGCTATTCTGTGGGCTTTCGTCCCAACCGTGTAGCAACTATAGACGACAACTCGGAAAGAGATTTGATCAAAGGGGATTTCGAAAACTGGGGAGCAGAACTTCGATATTTGAAAAGATACACGATAGGGAATATTCAATCGATAGGACTTGCGGGCATCAGGTATTACCATGGGTATAACCATAGCAGTCAGGGCTTTGGTAGCACAGGATCAGATGCTGATTTTGACTATGTGCCAGGGGAAAATAAGTTGCTCAATGATTATGAGTTTCCTAATAGAAATACCTCTCTTTTTATGGAAAACATCTTTTTCATCAATGAGCAGTTTTCCATAACTCCAGGGGTACGATTTGAATACATCAAAACCTCATCTGAGGGATATTATGCGACGGAATTTAAAGATCTTGCCGGCAATATTTTGGATAGAACAGTCACTGAAGAGTCCAGGTCAAGTACCAGAAGTTTCCTGATAGGAGGGCTGGGTTTCAGCTACAAGCCTACGCAGCAGGTAGAACTGTATTCCAATATTTCCCAAAATTACAGATCCATTACCTTCAGTGACATGCGGATATCTAATCCCTCCGCGACCATAGATCCCAACTTGCAGGATGAAAAAGGCTATTCTTTGGATTTGGGAATTCGCTCAGATCAGGGAAAAATCCTCAATTACGACCTGAGCTTTTTCTATCTGAATTACAACAATAGAATTGGGGAAGTGCAGTATTACAACGAAAGCAATAGAGTGCTTAGACAGAGAACCAATATAGGGCAAGCCATCCTAAAGGGCCTAGAAAGTTATGTGGAGTGGAATTACATCAACACTTTCCTACCTGAAAACAAGCTTTGGAAAGGATCTGTTTTTACCAATATTGCCCTTATTCACTCCCAGTATAAACTGAGCGAGGTGCCTGGAATCACAGGCAATCAAGTGGAGTTTGTTCCCAAACTCAACTTCAAAAGTGGTGTAGCTTTGGGTTACGATAAATTCAAAACCTCCCTACAATACAGCTTCCTTAGTGACCAATTTAGTGATGCCACCAATGCCACTGAAGGCGGTGTTTCGGCAGTAGTAGGCTTGATTCCAGCATACCAAATTCTGGATTTGAGTTTGTCTTATGAATTCCAAAAATTCAAGCTGGAAGGTTCCGTAAACAATTTGACAAATACCATCTATTTCACCCGAAGAGCCACAGGATATCCAGGGCCCGGAATTCTGCCTTCCGACGGTAGAGGCGTGTATCTGACGCTACAGTTTAAGCTGTAAATGCAGCTACATAACTAGGTGCTTTGCTTATGCTCTCCTTTCCTATGTAAAATGAATACTTAGGCTAAAGACGGAAAACGATGGCCAGTTTTTTTTAACCTCCATCTGAAGATGGAGGGAATTGATTTGGCACTGCTCGGATGTTAGTTTGGCATTGCTATCAATAGGAATGTGGCTTCAGCCCATTCCTATGTAAAATGAATACTTGGACTAAAGCCGGAAAACTATGGCAGAATTTTTTTTTAATCTCCATCTGAAGATGGAGGGAATTGATTTGGCACTGCTCGGATTTTAGTTTGGTATTGCTATCAATAGGAATGTGGCTTCAGCCCATTCCCATTGAATATAACAATCACAATGGGGCTTTAGCCAAATTTCCAAGATCACCCTACCGATAGCTTTGCTGATGTTTGGTAAAGAATTGGGGGGATGGGGTCGTTTATTTCCCAGTTGATACTCATGGGCTTCAGCCCATTCCTATGTGCATGAATATTTGGGCTAAAGCCGGAAAAAGGTGGCCAGTTTTTTTTAACCTCCATCTGAAGCAGGAGGGAATTGACTGGGCAGCGCTCGGAAGTTAGTTTGGTATTGCTATCAATAGGCATGTGGCTTCAACCCATTCCTATGTAAAATGAATACTTAGGCTAAAGCCGGAAAACGATGGCCAGTTTTTTTTAACCTCCATCTGAAGCAGGAGGGAATTGACTGGGCACTGCTCGGATGTTAGTTTGGTATTGCTATCAATAGGAATGTGGCTTTAGCCCATTCCTAATTGTAGATAAAATTCCCAACCGGGGCTTTAGCCAAAAGACAATTTGACTACTCCCAGAGAGGGTAAAGGAATTAGTGCCTCTCGCATCATTGCGGACACTAGTATTCTTTTTTAATTCAAATGCTTTGGAACTTCACCATCCAATGCTTTCCACTGTTTGGTGAAATATTTCCTCACAACAAGTTTTACAGTGATACCAATTGCTGCTGTAAGGGTGGTATAAAGAATCACTTTCCCTATAGATGCTTCATCAGTCTCTGGATTTTTTGGGGCGGGTTCCCCAGTATATGCCTCATATCGATTATCAACGGCTGCTTTTGCCAATGCTGCCACTCCAACAGAGAGAATAGCTGTCAGAATAGTGAATTTGTTTTTTGAAAGCTTCATACAATCTTTTTATAAATAAATTCAAACACCATGCACAAATCCAATATTCAGCGGCATTGCTATCAATAGGAATGTGGCTTCAACCCATTCCTATGTAAAATGAATACTTAGGCTAAAGCCGGAAAACTATGGCCGAATTTTTTTTAACCTCCATCTGAAGATGGAGGGAATTGACTGGGCACTGCTCCGATTTTAGTTTGGCATTACTATCAATAGGAATGTGGCTTCAGCCCATTCCCATTGAATATAACAATCACAATAGGGCTTTAGCCAAATTTCCAAGATCACCCCTCCAATAGCTTTGCTGATGCCTGGTAAAGAAATGGGGCGATGGAGTCGTTTAGATTCCATTTGATACTCATGGGCTTCAGCTCATTCCTATGTGGAATGAATACTTAGGCTAAAGCCGGAAAACGATGGCCGAATTTTTTTTAACCACCATCTGAAGCTGGAGGGAATTGATTTGGCACTGCTACGATTTTGGTCTGGCATTGCTATCAATAGGAATGTGGCTTCAGCCCATTCCCATTGAATATAACAATCACAATGGGGCTTTAGCCAAATCCTTTAAAAATATGTTTTTCCAGTCTGCTGTCTAAAAGCATTCAACAGCAACTCACCAGCGGTCATTTCCCCCCGTTCATCTTTTAGCATTACATGGATCTTCAAGGTTTGTAGGGGTTTTGTATTATTCTCATTTTCCAGAATATGGACTATTTTTCCCGACACATTCAATCCTTCTTCTGTTACAACAGTGGCATAATGTCCTATGAGCTCGAAACTGTCCCATTCCACCACTTCCAGATCCTCCAGTTTCACCATATTGATAGAGGGAAAAGAAAACCCTGTGCCCAATGCCAAAATATCTGCCCAAGGCGTATCAAAATGATCATGATCTTTAACTTCTAACAGTAAGTACAACTGACTTGGGTCTTCTTCAGGATATGGTGTGTGAAACTTGACTAAATGACCTCGCTTAAGCATGATTGGGTTTTCTTCAATTGCTTTCATAGAGTTTAGGTTTTACTTTTCAAAAAGGACGTTGTTTTATCTGATCCAATACAGCAGGCCTTAGGTCTTCTATTAACTGAAACTTTTCATTGGTTAAATACCCCACCACCAAGTTCTCTGTATCGAAGCCTTGTGTTTTGTAAAACAAGGAAATAGCTTTCAAAGCTGCTTCGGAGTAATTAGCTGCTCCCCATGTCAAGTTGACCTTTCTGAATACAAGTCTCTTGTTTTGAAATTCCTGTACGGTTATATATCCATCAAAATGCCTTGAAATTGAATTGATCCTATCCTCAGTCCCCAAGGACACCATCACGTACTGCGTTACCGGAGCAAAATTCGCATAGTTCTGATTAATCCATTCTATTAGCTTCAAAGCAGAATCCATCGCCTCTTTTGGGTTTTCAAACCATTCTGGCCAGTCTAGGCTGTCAAAATCATATCGACCCAGTATTCCTTTCATTTGGTTAAGACATAGAAAGTAGGGATCGGATGGATATTCATCGAGGTGTTTCATGATGGAAATCAAAAACTCACCGTCAAACCCTAAGAACTCCGCATAGCCATTGGCTTCATCCAGATCACTGAGCTTCCAGTTTTCTGGCAACAATTCAGGTAAATGTTTTTTGTACATGATATCTTTAGTAAAATGCTGCTGTGATTAGTATAACTAAATATACTAAAAAATTTAAATGTTTACAATAGTAAACAAAATATATGGACATAAAAGAGATATTTGGAGAAAAAGTAAAGTTACTAAGAAAAGGTAAAGAGCTGTCACAAGAGGAGTTAGCTCTTAAATCAGGCCTCAACCGCCCTTACATCTCGGGCATCGAGCAAGGTAAACGCAATGTATCGCTCGAGGTAATGGAGAAGCTCGCTGAAGCATTGGAAATTCACATTAAAGAACTGTTTGAAGAATGAACCCTACATACGGCCCAAAATAGCAATCCCCCAATTCTGCGAGGAAAATGGGTTCTACACTACCAAGACCAGGTCCTATAACATGTCTATGATCAGGGCTAAGAATACCAAGCCAGAAAAGCTTCTAAAGAAAGCCTTATGGCAAGCAGGAGTGAGGTATAAAACTCCAAAGAAGCCTCTCTATGGCAAGCTTGAGATCAGTCTCAAAATGTACAAACTCGTCATCTTTGTAGACGGCACCTTCTGGCATGGCTATGATTAGGACAACTGAAAACATACGATCAAATCCAACCGTGAATTCTGGATCGCCAAGATCGAACGGAATATGCAGCGGGATCAGGAAGTCAATGACTACTATCAATCAAAAGGATGGATAGTTTTTCGGTTTTGGGATTTTGAGGTGAAAGTGGAGTGGGGAAGGTTGCTTAATAAATAGTCCCATCGGGACGTACGATCACTTAGCCAGCCATTTCAATGGCTGGAAA
>NZ_FOKK01000009.1:0-41643 GCF_900112005.1 Algoriphagus aquimarinus | reverse complement strand
ACATACGCTCGTTTCCAAAAGAACTGCCTGCTCCGAGGGCATGGCATATTAAATAATTCCACACCTCGGGTTGAAACCCGAGGCTACCTATAGTCCGTGCCTATGGGACTTTTAATGATGGACAACCTATTACCCCTCAATTACGATCAAAAACTATAAGGCAACTGATCTCTCCACTACCTTAACCCCTTGAAAAATAAACCCTACATAAGACCCAAAACAGCAATCCCCCAATTCTCTGAGGAAAACGGCTTCTACACTACCAAGATCAGGTCCTACAACATGTCGAGGATAAAAGCTAAAAACACCAAGCCGGAAAAACTCATGAAGAAGGCTCTATGGCAAGCAGGAGTGAGGTATAAAACTCCAAAGAAGCCTCTATTTGGGAAACCTGATATCAGTCTCAAAAAACACAAACTCGTCATCTTTGTAGATGGCACCTTCTGGCATGGTTACGATTGGGGTAATCGGAAGAATGCAATCAAATCCAACCGTGAATTCTGGATAGCGAAGATCGAACGGAATATGGAGCGGGATAAGGAAGTAAATGACTTCTATCAATCAAAAGGTTGGACAGTATTAAGGTTTTGGGATTTTGAGGTGAAAGTGGAGTTGGGCGCATGTATCAAAAGGATATTGGATCAATTGGATTTCATTTTATAAATTGATAAGGCAGTTTCCATCCTAATCAAGCTGATAGGAGCAACAAGGGAACAACACCAGATATAGCCTAAGAACAAATTTATAGCCATTGGCACAAAATGGTTAAAATAGAATTGTTTGCAAAAGTCATTCTGGGTCTTAAATGTTGAACAGGTTTATCATTTAAACCTAGTAATTTTTAGAATCAAAAAAGGGTAAAATATTAGGCTAACAGTATGAAAATCACTATGTTTAATGCAACAATCCCCTGCACGCCTCTGTTCACATGCGCATCTTGCAGGGCTTTTTTTTGCCTAAACTTTATCTTTTTAAAATGAAAAACGAAAAACCACCTATTTCTACACAGAAACATATCCAACTTTTGAATCAGAAGGTGCTTTTATTTCTAAGTAGTTTGAGATAGAATGAAATCGAGCATGACTCAAGAGTCACACAATGAGATGATTTTCATTAATGCAAGATTCCCTGTCATACTGCCGTTAGCCAGGATGGAATATGGCCTTTAAAAGACTAATTATAATCATATGAAACATTACCTCTTTATAGATGAAAGTGGAGATCATGGCTTGACTAGCCTAAATCCTGATTTCCCAGTATTTCTTCTCTGTGGAGTGTTAGTTTCCGAGGTAGATTACCATCAAATACGAGAGAAATTTAATATCATTAAATCTACACTTTGGGGACAGAAGGAAGTGATTTTTCATAGTAGGGATATCCGAAAGTGTGATAAGGAATTTGCTATTCTCTTTGATCTAGAAAAGAAAAAGTGGTTTTACGAAAAGCTAAACAAGGTAATTGTTGAACAACCCTACACGCTCATCGCTTCTGCAATTCGAAAGATAGAATATATTCAAAGGTTTGGTAAACTCTCAAACGATGTGTATGAAATGGCACTTTCTTTTATCATTGAGCGCTCGGTCTTTTACCTGGATAGTTTAGAGATGAAGAATATTGAATTGGAAATCATTATTGAGAAACGAGGAAAAAAGGAAGACAAACGATTGGAAGAACATTTTCAGCGTCTGCTGTCCAGAGGAACAGGATATGTTTCGGAAGAGAGGCTTAAAGCCTATGGAGTTCGCATCTCTTTTAAATCCAAAAAGGAGAATATTAATGGTCTTCAGTTGGCCGATTTGGCTGCATACCCATCTGCGAGGTATGTTATTGAGCCAAATAGAGCAAACCCTGCTTTTGATTTAATATACCCTAAGTTTTATCGGCAAAATGGAAAAGTATATGGACTTAAAATTTATCCTTAAAAAAACAAAGAGCCCAACTTACGCTGAGCTCCTTGCCGATCGGGGACACCCCGGTCCAAATGTTTTTCAAATATACTACTAATATTTATTACGCAAGTTTAGATTATGTGGTTGCATTGGCCTAAAAGAAAAAGTAATTAACAATTATGTTTGAGAAATAATATTAAAAGTCAAACAGTGATAGATTTCATATTTTTGACCTTCATGAATCCAACTACCTACAACCACCAATTCCTGTTCTCAGACCAACCCACCACCTGTCCCGAGTGAGGTATAAAACTCCAAAGAAGCCTCTCTACGGCAAGCCTGATATCAGTCTCAAAATGTACAAACTCGTCATCTTTGTAGACGGCACCTTCTGGCATGGCTATGATTGGGGTAATCGGAAGAATGCAATCGGGAATTCTGGAAAGCGAAGATCGAACGAAATATGCAACGTGATCAGGAAGTCAATTCCTACTATCAGTCAAAAGATTGGACAATTATGAGGTTTTGGGATTTTGAGGTGAAGGGGAACTCGGTACTAGTTTAAGTAGAGTGTTAGCTCATTTCGACGAATACAAGTTATTTTGAACCTTCCCATCAATAGGAATGCGGCTTCAGCCCATTCCTAAAGGAGTAATATCCTAAATGGGGCTTTAGCCAAATCCCTATAGTGTATAAATGGGATTTTTAAATTAAATTTTAAGTCAGTTTTCATTAAACTTTATGATTAAAATATACAAGAGCATCACAGTTATGATGCTATTCTGCTTTTTTCACCTGCCACCATCCATGGCGCAGGATATTCTAAAGAAAACAGCAAAGGATCTATGTGTGTGTCTTAAAGAGACATCTAAATCAGACACTCTGAATCTGGCACCCAAACAGTTTTTGGATAAATGTACTGGAGCTACTATGGCTAAAAATGGAGTAGAATTAGCTGAAAAGTACGATATGAGCACTATTTCCAGTATTAAGATATTGCGGGATAAACTTGTTAATGAGTTAAAGCAGGACTGCCAGCAGTTTATCAAGATGTTTTCTGAAAGTCCTTTAAAGAATGATTAATTGATAATGGAATAGGTTAGGGTCAATAAGTGTATTTGTAATTTGAAAACGCATATTAGACAGGTATAGTCCTATACAAATTACTGACCCTATCCATTTAATTCTATTTTTCGTTAGATTTGGAGTATGCAGAACACGGGGTTTTTGGAGATAAAAGTGAATGGAAAGAAAGGGAACAAACCCCTTACTCCAGATAACTATGATATCCGCGAACTGATAGAAATCATTGGTAACGTAGAGAATCTTCTTTTTCCATTAGATAAGAGAGACAGACCTGCCATCACCTATGAGATGCAAGAAGGCTCTGTCAGACATTTGTTCAGGACTTCGCTGCAGTATATTATAGGTTTTAACGCGGTGTTGGGTGAAATCGAAAGGACTAATAAGCTAGATTTTTTAGATTTGAATACTGCCAAGGCATTTGAGGCTTTTCAGGAAGTGGCAGTCAAGTATGATTATTCATTGGAGGTAGGTACTTCACTGGAGCAAAGTAATAAGTTGAATATCAACAAAGAAACTCAATTCAAAAGATCAGAGGCTATTTGGGCTGATGCTGAATTTTACTTTTATGGTAAAGTAACTAATGCTGGAGGAAAGGATAGGGCTAATATGCACCTATTGACTGAGGAATTAGGGACAATAAGAATCCAAACTCCTATTAGTTTTTTGAAGCAATATGAATCCAATCTATTGTATAAATCATTTGGGGTACGGGCAATAGGACGACAAAATTCCCAAACGGGTGAAATTGATTTATCCTCGTTAAAGTTTATTGAACTATCTGGGTATGATCCCAAATACGATGAATCTTATCTCAATGATTTGATAGCCAAAGCAGAAAACAGCTGGTCAAACATTCCAGAAAAGGAAAGTTGGCTCAGAGAAATCAGAGGGGGATATGAGTGATAAGGGAGTTCTCTTGGATACAAGTTTCTTTATAAGGCTATTGGATCCTCTGGACCCCTTGCATTTGAATGCTAAGGGCTATTATCGATATTTTTTGGAGAATGACCAAGTGATGTTTTTAAGTACAATTGCAGCTGGTGAATATTGTGTCCGGGGTAAGCTAGACCAACTCCCCTTAAAGCAGTTGAAAATTTTACCTTACAATCTTAACCATGCTCAAAAGGCAGGAGAACTGGCAAATACGGTGTTTGCCAACAAAGGAAAACTGGATTTACTAAGTAGGACTATAATTCCCAATGACACTAAGCTTTTCGCCCAAGCTGAAGTGGAAAATCCCATTTGCAGGTATTTGTCTTCCGATACGGAAAGCGCTAAAATCTACCATTTATTAAGAGCAAAGAGTGAATTAAATTTTGATTTTCTGGACTTGTCCATACCGCATCACGAAGCATTTGGTCTGCTCGATTTATGATTTAATATCTTAAGATTTAGAACTTTGATTTTTTATGAAAAATTCAATCTTCACCCACCAATTCCTTTCCTCTGACCAACCTACCACCTGTCCACAATGCGGACTGAGGACAGAGATCATCACAGACCTAAGCCATAGCAGCCAAACTCAAATTCATCAATGCCCTGATGCAACCTGTGGATTTGAATTCGTAGTGACAGATGATATAGAGTAGTAGCTTAACATATTAATCGATTAGCAGATTCGCTTTCGTTTAGGGCGCGGTGGAGAGTTGCAATAGCGGGCCAGGCGGTAGGTAAGCGGGGGGAAGCATTATTGCAGCAAGGCTTTTGGATACTTTTGGCCTCAAAAGTATTAAGGAAATAAGCTTCACTTGCGTTCTTTAACTGATTAAAAAACCATTTCTCATTTCCATTCCTCGGAACATACGCTCGTTTCCAAAAGAACTGCCTGCTCCGAGGGCATGGATTATTTAATAATTCCACACCTCGGGTTGAAACCCGAGGCTACCTATAGTCCGTCCCTATGGGACTTTTAATGATGAACAACCTATTATCCCCAAATACGATCAAAAGCTATAGGACAATATCTCTCTCCACTACCTTGTCCCCTTGAAAAATACCCCCTACATACGCCCCAAAATAGCAATCCCCCAATTCTCGGAGGAAAATGGCTTTTACACCACCAAAGCTCGCTCTTTTAATATGTCCCGGATCAAGGGAAAGGATACCAAGCCGGAAAAATTCATGAAGAAGGCTATGGCAAGCAGGAGTGAGGTATAAAACTCCAAAGAAGCCTCTTTTTGGGAAACCCTGATATCAGCCTCAAAAAATACAAACTCGTCATCTTTGTAGATGGCACCTTCTGGCATGGCTACAACTGGGAAGAGAGAAAACACTCCATCAAATCCAACCGTGAATTCTGGATAGCGAAGATTGAGCGCAATATGCAAAGGGATCAGGAAGTCAACGACTACTATCAATCAAAGAGCTGGACTGTAATGAGGTTTTGGGATTTTGAGGTGAAAGGGGAGTTGGGAGCCTGTATCAAAAAAGTTCTGGATGAAATCAGCAGGTATTCATAATTGAATTGACAATACGTGACAATGTCCTATTATTCTTTTATTGGATGGGAAACTCTTATTAGAGATTAGATATATTTGGACTATCTTATTTTAAGATTCAGATGAAGAGGTGAAATCTCTTCTCTAAGCTCAATAAACCAAGGAATGAAGTTAAAGGAGAAAATATCAATTGAAGAGGTTTTTGGCCAGAAGTTCAAAGTGCGGGTAGTAGAACCTTCTGATTATGGGAAAGCAGCCCTTACCCATTACTTGCATAATAGTAAAAACGGTATCTCACAGTTTTATAAGAAAGGAGCAGTCGAGCATGTAAAGTACGCTCTTGAATATAAATTTCCTGAAGAAGAAATCAGCTATGAAGTAGCAGAGGAAGCACTTCAATACATGCTTTTTGATTTCAAAAATAAAGTGCCTTTTCCTGAACCAAAAGAACCAAAATTCAAATTCATTGATCTATTCGCTGGAATAGGTGGTTTTAGACTTGCGATGCAGAGTTTGGGAGGTAAATGTGTTTTTACCAGTGAGTGGGATGAGCAGGCAAAGAAAACGTACGCAGCCAATTTTGGAGAGGTGCCTTTTGGAGATATTACCAAAGAAGAAACAAAGAGATTTATACCTGATGGCTTTGATGTGCTTTGTGCAGGATTTCCTTGCCAGGCATTTTCGATTGCAGGTAAAAGAGGTGGTTTCGAAGACACTCGAGGAACACTCTTTTTTGATGTTGCCGAGATTATTAAGAGAAAAAAACCTAAAGCTTTCTTTTTGGAGAATGTAAAAGGTCTCCGTAATCACGATAAGGGAAGGACGTTAGCTACTATTCTTAATGTACTTAGAGAAGATCTAGGGTATTACGTTCCTGATCCGAAGATAATGAATGCCAAGAATTTTGGTGTCCCTCAAAACAGAGAGAGGATCTTCATTGTAGGATTCAGAAAAGATTTAGGGATTTCTGAATTTGAATATCCTGAGCCTTTGGATAAAGTGGTTTCTTTTGAAGATGTCAAGGAAGAAACCGTGGTTTCTGTGAAATATTACCTTTCTAACCAATACCTAAAAACCCTCAAGGAGCATAAAGCAAGGCACGAAGGAAAGGGAAATGGCTTTGGATATGAAATTATTCCTGATGATGGAATTGCCAATGCAGTTGTTTGTGGGGGAATGGGAAGAGAGCGAAATCTCGTGTATGACGACAGGCTGGAAGATTTCACTCCAATTACTCATATCAAAGGCGAAGTAAACCGCTTAGGTATTAGAAAAATGACGCCTAGAGAATGGGCAAGACTGCAAGGGTTTCCTGATAACTATGTGATTCCTGTAGCAGATGCGTCTTCCTACAAACAGTTTGGTAATTCAGTGGCAGTACCTGCGATTAAGGCTACTGCTGAGAAGGTAATAAATGAGATATTATAATGCTCAAAGGAAACAAAGGAGAGTGGAGCGAATTATACGTTTTAGTAACCCTTCTGGCAGAGGGTAAACTTTTTCAGTCAGATGTTGAATTAGACAAAGATTTTAGCAATGTCTATGAGATTATAAAGGCTTACAAAAGTGAGAGTCAATTTAAGCTTGAGTTTGATAGACAAGAGAAAGTAAGAGTTTATAAAAAAAATGATCAGTTGAATGAGCAAATAGGGGAGTTTTCATTCTCTGATTTTAGCGAGATCTCCAAATTGCTTTATAATGGAATTCTAAAAGGCAAAGGTAGTTCATTTGCGATTTTAGAAGCTGAAGATTTTTTAAAAACTTCTCAAATCAATAAACTAAAGGCTGACAGTACTGTAAAGTCTGATATTCAGTTAAAAATTTACGATCACAGATTAGCTAAAGAAACTGATCTTGGTTTTAGCATTAAGTCACTCTTGGGTGGAGATTCTACCTTATTCAATACTGGCGTAGGCAACAATTTTATTTTCTCAACAGAACATGATTTAGAAGAGACGATAGAAGACTTTAATACCAGGACCTACAAGCCGGAAGGCAGAATGTCAAAACTTACTTTTCGTCTTCAAGAATTAGAGCGTCTGGGATGCGAGATGAAGTTTGAAAAGATCCAATCCAATCAGCTATGGAAAAATCTAAAAATGATTGATGGGGATTTACCGGAAATTATTGGTTGGTCATTGTACTATAGATGGGTATTTAGAGAATCCTCTTTGACCAAAATTTTAGCAATATTAGAAGAGATTGACCCCATGAATTTTTATGGTGGCGAGGCTAGTGAGCAAAAGCTATATGAGTATAAACTTAAAAGATTCTTAACGGAAGCTGCTATGGGCATGACTTCCGAAAAGCCTTGGCTTGGAGAATATGATTCCTTTGGAGGTGTAATCATCGCTAAGAAAGATGGGGATATCGTCTGCTTTCATATCTATGATTTCAACCTTTTTAGAAACTATTTATTGAATAACACAAAGTTTGAGCAGCCGTCAACAGGGGAGGATGCCGAATTACCAGGAAGACCTAGGGCGTCCGGCAAAAACTATAACTACGGTTGGGTTTACAGGGAAGATGATCTTTTGAAGATTAAAATAAACCTACAAATTCGGTTTAGGTGATTGAGCTGGTCTAGGAATTTATTATTTTTGACAGTAGTTGTCCTGCTCATTTTAAGAATTGAAATCTGTTGATTGATAGGCCGTTAACTTGCCTATTCAAATTTTACCAACTTCAATTCTCACCTATGGATTTACAAAAATTCTTTCAAGAAGGACTGGCCAGTGACCTGATCATGGCTGAAAGGCACTATTTCGTTTACAGAACGATAGGGGAGCATGCACATTTAATTAACCTTGCTGCAAAAAGTACTGAAAGGAGCGCACTGAATTACATGCAGGAAGCTGCCATGAATATGACTCTAATCAGTCTCTCAAAAATCTATGATAGCAAAAGTAGAAATAAGAATTATCTGGTAAGATCGCTCGATTCTCTTATTGATATGGGGGGTCAAATAGATGCTCACTTCCCATATAGCTTAGAATACTTTGAAGCTTTTGAGAAGCTTGAAAAACTTGTGCAAATCCCCTTTGCGAGTAAGGTAATATCGACCAAGGATGAATTATTCAACTACTTTAAAACTATTTTAAAGTCCCAGATTGTGAAAATCAAAGTGGATCATCTGAAAATTGTTAGGGATAAATACATCGTCCACAATGAGCACTTGGATGAAGTACCCCATATACCGGATTTTTGGGAGGAAGTAGCATTTCTGCTTGATTTAGGAAAGCTTATATCTTCAATTGTTGGAAACATATTCCTGCACACAGAATATATCAATATAAATGAAGTAGGTCCTAATCGGATTCATTATTCAGTTCTGTTTGATTTCCATTGGTTGATTGAGATGATCGGAAAAGTGGTTGGAAAGGAGGATTTTGTTCAATGGTGGGAAGATTAATTAGCGAGAACAATTGAAAAAGGCCATCCGCTAAGATGACCTTTAACATTAGATGTTATCCTTTAGCCAAGAATTTTTACAGATAACATTATTCCATGCCGCTGCTCCACCAGATTTTACAACGAAGATTCCATCGTCCTCGTCCATCACAGTTTGCAAATGATTTCTGATTTCCGTTGCACTTCTCTCAGATACCACAGCCCAGCAAGATTCGAGAATTTTAGCATATGTTCCGTATGATCTTATAGCAGCATAAAGGCTGTCATAATCTCTTGATTTTCTCAAATCATAATTGATAATATAGCAATTTGCCATTTTTAATTCATTTTCCTTCTCAACAATGCAGGTGAGTTTTTGTGTCCTGCTATTCGAAATTTTGTATTGAGAAAATATAGGTGATCAAGTCATGAAGTTCAAAATACAGGTATTCAAATACGAAAAACCAAAAATGAACGGTCAACTATTACACCATGTAGTGTTTAGTGCCAAAACTGCATAATTCTTGGCTTTTTTCTGTTAAATGAACTGTCAATTTGACATTATGGCTAACAGATGATTGTAAAAAGTAATTTGAAGAGGAGAATATTTGTTATCAAACTGCTTATAGTTACCTCCTCAATCTCACTCCACTTTTATACAGATCACCAACTATCCCATGCTTTTGCCTCATTGATTGAACATGCCTTATATCTTCCTCTGTACAGTGAGGACCGAGCGTGATTTCCATATTCTCTATTGAGTTCGGATCAATCTTTACAAAAAAATCCTTGATAGGTGATATATATTCGGCTTGGATATATTTCATAAGAGAGTTGACCATAGGTTGGTGGAAATTTTTGGCTGAGAGATTAATTTCTTTATCCATAGGGCTGATGAATAAAACGAACCTAAATTCTTTCTGAAAAGCCCATTGCTCGTGTTTATATAGCCCGAAATCAATAGGTTTCATAATCAGTCCTGCATGGCCAGGTTTTGTCAATTTTTCATTATAATGATCTGAATACTTGATTTTAAGTTCACGTTCAGGAAGGTAGATTACCTCTTTACTGAATGCTTTCTTGGCATTACTGTCTGAAATAGGTAGGCTAAACGGAGGAATGATATAATGGCTTTCGCCGAATATCTCATCAATATCAAATGGAGAGAAATATTCTTCGCTAGGGTCATACCTTACTTCAATTACCCCAGCATCCCATTTTTTACAGTCAACCTTTCTCCAAGGATAATCGGGAAGCCCTATTCTTACACCTCTTGTGCTGGCATACATTTTCCACAAAGGAATGTTTTCATTCGGATCGGTTGTCCAGCAGCTAACGAAAATCAATTGGGCAAGACTCTTTTTGACAAATAGTTCTCCCTCCAGTTCATCATCAACGGCATTGAGATTATTAAATCGGATTTTCTTGGATTCTAAAATCAGTTTTAGAGTATCAATACTCGTATAATGGTAAATCATAGTGTATTTGCTTGAAAAGCGGCTGACAGCATTTAACTATGTCCTTGCCTATCCGCCATTTTTAATATTTAATATCGACAATTTTTGTCATATTAATTTGACTAAAAAAGCTTTGTTTGAAGCCAAAGAAGCTGGTTTTTACTGTGTTTCCCTAATCTAATCTGGTATTCTTCAAGCAACATCTTTTCAGAGAGTCATTTATACGCCCCTTCAATAGAAATATCGTTTTTATCTTTAGGTAACAAAACAAACAATGTTAACACACACTTAATTAAAACTGCTGTAGTTTAGCAGGGTCAGATATTTGAGGGGAGAAAAATGTTCATAACTCGCGCAAAACTTGTCCAAAACTCTTGCATTAAAGAGATTAAGTTTGTGATAAGTAAAAGTTGATTGATCACCAAAAAAAATGGAGAGCATAATGCTAACCATCGCCTTGCTTCAGCTGGTGGCTGAACTTGCGCGAACCTGGAGAGAGATCATGCAGCCTGACCTTATGGTAAGGCCAAACTGCATGTAAATCTTAAAAGGAGTCTCAGGATTACTAGAATCCTAAAGGATGTCGACCCAAACTTCTAGTGTTTGGAACTGTTAAATCCTCCCGTTGCACCGGGAGGATTTTTTTTCGACATTCAAAAATGGAAATAATTTTCTGAGAAGTAAAGGGAAATTTGAAGTATTAAGAAATCCTGATTCACTAAACAATACTTTGATAGAATACTTTTTTTTGGAATATTCTTTCTTCCAGCTCTGGCGAACTCGTAGTAGGACACTCAAAATATACCCTGTATAGGGTATGTTTTCCTTAGTTTTTTTCCTTTTCTTTAGTAAGAATTTGGGAAAGTGGGACGGATTATTTATATGTAGCCCATAAGTACCACATTTTGAATAAAATAAGGCGTAAATCCTTCATTTTTAAAATTTTCTTGCATTAGTGAAATTTTATAGTCAAAACTATTCAATTGAAGAATAAGCTTAATTACATAGATTTATTTGCCGGGGCAGGCGGACTTTCTGAAGGCTTCAAGAGAGCTGGTTTCGAGCCTATTGCCCATGTGGAGATGATGGAAGCAGCATGCTTTACCATGAGGACTAGAAGTACCTACTACCACCTGAAAGAAAATGGCTTTGAGTCAAAATATCATGCATACCTAAGGGATGATATTACCAGAGGTGAATTATACCGTGACATTCCAAAAGAAATTCTGGATGCCGTGATTCATGCGCCCATAGGGAAGGCAACAAATGATGCCATTTTTCAGCAGATTGACCAAAACCTGAATGGTATTAAAGAAGTAGATTTGATTATAGGCGGTCCACCTTGTCAGGCGTATTCTTTAGTAGGCAGAGCAAGATCTGAGAATAACATGAAGAGTGATTCCAGAAATTTCCTCTATGTACAATATGCTGAGTATTTACAGCGGTACCAGCCCAAAATGTTTGTTTTTGAGAATGTAATCGGACTTAAGTCCGCTGGCGAAGGGATCTACCTTAAACACATGGAGAAGCTTTTCAAAAAGAAAGGTTATTCAATTGAACTTTTTACAGTAAATGCCAGAGACTTTGGTGTTCTACAAAATAGGAGAAGGGTTATAATTATAGGATGGAAGATGGATTCTATACCAAATCTACCTGATTTGGGAAATCTTAAAACTGATAATAAAACCCAAGTGGGTAGGTTGTTTGATGATTTACCTGAATTACAAGCAGGAGAGGGAGTGGAGAAGTTTCGTCGATATGAAAAGAAAGCCGATGAATACCTATATAACTGCCATATAAGAAATGGGATAGATATCGTAACACAGCATGTAGCGCGACCGCACACGGATCAAGATCTGGAGATTTACAGAATAGCAGTAGATAAGTGGAAAAACAAACAGGAGCGACTAAATTACAATGATCTACCTTCAAGGCTTCAAACTCACAAAAACAGGAAATCATTTTTTGATCGATTCAAAGTCGTAGCAGATGACTTAGAATACTCACAGACGGTGGTTGCCCATATTGCCAAAGACGGGCATTATTACATTCATCCTGATATCACCCAGAATAGATCTCTCACCGTACGGGAAGCCGCTAGGCTTCAGTCCTTTCCTGATGATTTCTACTTTGAAGGAGCCTCAACAAGGGGTCAACGAACAGCGGCTTTTACGCAGATTGGTAATGCTGTACCACCTTTGATGGCTTATTCCATCGCTAACTTAATTAATGAATTACTATGCCAGAGGACGTGAAAATTAAAGATGGTGTTTACCAAATAAGACCTGCTGGGAGACATATTATCACAATTGGTCGAGATTTAATTAAAGATAAATATGCTGCAATTGTAGAATTGGTGAAGAATGCATACGACGCTGATTCTCCAACTTGTAAGGTTTCCCTATTACCATTTAAAAAAGAGGTTGAAATAAATGGAAAAGCAAAAATAGAAAATGGAATAAAAATTAAAATACAAGATGAAGGGCACGGTATGTCTTTTGAAACCGTCACAGATAAATGGATGGTGCCCTCTACAGATGATAAGTTGAATAGAGGAATAAGCCCAAATGGAAGGATAATGCAAGGTAAGAAGGGTATTGGAAGATATTCTGCATCAATGATTGGTGATGATATGGTTTTGCAGACCATTGATCAAACTGGTGATCTTACAACTTTATATTTGATTTGGGATCATTTTGAGAAAGCAAAATACTTAAGTGATGTTGATGTCCTTATAGAAAATTTTAAAACAGCGAAAGCGAGTGGGACTGAAATAGTTATTTTAGGAGATGAAAGTCATTTAAATGAATGGACAACTAAACAAATTCAAAACTTAAAATTTGAACTGAAAAAATTAATACCCCCAAAAGATGATGATGATTCATTGGCAGAAAAAAAAGATGATTTTGAAATTCAATTAGAAATTGGTGACTTTCCTTTTGGTGAAGGCTATTCCAATTATTCAGAAATTATAGAGCCTTATCCTTTGTTTGATTTTTTTGATTACAGAATTTCTGGAAGTGTTAACGATAAAGGAGTGGCTTCACTCAAATTTGAAAATAAAAGAATTAAGAATTCACCTGTAGAAGATCTAAATGATTTCAAGGTTTTATTAAATATTGATTCGGAGGACTCTATAGGTAGCGGAGCTTATTGTGGCAATGTAAAATTGGATTTTAGAGTATTTGATAGAGATGCTAGCTCAATTGATGGATTAATTGAAAGGGGTCTTAAAGATCCGGCTACAGGACAATATGTGGGTCGAAGAGAGGCTAGAATCATTCTAGATAAGTTTAATGGGATAGGTGTTTATCGAAATGGATTTAGAATCCGGCCATTGGGCGATGCAGGTTTTGATTGGTTAGAATTAGATAATCAAAGAGTTCAAAATCCATCTCTTAAAGTAGGTAGTGATCAGGTAATTGGATTTATTCATATAGTGTCGGAGGATGAATCTGGCTTAATTGAAAAAAGTGCTCGTGATGGATTAAAAGAGAATGCTCAGTATGCAGGATTAATGCAAATAGCAAAAAATGTTCTTAAAGAATTAGAAAATAGAAGATTTGCATACCGTCAAAGTGTAGGTTTAGGTAGGAATAATCGAGATATAAACCAAAGAATTAAAGTATTATATAATTTTAAAGACTTACAAGAGAATATTGATAAAGAACTTGACGCACTTGGGGTAGAGAAGTCTAAGCGAGAGAATATAAATAAATTAATTTCTGATAAAGAAAAGAAAAATAATAAAATTGCTGATGAATTAGAACAAGTAATAGCTTTATATCAGGGTCAGGCAACTGTTGGGAAAATTGTAAATGTTGTACTTCATGAAGGAAGAAAGCCTTTAGGATATTTTAAAAACCAAATTCCATTAATCCAAGAATGGAGCACTGAATTAGGAAGCGAATTTAGTCAGGAATTATTAGATAAAGTTTTGAATAGGCTTTCGGTGATAGGTGAGCAAGGTCAAATATTTATCAAGCTTTTTGGAAAGCTTGATCCGTTATCAGCAAAAAAGAGAACCAATAAGAAGGATTTTAATATTAGTCAGGTTATTGAAAATGTTAAGGATGTCTTCTTATCGGAACTCAATTCGCAAAATATAGAATTGAACATTGACTGCGATATTAACTTAACAGCTTTTGGATGGAAAGAAGACTTTTACATTGTTTTTACAAATCTTGTAGATAATAGCTTGTATTGGTTTCAAAATGTTACAGATAGGCTAAGGAAAATTTCTTTCAAAGTTTACGAAGATGAAAATGATGATCTATTAATTATAGAATATAGAGACAATGGTCCTGGAATTGAAAAGCACTTAATAGAAAGCGAAGTTATTTTCGATCCAGAGTTTAGCAATAAGACTGGTGGTGGTACTGGACTAGGATTAGCAATTTCGGGAGAAGCTATTGATAGAAATGGTGGTGATTTAAAAGCTATCTATTCTGAAGAAGGTGCATTTTTTAAAGTTGAAATAAAATTACAATAAAAGTATATGAATTTATTAATAGTCGAAGATGACAAGCCTACAATTCAATCATACCTTGATAATATTGAGTCATTTAATAAGAACTCAGATGTTCAAATTGAAGCTGAAGTTATAGATAACCTAGCAGATGCAAAAAAATCCTTAATCAGTCCTGATTATGATGCCGCTATTATCGATTTAAAATTATCGTCCAATTCTGTAGATTTAGAAGGACTAGAAATTGTAGATGAAATTAAGGATAAGTTGAGATTTCCAATTTTTATTGTATCTGGAAGTCTAGGGCAAGTTGAAAGAGAAGAAAATGCTTTTTTTAAGAAACGCTCAAGAGATGGAAATTTCAAAGACATCCTAATTGAGATCACAGATATATATAAAACCGGAGTTACAAATATTCTTGGGCGAAAAGGTACAATTGAAAAATATCTTAATTCTATTTTTTGGAACCATATGTCTAATTCCATGGGTTTTTGGATTAAGGACACAACAAGAACACCTCAAGAAAAAGAAAATTCTCTTCTTCGTTATACGCTATTGCATATGCAAGAGCATATAGATGAGGAACTAGAAAAGTATCATCCTAGTGAATTTTATATTTCAAAACCAATTAAAAAGAATTTATATACAGGAGATATTATAGAATTAGATAAAAGTAGATTTTTAATTCTCACCCCTTCTTGTGATATAGTACTTAGACCTGATGGTAATCGGAATGCAGATTTTATTTTGTTTTGTAAAATAAAATCACTTGAAAGTGTAGTGAAAAATTATGAACTACTAAAACACGATACTTCGCAAAAAAATGACAACAGAATGCGAATTAATGGGTTTTTTGAAAATAAAAATCAGAAATATCATTTTATTCCAAAAGCAGAATCAATTGACCCTGGATTAATAGACTTTCAAGAAAAAATGACTATTCCAAGTTCTGAAGTTAATGAGTTGTTAAAAGCTGGAAAAATATCTAGAATAGCTACTATTTCTCAACCATTTTTGAAAGATGTTATTTCAAGATATTCGACTTATTATTCTAGGCAAGGCTCCCCAGATTTTAATATAGATGAAATTTATAAATCTATATTTATAAAAGAAGATGATAGTCAAATAAAATCAATTGGCTAAAAGCTTTTGATTGTGGAATGTTAGCTAAACTCTGTCCTTCCCTTGGGGTACCTGAAGGGAAGGTTGGAAATAAGTCGTCTAAATTGATGTGAATTTTTACACTACTATTTGAACTTTTTCAACTCTTTCTTCAACTCGTTGTTTTCAATCATCAACTTCTCAACCAGATCTTTAAACCCATAATTGTTATTGTAGGTCGTAATTGGGCCGCTATGAGAATTGGGGCCATGATTGTAATTGGTTACTGATAATCCTTTGAGAAAGAATAAGGCTGGGTCAACTTTATAGAATTCTGCAAGTATAGCCGCCTGCGCAGTAGTTATCAATTGTTCGCCTTTTTCCATTCTTATATATTCTTCTACAGGAATATCCAATTCAGCGGCAAGATGTTCAGGTGCAAAATTGTGGCTAATTCTAAAAGATCCGATTACAGTATAACTCATTTTTCCTTTGTTAGTTCTTGAATGATTGTTGTTAGCTTTTCTATTTGACTCTCCAAATTATTAATAGTATGATTTTTTTCTTCCAGCATTTTCTCGTACATAGATTTTAAAAAATCTGTCGCTCCGATATTATTGTTGTACGTCTCAAAATTGCCACCATGACTATTGGGGCCTGTGTTATAGTTAATAACTGGAAGCTCCTCAGATAGGAAATACTCTGGTTTGACATTATAAAGTTCAGCTAGTTGCTGAATTCTGTGTACGGTTAATTTTGATTTCCCTAATTCTATACTCGAATAAGTTTTTTGACTGATGTTAAGGACATTTGCCACATATTCTTGAGAGTAGTCTTTTGATTCTCTAAGAATCCTCATTATTTTTTGTGGTCGTTCCATATTACTCGTTTTTTGGGTGAATTAGTTCAGAATTCTCTTGCTTACCATTTTTTAACCCCTTTCAGGAGAATTGATTTTTCAATATTTGTTCATAGTTGAATCTTAGTTCAAGATAGCAAAGATTCTGCTTACTGAGAGCATAAAGCAATATTTTCATCGAGAAAAGTTAGACATAAAATGTCCAGAATCTATCACATACTTCAATATAGGTCTATTTCCATTCTTGGGGAATTTGCTGTTGTGATTGGTTTTGAGGATGATAATCCATGCTCTCTACTCATCTACCTATCACCAGTGGAACTTGGCATCGCCGCGGTAGATCGCCTGTATCCTCTGAAGCCTAAGAATCCGATTTAAGGATTTGTTTTTTCGCCGATTAAAGGGTGGTGCACAGCCCTGAGCAGATCGGTTACCACACACTCAAGTCAGCTAGTTCACAGTAGCTGGTAGCGCTGACACCATTTCTTAGTATTTATTTATTGCTGGACTATCGGAAATCGATGGGGTAGGAGACTTGTGTCTTGTTTGGAACGTCATTGCGAGGAAAGTCACTCGACGATAGGAGATTGACTTGACACGGCAATCTCTATGTGTGAAGTATTATAACACGGTAAGATTGCTTCGTCCTTCGTCCTCGCAATGACGGTAACCACACCGGGCATCGGTCATCCGACACCTGTCAGGCGGTCTCCCGTCTTCGGTCTTCGGTCTTCGGTCTTCGGTCTCTTTTCACCCGAAATCGGGCATCAGACCTCCATCTCCCGTCTTCCAGCTTAAAATTCAAAAGCATGAAAAAAACACTACTCATTTGCTTAATGGGACTGCTATGTCTTCCCATAAGCACCTTAAAAGCACAAAGTAAAGTTGCGGAGTCACCCCCAGGTACAGATTTGGTTTATCAGCCTGGCATCCCAGGGCAGGAGGGCGGAAGCTCTTCTGCTCGTAGGGGGGAGGCTGCTCCCGTGGTAATCTATGGAGAGTTTATGGGTGAGATCCCGGAAGAGGAAATCTTCCTGTACACCTGGTCCAGGTATTCGGGTAATGGGTTGATTTACAAGGATGCAATAATCCAGCAGATTGATCTGGATATGCCCAGCCTACAGCGAGGCGCAGTGCCAGGGTTAGTCAGGACATTTAATAGTAGTACCCCTTCGCATCTAGCACCATTTTACATTTGTATCAGAACGGAAGACAAGGTTCTTCTTTCCACTGCATTAGTATTACCGGGAGACTCCTTAATGATTCGATGGGAGAGTAGCGAGCAGCTGATTTATTTCTCCGGTCCGCAGGGCAGACAGATGGATCTGCAGCATGCTTTATATCGCCTTTCCCAGAATACATTTACCCCAAATCAGACTATTGTGGTTAATGATCGGGATGAATATCTGTCTTCAGGCAAAAATCTACAGAAAATAGAGGAGGCCAGGGGATTGTTTGGAAGACAGCTTGATGTGGTGCAGCGAGGCAGTGGAGAACTGGAGTTGCTGGAGTCCAAAGTGATGGATACACTTTATCGGTCACAAATAGAAAGACTGTTGGCATCTTATACGGGTGATATCTCCACAGAACGGATACAACTATTGAGGACAGAATTCCTGGGAAGATATGATGCGCGTTTATCCAAATCCCTCTACAGGCTCGTCAAAGGCCAAAAGGAACTACTGATAGAAACTGCTTCAGCTGCCCGTCTTAAGCATATGCTAGGTAGATTGAAGCAGCGGATGGAGAATATCTATCTCCCATTAAGCTATCAGTTGGGAGGATATCTTGAAAACTGGTTTTATCTATCCGAAGCATCGGCATCCATTATGGATCAGGATTTTTTTGAATGGATAATTTCTCTTGATGATGGAGATGGGAAGGATGTACTGTATGAATATTACCTGCTTACTCATGGGAAGCAACTCCAGGATTTAGATGGAAGAGTAGCTACTGCCTTGGAGGAAATCAACGATCCCATTATTTGGAGGAATGTAGAAATGATCCGGAAAAACAGGTCATCAGGTGTGTTGATTTCTTCAGATCCGCTGATTTCAATTACTGGAGAGAATGTTGGGCTGGATGACTTTAAAGAGGAACTGGTCTTGGTCGAATTTTGGATTCCTGGATGCGGTGCCTGCCATTACTATTACCAGAATATAATGAAGGAATTACATCTTCATTTTGACGGGGACCCCCGCATTAGGCTTGTTTCGGTGGGGGTTGACAAGGAGGAAGGCAGGTGGAAGGAAAATGAAGGTGAGTATTACCATGGTGGCGGGGATAACTTTTTCCTGAAAACATATGACCATGCTGTGCTAAAGCAGCTTGGCATACAGAGCTTTCCTTCTTTCGCATTATTGGACCAAGATTCAAGGATTCTTAAGGCTTCAGGTTTTCCCACCAGCGATCTACAGGCGTGGGTTGATCTATTGAATACTACGCTGAATAAAGAATTCAAACCTCAATCTAAAATTTCTGATCTATGAGCAAGATTATATTTATACTAATGCTGTGCGGGTATATGCAGCTTACTGCAAACAACGTATTTGCACAGGAAGTCAGTGACATCTCAGGTGAGGTGCGTTCTGCTTCAGACCGAGAGCCACTTCCCGGTGCGACTATAGTGATCAAAGGATCATCCTCTGCAACCATCACCGATGCATCTGGTAGGTTTTCCTTTAGGACAGCTGCTGAGCGAGTCGTCCTCCAGGTTTCTTATCTGGGTTTTGTAGGGCTGGATACCACCCTAGCTCTTCCCTTGGATAGGGAATTGTATTTATTCCTTCAGGCAGACGAACTGGTACTTAGTGAAGTTGAGGTGGTCTCCACTGGTTATCAGGAGATTCCAAGGGAGAGGGCTTCGGGTTCCTTTGCGCAGGTCGGGCAGGAGTTGGTGAATCGAAAAGTAAGCACCAATGTGATGGACAGGCTTCAGGACATTACTCCCGGAGTGATTTTCAACAGATCAAATGCTTCAAATGATCCCATCAGTATTCGTGGGAGAAGTACCATTTTTGCCAACACCATGCCTTTGGTGGTGATTGACAATTTCCCTTACGATGGGCCACTTGAAAACATTAATCCCAATGATGTTGAATCCTTTACGATTCTCAGAGATGCCGCAGCAGCTTCCATTTGGGGTGCTCGGGCAGGAAATGGTGTGATTGTCATTACTACCAAACAAGGGAAAAGGAACACTGGTCCCAGAGTAAGCCTCAATTCTAATGTCACAGTCTCAGAGGAGCCGGATCTCCTGTATACCCCTCAAATGAGTAGTGAGGATTTAATTGGACTAGAGCGGATGCTATTTGTAAAAGGTTTTTATAAAAGCAGTGAAAAATCCATCAACAAGACAGCACTTTCTCCGGTTGTGGAAACCTTGATAGCAGAGCGGGATGGGGTGATTTCTTCGCAAGAGGCCGATAGGCGCATTGCAGATTATACAAACCATGACGTAAGAAATGAATTGCAAAAGCACTATTACCGACCAAGACTGAGCCAGCAGTATTCGCTGGGAATATCCGGGGGAGGTGAAAGAAACACTTATACAGTTTCTGCAGGATATGACGGGATTGATGAAAGTATAGTTGGCAATTCACGGAACAGACTTACCCTCAATGCCAAAAATACCTGGCATTTTCTAAAGGAAAAGTTGGAGGCAAACGTAGGCCTCTATTATTCCCGGTCTGATATTTCTACGGCAACAGATATTCCTCCTACTTACGCATATGATTATTTGGAAGGTCCTGATGGTAGTTCCCTTCCAGTTACTAGGGGATACAGTAGAAGATTTATTGAGGGAGTGGAACAGGGATTATTGGACTGGAATTTCTATCCGCTAGAGGAAATCGGTAAGCTGGATAATAAGTCCCTTACCGCTGATATGCGGGTGAATGTTGGTTTGAGTTACAAGATTTTTGACGGCTTTCGGGCTAGTCTGTCGCATCAATATTGGAATAATTCATTTTCCCAGAGGAATCACCGTGTTGAATCAAGTTATTTTGTCAGGGATCTGATAAACCAATATACCAGTCGTGCCGGAGACGGTTCTTTATACAGAAATATTCCTGAAGGAGGAATTCTTGATATCAATAGCCTCAATGGTATGAGTCATAATTTTCGTGCCCAATTAAGCTATGATAAAACTCTGGGAGCTGGAAGATTGACAGCTCTTGGCGGGTATGAGGCAAAAAGCCTTGAAAATATTGGGGACTGGACAAGGTACTATGGCTATGACGATGAGAATGGCGTAAGCAGACTGGTGGATAATATGTCTCGCTTTAGGAGATACTACAATAATTCTCTTGCAAGCATTCCCAGCTATGCGGGACACTCAGGCACAAAGGATAATTATCTGTCCTGGTTTTTTAACACATCCTATGTCTTCCATAAAAAGTATGTCTTCAACGGAAGTCTAAGAAGAGATGCATCTAATCTGTTCGGGGTTCGTTCAAACCAAAAGGCTGTACCGCTATGGTCTGTAGGAGCTTCTTGGGTTATTTCAGAAGAAGGATTTTGGAAATCTTCCGGACTGCCTTTTCTTCGGTTAAGGACTACCTATGGGTATAATGGAAATGTTGACCGTAACACCAGTGCTTTTACCACAGCAAGGTATGTGTCTGCAGATGCTTTTTCCTTGATTCCAAATCTTCCTTATGCGTTTATAGTCAATCCTCCCAATCCGAATCTAAGATGGGAGCGAATTGGGATTTTGAACATTGCTCTTGATTTTGAAACCTTGGATGGACGCATTAGATCCACTGTGGAATATTATGTCAAAGAAGGAAAGGATCTTATCGGAGACTCTCCTGTAGCACCATCCACTGGCAAAACATTGTTTAGGGAAAATTTTGCAGATACTCGGACTAAAGGATGGGATATAGAGATCAGTTCTGCTAATCTACAGGGCAGACTGGAATGGGATACTAGATTCATATTCAGTGCCGTCAATGAAAAAGTGATATACTACCCAGATGATATAAGGGCATCCACTTACTTACAGGGTAGTACCAGGCTACTTCCACAGGAGGGCAAGCCTTTATATCAACTGCTGAGTCTGCCATTTGCCGGTTTGGATCCGGAAAACGGGAATCCTTTGATCTATAAGGATGGTCTTCCAAGTGATGATTATTCCACCATTTTGTCGTCGCTGACGGTGGATGAATTAATCTACCATGGGCCATCCCGACCAAGATTCTATGGGTCATTGATGAATACTGTCAGATGGAGGAATTTTTCTTTCTCAGCAAATATGTCCTATCGTTTGGGTTACTTCTATAGAAGAGAAACGGTGAACTATTCCAATATACTTATCGGAAGAATCAGCCATTCAGATTATGTGCTACGGTGGCAGCAAAGCGGAGATGAGCTAGTTACGGACGTTCCTTCAATGCCTACCGTCAATAATTTTAACCGCAACACCGTGATGGCATATGGATCAAATCTTGTTGAGAGGGGAGATCACATTCGGTTGCAGGATATTAGGCTTTCGTACTCACTGAAAAGATCTGAGTTACCATGTTTGCCTTTTCAGTCAGCCGAATTCTATACTTATGCGGATAATCTGGGAATCCTGTGGAAATTCTCAAATGATCCATTGGATCCTGATTTCCGGACGCAGAAACCCCTTGGGAGTGTTGCTGTGGGACTCAAAGTAAATTTTTGAGATAATATCTGATAAATAAGTCAGTCTTAACTAGGGATTATAAGCTCAACGCACCCTTAGTAGGGAAAAGTAGGTAATTACTTAACTAATTTAATAATGAAAAGAAAAGCTATTTATATAATTTCGGCACTACTACTCAGTGCCTGTGAAGGATTTCTTGATGAAAAGCCTTCAAAGGATATTGTGGTACCAAGTACACTTCAGGACCTTAAGGCAATGTTGGATAATACATCAACAATGAATATGACTTCAGGTATAAGTGTGATCGGTACTGATGATATAGAAATCCCGGCGGATGGATTGGCCAGTCTTGTAAGTTCAACCATAGAAGGGAATTCTTATTTATGGAAAAAGGATGTTTTGGAAGGTTCCAAATTCTTAGACTGGAATGAGAATTATTTCGCTATACTCACATCAAATATTGTGTTGGATCAATTGCAAGGGATTCAATTGACAGAATTAAACAAAGGTGAATGGGAAGTGACTTATGGGAGCGCCCTGTTTTACAGAGCCTACAGGTATTATGATTTGATGAGGCTCTTTTCTCCACAAATTGACTTCGATAATAAAGCAGAGAAGTTGGGTGTTCCCCTGAGATTAACTTCTGATATTACTAGTATGCAGGATAGGGCTTCCCTTCAGGAATGCTATGAACAGATTAAGAAAGACCTACTGGAGTCAATTACTTACTTACCTGATACACCTCAAACTTACCTCACAAGACCAAGCAAGTGGGCAGCCTATGGGTTACTTTCAAGAATGTCCTTACAGCTAGGAGAATATGAGCTTGCGTTGGATTATACTCAACGGTGTTTGGCAATCGGAGATGAGTTAATGGATTATTCTGTTCTTGATTCTGAAGCAGTATTTCCTATACCTCAATTTAATAAGGAAGTAATCTTTCATTCAGTCATGATCTTTTATTCCTATCTCTCCAGGCCAATGACATATATTCATCCAGACCTTATTGCATTATATGGGGATGGTGATTTGAGGTTTGATGTGTTTTTTAGACCTCGGATGGAAGAAGGGAAATTTAATTTTAAAGGAAATTATACAGGTACTGCTGACGGATTTAGCGGAATTGCTGTTGATGAAATACACCTGATTCGTGCAGAGTCTTTAATCAGGACTGGAAAAGTAATACAGGGAATGGAAGTATTGAACCGCTTTTTAGAGACTCGTTGGGACAAAGAAAGTTATCAACCGTTGCTGATTAATGATTACAATTCCGCATTAAAAAAAGTAATTGAAGAAAGGCAGAAAACACTTGTCTATAGAGGAACTCGATGGGATGATCTGAAAAGGCTAAACAAAGAACCCGAATTGCAGCAAACTATTACGAGAAATATGGATGGAGAAATTTACACCTTGCTTCCCAATAGTCCACGATATGCATATCCTATACCACAGCAAGAACTTGACCTTAACCCAATACCGCAAAATATTCGGGGGAACTAAATTGTAAAAGTTGGTCTAAAAAGGAAATCAATAACCAGTTATTAGGTAAATATTATTTAACTTATTTTCTCATCCGAATAAAAAAAGGGGCTGACCACAAGGTCAGCCCCTTTAACTTTACTTCACATTAGGGTAATTGTATTCTACGATCTACATGTGAGGGACTCAATGGCTGAAGATTTTCATCAGCAACACATATTTTGTTCACATCAGGCTGGCAACTATAATTGCCAGATTCATATACCTCTGTGATATCCATCCAGTTTTCACCATCATAAGTGAAATAGGAAGCAGATTGAAGTTGAGGTGTGGTAAACGCAAAAGCGGCTACCATTGCGAGTGAAAATACACCTCCGCGTAGGAGGTTTAAAACTGAAAGTTTCATAATTTGTATTGGTTAAATTAATAATTAATCTCCGGTCGCTTTTGATAAACTGCCTGACCACGAATCGGGCAGCTTCTCATTCCGAGAGGGGCGATCGGATTTTTTGTCCCCCAGCTGTTGTCCGGCAGCCACCTGGTGGCTTCACGGACCGTGTTGTTTTTTTCTATCTAGCCTCATTGCGCTGTCGCATTCATTAGGCTGCATTTGCCTTGGCGTTTTAGTCATAACCTTTGAGGTTTGCCAAACCTCGAAGGTTTTATGGTTTTGTAATGGTTTTTCGTTTCTCCACCGTGGTCTGTGCCCCACAGACCATTTGCACCTATGGATTCGTTTTCATCCTCCTGCATTGACTCCTTTTTCCTTTGATCATGGGCAGGAGGCAATGGACTTAAGGTCTTTTTTCACGCCGGGTTGAAACCCGGTGCTACCCATAGTTCATACCTACGGCATGTTTCTTTTCTACATTCGCTGTTCGGGATTTATAATCCCAAACCTTTGTCGTAGGATTTCTAATCCGAAAATTCACAAACGCTGTAGACCTCCTCGGGACAAGCCTTCATCTTATCACTATGCCTCATGTCCGAGGGAAATGGAATTTGTATTTTTTTTTACCATGGGTTAAAACCCATGGCTACAAAGCTGTCGCACCTACAGCGCTTTTACTTACTCCAACTTCCTTCTTCTAAACTTCCCATTCATTTTAAATTCTCAATTCCCTCATTTTAAATTCATCAACTACCAAAAACGATTCTCTCCTTCAGGGGTCGGGCTCACATCTCAATCAAATCCAATAACTTTCCGATGACTCCAAAGTCCAATAATCGCTATCCCCAAAAACACCAGATTAACTACCAAATGCTCTCCCCATCCCAGGCTACTGAGTATCCCACCGCAGGAGCAAGGAACCCGATCTGTAAATCCCAGCCAGACAATTGTAACATAACCTGTAAAGAGACTCAGAAGAATTACACTCATCAGCAATCCGGCCTTTCGCCAGACTGAAACCAGTAGCATTACAGCAACGCCGAGTTCTACAAGTGGAAGAATGTAGAGGATGGCATCAGCCATCCACACAGGGAATACCTGATTGTACATTGCCATCCGTGTTCCCTGCCAATCATACACCTTGCTCACTGCCGTATAAGTGAAGAGTGCGGCTAGAAGCCAGGCGACAGCTTCGGCTAGTATAGCAGTAAGTGGTTTGCGAGATGATTCCATTTTTATCTGATTTAATGCCAGGTCCAGTAGATTACTTTCGGCCTTTTTTTGATGTTCATTTATCCAAAACTCGTTGACATAAATCAAAAAGTGTTAGGAGAATTTTCCTATACCTAAAAATAATTGCTTTGAAAGCGGAAATATTTCCGATTAATGAGTAGGTTTTTTGTTTATACTAAAAATTACCTATTGTAATTATGGATTAGTTAATAGTAACTTAACCTTACTAAAGCAATAGTATTGCAGACTTTTCGATGGTTTTCAAGAGGAAAAACATCTTATCATCAGTGATTTTTACAGGGAGGGGATATGGACTATTTAGCAAAAATGAAAGAAGATTGCGATCCGCTGGTGCCGGATCTTATACTTGACTACACTAAGGTGGACCTCTTCCTTAATCTGCGTAAAGGAAAAAAAGGCGAGGTACTAAAGGACACTTCATCTGTAGAAACCTGTAGCCGGTATATCTGTGAGGGATTTATAGGGCTATTCTACGATTCAGAAAAAGGACCAGTGCTGTCTGAGATTTTTCAGGCTACGGATGTGGCTTTCGATTTCCATTCCTACCTAACAGGTGAAAGAACTCAAGACTACATCAAGTGCCTGTCAGATGTGGTGTATTATGAACTCAGCAAAAAGTCTGAAATGACTCTGATTCAAAATCATCCTGATTTCGCCAAACTGGGTTTCCAGATTAACCACAGAATGCTCAAAAGGCTGTATCAGCGTAGCAGGATCAAAGCAATGGGAATTACTAAGGGCTATAAGCAGTTTGTGGAATATTTACCAGGGATAGAACTTCACTTGTCCCAGTCCAAAATAGCCTCCTATTTTTTCTGTTCCGAGCGCAGCGTAAGAGAGGTACAACATGCATTAAAACCCGGGAAGTGATGAAAACCTATGCTTTACCAGTCTCTTTAAATATTCATACTCCCGGTATAAATGCGCTAGTGATGGACTGGGCTGTAAAAACTACGTTGCTTACTGATGAAGCGGAGATCTCTCTTGTTGAAAAGCAGCGAATCAATTGGTTTGCAGGGTATCTATTTCCTGAGATGGATGAAATAACCTTGGAATCGGTTATGAAATTTTTCTTTTGTCTTTTCCGTATGGATGATTTGTTGGACCATACGTCTTTTCCGGTTTCCAAAGAGTTTTTGGATACGTTGTTAGATCAGGGAAGGCGTCACACAGTCTCTCAAAACTCACCTTACTATACGCTTGTAAATGAACTGGAGAAGGTGCTATACGGGATGATAGGCTTGGGAGATGGGATATGGCAAAATACCTTTTTAAGCTTTTGGCGGGAATATGTAGACGCTCAATCCTGGGAATTGCATAATCGGGAGAATAAACTAATTCCAGACCTGAAGGAATATCAAATCAGTCGGCTTGACAGTTCCGGAGTGTATTTGGCACTACATCTTTTAAAAAGAGAGTGGAAATATATTCCCTGTTCTATTGCCATTGCAGAGCAGAAAATCGCCAGAATAATCTGTCTGTCAAATGACATAAAATCTATGGAAAAAGAGAAAAATGCAAAGGATTTTCACAATGAACTCCTGCTGCTCAAGTATCATACAGGATGTAGTGAGTTGAAAATCAAGGAGTATTTACGTACTCAGCTGAATACGTTGATTGGACAACTGGAATTTCTTTTGTTTTCGAAGAAGCAGGACGAAATGTATTCAATGGCATGGAGTCGGCAATTGATGTTGCTGCTTGGCGGTTGTTTGTACTGGTCTGAGGAAGGTACTCCTCGGTATGCTACGGTAATCAACGGTGTTGTTAAAGAATAAAGTTAGAACCCTATAGTCATGACCCAAATCAAAAAGCGCTGTGTCATATACCCCAAAGATGTGCAGAACATTACGGGGAGAAGTGAACGCTACGGACATTCCTTGCTTGGTAAAATCAAGGTTGTCAATGGGAAAGAGCCGTACCAATTTGTAACACTTCATGAGTTTGCCGAATTCTCAGGGATACCCATTCAGCAGGTCGAGAGTTACATCTATTGATTATTAACAAATTATCCGAAATGATGACAGTAGCCAAAATTTCGTTGCTTACCTAGCGGGAAGACAGAAGACGGTAGACTGAAGTGGCCTTGAATCTAGAACTGCACCGTTTTTTTAAAAAGGGTTTATATCCCTTACTTGTTAGTAAAGCAGGTAAACATATTTATTAAAGCGATTAGTTGTTTCCGTGCTATCAGCTGACCAAGGAAGTCTCAATGCTAGCGTAAAGCATTTCCTAAAGTGCTTTTATTTCTTACTGGAAGATGAGGCTTGTGCTTTTAATGCAGCTAACTTCTTATTTCACTTCTTCCACAATACATAATTCATGCTTTGCATACAAAAATCTACAGCTCCCAAACTTTGCTTTCCTTCGACTCTGCTTCGACTTTCCTTCGGTATTTCTTCGACTTTGAATCAGCGGGGAGTAAAAGAAAAGGCGAGTTAAAATCAAAGAAATGAAAGGCATATAAGGGGTCGCAAGACTTAAGAAATCTATTTATCCACTTCAACCCACATCAGGGTTTAAATTAGTTAGTAGTATGGCAATCATCGAAAAAAGTATATTCGGAAAAATCTCAGGAAAACTAGGGAATATGCTGGTGTATGAACGTAAGGGAAAGACAGTGATCAAAAGCTTCCCTGCGAAGAGTAGTAGGCCCCCCAGTGCTAAACAGCTATACCATAGAGCAGCCTTCAAAGTAGGGCAAAAGTTTCTGACTCCTTTGCGGGCGGAGCTAGAATTCGGATTTGCCAAGAGCAATCCGGTTCAAAGTCAGGGCATCAGTCGTGCTCTGTCTGTGGTGTTGAAAACAGCCATACTCAATGAGGAAGGCAGGCCTGTTTTGTATCCGGAGAAAGTGAAAATTTCCGAAGGGGATTTATTGGGATTGGAAAGTCCCACTGCAGAATGGGTAGACGGAAATCTTCTTCAGGTCAGCTGGTTTCCAAATGCATTTTTAGGACACGCCAAGGAAGCTGATCGACTAGTTTTAGTGGCCTATGATCCCGAAACTGGCAGAAAGTTGTCTGTGCTTAAAGGGAATTACAGAAAGTCAGGCCTGCAGCAGATTCATTTTCCTTGGTCGGGTGATCTCCAGGGTAGGTTCTATATTTATCTCTCTTTTTTCGCGGAGGTCAGCGGAAGGATGGAATTTTCTAATTCGCTTTGTTTGGGGAGGGTTTGAGTACAGGTAGGGGCGAATGATTAATCGCCCTATTGCAGAGATATTTATAGATGTATTAATTATTAGCTCTAGTGAGATAAGTAGTGTACCCAAGTTGTAATTGTGCATAATTATTCTTGAAATCATCTAGCTCAGAATTAAATCTATATCTAAAGAATAATCTCCCTGTACTTTCCTTTTGTACATTAAGATATGCCAATAAAGTAAACCTCTGCAAACCATTATTTTCTTTGGAGGCATTAAAACTGCTGAAGTCATTATAACCATCTGTATTTCCTTTCTGAGTGAAAAACAATTCATCGGAAAGCAACCAGTTTAGCCCATAAGAAAACTCTATTCCAAATCGCTCATCACCATTGATTCTCCATAGTGCCTCCAGACTTGGCTGTATAGTATTGGTGAAGCTGCGTGGAAAATCATTTACCTCGGGCTCTTCCTCATTGGAAGCCAGATCTGTTCGGCCGAATCTGAATCCAGTGTTTAGAAGAAATGTGGATTTCCCATTAGGTATATCATAAAGAAATAGGTTGAAATCTGCACCTATACTGAATATTTCAAATTGCTTGAGCTGTAAAGAGGAAACTCCATATTCAGTAACTTCATCCTCACCTGTCCCGCTAGTAAATGATTTAACTTGTAGGTATTTGTTATTATTCTCGATTTTTGAGTAAATAAACTGTGGTTTGAAGAAATTGAACACCCCTACGTTTGATTGGTTGATTACAAGCCATCTAAAAGGTATCCATACGTAGGGTCTTTGAATTCTTTTAGTCAATAAAGGGATCTCCTTATCTATTTCTAGCTGGATCAGTCCATTTGGATTTTCTTCACTTATCCCAACGAAATCTGTGAAAACTTTTATCTGAAGAATTTCTTTGGAATCAGCTTTTTTAAATACTTGCTTGTTCTCATCAGGTAAATTAAATGAATAGGAACCGTCTTTTGGGGAATAGTCTTTTCGGTCTAGTTCCAGTTGTTCTGTTATGATGCTTGTAAGGTCACCAAGCTTCAGTTCAAAGTGCATTCCATTCTCATAACGCGCATACAGTTTGTAATTTCCAATTCTTTCAATATCTTTTTTTGCAGATATTCCAATAGGAAAATCATTGATGAACTTTAAGTGATAGATAGGAAGTTTTCTTGTTGGGTCTTTATCAATTATGGTTTTATGTTCAAAAACCGATGAGGTGCCATTAACTATAATATTTTCAAGATACCCTCTATTGATTTCTAGCTGGATTGATACAGGTGAGAACTGGTGTTTATTTGTTTTTATAAGCTGGTCTAATTGTTTAGAAACTTCTTTGTATTTAATTGATTTTAAGTTGTCAAGATCTTTGTTTTTGTTTATTATGATTTGATTAACAGATTCAATTTCTTGTTCAGAATTAGTTAGGAACTCTTTTTTTTGAGTTAATGTATCATTAGTATGGTTTATATTATTTTTTTCACTCTGTATCGAGGAGAGTGAAAGTGAGTATGATTCTAATTTAGTGTTTATGGCTTTTAACTTGTCTATGATATTTCTCAAGGTATTTTCTTCATTGGCAGAAATAATAATGACATTGTCAGATCTAGGTATTGGAAGTGATTCGTGATAGTTATCTATTTTATTCTTTAATCTTTTGATTTCTTCTATTTCTTCGAGTGTTTCTGTATTATAGGTAAGGTTTTCTAATTCATAATTTTCAAGCGAACTTGGTAATTTGGCTTTATAGCTTTTGATATTATTTTCATACTCATTGATTTTATTCTCCAAACGTAGGATCTCTGTATAAAACGTAGAGTTGTCGTTTACTAATCTGCCTTTTGTTTCATTGAGGATAGAAATCTCACTAGTGATATTGTCTATGGCATATTGATCCGGATAATTTTCAAGTTTCTTGTATACCTGGTTAGAGTAAGCGCTATAATACTGGTTGTTAATGGCCTTGTAAAGGGTCTCATATCTTAATGCTCTAGGTTTAATATTTGATGTTTTATTTACTTTTGCTATAAATGATTCATCAAAAATAATAGTTTCTATATCGGGATTCAGGGATTTATAATCGAATCCAAATGGATCAGATATAAAATCATCTTCGACGACCTGATCTGGAAATAACTCATTTATTAGATAGAAAATATCTTTTTTCTTTATGGCTTCAAAATAGGAATGATTATAGCCATAAACAGTCATGCTACCTCCGAAGATCATCTCCATAGCCTTACCTCCTTCTTCATTTTCTACCTGGAAGATATTTTGCTTTGAAAAATAGAAATAGTACTTCTCTAAATCAGCTTCAAGAATAGTCGTTAATTTCTTTTCCACTACAATTTGTTTCATGAGTTCTATGAAATTGCTCGAATTATTGTTGACAAGAGAAAAAGAACCAACCTCTACTTCAGGATTTTTCTGATCATAAATTTTATAGTTGAACTTGCCATTTTTAGTGCTGGCACTTAGCACATATCCCTTGTTTCCAGCGATATCAACTGATCCAAGATCTCTAGTATCTTGAGCCATACTCACTAGGGAGCAGCTTAGAAAAGTGAGTAATAGTAGTAGTAATTTCATAGCTCTAGTCTTTTAATAATGACCTTATTTGAGATCCTTGCTCTAAAACTAGAATACATAAATCTTGAAAAAACTATGAACTTGGAATTCGGATTGTCTCAGTTAGTAGCTGGCCGATATTTGAATTTATTCGGCAACCCACACTAAGTATTTTTAGTGGTTGTTTGGACAGGAAGAATAGCAATATTTTTCTTCCCGTATTTTTACTTAATCTAAATATTTAATATCTTCATAGACAGATGTTTGGTTAATTTTCTTGCTTGTTTTTAACAAATGTCTCAAGGTTTTTTATTTCTCAGCTTTTTACTTGAAATCAGGTGACTGTAACTTTTATCTATTCCTTTAACCAAATACAGAGTGATTTTTTGATGGCGGTGGTAATAGGTTTGCTTCCTGTTATACTTGCTTTCTCATTCATTATTTTCGTGGTTTATCGTTCAAGAAGAGAGGCTGACTTTAGAAAAAGAGAGGCCGAACTTAAACTGAAACAGGCAGAAGGAGAACTCAAGGCATTGAGAGCTCAGATAAATCCACATTTTATATTCAACTGCCTCAACTCAATACACCATTATATACAGCAGCAGGAGGCCAAAGAAGCAGGCATATATTTAATTAAGTTCTCTCAGATGATCCGATATGTATTGGAAAGCTCAGCAAAAAATTGGGTTTCCTTAGAGGATGAATTGGAAACCAATATTAATTACCTGCAACTTGAACAGCTTCGAAGTAATCACTCCTTCAGTTTTGATTTTTCTTGTGCTGAAGATATTATACCTTCTGATATTTTTATCCCTCCCATGCTTTTACAGCCTTTTTTGGAAAATGCGGTATGGCATGGGGCCAAGGCAAATGCAAAGATCCAATTGTTTATCTCATTTGAGAATGAAACCTATTTGAACTGCCAGATAAAAAATCTCGGAGACGGAACTACTGAGAAAATGTCTCACGATCTTTCCAATTTTGTAAAAAAGAGCTCTATGGGCTTGATGTTAATGGAGGAACGGTTTCAATCCTTAAATGAGTTGAGAGGATTTAAATCAGGTTTTGATATCTCGGACCTTGAGGGTGGAGGCAAAGCAGTTGGTATCCGTATGCCATACGAAAAAGAAGTATAGAATGAAGATAAGAGCCATCATAGTAGAAGATGATAAACACGCGCAAGATAACTTGATCGCTTATATCTCTCAGCAAAGTGATATAGAGTTGCTAGGGCTTGCATCAGACCTTACTGAGGCAGAAGAGTTATGCAATAGCCTCAACCCTGATTTGGTTTTCTGTGATGTCATGGTTCCGCCAGCGACTTCCTTCGATTGGTTGCTTCAGCGTAACGAGGTGCCCTTCGATTTGATATTCACCACCTCCTTCGAGGAGTTTGCTGTGAAAGCCTTTAGACTTGCTGCAGTGGATTACTTGATCAAGCCAA
This sequence comes from Algoriphagus aquimarinus, assembly GCF_900112005.1. Lineage (GTDB taxonomy): Bacteria > Bacteroidota > Bacteroidia > Cytophagales > Cyclobacteriaceae > Algoriphagus > Algoriphagus aquimarinus. The sequence continues at coordinate 9,041 of NZ_FOKK01000009.1, read as the reverse complement.
TTGATCCAAATGAATTTAACTCAGCACTAAATAAGTATAGAAATAAAAATAGGGCTGAAGAAAGCCGGATCACACAATTATTGGCTAACCTGACAGGTCCCAAAACTAAGTCTAAAGTGGCCCTGCCAACCTTTACAGGTTATATTTTCGTGGAAATTGCTGATATAATTCGCTGTGAATCAGACAATACGTACACCACTTTTTTTCTAAAGGACAAACGCAAAATTCTTGTTTCCAGAACCCTTAAGGATGTAGAAGGTATGTTGGCTGACTACAGTTTTTGCAGGGTACATAATTCCCATTTGATCAATCTGGCTTATGTATCTGAATATTATAAAGGAGAAGGAGGGCAGGTGAAATTGAATGATGGTACCGTCGTAGACGTAGCGAGAAGAAGAAAGGAGGAGTTTTTAAGCCAACTTAAGTAAAAATTTAATTGAAATCGTCCAGATTCTTGTCGGATAATACCAGTTACTAAATATAGCTGGGAAGTAAAGTAGTTATTCACAAATCTTGGTGAAAGATAAGTGTTATGGATAGATTGATTGTATCTACATTCTCAGAGGAAGGAAGTATAGTTATATACTTGGACGAAGTGGAAATAAGTAAGCAAAGGGATCAAATAGAAATCAGCCTTGAATCAGGAAGTGAATATCTCCTTCACTGGTTTATCAAAGGCAAACCCAAATCTGTTTTTTCTATCACGGTTTCATCTCCTAGATCTGCTGAGTTTAACCTGACCAAGAGAATAGGGCTGGGGGGAAAAGAAATAGGAGGATATCATTTTAAACTTTAAATACGATTATTATGAGTAATTCAAACAACAAAACGCTTCCAATAAGTTATAGAGAAGCCGCAAACCATGTTATGGGTATGCCTAGAGCCCTAGATTTAGGTGCTTTTGGGGGAACTTTTAATGTAAATGAATTAAGGGTTTGGATTCAGGATCCTAATTTTAATGGCCTTATGTTTTGGTTTTGCTTAGAGGCTGTAGTTAATCATGTTTTTGTAGTAGTAGAACCTAGGTTTGGCAAATTTTACAATACCCCAGATTTGCATTCTTACATTCCACTTGCAAATGAATTAATAAAACCAGTTCAAATTTTGCCTAAGAATGTAAATGGAACCATGCTAATTGAAGATTGGCTTAAAAAAGGGGGATTAAAGGTGTCTGGGGCTAACACCTCAATCCCTAATAGTGAAATCGTAAAATGGGTGGATAATTTTAAGACTACCTATTCTTCGAGTGATTTGAATGAGTTTGGTTTTACTTACTTTATAAATCAGCATAAGGGTATTAGTTACATTTCAAATCTCATAAACTTTAAAGATGTACATTATATTAGATATGCTTTTGCATATGATACTAGTTGTAAGCCAAATAGCCTTCGACTGATTTTGTTTCCAGTTGGAGTTGATGGTGATAATATTGAAGTTCAATATTTAGAAGAGGAGTCTGGACTTCTTCAATATTCCTGGCCTCCAAAAACAGAAGAAGATCCTACATGAACTTAAATAGTATACCCATTCAAGAAATCTCAACCTGCGCAATCCTAGTTCCTCTAGTATTGGCAGCTTTTAAATTAAAAACAGGCGATTCCAAAATTCGTCTGTTTTTTCTGTTTCTCCTTTTTGGGGCTCTGGTGGATGGCTATGGTTGGTTCGTTTATAGTACAGATCAAAACCCCGTTTCACATAGTATTTTACAATACTGTTACCTCTTTTTTGAAGCCATCTTTTTTGTTTGGCTCTGCACAGAGTTTCTCAACTACAGTAAGGCTAAGGTTTTAAGAAGAGTTTTCTATGTCTTGCTTTTTAGTACATTTCTCTTTAAAGGATGGGTATTGTATTCAAATAATTGGGATCCTTCTTTAGCCTCAGAAACAAACTCATTTCTGGATGGTGTGTTTTTGATTTCTATTTCCTTTCTATCTGCATTTGCACTGCTACACATGGCAGAAAGGGAATATGACCTACTTCAATTTCCCTGGTTTTGGATTCTATCCGGTATGTTTTTCTATTGTTTCGGGACTTTTTTTATAGACATTATGGTACAATCAGGTTTGTTTATCAGTCTTTATAAACTCCGGAACTATGTCAATATCATTCAATATGGGTTTTTCACTGTTGGTATTATGAAGTTTAACCGAGTGAAGAAGATCTAGCAACCCCATTCTTGTCTATCCCTTTCTAGACTAAGGCTATTAGCAACTACTGCAATCCCCATATCTATCGGAATCTGACTATGCTTTTTTCTTTGCTGCCTTCTGACTGCTTTTCCAACTTCGTTATATTTTATATGTGTATTCGCTTGAATGCACGTACCAAAATAATATTTTGAATCCTTTCCCTTCGACTGCGCTCAGGGACCGAATTTAAGCGTAAAATCTAGGGAGAGGGAGAGAATGCGGCACTGCTGCATTCTCTCCCTCTCCCTTTAAGCCAAAATTGACCGGAGGCTGAGCGCCGGTTGGTGAGCTCGTCGAGCCAAGTCGAAGCCTGATTGAACATACGTGCAGATATACGAATACACATAATATTTTAATTGAGGAGTGTTTTATGATAATACATTATCACTTCTATTCCTCACGTGCATCCATACATGGGGCACAATAGTCATCATAACGAAGCCATTCAGAAATAAAACCAAAAATATGAATTCTACAGTTTTTTCTACCCATTTAAGAAAGAACTGCATATTTAGATCAGACCGCACATTCTATTGATAATCAGTGTAATAAAACTGAATTTCCCAGCATGTTTAACCTAAAACCCATATACATATGGCAAAACAAGCAGGAGTAATTACACTAAATGGTAGCGTAGGAAGACTGTCTTTCTACAAGTCAAAAGACGGGTATCTGGCCCGTGAAAAAGGAGGGGTGAGCAAGAGCCGCATCATGAACGATGCCCGCTTTGCACGTACCCGGGAGAACCTCAAGGAGTTTGCCGACAATGCTACCTCGGCAAAACTCTTCCGCGATGCACTGCGTCCGGTGATCGCCAAGATCGGAGACAGCAGACTGAGTCAGCGAATCACCCAGGTAATGATGAAGGTGTTGCAGTCTGACCTTGTCAATAACCGTGGAGAGCGAATGGTGAGAGCAGGGGACTGGACTTTGTTGAAAGACATGGAGCTGAATGCTGCAAGTTCTCTGGGAAGTACGCTCTTTTTGGAGATTACCTACACAGATTCTCCATCGGCATGGGCTGTGGCTATCCCGGCATTCGTTCCCACTGACTTTGTGGCCTTACCCAAAGGAGCTACCCATCTGAGAATTACAGCCACGGGCGTTGGGCTAGATTTCACAACTGGTGGTAGAGCAGTGCAAACCAGCGTATCGGATTTGCTGCCAGTGATAAATCCGTCTTTGGCAATTAGTCTTTCAGTGGATAAGGCATTGTTGCCAGGTACTCATCGAGCCTTTGTGCTAAGTGTGGAATTTGTTCAGATGGTCAATGGTAGCGAATACTCCATCAACAATGGAGCGCACAATGCTGCCAAGATCACTGGAGTAGAGCAAGTCTAAGATGAGACTGGTACTTCACCGTAAGTACAGAGCAACTCTTACCCTTGGGAGATTACTTCTTGGTCAAAAGCAGCTTTGCTTTACCCAGGAGCCTCCCAAGGCTTGCTTTGGAAAAGATATAGCATGTCTGGATGAAGGAGTCTATGAACTGGTAGCTATTCATTCCGAGGAAAGAGGCTGGGAGATAGGGATTGGCGATGGAGGCAAAATCTCCACCTATGTTGGTGATGAAAAGCTGGAATCCAATTCCATCTATCCTGTGACCAGCTACCGAGCTGATGGCACTCCACTATTCACCAAACTCGCATTTTTCAAGCTGATGGAAAGGCTGGAGCGAGAATGGGAGCGTGGGGAAATCGTAGAGTTGCAGATCGTATCAGAGCGAGTGCCTTATCTCCTGGAATCATGTCTGGAGCAGAGCTATTGCTGAGTTTGGCGGGAGTGGTGACGATGATGTTGCTTTCGGTGATTGCATACTTTCTGAAGTTGTTGATTGATGATACCCGACAGCTAAGTACAGAGGTGGCCAAACTGAAAGAGCTATTCTACCGGCTAGAGGCAGAGCAGGCTCTGCTAAAGAATGTGATGCAGCGCACTAGAAGCCCACCTTCTCGAAAGTAATCCGATATCAGATTAGACGACCAACATCTAACATCTGACTCCAGACACACGTTCGCCTTCCGCCGTGGCGGAACCAACAACTAATAACAAGCAACTAACAACTAAAAATGAACATACTAACTGAAATAAAAGACCGGGCATTAGCCCCTACACCGCCGTTTTTCCAGAAAGTGAAAAAGGCCGGATTGATCATCGCAGCTATTGGCACCGCAGTGCTGACAGCACCAGGATTGGTGCCTGCTGTATTGCTCGCCTACGCTGGATATGCCGTGACAGCCGGAACTGTCTTGGTCACCATCTCTCAATTAACCGTCGATGACGGAGCATTTGAGAAGCTGTTGATGAATTAACTAGAATCTATTGATAATATTAAACCGGAGGGGATTCCTCTCCGGTTTTTTTTGAAAGAAATTTTCTAAACCCGTCGAATTCGACGGGTTTAAAATTCGGATTATACATTGTTTCCCAAAACCCTAATAATTCTATCGTATTCCTATTTCGCAACCAGTTTTTAATTATATCGTCGGTATTCGCCCCGTCTTTATGCCTGGCAATGTCAGTCAAGGAAAGGTAATCTTCTTCATTTCCTTTAAAAATTGTAATCTCCGTTCCTTGCACGTTCATTTTCTTCCCTTTTGCCATAAAAAATTGGGTTAAACTAAAGTCAGGATAAGTACTTAAAATAAATATAATGAAACAGCCTTAACTCAACTATTTCAGATTTATTCCTAGAATACCCAGCTTCATTACAGGTTAGAATTGAAATTATTGACTAAGGCTACACCTTTCAATTACTTAGCATTATCAGTATATATAATAGTTGAGTTGGTCAAATTCAACAAGTTCAAATATCGAATTTCGAATGAAGAACATCGAATGTTGAATTTCAAATTTCAAATTACACCAACTCCCTTAAATCCACTGGAACTACTCTGGAAACTCCTGCTTCGATCATGGTTATCCCATAGATAATATCCGTGCTGGCCATGGTGCGCTTGTTATGCGTGACAATGATAAACTGAGACTCCGCGCTGAACTTCTGGATGATGGTATTGAACTTATCAATATTCGCGTCATCAAGCGGTGCATCTACTTCATCAAAAATACAGAAAGGTGCAGGCTTCAGCAGGTAGATGGAAAAGAGTAGGGAAGTGGCGGTCAGTGTCTTTTCCCCTCCAGAAAGCTGGTTGATGCTTAGTGGTCGCTTACCCTTTGGTTTGGCCAAGATCTCTATGGCTGATTCCAGCGGATTGCTAGGATCTACCAAAGTCAGATCACAGTCATCCTGCTCGGTAAATAGCGATCGGAATACCTTCACAAAGTTCTCCTTGATCTTGGCAAAAGCATCCAAAAATGTATCCTTGGCTACCTGGTCGATTTCCTTGATGGTAGTTAGAAGGGATTCCTTGGCTTTGATCAGATCTTCTTTCTGCGTAGTGATGAAGTCATAGCGAACCTTGATTTCATCGTAGGCTTCCATGGCCATTGGGTTGATCGGCCCGATTTTATCCAGTTTCTCCTTTTGCTTGCCTACCAGCTCTCGCAGTTTATCCTCTGCAAACTCTCGGAATTCCTCGTCTATCTCGGGGTTTTCCTCCATCAGCTCATCCAGGTTCAGCTCAAATTCCACACTGAGTCTTTCCTTCATTCCAGCCATTTTCAGCTTGACTTCATTCACTGCATTTTCCAGTTCATGAATCAGCTGATCGTAGCTTTCCTTGGATTTCTGTATGCTGCGGATCTTTTGATCCGTCTCATCGATCAGTCCTCGGGAAGCATAATAGTCCTTCTCCGCTTCCTGAACGCCTTTTTCTATGCCTTCTTTCTCTGAATACAATTCGATCAGTTCATCATCCTTGACCTCGTTATTGTCGAGCAGGGACTTCACTTCCGTATCCAACTGGGAAAGCTCGGTCTGAGATTTACCTATGCGTTCCTTCGAACCCTCATAAGCAGTTTGCTTGAATTCTATTTCCTGATCCAAACTAGTCACTCGGTTCAGGTGCTGATGATAGAGAATGTTCTCGGCATTGAAAGCCTGAGACTTCTCTGTAAGCGAAGCCGATTCCTTCTCATAGGATTCGTTCAGCTCTTCGAGTTCATCGTGCATGGCTTCGAACTCCGCTCGCTCATCAAAAAGCTGTGGCTGAATCTCAGTCAAACTCTCTTCTATGGAAGCAATTCTATCCAGAATATCCTCCCGCTTATTGGCATTGGAGCTAAGTAATTCGGCCAGTTGTTCCTTCTTGGTACGCACAGACACAAAGTCCTGATTGATGGCATTGATCTTATTCTGCCATTCCTCTAGCGTCTTTTTATAGCTGATTTCCTTCAGCTTCATCAGTTCAGACAGCTTGTTGTCCAGGTTGTTTCTGGTACTGCTGACCTTTTTATTCAGATCCTTGATTTCCTTGTCCAGCTTCTCCAGGTTCTTGGCTCTACCGATTCTTTTTCCTTCGAAAAGACCTACCGAACCACCGGAGATACTGAATTTCCGCTTGGTGTACTTACCGTTTTCGGAGATGAATACGGCTTCTGTATCCTGCGGAAAATCCCGGTGCTCACCTTGTACGATATAGACATTGTCCAAAATGAAATTGATCAATCTGGAGTACTTAACATCAAATTCTATGATCTCTGTAGCGGCGATGGCATTGGCGAAAAGCTTGTTTTGGCTGGACTTGAATCGCTCAAAATGCTCCAAAACAAAGAAATTGGCCTTGCCTCTGGCTGAATCACTCAAGAGCTGAATGGCAGAAATAGCCTGTGACTCCGTATCCACCACATAATAATTCATGTAGCTATCCAGGTAATTCTCTATGGTAACCCGGAATTTTTCGGAGGTGGTCAGCAAATCGGATAGGAGCGGCATGTCCTTACCCCAACTTTGATTTTTCTTCAGAAATTTGATGGCTTCAGGGAAACCTTCCAAGTTCTCCACCAGAGATTTGGTGAGGTTGTATTCGTTGGTTTTGGAGTCGAGTTTTCGGGAAGACTGTGTCAATTCCTCACGGATCATTTCTATCACCCGATTGGTTTCTTCAATCTTCTGATCCAGATCCTCCTGCTTGGTTTTTAACTCCTGATAGCCTTTAGTCGACTCATCAAGTTCGGCTTTAAGCGTGATTATTTTCTCCTCAAAATCCACCAAACTTGCTTCCTGAGAGGAATCATCTGATGAAGTTCGCTCCAGTTCCTGCTTGAGCGTAGAAAGCTGGATTTGCTTGATCTCTATGTCTTTGCTCAGCTGATAGACTTTCTCCTTGAGTGCTTCAAAGTTATGATTGATCGTCTTTTGTGCTTGTTGCTTTTCCGATTGGATTAATTTCTGGCTTTCGTATGTTTCCCGAAGTTCAGAAACGATCAGTTCCTTTTCGGCAAGCATCTTTTCGGCAGATTCTTTTTCCTGCTGTAAGGAGCGAATACTGAAGCCCGCACGATCGTTTGACTTACGGTCAGCATCTATCTGCTCCCGCAGTTTTTGAGATCTATCTTCCAAGAACCGCAGACGCTCATTCTTGATTTTTTTCTCAGATTCAAATGCTCTGATCTTATTTACATGCTCATTTAGTGCCTTTTGACGGCTGGAGAGCAGTTTTTCTTTTTGAATCAGCTCAGTTTTCAGTTGGCTGAGAAGGGCTTCCTGATCTGCTACCTGAGTTTGCAGTTGGAGTTTTTTATCTCCTTCTTCCTGAATTTTATGGTTGGCTTCTATGAGTGACTTGCTGTACTTCTCTATGCTTTTTTTCGCTAGATTGATACTTGCGACTTTATAGTCTTTTTTGATCTCAAAGTACTTGGAAGCTTGTTTGGCCTGCTTTTCCAGGCTTTTTAGATTCTTATCTATTTCAAAAAGCACATCTTCCACACGGTCCAGATCATCATCTGTATCCTGAAGTTTTCGAAGGGTTTCCTTCTTTCTGCTCTTAAACTTCGAGATTCCAGCGGCCTCCTCAAACAATTCCCGGCGTGAGTTATTCTTGTCATTCAGCAATTCATCGATCATCTTAAGCTCGATGATGGCGTAGCTGTTTGAGTTGATCCCCGTGTCCATGAAGAGATTCGTGATATCTTTCAGACGGCAGGTGACGCCATTGATCTGGTATTCGCTCTCACCGGATCTATAGTAGCGCCGGGTTACCGTGACATAGGTGTATTCTGTAGGGAGGAGGTTTTTGGTATTTTCAAACGTCAGGGATACTTCGGCAAGATTGGAAGGTTTACGGTTTTTTGTACCGTTGAAAATCACGTTTTCCATCTTATCGGAGCGGAGCAGGCGTGTTTTTTGCTCGCCAAGAACCCAACGGATAGCATCGACCACATTGGATTTTCCGCAGCCATTTGGCCCAACTACACCGGTGATTCCTTTGTCGAAGTTAATCACCATTTTATCCCCAAAACTCTTAAACCCTTTGATCTCCAGCTTACTGAGCAGCATTCGTTTGAATTTGTCTATTTAATCAAACAAAATAAGATCATTTGCGCCATTGTCCAAGGAATTGGGGGTTAGAGTGATCAGTTTTTAGGTGGCAGTGGGTGAGGAATTAAAAATTAGTTGTTTGTTGATGGTTGTTTGTTAGTCACTGTGATCAGAGTTCAATCACAGTGTTAGGAATCGGTAGCAGTTTTCAGTTGGTCAGGCTGAGCACTTGAGAGACGAGAGTCTCGAAATCTAAGGCTCTATTATTGTCCTCAACTCCACTCGGAATGACACAATTCTGTGATAGATGTTGATTGTTTAACCGCAGAGACGCCAAGGACGCAGAGTTTTTATCGCAGAGTCTTATTGTTTATAAAGGAATTTAAGCCTTAGCATTTTTCTTTGCGATCTTCGCGACTCTGCGGTTAAAAAGGATACTTACTTTGTGCTTTACCGATCGTGCCTTTGGC
>NZ_FOKK01000027.1 GCF_900112005.1 Algoriphagus aquimarinus | reverse complement strand
TAGCCAAGGAAAACCAATTCGACCTATTTAGGAACTACTTGTCACAAGCTGTCAAATAATATTTGGCTACGTGCAAAATCCCGTAGAGTCAGTAAGATTGTTTTCAAATATAGTTTACTTCCTGCATAATTAGTGAGTACTGTCGTTAATTGACAGTAAATAGTTGCTCTTGAGAATCTTAGTATTCAGGCAAAAAATCTACTTAAGCCGTTCTTTCCATATTTCAGCGAAAACCCTACCAACCTTCTTAAATTCTTCGCCTGTAAATGTGTCTGTCTTAGCATTGTTGCACCAGTAACAGGCAAATACGAGGTTTGTGAAATCATAGTAATCTTTATTCGGACTCACCCTATCTATTTCCAATACCCTTCCTCTCGTTCGCTTGGTTAGTGCAGGGTCTTTCTCCCAAAGAATTTGCATTTCAGCCTCAGTCAAATCACAATAGAAACATTTCTTATCTGTATTTTGATACCAATGAGAAAAATCTTCATATGAAAGCTCCGGACATTTACTCTTCCATATTACCCTAATCTTAGTGAGCTCAAGTCTTTCTTCTTTTAATTCATTCCACCAGGGAGAAAATATTTTCCTTGAGATTCCCAATTCCTGTTCGATCTCTGAATAAGGAATACATTTTACAACTGCCAGATGAAGGAATTTTTGTTGTTCTATTGTCATTAGGTTTTTGATTTTCTTATGAATCGCTAATCGAACTTACCTTGTTGAACTTGTGGATGTTTAGGTTTACTCATCCCCCAACGATAAATGAAGTACCCAATTGATATCAAAAGAATCATAGATAATACCATCCCGAACAAGTACCCTAACCCGTATGTGCTTGAAAAGTCAAATGTCTGATTCATTAAAGTAAATGTATTGGCAAGTGCAAATACAATCATCCAGATAACTCCAACTATTTGTGCTATGAGTTTTAATGCTTTCATATCATCATTGTTTCTAAACTCCCGTCATTCTTTTCATGGTATCCATAAAGGCTTGCAGGAATGATCCAGTACAAACAATTGTATCATTACATTCAGTATACTTTTCACTTTGCCTTTAATAAAGTAATCTCAACTTCCAGTTCTTCCAATTCCATGTTCAGCTCCACCTTTCTGTTGAATTGCTTTTCCTTAGCAATTCTTGATTTTAGCTTTTCTATCTTTTTATTCAGATTAAGAGCTTCCCTATTATGTGTGATAAGTTCATCAATGCTTTCATATTCTCGAGTTCGGTCTGGGCTTAGCTGAGGGCAAAGATCTTTAAAAGCATAATCAAGACTGTTCTTCAAATTAGCAGTATTGCTATTTTTATCAGTGTGCCAATCAGATTGGAATACCCAATCAATTACAGCATTGTTCTCATTGGTAGGGTAAGAGTATCAAACAAAAATGTTGCGGTATCGGTATTCAAATTAATTAAACCGTGTTAATTCAATATATGGTTTTTACTTCTCAACCTTTTCTCTATTTTTAACTTACTTTTTCTTATTCACATTTTTGATTTATCCATGCAGGCATTTGAAGTTCATAGAAAAATAGTTGAGGATTATAAAGATTATCTGAAAAGCTTCAACATTATTAAGGATCTAAGGATCAATGAGGTTGTAGACAAGGCTTTTAAAGATCATGAATACATTCCTGAGCCATTGATCCAATTCAATCCTTCCTTCAAAAGAGCAGCAGCATTAGATGATTTGGTAAAGGAAGGGTTACTCCACCAGAACATGAACAGGGTATTCAAGGGGTATCACCTTTTTACCCATCAAGAACAAGCAATTAGGCTTGGCTCCACGAACCAATCATTCATTGTTACTTCAGGTACTGGTTCTGGAAAATCATTAACGTTTCTCGGAACAATATTCGATTTCCTTTTTAAGAATCCAGGTAAGTCAGGAATCAAGGCAATATTGGTGTACCCCATGAATGCTTTGATCAATTCTCAATTTGAAGAGATTCAAAAGTTTGCTGATAATTATGGCGATGATTTTCCAATCACCTATGCAAAGTATACAGGTCAGGAATCAGAAGAGAAACGAAAGGAAGTGGAAGATAACTTCCCTGATATTCTTTTGACCAACTATATGATGCTTGAGCTACTTCTTACCAGAGGCAAAGAGACATCTATTAGGAATTCAATTTCTCAAAATCTACAATATGTAGTCTTTGATGAGCTTCATACTTATAGAGGAAGACAAGGGGCTGATGTTTCCATGCTTATTAGAAGATTGAAATCAATTTGTTCGAATAAAGTGATTTCAATAGGTACATCAGCGACTATGGCCTCAGGAGACGATAATCTTGATGAAAAGCAAGTTGTTGCAGATGTAGCCACAGAGATTTTTGGAGAACCCTTTAGCAAAGATCAAATCATTGGAGAAACACTTGAAACGATAACCAGAATAGTCAACAAGCTGCCATCGGCAATTGATCTTCAAGAGGCAATGGCTATGGAAATTGATTTTGAATGGTCTGAAGAAGAGTTTAAATCCCATCCTTTGGCAATATGGCTGGAAAATGAAATTGCTCTAACCACTGGAAAACTCGGGGAGATTAAAAGAGCTAAGCCGCTTGAGCTTAGTAAGATTATTGAGAAATTGAATCAAGCATCTAAGCTTAACGATAAAAGTAAATGTCAGCTCTTTCTAACACGGTTTTTTGAATGGTCAGAGAAGCTAAATATCAAAAATGTATCAAAACGGCTATCGTTCCTGCCTTTTAAGATTCATCAGTTTATTTCCCAAACAGGAAATGTATATGTTACTCTTGAGAGTAGAGAAAAGCGGAAGATTACACTTGAAGATGGTCGATACCTGAAAGAAGATGGTAATGAGAAATTCATCTTTCCTGTGTTATTCAGCAGATATACTGGTCATGATTTCATATGTGTAATAAAGAATTTTTCAGATAACAAATTTGAACCTCGTGAACCCGACGATCTTCCGGCCAAAATCACAAAAGATGAACTAAAAGGAAATAGGGAAGAGAAAAGAGCTAAGAAAAAGCTTGAAGACAAAAACTTCGAGGCAGGTTACTTGATATTACCATCCAGTGAGGGTGAAGAGATATGGAATGATGAAATGATTGAATCACTTCCTGAAACTTGGTGGAAAGAAAAAAAAGGTGAAATCCAGATTGATAACTTTTATGAGTTTCGAATCCCGAGAAAAGTTTATTTTGATGAACAAGGAAGCTTTTCGGAAGAGCCTATTGATGGTCTGAATTTATCAGGTTGGTTTATCGCTGCTCCTTTATACTTGGATCCAACTTGCGGAGTAATATTCGATTTTCGAACAAGAGAAAATACAAAACTCATGAAAGTGGGGAATGTAGGAAGAAGTACCGCTACAACGATCTCCACTTTTAGTATTCTTAAGGCGCAGTTTGAGCAAAAAGTGGCTAAGGCAGATCAAAAGTTACTGAGCTTTACTGACAACAGACAAGATGCTTCCTTACAAACAGGTCACTTTAATGATTTTTTGATGATTGGGAGATTGAGGTCTTCTATCTATAGGGCTTTGAAATTTGCTGAGAATCATAGTTTAACAATCGATACAATATCGGATTCTGTCTTCCGAACACTTGGGTTAAAGGAGGAGGATTATGCTAAAAACCCAAGTGATCCAGAATGGCCTGATGAGGATAATGAAAAAGCGTTAAAGGATTACTTAAAAGTTAGGATTCTGTTTGACTTGAGAAGAGGTTGGCGATATAATACGCCAAACCTTGAACAATGTGCATTGTTAGAAATTGACTACTATAAGTTAGATGAATTCACTCAGAAGGAGACTTTTTTTGCTGGTAATGAATTGTTAGAAACCATGGAGCCTGAAGAAAGGGAACAGATTCTTCTTCATGTGCTTAATTATTTTCGAACAGCTTTTGCTTTCGATTTTTATCTCTTCGATGAAGGAAATAGAGAAGCTCTTCAGGAGAGATTAAAACAACGCCTGGACTCAAATAAGGAATGGTCTTTAGATGTTGATGAGCGTTTGGATAGACCGCCTTTTTTAACTTATGAGCGACCTGGCAAAGTTAAGAAAGGAATGTTTCTTGAGAGTATTGGAGCTACCTCAAACTTAGGTAAATACATTAAGCGCCTTTTCATAAAGTATGACTTGAGGTCTATTAAGGGTAAGGATCTGACAGATTTTATTGATTCACTTTGCAATCTTTTGAAGAAAGGAAATTTTCTTTCTGAGAAGCCCATTTCAGGAGAAAAAGGAATAGTAAGAGGTTTTCAGCTAAGAGTTGAAAAGGTAATTTGGAAGCTTGGTGATTTAGAAAATGTGTTACCTGACGAAGTCCGAATTAATACGACAAGGGACAGTGTTCAGATTCAGCCTAATCATTATTTTAAGAAATTCTATCAGCAGGATTTTACCAGATTTGACAAGTTCTTCAAGGCATCTGAACACACAGGTCAAGTCGGTACTCAAGATCGGATTGCAAGAGAAAAAGAATTTAGGAGTGGTGATATCTCAGCTCTCTATTGCTCACCTACAATGGAGCTTGGTATTGATATAGCTAACCTAAGTATCGTGCATATGAGAAATGTGCCGCCCAATCCAGCAAATTACGCACAGCGAAGTGGTAGGGCAGGAAGAAGTGGACAAACTGCTCTTGCCTTTACGTATTGTTCAAGCACATCTCCTCATGATCGACATTATTTTAGGAACTCAATTGACATGGTTGCTGGTTCCGTTAAGGCTCCAAGGATAGATTTGATCAATGAGGAATTAATTGCTTCTCATTTGAATGCTTACATATTCATGAATTTAGGGCTAACCAATATCAATAGCTCAGTTAAGGATTTTGTAGACATTGATCAGAAAAAGGATTTACCTGTATTTCAAAAGACTCTGGATTTCATTAGAGATCAAAGAAGCCATTATAAGGATTCGTGGATTGAAGGATTTAAAAATGTAATCCTTGATAAAAATGTAGAATTAAAAGATTCCAATTGGTTTACTGACGAATGGTTAGAATTGAGGTGTAATGAGTTTGCAAGCAATCTTGATAAGAGTTTTGATCGCTGGAGAACTTTATTCAAAAATGCAGCTAAACTCATAGAGCAATCCAGTAGAATCATTGAAGATCCTACTTATAGTAAGGATAGCTCTGAGGCACGAGAGGCAAAGCGTATGCAAGCAATCGGTCAGCGACAAAGAGATTTGTTATTGAATGTATCTAAAAGAGATGGTACAAATGATTCTGAATTTTATGTTTATAGATATCTGGCAGCAGAAGGGTTTCTTCCAGGTTACAATTTTACGAGACTTCCTGTTAGGGCTTTTATCGGAAAGCGAAGCCAAGATGATGGTGTATTCATTTCAAGACCCCGTTTTATAGCACTAAGAGAATTTGGGCCAGGGAACTTGATTTATAATAACGGAGGAAAATTCAGAGTCACAAGAATGCAACTTTCTGATTCGGATGCTAAAACTGACTCCTTGAAAATCTCTCTTAAAACAGGTTACGCATGGTTAGGCGAAGAAGGTAAAACTGTGAATAATGATCCCATCACCCAAGAGCCTTTAAAGGGTCAGGCAAATGCTTCAGTTTACAATAATATAATGGAGCTTGTTGAGTCAGACACTTGGCCTCAAGAAAGAATTTCGTCAGAAGAAGAGGAAAGAATGTCTTCAGGTTATGAAATCGAACAATTCTTCAATTTCCCCAAAGGAATAGATAGTACTAAGAAAACTATTCTTCGCGCTTCAGGACATGACCTTATGAATCTTACATTTTGCCCTGCTGCAAAATTGATTCAGGTAAATAAAAGATGGCGATCCTCTAAAACTCCAGAAGGCGATGAAGAGATAGGTTTTACTATTGGAAAGGTTTCAGGTAAGTGGCTGAAAAAAGCAGAATTGGATAACCCAGATCGTGAAAATGATCCCGCGATGACTGTTCATTTATATACTACTGATACGGCGGATAGTCTCTATATGCAGCCAATTAAATCCTTGAAACTGGATGAAGATGGAGTTATCTCTCTTACATATGCTTTGAAAAGGGCAATAGAACAAGTATTCCAAATAGAAGAATCAGAAGTTGGAGTTTGGTTTTTAGGGCCTGAGGATTCCAGAAATATTTTAATCTATGAGTCTGCTGAGGGAAGTTTAGGAATACTTTCGCAGATGTCGCAAGACCCTTCTAAACTTAGAGAGGTATTTAAGGAAGCCTACTCTTTGATGTACTTTGACCCAAAAACTAAGGAAGATACTAAGCCTGATAAGCCTAAGGCAAGCTATGACGACCTGTTATCTTATTATAATCAGAGGTATCATGAGAGCTTGGACAGGTTTAAAATAAAGTCGGCTCTTGAGCTTTTGATGATTTGTGAAGTAGATACAAGTGGAGCTGGAAATAGTGGGCATAGTGATAAGAATGAACATTTTCATGAACTACTGGCTCGGTATGATACGAGTTCAGACATGGAAAGACGTCTGATTGAATACCTATATAAAAATGACTTTGTACTTCCAGATAAAGCTCAGGTAAATCTTAGTGGAAATCTTGGGTTTTATGTAAGTGCTGATTTTGTGTATTTAAATTCAGACAAGACTATTCGAACTATCCTGTTTTGTGATGGGTCAGTACATGACAAGCAAGAAGTACGTGAGGATGACAGTCATAAAAGAACTATTTTACGAGAAAGAGGAATAGATATCATAGAATGGTATTATTCAGAATCTATTACTGATTTGGTAGAGCGAAGGAAAGATATTTTTAGAAAAGCATGATTTCAAAAGAAAAACCATCTCCAGGGAAACTAATTTCTCTTCGGGGTAGAGAATGGGTCGTATTACCTACGGATGACGAAGATATACTAAAGGTAAAACCATTAGGAGGTTCGGATGATGAATCAACAGGGATCTATTTACCATTGATGATTTCTGAAGATCAATGGAAGGAAGCGTCTTTTCCAAGACCTGAAAGTGAAGACTTAGGCGATTTTGAAACTGCCAAGCTGCTTTTTGAAGCTTCCAGACTTTCATTCAGAAATGCCAGTGGCCCATTTCGAGCTATGGGGAAGCTATCCTTTCGACCAAGATCCTATCAGATTGTGCCTTTAGTAATGGCATTGAAACAGGATGTGGTCAGGCTTCTAATCGCTGATGATGTGGGGATAGGTAAGACAGTCGAAGCGCTGATTATTTTAAGAGAACAGATTGAGCGAGGTGAAGTAAAGCGTTTTGCCGTGATCTGTCAGCCACATTTATGTGAGCAGTGGCATAAGGAATTAAAAGACAAACTGGATATTGATGCTGAGATCATTCGAAGTAGTACAGTCTCTGCTTTGGAAAGAAAACTTACAGGCTCCGAAAGTATTTTTAAGGCATTTCCATATCAAGTTATTTCAATCGACTATATCAAAAGTGATCGAAGAAAACCCATCTTTCTAAACGATTGTCCAGAATTTATCATTGTAGATGAAGCGCATACTGCGACTAAACCTGCAGGTGCAAGCTCCCCCTCTCAGCAACAACGATATCACTTACTACATGATCTTGCAAAGGATCAGAATAGGCATATACTTTTACTTACTGCCACTCCACACAGCGGAAAAGATGAAGAGTTTCAATCGCTACTGGGATTGCTTAAGCCTGACTTTGAGAAAATCAACTTGGAAGATTTTGATAAAAAAAGACGCCAAGAACTTTCTAATTATTTTATCCAGCGCAAAAGGGAGCAAATTAGAAAGTGGCTTTCAGAAGAGACGCCTTTCCCAGACCGAGATACCAAAGAAATAGGCTACAAACTTTCTCCAGATTACATACAATTTTTTAAAGAAGCTCAGTCTTTTGCAAGAGGGTTGACACAAGGAGCAGAGCACCATAAGGGATTAAAGGGTAAGTATTGGGCTGCGTTGGCACTATTAAGAGGGATAATGTCTTCGCCAGCCGCTGGGCTGGAAATGCTAAAAGGAAAGATTCAACGAAGTGAGGAGAATGCTCCTGAAATAATCTATGAAGAAAATCCAGTCATAGAAAGAATCGAAGAAGATACTGATTCCACTCAAATGGAACTGCTTAATCAAGCAGGTTTGGAAGATTCAGAGATAGAGATCTTAAAAAGTCTTGCGGCAGATTTAGAACAATTAGCTAACCTTAAACAGGACAGAAAAGCTGCAAATGCTTTAAGCATTGTCAAGGAGTGGATTAGAGATGGGTTTCATCCAATTATTTTCTGTAAATACATTGCGACAGCTAAATATCTTGAAGGAATATTTAGGGACAATCTACCGAAATCTATAGAGGTTCAAGCAATCACCTCAGAGCTTCCTGATGAGCAGCGTAAGGAGCATATTGAAGCAATGGAGAAATCCGAAAGACGCGTATTGATTGCTACAGATTGTTTGAGTGAAGGGATCAACTTGCAAAAAGGATTTAATGCTGTTTTGCATTATGATTTGCCATGGAATCCCAATCGTTTAGAACAGAGAGAAGGAAGGGTAGATCGCTATGGACAAAATAGTCCTGAAGTAAAAACATGGCTACTGTGGGGAGAAGATAATCCTATTGATGCTATCGTGTTGAAAGTGTTGATCAGGAAGGTTAGAGACATTCAGAAATCAACAGGTGTATCGATCAGTCTTGGAGAAGATAATCGCTCTATTATGGATGCAGTACTGAATGAAGTTCTTCTTGATCCTCAAAAAGCCTTGGAGAAATCTCAAATTAGTCTCGATTTTGGTTCAGACTTTCAAGAGTCTATTATCACCAGAGAATTGGAAGCTGCTAAACTTAAAGCTCAAAATTTAATAAGCATTTTCGCACATATGTCAGTTCCTCAGGAAGAGATTGAGGATGACTTGAAAAAGGTAGATGAGGCGATTGGCGATATTCAATCTGTTGAGACATTAGTATTAAATGGCATAGTCCATCTAAAAGGAAGCTATCAAAAGGAAGCAAATGGTTACCGCATTCTTCTTCAAAATCTTCCTCCTCACCTTAGAGAAGCTTTGGGGACTAAGTCTGATTATCGAGTTAGCTTCTATTCTCCTACGCCTGAGGGCTATCAATACATTGGTAGGAATCATAAGTTTACTGAACAATTGTGTCAGTATTTGCTATCGTTGGCTTTCGAGCAAAAAGCTGATTTCGATCAAGTAGCTCGAGCAGCTGTGATCCAAACTTCTTCAATAAAAACACAAACCACAATTATCCAATTCAGGGTAAGAAATGTGATCAAGGAAGTAAAGAGTAAAGTTGAAAATATTTCAGAGGAGATGTACCTGTGGGGATTTGAAGGGCTTTCCGATGGGGGAGATATTTTGGATTATGCATCCTGTAAGAAATTACTTTTTGAGGCTGAAAGTGCTCAAAACTTATCCAAAGAAAGGCAGGTTGACACCTTCAATCATCAGATGTCTCTCTTTCAAGGAAGGCTGGAAGAGTTCATCGAGATAGCTGAAGAAAGATCAGTTCAACTGGTCGAAGCTCATGGTAGATTTAAGAAGTTGGTTGGAGGGAAACGTTATGAAGCAGTTCATCCGATTTTACCTCCAGATATTTTGGGAGTCTATGTATTCCTGCCTACACCCGTACAATTTGTGATGAATTGATATGGCATTACCAATAAACATTAAAGATTTGCTATTAGGGCGTTCAGTTGAGTCTGAACGTATAGAGTATAAACGTGGCTGGAATCCCGGCCCAATCTATCGCTCAATCTGTGCCTTTGCCAATGACTTCAATGATATTGGAGGTGGATATATAATCGTAGGAATAGATGAGGAGAAAGGAATGCCGGTACTCCCACCTATCGGTCTGAAGGAAGATGAAATTGATGGGATTCAGAAAGAAATGATTGGCATGAATAATCTGATCAATCCAGCCTATCATCCTAAAATCAGTATAGAAGAGGTCCAAGGAGCAAAGGTGCTGGTGATCTGGGTCTATGCCGGAGATAACAGGCCTTACGAAGTGCCGGATGAGATCAAAGCCAAAGACAAGAAGTATAATTACTACATCCGCTATGGGTCCAGTAGTATTAAGGCCAATAAGAGCCAAAGAGAAGAGTTGATCACATTAAGTGGGAAGATTCCTTTTGATGATCGACCAAACACATTGACAAGTTATACCAAGGTTTCGATGATCTTGGTTAAGGATTATCTGAAAAAAGTAGATAGTAAACTTTTGGAGTCTATAGAATCGCTTAGCGCTGAACAGATTCTTTCACAAATGCAATTGCTTTATGGCCCGCCGGAAATGCTTCATCCTCGCAATGTGGCCTTGATGATGTTTACCGAAAACCCGGAAATTTACTTTCCCTATTCTCGCGTGGAAATTGTCCATTTTCCAAATGGGGAAACAAGTCCGGAGTTTTTTGAAGTACCACCAATTTATGGACCTGTAGATCACATGATCAAGCAAACATTGGATTACATAAAGATCAACGTGCTGAAACAGAAAACTACCAAAATCAAGGGGCATGCAGAATCTGAGCGGGTTTGGAACTATCCTTACGAAGCGCTGGAAGAAGTAATTGCTAATGCCTTATACCATAGAGACTATCAGACACGTGAGCCAGTTGAAATCCGCATCTATTCAGATAGCTTAATGGTTATCAACTATGGAGGACCAGATCGTAGTATCAAGCTTTCTGAGTTTAAAAATGGGACAGTATTCCCGAGAAGGTACCGAAACCGTAGATTAGGAGATTTCTTGAAGGAGTTGGATTTGACCGAAGGTAAAGCGACGGGAATTCCTGCAATCCGGAAAGCCATGAAGACAAATGGTTCACCTGAGCCAGAGTATATTACGGATGAGGATCGTAGTTTTTTCCATGTCATTCTTACTGTTCATCCAGCTTTTTTGGAGTCAACTAAAGTTCGGAGATCAAAAACTAAGGTTCGGAAGAAACCTGCTTTCAGTTCGGAAGAAATCCGATCGCAGTTCGGAGAAAGTGCACTGAAAATTCTCTTACTTATCCGTGATGACCCGAAAATCACAGCAGCAGAAATAGCTCAGTTAATTGGGATGAGCAGTAGAGGAGTAGAGAAAAACATCTCTAAAATGCGTTCAGACGACCTGTTGGATCGTGAAGGATCCACTAAGTCAGGAAAATGGATAGTACTTGTCTCCATGGATGATTAAATCAAAGAAGAGATGGTCAGTAGGAAAAAAGTAGAAATATAAGTTCGGAAGATAATGCTTTTTGGTTCGGAAGAAATCAACTAAAGTTCGGAGAAAACCAAAATGAGTTCGGAGTAAAATACAACCCAAAATGACACAGATCATACAACAACTTGGACCCGAATTAAAGAAAGCCCTCATGGAAGCTGAAGAGGTATGGGTCGCCGTAGCTTTGATGAATGAGGAGGGCTTGAAATTGATTCAAGAATCGATTCCGGATGAAATAAAATCTACTTTCATCCTTGGAATAGGGCTTCCTACCCATCCAGAAGTGTTCAACAAACTTTATAAACAGGAACTTCTAACAGATAAAGTCGAAGCCTATTTGCACAAAGGCAATTTCTATCATCCTAAACTGTATCTAATAAAAAGTGTCAATGGATTTACAGCTTTTGTGGGTTCAGCCAACGCTACTTCAAGTGGATATCATAAAAATGTGGAGTTATCTATCAAATGGAATTGTAATCCAGATGATTTTGAAACTTTGATTAAATTAGTTGAGCAATACAAAAAGTCTTCTATTAAGATTTCAGTTCCATTTATCGACAAGTACAAAAAAAGTTATGCCCTACGTAAGAAACTCCACAAACAGGAACAAAAGCTAATTGATGAAGATTTGAATAATGCCGAAAAAGTAGTAAACAAATCGTTAGGTCAAAGAAGTGCATTAATTGAGGATTTAAAGAAATTTCGAAAATCACCTTCTTACAAAACCGTCTTTAAAGAAAGAGGTCAAGTAATACAAGATCTTAGGGACTCTCTTGATCATCCTATTTTTGATGAATTGGATTTAGATAAGTTTTTTAAAATTAAAGAGCTTGGCACTTTGATGCCTTTCCCTAAAAATAGAATTAAGGCTGACCAAAAGAGATTTAAAAATTATCTTCAATTTTTATCAGATAGTTCTGTTGACTTAGCTGAAAGATTTCAAAGAGCGTTTGATGGAGACTATTATTTGGAAGGGATGGGCCAAGCTTTTATTTCTAAAATTTTGACAATAAATGAACCTAATTCCTGCTGGGTTCAGAATGACGTTTCTTTAGCAGTTTTAGAAAAATATGGATTAAAACTCCCGAAGGGGTTAAAACCAGGTGAAAAATATAAGGTCGCAGCTAAATTTTTGGAAGAGTCATATTCAGAAGCAGGTTTGGATAATATGGCAATTCTTGACGAATTCCTTTTCTCAAAGGGAAATATATAAATAAGATTCACCTATGACCTTCCCCAGCATAAACATACAAGGCAATATCGTTTCCGGAGAGATTTTGGACAAAATCACTTCTGAGGATATCAAGTATCAAAACCCGGAATCCTTTGGACTAACCAAAAACATCAAAGTCCGGGATGAGGTTGGCTTGGCCTGGGCTTCAGCAAGAGGTTATTGGCAGGCATTTAAACTTCGTAGGGAGCGTATTGCTGAAGATGAAAGCGGAACCACTGAGACTCGAAACTTCTGGATGCTGCCTTTCTTACTCACACTGGGCTATGAAGTGGATAAGTCAAATGCCGAAAATCTGGATGGGAAAACCTATGCAATCAGTCATCGTGCTTCTAACCTTTCTGGCTTACCGGCACATATCATGGGGATCAATGATAGTCTGGATAAGCGTAGGGAAAGCAGCGGACCAAGGCTTTCTCCCCACGGCTTAGTTCAGGAATACCTCAATAAAACTGATGACTATCTCTATGCCCTGGTAACCAATGGCAAACATCTCCGACTGCTACGAGATGCTACTCGCTTAGTGAGACTGACTTATTTGGAGTTTGATCTGGAGAAGATGATGGAGGAAGAACTCTTTGCGGATTTCGCAGTGCTTTACCGTATTCTGCATGCTTCCCGAATGCCAAAGGAAAAAGGAGGAGGTGAGGAATCTATCATCGAGTACTACCATCAGGAATCTCTGGCTTCCGGAACCCGAATCCGAGAAAAACTAAGTGAGGCTGTAGAAAGCTCAATCAAGCGACTTGGAAATGGCTTCCTAAAGCATAAAGAAAATGCTGAGCTTCAGGAAATCGTGCAAAATGGAAGTCTCTCAGGAAAGCAGTATTACCTTTTTCTACTTCGATTGATTTATCGATTCCTGTTTCTTTTAGTGACGGAGGATAGAAATCTGGTCTATCCTGAAAAACAAGATGAAGCGCTGGCTAAGCTTCGCAAAATCTACTATGAGTATTACAGCATGGGAAGGGTCAGAAATCTTGCCCTCAGAAGGATATTCATAGAGGGAGAAAAGCATGACCTCTGGGAAAATATCAAAGTGACTTTTCAACTTTTCGAATCTGCGAAATACGGTGAAAAGCTTGGAATTAAACCACTGGGTTCTGGGATCTTTCATTCGACTGCCTTGGGAATCTTAAGCCATAGCAAGCTGAAAAATGAAGACTTACTCTTTGTTATTTATAGGCTCTGCTACTTTATGGATGATCAGCGAAAGCAACTGGTCAAGGTGAATTATGGTGACCTGGACGTGGAAGAATTCGGTTCGGTGTATCAGGGTTTATTAGAGTTTGAACCAGTATTTACCGAATTGGAAACAACCCCGAGTTTTGGCTTTGTGCAGGGTTCGGACCGTTCGTCTTCTGGTTCGCATTATACTCCGGAGGAACTTGTCCGACCGCTGATTCAGCATTCCTTAGAATATATCATTCAGGACTGTATGGAAAAACCAGAGGAAAGACTGAAGGTTCCTGCCAATCAGGCTCCGAAAAAAGTGCTGCAGGAAAGGGCCTTGCTTGCCATTAAGGTTGCAGATATTTCCTGTGGGAGTGGGCATATCCTGCTTTCGGCAGCTCGAAGGATCGGTACCGAACTGGCAAAGGTACGAACGGGGGAAGATCAACCTACTCCATCATCCTTACGGCATGCGGTGCGAGATGTAATCCGAGAATGTATCTATGGAGTGGATAAGAATCCACTGGCGGTAGAGCTCTGTAAAGTAGCCTTATGGCTGGAAGCACATAGTCCAGGCGAACCGCTAAACTTTCTCGATCATAAGATCAAATGTGGAGATGCTATCGTCGGACTGGCTCATAAGGAAGAACTGGAACGAGGAATCGCGGAAGAAGCCTTCAAAGCACTTCCTGGAGATGATAAGTCCATCGCTACACTCTTCCGTAATCGGAACCGAGAAGAGCTGAAGCAAAAAAATCAGGTCACGCTGGAGTATAGCGAAAACGTAAACGAATCAGTCAATAAGGCTATCGAGCAATTCCAACTCTTTAAAAACCTTCCTGAGCGAACCCCTGATGAGATTGAAGCCAAACAAAAGAAATTCGCAGAACTGAATAAGGGAACGACTTATGCCCGCTTGAAAAGTCTGGCAGATATGCAGGTAGCTCAATTCTTTATTTCAAAGACCGCAGACAATAAAGGATATATCTGTACCGATGCTACCTATAGAAAATACCTTAGAGAAAAAACTCTTCCCACTGGAATGCCTCCGGCAAAAGCTGAAGCAATGGCTCAAGAAAAAGGCTTTTTCCATTATTTCTTAGAATTTCCAGAGGTTTTTCAACACGGCGGGTTTGATTGTATTTTAGGTAATCCTCCGTTCTTGGGCGGGACAATGATTAGTGGATTTGCTGGGAAAAATTATTATAACTATTTAATTGGTAATTATTTAGGTGCTTCAAACAGGTGTGATTTATCTGGGTATTTTTTAAGAAGAATTTATAATTTATTAAATCTAAATAGTTTTTTGGGTCTAATAGCAACTAATTCTATATCAGAAGGTGATACAAGAGTTGGTGGGCTTGAAAGAGTCTTGATCGAAAATGGTAAAATTAATTATGCATCTAAATCTATAAATTGGCCAGGGGAGGCAGCTGTTGTTATTTCACTTTTTACCATTACTAATAATATCACTTCCTTGCCCGTCTTTTTGAAAGAAAAAAAAGTAGTGAAAATCAATTCATTTTTAGAAGCGGGTGAGGTTAATTTAAACCCTAAGGTTTTAAATATAAATGAAGATTTAGGATTTACTGGTAGTTATATCTTTGGGGATGGTTTCATTCTTGAAGAAGATCAAGCACTTGAACTGATTAGATCAAATAGCCAAAATCAAGATATTATACGTCCATATTTGAATGGTCAAGATTTAAATAGTTCATACAACTTAAGTGCAAGTAGATGGGTGATTGACTTTGGTGAATTGTCTCTTGATGATGCAAAAGCCTATTCTGATTGTTTTAAAATAGTTGAATCGAATGTAAAGTTATTTAGACTTTCAAAGTCTAAAGATGTAGCTTCTGCTCCCTGGTGGCAATTTTGGAGGAGTAGAAGAGGACTCTATGAAAAAATTTCAAATTTAAATCATGTTCTCGTTCATACAAGAGTTACAAAAACTCATGGATTTTCATTTGTTCCGAATGGAATAGTTTATTCCGATGCAGTTGTTGTAATAGCTTCACAAGAATTTTGGATGTTCTCAATTCTTCAAAGTTCATTTCATGAAGCTTGGGCCTGGAAATATAGTTCAAGACTAAAATCAGATCGACGATATTCGGTTGAGGATTGTTTTCAAACTTTTCCTCTGCCAAAATTTAAATCTTTAAATGGAAATGGACTGGAGTATAATGACCTGAGAAGCTCAATCATGAGGAACTTACAAATGGGTCTTACAAAATTTTATAATCTTTTTCATCTTGAATTTTTAACAAGTGTGGATATAGAGGTTAGAAGTAAGCAGGTAAGACAAGTTTGTCTTGATGCATTTCAAGATATAATTCGATTGAGAGAGTTGCATAATGTGATGGACCAAGCTGTTCTGGAAGCTTATGGATGGACAGATATCCAGCTTCGCCATGATTTTTATGAAGTAGATTACCTTCCGGAAAATGATCGGGTTCGCTATACCATCCATCCTGATGCACGAAAAGAAATCCTGAAGCGTCTGCTGGAATTGAATCATCAGTACTTCGAGGCCGAAGCTAAGCAAGGTCTACATAAGCAGAAGGATGTGGAATCATTCTATGAGCAGAAAGGAAAGCCTGTGCCGGAGGAAGTAAGTAAGTGGTATTTAAAGGGGAAGAAGAAGGTTGAGAAGAAGAAAAGTGTAAGTAGTCAAAAAGGATTGTTTGAATAATAGAACTATGCTAAGAGATTTATTTGAAAGAATATTAAGATTTTTTGGTTGGAAAAAAAGACCAGATCAAATTCAGCAACTGAGTGAAAAACTTGATTTTGTAATTAGTCATTTACCTGCCACGGGAGCTCAGGTTCCTGCACTTAGGAGCGGTTTTGCTAACCCAGAAATGCCCCAGAGCATCATGTTTTCTTCAGACTCAAACGATAGTAGTTTGATGTTCAATTTGCGGAAGGATCTTCAGCTCGATTCAAAGTGGAAACAATTGGATCGTTCTGGATCGGACAACTTTTCCAAGGACATAGTCACTGATGTGATTAGGGGTGGTGTGATGTCAGGCGCGGGGTATGCGCTGTCCCAAAATTTATTTACTTCAACCGTAGATCCAGCGACTTTGATGAAATTAGCCAAAGGAGGTTTGTCTTCAGCTGTGGTTGGTTCCAATGGTAAGATTATAAGTCAAGCGGGGTTTGTAAAGGCAGGGACTTCTGTTTTTACTCCCGTGTTTATTTTTCAAGCATTGTCTATAGTAACTGGGCAGTATTATATGGCTGGGATTTCCAAACAGCTTAATGCGATACAAGCAAAACTTGATGAGCTATTAATCTTGCATCATACGGAGAGGGAAGCGAGACTTCGAAGTGCTTTTAACTTTATCCAAAAATATTCACAAAGGAAGGTCTTTGAAATAGAAGACTTAGTTCATATTAGAAGTATAATTGGAGATTTGGTTGAAGTCAGAGAGGAATACCATATTCTTCTTGAAAACTCTGTGAATGAAATTAAAGAAGTCTTAAAAACTGACACTTGGTTTTCAACAAAAAAAGAAGCGGATATAGTGTCGAATAAGATTCAGTCATCTGGTTTTATTTATAAAATGGGCATGTGTCTAAAAGCTGACGAATTGTTTCATATGGCAACAATCGTTGAATTTCATATGAATTTATTCGCTGAGCCCACACAGAACAGAATTAAATTAATAGAATCTAAGCTATCTGTTTTTCAGGGTTTTAGTGAAAATGAATTAATGTTTAAGAAGACTGAAGCCCTATACAATAAGACAAAGAATAGTTTTATCAAGAAGCTTGAGGAGAATGAAAATAAATCTGTGTTTTCTTCTGATAGCCAAAAGAGAAATATCAATGATTTCAAACAAATTTTCAAAAATTTTGAAGTAGACAAACGAAAGAGTTTTGCATCTACAAAAGATGCAATTGAACTTATCGTGAAGCCTATGAACCAGCCTTTAGAAATAGCAATGAGAGAAAATGGGGCTATTTCAGAGTTTTTTATTAAAGAGGAGGAATAAAGCAAATAAACTGGAATTCAGATGCTATATTGTTTAAGAGTAATGTGTGTTTTACTGGTAGTATTATTGGTCTTGTTCGTATCTCTAACGATTATAGCTTTTTTGGCTTGGGATGTAAATTCTAAAGTCATACTTCCAGAAATTGTCGAGAAGTGTTCTGCTTTTAGTTTGAGTGACGAGAATGTAGGTACTTACTTAGAGGTACTTACAGGGATAGTGGCTTTGTTGTTTCCTATTTCACTTCAAATAATTAATGACGCAAAAGGGAAGTATTTCAGTAGTCAAGAGGTTACTTCGGTTGTGTTTAAACAACGCGAGTACAAAGGACTGTACGCCGTACTTTTTGTACTTATAACTTTTACAATTGTATCATTTTGGGAGCCTATCCCGAAATGGGTTTTGTTTTTGATGCTTTGCGCCATAACAGCTACACTTATATTCTTGTATTTTTTCTTTAAAAACCTTGAAGAGATAATCAGTGATTTTTCCCAATTGGTTAGGAAAGAAGAAAAGTCAAATATTAAGAAAATGTTGAAGGATGGACAAAATTAGACAAGTGAAACGTTCATTTGAGAGCTTATTAAAAGTTTGGCTTTCTAAGCTTGATTTTGCAGAGGAGGATCTCGTCTCAGAAGATTTGATTTGGTTTTCAGAAACTTTTGATGATTTTTTCACCGGTTCAAATCTCGATGAATTTATTAATAGAGATGGGAGATATCAAAACCGGCTGGAGTTGGACAAAATTGACTTTACTCAAATATTAAATTCCTCAGTTGAATTTAGTAACAGTAAAGAGGAAAGATGGTCGCGTTTGAAAGTTGAAAAGCCAAATCATTTTGAATACTATAGACAGTTAAATGAGTTTAACTCAGAGAACTACAAGAATTATAATGTAATTGACATTTATTTCAGAATTCTTAAAATGCTTTATTCAACAGCTTCTGAAAAGGAGTTGGAAAGAACAAAAAATATTGTCCTTTCAAGGGTATTATCAACGGTTCATAAAGTTAGTGTTTTTGAGAAAAAGGATTTTGATTCAATAAGCCTTATTAATGATTTTTATTACGGTGTACTAAAGGGGTTATTCACAAAAAAAGAAATAATAAGCGACCTGCCTGATGAAAATTTCTTAAGAATAGTTTTATTTATTTCTATTTTCAACGTCTATTATTTGCCTTTGCTTAGCTTTAAAAAGGTGCCTTTACTAAGACGATACCTATTGAATATATGGATTTATTTAAATGAATTAGAGAAAGATAATCTTCTTGAAGATTTTTTGGACTCATTGTCAGATATGACTTTAAGCAACTCCGGATTCAGCGAAATTGATTTGTATGATATTAGAGCACTGCTTAAAGGAGAGGATCGGAATTCGGATTTTTACACAAATTTGGATAAAGTTAAGTCAGGTGGAAATCAGGTGATCCTTTTAAACGATCTTGAGGAGCATTTAAAGTTTATTGAAAGTGTTTCCAATAATAAAACACCAGATTACATTCCTGAAAATGTTCCAAAATATTTCTTAAAAACCCAAGAGGACGAAGCTATTCAGCTTTATAAATTCAGGTCGATGCAGACCCTTGTTTTAGAATACTTAAGTACTGTCAGGTATTTCAGGGGTAAAGATGAATTTTTCAAATCTTTTAATCGACTTCGAAAGAATGAGCAATGGTCAAACCATCGTACTTTTTTCCCAAAAACAATAAATGATGTATTAGTCTGGTTAATTATCTATTCAGAATTGAAGAGGGAATTGAATTTCAGATTCCTCGAGACTTCTTATGGATATAAATATCTGGATGATGTTATATTGTTCTTATTTAAGAATATCCCATATGACAACAAATCAATGGAGAATATGATGGGTTTAAGAGGTTTGCTATTAGACTCTTCATTCCTAAATTCAATGACTGGTGTTTCGAGTGATTTATTGGATAGGATTGATGGGAATGATTTGTTGACAGATGAAGAAAGAAGACAGTCTTCTTCTTTTTGGAATTCTATGTTCAATTTTTTTGGAGGCCAAATTCAGAAAAGCGAAAGTTTAACACCGATAAAAACAAGCATTTTTGATGACTTGATTTCTAATATTTCTAATCAATATCTGAATAATTCTCTTGTAAACTTTTTATCAAATAATCTATCACAATTTAATAGGAAGGAAAAGTGCCAAAAAGAATTGAAAACATTTGTGGTTGCTTCTGATTTACAGCTCAGAAAGTATGTAATTCCTGATTGGTATAGTCCCGCATATGGGCTTTCAGAATCTATTGGGAGATATTTATTTGAAGAGGAAAATATTCAGCTGGATTATAATTTGTTTAGTAAACAAATACTTCTTCAAGACCGGGAGCTAAAGCGTGTGGATGTTCAAGGGATAATCGACAAGTATAGTAAAGATAGTCTGGTTGTTTTTAGAAATGCTTATCCTGACTTCTGGATTATAGGTAAAAAAGCTAAAGCTGATATGACTTCACCTATTACATTTAGCTACAAAACGTACGACAGAAATTCTGAATTGCTTATTATCCCCAAATCTTCAATATCTATTCGATATGTTTATGATGGGCGATTTAAGGGTGTTCAATTTCTTGAAAAAAAGCTTATGGTGGAATTGCTTGACTTAGGAGGAGGAAACGAGGATAATTTATTGAAGGTGAAATCGATTAAGGGCTTTACAGAGCGATTTAATCTGTCAAGTGAGGAATTGAGAAAGCATTTTTGGATTAGGATCGCTGCAAAGGCCAAAGTTGTTATTAAGGATAAAGATTCAATCCTTCGGTTTAAGTTGAATCCTTATGGAGAGTAATATGACCAACGCACAAAAGTTTCTCCATCTGTATAATGAGCTGGACCAAGCCTTTGCCAGAGCTTTAGGGCACTCTGACTATGAATCGTTTACTTATCGAATTAAACAGCTTTCCGAAAAAAACCCTATAGTCCGGAGGTATAAAGATGATTTGCATCAGTTAGGAAGTCTTCGTAATGCTATAGCACATCAGTCAAGAGATGGTAGAGCAATTGCAGAGCCATTTGATGAAACCGTAACCTTGCTCAAGCAGATTATGGACGAATATAGTAAGCCTAAGCTTGTGTTTCCTCAATTCGGATTTGAAGTCTTTTCAGTAACTCCTTTAACTCCGTTGATAGATTTGCTTACAGAGATGAAGCAAAAGGATTTTTCTCAAGCTCCCATCTTGGATGAGTCAGGAAATGTTATTGAGGTGATTTCCACCAATACTATTTCAAGATGGCTTTTTGCGGAATATGAGAATGAGTTAATCGATTTGACATCGGCAAGAATATCCGACTTAATACCTCATATTGAGATTAAGGAGAATTACTCTTTAATCTCGAGAAGCACCACCGTGTATGAAGCGGCAGAAATCTATATCCGGCAATCTGCCGAGAATAAAAGCCAGTTGGATTGTATGATTATTACTCATTCTGGAAAGGCAGGAGAGAAGATTATTGGGCTTGTGTGTATTGAGGAAATTGCTGGGTATTTGATGGATTAAAATGTTAGATATAGCAAGAAGCATCGCCATTGAAAACCTTTATCTGTTAATCTTCCGGGAAGAGCTTACAAATGAGTCTGTAAGGAATATGGCTTATTTGATTTGGGCCATTGACAATTTTAGATATAAAGATGCTGACGCAGAGATTAGAGTTGGAATTGAAATACCGTGGCAGGAGGATTTTCAGGAATTAGTAGTGAGGGTGAGTAAAGAAATATTTTGGATTGGAATGGAAGCTATTCATCGAACTGGAGCCGGGTCGGATTCATATGATATCCTGAAGGAAGTTTTAAAGGGGATTGAGATCCATTTTTTGACATATTCGAGGAACTAATGAAGGAAGAAAATTTAGTCGTTCGAACAGAATATCATGGGGAGTATAGAACTTATTAACTATTAAAAAATGAATTTTTGGCACATTCAGTTACATCCAAATAACCAATCAGAATTCCCTCGAGAAAAGGTGAAAAGAATCCTCAAAGAAACCCATTATATCGGGATGGGACAATGGGAAGAGGGAAGGGTTTATATTGATCAGTTTACAAATGTGATGAAGATTGGTGACATTGTTTTGGTCCGAAGCAAAGGTCCTTTAGCATTGGTTGAAGTCTTAGGTGAGCCAGAAAAAACACCTAATCCAAATGTTGATTTTGATTGGTTTGAGAACAGG
Source organism: Algoriphagus aquimarinus (assembly GCF_900112005.1). Classification (GTDB taxonomy): domain Bacteria; phylum Bacteroidota; class Bacteroidia; order Cytophagales; family Cyclobacteriaceae; genus Algoriphagus; species Algoriphagus aquimarinus. The sequence goes on along the minus strand of NZ_FOKK01000027.1, from coordinate 18,594 downwards.
AGGCTAATTAAGGTTCTTCAATTTTTTGATGACAAGGTTAAGGACCAGATTGGGAAAAAAGTAGACGGCACCTTTAACCCAGTCACTTTTGCCTCCGCTAATATAAGCGAGTTTATTACAAAATGGTATTCACTTTATTCAAAAACCAATATGCTAACTCAGGCTAAGTCACTTTTAGAATATAAAAAGCAAATCATACTTCAAGGCCCTCCAGGTACAGGAAAGACCAGATTAGCAAAAGAAATTGCTCAATCTTTAACATCCAAGAAAAATGAGGTCGAAGAAAATGAAATAAAAAAGCTAATCCGCCCTGGCTTGGTGATTCCAAGCTCAACTAATTATACTCACTATACAGTTCTTGCAGTGAGTGATAGTTGGGTTCAAGTTCAATTGAAAAATACAGGGTCTGACTATAAGATCTCGTTTAAGGATATCACTAATGCTTTTAACAACAAGTTGTGGGAGGGAGGTCAAAAAAATGGTTCTGACCCATATGCGGCTGCTATTGCAAAATATATTTTCAAAAATCAACTTTCTGAGCTTGGAGAATTCAAATTAATCCAATTTCATCCGTCATATTCTTATGAGGATTTTGTAAGGGGAATTGTAGTAGAAACAGAAGGAGGAAATCCAACTTACACATCCGTGGACAAGGTATTTGCAGAGATGGCAAATCTTGCGCATCAGAATTATTTAGACTCTTTGAAATCCCCTGAAGAGATCTCAAAAGAGAAGCAATTGGAAAGTTTTTTGGATGCGTTTAAGGATGAAATCGAGAGTAGAATAGAAATTGCAAATGGGAAATACATACTGGATGGAACAACCACATACCTTTTCGATGTAGATGAATCATCCTTTAGATATACAGGTGATAATTGGAATTCTTCTCTTGGCCATCGATTGTATTTAAAAGACATCTTGATTCTGTTTTTGGCTAATGCTAAATCACGAAAGGAAATCAAGGCAAACCCCAATATTTCAGGCTCCGCTCGTCAACATTCAAGTTACTATTTGAGAGTTCTTCAGCTTTTTGAAGAATTTGTGAAAGGGAAAACCATTCAGGTTGGGACACAATTCAAAACGGAATTGAAAAACTTTGTCTTGATCATTGATGAAATAAACCGTGCAAATCTGCCTTCGGTATTAGGGGAGCTAATTTATGGGTTAGAATACAGAAGCGAACCTGTGGAGTCCATGTATGCCGTCAATGGATCGAGAACAATGGTGGTTCCTCCAAATCTATTTGTGATAGGAACCATGAATACCGCCGACAGAAGCGTTGGTCATATTGATTATGCAATTCGAAGAAGGTTTGCTTTTGTAGATGTTTTGCCGTCAATTACTCCGATCTCGAATACGCTCGCGCAAGGAATGTTTGAAAAGGTTTCCAAGCTATTTGTTTCCAATTATGATGAGGTGATCTCGACTCAAGCTACCCCGAAGCGGGCAGAAACCTTAATGGCGGACTTCAGACCGGAAGATGTTTGGATTGGGCATAGTTACTTTCTTACAGATCAAACAGATGCTAATAAAGCAGACGAAGAGATAAAGATCAAATTGAAGTACGAAGTGCTTCCACTTCTCAAAGAATATGTAAAGGATGGGATCTTAAGGAGTAATGAAGGTAATTCAGATGACCCTGTACAGAAGGTGTTTAAGGAATTGAATGAACTATGAGACCATTTTCACTTCGTGAGCATGTGACCAATATTTTTCCCTTTTCTGAAGGTGTTTTTACGGAGGAGATCCTTTTTAAGAAAAGGCGCAAAGACGGAAGTTGCGCAGCATTTAAGGTAATTGATCAAGAAATAGCCATTTCCACTTCGTACTATGTGGGGGCAGACTGGCTTCCTAAGCATGAGGGCAAGCATTGGATCTATGTAGAATCCAAGCTTAATACAAAATTTGACCAAGAAACAGGAGAAGAAAGCAAATCCATTTCGGAGGAAAAAGAACTCATCCGAGTGGATGTATTAAAGATGCTCTTCCAGGCACTCGAAGAACCAGAAGTTCGGGGACACACTCAAGAGCTCTTTGAAATCAAGTTTGACAGTGCATGGATTCCTTTGCAGAAGCATCAGGATTTGATTTCTCCACTGATTATGATCCAATTCCTGAACCAAGTAAAGGATATAGTCAGGAAAGGATTAAAGAAAAGTTACTACAAAATAGAGCGAAATCTATACGCAAAAGTCAAGGGGAAAGTATTGGTAAGTAAGACGATAAAGCAAAACCTCGTCAAGAACAAAAATTTAAATACATTCTGCCAGTATGAGGAATTTGGCATAGATGGGTTGGAAAATCGACTACTGAAAAAAACGCTGACTTTCATTAAACGATACCTTGCTACTATTAAGGGGTTAGAATCAGAAGCATATTTTCAGGAAACCTTCAGTTTTATCCAACCCGCCTTCGAAGAGGTTTCGGAAGAAGTTCTTCTTCATGAAATAAAGCATTTCAAATTCAATCCTTTTTACAAAAACTACGAGAAGGCGATCGAGTTGGCAAAGCTAATACTCCAGCGCTTCAGCTATAATCTTAATGCTATTCAAGATCAGGATACGATCGAAACGCCTCCCTATTGGATCGACATGAGTAAGCTATTTGAGTTGTATGTATTGGGTATGTTGAAGAAGGAATATGGATCTGCTATCACTTACCATGAAAGAACCTATGGGAATGAGGTGGATTTCTTGCTTTCAGCGGACGATGATTCTTTAGTCATTGATGCTAAATACAAACCTGGATACATTGGAAAGAGTCATCAGGGTCTTCATACAGATATCCGTCAGGTAAGTGGCTATGCAAGACATAGGGAAATCAGGAGAAGGCTTAAAGTAAAGGACAATAACCTGCTACTGGGGTGTGTGATAATCTATCCTGATCTGAGTTTAATGGAAGAAAAGATTGGTGATCTAAGAATTACAGAAGTTTCCCAATATGAGAAAGCTTGGAAGGTGGGAGTCAAGCTGCCAGCTTATTAGTGGGAAAACAAAGATTATGATCAGTATTTTAACGACAAATTAAAAAACTAATATTTATGAGATACCTGTTGATTTTGATAGCCTTTTCAATTGTAATGATAAAGCCCAACGTGACTTTTGGCCAAAAGGGTGATGTTTTTGATGAATTACAAGATTCATTTGATTATGGAAAGAAAGCCACTGAGTATGCAGATTCAACCCTTGATTATATAAAGAAATGTTATCAGCAGACTGCACTTGGCGACATCCAATATTACGCTCGAAAAGCGAAAAATGAAATTGATTATTCCAAATCCCAATCTGGATATGCTGAATCTGATGCATCTGACGCCGAAGATGAAGCTGATGATATAGGTTGTGATGGTGCTGAAAATGAATCGGATGATGCAGAGGGAAATTTCTACACCGCAAAAAGTAGATTTGATGATGCTTACACTTATTTAAGACGGGTAGAGAATGCTGATGATAGGGATGATGCTGAGTACAATCTTCGTAAAGCAAAAAGATATGTTGAAGAAGGTTTGACTTACCTTAATTACGCTATGGCTGATCTGAATGATGCTGTTAAAGAATTAAATGGTTGTTAATTACTTGCTTTGTGATTTGACTCAATGGAGACATGGCTGGTCACATTAAGGTTTTGTGGCAAGTTCGAACTATTGAAAAGATCTATCCTAAAATTTGCTCTCTGATTCTTTGCTCAATGCAGAGCAGGGTATTTTACTATTTGAATTATTTAAAACAATAAGAGTTTGGAGCAAAAATTTATTCGACTTGGTCAGATAGCAAGGAAGCTTAACGTAAATACATCTGAGATTGTAGAAATACTGGCTTCAAATGGGATAGAGGTAGAAAACAATCCCAACTCCAAATTGAATTTGAGCCAAGTACAATTGGTGCAGAATAAAGTTTATTCAACAACAAAAGAACTTCAGGATAATCTAAGTATAAAAGAAATACATGAGATCCTGAAAGGAACATCTCGGTTAGACAAGGATAAAATAACCCAAAAAATTCCCGTCAATTTTTTGAAAGAGGAAATAAATCTATTACCCCTGAAACGAAAAGCCGAGAATTTTGAAATTTCCAAAGTCATTTTTGAGAATCTTTTCCCTAAAGAATGGAAAGACCTCAAAGTAGGTAGAGTAAAGTTTTATGATGCGAAGAAAGGCTTTGGTTATGTTTTTAGCTTCGAGGATGCGAAAGATTGCTTTATTCACTCAAGTAAATTACTTACAGTAGATATAGCTGAAAATGATATAGTTGTATTCAAGACGATAGATTCAAAGAGAAAGAGAGGAGAACTTGACGCTATAAAGGTCTCAAGTTTAATTCCGTGTTACCTATTCATTAGAAAAGAAAGAAGTTATGCGTCTCCAATTTCCGGGTTTTCAATTACTCAAGAATTCCCAATACGGGACACTGTTAAAGAAGGAGTTTTTATTATTAAGGCAAAGGAATCGCTTAGTCAGTGGAATGTTGAGGTAATTAATGATTACTCTTCACCAGAACCTGATAAAATTGGATGGGCGAAAAAAGTATTGATTCATCAGGCACAGAATATTACCCAATACCGGACTTCAATTATATGGCTGAATAGATTCTTAATAGCTTCTGGGGCTAAGAATACTACTTTTTTCAGTTTGTTTAAATTGATTTTTAATGAGATGGGTTCTCGTGAATTAAATGAGATCCTGCTTCAGATCAATGAGTTTTATGTTTTTCCTTTTTTGGAAGAGTTCTTTGATGACGTAAAAAATCAAATTTTTAATAAAGTTTCCTTCTGTTTTTGGATTAGAGGAATTGTTGGGGAGTTGCCCAAAGAGGACAATAGTAATACTATTTGGTCAGAAGATATTTTGCCATTCTTATCCTATCAAGATCAAATAGAGGTTTTGAATGCCCTTCGAATTCAAGAACAAAATTCAGAAAGGCTATCATTCTTAATCCAGGAATTTCTTAAGAAACCAATTTTCCTTGACTCTAAGCAGGGTGTCGAAAATTTCAAGGAATTTATTGCCCCCTATTTAGCCCTTTTTCCAACCATAAAACTGACTGAGAATGATTTTGAGTCTTCCCACCCAGAAATCTATGTAGAGCTTTTTAAATTAAAAGTAATCAACAGCCTATCAGAGGATAAAATGTATTGGATTCTAAAAGAGCTTACTAAGGATGAAGATCGAGTAAGTCTTTTGGAAGGTTTCCCTTTTGAAAAGGCTGCTTCACATTTAGCAAGGCATGAATCATTATTACATCTACAGCAAAATAGGCTATTTGACGAAATTGAATCAGAGATACGTCAACTGGATTTTGTATGCTTTGACCTTGAAGTTGAAGGTAGTGGTATCAAAGAATATGCTTGGATCTCGAATTCTGGTGCTAAGGAGCATACGCATTATATAAATAAAGAAGCAGGGTTGAAGGATCTGATTCATTTGATTAAGTCAAGTAGTTTAATCATTGGTCAAAACATAAGAGAGTTTGATCTCCCGCGCTTAGACGGAATAGATGTTGTTGCATTCCAAGACTTTATTTGGGATACCCTTGAAGTGGAGATGTTATTAAATCCTGGAAGGAAGAGCTACGGGTTGATGACGGCTCACACTGCTACATATGACACTAATCAAACTTACCAGCTTTTTCTAAATCAAATAATGAGGCTGATTGCTTCGAGAGAAGTTTTTCAGTCATTGAAGCCTTTTATACCTCTTTATGCAGTTACACTTATTGAAGAGAAATGTCTTCAGTTCGGGCTTCAGTTTGTGGATAAAAAATATGCAGAGGAGAAGTCAGATCAGTATTTTAGGCCTCAAGGAGGCCAAGTGCTTTCAGGGGAGATTAGTCGTGCCTTAGATGAAGTGTTTGAGGTTGATTCAAAAGTTCTTGTGATTCTTCCAGAATTATTGTGGGACAGTGTATCATCTCATTATAACCTAAATTTAATTTCAAGAAATAGACGAAAGTCGTGGATTCTTTCCAGAGAGTTGGTTGAGCAGGGTTATATAGACGATGATTTTCTTCAAGAAGTATTACTGAGATATATTGATTGGAATATATTAAGAGGGTGTATTCCCTATTTATCGAATCTTCCCACACCAATTCTTATTAAGATTCCTGACGAAGTACTTCATGAGCTCTGTGAATATTCATCTATTGAAGAACTTATTAAGAGGCAGATGCCAGCATCCATATTTTTTGATGAACTTATACTAATAGAGGAAGCTGAAATGGCTTGGGAAGGCTATCATGTAGTTGTATTATGTAAAGAGCTTTCTCAACTCACTACAAAAATTCAGCTCGGTCAAGACTTTGATTTTGCCACAATTTTTGAAAAATTCCCAAAACAAGAACCTATTTGGTTAAAGTTGTCTGGAGGCCAAAGCTATGTCTCACTTGGGCATAACCACCTCGAATTGCTTCACATTAAATCTATTCCGAAACATGTTAATAATATTTGGATTGAGAAGACTGGACGATCCCAATTTAAAGTTTATTGCAACCAGGATATTGATTCTATAATCGAGTCTCTTTCATTTGAAAATATTGTTTCAATAGAATTCAAAGAGAATAAATCAGGCAAAACTAATGGCTTTGTCATAAAACCTAATCCCAAAAAATCAGGATTTTTAGCCGATGCTCATCGGGTAAATGCAGAATCTTTTTACCGCGATAAATATTGGGTTTACCAGTTCAAGCTGATACGAGGGATTCGAATTAGTGGTAGTATTCTGCCCAAAGTGTTAATAGTTAATAATAGATCAGAAATTGATTTATTAGCATCCTATTCAAGGTCACTTGGTTTTTTTGTTCCAGACAATAGATCATCGACGATAAGACAGCTCGAGCTTCTTCATGTTTCTTCCTCCCGAAATAAACTGATGGTGGTTCCAATTGATATGTTGAGTGATATAATTTCAATTAATTATGTTGGGCCAATAGATTTTATTTGGGATAGTTTCCTCCTTCAAGAGAAATCACAAATGATTCATTTTGAAATCTTAGAGAATGATGAGTCAGATATTGAGGGGCAAAGGAATAATGTTCGACCTGGTATGGTAGATACTTTTACTTTATTGAAGTCACATAAGTCTCTCATTGACTTTTACTATTATTCCATTGTTGATAATCATGCGGATTCTAATCTCTTTTTAGGAGACTCAAGATTGGCTGATTACTATGATGTTGCAAGAAGTTTTCACATGAACTCTTTTCCTATTGAGGTGTGGGGTTCAGAGGAAAAATACAATGCGGACTATGAGTTGGCGAGAAAAATTTTCCCATCCAATACTGCTACTTCTGAAATCCCATTTGGCGTTGAAGAGGCAAAGGACTTACTCAGGTATATTTTTCTCGCTGAAGAAAATCCAGAGAATCCACATGAATGGAGAGATTACCAACATCTTTACTTAGACGAGATACTTCAAGCTAAGAAAGATTTAATAGTATCCCTTCCTACTGGTGCTGGTAAATCCGTCTTGTTTCAGGCCCCAGCATTATTTAGATCAGGCTTTACCAATAAATTGACAATTGTTATAGTCCCTCTAAGGGCTCTAATGCAAGATCAAGTGGATGGTCTTTGGGATAAAGGGTTTTTCAGCAATGTTGATTTTATCAGTGGTGACAAGTCACCAGTTGAAATTAAAGATATATACAGAAGAATATCAGGTGGAGAGATCACCATGCTCTTCATCACACCTGAGAGGTTTAGAGTTAGGTCTTTTGAAAATACTTTGCTCTCGCGAATAATCTCTGACAATGGACTTGAGTTTGCGGTTTTTGATGAAGCTCACTGCATATCGCAATGGGGGTTAGACTTCAGGCCAGATTACATGAATGCCGCAAAGAAGATAGCTGAATATTCTTCTAAATTCGATCTTAAAAAACTATTGTTCTCAGCGACAATTTCAGAGCAAGTTTCAAATGACATAACTCGAATAATGGGTAGTCTTGACATAGTGGAAGGTGCTCCAAAGAATTATAACCCAGTAAGGGATCACATTCGAATAGGTTTTAAACACAATATAGCAGTAGAAGACCGTCTTACTGAAATAGCAAATTATTTAATGGTTGGAGGTTTTGATTCCAAGAAGAGCCGTGCCATAATCTTTGTAAAGAGTCGAAAGAAAGTTGAAGAAAGTGCAGTCTTATTTCCAGATTATTTGCGAGAGGTATTTGGAGATAATTCTGGATTAGAGGATAAGGTTGGTTTTTTTCATGCAGGGATGGACGCTGAGGATAGAAGAGAAACTTATGATAAATTCAAATCTGGCGACTTCGTCATATTGTTTTCTACAAAAGCATTTGGAATGGGGATGGACATTCCAAATATTCATTATGTGGCTCATCTATCACCGTCAAGTACTTTCGAGGATTTTCTTCAAGAAGTTGGTAGAGCTGGTCGAAACGAAAGACTACGCTATGAGGCGGGTTTTGACGGGGAAAATAATTATATAAAAACTCTTTGCCTTACATCAACAGATGATTTTGCTCAATTAAAGGACCAATTACTGGAAAGTAGGATTTCATGGCATGAGGTCGCAGAGGCAAAAGGGATAGTTGAAAGATATATTGAGAAGTTTAAAACTCTAATTCCTGATTTAGAGCATCCGACTGCTTTACCTCTAGATTTATTGTCAGTTGAGAGAGGAAAAACAGATGAGTCTTTGAATATTAACTTTAGGCTTGCATTGCATTGGCTTGAAAAATTAGAACGAATAAAGCTTGGGTACTCCACAATTACTCATTTAGAACTTTTCAAAGACTCAATCCTTAATCTTCAGGAGAATTTGAGCAAATGCCAAGATAAAGAGACTCTTGAGGTTTGTCGGGCAATAGTGAAGTTGCGTCAAATTATGCCTGACCAGGAGGGCGATGAAAACTCTGAATTAATTCAAATTTCTCTTTCAGCTTTGAGAGATGAGACAAAGCTTAGTTTATCCAATTTATACGGAGCATTATACAAAGCCCACTCAACAAACTTGATTAAGATTAATCAACAAGTCTTAATTGAAACTACACGCTTGAGGTCAGAGGAAATCAAGCATGCGCTTGACACTAAATATCAAAACGAAAAATTTCCGGCATTAAAGGCTGTTTTTTCCTTTGCTCGGAGAATCCTTCAAAGTGTCCCATTAAATGATTCAAAGATTTTTGAAGGTGAAGAACTGGATTATATGCTTAATGAGGCTATTTCGGAAGAGGTGAGTTTCAAAGCATTACCGTGGTCAAAAAGAGATCAAGAGGATTCAAAAAAGAACGAATTACAGAATTTCAAAAAAGATCTTTTTAAGAAGAGGGCAAAACATGCTTTTACCCTTATCCGAGTGTTGGGAAAGACCCGGCACGAAAGTAAGATGGAGAAGAAGAGTGATGGATCAAGAAAAGCTATTGTTCATCAATCTGTTTTCAATGGTTATCATAAGGTAGAAGAATGGTCATCGAAGCTTTTACAGCTTGAAAATGATTCGATCCGCCTACTTCTTCATATTTCCAATTCAAGTTTTAAAAAGAACATAAATTCCTTCAATTGGGCCGATTTGATTTCAAATGTCAACCTGAAAGAAGATGTCAATTACCTACAAGACTTACTTTTCATTCTTTCGATTTTAGGTTATTGTAAGTCTGGTGGCATTTTTCCATCAGGGATAGAAGTATACCTAAAATCTATTAATGGAATAGCGGAGAATGATTTGCATTCTGATGATAACCAAGTTTTCGAAGAGTTTGAGGAGTCGAGAAAAGTGAGGGAATTAAAACTTATCTCCTTGGAGGTTCTTGCTAATTATCAAAAAGGAAAAAATTTGGATGACTTGGCTCTGAGACATAAGCAGGAGATATTTATTAAGAAATATTTTGCTTGCGATAGCTTGGAGAGTTTATTGGATGTTATTCAGAAAGAGCTTGATCCTGATGATCCCTTATTGATAAAATGGAGAGGAGATGCTATACAATCTGAAGAGGATCGTCTAAATACTGAACAAAGGAAAATTTATGATGCTGAAGTTAATCAGCATATTAGTGTAATGGCTGGGCCTGGATCTGGAAAAACCCATACACTTACCTTAAGAGTTGCAAGACTCGTTCATCATGTTGGCGTCAACCCTGATGAAATTCTTGTTTTGGCATATAATAGGGCAGTTGTTTCGGAATTAAAAGATCGATTGGGCAAACTATTTAACGAGCTTGGGTATGGGAAACTCTCAAAAAGATTAAAGATTTTTACCTTCCATGGTCTCGCCAAAAGGTATTGTCGGGAAAAACTGGAGGGTCGAGACTTTAATGAATGGGAGCCAATACTACTTGAAATATTAAAGAATTCCCCAGGAGAAATTTTTTATCAACTGGGTAGTTTGAAACATATTCTCGTGGATGAGTTTCAGGATATAAATAATACTCGAGTACAATTACTTAGTGAACTGCAAAATCTAACCAAATCCAATCTGTTTATTATTGGGGATCCCAATCAAAGCATTTATGGGTATGATAGAGAGAAGGAGGGAGGTAGTTTAAGTCCATGGCCTTATTACGATGATTTTAATCGAATATTTAGTCCAGCTATTTTTAAACTCTTTAAAAACCATCGATCCTACCCGGAAATTCTGGAATTATCAAAAGGGCTTTTAACTCTCCCTGATGATCAACAAGACTTAATTCCTTTACCAACAAGGGAACCTGAAGAAGAATATTTAAAGGAGTATGTTCAAGTTTTTGATACCGTTGAAAATAGGGCAGATTGGTGGACCTTTTTGGAAGATTTGACAAAAGAGAGAATTAATGGCAGGCCTTACCGGCAAATAGCAGTACTCTTTAGAACTAATAATGAGGTTTACAGAGGGTTTCAAAAAATTAGATCGATAGATTTGCCAGATATCAGGATTCGTATCCAAGGAAGTCTTCCTTATGAATTCATCAGAATCAGAGAATGCTTTGAGGTAATTCAGTATATTAAAAGGAAGCAAGGTGATTTGACAAAGTCCAAATTTGAAAATGAAATTGATACAGAGATAAATAGACTAATATTGGCATTTCCCCTCTGGAATCACTTTTATCTAAGAGTAATGCAATCATTAATTTTGGAGTTTCTAAATGACGAAGAGGATAACCTTTCGTATTCTGAATTAATTGAATACCTGTTTGAAACGGGAAGTAAAGATGATGGGCAACTTTTTAAAATCTATGAAAAATATCGAAGTCAATTTTCGCATGGAGCTGATGAAATTGAGGTAGTTCTTTCTACTATGCATAAAGTAAAAGGGTTGGAGTTTGATTGTGTAATTGTTCCTCCATCTTTCTCAGATCTTCCTCTAAAGAAAATTGATATTGAGGAAGAGGAAAAACTCTCGGAAATGATTGAGGAAGAAAGGAGGCTAACTTATGTGGCGTATACAAGGGCCAGATTTAGGCTATTAGTATTCATGAATAAAAGAGAAAAGGCACTTCTTAATTCCAATAGTTTTAGATTTCCAGATTCAGTCAGCACGAGAATGGGAGTCCCTGCTATTCCAGAATTGAGCAAATTGGTTATTAATTGGCCAGCTATGGATTATAATTTTAATAGGAGGTCTATAAATCCAGCCATCAAAAGTCATATCAAAAGTGGAGACCCTGTTTTTGTTAAGAAAAATAATAATACACAGTTTCCATATTTTGAATTGCACCATGAAATGATGAGAAAAACTATTGGTTCACTTTCATCAAATGCTGGTAGAATTAGAGAATACGATAAGGTTACTGGATTTGTAGTAAATGAAGTTGTTGCTTGGGAATATGAAGATTCTGTAAAATCAGATTTAAGAAATGGGACTAATTATTCAGAGAAATGGTGCTCAGAAGCAAAAGCTCAAGGCTATGTTTACTTGGTTGATTTTGCCGGATATGGTAAACCAGATGGATAGGTGAAAGAGTTTTTATTGTGAATTACAATGAGAGATAAAGTAGAAGACCAATTTGTAGAATTCTATTCCAATAACGATTCGATTTTTACTACCATTGGTCTTCTTTATTATAATTGAGTTATAGTTATAACTTTTTGAATCAGAATTTTTAAATATGAAACAAACGAAACAAGGGCTTTTGTATTCGCCTTCTGACTTATCAAACCATCTTTCTTGCAAGCATCTGACTCAGCTTAATAAACTGGCAGCAGAAGGGGTTTTAGAAAAGCCTTTTAATAACAATAGAGTGTTAGATCTATTGAGGGAAAAAGGAATTTCATTTGAGGATCAATTTTTAGAAGAATTAAAGTCTGAAGACAAAACAGTCATTGAGATTTCGCGAGATTCAGCTTCTACAGAGGAGCAAGTGATTGAAGCTATGCACTCAGGAGTGGATGTGATTTATCAAGCTCGGTTGCTTGAAGCTGGGGAATGGAAAGGTTGGGCTGATTTTTTATTAAAGGTCCAAAAACAGAGTGATCTGGGAGATTGGTCATATGAAGTGATGGACACCAAGCTTGCGTCTGAAACTCGTGCAGGAACAATTTTACAGATCGGGCTTTATTCGGAGGCCGTTGCCAAAATTCAGGGTATTAACCCGGAATACATGCATGTGAAGACTCCTGAATCGTCTCATAAATATCGGGTAGATGACTATTCCGCATATATCCGCTTGGTAAAAAGAAGACTAAAAGAGGCAATTTCGAATCCTGAAGACACCTATCCTGACCCCGTTTCCCATTGTGATATCTGTAGTTGGTGGGAACGATGCAATGCTCAGAGAAGGTATGATGATCATTTAGGTTTTGTGGCAGGACTTGGAACCAGTCAAACAAAAGAGCTGAGGATTAAGGGGATAAATACCCTTGAAAGATTGGCAGGTATTCCATTGCCAGTTCCTTTTGTTCCTTCAAAAGGTTCAGTTGAAACTTACAATAAATTAAGGGAACAGGCACGGGTCCAGTATCAAAGTAGGACTGAGAATAGACCCATTTACGAGTTGCTTGATCTTGTTCCTGAAACAGGTTTCTTCAAGTTGCCTGAACCTTCTCACAATGATATTTACCTTGATTTGGAAGGAGACCCTATGGTTGGTCCTTCAGGTTTAGAGTATCTGATAGGTTGGGTTCACCAAGGAAAATATCAACCAATATGGGCAGAAAATCCAGAGGAGGAAAAAGAAGCATTTGAATCCTTTATTGATTTTGCATTTACACTGAAATCCAAAGACCCGAGTGTTCATATATACCATTATGCCCCTTATGAGCCAGTGGCTTTTAAGCGACTTATGGGGAAATATGCTACTCGGGAAGGTGAAATGGATTCCTTGCTTAGGTCAGGGACTTTTATTGATTTGTATAGGGTAGTTAGGCAATCTGTTCGCGCGAGTGTTGAGAAATATTCGATCAAGGATCTTGAGAAATTTTATGGGTATAGTCGGGAAATGGATCTAAGAGTACTATCTGGATTTAAGGCTGATTATGAATATTTATTGGAATCGGGAATGCCTCAGGAGGCAAATGAGGCAATGGTTCAAGCGATTCAATTGTATAATCAGGACGATTGCACATCAACCCTAAAATTGCATGAATGGCTGGAAGATTTGAGAATAGAGCTAATTGAACAAGGTAATGAGATTCCAAGGCCAGAACTTTTGCGAGGAGAATCCAGTGACGCAATAACTGCCCATCAGGAACGAATAAGGCCAATAATGGAAGCACTACTTCTTGACATTTCTTTTGATAAAGATGAAAGGAATTCTGAGCAGCAGGCTAAATTTATACTTGCGCATATGTTGGATTGGTATCGACGGGAAAAGAAGTCATTTTGGTGGGAGTATTTTCGACTGATAGAATTACCTGATTACGAACTTTTGGAAGAACGAGGTGCATTATCTTATCTGGAGTTTACGGGTGAAAGAGTGAGTGTGAAAAGATCTGTTGTTGATACTTACCGCTTTCCGAACCAAGAAACAGACATTAGAACAGGTTCGAGGCTAAAAGCCCAAGATGGAAGCTCAGCAGGATCTGTAGAAAGCATTGATTTTAATAATAGACTTATAAAAATCAAGAAGGGGCCATCGATTTTAGAATTACATCCATCCTCAGTTTTTTCTTTTGAAGATATAAATCTCACTAAAAAAGAGGAAGCCATAATCAGTTTGGCTGAATGGGTAGTGGACCATGGGATATCTGATGAAAACCAGGAATATGCTGCTGGTAGAAATTTACTATTGAGAGTAAATCCCAGAATTATTGAAACTGTCCCAAATACTTCAGATAAAATTCAGTTTACCTTGGATTGGTCCTTGAGACTTAATCATAGCTATTTGCCTATTCAAGGTCCTCCAGGGACGGGGAAAAGCCATACGGCAAGTCATGTGATTTTAGGGTTAGTAAGGCAAGGAAAACGGGTAGGTGTTACCGCGTTAAGCCATAAAGTGATTAGTAATCTTTTGAATAAAATTCAGGAGGTGGCCGATCAAAATAACTATGGTATATCCATGATTCAAAAGAAATCCAATGATGATGGATCAGATGATGTGCCATGGAAAATCACGCTTGATAAAAATGAGATTCTGACAGGAATTGAAAAACATCAGGTTATTGGAGGCACATCATTTTTATGGTGTGATTCAGAGCTTGATAATTCTGTAGACTATCTTTTTGTAGATGAGGCAGGTCAATTGTCTTTGATTGACACCTTAGCTATTTCTGGTGCCTGCAAGAATTTAGTTCTTTTGGGAGATCCCCAACAACTTCAACAACCTCAAAAAGGAGTTCATCCAGAGGGGACTGAGGTTTCGGCTTTAAGCCATGTTCTTCAGGAAAGACAAACTATATCGGATGATCAAGGTGTCTTTCTGGAGAACACTTGGAGAATGCACCCAGAAATTTGCTCGTTTGATTCTGAGCTTTTTTACGAAAATAAACTCTTCCCAGTTACTGGCCTTGAAAATCAAAATGTCTTTGTAAGAGAATTAATTGAAGGGGCAGGATTGAGGTATTTAGAAGTCAAACATGAAGGGAATACTAACTCCTCTGCCGAAGAAGTTGAAGCGATAGCTGCATTAGTTCAAAAGCTGTTGGCTCCAGATTCCAATTTGATAGATAAAGAGGGTAAACAATTCTCTTTAACTCCTGCTTCCATAAAAATCATTTCACCGTATAACGCACAAGTCAATCTTCTCCAAGAGGCAATTCCAGATTTGGAAATAGGTACGGTGGATAAATTTCAGGGGCAAGAAGCGCCAATTATCATTTATTCTGTTGCGACCTCTCATCCACAAGATGCACCGAGAGGAATGGATTTTCTTTATAGTCTTAATAGATTTAATGTGGCTGTTTCCAGAGCAAAAGCGATGTTCATCTTGGTGTCAAGCCCAGCCATTTTTGAACCGGAGTGCAAGTCACCAGCTCAAATAAAATTAGCAAATCCATTTTGTAGGTTTAGTGAAATAGCGTCTGAATTATAAAAATCATATTTGAACAAAGTAGTCAAAAGGCATTAGCTATGCATTTAAAAAGGAAGCTATCAGTGGCTTGGGATTATTGTTGGACAGATTAAAAATTTTTAACGAATTATCATTCAAATCTAAACTGCTTGGATGATTCAATTTAGTCAGTGATTTTTTTTTTACAAGAATAGTGTGAAAGTTTTATTGCCGATTCCACGTCTCAGGAGCAAAGCCTGAATTAGTTGATAGAACAGTGAAGAGACTATCTTTGGATTTAGGATGAACATCCATGAATTAAGAGTGATACACTTTAATTATCCAAAGGCTACATGTACCCAGCTGAAAAGAACCCAGAAAGTATTCATTTTAGCCTTAATACTTCCCGCGGTTGGTTAAGGGTAAATAGATGGAACAACATTATCCTTAAAATCAAGATGCTGGACTCATGTAGAAATTAGTGTAAAAATGGTGAAATCAACTATTCCTTTCTCAAATAGCCGCCTTTTTCGGAATGTTTGCAACGGTAATAACCTCCTCCTCCCCCCTTAAGGGGAGGGAGGAGGGGAGGTTATTGCAAGAGATTCAAGCTCAATCTCTATTGGAATATATGTTAGAAGAAATTATGACAGTAATGCTGGATTCTTATACCAGCCCACTTTGGATGCTCTAAACATGAACAATTCCGTATGGATTATTTTTTCAGCAGCCTTTTGGGTAATGTTATACTTTTTCTGAAGCCGACTATTAATTATTCCTGATCTCAATAGAATATTATCACCAAATATTTCTGGCCAATCATACTTTTGCATTTCTTTTTTAATAGAAGTGTTCAACACATATTCAGATTTTTTAAACCAAAGATTCTCAGTATTTAACTCTAAGTGTTGCTGAGAACTGGTGCTTTTGCAATCTTCAGTAATATCATTTCCTTTAATTATTGACAAGGTTCGGAGTGAGTTAGTGCCTTTCTTCAAGCCAAAGATCACTCTTGCTTTAGCTTCAATTCCTTGGCTACCTAATAATCCATTTTTATTTATTTTTCCTACTCTCTCCGAGGATTTAGTAAAATGATGAATAAATAATACTGTTAAATCATGCTTTAAAATACTATTATGGATAGGTCGCATTACACTCCTAACATCACTATTGGAATTCATGTCTTTGTCTCCTATTAATTCACTTAGTGTGTCCACGATCACAAGGCCCGTATTGGGATGAATTTGCATATGTTCCTCAATTAAGTTTTCAAAAGATGAATTGTCGTGGTTTATGAAAATATTTTTTAAAGCGTGCGATCGTTCCTGTTTAGTCAGTTTTGATGAAAGCTTAACAAGCCTTCTTTTAAGCGAGCTATGATCGTCTTCAAATGAGCAATAGAGAACCTTTTTATTTCCAGTTATTTGATGTCCAAGGAATTTCATTTCTAACACATAACTGATTGCAAATTGAAGAGCTAATAGACTTTTTCCTGAATCAGACCCGCCTACTAAACCTGCCATAATTCCTTTTGGTAATATTTGTGGAATTATGAAATCGTCCTTTTCTGATACTATCTTTCCTAAATCGGAAGCAGGGTAATAGGACTTTTTTTTGTAGAATTTGCTTATTGCTTTGCTAACCAAAGCGTCAAACTCCAAAGTAGACTTGAAACATTCTAAGTATCCGGTTATACTTTCTACAATACTTGAAGGGGGTAAGGATACAATCGGAATATCATGTTTTGAATAATCAGTTAATGAGTATTTATAATATGGATTATGAGGAAAAACTGCAATTACTTCATTATAATCCCTTTTTAATATTCCTAATGCTCTTATAGCATGTGGATTGTTAAGGCTAAAGCAAACTGCAGAGTAGCCTTCTACATGTAACCTCAAAACATCTTGTTCTCTCGAAGTGATAAAGACTTTTTTCCTTGATTTAGATAATTGTTTGTATCCAAAGACTTCGAATCTATTATCTACATCTCCATTATAATCTGTGGTTGATTTGCTGGGGTCTGAAGTGTTATATTTTTTAATTGTTCCATCAACATAGCGAAAGCTAATTATATTGCTTCCGTCACTTTCTTCATGACTTGTTACTTTAAAATCTTCTAGGATTGCTTTTGTTATTTTTTCGTTTTTGAAAAATTTTGTTAACGCGTCGTTCATCATACTGTATTTATTTTTATAATTTTCTCGATTGCTTCAGAAGTTTTTAATCCTAATTCACTTTTGGTGAAGTTTAGACATTTGCGATTATCTCTAGACTCATAATTCCTATACAAAAATTGATTAATGATGTATATGGAGATACTAAATGAGGGGGGGCTTACTTGAGGGAAACGGGTTTGAAATATTATAACCAGGGATTACGGTTCCGCCAGGGTATAAATTTCCTATTAGATCATTGAAGATCCTCAAGGAAACAAGGCTGAGATCTATCTTATCTTTCATAAACCCCAGAATAGTTTTGTACGACCAATTCAAGAATGTCTTTCTTGAGAAAATAGATAGTGCCTCCAACCTTCGTGAAAGGAATCGAGCCATTTTGTCTTAGACCTGCAAGGGAACTGTCGCTAAGCTTGAGTATCTTTTTGACTTCTGAGGTTCTTAAAAGGCATGGGAAATTTGTCTTGCCAGACATTTTTAAGAGGGTCTCTTTGACCTCGGCGATATCCCGAACTAACTCATGGAGTTGGTTGGAATCCATCAGTGTTAGCTGACTGGAGTTGTTTTCTATATGTTTCATAGAACAAATGTGGAAAGTTCGATGAAGGCTAACTAAAAAATCCTGGTGATGATTTTGGTGATGATTTTAAAGTGTGTCTATAGCCTATCAGACATTATTTAAAGAAAAAAGTGAACTGAATAAAAAAAGTCAAACCCATTAATGAGCTTGACTTTTTTGAAATTTGAGGATGTCCCGTCCTGAAATAGCGTTACACAAAATGTAATGTTATGAAAGAAGAACAAGAGAGTAAGTATGTTAAGCGAACCCAACGAGATTACAGTTATGCTTTTAAACTATCGGTTGTTTCAGAGATAGAGCGTGGGGAATTGGGAATAAAAGCCGCCGCGCGCAAGTATGGAATTCAGTCTCATTCTACAGTGACAGGCTGGTTAAGGAAATATGGTAACTTTGATTGGGTGAACAAATCCACTTTAAAGATGCCTAAATCAAAGGATCAAAAACTGTTAGAGCTCGAGCAGAAAGTGCTTCTTTTGGAGAAGCAGAA
>NZ_FOKK01000010.1 GCF_900112005.1 Algoriphagus aquimarinus | reverse complement strand
TGCTTCTCCAAAAGAAGCACTTTCTGCTCGAGCTCTAACAGTTTTTGATCCTTTGATTTAGGCATCTTTAAAGTGGATTTGTTCACCCAATCAAAGTTACCATATTTCCTTAACCAGCCTGTCACTGTAGAATGAGACTGAATTCCATACTTGCGCGCGGCGGCTTTTATTCCCAATTCCCCACGCTCTATCTCTGAAACAACCGATAGTTTAAAAGCATAACTGTAATCTCGTTGGGTTCGCTTAACATACTTACTCTCTTGTTCTTCTTTCATAACATTACATTTTGTGTAACGCTATTTCAGGACGGGACAAATAGGCATAAAAAAAAAGACCGCTGATTCAGCGGTCTTTTTTACTTTTTTGTTGGCTTACCAGGGCTCGAACCTGGACTCTTCTGAACCAAAATCAGACGTGTTGCCAGTTACACCATAAGCCAGTTCCGTAGGGAGATATAACTCCTCTCCTTTAAAGTGTCACAAAGGTAGAGTCTTGCTTCTTTTTTTCCAAACCAGTATTTAAAGATTTTTGTGTTTTTTAGCTAATTGCCTTTGAATCAGCAGAAAATATTGATCTTTTAAATCGTTTATAGATTCTGTCCATAGTATCTTATAATGATATCTCTATTTGCGATAATAGAAATTGCAGGTCCTAAAATTGTGATTATGTTAACAGTGAGGAGGTTATATTGTGTAATTGAAAATATATGTTCATTTTTGTAAAAAAAATAGAAAAAAGCTACTAAACCATTATTTGTTATGCAAGTTGAGAAATTAGAAAAAACGCTGCCTGAAGTGGTGCAGAAATTAGAAAAGTTAAAATCAGGCGAAACGTTGGCAGCTGAGCTTTCTTGGTGCTGGGTGAGTTTCCAAAATGATCAGAACCCTGTTGGCGTGATCGAAAAAGGTCACGAGGCTCTAGCTTTTTTCAAGGAAGCTAGAGAAAAAAACAGTAAGGCTGTTTCTAAGAAATTGGTAGAAAGCTTTGAGAAAGCATTGAGTTAGGCACAAAAAAAACCCCGAATTATCGGGGTTTTTTATTTTTATCTGTGTGGAAGAATTACTCTCCTGACACGTTGAATTTTACGTTAGTTTTCACTTCTCTATGAAGGTCAACTTCTGCAGCAAATTCCCCAGCGCCATCAACTGGCGTATTGATAGAGATTTTCTTTCTGTCGATGTCGATACCTTGAGCTGCCAATGCGTCGGCAATCTGAAGAGTAGTTACTTTACCGAAGATTTTACCTGATTCACCGATTTTCGCTTTGATCTCTAGTGTTAGAGCTTCAAGTTTTTCTGCGATATTCTGAGCTTCAGTTTTAATCTTTTCTGCTTTGTGAGCAGCTTGCTTGATATTCTCAGCAAGAATTTTCTTGTTAGAGCCAGTTGCAAGTACTGCGAAACCCTGAGGAATCAGGTAATTTCTTCCGTACCCTGGCTTTACAGCTACCAAGTCATTCTTATAGCCAAGACCTTTGATGTCTGTTTTTAGTATGATTTCCATTTGTAATGATCTTTTGTGATTGGACGATACAAGACCGAATTATTTCAACCCATCGGTTACGAATGGCAACAAAGCCAAATGTCTTGCTTTTTTGATGGCCTGGGCCACTTTTCTCTGAAATTTCGCAGAGTTACCAGTAAGTCTTCTTGGAAGAATTTTACCTTGCTCATTGACGAACTTCAACAAGAAATTAGGATCCTTGTAGTCAATGTACTTAATGCCGTGCTTCTTGAATCGGCAATACTTTTTTCTGATTTCGCCTCTATTGATTGGCTCGTTAACTAATGTCATTTGGTGGCTTCCTCCTTAGCTTCAACTTTTTTGTTAAACTCTCCTTTTCTTCTTCTTTCGGCATAAACAATAGAGTGCTTATCCAAAACAGTAGTCAAGAATCTCATCACTTTCTCATCTCTTCGAAGTTCTACTTCGAATTTGCGGATAAGCGTAGGATCGGCCTTGAATTCAACCATAACGTAGAAACCTGTAGTCTTTTTCTCAATAGCATAAGCCATTTTCTTAAGACCCCAATTTTCCACATTAATAACGTCTGCCCCCAGTTCTTTTAACAAGTTCACAAACTTGTCGACAGTATCCTTTATCTGAACATCAGATAAAACGGGAGTTAAAATGAATACCGTCTCGTAATTTCTTTGGAACATTTTTTTAATGTGTTTAAGGAATTTAATAAACAGGATGCAAAAGTAGGAGAAATCTCGCTGTATTCCAAATGAATAGCCAAGTCAAAAGTAGAGGTAATAGAAAACATTCCACTACGTGACTGCCTAAGATTCAATAAACCGCCGTTGAATGGGCTGAGAAGTATAGTTGGTGATTATGTTTCCCAGAGATAATTGATAGATATACTTTTCAATTGTTCTCTCTTGGTCAGCGCATGTAACTGCTTCAGCTAAAAATAACTGGCTTTCATGAAAAAGCCTCCCGAAGGAGGCTTTGATTATTTTACAGTGAATGTCTTAGAGCCGACTTCATAATTGTCGACAAAAATTTTGACTTGATGTATGCCTGAGGTGTAATCGGTGCCCTTCTCGTAAAAGAAGGTGAGCTCCTGTTCAGTATTGTCAAAAATCACATCTTGTTTAACAGTGTAGAATTTCTCTGCTCCATCCATCATAAATGTGCCAGATCCCTTAGCTACATCAAATATAGGTTGTGCATTAGGGGCCAAAACCTGAACGTAAATATTCCTTGGTCCTTTCTCTGCCACCTTGTTATCTGCTAGATTAAAACTCACTTTGATACGTTCAATTTGTCGATTTCTAAAATCTTTGGTGGTTTCAACGCGTTCTTTTCCTTTGGAGTTAACCGCTGAGATCTCAATGTTTTCAGCCTTTAGCATAGATGCTACATTGACTTTGGCTTGAAGATCTTCTTTTTGAAGATTCAGCTGAGCCACCTCTTCTTCAATTTCTGCCTGAGTAGTTTTTAAGTCCTGGTTTTCTGTGAAAAGTTGTTGATTCATGGCTCGCAATTCAAGGATCTCCTGATCTTTTTGCACTATCATGCCATTGTAGCTTTTTATCTTCTCATTCAAAGCAACTATTTCTGAAGAGCTTCTTTGTCTTGATGTATTTCTTTCGGCGATTAATTGATCACGTACTTCTTCGAGCGACTTTACATCACCGCCCAGTTTCTCTATTTCTAGTATTCTTAGATCTAACTGATAAGTCACAGAGTCAAGCCGCTTGTTTAGGTCATTGTTTTCAGTAGAAAGAAGAAGAATCTCTTCGGATTTCTTGGTTCGATCTACGTAATCAGTGTACAATTTGATTCCGCTTATTATTACCAATAGTACCAAAACAATAATGATAATGTTTTTACCTTGGTCTTTCTTTTCAGGCGAGTTTTTTTCAAATTCCGTATTCATGATTTATTTAGATAAGGCTATATAATGGCTTTTTTGGACAAAGATTATTGGACTCAAAGGTACTCTACAGGCAAAACCGGTTGGGATATAGGGCATGCCTCTCCACCACTTGTGCAATATTTAGACCAAATTAAAAATAAGGGTATTCATGTCTTGATCCCTGGCGCTGGATCAGGCTATGAAGCTTCTTTCGCCATGAAATCTGGATTTACTAATATTCATCTACTCGATTTATCTGAAGAACCCTTAAAGCGTTTTGCTTCCTTGAACCCTGATTTTCCTAATGAGCATATTCATCATCAAAATTTCTTTGAACATAACGGTTCTTTTGATTTGATTTTGGAACAGACTTTCTTTTGTGCACTTAATCCAAATCTCAGAGAGGATTATTTAACCAAAATGAAAGAATTGCTAAAGCCAGGAGCAAAATTGGTTGGTGTTTGGTTTGATCGTGAATTTGACTTTGATGGTCCACCTTTTGGCGGAAAAATATCAGAATATAAAAAGCTATTTGAAAGATACTTCGAGATCAAAGTCCTGGCCCCGTGCTACAATTCTATTCCAGAGCGATTAGGTTCTGAGGTGTTCATGATCCTTGAAAATTCAAAAATCTAGTATATAGTCAGTTTTTTCTCCGGGAAAATCAAAGAACACAATGCCACATTCATAAAAGTCTAAACTTAGTTTGACTTCTGGCTTACGTTTTATTTCATCCCATGCCATTTCCATTTCTCGAGACCAATGAATGTCTCCAATGGCGATGATAGACTTAGGGTGGATTTTGGAAAGTAGTAGCTCATAATAGCGTAGTGTCCCTTCGAACGTGTGGGTTGCATCTATCAGCGCAAAGTCTATTTGGTGCAAGGGTTCTAAAGCGTTGGGGAGTGCTTCGGATAGTTCACCCACAATAATTGTAAGATTTTCATATCCATCAACTGGCTTTGCAACTCTGGCTATTTCTTCCGAGCCTTCAAAAGAATAAATTCGACCTTGGGTGACTTTGGAAAGGTACCTGCTACTGATCCCCATACAAGTGCCTAGTTCGAGCACTGTATTGGCAGCAGTTAATGAGCAGAAAAACTGATAGAGTTGTGCGAATTTCCTGTTACTGGTGCTGAATTTAGTAATATCCGCCACTCGCCTTTCAGCAGTGTTAACACTTTTAGATCCTGCACCAAAATCTTCTACATCAATAACTTCCTCAGAAGAAAGAAGCTCTTTTCTGTAGATTTCCACGTCAAGATCTTCCTCTTTTCGGGCCTGAATAAAGGCGAAAAGATTTTGGTAGGTATTGTATAGTAAGGGAGACTGAAGCGAGTATTTATCCTCTTTCTTTAGCCAGTAACTTAGATAGGAAAGGAGTGGGTAAACTTTGTTTAGCAACTCAATTGTAGAAGTAATTGGCAATCATCTGGAATTCTGGTATTACTACTTCAAATTTACTTCCATCTATAAGTTTTTCCATGAAGTATACTCCTTTCATCTTACCCAAACCAGATTTTAAGTTGCAGCCAGATACGTAGCTATGCGATTCACCAGGCTCCAAAACAGGTTGTTGCCCAACTACACCATCGCCTTCAACGATTTTTTTGATTTCTGCAGCATCAGAGATTTCCCATCTTCTGCTCATTAGCTGAACAGTTTGGTTGCTTTTGTTTTCAATAGTTACCTTGTAGGTAAATACAAAGTGGTGCTGATGTGGACTGGAAAATTCTGCCTGATAGGTTACTTCGACACTTACTTGAATGCCGGATGTTACTGTAGTTACCATATATTAAACAATTTCATAGCTAGCAAATATACAATTTATAGTTCAATATCACTAAATTCTAATGGAAGTCAAAATCGATCCGAGTTGGAAAGTTGCTTTGAATCAAGTGTTTGAGCAAAGGTTTTACGAAAACCTGGATGCATTTGTAAGAGACGAGTATGCCAGCACAAAAGTTTACCCTCCGGCGAATGAATTATTTAATTCATTTAATCATTGCCCAATAAACTCTGTGAAGGTGGTTATTCTTGGCCAAGATCCATATCATGGTCCAGGGCAAGCACATGGTTTATCTTTTTCGGTTAAGCCAGGAGTGCCATTTCCACCGAGTCTTAAGAATATTTTTAAGGAAATAGAGTCTGACTTAGGTAAACCTATACCTGCAAATGGTGACCTCACTCGATGGGCAGACCAAGGTGTTTTTTTGCTGAACGCGACATTGACTGTTCGTGCTCATGAGGCTGGTTCTCATCAGAAAAAAGGCTGGGAGGAGTTTACAGATGAGGTGATTCGAACGATCAGCGAACAGCGAGAACATGTCGTTTTTTTGCTGTGGGGAGCTTACGCGCAAAAGAAATCAGCATTGATTGATGGGAGTAGGCATTTGGTCTTGAAAGCACCACACCCTAGTCCACTTTCTTCTTATCGTGGCTTTTTTGGGTGCAAACACTTTTCAAAAGCCAATGATTATTTGGCCGTCAATGGGATTACGCCTATAGAATGGTAAAAGGAAAAGTCCAGTTTCTTAGTCTTAGACTCAGAAATAAGTCTCTGTATTTATTTCAAAAAAAAAGCCCTGAAAGTTAATTTCAGGGCTTTTAGCTTAATTTATTCCGCTAAATATTCTACTCCATCGGATCTTGCTGAACATCGATTCATGCTTGTCTAGTGAAAGCCATAGGAACCAAGCTTTACCTACGATGTGGTCTTCCGGTACAAATCCCCAGTAGCGCGAATCCAGAGAATCGTGTCGATTGTCTCCCATCATAAAGTAATAATTCTGTTTGAAAGTATAGCTTTCTACTTTTTGACCATCAATGAAGAGTTGACCGTCTTTGGCTTCTACGTTTTCGAGACCTTCATAATTCAAAATAGTAGAACTGTATTTCAACACATTATCTGCAGTCATTTGAATGGTCCAGTCCTTAGCAGGAATCTGAAGAGGGCCATAGTTATCACGGCTCCATCCTAGTGCAAGCCCATCAGGGAAAATGAGCGAATCTCCTTTATTTTTCTCTATACGCTTAGTCACAGAAGTGACTACCGGAGAAGATTCTAATCTATTCATCACTTCTTCCGTTGCAAAAACCATGTAACCTGAGCCATCACTAAAAGTCAAATGACTGTCAGGGTTAATTTCATAATCTTTGAAAAAATCTTCCGTTAGAGGTCTGTTAGTAATCACATCGTAGGAATACTGCATCTCAGAAGGTTTTTCTGCAAGCTCATTATTGACATAAGCATCGCCATTTCGTACTTCTATTATATCTCCAGAAATACCAACAGCTCGCTTGATGTAATTTGTTTTAAGATCTGTCGGATATTGGAATTCGACAGGGTAATTGAACACTACTACATCATTTCTCTGAACATCTGAGAAACCAGGTAATCTGTAATAAGGAAGCTGAATTGCATCTGAGTAAGATGGGATTTCTGATCCCCAGACTTTCTGATGCGTAAGAGGTACCTGAAGAGGTGTCATTGGGAACCGTGTTCCATAATGCATTTTACTTACGAAAAGAAAATCTCCCACTAAAAGTGATTTCTCCATTGAGGCAGTGGGGATTGTAAATGGTTCTAGAAGAAGCCAACGGATCAAACTG
This sequence comes from Algoriphagus aquimarinus, assembly GCF_900112005.1. Lineage (GTDB taxonomy): Bacteria > Bacteroidota > Bacteroidia > Cytophagales > Cyclobacteriaceae > Algoriphagus > Algoriphagus aquimarinus. The sequence goes on along the minus strand of NZ_FOKK01000010.1, from coordinate 181,448 downwards.
GCGGCTACTACTGCAAAAATCAAGGCATCACCCCATTCTCTGGCGGCTGATTTTTTATTAGTTGACTTACTCATGATTGGTTTTTAAGTTCAGAAAGATAGAAAATCATCCATGGAAAGCACGCCTTTCTTACCTTGAATCCACTCAGATACTAAAATTGCGCCAAGAGCAAAGCCTTGTCTGCTGTGTGCAGTATGTGAGATTTCAATATCATCTATTTCAGACGAATAGCGTATGATATGCGTTCCAGGAGCTGGGTCTATGCGTTTAGAAGTGATAGGTAGCGATTGTTCATTTTCGCTCACTCCTTCGGACAGATTCCAGTTGTTCAGTTCATGGATATTTTTGATAATGCCTTCAGCCAAAGTGATCGCTGTTCCAGATGGAGCGTCTTTTTTGGCGGTATGGTGAATCTCCTCTACAGAGCTTTTGTAGCCAGTAGTTTCGTTCATCAATTTGGCAAGGAATTCATTTACTTTGAAAAAGATGTTGACTCCAATACTGTAATTTGAAGCGTAGAAAAATGCGCCATTCTTAGCCTGTGTTAGCTGTTCTATTTCTGCCTTTTGTTCTAGCCAGCCAGTAGTGCCAGAGACAATAGGAATGCCTCTTTCCACAGCCCATTTGATATTTTCTACAGCTGCTTCAGGCTGGCTGAATTCAATCGCCACATCTATAGTAGCTGGATCCAGTGTATCCAACTCAGCTCGGTTGTCAATATTGATTTTTGCAGCGATGGTATGACCACGGGATTCTGCCAACTGACCTATCAGCTGACCCATTTTTCCGTAGCCTAGAAGTAAAATATTCATTAGTTAAAAATTGAGTTTTATAGAAAGTCCAACAGAAGTATTATTGGATGAGAATCTTTCGTAGTGAGGTTCAAATTTCAATGCGATATCATCTGAGACATCAAAGCCCGATAAATGTGCATCCACATTCGCATCTATTAAGTTAAGCGCATAAATTCCCCCTAGAAGCAGGTAGCACAGATCGCGATTTTTCCTCCAGTAGTTTACATTTCGTACGAGCCCATCACGGTTCAAGCTGGGGAAATCAGTTACTAATTCATCGTCAAAGTCTGAAAGTGCTTGTTTGAACACTTGATAGAGGCGATTATTATAATTTATAAAGTAAATATCGGTAATGAATCCCCCATAAATTAAAGGGACTTTCCAGGATTTTCCATTATAAACTTGCCCTGCTCCAGGTAAAATTGCCGAGAGTATGGTGGCTTTTCGAGGATTCTTAGGCAGTGAAGAATAATCAGGCTTTTCTTTAGGTTTTGGAGGTGCTGGGCTTTCTTTCTCTTGAGCAAGGGCCACGGTGCTCAGACTAAAACAGAAAAGCAAAAGTCCCACTAATATCAGTGGGGCTTTACTATTGAATTTGCTATGAGAAACTGGGAGCTTCAAGGTTAGATGATTTCCAAAATTTCGAGAATTCGATTCAAATCAGATGCAGAATTAAAAGGGATTTTAATTTCGCCTTTATTTTTGGGATTTGACTTCAATGCGACTTTGGTTCCAAAGTGAGAAGCCAATTGCTGCTGGAGCTTATTGATCTCATATTTCCTAACTGGATCTAATTCTGGCTTGGAAGGTTTCTCCGGTGTTCCTTCGTTCAAAGCCTTAACTAGAGCTTCCACGTTACGAACACTTAATTCTTCATCTACAGCTTTCTTGAAAATGGCAAGTTGCTTGTCTACATCTTCAATATTAATCAAAGCTCTAGCATGCCCCATAGACAACTGCTGATCTCGAATAGCACTTTGGATGGTAGGAGGGAGCTTCAGAAGACGTAAATAGTTATTTACGGTAGTTCTGTTTTTTCCCACTCTGTCTCCCAACTCCTCTTGCTTTAGGTCACACTCAGCAAGCAATCGCTGATAAGATTGTGCAATTTCAAGTGCATTTAGATTTTCACGTTGTATGTTTTCAATCAGCGCCATTTCTAGCATCTGCTGATCATTGGCAGTACGAACGTATGCGGGAATTTGAGTTAACCCCGCAATTTTGGAAGCTTGAAATCTACGTTCTCCAGAGATTAATTGATACTCATCGGTATCGAGTTTTCTAACCGTAATAGGCTGAATGATTCCTTGAACCTTGATAGATTCTGCAAGTTCAGCCAAAGCGTCTTTGTCGAAATGAACCCTAGGCTGAAAAGGATTGACCTGAATTTGGTCAAGCGGAATTTCGAAAATCCCAGTTTTAACAACCTCAGGTAATATTTCCTCAGATTTATGTTTGGCTGGACTGTCTTCTAGTAGAGCTCCAAGACCTCTTCCCAAGACACTTTTTTTTCTATTCGGTTTCTGGTCTGACATAGTTATTTGGTCACTTTTTGCAGATCATTTTTCTGCGCGATTTCGCCTGCAAGATTAAGATAAGCTACTGCACCTTTTCCATCTGCATCAAAGGAAATAGCTGGTAAACCAAAACTAGGAGCCTCACTTAGCCTCACGTTTCGAGGAATGATGGTATCGAAAACCATGTTTTTGAAATGTAATCTTACCTCTTCTACCACTTGATTAGACAGACGCAGTCTGACATCGTACATGGTAAGCAAGATACCTTCGATTTCCAAATCAGGATTTAATCTGGTTTGAATGATTTTTATGGTATTCAGTAATTTACCTAAGCCTTCTAATGCAAAGTATTCGCATTGAACTGGGATGATTACTGAATTAGCTGCGGTAAGCGCGTTGATCGTAATTAATCCTAAGGAAGGAGAACAATCAATGATGATGAAATCATATAGTTCTTTAAGATCACTAATGACCTCTTTCATCTTCTCTTCGCGGTTGTCCAAGTTGATCATTTCCACTTCGGCACCGACTAAGTCAATGTGTGATGGTACCAGATCAAGATACTCTAGATCAGTTTTGTGAATAATCTCTTTTACATCGATTCCATCCACCATACACTCGTAAATACTCGTGTTGACAGATTTGGGATCATGACCTAGTCCGGAGGTTGTATTAGCCTGTGGATCAGCGTCAATCACCAGGGTCTTAAATTCCAGGACAGCTAAACTAGCCGCCAGGTTCATCGCTGTGGTAGTTTTGCCTACTCCGCCTTTTTGATTGGCTATGGCAATGATTTTTCCCATGGTGTTAATTGAAGAGTAATTTAATCTCAATATTAAGCAAAATGAATTCTTTTCCGGCTGATCTCTCTGCTTTTTTTAGCATTTCCTAAATGACCTAAAATCAAGATTTTAGCAATATGCTATAGGGTAGATGTTAGCTAATCTTTTGAAATATAGCGGATTAAGTAAAATCATATCCACTACGAGGGGCTTTTGAAGGGAGAATATTTTCTTAATCAATCAATTCTTAATTCTAGTTAAGGGTAACGATTGATTTTGGGATTAATTACACTTGATGAGGAAGTCTTAACACAAAAAAAGGAGCCCGATGTGGGCTCCTTTTGAATTATTTTTTGCGAGTATTATCTGCTGCTTTCATCGCATTTTCCAGTTTTTGCTGGAATTTAGATTTCTTTTTATCCACATTTTTCAATTTGCTCTCTTCCACTTTTGCTCTTATTTTCTCATCATCCACGAATAGTTTGATCATAGCTTGCTGACCAAATGTAACCATGTTGGATACGAAGTAATAGAAACTCAAACCTGCAGGGTAGGAGTTCAAAATGAACATGAACATGACTGGCATGATGTACCCCAAGTTTTTCATTGGTCCAGTCGCCGTAGTCAGTTGGTTGTTGAAGTGTGTGTAGATGATCTGAGACACAGTCATCAACAACGTAAACATACTCACATGTGATCCATAGAAAGGAATCGTAAAGGGCAGATTGAAAAAGGTATCATATGTAGAAAGGTCTGTCGCCCATAGGAAAGATTCCTGACGAAGTTCGATCGCATTAGGAAAGAAAAAGAACATCGCAAACAGGAATGGCATCTGAAGCACCATAGGTAAACATCCAGAGATTGGACTCACCCCAAGCTTGGAGAACAACTTCATTTGTTCTTGCTGCATTTTGGTTGCGTCATCACCGTACTTCTCTTTTAGCTCATCGATTTCAGGCTTGATTACTCTCATTTTTGCCATTCCTATGTAGGACTTGTAGGTCAATGGGAAAAGTGCGAGTTTGATCAGGAATACAATGATAACAATGATGACACCGTAGTTGGTGAAGAACTTCTCTAGGAATGCAAACAGATTGACGATAATGTACTTGTTAACCCAGCTTACAAAGAAGTAACCCATGTCCACATTGTCTTCAAAGCCATCAGTGACTTTCTTCAAAGTCTTATACTTATCTGGGCCGAAATAGTAAGTGAATCCAGCCTTGCCATCCTGAAGAGGAATAGATAGGCTAGTTGCCATCGTACGTACGATAGAGCTATCCGCCGGAGTGCTTTGAGTGATGGATACATTTTGGAAATCTGTATCTGCAATCATCGCAGCCGTAAAGAATCGCTGACTGAAACTTACCCATTTTACTGGTTCTGCAATAGTCTCTTGCTCTAGATCATCTCCTGCACCAAGGTTATCAAAAGAACCTGATGTGGTGTAATAATTAAGTCTAGACTGTCTTCTGGATTCGGCCAAATTCATCTCCTGAGCAATTACTTGGTCTTCCCACGTTAGTGCTAGTGCATTGCCTGTGAAAACACCCGGGTAACGATCTATCTCGAAGGATTTCTTTACTTCATAACTACCGTCCGCAAGGGTGTAGGTCTGAATAATTTGCCCACTTTCGGAGCCAGACTTCAGTGTAAGTGTTTGAATCTTTACACCTTCTTCGTTCTCATTACTTTCTATTGAAGAAGTGAAATAAAGGTCATTTAAGTCTAATGGGCCATTTTTGCTTTCGATGATAAAGTCCATTTTAGAACTTTCTTCATTGAAGAGCTCCAAAGGCTCCATATTCCAGCTTTTGTATTCTTTTAGAATTACCTCATTGACTTGAGCTCCTTTTGAAGAGATCTTTACTTGAATTAAATCGTTTTCAAGTGTAAGATCTTTTTCTTCTCCTACAGTCATGGATGCTAACACACCGTATTTTGCAAGTCTTGCGGCATCCATTGTGCTGTCGTTATCAGAATTAGTTTCTGTTAACGTAGACTGGTTTGCGGCATTAGATTGAACCGATTCTGTTTGAGTGGTAGTTGCTGTCTCCACCTCAGGTATCTCCGGTGCGCTCGCAAAGAAAAACGAGTAGACTAGGATAACTGCTGCAAAAAGGATCAAACCTGTTGCTTGATTTCTGTCCATAAAGATTAATCGTAAACCCGATAAAGTAGCTTCGGGGAGTTTTTATTTAATTTTTTTGTCCGCAGCCGCTTGGATGAATTTCACAAATAGTGGCTGAGGAGTGAGTACGGTACTTTTATATTCTGGGTGGAACTGCACACCAACAAACCATGGGTGGTTTTTGATTTCCACGATTTCCACTAAGCCTGTTTCTGGATTTTTTCCTGTAGCAATCATGCCATGCTCTTCCATAGTCGCTAGATAGTCGTTGTTAAACTCATATCTATGGCGGTGTCTTTCTTGGATTTTAGACTTTCCATAAGCTTGAAAGGCTTTACTTCCTTTTTTGAGGTCGCAAGCATACGAACCTAGACGCATAGTTCCGCCCATTTGGTCAATATTTTTTTGCTCTTCCATCAATCCGATAACTGGAGTAGAGGTAGTTGGATCCATCTCCGTACTATTTGCGTTTTTCAAATTGAGTACGTTTCTGGCGTATTCGATAACAGCTACCTGCATTCCAAGACATATTCCAAGGAATGGAATATTGTTTTCTCGTGCATATTTCACCGTTTCGATTTTCCCCTCAAAACCTCGCTCACCAAATCCTGGAGCAACTAAGATTCCGTCTAGATCCTGGAGCTTGTGCGCAATGTTATCAGGATTAATTTCTTCTGATGAAATTAATCGAAGATTTACATCACACTCAATCGATGCACCTGCATGAGTGAATGACTCAATAATTGATTTATAGGCATCAGGTAAGGAAACATATTTTCCCACCAAGCCGATAGTCACTTCTTGAGTTGGGTTTTTGAGTTTTCCGAGGAAATCTTTCCAGTTTTCCAGATCAGTATTTTCTTTGGATGTAAGCTTCAGCTTAGTCATCACTCGCTCATCCAGCTTCTCCTTTTTCATTAAAAGAGGTACATCATAGATCGAGTCAGCATCCATTGCTTCTATTACGTTGTTCAATTGAACGTTACAGAATAGAGCAAGCTTTTTCTTTACGTCAGCAGGCAAATGATATTCTGTACGACAAACCAATATATCCGGCTGAATACCAGCTTCGAGCAATTGTTTTACCGAGTGCTGAGTTGGCTTTGTCTTTAATTCTTTGGCAGCTTTGAGGTAAGGAATCAGGGTGAGGTGAATCACCAAAAAGCGATTTGGACCTAGATCCCATTTAGCTTGTCTTACTGCCTCGATGAATGGAAGTGACTCGATATCACCTACGCAACCACCGATTTCTGTGATTACAACATCGAATTCACCTTCTTCACCTAATTTGTAAAAATTAGCTTTGATTTCGTCCGTAATGTGAGGGATGACCTGAACAGTCTTACCTAGGAATTCGCCCTTGCGCTCCTTTGTAATCACATTATTATAGATCCTGCCAGTGGTGATATTGTTGCCCTGAGAAGTAGTGATATTCAGAAAGCGCTCATAATGACCAAGATCCAAGTCTGTCTCTGCACCATCATCAGTCACATAGCATTCGCCATGTTCGTAAGGATTTAGCGTGCCTGGATCGATATTCAGATAAGGGTCAAACTTTTGGATGGTTACTTTGAAGCCTCTGGCCTGAAGCAGTTTGCCTAATGAGGCTGCTATGATGCCTTTGCCGAGAGAGGAAGTAACTCCTCCGGTAATAAATATGTATTTGGTGCTTGAAGCCATAAGAATGGGGGAGATTGGAAATTTGTTTGGATTCTTATGGGGCTCAAAATTATGGAAAAATTCCCGATTAATGGCTTTTTGAACTTGAGATAGATCACTTTTCTCAAATTTCTTCCTCAGATGCTCAAAAGTATATCGCGACAATATGTGTCAATTATTAGTAAGTCAGGTTAGGTTGAGGTAATTTTAATCATGGGGTTTTCAACTTTAAAGACCAACTAAATAAGTGACCGAATTTTCATTTGAAACTAGTAAACATGAAAAATATGAGACCGTTAAATAGAAAAGTTATTTTGGTAGATCGCACGCTCGATCAAAAAACAATTGACTGGAGTCAGCTTGAAGTTGATGAAAAAGAGGCTTTTATATTGGATCCTTTTAAGTTGTTCACACAAATAGATTGGACTAGATTTGAAGACAACGTAGAGGTAATAAACATAGTTTATTCTGATTTATTTGAGGCTTTGGTAGTGGAAAGAAAGACTTTAATATGCTACTGGCCTATGCTGAATTTTCCAGATGATCAGTGGGTTCAATTGTTGGAACAGTGCAAATCTACTGGCATTCAAATGTTAGTAAATTATACTAAAGATAGAGGCGGTGATTCAAATGATATGCTACCTGAATTTCAAGAAGTATGGAAATCCTTTGTTTTATTTATGGTTGAGTCACTTTTTGAAGATATTCAACTTAATGAAGGCTTTGAAGAAATCGCTTGGCTTAAAAATTCTGAAGAATCCATTTTATTGTTTAGCGTTGATGAGAATGGTGTGTCAAAGTATTCCTATTTATTGTGTGAAAATGCTGTGTTTGAATTTGAAACTTCCTTCGAGGTTCAAAAGAAAATTGTAGCTAATGCTATTCCTTTTTACAATTCTATTGAGCAGTTGATGGAAATGTTGCAATTGGAAATAAATCTAGGAAAATGTATTACAACATATGTAAATAGGCGTTTGGAAAAAAATTATTTTAATTCCTTATTGAAAAAACACAATTCAAATAATTTAATCCAGCATTGGATAGAAAACTATTCTGATAATTAGAAGATTAGCTATTTGCATTTTTAAATGTTAAAAAATATTTTTTCGAACAAAACTTTTTATTCGGAGTTTAATATTTCTATATATTGCAGGATTATTAATAAAACTACTATTAACAAGTAAAAATATGAGAGATTTAATCAAAGAAGCTATCGCTGATCTTAAAAAAGGTGATGGTTTTATTTATGTAACTTCAGATGGAAATAAGATCGATTTACATGAAGCTGCTACAAAAGGAATTGCAGTTACTCCTGTGAACCCAAAAGATCAAGTTATTAAGAAATTAGAAGCAGCAGGTCTTCATTTGAATGACGGTAGATTCCTTAATGAATTGAACGAATTGATCTCACTTGTTACTGGCAGCAGCGCTGCTGCTAAGACTTCTAAAAGAAGAACGTTCAGCGACGCTGAGAAGAGCAAGATTGTAGAAGAGTGGCAAAAGGTAGAAGCTGCAGGTAAGAAGACTAAAGCGGCTTTTGCTAGAGAAATTGGAGTTGGATATCAGACATTCATCAACTGGTTGAGAGGTTAATCTCTTATCCTTGATAAGTAAAAAAGGCAACCGTAATGGTTGCCTTTTTTGTTTTCTGATGATCTTAAATTCTACTCAGTTCTTACTTCTTTAGCTTATAAATAATACAATCGTATCAGTTATTAAATAAAACAAGACTAGTCTGTATACTTAATAGAAATGCCCCCATAGATTTTGTCTAAGGGGGCATGTCAAACAGAATGTTTGGTTCCTGTAACTAGAATGAGTTAATCAATTTGTCTTAGCAAGATTTTCCTTAACTAATCCAAAATCTGGATCAAGCGATAAAGCTTCTTCAAAAGCCGCTTTAGCTTCAACTTTAGAACCTTGATCCAAGTAGATCATTCCTTTCAGGTTCAATGCAGCCGCTTTCATAGAAACTTCTTGATTTTCAGTCTGGGATTTTGGGAATCCAACCTTCTCGTCTGGCTTAGCATTTTTTACAAGCATGTTCACAGAATTCATAGCCTCTTGGTATTTCTTCAAGCTGTATTGAATAAAGGCTGATTTGTAAAGGCTGAAATTATCACCTCCGAGTAGGTATAAACTTTCGAAATAAGGCAGAGATTTCTCTAACGCACCTACCTGCTCCAATGAGTATGCAGCAATCTCGAGAGATGTTACGCTTTTATCATTGATTTGTAAGACATCCATGGAAACTAGTGCTGCAGACATCGCCTGTCCAGCTTCATAATACACCGTACCCAATAATTCTACGTAGCGTAAATCATCAGGATTTCTGATAATCAGATTGTACAGGAAAGTTTTGGCAGCCGCAATGTCATTGTAGCGCAATGCTAGCTGATAAGCTGCCTGATCAGAATTGTTTAAGGTTTTCTTAAGTTTTGGGTCGAGTCTGGCTACAGAGTCTGCAGTTTGTGCAATGGTTGTGCTGGCGCAAAAGGCCATAAGCAGCATGAATAAAACGCGCTTCATTTGATGTGATTTTTAATTGTTTATGATTTTGGGGGATTGCTAGCTAGAGTCAAGCCTTTTGCTTTGGCTATTTCTAACATTAATTCACGAGCCTGTTCTGGATTGTTATGAATTTTGCCCTCCAATATAGCTTCTTTAATTTCTTCTTTAATGTCTCCGACGATTTTTGAGGGCTCTAACCCGAAAATTTTCATGATTTCTTCTCCAGAAATAGGCGGCTGGAAGTTTCTGACCTGATCTTTCTCTTCTACTTCGATCAGCTTTTGAGCTACTTTGTCGAAATTTTCTAGGTATCGCTTTACTTTCTTATTGTTCTTAGACGTCACATCGGCACGACAAAGTTTCATTAGATCATCAATATCGTCTCCTGCCTCAAATAGCAGTCGTCTCATAGCTGAATCTGTTACCTCATCTTTTACTAGCGCTATTGGACGAAGGTGAAGCTTTACAAGTTTTTGCACGTACTTCATTCTCTCATCCATTGGGAGTTTCATCCTTCGGAAAATATTGGGAGTCATCCGTGCGCCTTTATCTTCATGACCATGGAAAGTCCAGCCCACTTTCTTATTAAAGCGTTTGGTAGCTGGTTTAGCGATATCATGTAAGATCGCCGCCCATCGTAGCCAAAGGTTGTCACTCATCAGGCAGACGTTGTCAAGCACTTGCAGTGTGTGATAGAAGTTGTCCTTGTGGGATTTATCATCCACAGAGTCTACTCCTTGCAACTCAACCATTTCCGGGAAAAACTCATGGAGTAATTTCCCTGCAAAAAGCAATTTGAAGCCATAAGAAGGCTTTTTCACCTCTATGATTTTATTTAATTCGACGACAATTCGCTCTCCCGAAATGATAGACAAGCGATGCGCATTTTCACTTAACGCATGAAAAGTGTCTCCATCGATATCAAAATCAAGCTGAGCTGCAAAGCGTACTGCACGAAGCATACGCAGAGGATCATCTGAAAATGTAATACTTGGCTCAAGAGGGGTGCGAATCAATTTCTTTTTGATATCAGCAAGGCCGTCAAATGGGTCAAGCAATTCCCCATAATCATTGGCGTTCAAGGAAATCGCCATGGCATTGATCGTAAAGTCTCTGCGTTCCAAATCTTCCTGAAGCGTGCCTGTCTCCACAATTGGGTTCCTAGAATCAGCTCTATATGATTCCTTTCTTGCTCCTACAAATTCCAATTCCCAATCCTCCAGTTTCAGCATAGCTGTACCGAAATTTTTGAAAACAGAAAGAGGAACGTGTGTATCATATTGCTTAGCAACTTCTTTTGCAAGCTCTATTCCACTCCCTACACAGGTGAAGTCAATGTCTTTATGTCCACTTTTCTCTCTTTTCAGAATCAAATCTCTCACATAACCGCCGACTACATAGGTTTCTAAACCTAAATTGGCTGCAGCTTTTGCGACTTTGCCGAAGACTTCGAATTCGTCAAGATGCGATTTGAAATTCATCCTTTAATAATTTTGACATCCCCCTCTGGTCCCAAAAACATCTCTTTGGTACTTGGACTCAAAAGTGGAAATAAGATAGGTGTCTGGTGAGTAGTAGCTTCGTTTGTGTCCAATTTAACTAATACTGGCTGTGAGATCTGAAATAATAATTTGTTCCAGTTAGGCTCCATGACCAAGCTGAATTTCAGTACTCCGTCCACGATAGGACCGTCCTTAATAATTCGATTTGCAGGACTGTGATAGATAGTAGGCTTATTAGCATACTCTACGATATCCAGAGAAACTTCCGCGAAAGGTTCGCAAATCGTACGGATTTGGAATAAATCAAAAAGTAAAAATGTCCAATCTTCACCCATTTCAGTCTTCCAGAGGGCTGGTTTCATGAATGTGATTACTTTTCCATTTCCTTCTTTTAGATGTAAAATGCCCTTTTCTCTAAAAGCAGATAATAATTGTGAATGCTCCAAGGTGATTTATTTTTTGACAAAATTAATCAGAATTTCGAGAGCAAGGTCTTTTGACTAAAACCAAAAAAGCCTTCCCCGAAAAAGGAAGGCTTTTAGAAGCTGTTTAAAACTGGTTTAGTTATCTTCTTTGTCAAGTTTTCTGTTTAGGAAAAAGCTAACCATCAGGCCTATACCTCCAAAAATAAATATACATGAGGTAAAGGCAACTCCTTCGTCCATCCCTCCATTATTAAACATGGCTCCCACCAATACGCCAATTCCAACACCGATTGCCAGAAGTGCGAGGTTTAGAATAAATTGGCCAAAGCTGTATTTTTTGCCAGAATTGAAGAGTTTTGCGTCAGCACCATTTTCAATGAGTGCGAGCCTTTCCTTGTTTCGGGTGCTCAGGAAGGTAAAGATGACTCCGAAAATACTGGAGAAAATGATCAGTGTAATTAGGATGGTTTCTGCCATGGTATGTTAGTTTTTTCTTCTATGATGTAGTGAGTTCGCCAAAAGGTTACAAGTGTGTTGAAAAAAAACTGTAACTTTTTTTCAGGTACTTGCATCCAATGTGAAAATGCGATTCCAGGAAGACCACCATTATATAGAGAAAACGCTTAAGGGTAATTTGAATGCTTTTGGACAATTGATTCAAAAGCATGAAAAGTATGCTTTTACACTTGCGCTTCGTATTCTCAAAAATAGAGAGGAAGCCGAAGAAGCTGCTCAAGATGCATTTATGAAAGCTTTCCATTCCTTAAAAACCTTTGAGGGGAAATCAAAGTTTACTACCTGGCTATATAAGATAGTATACAATGAGGCGTTGGGTAGATTAAGGAAATCGAAAAACTTCACAATCCAACTGGATGAAGTAGAAGAACTGGCTAGTGATTCATTAGATTATTTGGATGGGTTAAAAGCACTTCAGCTAATAGAAAGAAAAGAACTTATTCAGCGAGGACTAGATGCAATGAAGCCTGCGGAATCGGCTGTACTCACGTTATTTTATCTCGAAGAACAAAGTATAAAAGAAATTGAGGAGATTATGGACTTGAAAAGTTCACATGTTAAAATCCTTCTGCACCGAGGGAGAAAGAGTTTGTTAGAATCGTTGCAAAAAATCACTAAAAGTGAATTAATACATCTGCTATGAAGAATCTAAGCAAGGAAGACACATATATTAAACAGTTTATGTCTGAGTTGGGAACCGACGAGCCTTCAGCAGGCTTTCATAAATCTATATTAGAAAGGCTTAGCCCCAAGAAATCACCATCGATATATAAACCAGTAATCTCCTCTTTCGCATGGAAAATAATCGGAGGTGCTATTGCAACGATTGTACTATCTGTATTACTATTCTTGCCATCTGGAGACAATGCATTGCCTTTATTTGATCAGCTTCCTCAGGTATTTATTCCCAAAATTTCACTTGCACTTCCAAAAATTTCTTTACCAGTTTTAAATTTATCATCTATAGTTATTCAGTCCTTAGTTGTTTTCACATTACTGGCTTGTGTGACGGTCATCTCTTCACTCAAAAAATGGAAGATTTCCTGAATTATGCATGTATTTTAAGATGAATTCAAAAAGCTATCATTCTATTCTTTAGTAGAAGATCTTAATTATGATTTAAGAATTACTTTTTAGTAATTCATTTTTTTTATGGAAAAAATGGAAGCAAGAAATCAGGAGTATGTAATTTCTACCTCAATAGATAAGTTAGATAGAAAACTTATTTATAATTTTTTATGTAAGGATTCTGGTTGGAGCAATGGGATATCGTTTGAAACTGTGAATAAATCGATTGATAATTCTCTGAATTTTGGGGTTTACATGGAGAGCCAACAAATAGGTTATGCACGTGTGATTTCTGATTTTTCTACCATTGCCTATTTGGGAGATGTCTTTATTCTGGAGGAATTTCGAGGACTTGGCTTAAGTAAATGGTTAATGGATTCCATAATGAGTCACAAGGACCTTCAAAATTTGAGACGTTGGATATTGCTGACAAGTACTGCGGAATGGCTATATGAAAAATATGGTTTTACTAAACTCCCCAACCCAGAGATCTATATGGAGAAGTACAATCCCAATATCTATGACCTATCAAATTGATACAATTCACCAGACCGAATATCCTGAAGTTGTTGAGCTTTGGGAAACTTCAGTAAGAGCTACGCATGAGTTTTTACAAGAGGAGGATATTATTTACTTCAAGCCACTGATTCTAAATGAGTATTTGAAAGCAGTGGAGTTGAGCTGCGTGAGAGACTCCGAAACTCAAATAATTGGTTTTTCTGGTGTGGCGGAAGGGAATTTAGAAATGTTATTCGTCCATCCAGCTCATGCAGGAAAGGGAATAGGAAAAACCTTACTAAATCATGCCCTAGTCAATCAGAATGTCACCAAAGTGGATGTAAATGAGCAAAATGCTAAGGCTCTGGAATTTTATCTGAAAAATGGATTCGAAGTAATTAGCAGATCTGAAATAGACGGAACAGGCAAGCCATATCCGATTTTGCATTTGGAATTAACTAACTGACTTGAATAAACCTTGCTGCTATGTGCTGATTGATTTCAGATATCATGCTTATCTTGATCATTAATCGATAGTTAATTCCCAACACACTTAATGACTCATGGAGAAGAGTTTTTTTGCTTTAATTCTTTTATCAGCGCTAATATTTGGCTGCGATAGTAAGTCATCGAATGATGAATCTTTCACTATAAGTCCAGTGGTTTCTCCAAATGCCACAGCTATAGTTGTTCTTGGTACGATTCAAGACGGCGGTTCCCCACATATTGGGTGTGATAAGGAATGCTGTAAATCACTTTTTGATAACCCAGACAAAGACAGGCAGGTAGTTTCTCTGGGTTTGTACGACGTGGAAACCAAGAAAAAGTACCTTTTCGAAGCAACCCCAGACATCAGCAGACAAGTCAAAGCACTAAAGAATTTTGGAGAAGAAAGTGAGGGGGAGATGCCTGATGGTGTCTTTTTGACTCATGCTCATATTGGGCATTATGCGGGTTTGATGTACTTGGGAAAAGAAGCTCGGGATGCGAAAGGAATTTCTGTGTTTGCGATGCCTAAAATGAAAGAATTCCTCCAGACTAATGGGCCTTGGAGTCAATTGGTTAGCAATGCAAATATAGAGTTGATTCCACTGGAAAACGGAAGTCCAATAGCCCTTTCGAAGGAATTAAAAGTGACTCCATTGCAAGTTCCACACCGTGACGAATATTCTGAAACAGTCGGCTATAAGATAGAAGGGCCTACAAAAACTGCCCTGTTTATTCCTGATATAGACAAATGGGAAAAGTGGGAACGGGATATATTCGAAGAAATCAAAACCGTCGATTATGCATTTGTAGACGCAACATTTTTTAGCGGGAAGGAATTGAATAATCGAGACATGGCAGAAATCCCACATCCATTTATCTTGGAAAGTATGGCCAAGTTTGACGGCTTGTCTTCAGCAGATAAAGCTAAAGTGATCTTCATTCATTTCAATCATACGAATCCAGTAATAGACCCGACCAGTGCAGAGTCAAAATTGGTACTTAGTAAAGGCTTTAGAATTGCTAGAATTAAGGATGTTTTTGAGTTGTAACTTTAAAGGAGGAAACGTAAACTCGTCCAATTGTATTTGAGATTGGTGAATTTTGCACTTTAGTGGAAGAGAATATTTAGGAAATTTTCAAGAAGGCCTGCGTAAAATATGTCTCAAATAAACGCGTAGATATATGGAATTGAAAACAAACCCAGAAGTTGAATCTGTTTTTTCAAGATATCCTGACTCGGTTCGGGATAAAATGTTAAACCTACGTAGGTTAGTTCTGGAATCAGCTGAGGAATTGAATTTGCCTAGCTTAGAAGAGACGCTCAAGTGGGGTGAGCCAAGCTATCTGGCCAAAAAGGGGAGTACCCTACGTATGGACTGGAAGGAAAAGAGTCCAGATCAGTATGCGATATATTTTAAGTGTACCAGTAAGCTTGTCCCTACTTTTCGTTTTATTTTTGATGATACCTTTGACTACGAAGGCAACCGAGCGGTCGTTTTTCGACTTGACGAAGAAATTCCCGAAGCTGAATTAAAACAATGTATCAAAGTAGCTTTGACCTATCACCAAGTGAAACATCTTCCAACGCTGGGCTTGTAATGGAAATTAGAATTTTTGAAAAGTAAATGATTTAAAAATGAATCCTAGAGTTGACTTTTTTTTCGATAAACCATCCCAATGGCAAGAGGAATATAGACAGTTGAGGACACTGATTCTTGACTGCGGATTGACTGAGGAATTGAAATGGGGGGTGCCATGCTATACGCAAAAGGGAAGCAATGTGGTATTGATTCATGGATTCAAAGAATACTGCGCTCTTTTGTTTCATAAGGGAGCTTTGCTTAGTGACGCACATGATCTTCTCATTCAACAAACGGAAAACGTACAGTCTGCACGACAGATTCGATTTATCAATCTTCAGGAGATCGTAGAATTGAAGGCTGCATTAAAGGAATATGTTTTTGAAGCTATTGAAGTAGAAAAAGCTGGATTGAAAGTAGAATTGAAAAAGACCAAGGAATATGAGATTCCAGAGGAATTTCAAGAGAAGTTAGATGAAAGTCCCGCTTTGAAAGCTGCTTTTGAAGCATTGACTCCTGGACGTCAGCGAGGCTATCTTTTGCATTTTTCTGCAGCCAAGCAAGCCAAAACACGTGAGTCGAGAGTGGAGAAATGCATTCCGCAAATTCTCAGTGGAAAGGGGTTAACGGATTAATTCATGTGAATATCTAAGCGTTAAGCTCTTCATTCTCCCTTATTTAGAGGTTCTAGTACTTTATTTCTTTGAGGAAAAGAGTTGATTTCAATTTAAAGAAGACTAAATCAATTTATCTTTGTGCGCAAATTGAAAAGCTCCTAAAAAGGAAAATTTCGAAAATCTAATATTACCGCATGCCCTATTTGATCAGAAAAGCCAATTATGCTGACCTGAATTCTTTGGTGGAAATGGCTAGGACCTCCTTTGTCCAAGCATTTACCGAAGGAAATAAAACCGAAAATGTGAATGCTTATCTCGAAGAGGCATTTACTGAAGAACAATTCACCGAGGAACTGGAAAATCCAGCGTCCGTTTTCTTTCTTTTGGAGGTGGATGGAGATCTTGCGGGTTATGCCAAAGTGAACTTTGTCCCCGCTCAGACTGATCTTCATGACAATTCAAGTTTGGAAGTAGCCCGACTTTATCTATTAGAAAAATATATTGGCATGGGCCTAGGCAAGGTTTTACTGAATCATACCATAAATTTTGCGAAGCTGAATAGAAAAAAATACCTCTGGTTGGGCGTATGGGAGAAGAATAAGCGAGCGATCAAATTCTACGAAAAGCATGGCTTAAGCATATTTAGCTCACACCCTTTTCCTTTTGGCGACGAGCTTCAGACTGACTTTTTGATGAAGATTGCTTTTTGAAAAGCAGTGTAGCACGTAGAAATGTGACGTACTATAATTGATCAGTAATCAATAGGAAAAGTTAGAAAAAAAGGCGACCAAATAGGTCGCCTTAGGGATATAAATAGGGATTGCTGGATAGATTACTCTTGTCCCAGCTCACCTCGTTCAGCCATTTTTTGCATTTTCTTATTGGCATAGATAGCTACTTCCACTCTTCTATTTTGCTGACGTCCAGCTTCTGTATCATTGGAAGCAGTTGGCTGCATCTCACCATAAGCCGTGATTTCCATTCTGCTTTTCGCAATTCCATTCGCTGTCAAAAAGTCTTCAACAGAATAAGCTCGCTTGCGCGAAAGATTCATATTGTAATCTTCTGCACCTGTATTATCAGTGTGCCCTTCTACCAAAATATTGGTCTCTTCATATTTTTTCAAAGTCTCTGCGAGTTCTATTAGATTTTGTTTAGAAACAGCGCTCAATTCAGATTTGTCTACTGGAAACATCAGGCCTGAATCAAATGTGATTTTGATGCCTTCACCAACTCGTTCTACAGTTGCTCCCTCAAGGTCACGCTGAAGTTCATCAGCCGCCTTGTCCATTTGATTACCTATGATTGCACCTGCAGACCCGCCGATAGCTGATCCTATTAGTACTCCTACAGCAGTATTGCCTTTTCCGGCGATTACGCCACCAAGGACTCCACCTGCTGCTCCGCCGATTGCTCCGCCTTTCACTGCATTACTTGATTTACAACTTACAGCTCCCAAAGTAGTCGAGGCGATTAGGGCAGCCATTAAAAGTTTGTTGGTAGTTTTCATATCATTGTTTGTTTGATAGGACATCTAAGTTCAATTCATGTACCATATCACTTCTGAGCTTAATAGAGCATTTTTTGATATTCCCGTCAGGAAAAATATTCCCGATTGTGGGGAGTTGTAGGCAAACATTACGCTGGATTACCCAGAAAATTGGTAGGTTGTAGTTGCTCTTTTTAGCATTTCAACTCTACCTGCCTAATCAACCTAAAATGTCCAGTTTAAAATTTGTTTTTTGCTTTGTAGTGTTTCTGCCCAGCCTAGTGTTTGCTCAATATAATTCTGAGACAATTTTTCTGTGGGAAAATGGTGCCCCCGGTTTTGAATCAAGAAAAGATGAACCAGAACTCGCTCAAGATTGGTGGGTGAGAAATATCCATAATCCTAGTATCACACTTTTTAAACCTGAGAAACCAAATGGAAGCTTTATTCTGGTTTGTCCAGGGGGAGGCTTTAGAAATTTGGGATATAATGGAGAAGGGGTTGCACCTGCCAAATTCCTCAACGATCTTGGGGTGACAGTGGGCGTTTTGAAATACAGGCTTTTCAGGGAGGAAGGATCTCCTTACACTGAAGAGCATCCGACTCAGGACGTGATCCGTGCAATGAGGTTAGTACGCTCAAATGCCGAGAAATGGGATATAGACTCCGATCGAATCGGGATAATGGGCTTCTCCGCAGGAGGAGAGGTGGTCAATTGGGTGGCTTATGATACTAATCCTGGGAATGAAAATTCCGCAGATCTTATTGAGCGATTTGCTGCTCAGCCTAATTTTCAGATTCAGATTTATCCAGGTCCATTAGGAACTCCAGAAACAGTATCAAGTGATGCTCCTCCAGCTTTTTTGCTAGCAGCGAATAAGGATGAATGCTGCTCCAGTACGATTGTGGATATCATGTTAGCCTACCGTAAAGCTGGAGCTGATGTGGAAATGCATTTATACTCCAAGGATGAACATGCATTCAATATGGGTTTACGCTCCGAATTTGTAAGTATAAATCACTGGCCGGATCGATTAAAGGACTGGCTGGAGGATCATGCTTATTTTCAGAAATAGTAATACTCCAGTCATGTGGATTTTACCATTTCGTTATTAGTGAGGATTGGATTGCTTGCGATGATTGTAGCTGGTATTTTTGCTGAAAGCTTATCGCCATGAAAAGATTCTATTTTCTGCTACTCGTAGTATTAGCATTTCCCATAATTGCTTTTCCGCAGGAAAAGAAAGAACCCATTGTGATCCTAATTTCTCTGGACGGATTCAGGTATGATTATGTGGAGCGATTTCAGCCTGAGAATCTTACCCGATTTATCACTGCGGGAGTGGCTGCTGAAAGCATGATGCCTTCTTTTCCTAGTAAGACTTTCCCAAATCACTACACTATCGCTACAGGACTAAAACCTGAGCATCATGGTTTGGTGGATAATTCGTTTTATGATCCTAAGAAAGATCTGACTTATGGGATCAGCAAAAAAGAATTGGTACAGGATGGCAGCTGGTACGGAGGTACGCCACTTTGGGTACTAGCAGAGCAAAACAACATGGTCGCGGCGAGCTACTTTTTTGTCGGTTCAGAAGCAGATATTCAAGGTGTTCGACCTAGCTTTTATCATCCTTACGATGGGAAAGTGAGTAACATGACCAGAATCACCGAAGTGTTCAAATGGTTAGAATTGTCAGAAGCTGAGCGCCCTCGTCTTATTACCTTGTATTTTTCTGACATGGATGATACTGGTCATCGATATGGGCCTACTAATGATGAAAAGCTGTCAGCAACCTTGACTAAACTTGATCATGAGTTGGGTGCACTTTTCGAAGGGCTGAAAAGCTACGACTTGAATATCAATGTGATTGTGGTCTCTGATCATGGGATGATGGATATACAACCCGATCAATACCTTAATTTGAGTGAATTGACAGCGGGGATTCCTGCAAGAATCGTAAATAGCGGCGCTTTGGCTCATTTGTACTTGGAAAATCCTACCGATAAAGAGCAGGTGATTAAAACCTTAAAGAAGTCGGATTTGCCGATTCATATCACCGATGTCGATGACAAGGAAAACTATCAGGATTTGATGTATCAGGATAGGATTGGTGATATTCTGATTATTCCTGACCGTTATTATTACTTGGCTTGGGAGACTACTCTTACTCGAATGAATGCCAACATGGATAGATTGGATACGGATAAGTTTGGAGAGCATGGTTTCAGTCCAGCTTACCAGGATATGCATGCGATTTTCTATGCCAACGGGCCTGCGTTTAAGTCTGGGTTGGAAATTGAAACTTTTCAGAATATCCACGTGTATCCATTAATATGTAAGATACTTGGTCTTCCAGTTCCGGAGAATATTGATGGTAAACTGGAAGTGCTAGCACCTATTTTAAAATAAGTACCATGGATAAGATTGATATAAAGTCGAGGAAAGAAGTTGATTTTTTGGTGAGGAGATTTTATGATCAAGTTCGTAAGCATGAAATCCTGGGCCCGATTTTCAATGGAGTGGTCAAAGACTGGGATACGCACTTGATTCACCTAAGTGATTTCTGGGAGATGATTTTGCTACAAACTGGGCCTGGTGCCGGGAAATTCAACCCAGTGAAAGTGCACAGACAAGTAGATGCTGAAGTCAATAATAGCATAGAACAAGCACATTTTGGGAATTGGCTGGAACTCTGGTTTCAGACGTTGGACAGATACTTCGAAGGAGAAAATGCCAGTTACGCCAAGGAACATGCTCGAAGAATGGCGCACATGCTTTTTATGAGAATCTGGGAAGCGAGGGAGAAGTAATATTTATGAACCATATCAATTGACTGTTTTACCTAATAACATCTACATCCAAAGTGAGTTCTAGCCTCGTATATAGGTACAAACTAGAACCATGGAACAGATCAAATCTAAATCAGGAAGCTTAAGCAATTCCCGAAGAGAATTCATAGAGAGTGCTGGTATGACTGCAGTAATGGCAGCATTTGGGCTCTCATTTTTTACTAGTTGTTCTGATTCTGAGGATCAGAACCCCAGAACTACGACAACTCCTCCACCAACAAGCACTAGTGGAATATCTGTTGCTGGAAATGCTATTAAAATTGATTTAAAAGAGCAGGTAGCATTGGCTACTAATGGAGGATGGCTTTTGATCATTAATGCACAATTATTAGTCGTGAATGTAGGCGGATCATACCGAGCCCTAACTTCCATATGTACCCATTCGGCCTGTGATCGTAACTGGACCTTCACAAATAGCAAATTTACATGCACCTGCCATGGTTCGGAGTTTGATACTTCTGGAAATGTATTGCAAGGTCCAGCTATTCGTCCTTTAAAAACTTATGGCACTACATTAAATGGAACAGATCTGACCGTGACTAAGTCATGAAAAGGCTAGTCCTTTTCTTCTTTTTTGTCTCAAATGTCACCATAGCGCAGACTTTCTTAACGGAATCTGGTAATGTAAATTTTCTCTCAAAAGCACCTTTGAGTGAGTTCAATGGAGTGTCATATAAGCTTTATGGATTGATTGACCTGTCAAATAATTTGCTGGATTTCTATGTAGACCTCAATACAGTAGAAACTGGAATAGGATTGCGGGATAAGCACATGCGGGATAATTATTTGGAGACTGAGAAATATCCTTTTGCTGAATTTACCGGCCAGATGAGTTCAATTCCAACTCTTAATCCGGGGAGTGAAACTTCAGTTCGCGCAATCGGGAAGTTTAAAATTCACGGTGTTGAAAAAGAAATCGAAGTAAAAGGGACACTTACTAAAAACTTGAAAGGTGAATTAGAACTAGATGCAGTATTTGAAGTGCTGCTTTCGGATTTTAATATCCCTCTTCCAAAGCTCGTTTTTTATGAGCTAGCGGAAAATCAATCTGTTACAATCAAGGCAACTTTAAAATCTAAAAAGTTATGAATCGAATTCTACTCCTTATCCTTTTTTTGATGATTCCTTTTTCACTTTTCGCACAATTGGAAAGAAAACTGGTTAATGAAAATCAACCAGTGGAATTAATTTTCCATGCTCCAAGGCATATAAACTTGTTGACCGTAGAGCCATTGGATAAGAAATCCTTACATTTTGCGATTATGCACACGTTTGGTCCTTTGGATGGAGGAATAGAAAACCTCTTTGGGTTGGATAATGGTGCAAATATTCAGTTCAGTTTTGAGTTTGCCTTGAGTGATAAACTCTCCATAGCAGCTTCGCGGACTAGTCAGGATAAACTATACAATGTCTTTGGTCGCTATCATGTTTTTCAGCAAACACAGAATGGGAGCAAGTTATTTTCCTTGAGTTTGGCAGGAGGAGCGGGAGTGAATAGTTCTAATTATAAGTTTTTGCCTGAGCCAGCACCGACTTTTAGTGAGCGAATGAGTTACTTCGGACAAGTAATGCTTGCACGCAAGTTTTCTCCTAAAATCAGCATTCAGGTGACGCCAATGATGGCCTATTTTACGGATATAAGACCTGTTTATCAGATTGAAGGAACTGAGAATTTGTACTTGGCGCTAGGATTTAGCGGTAAATTTAAGGTTACCGATCGTTCTTCACTTTCCCTACAATACATTCCAAACCTTAACACTGACTTACGTGATAATTTTGGTATCGGTTGGGATATAGAAGCCGGAGGACATGTCTTTCAAATGTATTTTGTGACTTCTCAAGCATTAAATGAGCAATACCTATTGGCTGGTGGCAATGGTACGATTGGAGATGGATTTAGGTTGGGATTTAATGTGAATCGAATTTTTGCGACAGGTCAAAAACGTAAGTAGGATAGTTCAACTAATGGAGCTGAGTTCGCTCTGATTCACGTGTCATCATTCTTTTCTTGATTCAATTAATATTTCGCGTAATCAATAATTGTAATTTTCAGATAAAATTGCTAGAAATACCGATCTTAAGACTTTGAGCTAGATAGATTCAAGAAGTTTTTTTTAATTACCTACAAAATGTAGATGAAGAAGAGTGAAGGATGCATAGATTCTTTTTAGCTTAAGGCTACCTTAACTTTATCCCAAAATCATGAGAAGAATTACCTTACTATTACTTTTTGTCCTAGTTACATTTTTTGCCCAAAGCCAAACCAAAAATCTCTTCGATGGCAAAAGCCTTGCTGGCTGGTATATGGACGTTCCCGACCTAGAAGCTGACAGTTCCTTACGCATTCCATTCATCATTCGTGATGGACTTCTGGTGAGTTTGGGTACGCCTCAAGGCCACTTAATCTCGGAAGCTGAATACGACAATTACACACTGGAGCTCGATTATAGATTTGCAGGAAAGCCTGGGAATTGCGGAATCCTAGTGCATGCCTCTACTCCAAGAGCACTGTATGACATGTTTCCCAAGTCTATAGAAGTACAATTGATGCATAGTAATGCGGGCGATTTTTGGTGTATTCAGCAGAATATCGAAGTAGAGGATATGGAAGCTAGACGTGGCCCAAAAGAGAATTGGGGTGTGAATGGAAAGAAGGAGAGAAGAATTAAGAATCTGACGGATGATTCAGAAAAGCCACTTGGCGAATGGAATCACATCAAGATCGTCTGCGATGCGGATAAGGTTACCGTTTGGTTGAATGGAGATCTGGTCAATGATGGATTTAATGCTACTGCTACTCGTGGAAAAATAGCTTTGCAGGCAGAAGGTGCTGAGGTAGAGTTCAAAAATATCTTGCTAACTGAGCTATAGATCAATAGATTAACTTATTTTCTAATTGAAATTTTAATAATTCATTCCTAAAAATTTATAACCTAGAATAGTTAGATTAGACTAATTCGATTGGAATAATCTTATCGGATAAGTTTAGTTGGATTTTTTTAAGTTTAAATTTTAGGAATATGAATAAGTTCTTATACCTGCTTTGCTGTATTGTTTTTTTATCCTTTTCTGCCTTTTCGCAGGATGAAGAGCGTCTTTTTGATTCCGGAGAAATTTTGGAAGTCAGCATGAAATTTTCTGTAAAACAGCTGCGGACTGAGACCAACGATTCGACCTACCTCGACTCCTTTCTGATTTTCAAAAACCCTGAAGGTATCCTGGATACTTTGGATGTAGGACTGCGAGTAAGAGGGAATTTCCGTAAGGAAAATTGCTACTATCCACCGATTCGGATGCGGCTCAAAAAGAAAGAGGGAAAGGATAATCTTTTTGATGGGAGCAGGAATCTGAAAATAGTTTTTCCGTGCTCCAAAGCTAACAACGCAGACTCGTATGTAGTGAAGGAATTTTTGTGCTATCAGCTATACGAGCAAGTGAGTGAATACACATTTCATACCCGAATGATCCGTATCACCTTTGAAAATGAGGACGATAAGAAGGGGCAGTCAGAGCAACTTCTTGGGTTCTTGATTGAAGATGATGATAAAGTTGCAGATCGATTTGATGGGGAGATTTTGGAAAACAAAAGGATAATAGGGGCAATCATGGAAGACACTTCTTCAGTTCGACATGATTTGTTTCAATACATGATTGGTAATACGGACTGGTCCAGTCTCTATCAACATAATATGAAAATATTGAAGTTGAACTCAAAAACTGTGATCCCTCTAGCCTATGATTTTGATATGACTGGGATGGTCATGCCGCCGTATGCTCAGGTCAGTAATCTGGTAGATATCGAAACAGTTAGCGAGAGGTTATACAGAGGATTTTGCAGAGATGAATCGCTGATGAAAACTATCAGAGATGAGTTTTTGGCTAAGGAGGAAATACTTTACGGGGAAATAAAACAACTTGAGCACTTGGTGCCAGGTTACGAGATTAAATTTATGAATAATTACCTGAAGGGCTTTTTTGATGTCTTGAAAGATGAAAGACGCTTTGACTTCAATATTCTGACTGCATGCAGAACATCTGAGTAATTTTTTTAGTTGTTGAATCACTACGCTACAAGAATCGTTTTGGTAGACTTCATTATTTTGTTCTAAAACCATTCTGATTAACTTAAATTGCGCGCTAGTGAAATAGATAATCACCAAATGAATGGCTTGGAAAAGAGAGAAAACTGAGGAGCAGATAGAGGCTGAAAAACAGCGGGACATTGATAAAGAACTTAGTAAGTCCAACTCTAAGGGGAAAGACACCGCCAAAACGCATGGGGAAATTCTACGCAATCAGATTATAGATGCGCTGGAAACTTACGATAAAAGCTATCAAAGTATTTTTACGAGCTCGCTGACAGCGGGGCTGGAGATAGGTTTTAGCTACTTGATGCTTTGTTCTCTTTACTTTTTTTTGATTGGCAAAGTAGATGATAGCTCTATCATTCGAATCGTTTCATTGGTTTATCCGCTGGGATTCATCTTAGTAGTGTTGGGGCAGAGCATCTTATTTACTGAGCAGACAGCATTGTTGACACTTCCTGTTTTGAATAAGAAGCGAACAGTAGGGAGTATGCTTAAGTTATGGGGGATCGTGATCTCCGGAAATCTTGTAGGAGGCTATGTGATTGCAGGAATATTGCTTTGGCTCGGCCCTCACCTAGGGATTTTTAATCGAGAGGTAGTCGTGACTATTGCAAAACATGTGCTTCATGCCAGTCCACCTGTGATCTTCGTAAGTGCGATCGTGGCTGGATGGCTCATGGGCTTGCTCTCCTGGCTACTTGCGTCTTCAAGGGATACGATCAGTAGAATTGTGATGATCTTCATGATCACGGCGGTGATGGCCTTTACAGGTCTACATCACAGTATTATCGGGAGTGTAGAAATTTTCTCTGGGATGTTAAGTTCTCCTGATATTTCGCTTTGGGATTATGTTTCGTTTCAAAGCACCGCTTTGCTTGGCAATGCATTTGGAGGAGCGATTTTCGTTGCCTTGCTGAAGTATAGAGCCTTTGTCTTCAATATAATTTCGAAGAACTGAGTAAAGGATATTTAACTTTCAGGGTTAGTTTAAGCTATTTATATTGAGGGATGAAAAGATTTTTACTCCCTTTAGCTATAGCTCTCTGTTATTTTTCTTGCGGTGAAAAAGGTACTGATAGCTTAAGTAAATCTGCTGATTTTCATCTTGAGATCGTCGATTCTATGAGAATAGATTACTTGGGAAGTTTATGGATTCAGGATTATGATTCTATTTCCCAGGAATATATTGGCCTTACTAGGGTAGATCAAGAGATAGTAATTATGGATCAAAATGGCCAAGTGACTTCTAATTTTGTGATACCAAATGAAGGCCCCAATTCAATTGTAGGTGTTTTTTCGATTTCCTATAGAAATGGTGCAATACAGATTTTAGATTCAAGGAATGGTTTTCATTTTCTCACCCATGATGGAATTATTGAATCAAATCTACCACTTCCATACTCCTACATATTTGTAAATAATAGAATTCATCCAACATTTTATCAAGTAAATAATCAGTTAGCTTATCTCAGACCGGAGCGATCTGATAGTCTAAAAGGCGGGACAATGGGTGGGCTAGTAAAATATATGTATGAATTGCCCATAGTGGAACTTTATGATAGTTTGTCTGGGAGTATTTCCCAAACTATGAATTTCCCTAAAACCTCTATTTATGCAGACGGAAACTATTATTTCCTACCCTTTCCTACAGTCCTAAAGCAAGATGATCTTTGGTATTTATATTTTACAAATGAGCTAAAATTCTTTGTGTATAGAGAGGAGGGAGCGGATATAGTATTGGAGAAGACGGTGGATATGGTCGTGAATGATGTAGTTCTGCCATTAGGAGTGCCTTTTTCAGCGGCGGCGGAATATTCGATGGGCGATCAACGTCCAGGTAAGATCGAGCAGTTTTATAGATATAAGGGACAAACTATACTTATTTATTCGAAAGGAATCCCAGAGGAAAGAGTACTACTTAGTCAGAAAGACCCAAGTATAGAATTGGTAAATGAGACTTATGCAGCTGTTTTTGATGAGAATTACAAACTTTTGAAAAATGACATCCCGGTACCTGAGGGTTTGGTTTTTAGTAGAGTTATCACGGAAAATGGTGAAATCCTAGCGTTGAAAGATCAAGACTACTTTGGTGTGGAAGAGGAATTCGTGATTTATTATAAACTGAAACTGCTGCATGAATAGACTATTGATTGCTCTGTTTGCCTTGAATGTTCTCTTTTCTTGTAGTGAAAAGGATCAGAATATTTCTGAAAATGCTGCTGACTTTAGTTTGGAAATAGTCGATTCTATGAGAATAGATTACTTGGGGAATTTGCGGATCATGGATTATGATTCAGTCAGTCGAAGTTTCTTGGCTTGGATAAGCAGAGAAAAAAGGGTTTTGATTATTAACGAGGATGGTAGAATAGCCTCAAACTTTGCTTTTCCATTAGAAGGTCCTGAGTCCATGAATGGCTGGGTCAATCCCATCGCATTGAGAAATGGCAAGGTTGAGCTGAATGTGGCGAACCAAGGGTTTTTTAGATATGATTTTGAAGGAAATAGAATCTGGGAATATAAGCTGCCCTATGAGTATTACTATTTGAATGGATTGAAGGGTGATCCTATCTTTTCTTTGGGAAAGGAGATGGCATTTATCCGCCCCGAACAAGGAGAAATGGATTGGGACGCTGGCTATAAATCACTTTTTGAAGGGGTCTATTCCAAATCAATTTTAGAAGTAATCGATACAGTCTCAAATGCAACGAGGGAGACGATGCCCTTCCCTCCAAACTCAATGTATAGTGATGGAAACTTCTATTATTGGATGTTTCCAACGGTCATTCAATCTGGAAAAGAATGGCTTTTGTATTTCAGAAACGAGATGAAATTCTGGGTTTACAAGGAAGATGCGGGAGAGGTCAATTTCCAAAGAGAAGTGAGTCTCGAAGTAAGCGATGGGGTCAAAGCCATAGGAGTTGCTTTCGAACAAGAGCAAGAATATGCCGAGATCACCAAGAATAATTTCCCAGGTACAATCCGAGAAATCTATAAATCAACCGATAAAACGATCGTAATCTACACGAAGGGGATTTCAGAAGAGTTGACTCGTGAGATTGATCGCGATGAGCCGGATGGGCGCTTGGAATTGGAAAAGCTTAAAAACTATTATGTTGCGGTTTTTGATGGGGAATTTAAGTTGCTTCAGAAAGACATCCCAGTTCCAAAAGGCTTGATTTTTACCACGATCATTACGGAAGACGATGAGATTCTAGCCTTGAAGCATACGGATTTTTTTCAGACTGAAGATGATTTTGTGATCTATTATAAACTGAAACTTCTAAATTAAGTGCATGAGAAAAAACGACGTCATTTTATTCATGCTTTCTGGAGGTCTGAGTTTTTTGCAAAGCTGCGGATCAGATTCAGATAACATCACTACTCCACAAGAATTGGTTTCTGACGGACAACTGGTTTCACTGCAGATCGATAGTCAGACTTCTAATGTAAGTGTTGGGTTAGTTCCTTTTCAGGATGAAAATGGGAGCTGGCTTTTTAATGTGAATCACACGAATAACGAAATTCAGCTGTATGATCTTGAATCCAAAAAAATGGAAAAGAGGATGGTTTTCGATCTGGAAGGACCAGAGGGCGTTGAATATATCTCGGGAATCCATGTGCAAAGCATGGACAGTATTTTTCTTTTTGGGTACCCAATGCGCAATCTTCAGCTTACCGATACAACTGGGAAAATCAAAGCAAATTATAAGTATGAGCCTCCGCTGAGTTACTTGGCGGCTTTTGTACATAATGCGCACTTCAATTACACGCCTATTCTAAGCGGAAACAAGCTATTGGTAAACACAAAGTTTGAAGGAGATCTGAGAACCATTCCAGATGACACCCTAGCTTCTAAGTCATTCAGCTATACTATTGATCTTGAGAATTCAGAAGTGAATTTACTTCCTATGACTTGGCCTGCAGGCTATAATGCCTCTGGATCAAAGCTTCTGGAATTTAGCATGGCTTCTGATGGTGAGCATTTGGTGTACTCCCTTGTGGCTGATCATAATTTATATGTTACTGACTTAGATGGAAATTTGCTAAAGACTGTCGCTAATAAAAGCCAGTATGTAGACCAAGGCTTTCCAAGTTTTAATGAGGCGACTGATCGTTTTAATACAATGAAATATGTGTATGCCTCAGATCGCTACGAGCGCATTTTGTATGATGAATACCGAGGAGTGTTTTATCGATTTGTTTTTCCTAAAGTAGAAGTGAAAAGTGAAGAGGAAATCGATCAACTGAGAAGATTTCCGCGAAGCTTTGCAGTGATGATCTTGGATAAGGACTTGAATGTACTGGGTGAAACCCTCATGCCTGAAAACACCTATTATCCAGGGAATTCATTTGTGAGCAAGGATGGATTATTTATCTCCATTAGCCATCCTGATAATCCTGCTAATGAGGAAGATCTTATGAGCTTTGAGGTATTTAAACTGAAGGAAATAGAATGATGTCGGGTGCCCGATGGCCAGTGCCCAATGTAGCCGCATGATAAAGTTTAGCTTTTCAATTTATGCTAGATTAGGTAGGGATAAAAGTGAAAGAGTGAGTAGTTAACGCAAGTATGGAGACCACATCGGACATCCTCCTTCCAGATAAGTAAAAAATAAGGTTAGTGCTATGTTCGCTGAAAATTTCTTTATCTCAAAAGATTTGCAGTTTCCGTAATTTCCTTACCCTCCAAAATAAACTTCTTATACGCATTTGAGCTGACGTACATCATCGAATCGCCGACTTCGGCAAGTGTGTTGAATGCATTCGGATAGATCATTCTGCCAATTGGATACATCCAAGCACCGTATTTATAATAGGATAGCACATGCAAAGCACCTTCCATAGGCTTCATCATCCCTGGTCGGTAAGCGAATACAGCTTTAAATGGAAGTTTCCGAAGGTCATTCTCCGTTTTTCCCTTCACTCTAGCCCAATGGGATCTGCCCTTTTCAGTACCATCCGTTCCTTGTCCGGAAAGGTAGGTGAAGGTCATTTCGGGATTTAGCTTCGCCAAAGTAGCAGCAAAACTTAGCGTCAAATCATAGGTTATTTTCTCGTACTGCTCCTTGCTGATTCCCATGGACGAAATTCCTGCACAGAAAAAACAGGCATCATAGCCTGTCAGCTGACTTTCTATAGCAGCAAGATCGGTGAAATCTGAATGAATAATCTCTCCGAGCTTCGGATGGGAATGACCGTTCGGCTTTCTGCTGATCGACAATACTTTTTCTACGTCTGGATTGTCCAGACAGCGCTGCATCACGCCTTCGCCCACCATTCCTGTTGTACCTGTGATGATTATTTTAAGTCCCATGTGCTTTTTATATGATAAGCTTAATAGATGCCAGTAACCTCATTTTCTTTGATTAGCAAGCTGGAAGACAGGAGACAGAAGACCGAAGTAACCTCCATCATAACATTTAGCCAAATACTATATGTTTGAGTGTTTTTTGAGCGAATAATAAGTAAAAGCAATATAGAAAATGGTGAACGCTAAAATTGAAGGTGCTTCGGTCTCCCGTCTTCGGTCTTCTAGCTGAATTTCCTACTTCAACTTCACCAACGGATAATTCAAGCCATTGACTTCATTTTTCATTACTTCGTACTTTTTCAAACTTCTAAAAAGCTCTGTCAGGTTTCTAAAACCGTAAGATCTTGGGTCAAAGCTTGGATCTATCTTTCGAAGTGAAGCCCCGATTTTTGCGATGTGAATTTCTTCCTCTTCGTCTGATGAGATTTCAAAGGCTTTGTCAATGATCTTTAAATCTAGTTCCTGAGTTTCTTTTACTGGATTTTCCTTCTTGACCTCTTCTTCTACCACCACATTTTTACGCGTAGTACTCACCTGACTTTTCTCAGTTTTCTTCGATTCAGGTTTGCTGTTTTCTTCTTTGGCTTGAGGAGAAAGGTTTTCTGCATAAGTGAAAATCTCACAGGACTGCACAAAAGCTTTGGGCGTAATTCTTCGTCCAATTCCCATCACGAACAGACCTTCTTCACGGATTCTTTTTGCCAAACCTGTGTAATCAGAATCTGAGGAAACGATACAAAAACCATCTACACTAGTGCTGTGGAGTATATCCATCGCGTCGATGATCATGGAACTGTCGGTGGAGTTCTTTCCAGTAGTGTAGGAGAATTTTTGGATTGGGCTGAAGGAATGTAGGTTGATCATTTCCTTCCAGCTGTTCATATGTGGAGTGGTCCAGTCTCCATAAATTCTTCGGATGGTTGCTTTTCCGTATTTGGAAACTTCCTCCAGGATTTCTTTAAGTAATCTTGCCTGAGCATTGTCTCCGTCGATCAATACGGCTATGTTGAATTTCTTTTCTTGCATATATAAAAATGTAAGGTGTGAAGCTTAAAGTTAGCAATTACTAAGCCGAGTTGGGTGTTCACCACAGAGTACACGGAGTTTTTCGCAGAGAGCGCAGAAATGTAAGTTGTCTTATGATTGAAAGATTAAAGAAGGCGAAGACCGTTTTGTCCCATCGGGACATTTCGTCTGTAGGTATATAAAATGAGATTTGTTATCAGCGTTCCATCGGAACGCCTGGTGAATTTGGTCTCCAACAATCATCCAGATATTACCCTCGATTTAATTCCCTTTGACCAGCTTATAGCTAAATTCGGATGGAGAAACAGAATACTGAACATAATTCCCTCCTGCATCTGCCATCACTTCAAGCAGCCTATTTCCTTCCTTTTGGATCAAATTTGCGCCTTTCCAGCCATCTGGCAGATAGG
Source organism: Algoriphagus aquimarinus (assembly GCF_900112005.1). Taxonomy (GTDB): domain Bacteria; phylum Bacteroidota; class Bacteroidia; order Cytophagales; family Cyclobacteriaceae; genus Algoriphagus; species Algoriphagus aquimarinus. The sequence goes on along the minus strand of NZ_FOKK01000010.1, from coordinate 150,182 downwards.
TTTTGAGGGTCAGGGGAATGTCATATATGTTGGAATCTAACTCTGAATTGAAGGTGATTCTAATTTCATTTCCCTCTAGTTCGGAATTGATCGTAGTAGCTTTTCTTTCCCGAAGGTATTTGGTCACATCACCAAATGTGGCCACCCAAACAGCATCCTCGTTTGCTTTTACATCCCCAAAGTATTGTTTTAGCTCCTCTGTCTTCAGCGGTTCCCATCCGTAATCCTCTACGCCATGAATGACCAGCACCAGCCAAATGTTGTCATGTGCATTCACCGTGTCAGTCCAAGCTTTCATCTGATCAATACCTGTACTGCTGATTGCACCTCTTTGCCATTGGACATATTCCTTATCAGTCGTTCCAGGTTGCTTTTTGCTGCCTCGATTGATTTCATCCAGCCAGTCTTCCGGCATTCGGTTTCTTAAGGCAGGGTAGATTTTGTATGCGTATTCCATCACGCGTTCATTCTCTGTTCCATAAGGACCTTCTGCGGAAAATGTGGCCTTATCTCCCATGAACTTCGCCAAGTCAGCTTTACTTTGCTCCAATTCATAGCGCATGTTTGCTTCATCCAGCACAGCAAGCTTAGGGTGAGTGACCGTATGGGAGGAGATTTCGTGGCCCTGATTTTCGTAAGATTTATATTGCTCCCAAGTAGTAGTGTCCACTGGGTTGTTGTGAAAAACAACATCGTTAGTATTTTTCATGCTAGCGTTTCTGACTTTTTGATATCCTTCATCCAGCAGTTGATAGGCTTCAGGGATTTTTCCAGCTTCAAAAAATGACCCTACATTCGCATGATATTCCTCTGCTTCGGTGGTTCCTGTGAAAGCAATTAAGGAAGCTCTTTCGAAGAAATTAGTAGAATCAGTTTTGATGGTTGCCGTTTCAGCGATGATGGTTTTGGAATCTCTACCTATGAATTTTCCTTTTCCAGATCCTTCCACTTTTCCTGTGATGATGAAAAAGGTAGCAGGAAGGTTTAAGCTATCCATTATAGGCTTTGCGATGGTGAACTGGTTAATGATCCCATCATCATAGGTGATGGAAATTGCACCATTCTTACCATCAGGCCACTTGGTGATTTCAGTTTCCTGCGACCAATCTTTGGGTGGATTGGTGCATGAAGCAGTGAGTAATAAGACAGCAAAGAGACTTCCTAGCGATGGTAATGAGTTCATTTTTTTAAGGTTGTTGTTTTACCGCGGAGGACGCTATTAGTATGGATTCGTAGAATCTCAAAGCCCTCTTCCGAAGTTAATTAATTGTCTTCAGAACACAACTGACGCTCGATCGAAGGTAATTGGGAATGATCAGAGGGTTTCATCCATGGCTATTGAGAAGTTTGATTCTTTCAGGATCATTTTTATGAAAGTCATTTACATTATTATCCGATGACCACGAAGTGGTCAAACCTTTCAATAACCGGGGGTGAAACCCGTGGATTAAGGGTCGTAAAACCAATAAATGCCAACCCTGAAGGGGTTGAACTGTTGAAGAATTTCAAATTCTATAAAAATAAAAAGGTGTAGTTACAAACTACACCTAGTCAAATGGTTGGTCTTGAAAGAGTGCTGGAAAAGCTGATGGACAAGGATTTAATCCGAAGGCTATAAGGCTAATACAATTAATTTAAACTAAGAAGCGCTTAAAAACTATTGTTTTCTTCTTAAGGGAGAATTCATCCAATAATCTTCTTTTTCAGTTAATTTTTTACTTATTACCTCTTTGGTCAACGGAACTGTTTTGTCAATGAATTCGCCATCTATAGGAGCGTGCTTCGAGGGAAATATTTTTTGAACAAACAGTTCACGGAATTGGAACACTGTTGTATTATTTTCTTTATCCAGTTCTCTGTTTTTTACATCCCTGATGTTCTGTGTATTCATGTTTAATTTAGAGCTCATTTCGTCAGAATACTCCGCAACTATTTCTGCTGCTGATTCCTGCAGCATCAATGTAACCTGCCTCTCTCCAGTCAGAAGGACTTGATGGATTCCAAGTCTTTTGCCGTCCAGTATGAAGTTGTAATTGCTCGTGTCACTAACTGAGGTTTTTTCTGGGACACTATTGAGATCCAGTATGAAAGCTTTCTTTTCTTTGCTGTAGGTGATTTCAATCACTTTAAAGTCTGTATCGTTCTGGGTTTTGAATCCATTATTAAAAGAGATGTAGTTCAGGTACATGTATTGGCCTACGCGGGAATATTCCGTTTGGATATTATACATTAACTGGGTCTCCTTCATGGTTTTATTGAAAGTGGAGTATTCTATTTTGTGAATAGCAAAGTTGTCTTTCTCAATAAATAGCTTTCCTTCAGAAAAATTACGCGGCCCCCCAGCATCAAATCTCGATCTGAATGAGATACAATATAGAGGTGTCTTGTCAAGATAAACTTCCTCTTCCATTTTAAGAAAATGGTTATTTTCGAAATCCTCGACAAAGACATCCACAAAAGAAAAGGAAAAGCGGTCGTTGTTTCTAATTGCGTCGTGGAGCCTAAGAATACTAAGTTCGCTACCGCCTATAGGCGAGAGTACTGCATTCGGAATATATTTATTCTCGCCTCTTCCATATTTTGCAGGCTTGTTGTCATAAGGTTTAGTGGTGGCGGTGTCTATTGGGAAATCAGTATTTTGCCTGAATTCATAAAGCTCAATTAATGTCTCATTAAGATCATAGCTAGAAAACCCTCGGTCATATACTTCAACAATTGCTTCATTTAAATTGAGGTAATTAGTATCCAGTAATTGGTAGTCCCTGTAATACCCAATATATGAAAATGGCTCTTGTGGATAATTAACCTTGAGGTTATTGATGGCTAGATTCAACACTCTTGAAGCTGACAATTCCTTCCTTTTTTTAGGGGTTACCACTACCTCATCCAAGGCGCTAACGGAAGGGTATATTTTTATTAAGTTGAGGACAGTGTCTTGAAGGTCTCTAAATGCTACAATTTTAGTGGTATAACCTATGCATGAAATGATGAGAGAGTCGGCCTCCTCGCTGTATTCCCGCGGGATTTGAAAATCACCATTTACGTTAGAAACAACTCCTAACATCTTGGCTTTTATTTTAATACTCGCAAAAGGAACAGGAAGGGTTGTTTGACTATCAATAATTTTGCCCTTAAAGGCCGAATCTTGCCCATATAGCAAGCTAAATTGGCTAAAGAGTAACAACAAGAGTATCACATTTTTACTCACTAATACCATATTAAATGTCTTGTCAAAAAATCAAATACAATTTATAAACTAGTTAAAGATATCAAAAGATTGAAAAACGGCCAATCTATAATACGATATTTGTTCCCTGCCCATTTTTCTTTCTTAATATGATTCTCAACTAGTCAAAATATCTATTTTCTTCTCACTAATGAGTAGAAGATTATTAACAGATCAAAAAAAGGAGTGCCTCTCAGCACTCCTTTATATATCTAAATAGAGTTCCTTACCCCAACTTCTCCTTAAAGAATCCAATCGTCCTATCCCAAGCTAAAGTTGCCGCCGCTTCATCGTATCGAGGCGTAGTATTGTTATGAAAACCGTGATTTGCTCCTGGATAGAAGAATGCTTGATTTTCAACATTGTTCGCGTCTAGTGCTTTTTCATAATCCGGCCAACCGGCATTTACTCGCTCATCAAGTTCTCCAAATTGAAGCATAAGAGGTGATTTGATTTTCGCGGTTTCTTCCGCTGTTGGCTGACCTCCATAGAAGGGAACTGAAGCATTCAAGGTAGGTATGCGTACGGCCATCATATTGGATATCCATCCACCAAAGCAGAATCCTACCACGCCGACCTTTCCATTGCAATCTGGATGTGCTTTCAAATACTCGTAAGCAGCAATGAAATCTTCCAGCATTTCGTCTCTATTTCTTTTGCTTTGCATTTCACGTCCTTCGTCGTCATTGCCTGGATATCCTCCAAGGGGAGTGAGTGCATCCGGCGCCAAGGAGATAAATCCAGCTACAGCAGTTCTTCTTCCCACATCTTCGATATATGGATTCAGTCCGCGATTTTCATGGACTACAACTACTCCAGGCACTTTTCCAGAAGTTCCTGTTGGAGTGGAAAGCAGGCCTTTGATTTTTCCTCCGCCTTTTGGAGAATCATACATGATGTAGTCCGAAGCAAGACGTGGATCATCTGACTTGATCGTCCGTGTGTCCAAGTAATTTGGCATCATCGCACTCATGAGTGCAGCGACGGTTACGCCACCTACGGCATAAGCGGATAGTTTTTCGATGAATTGTCTGCGCTCCAGTTTATTGTGCGCATAGGCATCATAGAGGTCGAAAACCTCCTGATTGATGTCTTCTTTTTTAAGTTCGTTCATGGTTTTGGTTTTGTGGGTTGCCTTGTAATTTACTGATTTGCATGAAGTAATTAAATTCACTCATGTAATTCTTTGGACACTAGACTCTAGACGTTAGACATAAGATATTAGCCACAAGAGTCTACCGTAACTTTTAAACCTTCCAACTTTCCAACTTTCCAACTTTCGAACCTTCCCACTTCCCACCTCCAAACCTCCAACTTCCCACTTCCTATTTCCTCCTATTATTCCGTACTTGCAGCCACAAATCACCCACTTATCGTTTTGGCCTCAAAAGTTCTCTTCATCACCCCGCCTTTTACTCAGTTAAACACGCCATATCCCGCTACGGCCTATCTGAAAGGATACCTCAATCAGATTGGTGTTGCATCCAATCAGGTGGATTTGGGAATTGAAGTGATTTTGCAGCTTTTTTCTAAGGCAGGACTGAAGAAAATCTTCCAGGAGATAGAAGCCAATGAGCCAGAGCTATCTGATAATGTGGCGAGAATCGTGCGCCTGAAGGCTAATTACCTGCAGACGATAGATCCTGTGATTGCTTTTCTACAGGATAGAAATCCTACGCTGGCTTATCGAATTGCTGAGGGAGATTACCTTCCTGAAGCAAGTCGCTTCGAGCAATTGGATGATCTGGAATGGGCTTTTGGTACGCTAGGTATTCGTGATAAAGCCCGGTATTTTGCCACGCTTTACCTAGAGGATATAGGCGATTTGATCTCAGAGCAGATTGATCCACATTTTGGCTTTAGCCGCTATGCCGAGCGATTGGGCATGTCAGCCAATTCTTTTGACGAGATGCATGAGGCGTTGGATCAGGATTTTGGTCTGATCGATACCTTGCTTTGTGACTTGCTGGAGCAAAAGATTCAGCAGTACCAACCGACTTCTGTAGCCTTTTCAGTGCCTTTTCCAGGCAACTTATATGGCGCTTTCAAATGCGGGCAATACCTCAAAAAACACCATCCTGAATTGGTGCTTTGGATGGGCGGAGGTTATCCAAATACAGAATTGCGCTCGCTGAAAGAACCGAGAGTTTTTGATTACATAGATTTTATCGTGCTGGATGATGGAGAAGCACCGATTCGCTTGTTGCTCGATCATCTGGATGGGGAGATACCCGTAGCTGAGTTGAAGCGAACCTTTACCAGAATTGATGGCCAAGTGACGTATTGCAATAGCAATGCTGCCAAGGATGTTGCCCAGCGGGAAGTGGGCACGCCGGATTACTCTGATTTGATGATTCGGGATTACCTCTCGGTGATCGAAGTGGCCAATCCCATGCATAGACTTTGGTCGGATGGGCGCTGGAATAAGATGACGCTGGCGCATGGCTGCTACTGGGGTAAATGTACCTTTTGTGACGTGTCGCTGGATTACATCGGTAGATACGAGCCGATCACTGCTTCCATCTTGTGCGATCGCATCGAGGAGATCATCGCTCAAACTGGCGAGAATGGTTTTCACTTTGTCGATGAAGCCGCGCCACCTGCTTTGATGCGGGATCTGGCAATAGAGATTCTTCGCAGGGAGCTTTCTGTGGTCTGGTGGACGAATATCCGTTTCGAAAGCAATTTCACTGCTGATCTTTGTCGACTCTTCAGAGCCTCTGGCTGTATTGCCGTTTCAGGAGGACTTGAGGTTGCTTCAGATCGCTTGTTAGAGATGATCAAGAAAGGTGTGACGGTTTCCCAAGTTGCGCAGGTGACTAACCATTTCACCCAAGCGGGAATCATGGTTCATGCGTATCTGATGTATGGTTTTCCTACCCAAACGGCTCAGGAAACCATCGATTCACTGGAAATGGTCAGACAACTGATTCAGGCTGGAGTGATACAATCCGGTTTTTGGCATCGCTTTGCCATGACTGCGCATAGTCCGGTTGGGCTGGATCCTAAGTCCTTTGGAGCAATCAATCTCATGCCTACTGCAGGCACTTTTGCCAATAATGACCTGCCACATGAGGATCCTACTGGAGCTGATCATGAGATTTTCGGTGAGGGCTTACGCAAATCACTTTTCAATTACATGCATGGAGTCTGCTTTGATGTGCCGCTTCAGGACTGGTTTGAGGCCAAGGTGCCCAAGACTACCATTTCCAAGAATTACATAGCAAACGAGATAAACAATGAGCCGACTCCTGAATACAAAGATCGAAACAGGATTTTATGGATAGGCGCTCAGCCTGAGTTGCAGATTTTCGAGGAAGATGAGCTTTCGGAGTTGATTTTTTCAGGGAAAAAGGAAGACTTCGCCATGGAGCTTCCGCTTGACTTGGGGCAGTGGGTTGCCGAACTTCTGAATACAGTGGGTTATGAGCAAAAGCTCAATACGCTGAAACCTATTCGTGAAAGTTACGAGTCGCAATTCGGTGATTTCGAAGAGATGCTGGAATCTGAAGTCTGGGAGATTTTGAGAGAGCACGGATTGCTGGTGTTTTGATCTAAGGGCAGGAAGACCGAAGCAGGGAGACCGAAGACCGAAGACGGAAGACGGAAGAGGGAAGTTTGCCTCAATAGTAGTGTTTACCGAATCCTATGAAATTTTAGATTTTCTCAATTGGGGAAGTGATTTTAATCTCAAAACGGGATATTTTTTACTCAGTGTTAAAGTAGGGAACTATTATTTCTCTCGAGATGGTAGTGTACATCGAATTGAAAATCAGTTTTTATCCAAAAACCATTTTTCAAGTAAGAAGATATAAGCATAAAAAAAACAAGCTTAACACTATGATTTGGGTCTCTTCCGTCTCCCGTCTTCGGTCTTCCGTCGGGTATAGAAAAGAGGTTTAAAACCGTGTGATCATTTCGGATTCCATAAGATTCCAAAAAATAATTGCTATGGCACAACTTGTGAATTGTCGCCATAGCAATCATTTTAAATCATAAATTTCCCCGACATGAACAATCTTTTCAAAGGACTAATCGCAGGCTATGGAGCCTACAAACTAGGCGGAGGATGCCTAGGGACTATCTTGGTATTTGTGGTAATCTTTATGCTATTAGGTCAGTGTAGCTAAGAGCAAATCCCACTTCCAAGCTTAAACCACCTTTCCCATCTGAGGATCTGAAATGCTGTCTTTGCCTGTTTCCAACCTGCCGGCATAGGTGATTTTCAGATCCTGAGCTTTATCTGCAAGTGTGACCTCATACCAGCCTTTATGCTTTTTCGTGTCTATTTTAAGGCTTTCTTCCGCACCAGCAGCTATTTTTATTTCCTTATTGAGCTTCAGGTACACATCATCGCTTGCCTGCAAAGTTAGATTTGATGATGAAGTGTTTTTGATAATGAGTTCAAGTTCCTCGGTAGCTTTGTTGTTTTTGAAAATAGGTTTTGCACTCATTTCTACTTTCTGCGAAGGAGTTGAACCCTTGAATTCCCTGTAGAAACCATTGGGCCCATATACTCTTAAATGATAAAGTCCATTTTCGAATTCGGAAATAGGCCATTCATAAGAGATGCTATCGCCTGACTTCACTGCAAAAGTCCATGTTTTAACTTCCTCGAATGTATTTGTCTCTTGATTTTTGTACCTGCCGGGAGCGTAAACATTGAACCCTGAGCCCAAAGCATCTTTTCCGAAAACCTCCTGAGCCGCAGTGAACTTGATTACAAAATTCTTTCCGTCTTTACTGAGTTGCCCATCAGCATGAAGGTCATATTTCAAGCCATTTGAAGGCTTAGTTCCAGGTTCCTGAGCAGCGAAAACAGCAGAATTAGCTTGATTCTGCGCTTCTTTTCGAGCCTCTTCTGCGCTTAGCTTTTTGAAGTTAGTCGGAACATTCTTGAATTTTGCATTGTAAATCTGCTTTACAAATTCCTCCTGATTTACAGGTTCTGCATGGGTTATTTTCTCACCATTGTATGGTCTGAAAACTGAAGTCAAATCTCCACTAACTGTACGTCTCCAAGAACTGATGTTGGATTCCTCGATGTCTTTCCCGCTCTTTTTAGAAAGGAACTTCTCTAGAAACTGAATAGTAGAGGTGATGTCACATACTTCAGAATTGACCCAGCCACCACGTGACCAAGGGGAAGCGATGATAAGTGGAACTCTATATCCCAAGCCAACGGGGCTGGTTCTAGAATCTTCTCGTTTAAACCCGGCTTTGATCTCTTCTTCTACAGTGACATACTCGCCAGCACTGGAAAGACCATCAGACATTTTTCCATTTGGCTTAGTAGGATGAGGCGGCACGAAAGGAGGGATGTGGTCGAAATAGCCATCATTTTCATCGTAATTGATAATGAATATCGTCTTCTTCCAAACCTCAGGATCTTCGGTGAGGATGTTCATGATTTCCGAAGCATACCATGTACCATACCAAGGCGCGCTCGGGTGATCCGAGAATTTTTGCGGAGCTACCATCCATGAAACTGTAGGGAGCGTTCCTTCTTTTACATCCTTTCGGAATTGATGCAGAATATCGCCCTTTGGGATCAGCGTCTCGCGATCTTCTCCATTCTCCTGGTAAGAAAGTTTTTCCGTTTTATGATAGTCAGGGTCGTCAGTATTTGTCTGAAATGCCTTTTTGTGTAGGTTTTTAGAGCGATCGGAAAGCTTATCGAATTCGGCTGCATTCCACTTTTTCAAATAGGAATCAAGATAAACCAAGCCTTCTTCTTTTTCCTTCAATTCCTTTTGAAGCTCTTCCAAATTGGCTGGGTTACTTGCCAGTGTTACCTTGAGGTCTGCGATTTCAGCGGGGAGGGCTTTTTCTCTTCCTTGGAGAAAAAGGTAATGTGCTGGATGAAAACCTGCTCCAAATTGTGAAAACCATTCAAGGTTGTTGTCTGTGAAGTTTGCCAAAAGCGATTCGTCTTCTCCATCCAGTTCCGTCGTTATACTCAATTCGTTTTGGTAAACTCTCCAAGAAATATCATTGTCCTCCAATCGCTCAGGGAAGGTTTTCCAATTTCCTTCTTTCCCATAGGTCAATTCCCCGTTTCGAACTTTGGCTTTTTCCCCGTCAGCTCCATGAGTTTTCCCCGTCCAGAAATAACTCCTATTGGTCGTAGTGCCGCATAGCGCTGCGCAAAAGTGCTGATCACAAACCGTGAATGCATCGGCCAGCGCATAGTAAAAAGGCAAATCTTCACGGCTATAGTAGCCCATGGTTAGCGGGATGTCATAATATTGTTTTCCCGGTCTTTTTGCCTCAATCCAATTGTTGTATTTGCCTTCGTTTCGGGCATCCACTTGGTTCTCCCATGAATGTGGAGTGCCACTCATCCAGGTGGCTTTGGTGTCCTTGATATCAAAGCGGAATGGAGCAAAGCGATTTCCATCCTTGTCAGGCTGTAACCAAACTGGATTTAGATCAGGAAGAGAGATTGCTCTTGGGTCATTAAATCCGCGAACACCTTTCATCGTACCAAAGCAGTGATCAAAGGATCTGTTTTCCTGCATTAGCATGACTACATGTTCTGCATCATAAAAAGTAGTTCCTGGCGCTGCTGGAATAGCCATGGCACGCTGCACTGCCATTGGCATGGAGCTCCAGATACTTGCTCCGCCTGTTACTAAGGCGGCTTTCTTTAAAAATTCTCTTCTCGAATCGTTCATTACACGGTTTTTTATGGTTTAAGTATAGCGACTTTTTCCATTTGGTATAAGGTTTCTATGATTTCCTTTTTGTTATGGTTTTGGTAAGGAATGGCTAATTGAAACTCTCTCAGTTACTTAGGGTTTCCTGAAGAATTATTGTGTAAATTAAGTGTTCACAAAAGTTTTTAAAATGGAGGAATTTTTAGAGCCTAAGAAAGATAAAACCGAGCGGGCACAACAGACATTTTTTCGGGTGACTTTTATGAATAATTGTAACCTGCTTCAAATTGCGGATAATAAAGCCAATATCGTCATCAGTATTAATGCGCTAGTGATCTCATCAGTAGTTGCAATTATTGGATATGGTTCTATTTCTCATCAATTGGATTATCAGAAGACTATTACTCTTGTGCCAATTATAATATTGCTGACTACTTGCCTTACATCAACTATACTGGCTGTACAGGCAGCAAGACCGAAGGTGTTGGGTAAAAAAAATGGGCACAATGATGAGGAAAAGTCGAGTATGATGTTCTTCGGCGTTAGCTCGAATTATTCCTTAACTGATTATTTGGAGCAGCTCGACCAAATTTTACCGTCAAAGAAGCAAGTGCAGGAACAGATGGCTATTTCCCTTTACTATCAAGGGAAGGTTTTGAATAGAAAATACACCTTACTGGCACATGCCTACACGGTTTTTATAATAGGTCTAGCGATAGGGGTAATCACCTTTTTTATCTATTTAATGGTGTTGTAAAAAAGCTCAGCATATTTCAAAAACTTGAAATACGCTGAGCTTAACCTTTAAATACAAAATGGAAAGATTTGAATTTGAGGAGTTGCTACTGAATTTTAGTCATCAATATCACACCTGTTGACCAATTCATCTTTGTCATATTGAAGTCGGATCTTTTCTCTAATTCCTCTACCAATTTCTCAGCTTTTTCAGCATGACCTTCTGGCCAATTTGGTTGTGGATCCATATCATCGATGACATACATTCCGCCAACTTTCAGCAAGGCAAGAGTTTCATCCAAATCGCTGTATTTTCCTGGCCAAGCATCGGCAAAAATCAAATCGAATTTGTCTCCTTCATAGTTCTTAATCCACTCAGCCCCGTCTTGGCAAAGTATTTCAACTCGTGAATCCAAGCTAAAAAGCTGATTGACTATGGAGGTTAACTTCGGGTCATTGTCGATAGAAATGATGTGTCCGCAATCATCCAAACCATCCACCATCCAGGATAGAGAAAGACCAATTCCTGTCCCAAGTTCGAGGAAATTCCCAAATGGCTTACTGGAAACAAGGGTTTTTAGAAGAGTTCCTATGTAAAGATCAGAAGGCATAGTAAAACCTATTTCCTGACACTTTGCTTCTATGGTGGCATGAACGCGGGGTTTATTCCGGATTTCGAAATCTTTCATTAGAATATTGTATGATGAGTTAAATGAATGGTTGAGTTAAAAAAGTCATGAAGAAGGCCGCTTTCGCGGCCTTGTTTTAATAAGTGTATTTCACATAAACTCGCTTCTGAATACTTTGTTCATCAGGATTAAGCAAAGGTGGCGCTGGGGCAGAATCTGCACTTGTTCGCATCATTTCCATTTTTGCGTAAGCATAGGTAACTGGCTGAGATTCCAAGGAAACTCTATGAACTTTAATGGTTCTGATACCCAAAGTTTGCGCAATTAGTTGTGCTCTACTTTCGGCATTCTTCAGCGCTTCGGTAAGCAATGCGTCTTCAAGAGACTTTTGTGTAGCTTCAGAAATCTGGAAATTCAGATTGTAACTCATATCTCCAGCACCTTGAATTGCTTCTACGATTTTCTGCAAGTCCTCATTTTTACTGCTGGTAACCACTCGTAGTGATTGGCGAGCAACATAACCTGAATCCCTAGAAACACCAGTTCGGTAAATTCTATTGACGTCCACAGAGTAATTATCTGCGATCAATTTATAGTCCTTGATTTTAGCTTTCTTCAATGCATCCGCAAGCAGTTGAGTTTTTTTGTTCAGCACTTTCACTGCATCGGTTACTTTCATTGCTTTTTCTTCCAAATTGATTTGAAATGTAGCCTCATCAGGAGCGATTTTTCGCTCGCTAAATCCTTCTACTTCGATCAAAGGAACTGTCATGTTGTCTTGAGCAAAAACTGGGGCTGCAAGCAAAAAGGCAAATAGTATAGTTAAGTAGTTTTTCATATGTATAAAGTTAGTTTCCTTAGTATCTATTCAAAATGAACGCCAGAATTGAGGAAGCAGATTTCAGTTAAGAGAAATTAAGGAAACAAAGGTAAAATGATCAATTGCCAATTTTCAATAATCAATTTTCAAATAACCAATCCGATATCAAAAATCCTAAATTCTTACTTCCACTCTAAAACTTCCATGTCATTGAGTTCCGGCCCACCACCGCGCTTAGCACTTCCTGCTGCTACATAGATTTTTCCTTTGTAATAAACAACTCCAGTTCCGTGACGTCCTTGGTTCAAACTTGGCAAGGTTGACCATTTGCCAGTTCTTGTGTCGAGGACTTCCACTTCGGCATGGGAATCTTCCTGAACTGTACTTTCTCCATCTATTACCACTAAGAATGGCCCCTTTGCAATAGAAGATGTTCCGCCTCTTGGAGTTGGTAAGCCTGCTTTTACAGTGCTCCAGGTATTGGTTTTGAAATCAAAGAAGTCCACTTCAGGAATCACTAAATCCATTACTTTTCCTATCTCAGCGTGGGAAGTTCTACCTCCAGCCACATAAGCTTTGTCTTCGACTAGTACGGCACCGAAGTGATCTCTAGGTCTTGGCGCATCTGGGAGAACTGTCCATTTGCCAGTTTTCGTGTCATATTCATCAAACCAAGGGACGAAGTCCGCATAATGTCCATCGACAATCCCACAAACAAGGTAGATTTTGTTTCCACGTGTGAATACTCCAGCGGAACCTCTTCTTCTATCTTCCGGGATTTCCGCACCTTCTCTCCAGGTATTGGTCTTAGGATTGAAAATCAGGAAATTTGCAATGGGGGTTTCGTGTGGATATCCTCCAGTCAGTGCTCCGATTACGTAGATTTCATGATTGAAAGAGATGGCTTGAAAATGAGAAAATTCCATTGGCGCCATCGCCAGAGTTTTCCAGGTATTGGTTTTGGGATTGTATTCTTCGATTGGTTTGACGCCCCGTCCTCCAAGGAGATAGAACTTTCCATCGCATTCCACGAATGAGTTTTCATGCCGAGCTAGAGGTTCGTTGGTTGTTTCTACTGTAGTCCAGTGATCACTGGATTGAGAAAATCCTGTTAGGGAAATAAGGAGGAGTGTAATACTTAAAAAGTACTTCATAGGTGTTGGGTTTAGGTTTGTATGGGATGAAAATAAGGGTTTTTGAATGGTGATATTCTGGAAACTGAAAAGAGAATGAATACTTGCCTCAGTTTTCTTTTTCAGAGGTTATTTTTTATTTCGATGCCAGTATTTCTGGTGATTGTCTAGTCGGAAAAATATCAATAATTAATATACGATTACCATCCTCCAGATACAGGATTTTATAATCTCGAACGATGATTCTAAAATATTTTGGATTAATGTCGTCTCTCTGATATTGTCTTGCAAAAATGATCTTCTTTGGTGCATTCAGGAGATCTTCTTTGACATTCTTTGCGCCTTGTGGAGATTTGTCTTTATAATAGCCAAAAAATTTCTTTGAGAGATTTTTTGGCTTGGATAGACCAAATGATTCTAAGAGTTGGCATTACCAATTCTCAGTTTCTTTTTCTAAATCTTCTTGGGAAATAAACTCTCCAGAAGCTATTTGGCGCTCCGCTTCTTCTAATCTGAGGTTGTAATCTTTCTTGGTAAGAGGATAGCCTTTCGCAGTATATCCAACAATTAATTCTTCTTCGAGTAAATTGTCAATTTTTTCCAGCAAGGACTCAGTCGAGACATTCATGATTTTTTGAATGACCTCTAGCTTGACAGTTTTTAGATCCATTTTTTCTGACATTTCTCTCAAATTAACGATTTATTGGAATTCAAGGGTTCACCTGCATTGGATTTTTAAATTGCAATGAGCGAAAAAAATCAAATAAAGTTTTTTCTCAGGTGAATGGAAAAAAAACGCCACCTGTATTTCTACAAATGGCGCTCCTATAAAACCGAAATCATATATCTGATATCCGAAATCAGTTTATTTTTCCAAATCCAGAATATCTCTGATCTTATTGATTTCCGTCATATCATCTGATAATGCTTGTCCATCGCTTGCGGCAATTTTTTCACGGAAAGCAGACAGATTCGAAATATAACCGTCCAAGGCAGACAAAATATTGTCCTTATTTTCAGTGAATATAGGAGCCCACATTGCGGGACTTGATTTAGCGAGTCGCACAGTAGAGGAGAAGCCTGAACCAGCCATGTCGAAGATGTTTTTCTCATCTTCCATTTTCTGCAAGACAGTTTTACCCAGCATAAAGGAAGAGATGTGAGATAGGTGAGAAACGAACGCCAAGTGACGGTCATGCTCTTCTGCATCCATAAATCTCAGTTTCAGATTTAGCGCATCAAAAAGCTCGTAAGCCTTTTCTTTGAGTTGTAAATCTGTTTTTTCAAGTTCACAGATGATAGTTACTTTTCTGTCCAGCAATCCGGCAAAGGCAGCATTTGGTCCCGAATACTCAGTACCTGCAATAGGGTGAGCTGCTAGGTATTGTTTTCTCTTTGGATGATCAGCGACAAGCTCACATAGTTTTGCTTTGGTAGAACCTACATCAAAAACCAAGGTGTTTTCTCCAATTTGATCAAGAGTTGCCAGAAGCAAACTGCTCAGCGTATCTGCCGGAGTAGCCAAAATCACGATATCTGTATCTGCATCTGGAGCTTCTTTAGCTTCCTGGATGATCCCAAGATTAAGTGCATCCTGCAGGTTTTTCTCGCTGGAATCATAGCCAGTGATGACCAGATTCTCAAATTTATTTTTGGCTGCCAAAGCAAAAGAACCTCCAAGAAGTCCTAAACCGATAATGTGTAACTTTTGCATACTAGCTTAAATTTTAATTCGATTAATTGCCTCCAAAATCTTGAATTCGGGCATACAAAGTGAAAATCTGACATATCCTTCTCCCTGCGATCCGAAGATTTTCCCAGGTGTGATGAATATGTTTTTATCGTAAAGTAGTTCATCTACTAACTGATCGGCAGTTTTTCCTTCTGGCACTTTGCACCAAACAAAAAGACCGGAATCAGTGGTAGAATAGCTTAGATTTAATTTGTCAGCAAGTTTCCAAACCAATTTTCTGCGACTTTGATAGACATGCTCCAAGTCAGAAAACCAAGACTCACCAAGGTTCAACGCGGCAATTGCGCCTTTTTGAATTCCTAGGAACATCCCGGAATCCATATTGCTTTTGACTTTCAATACTTCCGAAATCCAGTCCGCTCTCCCTAGCAGCATCCCAACTCTCCAGCCGGGCATATTGAAGGTTTTGCTGAGTGAATTCAACTCCATCGCCACTTCATTTGCACCAGGAATGGATAAAATACTGATAGGTTCTTTCGTCAGAATATGGCTGTATGGATTGTCGTGAAGTAGCACGATGTCATGCTTTTTGGCAAAAGCCACCAGTTCTGTCAAAATCTCTCTGCTTCCTGGAGCTCCAGTAGGCATGTGCGGATAATTGATCCACATGATTTTCACTTTACTCAGATCAGAATTCTCCAATTCCTCCAAGTTAGGTCTGCCTTTTTTCGCTAGATCCAAAGAGTAATAAATAGCTTCTGCACCAACTAATTTGGTGACCGAAGCATAAGTTGGATAGCCAGGATCCGGGATCAGTACTTGATCGCCAGGATTCAAAAATGTCATGCTCAAGTGCATGATGGCCTCTTTTGAACCCATCATAGGAAGAATTTCCTTAGCTGGATTTAATCGCACGCCATAAGACTCAGCATAATAATGAGCGATTGACGCACGCAATTCCGGGATACCGATGTAAGTCTGGTATCCATGTGATTGTTGATTGTCGGCGGTGTTTTTCAGTGCCTCTGTGACCTTCCTGTCAGGAGCTAGATCTGGGCTACCAATTCCTAGATTGATAATAGGTTTCCCGTCAGCAATCAGTTGATTGACTTCACGGAGTTTTGCTGAAAAGTAATATTCCTCAACGGTCGAAATTCTATCTGCGAAACCTTTCATGTGATAATTCTATTGTTTTTTAATGGCCACACGGAACCTGTGATGATTATAAAAATCATTTCCAATGCTTGCTTACTGATTTTTATAATCATGTCGGTTTCATTATTTTCTACTCAAATATTCACCGATGATTTTAACGTCTCCAAAATTAAGTTGGATTTCTTCGATTGTGTTCTTGTAAACTGTGTAATTTTCAAAAACCAAGTCTATGAAAAATGCATATTCCCAAGGTTTTTCGATCACAGGAATCGACTGAATTTTGCTCAGGTCTATTTCATTGTCAGCGATCAAAGTCAGGAGCTTTGCAAGGCCTCCTTTTTGATTTTGAATTGTGACTTTGGTAGAAGCTTTATTTACACTCGTAGATGGCTTCAAAGGTTCTTTCTGTAGAATAATAAAACGAGTAAAATTGTTTTTTATCGTTTGAATATCCGAAGCAATAATTTCCATTCCATAGATCCCGGCAGCGATGCTAGATGCAATTGCAGCCACGCCTTTCAGATTTCCAGCGGCAATATCGCGTGCTACAGATGCTGTATCCGTATCCTCTTTGAGTCTGATATGAGGGTGCTGCGCAAAAAAAGCCTTGCACTGCAAAAGTGCCATTGGATGAGAGCGAACCTCGGTAATATCTTCAATAGTTTGACCGGGAAGAGCCATGAATTGATGTCCTATAGGAAGATAATACTCATCTCGAATGCTCAATTCAAAGCGATCTATCAGATCGTAATTGGGGAAAATAGCTCCTGCAATGGAGTTTTCGATTGCCATAATGCCGAAGTCAGCCTCACCAGTTACGACAGATTTAGCAACAGAAGGGAAGGTGTCAAAATCAAGGATTTCTATATCTTCTCCAAAGTTGCGAAGTGCTACTTGATGGTGAAATGATCCAGGAACTCCTTGGATTGCAATTTTGAGCTGTGTCATTTCTAAGCTTGGTTCAGAACAGAAATACCCGCCAATTGGCAATGCTTCCAGAAGCTTGGGTAAGATTTATCCACCACGGAAGGATCTTCTATGCTCACTCTGGTTTTGGTAAGTAATGGCATAAAGGCCATCGCCATCCTGTGATCATCATAGGTGTGAATCTTCACATCCGCTGGCATAGTCACCGATGGGATCACCTGATACACTTCAGGTTCGATTTCTTTCAGGTCAGCGTTGAACTTGGCCAATTCCTGCTGCAAGGCGTAGATTCTATCCGTTTCCTTGATTTTCAAGCTTTCTAAACCTGTGAACGTCGCATTCTGTCCCAAAATAGCACAGGTTACTGCGATAGTTTGAGCTAAGTCTGGGCAATGAGTAAAGTCCCAAGTTTCCAGTCCGGTCACTTCCTGCTTTTGCAATAAAACACCACCATTCTGGAACGTGCTCTTTACTCCAAGTTGCGCCATGATATCCACCACTTTTGCATCACCTTGAAGACTGTTTTCTTTTAATCCTGCCAAAAATAACTCTCCAGAATCTGCACAAGCCAGCAAGCTGAACCAGTATCCAGCACCAGACCAATCGCTTTCTACAGCGAAAGTTGTTGGCTGATAAGCTTGGGTTGCAACTTTGATTTTGTTTTCCTCCCAGGTGTATTTGATGCCAAACTGAGACATAGTATCCAAAGTCATTTCTATGTAAGATCTTGATCCAACTTTGCCTTCCAATTCTATTTCTAAACCTTTTGGCAACAAAGGAGCGATCATCAGCATGGCAGAAATGTATTGACTGGATACGTCTCCACGTATTTTCACTTTATCGCTTTTCTGCTCAGAAAGTCCATGAATAGCCATAGGAGGATAGCCCTCTACGCCCAAGTAATGGATTTCTGCGCCCACAGTTCTCAGTGCATCCACCAAAATCCCGATTGGTCGCTCGCACATACGTGCCGTTCCAGTCATTACTTTGTTTTGATTGGTGATTGATGCGTAAGCAGTCAAAAAGCGCATAGTCGTGCCTGCGTCCAACACATCATAAAGAGGCGGGTTCTTTTTCAGCAAGCTGATCATCGTCTGCGTATCACGAGCCTCGGCCAGATTGCTGATTTGATTTTTTCCTTCCGTCAGTGCATCGATAATCAACACTCGATTGGATTCACTTTTGGAAGAAGGAAGAGGGATATGTGTGGAGGAAAAGTCGGATTTCTGAGCCAGGTGAAGAACTTCCATGGTTTCGGTTTTCAAAGTCTGGGAAATTAGGAATGTGTAAGGTTTTGGTAATAGGCAATGGAGTTGCGAATTTCTTCGCGGGTGATCGGGATATTGTACGTGCAATCTCCGATCTCGTTTAGTAAGGAAAACATCAGTTCTTTGCCTTCGTTTTTCTTGTCTTGCAGGCAAAAATCCAGCACTGCCGGAAGGTCAGAATCTAAGATTTCTATTTTGCCATATACTTTCAAAAGTGCGCTTTGAATAGTTTCAAGTTCAGCTGTCGAAAGTGTTAATTTCTGGTGTGAGAGCCAGGCTTCACAAATCATTCCGACTGCGATGGCTTCTCCATGTAATAAATGTCTTAAGCCATCCAAAAAGTATGTTTCAAATGCATGGCCAATGGTATGTCCGAAGTTTAGAATTTTTCTCAATCCAGCTTCTTTCGGGTCTTCGGTGACTACTTCTTTTTTGATGCTTACCGAATGATGAATAAGTGGCGACCAATAAGAGTTCTGCCAATTGTCAAAATCCAGGCTTTCAAAATAAGTCTTGTCCTTAATCAACCCATGCTTGATGATCTCTGCATATCCTGATCGTATTTCCTGCTGTGGGAGTGTTTGCAAAAACTCAGAAGCCACTATAACGGTTTCTGGTTCATTGAATACGCCAAGGTGGTTTTTCAGACCTTCGAAATCCACGCCTAGTTTCCCGCCTACACTTGCATCCACTTGTGAAAGCAGGGTAGTAGGCATATTAATAAAGCGTATCCCTCTTTTGTAAATGCTGGCACAAAAACCACCCATATCTCCGAGTACTCCGCCTCCTATATTCAAGAAAAGCGCTTTTCTGTCTAGCTGAGCTTCCGTCATCGCAGCCCAAATTTGCATGCAGGTAGCGATGGTTTTATTCTTTTCGCCAGGTTCTATGGTAAGAAAAGTGCTGTTGGAAGGGAGTAATTCTTCAATTCTCGGGAGGCAATGGGTTTTTGTGTTTTCATCTGTCAGAATAAAAAGACTAGAGAATTTCAACTCGCCGAGCACAGCGGTTAAATCTGCAGATGCATTTTCAGAAAAGATAATAGGCTTCACAAGAGTAGGATTTACTGAGCCTAAAATTAGAATAAAAAAGTCTAAGGGGAGAGGAAACCTTCCCCTCAGACTTGAATAAGCTCAGTGATTATATATTTACTTTTTTACAGAATCAGCTTCTCTCAGCTGCTTCTCTTGACGCTTTACTGACTCCTCATGGATACAATAAAGTAACTCCTTCATGAATTTCTCGCTAAGATTCTTTGCAACACCCTTTTGAGTACGGCTTTCCATTACATCTTTCCAACGATCAGATTGAAATACAGATAAGTGATGCTCTCTTTTGTGAGAACCGATCTGGTCGATCACCGCGAATCTTTCCTGAAGAATATCAAGTAATTGATCATCCAAGTGATCTACAGCTCTTCTCAAATCATTCAAACGCTCACTTGGCTGCTCAGATTCTACTGGCTTCTTGAAGTCTATTGCAGAAAGAATTTCTTTCAAACGAGCTGGAGTTACCTGCTGCTTAGCATCAGACCATGCATTGTCAGGATCGTGATGAGTTTCGATCATTAGACCATCAAGACCGAAGTTCATCGCTTTCTGAGAGATCTCAAGGATTCCGTCTCTCTTACCTACGATGTGAGAGGGGTCATTGATTACTTCCATTCCAGTCCATACGCGCTTCAAATGCATTGGCATTGACCAGTTTGGCTTGTTTCTATATCTCTTATCGTAAGCATCAGAGAAACCTCTGTGAATAGCTGCCAATTTAGTCAAGCCAACTGCGTGGAATCTTTCCAAAGCTCCCATCCAAAGATCAAGATCTGGATTCATTGGGTTTTTCACCATTACTGGGATGTCAGTACCTTTCAATGCATCAGCAATTTCTTGCACAGCGAAAGGGTTTACAGTAGTTCTTGCGCCTACCCAAACCACGTCCACGTTGTTTCTAAGAGCAATTTCAGCGTGAGCTGCATTTCCTACTTCTACCGTGATAGGGATGTTCAAGTGATGACGAACAATCTCCATCCACTTCAATCCTTCTTCTCCTATACCTTCGAAGCTTCCTGGTCTCGTTCTTGGCTTCCAGATTCCGGCACGGAACATAGAAGGGATGACGTTGTTTTCCTTCATCTCGATACAGATCTGCTCGATCTGCTCTGGCGACTCTGCAGAGCAAGGTCCTGCGATGATGGTTGGTCCTGTGAGTCCTAGACCCCAGTCTTTAATTTGCTTGTGTTCTTTCATAATTACTGAGCTTTAAATAAAAAAAGCCCGACTCTTTCGAATCGGGCTTTATGTGTTATATTTTCTTTTTAGTTTTTGGCTAGGCAATACACAACTCCGATTCGATTTTGTCTTCGAAAGTAAAAGTAAAAGAAGCTAAAATATGTCGCTGCTGTGTTAATCATGTGCCAAATGTAAAGTGGTCATTTTTAAAAACAAAATTAATTTTACATCCATTACATTATTTAATCATCACCAATTCAGGCAATTCATTGAAAATTCGTAAATCTGGAGAAAAAATTAGCTGCATTCAGAATTATATTTTGATTTTCATTTAAATACGTTTCAAAATGGCTTCAAATATTTTTTTAATAATAATTTAAAAAGGGCTGAGGCGGGTAATGAGAAAGGATGTTGTTTTGAGTATTGACTTGTATGGTATAAAATCTGGTGAAAAGAATTACCCAGGAAATATGATTTTGACTTCCTGTTCAGTAATAAGCGAGTGTTTGATATCCAAAACGACACTGGTCTTCAGTCAATAGACTTCTGTCTTTATTTCTTTTTTAAGCTACTAATGCTCGAGTCAATTATCCGAACAAAAGGAAAGCGAAAGGAGTTTTTTTAATATCTTTGCAGCTTTATTTCAGGACTATGCCCTCCAGACCCAATATTTCTTTTGAGAATCTAAAGGTTGCCTTTGCCTCAAAAAGTGATGCAGAACTTAGGAAAATGTACCGAGTTTTTGCCATGTTGAATAACAAGTTTGTCTCCGATCTGGGGATTGCAATGACCAAAATAGGTTTTGCTCTTCATTTGCCTATTAAGGGTATTATGAAACAAACCATGTTTGGACATTTCTGCGGTGGAGAGACTATTACTGAAAGTACTTCAGCTGCTCAGGACTTAGCAAAATATGGTGTGAAGTCCACCCTTGATTATTCTGTAGAAGGAAAAGGGGATGAAGCCAGCTATGATCAGACATGTGCTGAAATCCTGAAAACTATTGAGAAAGCAGAGAAACAAGCTTCTTTGCCCTTCGCTGTTTTCAAAGTAACGGGCCTTGGAGATTACCATATTATGGTAAAAGTGCAGGCGGGAGAGGTTCTTTCAAAGGAAGAAAGTTTGTCTTTTGAGCGAATGAAAAATCGTTTTGATCAACTTTGTCAGGCGGCTTTTCAGAAGGGTATTAAAATATTGGTAGATGCGGAAGAATCATGGTTTCAGGATGTGATTGACACTTTGGCCTACGAAGCCATGGAGAAATACAACCGGGATTCTTGTATCGTGTACAATACCTATCAGATGTATAGGCATGATATGCTAGGTAGACTGAAAGCTGCCCATAAGCTATCTCATGAACGAGGCTTTCTCTTAGGAGCGAAATTGGTTCGTGGTGCGTATATGGAGAAAGAGGCTGATCGTGCGGAAGAAATGGGCTATCCAAGTCCTATTCAGCCAAACAAAGCAGCCACAGATACCGATTACAATTCCGGTGTGCAGTTTTGCATAGAGAATGGAGTTTACTTAGTCTCAGGTTCGCACAATGAAGAAAGTAATTATCTTGTTGTGGATCTTATGGAGAAGCAAGGTATAGCAAAGGATTCCGAACTTGTTTACTTTGCGCAGCTCTATGGAATGAGTGATAATATCTCTTTTAATCTGGCAGATGCTGGATATAAAGTGTTGAAATATTTGCCTTATGGCCCAGTGGAAAAGGTGATGCCTTACTTGATGCGCAGAGCTTCTGAGAATTCCAGTATAGCTGGGCAAAGCAGTCGGGAGTTTTCGATGATTAAGAAGGAAATTGCAAGAAGGAAGAATAAATAAATGCTTGATGTCCGATGTTGGGTGACCGATGTTAGGAGGATAAAGTGAAAAGTGTGAGGTAATAAGTTGAAAGATGGTAAAGTTGCGAAGTTGCGGGATACACCGGACATCAGTCACCTGACATCCAACAATAAAAAAATAACAAATATCAAATCAATACAATGCAACTTTTAAGCGAACAGGAAATTGAACGTAGGAAAGACCGGGAAGAATTGATGAAGCTGGGGATTAACCCTTATCCAGCTGAGGCATTCCCGATCAATGTCACATCTGAGGATATTCATAGAAACTATGAAAACCGAAAGAATGACTACAAGAGCATTTCGATCGCTGGTCGTCTGATGAGTCGTAGAATTATGGGGTCTGCTTCTTTTGGAGAGATCCAGGATGCTACTGGCCGTCTGCAATTCTATGTGCGTCGCGATGATATTTGCGAAGGCGAAGACAAGGTTTTATATAATACAGTATTCAAAAAGCTTCTTGGAATCGGAGATTTCTTAGGCTTGAAAGGCTATATATTCACTACTCAGACAGGTGAGATTTCCTTGCATGTGACAGAGTTGAAAGTGCTCTCTAAATCAGTGAAGCCGCTACCAGTGGTGAAAAGAGATGAGGATGGCAATGTACACGATGGGTTTACAGACCCTGAAATGCGCTATCGTCAGCGCTACGTGGATTTGACCGTTAATCCTGAAGTAAAGAAGACCTTTATTATACGATCCAAAATCATTACGGAGATGCGTCGATACTTTGACGATCACGGATGGCTGGAAGTAGAGACGCCAATCCTCCAAGCTGTTCACGGTGGGGCTGCTGCGCGTCCATTCGATACGCATCACAATACCTTGGATATGCCACTTTTCCTTAGGATTGCCAATGAGTTATACCTGAAGCGATTGATCGTGGGTGGATTTGATGGGGTGTATGAGTTTGGGAAAATGTTCAGAAATGAAGGCATGGACCGTACACATAATCCTGAATTCACTTCCATGGAAATCTACGTAGCCTACAAAGACTACATCTGGATGATGGGAATGGTGGAGGAATTCATCGAGCAAGTGACTCAGAAGATTCACGGCAAAACCAAACTCACTGTTGGTGCGCATGAGATCGAATTTGCTGGGCCTTATAGAAGATTGACCATGTACGATTCTATCAAGGAATATGCTGGCATCGACGTGAGCAAAATGGATGAGGAAGATCTTCGTAAAGTTTGCTCAGAGATGGGAATCGCTACCGACGCCACCATGGGCAAAGGCAAACTGGTGGATGAAATATTCGGTGAGAAGGTAGAATCTAACTTGATTCAGCCGACTTACATCACGGATTATCCGATTGAGATGACGCCGTTGGCGAAAAAGCACAGAACTGAGCCGGGTTTGGTGGAGCGTTTTGAATTGTTTGTGAATGGTAAAGAAGTCGCCAATGCATACACAGAGTTGAACGATCCGATTGATCAGCGTGAGCGATTTGAAGAGCAGTTGAAGCTGGCTGCTAGGGGAGATGACGAAGCTATGGCGATGGATGAGGATTTTCTTCGCGCGTTGGAATACGGCATGCCGCCAACATCAGGTATGGGCATCGGTATTGACCGACTGACCATGTTGCTTACAAATAATACCACCATTCAAGAAGTGTTGTTCTTCCCGCAGATGAGGCCTGAGAAAAAGCAGGTGGAAATGACTGAGGAAGAAAAAGGCATCTTCGAATTGCTAAAAGCTGAATCTCCTGTTGCCTTGGCAGACCTGAAAGGGAAAGCTGGACTAAGCGGCAAGAAATGGGATGTAGCGATGAAAGGTTTGACTGGAAAAGGAGTTGCAAAAGTGACTAAAGACGGGGACGCTGTTACAGTGGCTCTAGTGGATTAATTCCAAACAGATATAAAAGTAAAAACCGGGCTGAGAGGCTCGGTTTTTTTTGTGCTTACTTTTTAACTTCGGTGTGCACATAGTTTGACGCGGAGAGTCGCAGAGAGATTAGCCAAAAAGGGATAAAAAAATGTAAAGGAAATAAGATTGCTTTTGTCACTGCGAGTGACTCCAATTACGTTTCGTAAATGCTAGAACGTGTTGTTTTTAATATCTCCCTGAGTGACTCTTAAAAGAAAATAGTATATAACTTCTCACCTTAACTGTACAGTTGATTTTTTAAAAAGCATGCATTAATTCCCCGTATCTAAAGACAATTTTCCTTTACAAAATAAATTGGAATGAAATTTTCCATATCTCATTAACATATAGCCGCCAAACGTATCATCCTATGAGAACTTTCAATAATTACCTTAGCCTTTGTTCAGTCGTTATTCTCTTAAGTATAAGCTCATGTGCAATCAATCCTGTCACAGGAAAAAAGCAGATTGTTTTGATGTCTGAAGCTCAAGAAATTGCCATGGGGCAGCAGTCAGATCCTGAAATCGTCGCCTTTTTTGGTCTCTATGAAGATGCACAACTTCAGGAGTTTATCACCGCTAAGGGAAACGAAATGGCGGCAATATCACACCGGCCAAAATTAGCCTATGAGTTCAAAATCGTGGATTCACCAGTCATTAACGCCTTTGCAGTGCCAGGTGGCTTTGTGTATTTTACCCGGGGTATTATGGCTCACTTTAATAATGAAGCAGAGTTTGCCGGAGTCTTAGGTCATGAGATTGGGCACGTTACGGCTAGGCACTCAGTGATTCAGCAAAGGAATCAGCTATTCGGTCAAATAGGACTCTTGGCAGGTATCATCTTAGTTCCTGAATTGGGACAGTTTGTAGACCCGTTGTCCCAAGGAATGCAATTGGCATTATTGAAGTTTGGACGGGATGCAGAACGTCAATCTGATAAGTTAGGTGTGGAATATTCTTCCCAAATCGGGTATGATGCCACTGAGATGGCTGGATTTTTCGAGACGCTCGAAAGACAGCAAGGAAATACTGGAGGAGATGAAGTCCCTCCTTTTCTCTCCACTCACCCTTCGCCCGAAGAAAGGAATGCTACGGTGGAAAACTTAGCGTTAGATTGGCAGCAAAAATCTAAAATGACTGAATTCGAAGTAAATCGAGATAGTTATCTGAGAAAAATTGACGGCTTGATAGTAGGTGAAGATCCAAAGCAAGGATTTGTAGAGAACAGCACATTTTATCATCCGGTGCTTAAGATCCAATTTCCTATTCCTTCAGCTTGGGGGCATCAAAATACGCCTCAACAGTTTCAAATGGCACCAAAGGCAGGAGATGCTATCATGATGCTCACTTTGGCACCAGGGGCAACATTGGAAGAAGCAGCAAATGCAGTTCTGGAAAAATACAAGTTGACTATAGTGGAGTCTAAGAAAGAAACTATAAATAGACTTCCTGCTTTGGTGATGGTTGCCGATCAGGTTCAGGAGCAAGGTACAATTCGTGTCCTGTCATCTCTGATCCAGTTTGAAGGGAATATATATAGCTTGATGGGGATTACAGATCTCGCAAAGTTTAACTCCTATCAGTCTCTTTTCTTAAGTACTATCCGTGATTTTCAGGAATTACGTGATTCAGAAAAACTTAATCGTAAACCCGAGATTATTAAAATCAAAACTGTTCCGAATCAGATGAGTTTACAAGCAGCATTTCAACATTTTGGTATGCCAAGTGAGCGATTCGAAGAACTCTCCCTTCTCAATGGTATGCATTTGAACGATCAATTGAACAAGGGAATGTTGATTAAGGTCGTTGGCAAATAATCGAGTTGTTTTTTATAAGCTTTTAATTTCAAGATCTATAAAGTAAAACCGGGCTGTGATGCTCGGTTTTTTTTATGCATTTTTCTACCAAAAAGGGCAGGAGGGTCGTACTAAACGCTGGTCATTTTCGCATTACTTGTATAGCTAAAAGTTGGGTTTTTTATAAATAGCTTTTGGTTCTTTGCTTATTCGCTTAAACAGCGTGGAGAGCGCAAGATTCTAATGGCTTTTAGGGGACTTAAACTAGGCTGAGAGCAAAGAGGAAGAGATGGAGGATATTTTCCTCTAGTCACTAGTTAGGTGCTAAGGACTTCGGTATACTTTCATGGTACAGATACCAGGTCCAGAGGAATGAATTAAAATGTAATATTTTTAGAAAAATCGATATGCCTTGATCCTCCTTATTGTGTGTATTTTAAAATTTTCATCAAATAAATGTATTTATAAGTCACAATAATTGCTACGAAATACAAATTGGTGTATGTTTGTGTTATATATGATTGTTTCCTTGAATTTATGATTTTATCAAGATCAATGACCAGTCAATGCAAGCCCTAATTTGATGCAAGAGAGAGGAATCAACAGTACTTTTAAGAAATTAATTTTCGAGTCATCAGAGATGGTGTTCCTTGCAGATGATTCTTTTCCATATCCAATTTTCTATTCCAATAAAGCCTTCGAGGAGCAGATCGGCGAAAAGCTAGTCGATAAAAGCCTAGTTGGGTTAGGGCTGGACATCAGCAGCTTTATTTTCAAAGATGAGTTGAAGTTAAGTTATGGAGGGGATGAGTTTGACTTTTTAATAGAACTACCTCAGGATAGTTCAACCAATCATTTTTTGTTTTATAAAGGGACTAAAGTCAGAACACAAGGACTTCCAACCAAAAAGGAATTTGAGCAGTTTGTAGTAGAATCTCCAACTGCACAAGTGATAGTGAAGCCAGATGGAGGAATATTCCATATAAATATTGAGGCATTTAACCTCTTGGGTTACCAGCATGATTCAACATTATCCCATCTCGCAGAACTGGAGGTTTTATTTGATGAGCCTCAGCAATGGAGAAACTGGATCAATACTGCGATTTCTGGTGACTATACTGAGCAATTTTCAGCTACCCTAACTAATCCGTCTGGGAATCAATTATCGTTGGAAATTGCTGCAAAGCAGCTTTTGATAGATGGCTTACGTTATGTAATGCTTTCATTCCAAAATATCTCAGAGAAAGTCACTCTGGAGAAGGACCTGGAAGACAGTAGTAATTTCCTGATGAATCTTGCGGAGCAGGTTCCGGGTGGTCTTTATCAGCTCGTTCTGGACAATGAGGGGAAAATGAGCTTCTCATTTCTGTCTAAAGGCATCGCTCAAGTATTAGGATTGAAGCCTGAGGAGATTGAGAATTTCACAGATATTTCGATGGCAATTTCTCGAGTTCATCCGATGGACTTACCGCAAGTGATCATGAGTTCTATCGCTTCAGCGAAGAAAGTAGAACCTTGGCAATGTCAATTCCGAGTAAAATCAGACCCTAATTCTGATGAATATCGTTGGATTCTTGGGGCAGCAAGACCTGAGGCGCTTGCCAATGGAGACATGGTTTGGTATGGTTATTTGACCGATATAAGTCAGCAAAAAGTATTTGAAGCCAAACTGAACGAATCAAAGAAGGCTGCAGAAAAGGCAAATCAAATTAAGTCTGATTTTCTTTCCATGATTAGTCATGAGCTTCGTACACCACTGAATGCTATTTCTGGTTCGACCTATTCTCTGATGCATGATCATCCTCAGCTTCAGCAGAAGTCTGAGTTGGATACGATCAATTTTGCAGTGGATAATTTGATCATTATGATCAATGACTTGTTAGATTTTCAAAAGATTGAGGCTGGTAAATTGATTATAGAAAAGGCTCCTTTCCATTTAAGTTCTTTTGTAAGCCAGATCATAAAGGGCTTATCATTCCATGCCAGAGATAGTAAAAATAGACTTGAAATAAATATTTCGGAGGGGCTGGATGTTACCGTTTGTGGTGACAAAACCCGCCTATCTCAAGTTCTCAACAATCTGATAACAAATGCGCTTAAGTTTACTAATGAGGGTGAGGTAAAAGTGATTGTCAATTTGCTCGAAAGTAGTAATGATAAAGCCAAAGTATATTTTGAGGTAAGCGACAATGGTATCGGTATCGCACCTGAACATCAAGAGAAGATTTTTGGTGATTTTGATCAAGTAAGACCAACCTTTAACACAAAGTATGGTGGAACTGGTTTAGGGCTTTCTATCACAAGAAAGCTTTTGAATCTTATGGGTGGAGAAATTTCTCTTCAATCCGTAGTAAATGTAGGAAGCAAATTCTTTTTTACCCTGGAATTCGAGGTATCGGAGCAACAAGTAGAGAAGTCTTCCCCTAGTATCAGTTATTCCAAAGATAGCGCATCATTACACCTGCTAATGGCAGAGGATAACGATGTGAACGCCCTGGTTTTAGGTAAGATTATTAATAAATGGGGTTTTACTTACGAACGAGTTAGGAATGGGATAGAGGCTGTTGATGCTGCCAAGCGATCTACATTTGATTGTATCCTCATGGATATTCAAATGCCTGAAATGGATGGTTTTGATGCCACAAAGGCAATCAAGAAAATCTCAGAATCCCCTGTAATAGCGCTTACCGCAGCCGCAAAACTTGAAATCAAAGATAGAATCGAGGAATGCGACTTTGACGGTTTTGTGGCGAAACCAATTGATGCCACGGAATTACAGAAAATTATTCGCGAAGTGATTTTACATAGAAATCAGAGTGCTTGAGCTTTCTCTAAGTATTCTTTGACCAAGTCCATATCTGGATAGTTCTGATCCAATTCTACCAAATATTGCAGCGCAGAAATCTTGTCTCCCTGCATTACATAGTAAATCCCCTTATTTCTTAGCGCAAAAGGATTGTTCGCATTCATCTGAATACTCTGATTGATTAGGTCTAGGCCTTCTTCTTTTTGATCTAGAAAAAGCAGATACAAGCCCTTATTGTTGTAGTAGTAAGCTTGACTCTTGTCTAATGAAATGGCCTTCTCCACTGCGTCTAAAGCTTCTGCATAGTTTTGCTCATCAAAATAGATCATAGAGCGCAGGTTGTGAAGATTTGGCTCCAAAGGATTGACAGTCATGGCTTCAGTTAAAATATTTTTCGCAGCTTCATAATCCTTCTGATAGTAGTGTATGGTAGCTTGGTTTACTAGCAAGTCAGAGTTTTCCGGGTTAATCTCAGAAGCCTTTTTGAAAGCCGTTATTGCTTCAGGGAAATTCTTTAATTTCTCCTCAACCAAGCCTGTCAGAAAGTGACTTTTCCAATTTTGCTCTTCGAGTTGAACTAGCTTTTGAGCATCTTCTCTGGCATTGTAAAACTCACCGTTGTCAAGGTAACTTAGGCCTCTTTGGAAAATAGCATCGTAATACTCTGGATTGTATTTGATCGCTAAACTGAGATCCTGAATGCTCTCCATGAGTTGATTTAACTGTAGGTGAGCGAGCGCTTTATTGTAGTAGGCATCCGCGTAAGTGGAGTCCATTTCGAGAGCCTCACTATAGAATACCATCGCGCTTTTGGGATCATTTTCCTCCATCTTTTCATTCCCTTTTAGAAGGAATCTCCCTTTCTTATTTTCATCTGAATCGCAGGCAAATGCTGTCCCAATGATAACTAGTGCTAAAAGTGTTTTAATCGTTCTCATTTTCATTTACTTCTTCAGATTCTTCTGTCTTTGCAATTATTTTTTCCTCTTCTTTTTCTTCTCCAAGTAACAAGGCAAACGGCTTGGTCGCATCACTTAGATCAAATATTTCCCGTAGAATTGCCATCATAGG
Organism: Algoriphagus aquimarinus; assembly: GCF_900112005.1. GTDB lineage: Bacteria > Bacteroidota > Bacteroidia > Cytophagales > Cyclobacteriaceae > Algoriphagus > Algoriphagus aquimarinus. The sequence continues at coordinate 120,321 of NZ_FOKK01000010.1, read as the reverse complement.
AATGATTAAAATCATTCCTGCTACTCCCCAGATAGTCCCTCCGACTATTAAACCCAGAAATGTAATAAATGCATTCAGGTTCACATTTCCACCGACGATTTTGGGAGTCAGGAAGTTTCCTTCAATCATCTGGATGATTTGATAACTGACAAGGACACCTGCAGGGTAAAATAAGCTGTCCTTGGTAAGAAATGAATAGATCATTGGTAGCATAGCTCCGAAAAACGGGCCTACATAAGGAATGATATTTAACATTGCTCCAAGTGTACCGAAAAACACCGCGTGTTTTATTCCAAGTAAAGAGAATGCAGTAATATTCATAATGGCGAGGATACCCATCACCTTCACCACGCCTACGATATAGTTAAGAATCACCTTTCGTAGACTAACTATTCGTATTTTTACTAGCTCAGGATCCTTGTCCTTGTAGATATGGATAATCACATTGGTAAGGTGATTTCTATACAGGAGAAAGAAAAACATGAATACAGGAATCAATACCAATCCCGTCAGTGAGCCAACAGTTTTCAGCGCGAAGTCTCCAATACTCGAGCTATTTTCTGTCAGCAGGTTTTTTAGGTAATCAGTATTGGCCTTCTCACTTAATGCAGTATTGTAGGAAAAGGTATCCATTGACCACTGATCTACGTTTTCCGCATATTCAGTTAGTCTACCAGAAACATCATCGAAATCCTGTGTGAAATTCGCCACGTTTCCAATTACAAAAGTCAGAATTCCACCTACAAGAGCTGTCATTACAAGAAGTGAAATGATGCAGGAGAGTATACGTGGGACTTTTTTTGACTCCAGCCACATGGATAGAGGTGTAAGCAAAATTGCGAAAAACCCACCCATGAATAGAGGTACAAGGAGGCTCTTTCCTACAATTAGAAAAAACACTAACACAATAATGAAAATCATTACTGCGAGAGCCTGTAAATAGGCAGGTAGTTTCAAACCTTGATTTTCCATTCAGGAGTTATGTTAGGATGTAAATGCATCTCTACAAGACAGATTTAAGTAAAGAAAGCAAATTATTCTGTAATCAATCCAGCTCGCTTCAATAAGGCATCTTGCTTAGGATCCCTACCTCTGAATCGCTTGTACAACTTCTCTGGATGCTCACTTCCACCGGCAGAGAGTATGTTTTTCACAAATGATTCAGCAGTAGCTTTATCGAAAACTCCTTTTTCCTGAAAAAGTTCGAAGGCATCTGCATCCAAGACTTCCGCCCATTTGTAGCTGTAATATCCAGAGGAATAACCTCCTTGGAAAATGTGCGAAAACGAAGTGCTCATCAAGGTTCCCGGTACTTTAGGAAGTAGATCGGTAGGCTTCATTATTTCTTCTTCAAATTCGAAAATGCTCGAAATTGCACTTGGGTCTTGACTGTGATACGCCATGTCCAAAAGGCTAAAGCTAATTTGCCTTACTGTTTGGTAACCCTGCTGAAAATTTGAAGCCTTTTTGATCTTTTCAATCAGCTCTTCAGGAATTTTCTCTCCAGTTTCAAAGTGCTTTGCAAATAAATCCAAGCATTCTTTTTCATAACACCAGTTTTCAAAAATCTGTGAAGGCAGTTCTACAAAGTCCCAAAATACACTTGTGCCTGAAAGAGACTCATAGGTGCCTTTCGCCATCATACCATGAAGCGCATGACCAAACTCATGGAAAAGTGTAGTGACTTCATTGAAGGTCAAAAGACTAGGCTTTGACTTAGTAGGTTTGGTGAAATTGCACACAATAGAAACATGCGGGCGGATATCCTTATCCTCCTTGATGCTTTGACCTTTATAGCTCGTCATCCAAGCACCATTTCTTTTACCTGGACGTGGGAAAAAATCAGCATAGAAGACAGAGAGGTACTTTCCGTTTTTGTCTTTGACTTCGTAGGCTGTCACATCTTTATGATAAACAGGAATGTCTGAAGCTGGAGAAAAGGTGATTCCAAAGAGCTTTTCGGCAGTTTGGAATACTCCGTCAATCACTTTTTCCAATTGGAAATAGGGTCTCAACAGCTCATCGTCAAGCGCATATTTTTCCTTTTTCAAAAGTTCTGAATAATAGGCAAAATCCCATTTTTTCAAACCTTCTATTCCATCTAGTTGGTTGGCAAATGCTTCTAATTCTTTCATTTCAGCCATTCCTTTTGGCTTTGCTTTCTCGAGTAGAGAATCCAAAAAGGAGATCACCTGATCTGGGCTTTTTGCCATTCGCTCTTCCAATACAAAATCTGCGTGGCTTTTGTAGCCTAAAAGTACTGCACGGTCATGACGTAGTTTTAGAATTTGCTTGATGATTTCCTGATTATCAAGTTCATCGCCTTTCGCACATTTGGTGCCGCTAGCCATGAAAAGTGTCTCACGTAATGCCCTGTTTTTTGCATAGGTCATCGCGGGAATATAGCTTGGATAGTCTAGCGTAAAGGCCCACTTTCCAGGTTGTTCTTTTTCTTCAGCGATTTGTGCAGCCGCTTCTTTGATGCCCTCAGGAAGTCCTTCTAGATCAGATTCCTGATCTACGAAATGCACATACTTGTTAGTCTCAGCCAATACGTTCTCACCAAATTTCAAAGAGACTTGAGCTAATTCCTGATCAATTTTTCTGAGCTGATCCGCTTTGTCGCCTTCCAGTTTTGCTCCGTTTCTTACGAAAGACTTGTAGGTTTTTTCTAATAAAGTTGTTTGCTCAGCAGTTAGTTTAAGTTGGTCTTTTTGCTCAAAAACCTGAGAAACTCTTTGGAATAGAGCTTGGTCCAGAAGTATGTCATTGCCATGCTCAGTCAAAAGAGGGGAGATCTCCCGAGCTAGAGACTGGATCTCTTCATTAGTTTCTGCTGAATTAAGATTGAAAAATATCCCTGCAATGATACCAAGTCTTTTACCAGCTCCGTCCAAGGCTTCAATCGTATTCTCAAAAGTAGGAAGTGACTCCGCTTTAATCGTAGCAATATCAGCTTTGGCCTCTGTGATGGCCGATTTTATAGCTGGAAGGTAATGGCTTGGTATGATTTGATCAAAAGGCGCTGTATCGAAAGGGGTGGCAAAATCTGCCAATAATGGGTTATTCATAAAATCTTAAATCGTTTGGCTAATTAAACAGGTGCTTTACAGGAAGGTTCCATCAAATGACCTGCATTGGTCAATTCAGTTGCTAATTTACCCATTTACGCTGTAAAGCGTAGTGGCTCCAAAGATGATATCTTGCTTTTGTGTTGGTTAATTTTGTTTTCTAGGGCTTTAAATAAAAAATGCACTTCAAGCTCTCTAGCTGAAGTGCATTTTGGATGTTTTTAAGCAGAGTTAGAAATCAAAGTCACAGCTCATGCTTTCCATACCGATAGGTGAGCCGTCGGGCGATTTGAGAGTTTCTTGGATGATTAGTTCTTCAGGCAGAGTTAAGAAGGTTTTTATCTTATCACTAAGGTAACTAGTGTGTTGATTTGCGGCATCATTGCTTAAGGTTGAGTTAAGTTTAAATCCTAAAATATTTCTCAATCTCCCTCTAGCTATGGCTCTGATTGTATTTGAAACATCTGCATTTTTAGCCAAAGCAATCATATGATCTACATATTTTGACTGAGTCATCAGGGCTATTTCCAAGGTAATGTCCTCCGATTTTATGTTCTTGAATACCTGTTTTTCCACACTTGCAAGCATATCGTTTAATCCGAAAAGCGTGCTTTGCTGTAAATGCTGTAAATAAACTCGGCTTACTCTGGCTCCATCAAGCATGAAATCGAAGGTAAGATCCACGATGGTTTCCGCTGGGGCAATAGGATCAAATATCGGACTTACCCTCGAAACGAAAGTTTCTCTATTTCTACCATAGCCAAATGGTCTAGGAGGTATCAATCTTAAAATGTGCTCTGGTACATGCAATTGCTCTGGTGAAATGGTTTGCAAGAGAGCCTGTAATGCAGCTTCCTGCTGATCATTGTGAACCCAGCCATGATTTGGCTGATTGTCTCCTTTTATTTTGTATCTATAATCTACTCCACCAAGTACCTTAGAGGTAGCTTCTATTTGATATCTATGCATCAAGTAAAGCGGTACAAATACTTCCTCAAGCAGGGCTTGTGGCTGGCCTGTTTCTATTGCATTTAAATTAAATGATTTCATTCTATTCCCACGAAGCTTCAACATTCGTGTCAATTCATCTGATGCTGAGGCACCATTGTCCCACAGGTGAGATGTTGGATGTGCGCCACTTGGGTTTCGTGAATCTGAATCTGTGATAAATTGGTGGCCGGTTTCGTAAGTATCTTCTAAGGTTTTCTTGAGGAAAGAAGCTTCATTTTCACCTGTTGGAATGACTGCATAGCCATATTTGATAGCCCATTTGTCCCAATCTCCGATTTTATCATCATAGGCATTGCTGAGATCAAGTTCTCCATTTGCATTCTCTGTAATGAGCGGGTAAGGATAATCCATAACCGATGAGCGATTGTTGGCTGAAGTAGCATAGCTGTGGGCCAGTCCGATCGTGTGACCGATTTCATGTGCCGATAACTGTTTTAGGCGCGCAACCGCCATTTCAAGCATTTCAGGATTAGCTGGAGCGCCGTCCTCAAATGGCTGTAAAAGTCCCTGAGCAATCAAATAATCCTGTCTCACACGTAGAGAACCGAGAGAAACATGACCTTTCAAAATCTCGCCAGTTCGTGGGTCACGGACACTTGCGCCGTATGACCAGCCTCGTGTAGAGCGGTGAACCCACTGAATCACATTGTACCGTACATCCATCAGATCCATGCCTTCTGGGGCTAGTTCCACTCTGAATGCATCAATAAATCCTGCCGCTTCAAAAGCCTGATTCCACCAGTTTCCTCCATCGATCAAAGCCGAAGCTACAGGTTCTGGAGTTCCTCTATCAAGGTAATAAACAATTGGCTCGACGGCTTCTGACATCGCAGCGCTAGGGTCTTTCTTTTCCAATCGATGACGGGAAATGAATCGCTTCATGATAGGTTCAGAGATTGGCGTAGTGAAATCCATGTAAGAAATGCTTCCAAAGCCAGCCCTCGGATCGAATTCACGTGGCTCATATTTATCGTCCGGTAGCTCAATGAAGGAATGGCGTTGACGGACACTCACTGCATCTGGAGATGGCGTTACAGATCTTAGATTTCCTCCTGTTGCCTGACCAGTTAAGGTGATAGTCATTTCCACTTCAGTGTTCTGAGGGAAGTTTTTGGTCATTGGGTAGTACAACCCTGAGCGACTAGCGTCTGCTCTGAACGAACCCTGACGACTTCTGGTCAAGGTTTCTCCTACGCCGTGAACATCCTGAAGATAAAAGTTGGTCGCATCTACGATTAACTTGTCTCCGTCTTTTTGAGCTATTTCAAAACCCCAAAGAATAGATTCAGCAAAGGCATCTTTAATAGATTGTACTTCAGCTGGATTGTCGGAAAAAGCTCTGAAATCGTAGTTTTTGTGAACCAAGAATAACTTGTTTCCGGACTTTCTGAATTCCACTATACGAGTGTCGCCCAACTGCCCACGGTCCAGGCCAATGTCATTGGATCCTACACCAGCAGTAAGAGAATTTACGTAGAGAAATTCCCATTCTAGTTTGTCAATTTCTAAGTAAATCTTTCCTTTTTCCTCATCTAGGTAAAAAGGGATAAATCCATCTTTCTTACTCATTTTGCTCAAGTCTAGGTTTTGAGAAAACCCAGAATGAATAGAAAGAAGGGTAATGAGGATCAGTAGTAGTTTTTTCATAGTGGCTGTGGTGTTTGAGTACAAATTATCAAAAAAGCAGTCTCTCGTGTATACCATTGATGGAAATTTAGCGATGAAGCATGTATCGGACGAGTAAAGTGGTTTCACTTTGGTGGAAACCAGCAATCTCCTGCAGCCCAGAACTGATGCTTTCTCTGTCTGTGTATGATGTTCTTGAAAAGCGAAAATAGGTGGTGATCTGTGAGTTTATTTGATATTGACCAAGTAGATAATAACGCATTCCCTGTCCCGAGAAAGCTGGGATGGAGAATGTCCATAATACATTGTTTTCAAAAGCATAAAGTCTTGTGTCGTAGTCGTCAGTATCGAATAATGCTATTCTCCCCGTTAGCCTAAACTTACTGAAACTGTACTGAGCATCCTGCAGAATCATAAAGCCAGCCGATTTTTGATCATTATAATTGACTCTACTGAATAGAATCCTTGATCGAAAAAAGAAAGTTTTACTGACGTGATATTCCAGACTGAGTAATCCATTTACCTTATTTAATGGTCTGATTTGATAGGGGAGCGATGGCTCTCCCGAATCCGAAAGATTCCTGCCCTTTTGCTCTTCCCTTATTTGAAAGAATGCGATAAGGTTTCTATTTGGCTGAAAGCTGATTCTGGTTAGCCATTCATAGCCTTTGGATGGAGCATATACTCTGTATCTAAACCATGGAAACCTGAAATAATCATAATAAGCATTGATCTTCCATTTGGGAATTGGCTTGACTTGGATGCCCAAGTATAGACCTTGTTCATTTGCTGGCTTTGTGCTTTCTGAAAATGAGTTGGCGTAGAAACTGTGAAAATCTTTATCATATTTTCTCCATAGAGCCGAAAAATCTACCTGCTTGCTTAAGCTTGATACAAATCCTATTACGTTTCCTGTTCCAGCAGATTGGGAAATTGCTGATTCACCAAATAGAAAGAAGTTTTTCCAATTGTAGTTCAGATAAATGCTGCCTGTGTTATTGCTCTTTCCTGCAAAGTCAAACTGATTGTAAAGGGTAGGTTCCTTAACCCAAGAATGATCAAATTTTGTAAAGAGGTAGTTGGTGCCAACTTGCAGCTTTCCGGAAGTTGGAGAAAACTGGACATTTCCTCCTAGATTTAATTCGCGAAATTGATTTTTAGTACTGAGTTCACTGGAAGTACGATGAAGCCCACTTTGGTTGAATGAATTGATCGTCAAATCCTCGGTATTCAGTGTATCCAAACTGCTAGAAGCTCGGCCATCTCGTGGAGCATGGGAAGCTATCAAGCTGCTTTGCCATTTTCCGCTTTGATAAGTAAGACCAGCACCTCGAAAAAACCCAAATTCTAATGCAGCTGTATAAGGCAAAATCCCAATACTACTTCTTCTAACTGTTGGAACTGTTTCTGCTCCTTTTCCCAGAGAATAGCCAGCGCCAAAAACTAAGCCTTGACCAAATTGAGCTTGGAAATCTCCTAATGCAATGGTTTTCCATTTCCCTACATAATACTTAGTGAAGTGAAAGGAGGAAAAGTTGAAACCATATCTAGCTGTCTTCCCATCCCAGGTGAACTGCTCACCAGGATCTTTGTCTAAAGTAAAGCCAAGACTAAAATCCCGTGCATGTTGTATTCGAAATCTGAGATATAATTCATTAGGATCACCTAAATACCTGCTTGATACTTTTCCAGTAGAACTCGTGTCTGCAGGTGTGAACCCTTTGCGGGTTTCCCAAGTACGACGATGACGAAGCATAAAATATGCTTGTTCTTCAGTTGCAACTCGCTTCCAAAAGGATTGAGTTTGATTTGAAGTGCCAGCATCTAAAATTAAATAAGGAAGAATCTGCTCTATGGTTTTGAGGTCAAAACCTGGAACGGCTTGCAGCTCATAAAGAGAAATTAGTGGCCCATGCTTGGTTCTATAGGTGATCAAACTACTGATTTGTAAAGGATCGAGTAGGTAGCTGGAAGCCAGAGTTTCCGCACTTGCGCGGTTGATGTCCATGGGGTTTAGATATAGTTGGAGGAGCACTTCGTAAATAGATTCGTAATCCAAATCCTCATCTTGTACAGGGAAAAGACGTTCCATAAACGATTCTAAGTCTATATCTTTTTGTGGAGGCTGTTGTGAGTGCGCATGATAGCTCATCCAAAAAACCAGAATAGCTATGAGGGTGATAGCTTTCATTTTTCGACAAAAGAAAATCCCAAACTCAAATGATTTGTACTTCCCAAAGCCTGATTTTGCCCGTATGCATAATCCAGACTGCAGCGGTTTGATTTCAAGCCTACTCCAGAAAATAACCTGCTTGGATTGCTATTGATGCCTGTACGAAGGAATATCCAGTCTTTGATTCCATATTCTAGACCAGCTTTCACGACAGGTTTGATTTGTATATCCTTTTCCACTTCGAGATGGAACTGGAGTTGAGATATAGGAAGGTAAAAGAGGCCCAAGCTTACTCCGGTTGGAAGTCTTGTGTCGGAGTCCTTAGAGATCTTAGTTCTGTTTAGGTTGGAAATACTAGCGCCAATAGTGAATTGTGGACTGAGTTCCGCCATTCCTCCAAGACTAAAAATAAGGCTGTTACCAGTTCCGAAGCCTTCTATTTGAGTTTGAAATAATTCTAATTTTCCGCCAATGCTTACAATACCCAATTGATTTGCAAATGCTAGTCCGAGGGTTTGCTGGTTGAATAACTTTCCTCCATAGCGGGAAACTCCAAAGCCCAAAGTTCCTGCTTTTACTTTCCATGCTCCGACAAAGGCAGTAGTACTAAGTTCTTTAAGTCCAAATCGATTATCATATCCGGCCGAGATTGCTGAATACTCTAGTTTTGCCAGTCCTCCAGGATTATTGAAATAGCTCCAAGTGTCCATGCCATGCACGCGTAGATTACCCATGCTTTGACTTCTAGCACCGTGTACTTGAGTCAGCGGGTCTGTTTGTCCTATTGCGGAAAAATTCAGACAAAGCAGGAAGCAGGAAAAAATCAAGTGCTTCATAATAGATCGAAAAAAGCCTTAACTAATTTAGTTAAAAACTTGATAATCAATCTAAGAGCTTAATTATTTTTTTATGAGGGAACCCTTAAAAAGGAGTAGAAAAGTTAAAGAAGAAGTTGCCTTCATTTCTATTATTCAATGAGTATTCAAAACGCAACACTGAATCGTAGAAACCAACTAAATCTATTCCTGTACCATATCCCATGAGATATTTATTCGCTAGACGAGAATTTTCAGGAATGTGGTTTCTATCCTTTACATAGCCGTGATCGAAATTCGCACTCAGGTACAGACGGATAGGAATAGTGCTGAATTGCTCCAGTTGCACCAAATTGGAAATATCTATTTCCCAATCAACGAATTTCCAACGGAAACTATTTTTGTGTACATAAAGCTGCTGTCCTTCGACCACATTCAATTCATACCCACGAATAAAGTTTGGATTGTACCCTATTCCTCTAACTAGTGTGTAAGGTTGACTTTTGCTCAAAAACCAATCAGCAGTTAATCCAGTATTGAAGTGGAATTTGTCAGAAAACTTAAAATACTTGTTAGCCGTGAGGTTTACTTCCACTTCATCAAGTTCCTCAGTGTAGATTATACCATATTTTGTGATAGACAGTTGGAGTAATTCCCCATCAGTAGCATAGGATACATTGTCTCTGCGATCATGTCTAAAAGTATAAGTCGCATACAAATACCTTAATTTATCACCACCATGCTGGAAATAATCTGGATTTTCCATTAACACTTCATTAGCTACGCGTGTACCACTATACCCTAAGGTTAGGAAGTGATAGTTGTAGTAACTTCTTCGATAGGTATAGCGAAGGGCTGCAGCGAAGCTTTTCTTAATGATATCTTCTTTCTCGTTGGTGTAGAAGACTTGCTTATTGAACTCAGATTTGATGGGGATGGTCTTATTTTCTTTGAAAGTCAGCTGAGCTGCAAGGCCATGTTTCTGGTTTTTGTCGATATAGGGCTTACTGTATTGCAAGTCTATAGCTTTAGTAAAGCCAAGTTGTCCTGCAAATTTGAGTTTTTCATTTCTGCCACCTACGTTGCTATGACTAAGTCTTAGACCGTAATTTACTCTGGAGAAGTCTCTGTTTTGATTTGTCCACCACTCCGAGAAGTTTCTGTCTGCAAGCTGAAAGATGATTTGAGGAAGAATATACCAGCGTTCCTTTACAGTAATTAAGATTTCTACCTCCCTGTCGCTAGTAATTAATGGAGTAATTTCGACTGACGTGAAAAGTCTAAGATTGTAGATTTTCTTTTGGTCAGCTATTAGTATTTCGAGGAAAGTATTCCAATCGTAGTAGAAATCGGTAGTAAAATCTAATTCTCTGAGAATTACACTTTTTTTTGTTTTTACATTTCCTACGATGAAAATGTTATTAACTGTAACGCTATCTGGAGAATTTCTACTAGCAGGAGCATAGGACGTATCGCCCTGAGCAAAGGAAGTATTCCCCCATGGCTCAATGAAAAGAGCTAGGATTAGGAAAGAGATATAAAGGATATTTTGATTCTTGATAATCAAGAGGGAATTCAGATTGAAAATATTTGGTTACTTACGCAATCGCTTACACTTAGGACTTACATTCATGGCAAAATCCATACTTCGAAAGATAGCTATATTTCCAGTATTGGTCTATCAATACACTATATCTCCCTTATTTCCTTCTAGCTGCAGGTTTACGCCTACTTGTAGCCAATACATGAAGGAGTCAATAATGAAGCATGGAGTTTTGCCAGGAGGCTGGATGGGACTGAAACGAATTGCCCGTTGCCACCCTTGGGGAGGCCACGGGCATGATCCAGTACCTTAGTTTTTGATAGGCTTCACACCATTTTTCATTGCTCTAGCCACCAATACCACTCCGGCGATTACAAGAGGAACACTAAGTATTTGTCCCATATTGAAGGCCATACCATCTTCGAAATCCACCTGGCTTTCTTTGAAGAACTCCCAGACGAATCGCATACCAAATACGGAGATGAGGAATATGCCAAGGAGAAGTCCATCTGGCAAACGGTCTTTGTATTTGTTCCAAAGCCCGAAAAGCACAAGGAAAATCACGAAATAGGAGAGTGACTCGTAGATCTGTGTCGGATGCTTTGTTCTACCGAAGGTTCGGACTGTTACTAAATAGTGGTCTCCCTTATCAGCAACGGACATATCCAAAGGACTTTCTACCGGTTCTGCTAAGTAATCTTGGCTAGAGTTGAACTGTGTTAAAGCATACTTGATGTCACGTCTCAGAGTGCTTTCTAATTCTTCCAAAGTATAGGATCCTTTGTTAATCTCTAGGTCAATATTTAAAGGGACTATACCATTTCCAACTAATTCATTTTGGCGGTCATCAGGCTTATATGGGTCGATAGACTCAATCGGCACCTTCAGTGTAGAAAGTAATTCTTCCGTATCCCAAGCGTAAACTATTCCATAATCAGAGTTTGTGTCCTTCCCGCCAATTTCCGAATTCATCAGATTACCAAATCGGATCAATGCACCGGTCATAGCCGTCACGATCACAATTCTGTCAACAACCCATAGGTAACTTTGTCCTGGCGTTCTTTTGGCATACATCCAGAGCGCAATTAAAATTGCAATAGCCGCTCCGTGACTGGCAAGTCCACCTTCCCAGACTTTCAAGATCTCTATAGGATTGCTTAAATATTTGGCAGGCTCATAGAAAAGGACGTGTCCTAGTCTAGCTCCGACTATGGTAGCTACCACCATGTAGATGGTTAGTTTGTCTACCAACTCTGGATTTTGTCCTTCTTTTTTGAAAAAATGCACCATGAATTGTTGTGAAATCACAAAGCCAGCGGCAAAAAGAATACTATACCAAGGTGGTCTTTCCCAGCCGTGAATTACTGAAGGGCTAGGGTCCCAAACGAAGTAGTTCATGATTAATTCAAGCATAGTTGATGTTTTAAAGTTGTTCTAGTTGTGCAAGTTCTTCCGCAAATCCTCCCGACAAAATCGGGAATCTGTACCAAGTTTTTGGGTCCACATTGAATTCATCCAAGTGAAAAGAAGGAGCAAGTCTTTCTCTTTTCCATTGATTACGTGACCAAAGTCGGAAGAATTTTTTGATATAATCTTTCAAAGTGTCAGGTTCCAATTTCAGTTCCTCTGAAAGGATGAGGTAAACATCCATGGGTGAACGTCTGTCACGTATAGCAAGTTTTTCTATTTCTACGATTACCGCATAAGGCATCAGGTCTTTTTCGTCTGTCTGAGTTCTTTCCAACGGGCGAAGCTCGGCAGTTGGTTGCAGGGAGTTTACTTTGGCCAGTCCTGGACGATCTAGATTTTTCTCTGCCCAACTTAGCCAATTGAGGATAAAGAATTTGTCCACAGCGGCTATGGGAGAAATACTTCCCGAAGTATCGCCATCCATGGTCGCATAGCCCACATCACCTTCACTTCGATTGGAGGTGGAGAGAAGCAAGGCATTGTTAATATTTGCCAGCATCCAGATGATAGGAGAGCGGGTCCTCGCTTGGATGTTCTGCAAGGTGATATCATCCTGCTCCCAAGTCAATTTCCTGCCGATGGCTTTTTCTATTTTTGCGGTATAGGATTTTACTTCCTCGTCGATCTCCCAGTGATAGAATGTAGCTCCTATGCTTTCAGCCAAAGTTTCTGCGCTGGAAAAAGTGTCATCAGAGGAGTTTTTGGTTCCTTGATAAGCGGTGGTAAGGATTTGCTTCATCAGTTCCTTTTCTGGGTGCTGCGAAGTAGGGAGGTTTTTAATTCCAGCCTTTTTGCAAAATCCTTCCAAGCCCAATTCTCCTATCCCCCGCTTCACCATCTCGGCAACCAAGATTGCAATAGAAGAAGAATCTGCGCCACCAGAAAGTGAAAGTACAAAACCCGTACTTCGGCTTTTTCTCATGTAATCAAAAAGCGCTAGGGATGAAGCTTGGACAAACTCCTCATTTTTTGAATTAATGAAAGCGATGTCTTGCGTTTTTGGTTCTAGGTAAAAGCTTTTTACCTGAAAGTCCTCAAAGGAAAGTAGCTTATTACGCGAAAGTAATTTTCCTGATTTGGCAAGTAAGATTTCCCCATCGAAGATCATTCTACCTGCCTCATTACCCAGCAAATTTGCATAGCAATAGTAACAATCAAAGGTGGCGGAACTTTCCTCAATTAATTCCTTACGAAGAGCAGTCTTACCCATGGCAAAATGACTTGCGCTAGGATTGAAAATCAAATCGACTTTGCGATCACACAATCTATATCCAGGTCTAAGCTTTCCTCTCCACGCATCTTCGCAGATTTCGAATCCGTAGTGAATTTCTTTATGTTGGAAAGTCAGATCACCAAGAGGCACCATCTGATCCTGAAATTCTATTTCAACGACTTCATTAGCCTTCCAAGGTGTGAACCATCGGAATTCGTAATGAACTCCGTCAATTGCCATGAATTGCTTGGCTACAAATCCTTTGACGACTGCATTTTCAATGACTGCTACACAATTGTAAACTTTGTCTTGGATTCTTATTGGTAGACCTACCGCGACGGTGATTCCCTCGCAGTGAGGTAGTAGGAGCTCGAGCTGAGCAAGAGCTTTCTTTGGGAACCAGTAGCTTAAAAATAAATCTTCAGATCCGTATCCTGTGATTGCCAATTCAGGCAGGCACAGGATTTCAGCACCTTGTTTTTTTGCTTCTTCAATAGCACACGTGATTCTGTTCAGATTGCCTGACCAGTCTAGCGGTGTTTGATTGACGGTTGCTCCCGCGATTTTTATTGAAGACATGGATGGATTAATTGATCCTAAAATTACTTAGCTAGGTGGCAATAGATAGTATTTCACAGGCATTTTTGGAGGCTTCTTGCTCAGCTTTCTTTTTCGTGCTTCCTTTTCCCTGTGCTATTTCATCTCCCTCTACTTGTAAAGCGACCTTGAATTCCTTGAATCTTTGATTTCCGCTTACACTGAGGACCACATATTCTACTTGTTTATTTTCCTTCTGAGACCACTCGATGATCTTACTTTTGTAATTGGTCGTAGTCGCGATCATGCCTTCTACATCAAAATGTAAAAGGATTCTTTGGGTAATAAATTTCTTGGTGAAATGGTATCCCTTGTCCAGGTAAACGGCTCCAAGAAAAGCCTCTAGCATGTCTCCATATAGAGACTTGTTGCCAGTGAAACTACGCTCTCCGATCTCCATATCCAATGCTTTTCTCAATCCGATTTTAATACCGGTATCGTTGAGGGTTTCTCTGTTGACGAGTTTAGATCTGGTTTCTGTAAGAAAACCTTCGTCACGATATGGATATTTTTGGAATAGAAATTCGGCAATGACCGCTCCCAAAATAGCATCTCCGAGGAATTCCAATCGTTCATTGGAAATACGGAAGCCTTGGGAGGTTTCTGAACCAAGACTAGAAGGGGTGAGGGCAAGCTTGTAGAGTGATAAATTAAAAGGCCTGCTCCCTATCATCAATTTGATGGAGGTAGCAAGCCTTTTGTCTTTTTCACTAAAGAAGAGATTGTTAAACCCGAGTCTTTGAAATAATTTCAAAATTCAGATTAATTATATTTTTTGAAAATTACTGAACAATTATGTCCACCAAATCCAAACGTATTACTCAACGCATACTTCATTTCTCTCTTCTGCGCTTTGTTGAAAGTCAAATTCAGCCTTGGATCAAACACTTCATCATCGGCGAAGTGATTGATAGTAGGAGGCACAATTCCTTTGTTTAATGCGAAAATACAAGCGATGGCTTCAATAGCTCCTGCAGCACCCAGCAAGTGACCAGTCATAGACTTAGTACTGCTGATGTTTAGCTTGTAAGCATGCTCACCAAAGACTTGTTGGATAGCCTTGATTTCACCTACATCTCCAAGAGGTGTAGATGTTCCGTGAACATTGATATAGTCAATGTCTTCAGGATTCAAACCTGCGTCTTCCAACGTGATTTTCATAACATTACTAGCACCTAACCCTTCAGGGTGTGGGGCAGTGATATGGTGCGCGTCAGCAGTCATTCCTCCACCTACAAGTTCTGCATAGATTTTGGCGCCACGTGCTTTTGCGTGCTCATATTCTTCTAGAATCAATGCTCCGGCACCTTCTCCCAATACAAAACCATCCCTGTCTTTATCAAACGGCCTTGAGGCAGTTTCAGGAGATTCATTACGTTGGGAAAGAGCTTTCATTGCATTAAATCCACCAATACCCGCTTCAGTCACTGCTGCTTCTGAACCACCACTGATAAAAATATCAGCTTTACCCATTCTAATGTAAGTGAATGCATCAATTAGGGCGTTGGTACCTGAAGCACAGGCAGAAACTGTTACAAAGTTTGGACCGCGAAAACCATATTTAATTGATAGAAAGCCAGCGCTGATATCAGCAATCATTTTTGGGATAAAGAATGGGTTGAAGCGAGGAGTACCATCTCCTGTAGAGAAGGCAGTCACTTCATCCTGAAAGGTTTTTAATCCTCCAATTCCAGATCCCCAGATTACTCCGGCTCTTGATTTATCGATTTTTTCAAGATCCAATCCTGAATCTGTCATGGCTTCTTCAGCAGAAATCATGGCATATTGAGTGAAAGGATCCATTTTCCGAGCTTCTTTTCTATCCATAAATTGCTCTACATCGAGGTTTTTGACCTCGCAGGCAAATTGTGTTTTGAAAAGTGTAGCGTCGAATTTGGTAATCGGCGCAGCACCGCTCACACCATTAGACAGACCGTTCCAGAATTCTTCTGCGGTATTGCCTATTGGTGTGAGGGCACCTATACCAGTTACAACAACTCTTTTTAAATTCATACAATGAATTTATGAATTATTATTTTACGTTAGCTTCCAAATAGGTAACTGCTTGTCCAACAGTACCAATTTGCTCTGCCTGATCATCTGGAATAGAGATATTGAATTCTTTTTCGAATTCCATAATCAATTCTACAGTATCAAGAGAATCAGCACCAAGGTCATTGGTAAAGCTCGCCTCCAAAGTAACTTCAGACTCTTCTACGCCAAGTTTGTCTACTATGATGGCTTTTACTTTTTGTGCAATTTCAGACATTTTGTGATCAGTTTAGTTATTAACACTTCGCAAAGAAATATATTTAATAGCTAATTGACAAAGAAAAGATCCAAGTAAATTTTTATGCAAATTGCCGAACATAGAAGTTGAATTAAATTTTCTAACTTTGTTTTGATTCATTTTTTCCCTGCATGAAGAAGGCCAAATTACTAATTGAACATACTTACGATTTCGAGCTTTTGGGGCTTGTATCACCCGTTAAAGACTATAAGATGGCTTGGTTGATCAATAGGGATTTGGATCTTAACCTAATCAAATTCGATGATCTGGAACTGGAATTTATGACGCTACCAAGCCTGAAAATCTCTCAATATTTCCTTTCTTTACCACACGGATTTGTTCAGCTTTTAAAAAATAAAGCCTTGAATTCTACGAATCAAGTGTCGTATTTGATACCAGAATTGAAAACCATGGACTATTTCCTTTTGGTACAAGACGAGACCTTTCAAATAAGTATTAATACATTTGCTAATCAGCTGGCAAAAAATCGCTACATACAGAATGTGATGAAGCTGGACGTGACTAAACTTAAATCAAAAGAAAACCTATTAACTTATTAACACCCTAATGAGCCATTTCAATAAGACTAAAATTCTAGCAACCATAGGCCCTGCTTCAAATAACTACGATACTATCAAGAGTTTGGCAGCAGCTGGAGCGAACGTATTTCGTTTGAATTTTTCGCATGGTACACATGAAATTCATGCTGAGGTAGCGAGCATAATCAGAAAGATAAATAAGGACGAAGGACTTAACCTTGGAATTCTTCAGGATCTTCAAGGACCAAAAATCCGCGTGGGTGAAGTAGAAAACAACGGTGTTGAGATCAAACCGGGAGAATTAATTACGATCACCAATGACCCAGTAGTGGGTACTAGTGGATTGGTAAGCACGGTTTACCAGAATCTTCCAAATGACGTAGTAAGTGGTGATAGAATCCTGATAGACGATGGTAACCTAGAAGTGGTAGTGAATGATACAGATGGCAAGAATGTCAATTGTACTGTTATCCACGGTGGTATCCTTAAGTCTAGAAAGGGTATCAACCTTCCAAATACTAAAGTATCTGCTCCATCTCTTACGGAGAAGGATATTGAGGATCTAGCTTTCGGCTTAGAGCAGGAAGTAGATTGGATCGCTTTATCTTTTGTAAGATCTGCTGAAGATATCATTGACCTTAGAGAAAGAATTGAAGCAAAAGGCAAGGTTTGTAAAATTGTTGCAAAAATTGAGAAGCCTGAAGCGCTAGAAAATATTGATGCGATCATCGAAGCGACTGACGCAATTATGGTTGCTCGTGGAGATTTGGGAGTGGAAGTTCCTATGGAAATTGTCCCACTTTGGCAGAAAAGAATTGTTGAGAAATGTAAGCTTGCTTGTAAGCCAGTGATCATTGCTACTCAGATGATGGAAAGTATGATTACTAATCCTCGTCCTACTCGTGCTGAAACTAATGACGTGGCAAACGCTGTTTTGGACGGTGCTGATGCAGTGATGCTTTCTGCTGAGACTGCTTCTGGTAAATATCCAGTAAATGCTGTGAAAGCAATGAGTAGCATCATCAGCTATCTAGAGGAAAATGCTGATATCTATCACAACCTGTACAAAATCCCTGAAGATGATGATACCTTCTTGAGCAACAACTTGATTTTGATGGCTTCTAGACTTTCTAGAAATGTGAAAGCAAAAGCGATTGTAGGAATCACTTCATCTGGTTTTACTGGATTTAGAATTGCTTCTCACAGACCATTGGCAAGTATTTTTGTCTTCACTAGAAACAAGCCTTTGATCACTCAAATGAGTTTGGTGTGGGGTGTACGTGCCTATTTCTATGAGAATCAGGTGTCAACTGACGCTACTTTCATAGATATCGAAAATACACTGAAAGCAGATAATCATGTGAATACTGGTGATATTATAGTGAACACAGGTAGCATGCCGCTGAAATCAAACGGTAGAACTAACATGTTGAAAGTTCATATTGTTGATTAAGGTTTCAATAAAATCACAAAAAAGAGTCCCGAAATATTTCGGGACTCTTTTTTTTTAGCTGTTCGCTAGAAGCGAATTAAGAGTCAATGCATTTAAAAAGACCTTCGAGGTTTTCTCTGCCTCAGAGTTTAATACTGATCACTACAACTGATCGCCGATGACTAAGCTTAATCTCCCTTTCCAAAAATCTCCTCAGGCCCTCTAGGAGTTACCATCAAAACCTTTTCTTTTTCTACCATCACAGATCCTGCTGGTGAGCCTTTTACTTTTCTGACATACTTTGCTTCAGTATGGATCACAGGAGCGAGGGATTCGTTTTTGTTTTTTGAGTAGAAAGCAGCCAGAGAAGCAGCCGTCTCGAGGACGGACATAGGGATACTTTTAAGGCCCGAAGTCTTAATAAGGACATGTGAACCGGGAACCATCCGAGCGTGCAGCCAGATATCATCTTTCTTAGTGTAGCCGCGAAGCATATCGTCGTTTGATTGGGCAGACTTTCCGACCCAAATAGGGAATCCCTCAAATTCAAACGTTTTGAAGGGTAATACCACAGCATCTTTTTGTAAGACCTTGTCTTCACCATGAGATTTCTTGTAGCTTTTTAGTGCTCTGAAATCTTCGATTGCATTCAGTTCTTCAATTTTAGATTCGAGTAGTTCTGCTTGATTGATTTTTGCAGCAATTGTCTTATCCAGTTGTCCCCATTCTAGTTTTCTATTCTTACTTTTTCTGTAAAGAGAAGCTGCATGATCTTGCGGTTTTTGATTTGGCTTAAGCTTCACTAGGACAGTTTCTCCAGAATAAAAATCCAGTAATTCCACTTCCAATTTTCCTCCTTGAAATTCATGAAGATTAGCCATGATCACATCGGCCAACTTTGAGGGAGGTGGTGAGTTGCGGAGTTCTTCCAGTTTTTGTGTGGATTTCTCTATATAGGATTTGGTTCGCTTGAGCTGCTCCTGATACTTCTTGAGCATGGTGTTTTTATCCTTTTCAAAATTCCCACGGACAAGTGCCAGATAAAAAAGCTCATTGACGGCTTGAATGGGATTAGAGAAGCTTTTGACAGGATTATCCTCAGGTAGTAGACTCAAGTGGATTTCTCCGTTTTTTTCCACAAGTGAAAAGAGTGGAGTCTCCAGCATCTCTAGAAGCTCCTGCATAAGCTCCCATTTGGAAGTAAGGATTGCGTCGGGATAGCCTCTTCCTTTCAGCCAGTTTCTAGGAATAGCTCCCAAAGTGGGTAAGAACTGAGATGCATTTCCTTCTAGTTTTTCGAAGCTTTCCCAGCTCAAATCATAGCTTTTGTTCAAAGATTTCCAGTCTAAATCCCGGTCTTCTACAATTCCATTTCTAAATAGCTTAGTCGGTATCGCAGCGTCTTTTTCATAGAGAAGTACATTGCTTCTATTTGCGTGAAGCTTAAACAAGAGGGTTTTTCCCGAACGGAAGGAGAAATAAAATGCGCGTTCAAAGCTTAGAACATTACATCCAATGATCTCTTCTCCGATCAGTTCTTTGAATAGATCAATGCTATTTCTCTTGGCTCGTGGGAAACTATCTGGGAAAGAAAGGTATATCTGAGGTGGGAGAAAATGTGCGCGGATAAACCGTGATTCCTCAGCGTCTTCGGTCTCCAGAATCAATTCATCTTTGTTCTGTGAAAAACAGGCGATGATTTTTTTACCCAGGAAAGCTTTTTCCAACTCAGGGCAGAGGTATTGCAGGAAATGATAATTAAGATGCATTAGTCCAAAGTTAGCTGAAGCCCGTCGTAGGCCAAGGCTATTCCTTGAGGTAATTCTTGATCAATTGCATCTTGAAGACCTAGTCGATGAGAAATGTGGGTGAAATACGTTTCTTTAGCGCCGATTTTTTGCGCCATAGCTACTGCTTCATCTAAGGTGAAATGTGAAATATGGGGATCTTTTTGCAGTGCATTTAATACCAATATTTCTGTGCCTTCGATTAGTTTTAGTGATTCATCTGAGATGTAATTGGCATCCGTGATATAAGTGAAATCACCAATTCGAAACCCGAATATGGGTAACTTATAATGCAAAACTGGAATAGGAGTGATGGTAATCCCCTCAATTGTAAATGGTTTCTCATCGATCTCAATAGTCTCCACTTGAGGGATTCCAGGATATCTTTTTCCGCTGAAAATATAGGCGAACTCACGCTTGATTTGCTCCAGGACTTGCAACTTTCCGAAAACAGGCATGTCTTTTTGTTGCTTGAAATTAAATGGACGAATATCATCCAACCCAGCGGTGTGATCCTTATGCTCGTGGGTGAAAAGTACAGCGTCCAGGGTAGTGATTCCTGCTCTAAGTATTTGACTGCGAAAATCTGGACCTGTGTCAATTACAAGGCTGAGCTTGCCTATTTGAAGATGAACGGAAGATCGAAATCTTTTATCCCGAAAATCCAATGATTTGCAGACATTGCATTCGCAACCTATCACAGGAACGCCTTGGGAAGTACCGGTTCCTAAAAAAGTAACTTTCAAAATTTCAATTGGGTTTGCCTCAACTCTGTGAGGAAGTCATGATTCGCTTTGTCCTTGAAATCAGCTGGGTCCATATTCAGCTCAATCAGAATATCTATCAGTGCGTTGATTTTTCCTTCAAGGGGAAAGTATTTATTTACGATGACGATTTTGGCGTCATTCAACACACAGTAGCCTGATTTGAAATTACCCTTTTCGTAGCGCAGCATGTATTCTGATGAGGCGAATAGATTTTCAAGTTTATCCAAAAAGTGCTTCGTGTGTTTTATTACCATTTTAGCCGAGGATTTTTTTTACGGTAGCAAGTAATTTATCGTAATCGAGTGGTTTTTGTATGAAATCATCAAATCCTAATTTCCTGAATTCATCCATCGTATAGTTATTCATATTTCCGGAAATAGCAATGATTGGAAGCTTCGATTTGATGGGGTCAGCCAATTCTCTAATCATTTTGGTACAGCTAGCTCCATCCATTACTGGCATGTTTAAGTCCATAAGAATAAGATCGAACTCCTCTTTTTCTAACATTTCTAATACTTGCTTTCCATTTTTCGCAGCCTTCATTTGATAGTTTTCAAATGCGAGGATGCTTTTAGTTAGATTGAGAATAACAGAACTATCCTCACCGACTAAAATATTTTTTGAGTTACTCATAGCTTAAAAGTAGTTTCTTCTTTGATATATTTCTCTAAAATTTTGCGCTCTTTTCTAAGTTTTATCAATGCTTTTTCTAATGAATCCCAATCTTGAGATCTAGCCATTCTATCGGCATCTGTAGATAAAACAAATATAGCATTCGCACCTAAAGTGCCTGAATTGCCCTTTATAGTGTGTAAATTTTCAATTACTGTTTGTTGGTCTTTTTCCTTGAAAGCAGAATCTACTTGCTCCATTAATTCATCAAATTCTGCCAGAAGATCACCATAAATAGACTTGATGTTATCTGTAGAATTATATTTCAGGAGTTGTAAAAGCACTTCTTTGTCTAAGATTAGATTTCCATCAGTGGCTTGAGTATTTTCTATTTTGGAGTTGAGCTTTGCAGTGATTACTTCCAAAAACTCCTTGGGACGGATTGGTTTCGGAATAAAATCATCAAACCCCATTTCTAGTAGACAACTTTTAGCAGATTCCGCTGAATAGGTAGAAAGAGCTATGATCTTACATTGGTATGTTGATTGTTTCCATATTATTTTTGCTGCAGTAATGCCATCCATAGAAGGCATTTGAATATCCATGAGAATCAGATCAAACTTTTCTTTGGAAGCTCTTTCCACTGCATCTATGCCGTTTTTAACAGATTCAAAGCTAAAAAGCTGGCCGATTAGATTTTCAAACAATGTTCGAGTCAAGTCATTATTCTCTACAATCAAGACCTTTTTGCTTTTCATTACTTTACTTTGGAGTCTCAGCTAAATTATTAACTCATTTTGTCAAATCAATCCTATTTGATCTTAGTGGTGGGCCCCACGGCAGTCGGCAAAACCGATTTGTGTCTAAATCTAGCCAAAAATTTCAAGACTGAAATTGTATCCTGCGATAGCAGGCAGTTTTACCGGGAAATGAATCTCGGAACTGCCAAGCCTAGCTCTGATGAATTGAAGCAAGTACCGCATCATTTCATCAACAGCCTGTCTATAGAAGAGGAATATGATGTTCGGAAGTTTGAGAGCGAAGCATTGGCTTTGCTGGATGAATTATATGAGCATCATCAGGTGGTGATTATGACTGGTGGCTCTGGACTATTTGCAGATGCGATTGTGAATGGCATGGATGAAATGCCGGAGATTGCGCCAGAAATACGAGCTACAATAATTCAGGAGTATGAGCAAAAAGGCTTAGCGTTTTTGCAGGAAGGAGTGGCTAAGAATGACCCGGAATACTTCGCAATAGTGGATCAAAAAAATCCTCAACGACTGATGAGGGCACTGGAAATATGGAGAGGCACAGGTAAGAAGTTTAGCTCTTTCCGAGTGAAATCAAAAAAAGAGAGACCTTTTAAGGTGATCAAAATCGGCTTGGAAAGAGACCGAGAAGAATTGTACGGGAGGATTGATCTCAGAATGGATCAGATGATTGCTACTGGTTTGTTTGATGAAGCAGATAGCCTTTTTGGGAAAAGAAATCTAAATGCGCTACAGACTGTCGGGTACTCTGAGATATTCGGGTATCTGGAAGGTAAATATGACAAAGAAGAAGCTATCCGCTTGCTCAAGAGAAACTCCAGGCGCTACGCCAAGCGCCAGATGACATGGTTCAAGAAGGATGAATCTATCAAGTGGTTCTCTCCAGAAAAGCAGGCTGAAATCTTAGCTTATATTCAAGATCAAATCGCTTGAAAACTTGCGATTTTCCCAACCCAGTTATAGGGCGCTTTTTTAATCAAGGCATTGTATTGAATGCGGTTGACCTTTAGTTCTCTAATGATTTTCAGTGCTTTTTCAGTGATACCTTTTTCAAGTTGCTTCCCTTTTAGCGCAGCTATAAGCAAGTCAGGGTCAGACGAGTCTTCTACCAATATGCCTAAGGCTGGATTCAAGGAATTCAATTTGAATAGCAACTCTTTCTGAAGATTGAGTTTGCGCTGCAATGCATTTTTCACAGTAAGGAAAAATAGGAGGCCTCCGCCTCCCAGCATGATAAATAGTGGTATAAAACCCATCTTATATACTCAAGATTTTCATTAATTTAAGGTGATCTTCGATCAAATGCTTCGTCTTGCCAATACAATCAGCGAATGGAGTGAAGACCACTTGTTGATTGACGACTCCAGCCATGTGAAACTGATGCCCTGCGAGTAATCCTTCTACCGCAGACATTCCACATCGGCTAGCTAATACACGATCACGCGCAGTAGGATTTCCTCCTCGCTGAATATGTCCAAGTGTAGTTACTTTAAAGTCTTTAGTAGGATCATTCAGCTTGGCTTTTACTTTTTCCATGACGGTTTGAGCATTCCCAGCTTCATCACCTTCAGCCACTACTATAATGCTTGAAGATTTTGTTTTTCTAAGATTTTTCAGAGACTTCACGACATCGTCCAAGTTTGTTTTGGTCTCTGGAACCATCACAAATTCAGCTCCTCCGCCAATACCCGATTCTACAGCGATAAATCCAGCATCTCTTCCCATTACTTCGATAAAGAAAATTCTATCATGTGCGGCAGCCGTATCACGGATTTTATCGATCGCTTCCAAAGCAGTATTTACAGCTGTGTCAAAACCAATGGTATAATCAGTGCCATACAAGTCATTGTCTATAGTTCCTGGGCAACCGATGGTAGGAATACCATATTCTTCAAAAAACAGCTTGGCTCCAGTGAAAGTGCCGTCACCACCTATCGCCACCAAGCCTTCGATGCCATGAGCGATAAGATTATCGTAAGCCTTCTTTCTGCCCTCAGGAGTTTTGAACTCCATCGATCTCGCAGACTTCAAAACGGTTCCGCCACGCTGTACTATATTACTAACCGAATGTGATTGCAGGCGCTTGATCTCTCCATCGATCATGCCTTCGTATCCCCGGTATATGCCATATACTTCTAGTCCTTTGAAAATAGCGGTACGAACAACTGCTCTTACGCAAGCATTCATGCCAGGACTATCTCCTCCAGAAGTAAAAACTGCTATTTTTTTCATTGCTCATAGGTTTAAGATCCCAAAAATAGGGATTAAAGAAAGAATGCTTTCAGTTTCTCAAATTATTAAACTTTTAATAAATCCTCTTTTGGAAAAGCGCTTGAATTCCAGCACTAAAAACCTGAATTTGTAAGGATGGAAAAGAGAAAAGTACCTGCTTCAGATTTTACAATAAGTCCAATTGCGTTGGGTTGCATGTCGCTGAAAGGCAATTTAAAAGAAGATCAGAAGATCATTGATAAAGCTATTGCCGGAGGAATTGATTTTTTGGATACAGCCGATTTGTACCAAAAAGGCCTGAATGAAGAGATTGTTGGAGCAGCTATTAAGGATAGACGAAAAGATGTTATCCTAGCAACGAAGGTGGGGAATCAGCTACGTGCAGATGGAAGTGGCTGGGATTGGAATCCAAGTAAAGCCTATATTCTAAAAGCTGTGGAAGAAAGCCTGAAGCGTCTGCAAACTGATTACATTGATATTTACCAACTCCATGGCGGCACGCTGGAAGATCCATGGGAGGAAACGCTGGAAGCATTTGAAATTCTGAAAAGCCAAGGCAAAATCCGGGCGTTTGGGATTTCCTCCATTCGCCCAAATGTGATCAGGAAAGTACTGGGAATGAGTTCTCCTGCTACCATTATGATGCAGTACAATCCTTTGGATCGCAGACCTGAGGAAACAGCCTTTCCTTTGATCGCTGAATCTGACGCCAGAGTATTAGTTCGAGGAACTTTGGCCAAAGGACTTTTGATCCATAAATCCGCAGAGCCATTTCTGGAATACACTGCAGCAGAAGTAATAGAAATCCGTGAGTTGATCGCAGATTCTGGTTTGCTCCCTGAGGCTTTTTTAATTCGATTTGGTTTGCTTCAGCCAGCAGTAGGTTCCTTAGTGATCGGGGCAAGTTCTGTAGAGCAAGTTGAAAAGATGATTTTTGCATATAAGCAGCACGAAATGATTTCGGATGAGCTGATCAGGGAATTGGCTACTAAAATACCGCTAAACTATTACAAGCAGCATAGATAAAATTCCAATTGCCTATACTCTTCAAATAGTCTATTTTGGTAGAATTGATTTTATCCAGCCCTATAAATTACCCAAGTATGAACTTTAGACTGTTACTTTTTCTATTACCGGTTTTAATCTGGTCTTGCGAACCTAAAGAACTTAGCGAAGCAGAACGCTGGGAAGACACCGCCAGTAGAGTAGAGATTATTAGAGATGATTTTGGAGTTCCTCATATTTATGGGAAAAGCGATGCGGATGCGGTTTTCGGATTGCTGTTTGCCCAGTGCGAAGATGATTTCAGAAGAGTGGAGCGCAATTACATTTGGGCTACTGGCCGTCTGGCTGAATTGGAAGGACAGGGTGCTATTTACAGTGACCTGCGTGCAAATCTCTACATGACCGAAGCCGAGGCAAAAGCTGCTTATGAAACTGCTCCAGATTGGCTGAAGGAACTTTGTTTGGCTTTTGCCGATGGGGTAAATTATTACCTAGCTACGCATCCAGAGGTGAAGCCTCAGGTAATCACGAAATATGAACCGTGGATGCCGATGTTTTTCAGCGAAGGATCTATCGGCGGAGATATTGAGCAGATTCCTACAAGAGGGATTCAGGCTTTTTATGCAGAGAAAGAGCCAGATGTAATGGCTTTATATGAAGATGAAATTGAGCGTGAGGCGTTGTTGGATGAGCCGAAAGGGTCTAACGGAATCGCCGTAAATGGTAAAATGACCGCTTCAGGTAATGCCATTTTGCTGATCAATCCACATACTTCATTCTATTTCAGACCGGAAGTTCATGTGGTAAGTGAAGAAGGATTGAACGCTTATGGCGCGGTGACTTGGGGGCAATTTTTCGTCTATCAAGGTTTCAATGAGAAAACCGGCTGGATGCATACTTCTACCCAAGTGGATTTCATTGATGAGTTTGTAGAGGAAGTTTCTGAGAAAGATGGGAAATATCAATACCAATACGGTGATGAAACACGTGCAGTGGAAGAGTTTCAGGTTTCTTTGAAATATAAGTCTGGCGCAGAAATGAAGGAAAAGCCATTCACTTTTTACAGAACTCATCACGGTCCGATCACGCATAAGGTTGGCGATGATTGGGTGGCGACTAAGATCAATTGGGATCCTGTGAATGCATTGACTCAAAGTTTCACGCGGACGAAGCTGAGTAATCATGCCGAGTTTAAGAAGATGATGGATATCCGAACGAACTCTTCGAACAATACTGTTTTCGCAGATGCAGATGGAAACATCGCTTATTTCCATGGCAATTTTATCCCAAAAAGAAATGAAGGTTTTGACTTCTCCGAACCTGTAGATGGCTCAGATCCCAAGTCTGATTGGCAGGGATTACATACCGTGGATGAAAGTATCATGATCGTCAATCCAGGTACGGGTTGGATTCAGAATTGTAATTCTACGCCTTACACTGCGGCGGCGGAGTTTAGCCCAAAACGTGAAGATTATCCATTTTACATGGCACCTGATGAGGAGAATTTCCGTGGCATTCATGCCGTGAAAGTACTGAAGGAAGCTTCGGGCTTGACTATAGATAGCATGATCGAAATGGCTTATGATCCTTATTTGCCAGCAATGGAGCATTTAATCCCTATGCTTTTGAAAGCATACGAGAAGAAAGGAATCGCAGATCCACAGTTCACTGAGGCGATGAAAGTGTTGGAAGCTTGGGATTACCGCACCTCCAAAGAATCTGTGGCTATGTCATTGGCACATTTCTTTGGGATGAATTTCATGAGAAATCATGGCAGTATCAATAACTTTATTTCCTTCAATAGCAACGAAAACACGAAGATACCAAACCCTTCACCTACAGAGCTTCTTGCCACTTTTGGTAAAACACTGGATCAGATGAATGCCGATTTTGGCACTTGGAATACGCCTTGGTCTGAGATCAATAGATTCCAGCGATTAACAGGTGAAATCGATATGCCATTTGATGATGCGAAAGACTACACTCCAGTGGGAATGGCTTCTGGAACCTGGGGGGCTTTGGCTGCTTTTGGTGCGAAAACCTATCCTGGAACGAAGAGATTATATGGATACAGAGGCAATAGTTTTGTGGCAGTGGTGGAATTTGGTGAGAGAGTAAAAGCAAAATCTATTCTTGCAGGTGGCCAGAATGCAGATCCAAATTCTCCGCATTTCTACGATCAAACTCAGGACTATGTCGATGGTAATTTCAAAGATGTCGCTTTTTACCGGGAAGACGTGGAGGCTAGGGTAGCAGAGAGGTATGTGCCGGGGAAAAGGAAGTAGATTTTGTGAAAAGTAAAAATTATAAGAAGTACAGAGCGTCAAAAAATAGTCATTATATCAATTCCATGACCCGTTCATACTCATTTATTAAGCGTGTTATTAGATTTTTAACTTAGTTTTCCAACTTGAATAAAACCCACCAAAGCTTATGAGAAAAATACTCTTTTTCCTGTGCCTTAGCTCTTCTGTAGCTTTTGCGCAGCAAAATACTACCAAACCGCTACGTTCGTCCGTTGAAACGGACTCTCGCGTGATCCGCCAAGATGTGCCGATGACGAATTCAATTCGTAAGGCTTTCGATGAAGGATCTAGGGATTTTTCTGGCAAGCCAGGTGCAAACTATTGGCAGCTAGAAACAGATTTCACGATCAAAGCTACCTTGGATCCATCTACGCAGACGATCACCGGATCTGAAAAAATCCTGGTGCATAACAATAGCAAAGAGGACATGACTTCCATAGTCCTTCGATTGGATCATAATGTTTTCCGCGGAGATGTTCCTCGTGGAAGCTCTGTTCCTGCGGAAAATACCGAGGGAATGATCGTCACGTCTATAAAAGTAGCTGGTGAATCGGTGGATTTAAATGCTCCTCCTATTCAGCGAAGAAGAAATGAACCGGCGGCAGCTCCGAAATTAACCGTTAGAGGTTTGCAAAGCACTGTGGCAACAATCACATTGGTAAATCCAATTAAAGCAGGAACAACAGCTGAAGTAGAAATCGACTGGCATACCAAATTGCCTGGTGGTGACAATGGCAGAGGTCATAGAATGACTCAGCGTTTTGACAGCACCTTATTTCAGCCTACGCAGTGGTTCCCAAGATTGGCGAAGTTTGACGATCTAAGAGGATGGGAAACCAGCCTTTATCTAGGTCCAGCGGAGTTTCATAATAATTTCGGGAAATTTGATGTTTCACTTACTGTGCCTGCAGGCTGGATAGTAACAGGAACAGGTGTTTTGCAAAACCCAACGGAAGTTTTGACCCCTTCAGTGGCTGAGCGTTTTGCTAAAGTTCTTGACTCTGATGGAGAAGTTACTCTGGTAGGCGAAGATGAAAAAGGTCCTGGAAAAGCAACGAAAGCTGGAGATCAACTGACTTGGCGCTTTGTGGCTGATAAAGTAAATGATTTTGCTTGGGCTACTTCAGATAGATTTATCTGGAAGGCTACCAAAGCGGATATTCCTGGCAAAGGTCCAGTACCAATTTACATGGTATTCATCCCTGAGAGAGCTCAGTTTTTTGAAAAGGCTGGTGAAAACACCAAACATGCATTGGAGTTTTATTCCAAACTTTGGGCACCGTATCCTTTTCCACAACTAACCCTACAAGACGGGCCGAGTGCTGGGATGGAGTATCCTATGGTAATCAACTCCAATCAAGGTGCAGCGGATCATGAGGCAGCGCATCAGTGGTGGCCGATGATGGTGGGTACGAATGAAACTCGCTACGGCTGGATGGATGAAGGATTCAACCAATACATGAACATCCTTTCTGCTGCAGATAGCCGAGGAGTAGATTATAATCTAGATGGTTTGGGTCAAAGCTATGGACGTATCTCTGGCATGGAAGATGAAGCGCCAATGATGTGGAGTGCCAATGATGCAGGTAACATGTATGGATTCCAAACTTATTCTAAAACTCCGTTGATGCTATCCATGCTGGGTGGAATCGTAGGTGATGAGGCTGTGATCAATGCGATGAAAAAGTACACTGCGGCTTGGACATTCAAGCATCCATCGCCTTGGGATTACATGTTCTTTATGAATAATGAGCTGGGACAAAATCTGGAGTGGTTCTGGAATTACTGGTTGTTTACCACAGAATCTGTGGAGGGTTCCATTCAAAATGTCACTACTTCAAATGGTAAAACTACTGTGAAAGTACATCAGGCTGGAGAAATGCCATCGCCGATTGTATTGAAAGTAGAGTTTGAATCAGAAGGAGCAGCAATCAAGAAATTGGCTAACGCTGAAATGATCGATGCTACTACTGCTGAAGTGACCTGGCCAGTTTCGGTTTGGTTTGATGGAAGCAGAACTTTTGATGCAGTGATGGACTTTGGTGATCGCAAAATCAAAGCAATCACCCTTGATCCTCATGGACGTTTCCCTGACAAAGACAAGGCTGACAATGTTTGGCCAAGATAAATAGAATGAAAATGAGGCTCGAAAGAGCCTCATTTTTTTTTTGGGTTTAACCGCAGTGGACGCTTACGTTTTCGCACAGAAAAAACGTGTCAGACTGAGTAATGAAAGTATAGAACTTACAAAAGAGAGACGACGGTATTAGCCTGAGCGTCCGCCTGACTTCGGGGAGGAAGTCGAAGGCTCTTTTAAAGTAATTGAAGTTATTGTCCTCGAACCTCTAGACTCCCGTCTCTCGGGTGCTCGGACTGACCAGCATTTCGTGTCTTCAAATCAATCCGCCATTGGTAGCGAAGTCGAAGTCTTATTTTATTTCTGAGTTGTCCTACTTCTTCAGAAGCTTGGCTTAGTTAAAAGGGCTGCAAGCCCAAGATAGCCTAGCCTAAAGGGTTAGGTAAAATGACTGTCAAAGTTTATAGCTCTGAAGGTGCGAAATATTAGTTTATCTCTATTGGCGAACTCACACAATTCACGAATGATTTTTAACGAGAAGAATAACTTAGATTTAACATGAAAGAACCTTCGCGCAATTCCACAGCAGGTAAGTTTGTTTTTTGAATTGGGAATTTTCGAGCAAGATTCATTTCTTGAAGGTTCCTCCGTAACTCAACCACTGATCAGATGAACTCATACTTTCAGCTAACTCTATTTTTTTGCCTTTTAACAGGCAATGTTTTATCTCAAAATACCAATCCAATTCTTCCTACAAGTGGACTATGTGCACATAGAGGAGCGATGGAAACTCACCCCGAAAACACAATTCCTGCTTTCCAGGCAGCAATTTCCGCTGGGGCTCAGATGATAGAATTTGACGTTTGGCTAAGTCAGGATAAGGAAATGGTAGTCATGCACGATGAGACTGTCGATAGAACTACCGATGGAAGGGGAGAGATCTCAGGAATGAATCTGGCTGAGATCAAAAAACTGGATGCAGGAAGTTGGAAATCTACTGATTTTGAAGGTGTCCGAGTTCCGACTTTGGAAGAAGTACTGGAAATCATGCCTTACAATATCTGGCTGAATATCCATATTAAAGGAGAAGGTGAACTTCCTGCTATGGTGGCAGAATTGGTGAAAAAGCAAAATAGACTCCATCAGGCTTTCCTGGCTTCTAGTCTAAAAGGAGCTAGAAAAGCGCAGAAGTCAGTACCTGAAATGATGATTTGTAATATGGATCGTCAGAACTCAACGGCGGCTTATGTCAGTGGAACTCTGCGTGCTGGGACAGAATTTATCCAGCTAAGAGATGGGGGAGATTCTTATACTAGCGAGCAACTTTTAAGCCTGAAAAATGCCGGTGTCAAAACGAATTACTTCAAAGCCAATTCACTTGCTGAAATAAAGAAAATGCTGGCTGATGGCATTGATTTCCCATTGGTCAATGACATTGTCCTGTTTATGAAATCAGCTGAAGAATTGGGGATAAAGCCAGTTGTACCTCAGTTTGATTTGAATTTGAAGGAGTAGTATGGGTTAATGAAACAGGAAGTCAAAATCTCTCTTGACTTCCTGTTTTAATAATAAATTTACTTCACTCCTGTATCGCTCATCTCCAATTTCAATTCTCCTCCTCCAGTAATCTGGCTATGCGAAAGCTCAAGGTGATCTAGAACTTGATTCTTCCAGTTAGCAGATTTTACATACACATTGGAAGGGTTATTCGCTTCTGCTTTGATGATGAATTCCTTGCCTGAGTAGTATTTTGGATTCAGCTCTATCGTGATTTTATCAAAAATAGGACTACCAATCTGATATGCCGGGTCAGCTTCAGTGCCCCCATTCATTTGGAACAAACCTATCTTCATCAACACAGCAAGACTTCCCATCAGTCCTTGGTCTTCATCTCCATTGTATCCATTTTCAGGACTTAAATCAGAATAAACTCTTTTCACTACAGCTCTAGACCAATACTGAGTCAGATCAGGTCTTCCCAATTTGTGAAAAACGAAAGCAGTCTGGATCGAGGGCTGATTACCATAGTTGATTGGGACTCTACGGTATTCTGGATGTGTTTCTTGCGAATGGGAAGTGCCTGAAGTGAAGCCAAGTTTCTCAGCTTCTTGGAAGGAGATGTTCAAACGCTCGATTGCTTTTTCTTTTCCGCCCATTAGCTCTGCCAACCCTTCTAAATCGTGCGGGACAAACCAGGTGTTTTGACTTCCATTTGCCTCGTTGAAACCAACGCCATATTCATAAGCATCGAAAGGTGTTTTCCAATTTCCTTCCGCATCTCTAGGACGCATCCACCCTGATTCTGTATCAAAGGTGTTCTTGTAATTCCCTGATCTTTTC
Source organism: Algoriphagus aquimarinus (assembly GCF_900112005.1). Lineage (GTDB taxonomy): Bacteria > Bacteroidota > Bacteroidia > Cytophagales > Cyclobacteriaceae > Algoriphagus > Algoriphagus aquimarinus. The sequence continues at coordinate 88,642 of NZ_FOKK01000010.1, read as the reverse complement.
AAAAACTCCTGCTCTCCAGCTCCATCGCCTAACGCTTTTGCTAATTGTGCTAAAGTCCAGTCCTGATAGGCATAATCCATCGTCAAACTTGGGCCGCCCTGATGAAATCCAAACCTAGTTCCTTCTGGATTTGGCGATGGGACATAGCCATTTTTCAAATAATAGGATAGTCCTCCGCCTTGAGAGGTTTTGTGCTCATAGCCTGCTTTGTCCATGATTCCACCCGGTCGGTGATTCTTTTTCAAACCCTCGTAGGCCAGTTCAACATCAAATCCACGAATGCCTTTCTGATATGCGCTGACAATAAATGGTGTGCTCGAAGCTCCAGTCATCACGTAAGTATAATTTCCTCCAGAAGGTCCTCTAGGGATCAAACCACCATCCACGTAGTAACGCAACATTGAATTCACAAACTCTTCAGTGATTTCAGGATAAACTAGGTGCCAAAGTGTATTGATTGTCCACTGAGCGCCCCAAAACGAATCCGAATTGAAGTGCCTGAATTTTGGTTTGCCTGCATCATCCACTGGGATTTGCTTGGTCAGGTGAGTTCCGCTCGTTAGGTCAGCATATTTTCCATTTACATCTGAGATCGTTCTTCGGCCTTGTAGCGCATGAAAGAGATCCGTGTAGAATCTTCTTCTGTCCTTTTCTGTAGCTCCTTCTACTTTGATTCTCCCCAGATAGCTATTCCATTCATCGAAGGATTCCTTTTTTGTTTTCTCAAAATCCCAATGCGCCAATTCCGTATCCAGATTGAGCATGGCCTGTGCTGCACTTACATAGGAAATTCCCACTTTCATGAGTAATTCTTCCTTGTTAGAATCAAAAGTTAAAAGTGCACCTGAGTCTTTTCCTTTGATCTCAGATAGAGTAGAGGTGACTCCATCCTCTGACCAACCGCTGATCTCAGAGATTTCTCTATTGAGTTTAATGGCAAAAAACACGGGAGTGTCATTGGGTCTTCTGATGGTTGACCCATTGATTAAGTGGCCTTGAAGTGTGGTTTTATTTACTTGAGTGAGTTCACCGTCTATGATATTGGAAGGGCCGAGCATTCCGCCCAATCGAATCATGACCTGCTGGGTGCCATTCTTAGGGAAAGTATATCTGTGAAAACCTGTGCGCAGGGTGGAGGTGAGTTCTACTTTGATACCATAGCGATCTAGTATCAGTTGGTGATAGCCGGGCTTTACTATTTCAGTTTCATGAGAAAATGGTGATGCGAAATTTCTTTCGCCTTCCAAAGTCACATCAGAAACGGGCAGCACCGAAAGCGCTGAAAGTTGCCAAGCATGAACGTGGCTTAATCCTTTGATTGAGTCACTTTCATATCGGTATCCAGAGCCCCAAGCTCCCCCAGTGTCCGTGTCAGGGCTGAGATTCACCATTCCAAAAGGTCGAGTAGCTGTGTTGAAAAAGAACCAGCGGGAGTTTTTACTATCCACGTAAGGATTCACCAGATCGGCAGGGGTATCTTTCGTCTGGGCGAAAGCGACGAGAGAAATCTGTAAAAAGAATAATGTGAGGCAGAGTTGGCGTATCATCATGTGGGTCTTTGAATTGAAACTTTAAGTACGTTTCAAAAAATCATAAAACAAACTTAGGGTGTTGGGTATTTGTGCAAAGGATTTCGGTTCATAGGTTTATCATAGGGAACTATGTGCCTTTTTGAGTAGGGTAATGCATTACCTTAAAACCTTCAGGTTTAAACTTTTTTGGGTTTTAATTGTATTTATCTAAACGTTCGGTTAGTTTTGTCGTATATTATTTAACAATGGCAAGACAGAAGGCATATAACGAAGAGGTAGTGGTGGAGAAAGCCATGAATCTATTTTGGCGGAATGGGTTTGAGACCACTTCCATGCAAATGCTAGAAAAGGAAATGGGCATAAATAAATTTTCGATTTATGCCAGTTTTGGAAGCAAAAATGGCTTGTTTCTGGAAAGTTTGAAATGCTATATGGGTAAAATCAACATCCTCCTGAATACGCTTGAGAACTCAGATTTGGGAATAGCTGGAATCAAAAAGTATTTCTATGATTTTATAGAATTTACTAGAGAAACAGATTTCGGAAAGGGTTGTTTAGTAACCAATACCGCCAATGAGATCAACGATGCAGCTGACGAGAAAATCAAGCAAGTCATCGGGCAATTTACAGGTCAGGTTCGTGAAGCTTTTGCTTCCATTCTCAAGCGGGATGATACAAAAGATCAAGTGTTAGTTGATCAGCAAGCAGATTACCTGATTATCGCCATGGTAGGGCTCTCTTCTGCTACGCGATTTTTTGCCCAACCACAGCTGGATAATTACATAGAAAATGTATTCAAATCCATTTGAAGATAGAAATTGAAAAAAGGGAAACTAGCATCTCCTTTTTTTTGACCTAAAACTAACCAATCGGTTAGAAATATAAAATTTATTAATATACTTAAAAACCAAAATCATGAGTAACACAGAAACAAACCAACTAGTACAGATTCACAGTGTAGAAACAGCACCAGAAGGCAGTAAGGCTCTTCTTGAAAAGTCTCAAAAAGCGTATGGTTATGTGCCTAATTTACATGGCGTCTTGGCAGGAGCTCCAGGCTTGTTGGAAGCATATCAGACCCTCCATCAATTGTTTATCGATTCATCATTTAATAATGACGAATTAACAGTGGTGTGGCAGACCATCAACGTAGAGCACGCGTGCCATTATTGTGTGCCTGCACATACGGGAATTGCCAAAATGATGAAAGTAGATGATGTGATCACGGAAGCTTTGCGTAATCAAACTGAAATGCCAACAGCAAAACTTCAGGTGTTGCATGAGACTACGCTCACTATAGTTCGCAACCGTGGAAATATCTCAACTGAAGAGGTAAACAATTTCTTTGAAGCAGGTTACACTGAAAGGAACCTATTGGAAATTATCCTTGGTCTTTCCCAGAAGGTAATCAGTAATTACACAAATCACATTGCTAAAACTCCTGTAGATAAGGCATTCGAAAAGTTTGAGTGGAAGAAATAAGCTTCTAGTAAAGCAAGTATATTGAATATGATTGGCCCCCAAGAGGAGAGATACTTCTTGGGGTGTTTTTTTGCTTAGGAAAAATCGGCACTGGCTAATTGACTTACTGGCTGATCTGTGACCCAGTATAGTATATATAGCCATCGTGACTTTCGTGTTCTGGGGTTCTTCCATATGGACTAGAATTTGGCTTATCTAGATTCGAGGCTGATAGTGGTTGTGACGATGGCACAATCGGAGCAAAAGATTTGGATGATGAGCCAAATATTTTGTTTGATATAATTGGGGCCTATCATTCCTTCCCTATCGAAATATTACACCTCTTGCAAGGGTTAGATCAGTAAAAGCCCAGAAGACAATTCTGAGTTTTGAGATGAAATAATAATTCCACGAGTACCAACGGCACGATCGGTATAACCTACCTATGTGGCGCAGTAGAGATTTATACTAAAAAAGGGTTGGATGCTTACCTGCTTCCAACCTTTATCATTTTTTCGTCTCCTTTCTAAAAAGGCAGATCAGCTTCTTCTTTCATCTTCGCAGTTTTTTCGCCCATTAGGAGGAAGTCATTCACAATGATTTCGGAGATATAGCGCTTTACGCCATCTTTATCACTGTAGTCACGGTTGGATATTTTTCCTTCGACTGCGATCTCAGATCCTTTATCGGTGTACTTGTCTAGGATCTCAGCATTCTTACCCCAGATCACCAATCTGTGCCAGGTAGTTTCGGTGATTTTCTCACCTTTTTGATTTTTGTAGGACTCGTTGGTAGCGATGTTTACGTTGCCCACGATTTTGCCACTTTCTAAGGTTTTCAATTCTACTTTGGCTCCTAGGTGACCGATTAGCTGTACTTTGTTTCATCTGTTTATAATTGTTTTTCAGCGGTCATATAGCCTGTCCCGATTTTTCTTCGGGAGAATCTCGCTTGACTTACAATTATCAAGTGTGGGACTTTTTTATCTCGCTCGATTTCTTAGCGCATTCATAATGTTTGTTGTTTTGGTTAGAAAATTTGTTTGTCGTTTTCGCTAGCCAAAAAACTTATGATCCAAAGTTGGGGGATCGGTCTGCGCTAAGTCGGTAGCTAGTCGTTTGTATTCGATAGTATCCGTTTGTGATCGGATAAAGTGGGTTTATTCACTCAAAAGGGTGATTGAGAATTTAGAAAAGTTTAGTAGGTTTAGAGAAGGGGAGAGGGAGTTGCGTATATACAAACGTTGGCCTCAGTATTAAGAAAAAACCAAAATGAACATTAGAGCATTAATTTTTGTATTCCTTCTTTTAACAACAACAACAACAACAATCTGTTCATCTCAGACCTTGGTAGATTATGCAGACAATTTAAAGGACTGTATGTCGAAGGAAGATATTTCATTACTTAATGAAGCTGCCCAGACCTTTGAAACGGAATTGAAAAACAAATACAAAGGAAAAAATTTGGGACAATCTTACAAATCGTTCCTCCAAGACATAAAAATGATGAACATACCGCCAAGCTTTTTCCTTTCAAAAGATAGCAAGGAAATATTGGCAAGAATTAAGAAATCAAAAACCTTTGACGAAATATGGGTACCGCTTTCATCAGTTGAGAGTTATGACGACATTGAAATTATCACTATTGACGAGCCTCAAACAAAATCAGATGATGAATTTGAGCCATATAGCACAAATCCAGAGGGCAAATATCTTAATTGTCTGATAAAGCAAAACAAGAATAATATAATTAATGAATATTTGGAAGCAATTAAAGCAGTTCCAGGATTGAGCCCCGGACTTGTAGCAGGTATGTTAGAGGAGAATTTAACAGACAAAGATTTAGAAAACAGCCTGACTCGATTAATAATAGCAATTAACCTCTACTATGAAATGGTGTTAATGTTTGACGAAAAATAAAAATAATGTGGCCAACATCACCTAAGAAAACATGGGGCGATCAGTGGGGATAGAAAGTTTTTTTTTCCGATCAAATTTATACTTTAACAAACAGGAAATTGCTTCGAACTGCCCCGTGTTTCTTAGCTGAATCCCGTTACCGCTAAGCTGAAAAAATAACATTGGAAACTATAAAGGACATATTGGAAATAGAAGACAGCGGAGATTTCGACCAAGCTTTCGAATCTTACAATCGACTCTATCAAACTAATCCGTCAGACTTTGAAATTTGGAAACACTTCTACTTTTTCCTGTGGACAGCAATTGAGGACGCTTCTTCAGAATTTCATGAACGAATAAGCCTCAGACAAAAACTGCAAGAGATGTATGAGGACGGAAAAAAAAGATTTCAGAACTATACCGAATTCAAGTTTATCGCAGGTTGGACAGTTTCTATTTTTCCTTACGAATACGGGAATTATGAAGATTTAGAAAGAGAAGGAAATGAACTTTTACGACAAGCTAATCAAGAACAGCCTGACGACAAAATTTACAGAATGGTTTATCTCGGCAGTTTCGACTCAGACAAAGAGGAATATAGACAAGCTGAATTGGAAGCAAGTCCAGTGGTTATGAAAAGGTTTCAAGGCCCAGGACTTTTGAACCGTTATTTTAGACAAGTATTGAATAGAAAAAAATAAAAAAAGCCTGAGCGCTAACAAATCATATAGCTTATGGCGGGTGAACGAATAGCAGCAAGGTTTTCGCTCCGTAGCCAGCTTTGGTTTCGGCGGACAGACAAGAACTTCGGAATCCCCACGTTTCTTAGCTAAACCGTTATGGATTCCTAATCCAAACTTTACTACTTTGAATTGCCATTCTTACCAAACCCGAGAAGTTTCCACCTTAAAAAATCCATTTTGCTATCACCGAAAATCAGGAATTCAGCTCTTTATTTTTTATATAAACTACCATTAGTATTACTTCTGATTTTGGGTATTTCTTGCCAAAATCCCGAGACAAATACCATCCCCTCAAAAACCCAATCTATAGGTCCTAGCAATGGGGCTTTGCTAATAGGTGGAGGAGGGATGACTGATGACATGTGGCAAGTGTTCTTGGAATTAGCCGGTGGAGATTCGGCCAAACTTGTTGTCATTCCTACGGCTTTCGATGAGAACTCCATTAATTACGATCCGGAATTCAAGATTTTGGAAAGGGATTTTAAAGCGCGTGGATTTATTGATGTACAATTTATGCATACAAGAGATTCCCTGTTTGCAGATACGGATGAATTTATAGAACCTTTGAAATCCGCCACAGCCGTTTGGCTTGAAGGCGGCAGGCAATGGCGATTGGCAGATGCCTATTTGAATACCAAAACGTACACAGAATTAAAGGACGTTTTAAATCGCGGTGGGATTATTGGCGGGCATTCAGCAGGCGCGTCCATCCAAGGTTCTTATTTGGTTAGAGGCGGAAGGGGTGATGACGGGAATTACCAGATCATGGGAGATCCTGAGGTTGGTTTTGGCTTTGTGACAAATACAGCCTTTGACCAGCATCATCTTTATCGCAATAGGCAGTATGATATGTTTGAGTTGTTGAAAATCCGGCCAGAATTATTGGGTGTTGGGATAGACGAAGACACGGGGATTTTGGTGCAGGGGAATGAATTTGAAGTAATAGGCAATAAGTATGTGGCTATTTACGACCGGACATTTTGGTCGCCTTATTACAATGAGATTGATACGCTTGAATCTGGGGAAAATAAATTCTATCTCTTGAAAAATGGAGATAAATACAATCTGAAAGAGCGACGGATTCAACTAAATAAGTTTATAGAACCACAAGCAATTTCAACTGAGGAGTTACAAGAGTATGTTGGAGAATACTTATATGAAAAAAGTAAGGTCTTCTGGAATAATATGCTGATTGAGAACGATACCTTGAAATTTCAAGGATACAGACGAAATTTAGTTCTTGACCGCATTCCGATTTATGCGTACGAAAAGGATGTGTTTTTTGACACAGACGCGGAACTATGGTTTCATTTTGTAAGAGATAGTTCGGGCAGAATTATTGGCTTTGATAAAAAGACCCATCAATTTATTGACGGGCAAAACCAACGATTCAATAGGACGACGGATTAGTGAGTTAAGATTATCGCTTGCATGCGCTATTTGATTTACCTACAGGAAAAGGCTGGAAGTTCTGAACTCCCAGCCTTTTTTGACTTTTACCGCTTTATCTTAATTTCCTTAAAAAGGCAGATCTGCTTCTTGATTTAATTTAGCCGTTTTTTCGCCCATCAGCAGTATTTCATTTACCACGATCTCGGTGATGTAGCGCTTCACTCCATCATTATCGGTATAGTCTCGATTGCTGATTTTTCCCTCGACTGCGATCTCAGATCCTTTATCGGTGTACTTGTCTAGGATCTCAGCATTCTTACCCCAGATCACCAATCTGTGCCAGGTAGTTTCGGTGATTTTCTCACCTTTTTGATTTTTGTAGGACTCGTTGGTAGCGATGTTTACGTTGCCCACGATTTTGCCACTTTCTAGGGTTTTCAATTCTACTTTGGCTCCTAGGTGACCGATTAGCTGTACTTTGTTTCTTAGCGCATTCATGATGTTTGTTGTTTTGGTTAGAAAATTTGTTTGTCGTTTTCGCCAGAGGAAAAACTTATGATCCAAAGTTGGGGGATCGGTTTGCGCTAAGTCGGTAGCTAGTCGTTTGTATTCGATAGTATCCGTTTGCGGTCGGATAAAGTAGGTTTATTCACTCAAAAGGGTGATTGAGAATTTAGAAAAGTTTAGTAGGTTTAGAGAAAGGGAGAGGGAGTTGCGTATATAATAAGTTAGCGGCAAGGCTATGACGACAGCTCACCAATCAGACGACAAATAGTGACTTATGGATTTTGAAAAAATAAACTTTAAGAAGGTTGACAAGAGTGTTCTAAAAAAGAACATAATTGACAATAAGAACAATACTCCATCCAAGAAAGTCATAAAAGAGCTTTTAAAAAAAATAGAGACCTCTGTTTTAAATGCAGATTATTTAATTGCAAGAAACACACTCCTTGTTACTCTATTCTATGCACCCGATGATACTTTTGATTTTATAAGGAGAAAAGGCATTTTTAGATACTCACGTTATGCAAACAAAAAGTGCATAGTAAAATCAATTGCCACTGAACTTGTTGAAATTTGCAAAGAGTATGGTCACTTTTCAAACGAAACATTCACATATCTTGACAGCATAATAAACTATTCAACAGTTTTAGATTCATACAATGCTTTTGAACGACACATTGTTGAAGAGCTAAAACGTTTTGAAAGAAAGCACAAAGACAAATCAATAGTTAAAACGCTATTATCTGCTACTGACTTTCTTTTTTTATCTGGCTTTTATCCAAAAACAAATACCGACTTATCTGAAATTACAAATAGACCAAAGGAGGATATTTCTTCTGCTGTTTCATTTTTAATTCACATTTATACAGATAGAATTAACAGCGATAACATCAATACGGGATTTGTTTCAGAAGAATACATTAGAAGTGGAGAGATAAGTAAATTAATAATCCCTGCTTGTTATTACTCGGACTTTAAAGAGTTTGAAGTGATGATTGACCACTTTGACTATAGTTGTAGTCTTGTTGCAGGACAATTATATATAAATCCTCCTTTTGAGGATTTTGAAAAATCAATACGAGCAGGATATATAAGAACTGAAATACAACAAGCTAATGACAGAGTAAATACTATTGAAGCAGCATCTATTGAGGAACTTGTAGAAAAGCTAAACAGCCAAGAAGAATTAAAAATTTTCAAGCTGACTGAAACGCATAATTATCCAAGATACAGGGTTGAATTACCAGAGCCTATCTATGAATTTATTATTGAAAAATTTATCAAACCCGACAATCTCTTTAAAGATGAAGTAATTTATCTCTCTTTGATATTTAAGGAGCAACTACTAAACCCAACAGACTTAAACAAAATAAAAGTCAAAGACGATTTAACGCTTTATGAGTTTATTAAAGTAAGAAGGGTCTTCGTATTGTTCTATTTAATGTTTGCAAAGGAGATTTATAAAATAGAAAAAATTGATACTGATTTATTATTTCGTTCTTTAATCCCTGTCTATCAAGTTGAGCAGTTTTACGAGTTTCTTGGAAAACTTCTTCCATCTGAAAAAATTGATTCATTTCTTGATATTGTTTGTTGGGAGCCAGGTTCAGATTTTATTTTTGATTTACAATACCATCCAATTTTATATTTAAACAATAGTTTTCTAATTCCATTATCAATTTTCGCAAACTCAAATTCCATTAGAAATTTGTTTGCATCCGAATATAAACAATCCAATTCAGGGTTATTAAATTCAGGTGAGACATTAGTTTCCGAACTCAAAGAAACATTTAATTCAATTTCAATACCGGCATATTCTGAAACAGAAATAGGTGATACTGACATTGATGTGTGTGCAGTATATCAAGACACATTGTTTGTGTTTGAATGCAAGCATACATTACATCCAGTAAGTTCATATGACCTAAGAACAACTTATGACTATATTAGAAAGGCTGAAAGTCAACTTGACAAAATAAATAGAAGTTTCCAAGAGGGAAAATTGCTCCCAATTTTAGAAAGGAAACTTGGAATTAAGACAGTTGGAATTAATAGAATATCATCCTGCATTGTATTAAGTAACAGACTTTTTAATGGCAATATTTTTAAGTATCCCATTAGAAATATCAACGAAGTAATAAATATGCTTACGAAAGGTAGAATGCGAACAGAGAGCGGAACGTTTAATGTATGGACAGGTAAATCACTAACAATTGACTTTATGCTTGACTACTTCTCACTATCAAACAAAATGACAACATTATTGATGGATTCACTTTCAAAAAGAACATTGACATATGAATTTGCTAAACCAATGATTCTATTTGACTCGTACTTTTTAGAATTAGAGATTGCAATACCCAAGTTAAAAGAGTTTACAGATGGACTTGAAAAGTTTGACAGCGAATAGAAGCCCAGCCGCTAACAGCACATTTGCAATAGGCGGGGTTTCGTGCTCCGCAGACAGTTCAGTGGTAGCCGAAAGTTTTGTGCTCCGCATAAAGTTCAGTGGTAAAAATCCCGCCCATCGCAAATCTGCAAACCGTTATAACTACCTAATCTAAACTCCACTACTTTCAATTGCATCTCTTACCAGATTAGAGAGTTTTCCACCTTAAAAAGGGTCATTTTTTTTTCACCGGAAATCAAGAATTCAACTCTTATTTTTTTTCTTCAGCGAGTTCCAATCGTTTTTCTCAGCCTCTTTTTCAAAGTTTTAATAGTTCTGGGAAAAGGTCGTGAAGAAGGATATTTCCTATGTGAAGTGATGTTGTTGAAAATCAAAGCCACGAAAAGTAGAATCAAGGAACCTGTCAGCACAGGAGAGATTACATACATGTACCCAAGTGCCTTCACTTTCTCTGATCCTATCACAGCGATCAGAGCCGTCGCTCCTCCAGGAGGATGAAGCGTCAGCGTCATCTGCATCATTACGATGGACAACGCAACTGCCAGTGGTGCGGCGATCCATAGCGTACTTGGGAAAATCAGATTTATGGTGACACCGACGATGGCTGATACCACATGACCTCCGACGAGATTTCTGGGCTGTGCCAGCGGACTTCCTATCAATCCATACACGAGTACACTGGAAGCTCCGAAAGAGCCGATCAGAAAAAGGTTCTCATGGCTGTTGAGCGCATTACTATGAAAAAAAGTAATCAGGCCGATGCCTACAAAAGCGCCTATAAAAGACCAGAAATGCTCCTTGGCATCTATCAAGGTTTCCTTGTAAAAAACGTAGCGAGAAACGCGAAATCCTCGCTGTATATGTTTCTTCATCAAGCTTAAAATCTAGAAATTGGTTTTTGACAAAAATTAGAAAAACCACATCATAAATCTGGAATATTTCAGATTTGATGTGGTTTTCTGCAAAAATATGATGATTTGCTTAACAAAATGGTAAAAATCCCAGAATAATTGCCTTTCTGACGGTTTCTTAAAATGAGCGTTTTAGGTTATTCTATCTCCACGATCACCTCGATTTCCACAGCCATATTGTTTGGCAAAGCCGCTACGCCAACTGCCGAGCGGGCATGCTTTCCTTTCTCACCGAAAACCTCTACCATCAAATCAGAAAAGCCATTGATCACCGCAGGTTGCTTAGTGAAGTCAGGCGCAGAATTGACCATTCCCATTACTTTTACAAACTGCTTGATCTTGCTTAGATCTCCTCCAGTTGCCAGTTTCAATACAGCAATAATTTCCAGCCCCGTTTCTCTGGCTGACTGATACCCTTCCTCTACGCTCAAGTCAGTACCTACTTTCCCATATACATCAGGACCTGTGCCGGACAGATAAAGCATGTTGTCTACTTGTTTCCATTTCACATAATTGGCGATGGGAGAGGTGATTTCGGGAAGAGTAAGTCCGAGTTCTTTCAGCTTGTCTTCAGGACTTTGGGCAAAAGTTAAAAGTGGAACCAAAGTCACAAGACATACGGTTAACAAGAGGTGTTTTAATTTCATAGGGTCGTGGTTTTAGTTTTCCTAAGCTAGCCGATTCTTTTTACTTTTGGAACCAACTATTAAAAGTTCTTCCGATGGATCAAATCGAGATATTACCCTATTCACCTGAATTAAACCCTTTTTTCAAGTCTATCAACCAAGCTTGGGTGGAGCAGTTTTTTTCAATTGAGCCATTTGATCAGGCTCAGTTTGATAGCCCAGATGAAATCATTGTTAAGCCTGGGGGTACTATAATTTATGCGAAGCTAGGTGAGGGAATTGTAGGGACTGTAGGGTTGCATAAAGTCTCTGATGAAGTCTATGAACTTATTAAAATGGGTGTAGCTGCAAGTGCACAAGGAAAAGGAATTGGGATGATTTTGGCCAAGGCTATTCTGGCAAAAGCCAAGGAAATGGGAGCCAAGAAGGTGGTGCTTTACACACATTCCAAACTTGCTCCAGCCTTAAAAATCTATGAAAAATTGGGTTTCAAGGAAGCAGAACTTGAAGAAGGGAAATACTGCCGATGCGATATCAAAATGGAACTGGATCTGTAGAATTTTTTTTACTAATTTTTATCATGAGTTCAACTGATTTTTGACAGCTGAAAATGCATTGAATATGTAGAGATTTAGGATCAATCAATTCCCATAGCATCATGAAAAAGATCCTCGTTCCTTTTGATTTTTCCTCTTATTCATTGGCGGCACTAAAAACTGCTCAAAAAATCAGTGCCAAATCGGATGCAGAGATTCTCTGTGTTACAGTTATTCCTTCCGAAGTAGATTGGGAGTTACTCTCCGATGAGGCGAAAAAAAACTATCCTGATTTGATAGAAGAATTTGAAGAAGCTCAGCAAGTGCTTCCAGACTATATTCTTAAGATTGCTCCAGCAAAAGCCCCAATCCGACAAATAGTTCGAATAGGTGTTCCTAATGAATTAATCCTTCGAGTAGCTCAAGAGGAAAATCCTGATTTGCTGGTGCTCGGTGCCTATGGTAAAGGATATATTGAAGGAAACTTCATCGGATCAAACTTACAGAAGGTACTCAGAAAAGCCAATTGCCCTGTTTTGGCAGTAAAAGAGCCTCTAAATGGAAATGATTTCCGAAAAGTTGCCTTTGCATCCAACTTTGAACCAAAATCCAAAGTGGCTTTTGAAAAAATCAAGCCACTTATAAAGCTATTCAAAAGCACCGTTCACTTACTGTTTGTCAATATTCCTGCTCATTTCACTTCTACTCAAGAAATCACTTCAAGAATGAATTTGTTTAAGAAAGGACATGAGGAATTGACTTGTCATCAGCATATTTTCAATGATTCAGAAGTAGAAAAGGGGATGATAGCTTTCGCCGAAACCAAGAATATTAAATGGATTATTTTGGTGACAGGTGATCATAGTCATGCTCCCGCCTATATAGTAGAAACTACAGAGACTTTGATTTTTAAGAGTGATTTGGGTGTGCTAAGTGTAAAAAGCTAGCTTACCAGAATCTGAAAGCCTTCTCGTACACTCTGTTTCGGAAGATCAAGTTGTCCCAAATGTCTGGGGAAAGGTAGATTTCCAATCCTATATTGACCGTCATATACCCATCATACCGGTGTGTAAGGCCTGATCCTCTACGTATTCTACCTCCGTTTTGCAAGATCTTGTCCACATCTGGTAGTCCATTGTCATCTATGAAACTTGGGTTACGGACAGCCAATCTTAGACGATCAGGATTTTTGCCGGTGACATAATCGTCAACTAGGTCAAGGTAGAATTCACTGATATTATAGGAAGAAATATCGTCCATATAATCACTCAGCGTGAAGCGATAGTTGCCTTCAAAAGTTAAATCTGTGTACACGTTAAGCTTGTATTTGAAGCCTAATCCCATCGGGAAAACAATAATGTTCCGATTGTAGGGGTTGTTTTCCAATTGCAAGGGGCGGAGGTCCACCCAGTTTCCGTCAAGCTGAGTTTCCGGGTTATTAGTGGACATGCCCAGTCCTGCAAAAATGTATGGATTGAGAAGGGAGCGGTGAATATTGGGAACCTTCACAGGGAATAAGTAATATTCTACAATAGCAGTTGCTTCCCAGTTTTTCGCTCTGAAATCGAGGTTTCTAGGCGTTCTGTAGGCTCTTGGATCCGATGGGGGATCCTGGCCAGACATTTTATAATAGGAGAATTCAGCACGTGCTCTTAGGTTTGTACCGAAGGTGTAATGGGCAGCAATATTGGCATTCCAGTCAGGTTGCACGCCTTCACTGTATTTCCAAAATGAATAAAGCTCCCCAAAGTATTGAGTTGCCCCTATGCTGGCAGAAACTGAGAAAGGCTCTTCAAATTTGTAACGGTAAAAACTCTGGGATTGGGCTGTCCAGGAGAAAAGAAAAAGTAATATGAATAATAGTTTTTTCATCGATGGACTTCTGTTCAATTGAGTAGCGTTACTACCCAGCACGAAAATTAGGCTAATTTTCTAACTTTTCAAATCCAGACTTGAGATGAAGATCGCGCTGAGGGAAAGGGATTTCTATTCCTTGCTCACCAAATTTTTTGAAGATTGCATAGTATAATTGGCTTTTCAGCACTGTAGGGCGGTTGATGTATTCCGATGACCATACACGAAGAATGAAATTAATGCTGTTGTCTCCATAGCTATCGAATAGTACATCTGGAGCAGGAGTATTTAATACTCCACTATTTTCTTTTGCAGCTTCAATGAGGATGCTTTTTATCTTTTCAGGATCTTCTTTATAGGCTACTCCCACGGGGAAATTGAATCGAATATTTCTGTCATTATGGGACCAGTTGATCACCGGACTGTCTATGAATTGACTGTTGGGTACAATTATCGTGATATTATCGTTGGTGACAATGGTCGTGGAGCGTGCCGAAATACGGATTACATCGCCAGAAACATCGCCTACTTCTATACGATCACCCACTTTTATAGGCTGCTCAAACAGAATAATCAGCCCGGAAATAAAGTTGTTGGTGATGTTTTGCAAACCAAAACCTATACCTACACCTAATGCTCCAGCTAGGATTCCGAATGCACTTAGGTCAACTCCGTTGGTTTGTAAAATAGAAAACACACCCGCCAAAATCAGCACATACTTGACGATCATACCGATAGAGGATCTGGTGCCGGAATCGATCTGATATCGAGTTAAGACTTTGTGTACGAGTAGTCTGCGTATCCATTCGGTAATAATGAATAGGACGATAAAGGATATGATCAGGGTAAGGATCAAACCCACAGTAAGCTTAGACTCGCCCAAGTTGACTAGACTATAACTGAATATTTCTTGAATCCATTCGATGAAGCCCTGAGCTTTCTCTCCAGCTACTTCTTTTATTTCCTGCTGCATTTATTTGGAGCTTACTTTTAGATCTTTTCAATTCTAAAACTATTCAGAATTGCCATTTAATGTAATATAATTCTTTCAGAACACGCTATAGTGAGGATTGTTCTGTTTCTTTTCGTTAGGATGAAGTGATTGGAAATATTTAATTGAATTTGGCTAATTTTGACCCATGAGCAAGCAAAAAGAAGAGCTAGAGCACAGGCTTAAGCTGCGAAACGTAAAACTTTCGGACTATGAGGACATTCAGGAAATCATGAGTTCGATCTATAAAAATCAAGGCGGTGCATGGACTAAACAAGAGTTTAAGAATCAACTTAAAGCTTTTCCAGAAGGTCAGATTGGCATAGAGGATAACGGGAAACTGGTAGCAGCCGCAATGAGTTTAGTGGTCGATTACAATAAGTTTGGTGATAACCATACATACGATCAGATCACTGGATTTGGCAAATTCGACACCCATGACATGGAAGGTGATACCCTCTATGGTACGGACGTTTTTGTCCATACCGACTATCGCGGAATGCGCCTCGGTCGTAGATTGTATGATGTGCGAAAGGAGATTTGTGAGAATCTAAACCTTCGTTCCATCATCGCAGGAGGTAGAATTCCCGGCTATACGAATTACGCGGATGAAATGACGCCAAGGAAATACATTGATTTGGTCAAGAACAAAGAGATTTTTGACTCGGTGTTGTCTTTCCAGCTAGCCAATGAATTTCACGTACGTAAAGTGATTACCAAGTATTTGCCATCAGATACGGATTCAAGAGCTTACGCCACACTTCTCGAGTGGATTAATATTTACTACGAAAAGGACGAGAAGCTAATCGGTAATAAGAAGTCAATTGTACGTCTTGGATTGGTGCAGTGGAAGATGCGTCGCTTCTCCAATGTGGATGATTTGATGCAGCAAGTAGAGTTTTTCGTAGATACAGTTTCTGGTTACAAATCAGATTTCTGTTTACTACCTGAATTCTTCAACGCACCGCTTTTGGCAGAATTCAATGATATGGACGCTTCTGAAGCGATCCGAAATCTAGCAGATTACACGGACGAGATTATTAGCCGCATGAGTGATTTGGCGGTTTCTTATAACGTGAACATCGTTGCGGGTTCCATGCCTGAGTATGATGGCAAAAAGCTTCGAAATGTGAGTTACCTCTGCCGAAGAGATGGTACGCAAGACAAGCAGTACAAACTTCATATCACACCTGATGAGGCTTCCTATTGGGGTCTACAAGGTGGAAATGGCATCAATGTGTTCGAAACCGATGCGGGAAGAATAGGTATTTTGATCTGCTACGATGTGGAATTTCCAGAACTGGGAAGAATCCTCGCTGAGCAGGAAATGGACATCTTATTTGTGCCGTTTTGGACAGATACCAAGAATGCTTTCCTCAGAGTAAACACCTGCGCCAAATCTCGTGCGATTGAAAATGAATGTTATGTAGCAATTACGGGTTCGGTTGGTAACCTGCCGAAAGTGGAGAACATGGATATTCAGTATTCTCAAGCTGCGATTTATTCTCCGTCAGATTTCTCTTTTCCTCATGATGCGGTAGTAGCGATGGCTTCTGAAAACGAGGAAACAATCATCGTGGCCGATGTGGATTTGGATCTTTTGACCAAGCAGAGAAAAGCAGGAAGTGTACGAAACCTCGAGCAGAGAAGGCTCGACCTTTATTCAATTCAATGGAAACAGAAAAAATAGTAGCTGACTACTTCTCACACGTTTCGGAAGATGTGTGGGAAAGAGCAGCCAAAATAAAACTGGTCATCACTGATATAGATGGAGTGATGACCGACGGTGGTATTATCTACGATGATAATAAGTTGGAATTCAAGAAATTCAATGTCAAAGATGGCTTGATCGTCTATCACCTTCGGAAAAGTGGCTTAATGGTAGGAGCAATCACTGGGAGAGAATCCTACGTGGTGCAAAATCGTTGCGAGGAGCTCAAGTTTGATTTCCATTACCATGGCGTAAAGAATAAGGGGAAGAAGTTTACCGAGGTCTTAGAAACACTCGAGTTGCAAGCTGAGGAAGTTGCTTACATAGGTGATGACTTGATCGATCTACCCATTTTAGCCCGTGTCGGTCTAGCTGTAGTTGCTAGTGATGCCATAGAATATGTAAAGCCGATTGCACATTATGTGTCTAGATTTAAAGGAGGAGAGGGAGTTTTTAGAGAAGTAGGAGATTTGCTTCTTCATTCCAAAGGCCAGCTTGTCCCATTGATTGATACTTTATCCCAAAAGGAAAATGATAAGAAATAACCAACCCATGCGCGTCACTGATTCGGTGATTTTGGGAGAAGATAAACCTGTTTTATTCTCTGGTCCTTGCGCAGTCGAGAGCTATGATATTTGTCTGGAAATAGGTACAAAAGTCAAAGCATGGGCCGAGCAGCATGGGTTTTCCTATGTGTTCAAGGCGTCATTTGACAAAGCTAACCGTACTTCCTCTGGATCTTTTCGAAGCATAGGAATGGATAAATCGCTGGAAGTTTTGCAGCGTGTGGGTAAAGCGCTGAATGTTCCTTTGGTGACAGACATACATGAAAGCTATCAGGTAAAGGATGTCGCTGAAGTAGTTGATGTCTTGCAGATTCCTGCGTTTTTGTGTCGGCAGACGGATTTGCTTTTAGCCGCAGGCGAAAGTGGAAAAGCTGTCAAAATCAAGCGTGGACAATTTATGGCTCCTGAGGACATGCAATATGCGGTGACCAAAGTGAGGTCAACAGGAAATGAAAATGTGTGTTTGACGGAAAGAGGTTTTTCTTTAGGGTACCATAATCTGGTAGTGGATATGCGTGGACTTCCTATTATGCGTCAGTTTGCTCCAGTGGTTTTTGATATCACGCATTCTGTACAGCAGCCAGGTGGTCAAGGCGGAACTAGTGGAGGTCAACGTGAATTTGCGCCGATCTTGGCTAGAGCAGCAGCGGCAACTGGAATTGATGGCTTCTTTATCGAAACTCATCCAGATCCATCTGTAGCACTGAGCGATGGGCCAAATTTGATCCCACTTCATAAGATGGGTCAATTCTTAGAAATGCTGAAAGAAGCCTGGATACTTGGAAGAAAGTATCAGGATTTTGATGTGAATAATTAATCCAATAATATGCGCAAACACTTGCTGTTAGTATTGCTCCTGAGTTTAGCTCCGGGGCTTTTTTGTTTTGCTCAGCGTACTGATCTGCAAGATAATATCAGAATTAGGCTAGAGCTGGATCAGCCTGATGTTCCTTTAAATGTGCGTCAGAATGAGCTTTTTGCCAAAGGCGAAATATATAAATTCTATACTAATCGCATATTCAATCCTGTTTGGACAGAAAATGGGGTGCTCACTGAATTAGCTTACGAACTTCGGTTTGAAATAATTCAAAGCAAATTTGATGGACTAAGTCCTAGAGATTATCACTTGGATCTGATCAATGTGTTTTTCACACTTTTCGAGTCTAATAAAAAGCAAGCTATCCCCAATGCTTTGGATGACCTGGCAGATGTAGATCTATTGCTTTCCGATGCATTTTTTCACTTGGCATCACATCTGGAAATAGGTAAGGTGGATCCTCAGTCCCTTGCTGGTGACTGGCAGATCATTACTAAAAAGGCGAAAGTATCCTACACAGATATGCTCGAAGTGGCAGTGAACAAAAAGCAGATTAGACAATCGCTGGAGACACTTTATCCTACGATTACGATTTATAAAAAAGGGCGTGAAGTGATTCGGGCTATGGATGAAATTCGTAAGCAGGATACCCTGAACTGGAAGGCAGTCAAAGTGTCTAAAACCATTAAAGTAGGAGAGACAAATGGAGGGATGCCGAACTTACGGGAGCGTCTTGCATTTTGGAAGTATCTAGAGCCATACACATTTGAAGATGAAAAGGAATACGACTCGACGATGTTTGCGGCAGTGCAGAAATTCCAACTGAGAAATGGTCTAGAGCCTGATGGGGCATTGGGCAAAAATACGGTGAATGCATTGAATCAATCACCTACGGATTTGATTGACAAAGCTTCGGTAAGTATGGAGCGTCTTCGTTGGCTGCCTGATACGTTGCGAGGGGCTGAGATGATCTTGGTGAATATTGCTAACTATCAGTTGGATTACCTGAGCAATCGGGATACATTATTTTCGGCAAGAGTGATCGTCGGGAAGAAGTATCATGAGTCGCCTATTTTTTCATCTGCGATGAGTTACATCGTCTTTAGTCCTTACTGGAATTTGCCGACTTCGATTGTGCGAAATGAAGTCATGCCTGCAGTTCGCAAAAACCCGAATTACCTGGCCCAGAAAAATATGGAAGTAGTGACTTACTCAGGTAAACCTGTGGATCCAGCTTCGGTGAATTGGAGTGGAAGGTCAATTCCATATATGGTGCGACAGAAACCTGGTCCTACTAATTCTCTGGGGCTGGTGAAGTTTATGTTCCCAAATGAACATAGTGTCTACATACACGATACGCCAGCAAGGAGCCTTTTTGAAAGAGAAGACCGAGCGCTGAGTCATGGCTGTATTCGAATTCAGGATCCAGCCACCTTCGCAGGTCTATTACTGAAAGGCAATAGCTCCTGGACGCCAGAGAAGATCAATGCTGCCATGCATCAAAGCCATGAGCAGATTGTAAACTTAGACCGAAAGATACCTGTGGTGCTGCTTTATATGACCTTTTGGGCAGATTCAAAAGGACAAGGGCATTTCAGGCAAGATATCTACGACAGAGATGAGGAAGTTTTGATCGCATTACGCAAGTAATAGTTGATTTTGGTTACCGGTCTGTTAGACATATGCCGGGGTTTTGGAGGCACGAACAGATAGGGATCTGCTAAGGCATTTACCCCAACTTGGGTAATTCCAGTCTCAGTGGTCAGTCTCAGCTGATATTGATCTATAATCGTATTTTTCTTTTAACGTATTGAAAATGAGTTGAAAAGAGTAAAGTCCCCGGCTTTTATTTCCGTGAAAAATTAAGCGTACGAACTTTGACTAGTAGAAGGTAATACAAATCGCCTTTTATGAATAAGAAGATAATCGTTCCAATATCCGCAGTTCTACTCCTTGCAGTAGGACTCATCTGGTTTTTCAACCAGCGCAGATCTGATTTGACAGATGAACTGCAAGCAAATCTAAGTGGAGAGAAAACCGGTGTTTTAGCTAACTCTAACTATTCAGAAGAAATTCAGAGCTTTTACGCTGGTAGAGAATATATGGAAGTTTGGCTTTTCAATGGGACACTTTCCAAAACCGGAAAGGAGATGCTCGCTCAGATTGAAAACTCAAAATATGATGGTTTGCAGCCGGAAGATTATAACCTGGCCAAGATCTATGAGCTTTCTTCTAATCAGGAGAAAGAGAATAAGAAATTCAGAAATCTTTCCTCAGAAGAGAAAGTCAATTTAGAACTTTTGCTTACTGATAGCTTTTTCAACTTAGCCCATGACTTGGAAAAAGGAAAAGTGAATCCTTCAAGCTTGGATCCAAATTGGAAGTTTGAAGAGAAGGAAACTGATGTGAATTACACTGAATTATTGGAAAAAGTAGCAAATGGAAGCTCTGTAGAAAGGACCTTAGCCAGCCTATATCCTAATTCAGACTTATATGCACATGGCAGAGAAGCGATAAAGGAGCTGTATAAGATTCAAAAGAATGATACACTTACTTGGGATTTTGCTAAGGTAGATGGAGCCATCAAGGTAGGAGAGAAGCACGAAGCTATTCCAGCTTTGCGTAAGCGTTTGACCTTTTGGGATGTTTTGAAGCCTTATGAAACAGCAGATCCTTCACTTTTTGACTCTACCATGTTTGCCGGATTGCAGAAATATCAAGAGTCCAACGGAATGAATCCTGACGGCGTGATCGGTTCCTTAGTCGCTGAATCGCTTAATAATTCCCCTCAAAATCTCATAGATATCGCATCTATCAACATGGAAAGACTGCGTTGGATGCCAAAAATGGATTGGAATCAAGAGATGGTTCTAGTGAACATTGCCAACTATCAGTTGGACTACATGAATAATTCTGACACAGCGTTCACAGCAAAAGTGATCGTGGGAAAAGAATACAATGAGTCGCCGACTTTTACGGCTCCGATGAGTTACATCGTTTTTAGCCCGTATTGGAACATTCCAGAGTCAATTACGAATGATGAGATTATTCCCTCAGTTCAGAAGAACCCAAATTATCTCTCTCAGAAAAATATGGAAGTGGTGGATGGAAGTGGCGAAGTAGTGAAAGCTTCACAAGTCAATTTGTCAAAAGAAACTGGCTACCGAGTTAGACAAAAGCCAGGAGGAGATAATTCCCTGGGTTTGGTGAAATTCATGTTCCCAAATGATTACAATATTTACATTCACGACACGCCAGCTAGAAGTCTTTTTGATCGGGAGACCAGAGCACTAAGCCACGGATGTATCCGAATTCAGAATCCAGATCAATTCGCAAAAATCTTGCTTAATGATAAATCTTGGGATGATGAAAAGATCCAAAAAGCGATGAATCAGACTAACGAAGAGGTAGTGAAGTTGGATAGAGAAATACCAGTGGTGCTAGTTTATATGACTTTCTGGGCAGATAAAAAAGGAAAAGCTAATTTCAGGTCAGATGTCTACGAAAGAGACCAATCGTTGCTGAAAGCGCTTAGAAGCAAAAAATCAAGCCTTGATCAGGCTTGATTTTGATAAGTAATTATCGTCTTTTCCAAAGATGAATAGCAAAGAACCGTCTTTGATCAGATCAATGGCCTGAGCAGAAAGCTCACTTGGAAGGGCAGGACAGCCTAAGCTTCTTCCTAATCTTCCAACTGATTCGGCAAATTCTTCACGGGCATAATCTGCTCCGTGAATTACAATTGCACGGTTTCTAGCTTGATCATTAAAGCCTTTTTCCAACCCATCCAGTCTAAGAGAGTAGCCATGTTTGCCAGAGTAAGTTTCGGCAGTTTTATAGAAACCTAAGCTGCTTTTGAATGATTCTGGCACATTAGAGAAGGTATTTGCCATTAGGTCTCCGGAATTTCTGCCGTGAGAAACCACTGAATTCAATAGCACTTCACCTTTTTCAGGATCTATCACCCACATCCGCTTAGCGGTAGAAGGTAGGCTGAAATCAATTACGGTGAGGACTTTAGATTTGAGACTTCCTTTCATTTTGTTCCAACCTTGGATAGCCAAGTTGAATACTTCTCTGGAAGGAAGAACTCCGTTTTTAATATGAAGTCCATCGTATATAGCGGTGACTGGGTCGATGGAGGTGGTATTTGTACTGTTTTCTTTAAAATCTGGATTGGGGAAAATTCCTATGAACAATAGGAAGGTAATCGCAAGTGTTTGTGAAAGCATAAGCATTTGGGTGATTTGGCAAAGTTAGG
The DNA here is from genome assembly GCF_900112005.1 of Algoriphagus aquimarinus. Classification (GTDB taxonomy): domain Bacteria; phylum Bacteroidota; class Bacteroidia; order Cytophagales; family Cyclobacteriaceae; genus Algoriphagus; species Algoriphagus aquimarinus. The sequence goes on along the minus strand of NZ_FOKK01000010.1, from coordinate 66,429 downwards.
ACGATATCCTGTCACTTCAAACGAACTTGAAGTCAGTCTCTTATGATTTTCACCATAAAAGATGTGAAATTTTTTTCGGGAACCTTCTCAGCAGCTTTATCCGTTCTTGGCATAATGAGACTGGACTTTGATTTTGGTACCAATTATTATTCTGTAATTTTGCGTTCCCAAAATTATTTCCCTGTCACTCAGGATACTTCAAGTACTCTAACAGACAAATAGGAAAATAATTCAAACAAAAACAGAAAAGCGGCTGTTTCAGCATTCCATGAAAGTATCAGTTTATAGAAAAGAACATTTCAACGCGGCACATCGCCTTCATAATCCTGACTGGTCAGATGAACAGAATCTTGCCGTTTTTGGGAAGTGTAATAATCCCCATTTTCATGGTCACAACTATGAATTGGTCGTAAAACTGAGAGGGGAAGTAGATCCGAGAACTGGCTATGTTTTTGACATGAAAGTGCTCAGCGACTTGATCAAGGAGCATGTGTTGAGGAAATTAGATCACAAAAATTTAAACCTGGATACCGATGAATTCAAAGAACTTAACCCAACCGCTGAGAACATTGCAGTGGTTATTTGGAATATTTTAAGGGAAAAAATTGATCGCAAATTCGAGTTAACGATTCGACTTTATGAAACAGAAAGAAACTTTGTTGAATACGATGGGAATTAAAATCGCCCGTGCTTCATTCGAGGAAATCGGTGAGGAACATGTAGGAACTTCCCTGGAGACTCCTCTTCGTGAGGATGCTTTCGAAATGGATGATGAACTGAAAGTGGAGTTGATCGAGAAGCATTTCAGAGAAATCATGAACATCATGGGGCTGGATCTTACAGATGACAGTCTTAAAGGCACTCCGCATCGTGTAGCAAAGATGTATGTGAAGGAAGTATTCTCAGGGTTGAATCCTAAGAATAAACCTGTCGCAAAGCTTTTTGAAAACAAATACAAGTATAATGAGATGCTGGTGGAGAAGGATATCACTGTGCATTCTCACTGTGAGCATCATTTCGTGCCGATATACGGAAAAGCCCACGTGGCCTACATTTCCAATGGAAGCGTAATCGGACTATCTAAAATCAACCGAATCGTGCAGTATTTCTCCCAGCGCCCACAAGTGCAGGAGAGATTGACAATGCAGATCGGGAATGAACTGAAAGAGGCGCTTGGAACGGACGATGTGGCGGTGATTATAGATGCCTATCACATGTGTGTTAGTTCCAGAGGAGTGAAGGACACACAGAGTTCTACGGTGACTTCTTTTTACTCAGGCAAATTCGAAAAAGACGAGCAATCGCGAAACGAATTCATGCAGTACATCAATCTTGAAAAGTAACAACTGAAGACGAAAACCAACATTGAAACCGGGCTGTGAGGCTCGGTTTTTTTTATGCTTTTTTTAAACCGCTAAGGGCGCGAAGAAAATGCGAAGTAGCGTAGGATTAGTTGTCCTGCTTCTCCAGAAGCTGGACTTGAGATGGTAAGGGAGTTGTGGTGGGAATTTAACACTTGTATATACGCAACCCTCATCACCTATTGCGTCTATATCGCAATTGGCCACAAGTGTTCCATGTTTTTATTTGGCTTGATCCCATTAAATTTTTACTTGAAATAGCCCAATCCATTTACTGAACTACCGGCTGATTTTGATGTCCGTGACTAACTCTTTTGAAAGAGTTAGTCAACATGTAGTAGTAAAGAACACCTCCACCTGCCATCAAAATTAAATTGAAAAGACCTTCAGAATATTTGTTTACAAATGGGTTGAAGCCTAAAACCCCGAGAATAATACCAATTGGGATTGCCGCAATAATCATAAAAACAAATAACCGGATTCCGGTCACGAAGGATAGCGAAAGAAACCTCTTGAAATAATCCCTGCGGTCCCCCGATGTATTGATTTCATACGTTCTCGATGTGCCAACTACAGTTATAACAAGGGTGACAGCTATTTGAAGAAAGATGAGTAAAAATCCAGGAGAGTCACTTCCTGCTAGGTAGGGGGATATGGAGTAGAGTATCAAGTTTCCCAGTAAATAATTGAAGATTACCCTATCGGAGATTTCCCTGTTTATAAGACCTCTTTCTAGTTCTTTGATGTCAAACCAAATCATAACATAAAATTTAAAGTTTTCATTTGTCTCATTAAAAAGTAGTAATAACCTGGATTCTAGGTTACAACTTTTACTAAAATACTACTTTAGTCAATATGAACTAGATAATTGGGATGTTTTTATTTTAATAGGCTGATTGTGTTTAATCAATCACATGTAAGGCTTTTTTTCCTTTGCGAAAAACTCAGCGAACTTTGCGACTTGGCGGTAATGAAGAAACTAAGAAGAAGAGGATTGCTTTTAGAGACGGTTAATAAACAAGTTTTTACAAAAGTTTGCAATTTGATGACTTTTCAACACCTTTGATCAATGAGAATTCTTGTTAAGAAAACGATCTTATTTTACACTCAAAAGTATCCAGTTGCTTCGACTCAACTTTTGATTTGGTATAATGAGTTTTCAAAAAAGGAGTTTTCAAATTTCAATGAACTGAAGAAGGTTTATGGAAACGCCAGTATCGTAAGTAATAATAGAGTTGTCTTCATTATAAAAGGCAATGACTTTCGGCTAGTTGTGTCAATTAATTTTTTGCAGAAGGCTTGTTATGTATTGTGGTTTGGAACTCACAAAGAATATGACAAAATAGACGTAAGCAAAATTGAATTTGACCCGACAATTTTAATGTAACTCAACTTATGGATATGAAGTGGAAAGTGCTCAAAAGCGAAAAAGACTATAATAAAGCCTCACTAAGGTTAATGGAAATATTCCATGCAGAGCCAAATACTCCTGAGAGTGATGAGCTTGAACTTCTATTGGTATTGGTTAAAGATTATGATGATACACATTATCAGCTTCCCGAGCTTGATGCATTAGAAGTGATCAAGTACAAAATGAAAGAAATGGGAATCAAGGCCAAGGATCTTGAACCTATGATTGGGAGCAAAGGTCATGTCTCCGCGGTATTGTCAGGCAAGCGTGAAATCACGTTGAAGATGGCTCAAAAGCTCAAGAATTTCTTCAGTATTCCCGCTGAAGTATTTCTTCATAGCTCTTAATTTTTGGTCAATCGGTACTGGTCTATATAGGTGTCAGAAGTTGCAGAACGATAATCTCTTGAAAACTCTAATACGCTTCCGGTTTTCGTTAACTTATATTCTCCTGAAAGAATTAAAGTCCAATCAAATTCAGCTGTCCATGCACATTCATTTTGAAAAGTAATTTTATTTCCATTGATAGAATAAGTGCCTCTGCAAAGCGCTGGGTATTTTGGATAGTCGCCAGTCCCGCTCCAGTGATTGCCGTCAAATGTCAACGTGATATTCGCGATTCTACTATCACCAAGATCCCTTTGGAATGTACCAGTGAATGTGCCTTCCTGAAACTTTTGTTCTAATTGACCATCTTCGCTACAGCTAGAAATAATCAATAGAAAAAAGAGGATGTTTAGAATTGCCCGCATTTTAAAAGTTGGATTGTTTTTGCTAAACGTAGTTGATTAGTCAAACGCTACTTTCTTCCTACCATTCATTTTTATGAGTATCCGCTTAACTGCACGTATGTGCTTTGAAATAATGCTAGAGGTTCAAATTTCGCAATTCCCCCTTTTCTTAAGGGGGCAAGGGGGATTTTTTTCAGGCTAGAACCAGACAAAATTCTATTATGTGCATTCATGCGGATATACATATTCATTTTTCACGTTTTCAAACAATCTCCTTCCGAATCAGCTTTAAATAGAAAATAAAAAGCAATGAAAGGAAAAAATATTGTCATCATCGGAGGGAATTCAGGAATCGGAAAAGCTGTGGCTGAACTTGCAGAAAACAACGGCGCAAATTTGTTTCTCTATTCCAGAAGTGGAGAGGGGAATTATCAATTTGACGTCACAGATGAAGCTTCAGAATTACAGGATTTGCCTGAGGTAATTGATGGCTTGGTTTACTGTCCAGGTTCCATCAATCTGAAGCCATTCCACCGAATCTCCATGGAGGATTTTAAGGCTGAAATGGATCTTAATTTTTTTGGCGCGGTAAGAACACTTCAAGCCTGCTTGAAAAATTTAAAAAAGTCAGAAGCTCCTTCGGTTGTTCTTTATAGTACTGTTGCGGTGCAAACAGGAATGGGTTTCCATTCAGGAATAGCTTCTGCAAAAGGAGCTGTGGAAGGATTAGTTAGATCTTTGGCAGCAGAATGGGCTCCAAATCACATTAGAGTCAATGCCATTGCTCCATCATTGACGGACACACCGCTAGCACAGCAGTTGGTGAGCACCGACGAAAAGCGTGCTGCATCTGACAAAAGACATCCACTTGGTCGCATAGGTACACCACAGGATATTGCTGAGGCGACTTTGTTTCTTTTGGATGATAAATCATCTTGGGTCACAGGTCAGATATTACACATAGACGGTGGAATGTCTTCTTTGAAATAAGTCGGGTAAATCAATTGGTATACCTGTTGGCATTAAGGATCGTAGTTTCTTAGGTTTATATATGAAGCATTCGCTAGTAATTGGGCTAAGCATATTGATCCTTTCTTTTTCTTGCTCAAATCCTGAGTCCAATTCACCTTACATCAATACCGTCACTGGCCCGATTCCTATAGCTTCCATGGGGATCACACTGATTCATGAGCATATGTTGGTGGACTTTATAGGAGCAGATTCAGTATCGTCTGAGCGATATAATCAGGAAGAGGTAATCGCTAAAGTCCTGCCTTATTTACTTGAAGTGAAGAAATATGGGGTAAAAATGATTTTTGATTGTACTCCTTCCTATTTGGCAAAGGACCCAGTTCTGCTCAGAAAACTCAGTGAGCAGTCGGGAATTCAACTCATCACCAACACTGGTTTTTATGGAGCAGTAGGAGGTAAGTATCTGCCGGATTTTGCTTTCACGGAAACTGCTGAAGAACTGGCAAATCGCTGGATAGATGAATATGAAAATGGAATCGGAGCTACAGGAATCAAACCTGGATTCATCAAGATCTCTGTAAATGAAGAAAAACCACTTCGGGAAATAGATGCAAAATTGGTTAAAGCTGCTGGTTTCACTCATCGGGAAACAGGTTTGCAAATAGCTTCTCACACGGGCACTTGGACTACAGCAAAGCAGGAAGTCAAAATTTTGCAGGAAATGGGAATTGATCCTTCAGCTTTTGTTTGGGTTCACTCACAAGCTGAAGAGGATTTTCAGAATTATTTCGAAGCTGCTAAACTTGGCGTTTGGATAAGCTTGGATGGAATTGGTTGGAGCGTGGATGAATATGTAGCTCGCTTACTCTTCGCCAAAGAAAATGGTTTCTTAGGTCAAGTGCTGATTTCCCACGATGCAGGCTGGTATGATCCAGCCAAACCCGATGGTGGAGATTTTCAGCCCTTTACCAATATTTTTGAAAAGCTGATGCCCGCATTGAATGCGAAGGGATTTGATGAGGCTGATTGGGAAATGCTTTTAGAAAAGAATCCTATACGAGCTTTTGGAAATGAGCAATGAGCAATGATCAAGTTCAATTTTCAATAATCATATTCAAGTATGGGAAGGTGTATATTCGATTTTCAGGTTGAACCCATCAAATTATAATCGTTGCGCCTTTGCGCCTCCCGATAGCTATCGGGAGCGAGATTATATTAAAGCTGAGGCACCTGAGCCTTGATAGCTTCTTTGGCTAGTACTATTCTCCTCAATGTTTTTTCATCATCAGCAGGTACCAAGTCCTTTATCGAATCCATAGCCTTTGCATAATAGTCAGCCCATGTGTCTAGGATCAATTGTTCATCTTTGGTAGATCCACCTTCAGCAATCGCTTTTTTGCTAAGTTGAACTTCTGTTAGCAAGCGTATGTGGGCTTTTGCTGTGATCATCAATATCAGTTGATCTACGGTTTTCGCATCTGCATTCAACAAAGTAAAAGCAGAAACCAAAGCCGCTGTTCCTACATTGACCATTGTTTTTTGAGAAACTTTATCCAAGCGATCATTGTCCGTGTGGTAGAACTGATCGGTAAAGTGCCAAAGTAATAATCCAGGAATATCAGCCTGAAGGAATGGTGTATGATCAGATCCTCCTTCGAAAGGATTGGTTTTCACCACCCAGTCAGCATACTCGCCTTGAGCTTCGAAGTTGGTCAGGATAAAGTCATTCAAATAATGAGGCTTCATATCTTCCGCTTTCAATGGTCGACCGCCCCATTCGCTGTGTTTGTCTTCTCCACGAGTCCAGATTGCACTTGGATCAGGCATCTTTTCGATTAGGAAAGTTCCACCTGTGATGTCAGTATTTTCACCCACCATATCCAAGGAAATTCCCCAGTTGATATCGGCTTCACGCTTATCTTTTTCTTCTATATATCTTCTCGTAGAAATAATCTCATCTCCCCAAAGGAAAGTCAAGGTACGCTTCAGGTCAAGCTTTCCTCTTTTAATCAAATCTGATGTAATGCTCGCCATTTCCAGTTGAGCACCCACACCAGTAGCGTTATCATTTGCGCCAGGCTCTTGGATGTGAGCTGAGAAAACTAAGCTTTCCAAAGGCAAGTCAGATCCTTTTACATTCGCTACTATAGTGAGTTCCTCGGATTCATAGATCTTAGTTTCTGCCTTCACTGTTACTTCTACCTTGCCTTTAGCTAGCTCGGCTTTCAGTTTTTCTTTGGCTTCGAAAGAAAGTGCAATCGCCCAAGCTGGATTCTTAACATCGTGTCTCAAACCTCTAAACTGAATGGAGGTAGTGTTTTTCTCAGGTTGCAAATACGCAGGCAAATCATAGGTCAATACGCCCAAAGCGCCTTTGTCTGTAACGGATGATTGCAATGTTCTGTAACTAACCTGATCCGAAAAGAGGATTTTCCCTTTCACATCTATAGCAGAAAGCGCTTCCTTGCTCTCCACATAAATCACTTCTCCAGTAATCCCATCCACCGGAGTGGAGGAGGAATACTGATAAATCATATTTCGGTTGGTCTCGGATGAAAGTAAGTTTTCAGTGGCGCCGACGATTTTCAAGGAAGCGGAAATTGGCTCCCAAGTAGGTTGACGCATCTCCCGAGTTTCGATTCTATAGGTGAATCGATCTGAGTCGCTAGCTTTTTCTTCGAGGACATAACCCGCAGCTTCCAATTTCTCAGCGATTCGATATACGGTATTATTAAAACCAGTATTTCCCGCGATTCTCCAGTATTGCTCCACAAAACCTACGGTCTCATAAGCCATGTCACCCTTGAACTCTGGTCTTACTAGCTTAAAATATGGATCGGTAACTGTCTGAAGCGGAGCGTTTTGAGCAAAGGAACTTATGCTTAGAAGTAGAAAAAACAGGGAAATAGTTGGTTTTATATTCATGTAGTAGTTTTGAATTCAATCGCTTTAAGGCCGCAAGTTAGCCGATTATGATTATTTCTTACCGACTTTAAATCTCATTTTATATGTCGCATTGAGGTACCATGGTATGGAATTGTCCGCTCCGAATGCAGAAAGGCTGACTGCATTTTTTCGATTAGGATTCTTAGAATTCCACTCAGCTTCTAATTCCATGAATAAGCCGATACGTTGATACTTGTTTACATAATAACTTGTAGAAGGTGCTTCTGAAATAAAATCGGACCGTATGAAAGTTTCTCCTCCAAGCTGAAGTGAAGGTCCAGCTGAAAAAGCCAAGTTGAAACCAGAAGGGCGTTGTAAGATGTCGTATTTGAAAGATGGGGTAATAAAAATACCAGAGGACTGTTCATTATTCTTTCCATTTGAATACTCAGGCAATATTTTCTCATTGTAACTGCCCAGCGAATGATAGAAGGAGAGTCCAGCATTGAATGAGGTTCTTTTGCCAAGCCTAACATTTAGTTCATTGGTGAAATTGAGCCCATAAAGATCATTCATCCCATCTATGGATGAACCGAAGCCTACGGTGTATTGTAAGTTAGGCTTTACTTGTGCATGAGTAGCTAATGGTAGCAAACTGCAAAATAGAAGGATCAGAAGTAGTCGATGTGCTTTCATTTTTTAAAGGTTTTAAAAGTTGATTTATCGAATTACTACTAATCTTCTCTAATACTAAAGTGTCTTTAGATTAATTAACTAAATGTTTGTTAAAACGCTATATATCAGTATTATGTGATAGGATGTTAGGGTTTTGAGATTTATACTTTTGGTGATATAGCTTGTCGTTTTTCAGAATTATGCTCGAACCTTACAGCCATTCATTCCCGATAGCTATGCGGGACGCTAAGGGTGACCAACGCTTTCTTGTTTATCGATTCTTAAATCTCCTAATTTCTAATTCAAAAAATTATGAATGTCCAATGCTGAATTTTGAATAATGAAGTGGTACCACGTTCCAACTCATTCCACTATCAAACTATGATACCACAATAATTTTTCAATCTCCCAATTTTCAAATCCAATAACCCTTCGATCTTTCAACCCTTCGATCCCATAAGAATATGAGGGACGCTCATGGTGACCAAATTTTCCAATCTTCCAATTTTATAATTATGTATATCCGCTTTTCTACCAGTAAAGAGGGTAAAGCAATCTAGAATTTGTTCAAATTTATAATTGAGGTCACTTCGGTCTTCGGTTATCGGTCTTCCGACCAGATAAGCAAAGAATCTAAGGCAACTGGCATCATTGCGGATAATCACATTTATAATTTTCAATCCTTACATACCAAACATTATTCTGTAAAATTTCTCAGATCATTTCCTCAGTTTGTCTGCCCTGATTACCTTTGCGCATGGCAGAACAAATCTTGATCCTCGATTTCGGTTCTCAGTACACACAACTCATCGCCCGACGAGTTAGAGAACTGAACGTTTATTGCGAAATCCACCCTTATAACAAAGTTCCAGAAATCACCTCTGATATTAAAGGAGTGATACTTTCAGGCTCTCCATGCTCGGTAAGAGATGCGGGTTCTCCTGATTTGGACTTAGATAGTTTGAGAGGCAAACTCCCACTTTTGGGAGTATGTTACGGTTCTCAACTTTTGGCTCAGAAATATGGCGGAGAAGTACTTCCATCTGAGATCAGAGAATATGGCCGAGCAAACTTGAGCCACATCGATACGCATTACGACCTGCTCAAGGAAATGAGCCATGGTTCGCAAGTGTGGATGTCTCATGGGGATACGATCAAGAATTTGCCGGATAACTTTGAAGTAATAGCTAGCACGGACTCAGTTCGTGTGGCTGCATTCAAAATAAAGGAAGAAGAAACTTACGGGATTCAATTCCACCCAGAGGTAACTCACTCTTCGGAGGGGAAAAATCTTCTTAGAAATTTCGTGGTTGGAATCTGTGGATGTTCACAGGATTGGACTTCTGATGTTTTCATCGATGCAAGTATTGCTGACCTGAAGGCTAAAATCGGTTCTGATAAAGTCGTAATGGGTTTATCTGGAGGAGTTGATTCTTCTGTGGCCGCTACACTAATTCACCGTGCAATTGGAGAGAATTTGATCTGCGTGTTTGTAGACAATGGATTGCTTCGCAAAAATGAATTCGAAGAAGTGTTGGATTCGTACAAGCACATGGGTTTGAATGTGATTGGCGTAGATGCTAAGCAGAAGTTCTATGACGCACTTGCAGGCGTGACTGATCCAGAAGCGAAGAGAAAAGCGATCGGAAATGCATTCATTGAGGTTTTCGACGAAGAATCAAATAAACTTGAAGGCGTGAAATGGCTTGGACAAGGAACGATCTATCCAGATGTGATTGAGTCGATTTCTGTAAAAGGCCCTTCTGCAACGATCAAATCTCACCACAATGTGGGTGGTTTACCTGACTTCATGAAGCTTTCTGTGGTAGAACCATTGAATACACTCTTCAAAGATGAGGTAAGAGAAGTAGGTAGAGCGTTGGAGATTGTAGAGAAAATCATCGGGCGTCATCCTTTCCCAGGTCCGGGGCTTGGAATACGTATTTTGGGAGATGTCACTGCCGAGAAGGTGAAGACACTTCAGGAAGTAGATTATATTTTTATCAAAGGCTTGAAAGATTCTGGGCTTTACGATCAGGTTTGGCAAGCAGGAGCGATGCTTCTTCCTATCCAGTCTGTAGGCGTGATGGGAGATGAGCGTACGTATGAGAAAGTAGTTGCACTAAGAGCCGTAGGTTCTGTAGATGGCATGACTGCTGACTGGATTCATCTTCCTTATGAGTTCCTAGGTAAGATTTCCAATGAAATTATCAATAAAGTAAAAGGTGTAAACAGAGTTGTCTATGATATCTCTTCTAAGCCACCTGCTACTATCGAGTGGGAATAACCTCCTTTGAGGTTTTCAAAACCTCGAAGGTGTTGTAAACCTTTCACCGGTAAATATTCAAAAACCCGAAGATTATTCTTCGGGTTTTGCTTTTTATAGAGCAGCATTCATCTTAATAATTAGTGCAAATAAAGCACTGATGCTACTTCGGTCTCCCGTCTTCCGTCTAAGAAAACAAGGAAAATGAGGATATTGACATCTATTAAGATAATCTTATTCGCTCCAAACCCTTTTCGGCCTGAACTTTGGGTTTGAAAATATTGGGTTAAATTTGTACTCCCTGTTTGTTGTTTGATTCACCTCGATATAATGAAAAAATTTCTTTTAATAATTCCGGTATTTTTCATCTTGAGCTTAGCAATAGCTCAAATCCCCACACCGGATGCTTATCGCAAGGCTCAGTCCGAACTGGCTGCCAAAAATTACTGGGAAGCGATCCCACTTTTCAAGCAGTTTACTGACCCGAAAGAGTACGGTAATCTGGCTAACTACGCATCATTCCATCTGGGAGAGGCATTGCTTGGAGCTAATCAACCGGCGCAAGCAGTGGATGCTTTGGAACCTGTAGCTACTGGCAGCTGGGCGAAATCTGACGATGCTAAATACCTACTAGGAATAGCCTATTTCAAAAACCAACAAAACGTAGAAGCACTTCAAATCATCAAAAGAATCAAAGATGATAAGATTATGGAGATGGCTGAAAACGCTACTTACGATAATTTGAAGCAAGTGAGCGTCAGCTTTATGATTGCTAATCTTCAGGGATTCAAAGGAAACAAAGGTTTCGGAGAAGCATTGAAGCGCGTTTTGGAGTCTCAGACCATTCTTTCGGCTACGGAGCGTGATGCTTATTATGAGTTGCAAGGCAAAGCAAACGAAAACAGAAATGTAGTGAAGGATCAGGTGTTGGATATCGTGGTGATTTTACCTTTTACCAACTCTTCCCGCACGAATTTGTCTAGTATTCCACAAAGTGATTTTGTGTTCGAACTTTACCAAGGTTTGCAATACGGAGTAGAGCAATTGAAGAAAAGTGGAGTGAAAGTCAATATGTTGACTTTTGACTCAAAAAGAGATGTAGCACATCTGAAAAACTTACTAGCAGATCCCGCTATTGGTTCTGCAGATATTATTATTGGCCCTATTTACCAGGAAGAAACAGACTTGGTGAGCAGTTTTGCCGAAACGTCCAAAATACCGTTTGTGCATCCACTCTCTAATTTGGGGGATAGATTTGAAGAATTGAAATATAGCTACCTATTTAGACCTACGGTAAGTTCTATTGCGGATGGAGTTGTAGAAGGCTTAAAAAAGCAGAATTGGGGTAAAAGAGTTGCGATAGGATATAGCGCGAGTTCCCGTGATGAGATGCTGGCGAAAATGCTACAAGATCAATTGGGAAGAGAAGGTTTTCAATTGGTAAAGTTTGAGCAGATTACTGCTAGCAACGCCAGTTCATTTTTACAAGGTGTAGGAATTCGCCAAGGCCAGTCTCGTATGGGAGTAGATCAGATAATCTTGCTTACGGATGATCCTACCATTGCTCAGCCAGCTTTTTCTCTGATGGAATCTATTACCGCTTCCATTCCTACTCTAGTAATGGATTCTTGGTTGGGTTTCAACTTCGCCAATTACGAAATGCTTGAGTTCCCGAACTTCTATTTCATAGGCAATAATACCTTGAATTTCTATGGTGAGCCTATGCAGCAGTTCCGGAACAGATTCTATAGTAAATACCTGACCTTCCCAAGTATGAACTCTGCCTTAGGCGTGGAGATGATCAACTGGGTTGCATCCAATATGTCGGATAGCAAAGGCTTTGATTTGAGAAGAAATCTTGATCAGAAAGCATTTCAAGCAGGTCAACTGACTTGGGGATTCAACTTTCAAGGCACACACAATAATCAATATGTACCTCTGTTTACATTAGAAGCGGGGGAATTGAAACCTTTAGATTAACCAATGAATATTTCTAAGAGTAAAGAGCTTTTTGCAAAAGCCCAAAATTTCATCCCTGGCGGAGTGAATTCGCCTGTTCGTGCATTTAGAGCTGTTGGCGGAGAGCCACTTTTTATCAAAAAAGCAGATGGCGCCTATCTATACGATGAGGATGGAAATCAATTCATCGAACTAATCAATAGCTGGGGGCCGATGCTCCTTGGTCACAACCATCCTAAGGTAAAGGATGCAGTAGTCAAAGCGATGGAAGATGGTACTTCTTTCGGAGCTCCAACTGCTCGTGAAGTGGAAATAGCTGAGTTGATCGTAAGCATGGTTCCTTCTATCGAGAAAGTCCGTATGGTGAATTCAGGTACCGAAGCGACAATGTCTGCGATACGCGTTGCCAGAGGCTTTACAGGCCGAGATAAGTTTATCAAAATGGAAGGGCATTACCATGGACATGGTGACTCATTTTTGATCGCTGCAGGTTCTGGTGCGATGACGATGGGCGATCCTGATTCTCCAGGGGTGACCAAAGGAACAGCCAAGGATACCTTGATTGCTCCGTATAATAATCTTGAAGCGATTGAAGAGTTAGTGGCTGCAAATTCAGGTGAAATTGCGGCTCTGATACTGGAGCCCGTTCCGGGAAATATGGGATTATGTCTTCCGAAGGAAGGTTACCTACAAGGATTGCGCGATATCTGTACTAGAGAGGGGATTCTCCTGATTTTCGATGAAGTGATGACAGGTTTCCGCTTGGCGAAAGGCGGTGCTCAGGAAGTATTTGGAGTGACTCCAGATATGACAACTTTGGGTAAAATCATCGGTGGAGGTATGCCAGTGGGAGCGTATGGAGGAAAGAGAGAGATCATGGAGTTTGTTTCTCCCGCAGGCCCAGTTTACCAGGCAGGGACACTTTCGGGTAATCCAATTGCCATGGCTGCGGGCTTGACGATGCTGAATCACTTGAATACAGATCCAAATGTCTATGCTGAGCTATCTCACATCGGAACGAAGTTAACTGAAGGCATTAAAAGCATCAATCAGGAGCTAGGGTTGAATTACACTGTCAACCGTATTGGAAGCATGTATTCCTTGTTTTTCACTGATAAGCCAGTGTTTGACTTTGAAACTGCAAAGAATTCTGATACGGCTTTATTTGGGAAATATTTCCAAGCCATGCTGAAGCGTGGAGTTTACTTGGCACCAAGCCAGTTTGAAAGTATGTTCTTGTCTACAGCGCTGAAAGATGATGTGATCGATCAGGTCTTAGTTGCTCATAAAGAGGCGATGGTGGAGATATTGGGGCTATAGGTTTTTATTAATCCAGAATCCAGAGTCAAGCTGAGCATATTTTAGCTTGCCTTTGGGTTTTGGTATTTTTATCCCATCCTCTTTAGTTACTTTGACCCAAAGTTCAATTGCTTGCTGAGCATTTTCCAATGCCTCTGTTTGGTTGTCACCATGTGCTTTGATTGAGGGCAGTTCAGGGACTTCTGACACAAAGCACTCATCGTGCTCACTCCAGTAAACGAAGATTTCGTATTTGCTCATTGTTTTGAAGGTTTGAGAATTCCTTAACTATTTAGCAAATAAATTGATGAAAAAATAAATCATTAATGGATAACAATTTTCTTGTTAATGAAGAAATTCGGCTCTTAAAGAACGAGAGAAGGTGTTTGGTTAGGTCGCTTCGGTCGTCCGTCATCTGTCTTCCAGCCTTTAAGCCTGAGTAATTGAGCACAAGAATCTGCTTCCAATCCAAAACATTTATATGTATATCCGCTTTTCTACCAGTAAAGAGGGAAAAGCAATCTAGAATTTGTTCAAATTTATAATTGAGGTCACTTCGGTCTTCGGTCATCGGTCTTCCGACCAGATAAGCAAAGAATCTAAGGCAACTGGCATCATTGCGGATAATCACAAACATTTAAATCACAAATCTCATGTCTATCAAAGTTTACGGAATTAAGAATTGCAATACGATGAAGAAGACCTTCGATTTCCTAGCGGAAAAAGAAGTGAAGTATGACTTCATCGACTATAAAAAGCAGAAGCCTGATGCTGCACTTTTAGAAGGTTTTTTGGAGAAAACTGATCTTGCTTCTCTGGTGAATAAGAAAGGAACTACTTACCGAAAAATGTCTGATGAGCAGAAATCAGCACTTGAAAACGAAGAAACTGCTATCCCAATTCTGGAAGAGAACTCAAGCATGATCAAGCGTCCAGTGATTGTTTACAAAGATGGGAGTTTGAGCTTGGGTTTTAATGAGGAAGTGATTGAGGGGCATCTGAGTTAAGGCGTTAGCGAGTTTTTGTCTCCCTCTACGGCGCAAAGGCGCAAGGTTTTTATAATCGCTGTTTGAGTTTTGCTATTCAAAACCTCAATTAGGAGAATTTAAATTCGGCTATAGATTCTTCTAATATTGAAGTGTCAATAAAATAAATTGCGCCGTAGCGCCTTTGCGGGAGAGTTGCTTTTCAATATACTATGGTATCCGTCGCCAATGGTGGCAAGCTCAGATTCCCTGTTTCCATGTGAAAGCTAAACTGAGAAGAGTTGCCCGAATTAGCTGCGGCTGTGTTAAAAGCGAATATTTTTTCTAATGTTGGGTGGCCATCAAGTGCACCTAGCTTATCAAAACCGACCTCGGTGTCATTGATATAGAGCAGTTTTAAGTTTTTGTTTTCAGCCAATTTATCCAATCCAGAACCTTCGATAGCTGTCTGATTAAGCTTCAAAACGGTTAGGTTAGGAAGCAGAGCTATTTGGTCTAAAAGAGCATCAGTAATTGCCGTCCCAGTCAAATCTAAGTAAACGATCTGATCTTGTGCGGAGCGCAGTAAATGCCAGTCTGAATCCGAAAATGCTGGAAAGTTGATGCAACTGACCTTCAGCAATGGGGAGTCTTTCTTCACTATTTCAGCAAAAAATCCCTCTTTTCTCAGCTTGGAAATAGAATCTTGTCCAAGGGCAGGAACATCCACAATTGGATAAAAAGGGATCTCATTCTTCTTGAAAAATGGCTCCACCAAACTTACATGTAAGGCTGCATCGCCAAGCTTAGTTTTTTCGGAAGATCCCGATTCAATCCAGGCTTTGATCAATTCTATTTCCTCTTTTCTAGGCTGACGCTTATCCTTTGGAGGCATATGATCATCATGATCTTCTGGTAAAATCAATCGGGAATAAAGAGCGCTTTTCTCTGCATTTTCTCCTTCCAGAATTGCTCCATCTTCACCACCTTTATGTATGCCCTTGAAAGAACTCAGATCCAATTCCCCTTTTAGTTTGTTAGGATTGTGGCAACTTTTGCAATTCTGATCCAAAATAGGCTGTATCGCGCCAGTGTAGAATTCCACTTCCTCCCAGTTGTCAGCAGGAAGTTCAAGTGGCTTGGCTATGCTATTTCCACCGCCTAAAAGTGATTGTAAGGCTGGAGGTAGTACTTCTGTGAAGTAATCATCTCCATGTGTGATATTCCCGCCCAAGTGTCCTGTAATAGTTAATAGCATCAAAAGACTAGCTCCCTTGATCTTTAACTGTGTTGGGGTAGCTGCAGCCTTTTTCAAATGATACCATAGACCAAAAGCGAGGAGGGTAGTGAGTATGCCTAAAATAAGGTGAAACTTGACTGTGTCCCAGCCATAGCCTTCGTTTTGATAGTGTAGAAAACCGCTAATACTTGCCGCCAAAGCCGAAACCCCACCGAACAAGAAGGCTAATTCTATTACGGGTGCATAAGCGCTGTACTTCTTTCCAAACCAGAAAATAAGGATTACTCCAAACACTAAGAAACCAATCGGTAAGTGAACCAAGATCGGATGAAATCGCCCAAACAGGGGCAAGATAAAATCAATCATTTGCGAATCGGGCTTTAATGGCTTTCATGATAAAAACATTCGCTTCCCATTGATCAGCGATGGGGACATTGGAAAAAGGCACCGTGGGCAAGTATGGCGGAGGCCCAAATTCTGTTGTGATTGTATAGACTTCCTGTCCGGAATTTCGGATGATATGCTCCCAGATGTCCAAATGTGTGTCCAATGCTGATTTCCATTCTGGAGCAGCAGGATTATTTACTTGAGGGCCTTCGGCAAAACCAACTCTGGCGTGAATGTGATCTACACGTGGTAAGATTTGCTGCAGTAAAGGATCCTTTAAGTCTATCAACCGCTCATGAACTACCATCCAATGACTGATGTCAAGGTTTAATCGTAACTCGGGCGCCAGGTTCATCATCTCTACTGTAAGTGGGACGTTGAATGAAAATCTGCTTCGATGTGTCTCATGTACAATCGGGATCCCTGATTCTTTGCTGGCTATTGTAGTAATATCTATGAAAGCTTTGTTTTCTTCCAAAGTCCAATAATCCGAACCTGTATGGGAATTGATCTTAACTGGATTCCAGGTAATTATTTTTTGCAGGTTTTCTTCATAGACCTTAAGCGCTTCTGCATAGGGAAGTCCTTTGTTTGTTCCATGAAGGAAAATAACTTTCAAGTCGTATTTTTCTAAACCCGCTTTCAGCTCATTTTGAACATCCTGGGAGAATGGGAACCAAGTTTCAATTCCATTATAGCCATCGTTTTTGGTGCGTTTTAAAAACTCATCCATGGATAGGTTATTCCCCCAATCAGTTTGAAAGAAAAGGAGTTGCTGCTGTGCAAAAACTGGAGAAAGAAAGAAAATAAAAAGAAAAGCAAGAAGGGTGATTCGAGTAAACATGCAGGTCTTAAGCTAATATTTTATTGATCAATTCACCTTCCACATCCGTCAATCGGAAGGGACGTCCTTGGAAATCATAGGTGAACTTTTCATGATCAAAACCCATCAAATGAAGGATAGTAGCATGAATGTCATGGACAGAAACTTTGTCCTCTATTCCTGAGAATCCGAAATCATCCGTTTTGCCATGGGTGACTCCAGGCTTGATGCCGCCACCGGCCATCCACATAGTAAAGGCATCTCCATGATGATCTCTGCCAAGGAAACTTTGGGTTTTGCCTTCTCTATTTTCCTGCATAGGCGTTCTTCCGAATTCGCCACCCCAGACTACCAACGTGTCTTCAAGCATTCCTCTTTGTTTCAAATCGAGTAGCAATGCGGAAACTGGTCTGTCCATTTCACGGCATTTATTTCGAAGTCCCATATCAATCGATCCATCGTGCGAAGTTCCGTGCGTATCCCAGCCCCAATCATACAATTGAACAAATCGAACTCCTTTTTCCACCAATTTTCTAGCGAGTAGGCAGTTGTTTGCAAAGGATTCTGTGCCTGGATTTGTACCATATAACTCATGAACCGCTTTTGGTTCATCGTTGATGTTCATGACTTCCGGCACTTCGATTTGCATTCGATAGGCCATTTCGTATTGATTGATTCTGGCGAGAATCTCAGGATCACCATAAGCGTCAAACTCCTCCTTGTTTACCGTATTGATTGCGTCAATGACGTTTTTCTTCAAGTTTCTGGACATTCCTTCTGGATCATCCAAGTATAAAACCGGATCTCCTTTCGATCTACACTGCACGCCTTGATATACGGATGGCAAAAATCCGGATCCCCAGACGCTTTTGCCAGCATCAGGTGTTTTGCCTCCAGATGTAAGCACGACGAAGCCCGGGAGATTTTGGTTTTCTGTGCCCAGCCCATATGTCACCCAGCTTCCTAAGCTAGGACGACCAAGCCTTGCACTTCCTGTTTGCATCAAAAGCTGCGCAGGTCCATGATTGAATTGATCAGTATGAACTGCTTTCAAAAAGGAAACATCATCTGCCATTTTTTGAAAATGGGGCATGTAATCTGATATCCATGCACCCGACTTTCCATGTTGAGAAAAGTTGGCTTGTGGACCCAGGAGATTAGGCGTTCCACGAATGAAGGCAAATTTCTTTCCTTCCAATAATGACTGTGGACATGGCTGATTGTGATACTTTGCCAACTCAGGTTTATAGTCAAAAAGCTCTAACTGAGATGGCGCGCCAGCCATGTGGAGGTATATGATTGACTTTGCTTTGGCGCCAAAAGGCGGTGGCAAAGGAGAAAGCGGATTCAAATCGCGCTGACTTAGATTGAGTCCTGCCGATCCTGCTGAAGAACCTGGGTTGCAACCAAACATAAGGGGAGCCATTGCGAGACCACCTACTTTGGCCACACAATCCATCAGGAAATGTCTTCTTGTTTGCTTTTCCAACTTTTGCTGCGCAAACTCAGCGAGCATTCTATCGAGACTTTGCATATCAGGGTTTGGTTAAAAATTCGTCCATATTCAGCAGGGCATTGGCTACGACAGACATCGCAGCTTGCTCAGGATTTGTTGATTTATCTTTGATGGTAAAGAAGGCCTGCAGTGATTCAGGTTTGCTTTTGTATTCGGCTAATGCACCATCATAGAGTGTGGAAAGTGTTTTTAGCTTCATCTCCGAAATAGGGTTTAGCACAAGTTTTTGATAGCCGTAAGCAATACCTTTCTCCGGTTTTGAAGCGTCCTGTTTGATCATATCCTCTGCCAAATAATAAGCCGCTTCCAGATAGACTGGATCGTTTAGCGTGACCAAAGCTTGAAGTGGGGTGTTCGTTACTATTCTTCTGCTCAGGCAAACTTCTCGACTGGCTGCATCAAAAGAAATGAAGGAAGGATATGGGCTAGTACGTTTCAAAAACGTGTAAATGCCACGTCTGTGCGCATCCTCGCCTTTACTTTCGTTCCAAGAATCACCATTGTAAACTGTTTCCCAAATACCCTCTGGTTGATGTGGTTTTACTCCAGGTCCATACATTTTATCGCTGAGCAATCCTGCCACAGCTAATGCCTGATCCCGAACTTGCTCAGCGCTCAATCTAAATCTTGGACCACGAGCATACCATTTATTTTGTGGGTCTTTCTGGTAAAGCTCCGACGAAATAGCTGAAGATTGTTTGTAGGTGGCAGAAGTGACAATTTCCCGAATCAAGCTTTTCATGCTCCAATCGTAGTCATTCATGGTTTTCCAAGCTAAGTAATCGAGCAATTCAGGATGAGAGGGAGGATCAGACTGTGTGCCCATATCTTCCAGCGAACTTACTATTCCTCGACCAAAAAGCTGATCCCAAACTCGGTTTACTAAGGTTCTCGAAGTTAGAGGGTTCTGCTTATCAGTGAGCCAATAGGCAAAACCTAAGCGGTTTGCAGGCCATTCTGAATTCCAGTTGTTCAATGTTTTCGGTATTTCTGGATTTACTTTTTCTCCTAAAGTCATCCAGTTCCCTCGCTCAAATACGCGAGTCTCCCGGGCCATGTAGCTTGGATTTTCGATTAGGATAGGAAGCTTAGTTCCTCTGAAGTTCAAAGCTGTTTCCCATGAACTCTGGACATCTTTGAAGCCTGGTTTGTCCTTTCCAGCAAGTGAAGGAACAAAGGCAAACCATACAAATTTCGCTGCGTTTTGATCGGACTTTACTCCTGAGTTTTTGACCTCTAAGTAAAGATCTACATGACCTGATGTGGGCTTAATAGGAATTGCTCGGATGATGTCTCCTTTGGTTTTATTAATAGGGAATTCAGCGAGAACTTCTCCTTCAGGACCTCCTTTTCGGATAGTCATCTTACTACCATCAAGTCCAGAGCCATAGTACATCAGCATCTGATCAGAGCCGCGAGTATCTACTTTTCTGAGATAAGCTGAGCCATTTGCCTGAATTCCCAGCCACTTGGTGTCAATAAGCTCAGCATTATTGAAGTCAACAGCATTGTGCGAAGGGTACTTTGGCTCAAGGAAAGTCATGAAGTTTTTGCGCTCTACAGCAGCTTTTTCACTTTCATTTTCTTTGACCCAAGTCAGGACAGACTCAATTTCAGTTTTCTCCTCTGGGGAATAAAACCTCAGTCTAGGCTCCTCATCGTGTGTGTCTTCATCGCGGGAATTGTTGAAAAAAGCAGCCGATTGATAGAATTCCTCATGTCTGATCGGATCATAAGGATGACTGTGGCACTGCACACAGGCCATGGTTGTACTTTGCCAAACTTCATAGGTCGTGCCCACTCGATCGAGAACAGCCGCTACACGGAATTCCTCATCGTTTGTACCACCTTCATCATTGTTCATGGTGTTGCGATGGAAAGCTGTCGCCGCTAGCTGTTCCTCTGTCGGATTAGGAAGTAAGTCGCCAGCCAATTGCTCGATAGTAAACTCATCAAATGGCTTGTCGTCATTGAAAGCTCGGATCACGTAATCCCGATACGGCCACATGGTGCGGGAAACATCACGTTCGTACCCTTTAGTATCTGCGTATCTCGCAAGATCAAGCCACCAGGTAGCCCATTTTTCTCCGAAAGTGGAAGATGCTAACATCTGATCTACCGCCTGCTCATAGGTGATTTTCTTTGATGAAAATTGTCCTACTAGTTCGCTGGTAGGAGGCAAGCCTGTGATATCAAGTGCAGCTCTTCGAAGGAGTTTAAGAGGTTGCTCTTCTTTTGAAAAAGCTAATTCCTGCTCTTCGAGCTTTTTGCCTACATAAAAATCTATGGTATTTGTTGATGTTGGATTGTTGTCAGCAGCGAATCCAGCGCTAGTTTTTTGATCTATCGTTTCAGGAGCTTGTACAGGGTCGTAAGCCCAATGTTCTCCCCATTTAGCACCTTGCTTAATCCATGTTTTCAAGAGATCAATTTCCTCCTCAGAAAGTGGAGAGCGCTCATAAGGCATTCTTACTTCAGGATCAGTAGCGGTCAGGCGTCGAATCATCTCACTGCCATTTGGGTCGCCAGGGATTATTGCAGGATGACCTGACTTAGTATTTGCAAAAGCTTCTTCTTCGAAAAGCACAGAGAAGCCCCCGCTCTTTTTCACTCCTCCGTGGCAGGAGATGCAGTTTTTATTCAGAATGGGTTTGATCTGCGTGCTGAAATCTACTTCTTTTTCCTGACCAAAAATCATAAAGCCAGCAATGGCAATGATTACGGCAAAGGTGAGAAAGCCAGCTATTTTCAGGTTATTCATGGGCAATGGAATGAATCTGAAAAGTAAAGAATTCTGAGGTACTACGAAAACCGCTTATATCATTAAGGTAATTCTGAATAAGTATGCGCTAATATTCTGGAATTTTGGCTTAAGTAGATTGGATTAATTGGGGGTGCAATTTTGGGATGGTTTCTGATGAGCGATGATCTACAAATTATTTGATCGTGAAAAATCCCACTTGCCCCCTTTGTCAAAATCTCGTTTCCAAATTCTATCTAAAAGTCAGGGGGGAGTTGATCTAGCTCTGAATTATGTTTCGAATGACTCGAATGGTTTAAACTAAATAATTGACACGACCACATTAAAGTCGGTAGTAAATAGAGATAAATGAGATCGTGTAAATCCTGCTTTTGGAGAAGATGGATAGCCCTAAAACTGAGACTTCTGCGGTTCCCGAATATCGGGACTCTATGCCCCCTGCGATAAAAAAAAACTCTTAAAAAAAATACCCTGCTTTTGTGGAGCAGGGTATGAATATTAGAATTTGAAGTTTGGAAGATTCTCCAAAATATCCTTCGTCATGGCGTCTAGATCATAGTCATGTTTCCAGCCCCAATCTTTTCTAGCACAAGTATCATCAATGCTATCTGGCCAGCTGTCTGCAATTGCCTGACGGAAATCAGGATTGTATTCGATTTTGAAGTCAGGAATATATTTTAGTATGCTTTCATAGCTTTCTTTAGGCGTGAAATTCATTGCTGCAAGATTGTAGCTTGAGCGGATTTTCACAGATTCACTCGGAGCGTTCATTAAGTCTAAAGTAGCCTTAATAGCATCTGGCATGTACATCATAGGAAGAGAACTGTCTTCACGAAGGAAGCAATCGAATTTTTCTCCTGCCAAAGCTTTATGATAAATATCCACTGCGTAATCGGTCGTTCCACCACCAGGAAGTGACTTATAACCGATCAAACCTGGATAACGCAGACTTCGAACATCTACATTGAATTTCTGAAAGTAGTATTCACACCATCTTTCGCCAGCCTGCTTAGAAATACCATAAACGGTATTTGGCTCTTTGACGCAGTATTGAGGTGTGTTGATTTTCGGTGTATTTGGTCCAAAGACCGCAATGGACGATGGCCAATAAACTTTATTAAGTTTAAATTCTTTGGCAAGCTCAAGGACATGAAGCAAACTTTCCATGTTGAGTTCCCAAGCGAAAAGTGGTTTTTTCTCACCTACAGCCGAAAGAACAGCAGCCAAATGATAAATCTGGGTTACTTTTTCGTTTTTGACCAAATTTCTCAGGCCATCTTTGTCCATCACATCGAGGACTTGAAAACGACAAAAGTCAAATTTTGCTTTTGCTGATTCGTTGAGATCTGTAGCGATTACTTGCTCTGCACCAAACTGATCTGCCAGAGAACGAGTGAGTTCCGAACCCAATTGCCCTGCGGCGCCTATTACCAGGATTTTTTCCATTGATATTTCTTTCAAAATCTACCTAAAGATGAGCTCTAGGTTTTTGTTTATATTTGGGTTTGCAGTCGCAAAAGTAAGAAAAAACTGCTTCCTGAGCAGGATTTTTGACCAAAGGAATCAGACGTTTTTGAATAATATAAAATCAACTAGCTATCATGTACGATCAGTTCAGACCCAAATTACAAGAAGAACTTAAGGGAATAGAGGAAGCCGGTCTTTTCAAAAAAGAGCGTGTCATCACCTCTCCTCAGTCGGCAGAAATCACCATTGCAGGTGGTCAGAAAGTCTTGAATTTCTGTGCCAACAACTATCTGGGGCTTTCTTCGCATCCAAAAGTAATCGAAGCAGCTAAGGCAGCGATCGACTCTCATGGCTTTGGAATGTCTTCCGTTCGCTTCATTTGCGGTACGCAGGATATTCATAAGGAGCTTGAGAAGAAGATTTCTGAGTTTCTAGGTACGGAAGACACGATTCTTTATGCAGCAGCTTTTGATGCAAATGGTGGTGTATTCGAGCCGATTTTGGGAGCTGAAGATGCGATTATCTCAGATGCATTGAATCACGCTTCGATCATCGATGGTGTTCGTCTTTGCAAAGCGATGCGTTTCAGATATCAGCACAACGATATGGCGGATCTGGAAACTCAGTTGAAGGATGCTGTTGCCAAGGGAGCTAAGCAAAAAATCATAGTGACAGACGGAGTTTTCTCTATGGACGGTACGATTGCGCAATTGGATAAGATCGTGGAACTGGCAGAAAAGTATGAAGCGCTAGTGATGACGGATGAGTGTCACTCTACGGGTTTCATGGGTAAAACTGGCCGTGGTGTGCATGAGCATTGTGGTGTAATGGGCAAGATAGATATCATCACGGGTACGCTTGGAAAAGCTTTGGGTGGTGCTTCTGGAGGATTTACTTCAGGGAGAAAAGAGATTGTCGAATTGCTTCGTCAGCGTTCTAGACCTTACTTGTTTTCAAATACACTTGCTCCATCTATCACAGGCGCATCTATAGCAGTTTTTGATCTGCTTTCTGAGACTACTGAATTGAGAGATAAACTGGAAGAGAATACGAAGTACTTCCGCGAGAAAATGACTGCTGCAGGATTTGATATCAAGCCAGGCGAGCATGCCATTGTGCCGATTATGCTTTATGATGCTTTGCTTTCACAGCAAATGGCAGAGAAAGTGTTGGAGAAAGGTATATACGTGATTGGGTTCTATTTCCCTGTAGTACCAAAAGGCCAAGCAAGAATCCGAGTTCAGATCTCTGCTGGTCATGACCGCGCGCATCTGGATCAGGCGATTGCCGCTTTTACTGAGGTTGGAAAAGAACTAGGGGTTATCGATTAACAGAATTGTCCGCAAGGACAGTATTTACTTTATTAGTTGGATGTCCGATGCTAGGTGTCCAATGCAGAAAAGCCGGGTTTCTAAGTTAGATTCCCGGCTTTTTTATGATTTATTAACCGAAATGACGCGATAGAGGTACTAAGAGCGGAGTTATTTTAACCTTGAAAATTGAGTTTGTGAATTGATCATTGAGACTTTATACACTTCTCGTCGCTAAAAATATTACCTAACCGTCACGTGGTAGCAACTCTGATTTCTTTCTTTGATGAAGATGATTTTATCAGCTTTTTGATATTCATCTAAAATCTCTTCAAGTTTTTTCTTTGCGGCCCAGTTAGAACCTTTCTTACCGTTAAATCTCACATAAGAGATGTCAAAGGAGACTCCATAGGAGTGAGAACTGATGCCGGAAGTCGCATTTCTATTCCGCTTTCTTAAGCTTTGTTGCTGTTCAGGCGTACGCGTAACGGATGTGATTGTAAAGAAACTCTCGTCTTTCGATAGTGTTTGGAAAGCTAGGCCCAGTTCTTCAAGGATGACTTTTGAGTAAGGCGTCACATAAGGATGGCTATGTGTAAGTTCCATTACTTCATACCCCTTTCCCTGATTGATTAGCACCAACTTTTTCTCTTCAATTAGCTTCTCGAAATGACTTTCATCATCAATTAATCCAAAACCATTATGCTCTGCGGCATAAAGATGCTTGTCGTATTCTTTGGTAATCAGCTCATCAGGGATAGGTGGGATTACTCTGGGAACTGGTACTTCTAAGGTAATAGGCTCAGCTTTTTCCTTCTTTGATGAGGCTGGTTCTAAGGTATTGGCAAGAGAAGAATAGGTGTCTTTTAATTGCTTTTTCAGTTCAGGCATATATACTTGCGTTGCGAGAGCACCTGCCGAAAAAAGTAAGAAAATGGCGGCAAGTTGTATGATATGTGGTTTTTTCATAGGTGAAGGACTACTGGGTTTTATAAATTTTGCAGAGGATCAAGTGTTGGAGCGGAGCAAAGATTAAACCATACTAAATCTTAGCGCTAAACAAATTTCTTTTATTTGTGGACCTCCGTTTTTGACTCCATTTTGTTGGAAGGGATAACTTGTCTTTTTTTGGAGTTAAATCCCAATAGAAATTTTCCTGAGGGTTAATAGAAATTATAAGAGGTGTTTTGAGAGGAATAATGCCGTTTGGCACAAATGACGTAAGAATGACGTACCCAAGTCGTAAAGAAGTTAGTGGAGCAAATCTATTTTTGGAATCAACAAAATGAAGACTAAAATGGATGTTAAAGTACTTGGAGAAAAGCTGAAAACACTTCGACTAAAGAAGGGGTTTTCTCAGGATGAATTAGCTGAATCAGCTGGGGTCAGTTTACGTACTGTACAAAGATTTGAGAATGCAGAAACTATCCCTCGAGGCGACACAGTGAAACGATTGTTTCAGATTTTCGGAATGAGCCCTGATGAAGTGCTTGACTGGTCTCAAACCGAAGACAAAGGATTTCTGCTGGGAATGAATCTATCTGGTTTGATTTTTTTAGTTTTCCCACTTCTTGGAGTAGTGCTTCCTCTCGTTCTATGGATTAGTAGGAAGGATAAAATTGCTGGCGTAAGTGAATTAGGACGAAAGCTAGTGAACTTCCAACTGACCTGGACTCTGCTCTATTATGTAGGAGTTACGATATATGGTTGGTCCTACAAATACTTCATGCTGGGAGGAAATGGAGATATAAGTCCAAGCAGTGTTGAGGGTGTTGTATGGTTTCGAATGGGGATGGTGTTGACTATTTACGTAATAGTGAGTGTGATGATAGCATGGAATACCTATAGAATCAATAAGGAGCTTTCAGTGAAGTATTTCCCAAAAATCAATTTCTTGAAATAGTCAAATATGGAGTGTGAGTGATTGTCTTGAAGCTAGGGTTCTAATTTTGATTGCTGCATTATTGCAAATAAACGCAAGGGTACAATTGTCCAGCTTCTCCGAAAGCTGGACTTGCTTCACATTATGCATCATGAGTTACAACTCATATTTATAGGTAGGTTTAGTCAGTCCCGATATTTGTATGGAATTAACACTCCTGAATCAACTTTTTCTGTTGATTATCAATTTAATACGGTTCTTCTGATTGCCACGAAGACTAAAATCAAACAGGAAAATGCGATGAAAAATGGAATTATATATGCCTCCAAATTAAACGACAACATAATTGACATAATGAGAAGCTGAAAACCCAGTCCAAAGGTTGAAAGCATAGTCATAAACCATCTGGGAAATGGCTTACTATTCATGGCATTTCGATCGAGGTGATAAATAGTTTTGTCAAAAGAAATGTAGAGCAGGTCATAGATTTTATAAAATAGGTTGACAGTGCTTTGCTTTTCTCCTTCCATAGCAATTGGTGCTACGTCTTCAAAGATTCTGCTGGTCTGGTCTCCATTTACCGTATTTCTAAGAATGACATAGTAATAATTATAAAGCGTGCCTTGCAACTGTAACCCAATAAAAGCTAGCAGCATGTATCCGATTTTGCCATCGGTAATATGCCAAAACGCAAGAAAAAATAAGAAATTCAAGATGATATCAGCAATGGAATCATAATACCTGCCGATGTAGGATGGGGTGTTTTTTATCCGCGAAAGCTCCCCGTCTGCCGCATCTAAAATAGACTTCAGAATCAGAAAGAATGCAGCCGCTACATAAAACTGAAGCAAAATACAGACTATCGCTAAAGCTCCCGAAACAATAAACCAAGAGGTGACTTGCACAGGGGTAACTGAGGTGTCTTTTAGTGCATTGGCGATCCATCTAGCACTTGGTCTTCCGTAATCTGATAAATCAAGGAACTGATACGCTTCTGGTAACTTGGACATAAATGGTCTTTTATCGGGGCAGTTTGAGGTCCCACTGCAATGGCAAACTAACCCCTCAAATACATTGGCGGAAAATAATCAATGAAGATACTATTAATTTAAAGGAGGTCGGGTAAAACCAAGGGGGCGAAGGTTTAGGGTTGTCCTGCTACTCTTATATCTGCCTTTGTTAGTATCATGGAAGCCTCAATTGGAGTTTATTCTCGATAGTAAGAGGTTAAAAAAAACAGGGCTAGGAAAATTTTTCCTAGCCCTGTTTTGATACTATAAAAGGAGATCTATTAATCATCCTTTCTTTCAGAACCCTGGGTTTTTACTATTTTATTGTAAATACCAAACAATAAAAATGGCGCGGCCCATTGGCCTACAAATAATGCCGTATGGTTCTGTTTTGCGATTTTTAGTCCCAGAGATACTACCATAGCGCTTATGGAAG
Organism: Algoriphagus aquimarinus; assembly: GCF_900112005.1. GTDB lineage: Bacteria > Bacteroidota > Bacteroidia > Cytophagales > Cyclobacteriaceae > Algoriphagus > Algoriphagus aquimarinus. Next base: position 39,073 of record NZ_FOKK01000010.1, on the reverse strand, counting down.
CCATAAGGAAAACATCAGATGGGATTTTGGCGGTTTGTTCTTCGATAGCTTTGGTTACTGCTCCTTCTTTTTTTGGAGAAGCCTCATGATAATCAGGATTTTTCATAGTTGTAGTTTTTGGTTAGTATCTAACCCTATTCAAATCTTTTACCAGTAGCTAAAACAGCCTAGAATCAGCATTTTCACCAGTTTGTGCCATTTTTTCTTTGTCATCTTGGGTTTAAAAATCCCGATAATGTTGAATATTTCTCCCTACACTTTACTAGTGGATAATAAGCATGAAGTATACTGCTTCTTCATCTAAAGGTGGGATAGTATGAAGCAAGAAAAAGTTTTTCAAATTCATGTAGAAACGAGTCTAGGAAACCTGTCTTGTGGCGACCATAGTCCATTGTACATTCCGTGGACTGACTCCTCAGGAATACGCACTTCATCCGCATTTTTCACAAATCCATATTTCTCAATTAGAAGTGTTTTCCTTGGACTCTTGTGGTAAGAACACTAGAGTGCGAAGGTTTAGGGTTGTCCTGCTTCTCCATAAGCTGGACTTTTCTGAATTAGAAACTTGGTTTGATAGGAGGGTGGTCATAACAAACAATTCACTTCCTCTGATCACCCACTCACCCTAATCACAATTTTCCCTTTATGTTTTCCTTCGCCGAAATACTGAATTAGTCTAGCTGTATCTTGAAGAGGATAGGGGCCGTCTATTTCAGGGGAGATTTTATTTTGGATAATCAGTTGGGCGATTTCATCCAAACCTTCATTTGGTTTTAAACTGAGGATTTGAAGTCTTTTCGAAGAGAATAGGGAGAAGATCTTACTCCAAAAAAGTACTGAGATTAAACTGCTAAGGTTGCCGCCAATGGTCACATAGATCCCAGTTGGCTTCAAGGCTCTCAGGTAGGAAAATGGAGATTTGTTTGATTTACAGTCCAGAATGATATCATAGTGTTCTCCAGTTTTTGTGAAGTCTACCTTTTTGTAGTCAATCACCTGGTCATAGCCGAGTGATTTCATCATCGCCAACTTCTCACCTGAGTCCACTCCCGATACTTCACAGTTGCTGAGTTTTGCTAATTGAAGACCTATGGTACCTACACCGCCACCTCCACCGTTGATAAGCACTTTCTGTCCTTGCTTTATCTCTGCTATGCCTTGGAGTGCTTGCAGGGCTAGGGTAGAAGAATGAGGAATGGCAGCCGCTATTTCAAAACTCAAACCTTCAGGCTTGATCAGTACCGCATCCTCATGAATATTGATGTACTCCGCAAAAGTCCCAAATCCGAATTGTGAGATATCACCATATACCGCATTCCCAACTTTCAGCTTGCTCACCTTTGATCCAATTTTTTCAACTATACCTGAAAGCTCCATCCCGGCGATTGGGTTTTTAGGTTTGGATAGGCCAAACATCAGTCTATACAAATAGGGCTTGCCACGGACTATACTCCAGTCATAATCATTGATTGTAGTAGCATAGATTTTAATCAAAACCTCGTTATCCTTTGGGGTAGGGATTGGTGCTTCTTTCAATGCTAGCACTTCCTCTGGTATACCGTACTTCTCAAGTAAAATGGCTTTCATATCGTTTTATTCGACTGTTTACTTCAGGTTTAGTTATTCTAACGGATGTTTACATCTATATTTTTTGATTACAATTCAATCTGTTAGATCTTCCGAGGTCGCCAATGCGATCACTCTACCAGAATCACCCACTGCATTGTAAAAGTGATAAACAACTCCATTCCATTTTATCACCCAAGGTTTGTGTGCGTATTGTTTATCATAAGGTTCCGAAGAAGCAACCAAATCTTCCCCTTCCCAATCCTTCCAGTGGATCAAGTCATAGGAGCAGGCAAAGCGCTCAAAAGCTCCGGGTTTCCAGAATGCCCCAAAATAGAACATGACATATATCTCACCGATTTTGGCGATCTGAGCATCTCCAGAAATGCCTGCACCTTTCGTGATGACAGGATTTTCCCCATAGCGTTTCCAGTTCTGCATGTCGTCTGATACTGCCATGGCGATACTTTCATAATCAGCCGTATCTCCTTTGGCATTGTAATACATAACGAAGGGATAGCCTGTATGCTCGCTACTGTCACGAATCACCAAACTTTTGTAGATAGTTGCGTTTTCGAACCAACGCACATCGTCATCTTCGGGAGAAAGGAGAGGGGAATTGTTGGTGGTCCATTCCTTGGATTCTATTAGCGTGCTGGAAGTAGCCATACCGATTTTCAATGTTCCGGCCTCATAGCCAGCTTTATTTCCGCCTAGGTAGCTCATCCAGTACCTGTTCTGATATTTCTCTACCGAATAGTCACCACCCCAATTGATATTCACAAGTGACACGTAGCCTGCCTTTTGGGTAGCATCCCAAGTATTTTCAGTGAAGGATAATATTTTCCCTTTCGACTCCCAAGTGAGCAGATCCTCGCTTTCAGCTATCCAGGTTTCATAGCCGTGCCCATCAAAAACAATGTATGTCATGTACCAGCGATCGTTTTCGCGAAAGACTGTTGGACTGTCAACCATTTTTGTGGAATCAGGATGCTGAAGGACAATCCCGTATTTATAGGGTGTTTTGATCTCTTGGAAAATACGCTCCATTTCTTCCTTTGGTACGTCTTTTTTTATTTGGGCGTCTTCAGGCTTGCATCCAAAAACTACAGTCATAGAAAGTGTTATGATTACTAAAAAATGCTTCATTATATCTATAATATTCTTGTTTTATTGATTTTTCACTTCGTACTATCTATTAACCCTCAACCAGTATTTGGTCAATTTCTGGTCCTTTACAGCGTTTATTTGTCCAATTCCTGACTGATTAAATCAATCGTTAGTTCAACGTTCTCCTTTAAATCATAATAGTTTTCTATCATAAATTTTCTTATGAATATATTGGTGGTAATCACATTTTTGAGCTGATGATTTTCAAATAAATTTTGCCCATCAATTGGTTCTGCACTTTCCCATATAGCTTCAATTTTAAAGGCTTTAGTTACTTCTGGTATAAATATTCCATACTGAAATGAATTGTCGTCTTGCTTTTCAAAATCAATCAAATTGTGAAATGAAAAAGAGTAAAGTGAGGTGATATTTTGTCTTAGACTATCACTGGTGATGATTTCCAGTCCACGCGATTTTAGGTTTTCATAGGCACTCTGATTGGGGAGTGTTCTGGTTGTAAATATCATATTTGCGAAGTGGAATTTGAGAGAATCCGAATACTCAATTTCTTTGTTTAGGTATTGAAGTACGATTTCATTTGACCTCAACCTACTTTCGTTAAAGTCAATGTTGAATTGAATGTCTTTTAAATCGAATTGTAAACTGTTTCTAATTTCTATAAGATACTTTATTTCTAAATCTTCCAGTTGATTTCGGTTGTTCCAATTATTGATTTGGACTGCTATTAATATTCCGATTACCACTAGTATGATCTCACCAACAGCATATTTTAAATACTTTCCAGTTTTGCCTTCTGAAAGCAGGCTTTGGCGAATTTTTCTAAAAAAAATTATCATGGGTTACAGCTGATATAATGAAAAATACCTGCTCAGATTTCAATTGTATCCTGCAGGAGGTTTGGGGATTCTATCTCTAGTTAGCTTTTATTAAGGTCAAGAAAAACATTTGATTACCAGATTCATTCTTCTTAAGGTTTCCGTAAGATTTTCTCCATCTTCCTTCCTTTTGCCAACTCGTCAACCAATTTGTCCAGGTATCTAACATTCTTAGTCAGTGGAGTTTCAATTTCTTCTATTCTATAGCCACAAATCATTCCTGTAATTAGTGGGGTATTTTGATTCAATTTTGCTTCTTGAAAGAAGGTAACGAAAGTCACTTTTTCGGCAATCAGTTCCTGCAGTTTTTGCTCATCAAAACCAGTTAGCCACTCGATCACCTGATGTAATTCTTGCGTTGTTCTGCCTTTTTTCTCGACCTTAACTACATAGTGTGGATAGACTGAGGCAAATGTCAATTTCGCCATTTTGGCATCGTGTTCAGGTGTAGTTGTCATATTCCTAGTTAGTTAAGATTTCGATCGGTAACAATTCCCTTAGATGTCTACTTGATTTATATTGATGAAAATAGCTAATCTTTAGATTAGACAATGACTTAATAGTCTAAAAATGAAAAAGGGAAGCGTTTAAGCTTCCCCTTCCTTGTTTTACTTAAATCTCAGGAATTAGTCTCCCTTATACTCATCCCAGCTTAGCTCTGCTTGAGGATGTGGGAATTCGGTAAAGATGGTTCCTTTGTCATAAGACGTGTCGATCTCATTCAATCGATCATACCTTCTGGCATCTATCCAACGATGTCCCCAAGGCTCTGCCCATAAGGAATATCTTCTTTGATATAAGATTTCATCGATTAGCGCTTCTTTGCTAGAGCTGCCAGTATAGCTTCCTATTCCTGCAGCATTTCGAATGATATTTATAGCTTGAATTGCCTCTGTGGACTGATCAAGCTGAGCATGTGCTTCAGCTTTTAGCAGAATCAATTCTTCATTTCTGATGTATGGAATAGGGTCTGTATTTGATTTCCATCTTCCATCTTGATATTGGCCTACTAGAGATCCAGCATCAGTTGTTACCAGAACTGGCTCATCTCTTTTGAAGAATTTTTCAGCTACCCTTTTATCATTTGGTGTAGCATCATCGAGCATAGAAGGATGAACAACTATGATAGAATTTACAGGTGCATTTGGCAGATAGTAGATCGGGTTAAACACGTCAGGAGCAGCACCATACGGATGAGTAGGTCCAGCATTCAAGTCACCATTCAACTCCATAAAAGAACCATCCAATGCAGTAAGTACCCCAGACCAGTCCTTTCGATAGGCATTTAGTCTAGCCGAAATTGCTCGGTTGATTTGTCTCAATTTCCCAAGTGTTTTGAAGTTGTCGAATCCACTGGTAAGTGTAAATGGGAAGTCGCCAGATCCAGCAGCCTGTAAAGCCTGATCTCCTTCATCCAAGATGACTTTTATAGCATCTAAAGCAGCAGTGTAAGATACAAAAGGGCCTGGATTGAGTGCATCTTTGACATCTACCCGTATTCCGTTAGAATATACCCAGTTTGCTGGTATCATAAATTGATAGCCTTGGATGGTTTTAGCAAACCCCACTGCTGCGCTTTTAGATGCAGTAGTGATGTTTTCTGTGTTCTCGCCCGCCACAATCAGCACGTCTGCCTGCTTTATTGCTTGGTAGGGAGTAGCCCATGATCCTCCACCAGTATTTCCAAAACCGAAATAGGATCTGTCTGGAACTCTTCCGTTTTGTCCAAGCCAGTCGGTTTGGTTTCTAGGATCCGAGGCATTTAGATTCCATATCTCACGTCCGAAAGTGCCCCAAGCTCTAGTCACATTACTTACGTAACCTCTGTGTCGGGATTCAAGTCCAGTGATCAAAAATTGAATCTGTTCCTTGGAAGCATTATTACTAACACTACCCACTGAAGGGTTGTTAGGATCTTGAATTTCATCAATTTCAAAGGGATTGCAACTCGTAATGAATGCAGTTGCAATAGCTAGAATCGATAATTTTATAGTTAATTTTTTCATGATTTCAGCTGATTAAAAGTCAAGAGTAAGGTGAAAGAAGATTCTCCTTGAGGTTGGGTATGGAGCGATGTCCACATTGTTTTGCACTGCCTGTGCGCCAAACGTAGAGGTCTCAGGATCATAACCAGGATACTTCGTAAACATGAATGCGTTGTTTGCAGAGGATCCAACTTTAATTCCTTGCACTGTGCCTCCAAACCACTGAGTGATGGTCTCTCTCGGAATGGTATAGTACAAGCCAATCTCTCTGACTTTGACGAAACTTGCGTCTTGAATCCATCTTCCTGCATTGTTGTAAGGCTCTGGTTCACGCTGCCTGCCATTTGGAATGCCATCACCGTTGTCATCATCAAACCAACCGTTAGTAGTTCCACCGCCATCATTAAGGAATGAAGTCAAGTTAATGTTACTACCGCCTTTTCTCCAATCTATAAGAAAGGATAGCTCGATCCCTTTATAGAGGGAGATTGAGTTAGAGAAGGAAAGGTTGAAATCAGGCTGAGCATCTCCCCATACTGTGAATCCTCCTGGGACAGAAGGATCTGCTGGAGTACCCACGATGGTAGTAGGAGAGTAGCCCTCTGCATAAAGGAATGTGCCTAGTCCTGAACCAAATCCTCCAGAAAGATACGTTGGTATACCTAATCTCGTCATCTCGATAGTGTTTTTCCAGAACAACACTCTAGAGAACCATCTGATATTTGATTTTTCTAGGATAGTACCTGAAAGTCCTAATTCTACACCTTTATTGGATAGTTCTGCCTCATTACTTGGCGTAGTATTTACCCCCGTAGAAGGAGCTAGGTTAAGATTCTGAATGTTGTTTTGAGTATTCTTGATGTAGTACGTAGCTTCTAAACTGAACCTATTGTTGAAAAGTCCTACATCTACTCCAAATTCTAATTCTGAAGCTGTTTCAGGAATTATAGCGGTATTCCCTATTGAGGTAGCGACAGTAGACCCGAGAAGTCCACCTATGTTAGTGCCTCCGAGTGGTGTATAAGTAGACCCAAATGGTACTGGTCCGGCCGTTTCTCCATAAGCGATACGAGGCTTAAGCAGTGTAATAGCTGAGCTATTCCAAAAATCGAAATTAGCTATGTTGACAGCCATTGAAGCTCTAGGGAAAGCAAAAAACTCATTTGGATTTCCATTAAGGCTTGATTTGTCCCAACGTATACCTAGCGTTCCTATGATTTTGTCTTCAAAGTTCATTTCCTGCTGAAGGAATATTCCCGCTTCCTGCACTTCACTTTCGAATTCGCTGTTTATTTCCTGAACTGCAGCTTGCTTTAGATTTTTTTGTCCAGGTACCAGTCCTCTACCTCTATTGAATAAGGAGTGGTTTTGGAAATCAAGACGAACCATACCTGCTTGTGAGTTCATATTGACTCTTCCAACATTCCAGTTATATACTAATGCAGCTTGAAAATTAGTGTTTAAGCTCTCTTGTCTTCCTACGAAAATATCTCCAGGATTTGCTTGAGAACTCTGGAATTGGAGAAATTCTGGTAGATATACTTCTGTAGCATTGTTTAGGAAATCTAAACCTCCAGCAATTTGGGCTTTTAGGAAATGTTTATCTGTTTTTAGAATATCTATATCAAGCGTAAAAGCTTGAATGAAGCGATTTACGGAAGAGTTATTTTCTCCAAAATCGGTAACTGCCACAGGGTTTTCAGAGAAGTAAGGATTCGTAGGGTAAGTTCCATCTGCGTTTCTTCTTAGATCATAGTAGTTAGGAGTGTAGGCGATGCTGTAGCCTATACTTGCCCCTGAATTATTCTGATTACCAGTAAAACCCCTGTCAGTGGAGGAGTTTATATAGTTTGATGAAACTCCTAATTTTATCCAAGGTGCTATTTTGTGATCTATGTTAGCCCGAATGGAGTATCTGTCAAATCCTGTTCTTTTGATTGTACCGTCTTCAGAAGTCATATTTCCAGACACAAAAAACTTAGTCTTATCATCTCCACCTGAGATATTGATTCTGGTGTTGAGTAGCGTAGCTTGATTGTTATAGAAGTAGTCTTCGTAATCAATAAATGTGTTGGATGCTTGGGCTGCTCTAAACCTTTCGAGTTCCTGAGCTCTTGTTTGCTCTGGAAAGAAGAAATTGATCTTTTCTTCACTCCAATTGTCTACGCCTAGCAGGTTTAGTGGATTCGCAAATCCTACATCCTGAGAAAGGGAAACTGTAGTTCTACCTTCTACACCACGTTTGGTGGTGATGATGATTACACCAGCATTTGCTCGAGTACCATAAATGGCAGCCGCAGATGGACCTTTCAATACTTCTATGTTTTCTATGTCCGCAGGATTTAGATCAGCTAGTCTATTGGATCCGTCATCTTGGTTGGATCCCCCTGCTCCGGATACAGCTGCACGACCAGTGCTTTGGAAGGAGTTGTTGATATAGACTCCATCCACGATAATTAGTGGCTGAGAGGCTCCTGTCAAACTTGATATTCCACGAAGTTGAATTGACATTCCTCCACCTGGAGCACCACCATTAGAGCGGATAGTAGCACCAGCTACTTTTCCATATAATGCACCGTCTGCGGTTTGAATAGTGGTAGTTCCCGTTAGATCTCTTGCTGAAACTGTAGAGACTGCATTTGCAAGGTTACTTCGCTTGACTGAGCTAGCTAAACCAGTTACAACGACTTCGTCAAGATTCGTAGCGTCTTGCTTTAGGGTGATGTTGAGAGTGGTTTGACTTGGGGAAACTTTCAACGTAATTGAGTTATAACCTATGGAAGAGATAACCAATTCTACCCCATTAGAATTTGGGATAGGTAAAGTGAAATTCCCGTCTAGATCGGTGATAGTTCCGGATGTAGTCCCTTTGATCAGTAGGCTAGCACCGATCAAGGTTTCACCCGTTCGCTCATCAGACACATTACCTGTTACAGTATATTGAGCCTGAGATATTCCTATCGATAGGATAAGGAATACTAGGGTTAGTAAAGGTTTGTAAATCATGTTTTTCTGGTTAAAGTGTATGGTTAGTATAAAATCAAGAAAAAATCACTCATACATTAATACTCACCTATAAATCTTCCAGCTTTTTATACAAAAGGATAATTTTCAGTATAATTAGAACTATTCGGTACTATATCATTAAAAACAAAACAAAAAAAGGAGAGACTCTAGTCTCTCCTTTTTTTGTTTTGAATAGTGGTGATTTGTCAGAATTACTTCTTCATAATCGGCAGCACAATTCTACTTAGGCTTTTACCGCCATGGTGAATAGAGTTTGTAGCGATTACACCTTCAGTTTCATCGTAGGTATTTCCTCCTGTATTCATATTTCTATCGAATCTCGGGAAGTTGGAGCTACTTACTTCGATGCGGATTCTGTGTCCCTTGTCGAAGTAATTGGAAGTGCTCATTGGAGTCATTTTGACTTCATATACGTTGCCATCTTCCATCCATACTTCTTTATCATATCCTTCTCTATAGCGAACACGCTGAATTGTTTCATCTAGGTTATATGCTTTTCCATCAGGATGTACATCGATGAGCTTGATCGTAACATCAGTGTCCTTAGCATCAGAAGATAGGTATAGGTAAGACTCTATAAAACCTGAAACCTCGATTCCTTCTTCTAGTACATCAGTAGTGTAAACCAAAATATCGTCTCTCATCTCCATTTCAGATTGATCAAAAGAGCCTCCAACTACAGCATTTCCAGTACAGCAGACATTACCACCGTGTGAAGTCACTGGGTTCATTGGGTCATACTTAAAGGTGTCAGGATTGTCTTTTCTAGGTTTCTTAGTCGTTAACTTACCGTCTCCTTTTAAAGTATTTGCTTTTCCTGCAGACTCAAGATACATGGTAGTCATCACTGCTTCAGCAGGAGGCCATACATCTGAGGTTTGCCACTTGTTAGATCCCATGGTGTAGTACTGAACTCTTGGCATTTCCTCCATTACTTCAGATTTTTCACCTTTCAGCCACACATCAAACCAAGCAGTGATCATCTCATCGTAGTTCAAGCGCGCATCGCCTACATTTAGATCGCCTACCATGGTATTTTCTGATGCTCGTGTATAAGAGCAATGCATCACTGGGGCAATTACAAGGAATTGGTTGTCTCTTGCGAGTTGAGATACTGCATTCTTTCTAGCGTGATTGAACATCGCGATGTTTGGTCCAGCTGATACGTCAAACCAAGACACAAACCAGAAACTTGGCTTGTCGAAAGGCATTTCATCGTTATACAATCCGCTTTTAAACCACTTTGGGTCATTAGGCTTACGAGTGATCATTTCTTCGTAGATACCCATTGGACCATTCTGATTTTTGATAATATCCTGAATAGGAAGATGTGAAAGCGCCTCTTTAGAATCAATTCTTGGATACTCCGGCGACATGTCGTAGAATCTTTGAAGTCTCAGCAAATCTTTTTGGTTGATTCCTGCTGGTAATTTTGGTGCCATAGGATCGTGCTGTACGCTATAAAGCCAGTTCGTGAAAAGCATCTGTCCAGCACCACCTCGGTACCAGTTACCTTGCTCCCAGAACTCACCCACTTTGCCCACTCCTGCTCCAAATCCCTGAGGAACTAGTGCTCCCAGAGCTGGATGATCTAGCGATGCAACGGCCATTTGCCACTCAGCAGTAGAGGAGCAGCCCAGTGTTCCCACTTTGCCATTACTCCATGCTTGTTTGGACATCCATTCAAAAGCATCTGAACCATCGGTCAAAGGAAGTCCAAGTATATCCCAATCTCCTTCTGAGAAATACCTGCCACGCTCATTTTGTACTACATAAGCATAGCCTTTCTTCACCCATTCCAAAGCAGATTGCATGGTACGAGTATTCATTTCACCATTTCCCCAGGTATTGAAATTATAGGGAGTTCGGGAAAATACGATTGGATATTTTCCTTCGCTTTTAGGGCGGTAAATATCCGTCGCCAGTCTCACGCCATCCCGCATAGGCATCATGACTTTTTGATCGACGATAGCGACTTCATCCAGCTGATCGATAATGCTTTTTTCCTGAGAAAAAGTAACAGAAACGACCATGACTAGCAGCAGAGTCAGGAAGATGTTGTAAAGATTTTTCATGTGTTTATTTGATTTTAGTGGTCAAAGGCCCGCCAGTGATTGGACAGGTAATCTCGCATGGTAATACGATAGGCGTAGGGACATCCCAGTTGTGCCAAGAACTACACGCGCGTCTGCCTAACGCAGGCTTGATTTCATTTGATAGGATTTTAGTTTCAATCTAAGTTAGTAAAGTGAAAGAAAAGAAGGAGAGGAAAATGATGATTGGTGGATTTATTGTTTAAGAATTAATTGAAATTTAGATGTGCTACCTCAAAGCGCAAGTAGCCAAAGACTTATGTGGGTGGTTTGAAAATGAATTACCAAGCCATGGACTTTTACCCTTTTCATTTCATACATAAAGGCTAAATTTGCAGTCACAATGATTTTTGCACATGAGCGATAGCCCGACCAACACACTGATTTCCTGGGTGGAAGTATCAAAAAATTCTGATTTCACGATTTATAATCTCCCTTTCGGAATTTTTCAAAATAAAAAACTTAGTCCGCGTATAGGAATTGCAATCGGAGACAAGATTGTCGATTTGAGTATTTTGGATCAGGAAGGATTTTTTTCTGATATGTTTTTGCCTGAAGGTGTGTTCCTAAAAGATTCTCTAAATGAGATGATTGGCTTAGGTAAAGTGATTACAAAAAAAATCAGGGAGCGTGTTCAGGATCTGCTTATTGCTGATAATGAAAAGCTAAGAGATCATTCTGCAAGAGGAAAAGTAATGTTGCACCGTAAGGAAGCGACTATGCTGATGCCAGTGAAGATCGGTGATTACACTGATTTCTACAGCAGTGTGGAGCATGCTACTAACGTAGGTAAAATGTTCCGTGATCCTGAGAATGCGCTGTTGCCAAACTGGAAACATCTTCCTGTAGGCTATCATGGACGAGCGTCTTCCATCATTCCTTCTGGAGTTCCTATTACTAGACCAAAAGGTCAAACCAAAGATCCAGAGTCAGGTTCGCCAGTATTTGGCCCTAGCAAAAAGCTAGATTTTGAATTGGAGCTAGCATTTATTACAGGCAAATCCACCAAACTTGGTGATTCTGTTTCTACTGCTGATGCAGAGGATTATATCTTCGGTTTTGTGCTTTTCAACGATTGGTCCGCCAGAGATATTCAGGCTTGGGAATATGTGCCTTTAGGTCCCTTTTTAGGAAAAAGCTTTGCTTCTTCTATATCACCTTGGGTAGTGACGCTGGAAGCTTTGGAGCAATTCAAAGTAGAAAGTCAGGTGCAAGAGCCAGAGGTTTTGGACTACTTGAAATGTGATAAGTCACATAGCTTTGATATACAATTGGAAGCATACATTCAGCCTGATGGAGAAAAAGGCAGTAAGGTAAGTACGACTAATTTCAAGAACATGTACTGGAATGTAGCCCAGCAATTGGCACATCACACCGTAAATGGCTGCAATATCAATGTAGGAGATATGATGGCTTCTGGGACTATTTCTGGTCAGGAGTCAGATTCTTATGGATCTATGCTGGAGCTTTCTTGGAATGGAAAGGAAATTGTCAAGCTCGAATCAGGAACTGAGAGAACGTTTATCGAAGACGGAGATACAGTGATTATGAAAGGATTTGCAGAGAAAAATGGTGTGAGAGTAGGCTTTGGCGAGGTAAAGGCCAAGGTGTTACCCGCTAAATAATTTGCAAAAAATACTAATATAAAACCCTGACTTAGTACAAGTCAGGGTTTTTTTGTGCCCTTTTCACATTCATTTTTATCCATAATGCTTAAATTTGTTAAGCGTTGAATATCAGGTGTTTGATCTGTTTTTTCATTTCCTGGTATTCGTTGGTTCCCGATAGTTTTTCGTCTTTTTTCAGAAATGAAGCGGGAGAATGATTTCCATACAAGTCTCATTTTTTCAGAGACATCTGTTCCTTTTCAAACTTTCTTACTTCTTAAAAACAATGGCTAAGCTTAGAAATTTATCTATTACAACCCCTATTCTTTTTGCCTTACCTCTTCGGAGCGAGTGGGCCGTAAATCCGGTAGACATCAATAAGCCAATGATGGCTGGTGACTGGGATGACGCCGGAAGTCTCAAATTCTCCAGAGGCTACGTGATGGCTAAGAATGACGCTAATTTCCTCTATCTCACACTCGATGTAGTGTCAGACACTGGAAATGATGCAGGTACTAACGATTACTTTTGGTTGACTTTTGACAATAACCGGGATCGTAACATCACCTCTGGAGTCGATGTGAATTATGGACTTTACCCAGGTCAACCAAATAAATTGGGGAGGCAAAAATACCTTGGGCCAGGCAGCTGGACAGGACTCCTGGCAGATCCATCTAATTCCGGTGTAGTTCAAGAGTTTGGTGCCAGTCCAAATTCTGATGTGTCTCACCGAATCTGGAAATTTAGACTGGAACTTAGCGAGATCAATGTTGCCCTTTCTTGGCCATTGAGTACGCCCTACACCTATTTTGGATTTAGAGTTAGGTCCAGTAATCCTGGGTTTACCACTGACTTTCCAGGCGATTTCTACAAGGATTTTACCAAACTTCGTCAGCTAATTTTAAGCAGAAAACCTACTATTCCTTCCAAGGATTTGGGGCCTGTGGTAGGAAGTGTGGGCTTGATACCTACGACCAAAATCTCAGCGACTGGACGTGCGACAACTGACTCAGGGTACTATCACTTTGTAGAGAATGCGGCATTTGGCGGTACGCTGAATTTGATAGGTAATCGTACCAAGCTACAGCAACTCTGGGCGGCAGGGAATACCAAATACAAGGTGGAAATAGCAGCTCCGGGTGGTTCATTCGCCAAGTTGATTTCCAACTGGTCAAACTACCGCTGGACTGGATCAACCTATGCCTTGGAATCATTTGCAGCTTCGGCTAATGGCTACTATCAAATGGCAAATCCTGGGACGGATTACTCGATCGATGATCTGCTAATCCAGTTTCCCACTACGGCACTTTTACCGGGACTGTATAGAATCCAAGTGACATTTTTTGTAGGAAGTAGCACGACCGATATAGCCGCTATTCAGGAATTGAGATTGTTTATCGATAACCATGTGCCTTCCACTATCATAGAAAGCGTGAAGCATGGCAGCAATGAAGTTTCAGCCTGTGCAATTGAAACTATAGGGGCAGCTCCGGATGGATTGAATTTCAGAATCACTGCAAACGATCCTGAAGGAAATCTGAGGGGAGTTAGTTTCTATGCAACCTATGGCGCGGGACTTTCTACTCCTATCTATGCAGAAAACTACACGCCTTCCAAGGGAAATTGGGAGGGATTTGTCAATAAACTAATCCCTGAATCAGGGAATTGGAGACCACCGCAATCCTGTGCTTATAGCTTCGTGCTTTCGGTCAGCGCGAGGACAACCAACGGGTATTCCTGGGTGGGTCAAAACAATACGCACCGCAACTTAACGCTGTTAGTAGGGTAAAGATTAAATGGTCTATGCGCGAAAGCCACTTCTTTGTAAGGAGTGGTTTTTTTGTTTTCATGAAAGTATAAGGACAGTATTTTAGATAGAACTAATCTGAGCAGAACCTGAAGTAATTACCACTAAACTTATACAGGATTCACTTTTTGTTGTTTTGGTTTTTGCGGGAAAGTTTATACAGCAAATAGCCGATGCCAACAACAAAATGTAGGATCAGGATTCCGAAAATCAGGATTATTGTGGCATTTCCGCTCATTGATTAAGCTAGGTTAGGAGGGGTGTCACTTTCCAACTTGGGTCAAGATTTATCACAGACTGACCCTCGCTTTCCAATTTTGGAATTCAACTTCGAGTTCACGTGCAATTTCGGGTTGTAGAGAAATTAAATTTTTAATTTCTGTTGGGTCTAGTTTAAGGTTATATAACTCCCAAGCAGCATTTTTCCCATGGCTGACAAGTTTCCAGTCACCTTTTCTCACGGCTTTTCCTACAGACCATTCCCAGAAAATAGCTTCTTCGCGTTGGGATTTTTCACCGCGAACTGCGGGCAGAAGACTTTGTCCTTCCGTTGGCAGTACTGGTTTTCCTGCAAATTCATTAGGGTAACTGGCACCAGCTAACTCAGCCAAAGTAGGAAGGATATCGATGAGGTGGGCGGGGAAAGTACTTACTACATTCTCATGCCCCAGTCCTTTAGGCCAAGAGATAATCAATGGGGTTTTGATCCCGCCTTCGAAAGAGTAGTTTTTGTAAAAGCGATGCGGGGTGTTTCCTACATTGGCCCAATCTGGTCCTAGAGAAGTCCACTGTCCAACAGATCCGATTTCCCCGTTTCCAGGGAGAGTTACTACTTCCGCTGAAGCACCATTGTCAGAAAGGAATAGAAAAACAGTATTATCAAGCTTTCCCTGCGTTCGTAGCTTCTGGATGATTTCTCCGATTTTTTGATCCATACGATCGATCATCGCTGCATATACTTCCATTTTTAGCTCCTCTACTTGTCGGGCAGAATCAGAAAGAGATTCCCATGGTATATAGGTTGGCTCGGTCAGAGCATAGCTTTCATCAATGATTCCCAGCTTTTTCTGCTTTTCAAAGCGTTTTTTCCTAACAGCCTCATAGCCTTGGGCATATTTACCTTTGTACTTATCAATATCTTCAGGCCAAGCCATTAATGGGTCATGAGGAGCGGTGTAAGCCAAGTAAAGAAAAAATGGTTTCTCATCTTCTTTGTATTCATCCAGCCACCGCAAAGCATACTTGGTGAAGT
Organism: Algoriphagus aquimarinus; assembly: GCF_900112005.1. Taxonomy (GTDB): domain Bacteria; phylum Bacteroidota; class Bacteroidia; order Cytophagales; family Cyclobacteriaceae; genus Algoriphagus; species Algoriphagus aquimarinus. Next base: position 23,730 of record NZ_FOKK01000010.1, on the reverse strand, counting down.
AATCGGTGGAGTAATAGTCTTGCTGAACCGAGTAAGGCTGCATCAATTTCCGGTCTTCGTAAAATGGTCGATCAGGTCTTTTTTGAGCAGGTTCCGGTTCATTCTCACGACGAGGTCCGGGATTGAAATGATTTGAAGCGCCTTCTTTAAGCCCATAATACCTATCAAAACCCCGGTCCATCGGATGATCGTAACCATGATGTTTGCCTGCCCATAGCGTTCTATACCCAGCTGATTGAAGGAGTTCTCCGACAGTGATCCCATTTTCCAAAGGCTGAAGGTAAGTAGCACCATAACCAACCTGCTGAGCGTACAAGCCGGTAAGCAATGCTGCTCTCGAAGGATTGCACTTTGATGTATTATACATTTGGGTGAACCGGACGCCATTCTCTGCTAGCCAGTCCAAATTCGGGGTTTCTACCTCACTTCCATAGCTGCCTATATCTGACCAGCCGAGGTCATCAGCCAGAATCAAGACTATGTTGGGTTTTTCTTCTGGTATTTGCTGCGAATATGAAAGGGAGAGCAACAAGAGGAAAGAAATAATTGGATTAATCATAATCAGAAAACAGTTTAGGGCTGACTGTTTAATATACCAATAACCACCGAAATTAGAGGGGCGAAGCTCATGAGTTTAAACAAATGAATACTTAAAACGATAAAAGCCATTCCGATCTCTTCGGAATGGCTTTTATTTTAATAAAGAAACTAGACTTTATTTGAAACCAATTTCTTCCAAACCAGCGTGGCTGATTTTGATTGCTTCCAAAGGATCCAAACCGAAAGTCTGATCTTGCTCTACCAAATAGAATTCCATGCCTGACTTATCTTTTTTAGCCAAAATTCTCTTGAAATCAATTGTACCAGTTCCAACAGGAGCGAATTTACCTTCAGCATTCATGTCTTTTACGTGCCAAGCGATGAATCTACCTGGGTACTTTTCGAAGTAAGTAAGAGGATCTACTTCTGCTTTGGTTACCCAGAATAGGTCCATTTGGAAGTTGACAAACTCAGGGTTACACTTCTCAAGAAGTAAGTCCTCGATGATAGTACCATCTGCCATCGCTTTGAATTCGAAGTCGTGGTTATGGTAAAGAAGTTTGATGCCAGCTTTGGTGCATTTTTCACCTAGCGTATTCATGATCGTCACCAACTCATCTGCAGTGCCTTTCATGCCCATTCCTTCAGGACCAGCTGTAAACATTCCCATAGGAGGTACTGGAATTACGAAGAATTCAATACCAGCAGCTTTTACATCAGTGATTAGCTGATCAGCGTTCTCCATATTTACCATGCCCATGTGAGCACTTTTGGCAGTCAAACCAATAGATTCTAGGTAGGCTTTGAATTCAGTTGGCGCCATTCCGTAGAATTTACCATCTGCATAATTAGCAGCTTCCACATAAGCATATCCAGCATCTGCTACCGCCTGAAGGGTAGCTTTAGGGTTGCTAGCCATGGAATCTCTAACTGTGTAAAGGGCTAGGCCACCAAAACTCTTTGATTCTGTTTGAACAACTTCGGCAGTTTCGCTGCCATCGTCTGTTTTTTTCTCTGAACTACATGCAGTAAAGCCTAAGGTTAGGGCTAAAAGCAATGAGAAGGATAAATTGAAATTTTGTTTCATAGGTTTTCGTTTTTGATGCGTTCAAGATACCCAAATCATATTAAAATTAAAGCTAAATTAAGGCGGAAAGGTAGAGAACAGGGGTTGTAGGTAAATACAAACTTGAGCAAGGAATAGCTGGAAAGTTTAAACTTGTTGACTTGTTGTCTTATACTTAATTCATATATTTTTTCTATCAGAAAATGGAGCGATACTTTGATACAATGTTTGCATACATCAATCAAATCTGGGATATCCCAGAAGGTGATAAAGCTGTCTGTCGACAATTCTTTAAATCCATACAAGTGAAGAAAGATACGATTCTGGAGCCGGCAGGCAAGATCCCTATGTATCATAATTTCATCGTGTCGGGCGTAATGCGAAACTTTCATTTGGATGAAAAAGGCAATGAAGTGACCGTAGATCTAAATAATGGACCACGGTTTTTTACCTCGTATTTCCATTTTATGAACCGTTCTATTTCTAATGAAAATTTGTAATGCCTCACTGATTGTGAAATACTTCGAATATCTAGGGACGATGTAGATCTATCAGCGGCAATGGGAGAAACGCAGAAAGATTATACGATCAAAGTGCTGCAGCAAAAGATGGAACAAGACAAAGAGCGGATCAATGATATGGGGAATCTGACTGCTGAGCAGCGATATCTCAAACTTTTAAGGAATGAGCCCCTGATCATACAACATGTTCCTCTGAAATACATCGCTTCCTATCTGGGTATCAAACCGGAAAGCTTAAGTCGCATCCGTAGGGAAATTACTTAACAATTGTTAGGTGGGAATGGGCTGACCTACGCGTAGGTTTAGGGAGAAAGAGAAATCTAATCACTTAAAATAACGCTATTGACCTCCATCGTGTCCTCAACCCATTCCCGTTCAAATCAGCTTTTGCAACTTTCAACCCGCGCCTGGTTTGTGGTGGTGGTTATTGGCCAATTGATTTTTGCTTATTATATCATCATGCTTTACGGCACCGCGGGAGTGCAGGGTAATTTTGAGCGATGGAATGCTCAGACGACACATGGCTATGTTGCCCGAGATTTGATGGGAAATGCATTCTTCGGACTACATGTGTTTTTTGCAGCGGTGATTAGCATTTTGGGGCCCTTACAATTGATTTCAAAAGTTCGAAAATTGTTTCCCGCTTTTCATAGATTCTCAGGGAGAGTGTACCTAGGATCAGCATTTTTGATCAGTTTGGCTGGCTTCTATTTGGCTTGGGTACGGGGAACTGCAGGAGGTATGATTGGCTCTGTATTCATTACTATCAATGGGTTGATCATTTTGGTTTGCGTGGTGTACACACTGAGATTTGCTATGAAACGTCAAATAGACCGACATAACAAATGGGCTATTCGCCTGTTTTTGGCGATGAGTGGAGTATGGTTCTTTCGGGTATTTTTGATGCTTTGGTTCGCGATTCACCAGGCTCCAGTGGGGTTTGATATGGAGACCTTTCAAGGGCCATTTCTAAATTTCCTTTACGTGTTCGTGTATATTTTACCGCAGGTAATTGCTGAATTCTATTTTATAGCCAAGGCATCTTCCTTTGCGAAACCCAAAATAGCTATGTCAGTCCTATTGGGAGTGCTGACTTTGGGGATTATGGTAGGAATCGCTACTGCAACTATGGGCATGTGGCTGCCGGCACTTTAGGTGTAGTTTTTTAAAACCTTCTTCACCAAGGGTCCGATGGTCAATCCCTGAACAATAATGGAGAAGACTACGACCACATAGGTGACGGTGAGGAATAATTCCCGCTCCATTTGAGGTTCTAAGGATAAAGCTAAAGCGATGGAGATTCCTCCTCGGATTCCTCCCCAAGTCATCATCAGATTGGTTTTTGGGATGAAATCTAGCTTTTTATCAAAAATAGCAACAGGTCCAGAAAGTGCTAAATACCTAGCGATAAGGGCTACCGGAATTGCGATCAATCCAAATTTCAAGTACTCTCCACTGGTGGAAATGATTAACAGCTCAAGACCAATCAATACGAATAGAACAGCATTTAGTAGCACGTCTATCAGTTCCCAGAATTTGTCTACATAATTATGAGTAGTCTCTGACCAGGCTATTTTCGGTGATTTATTTCCTATGAAAATCCCTGCAACTACCACTGCCAGCGGGCCGGAAACGTGAAGTTTATGAGCTAGCATAGAAAGTCCCATCACCAAGGCAAGAGTAATTATCACCTCAGTTTCATAATGGTCTATTGCTTTCATGATCTGAAATGTCATCCATCCTGTTACCAAGCCGAGGATTATGCCACCTACCACTTCTTCTAAGAACAACAACCCAATATCTCCCGCATCTATAGCGCCGATTCCCTGCTGGGCAATTTTGAAAATAACCAGGAATACCACCACGCCTACACCGTCATTGAAGAGTGATTCGCCTACTATTTTGACCTCCAGTTTCTTGGGTGCATTGGCACTTTTCAAAATCCCTAATACCGCGATAGGGTCAGTAGGAGAGATCAATGCGCCAAATAGCAGGCAATAGATATAGTCGATTTCGTGACCAAACAGTATGAAAGCGTAAAACATCAGTGTGCCCACGAAAAAGGTGGATAGCACCACTCCAATAGTAGCGAAGACAGCGATAGGAGCTTTGAGTCTCCTTAGGGAATCCAGTTTGGTGTGAAGTGCTCCGGCAAAAAGCAGGAAGCTCAGCATTACATCTAGCAGGGCTGTTTCAAAATCAATGGACTTGATAAGGAGTTCCGCTTCGTCGAGAAAATAATGATTGAATTTGCCTAGAATCGTAATTCCCAGCGTAAATGCGATAGCAATAATCATCAGCCCGATGGTAAAAGGGAGCTTCAGAAATTTGGTATTGATAAAGGCAAAAGCTGCAGAAAGTATAATCAGAATGGTGATGACACTAAAAATATCCATGGATGAGAATAGGGGAAAGCAATGAATCCTGTTGAAAATATAAGCTTGGCTCCAATTTAAGGAATTGCTTATTCAATCTCGAAGCTACACTACTAAAGATTCTCCCTAGGCGTATTGGGATCCTAGCTTATTAGGAATCTAAAGAGGTATTTTGATAAATTACCCACAGCTAAAAATATTTGAATATGAATAGTTTATGCTATTCCATCAGTAGACCCCAACCCTTAATGACCTACTTCCATCATAAAATCTTTCTTTGCGTCTTGCTGTTGTTGTGCGTCTTTGGTAACGCGCAAGCGCAATTTCTAACTCAGGCTGGGCTGAAGGATAGCATGTATTCTGAGGTGCTGGACGAGTCCAGAGTCTTTTATGTACAACTGCCAGAAGGCTTTGACTCGGAAAAGAAATATCCCACGGCCTACATTTTGGATGGGGAAATTCTGCTGCCTGCACTTAGCGTGACTCAATCGTTTTACTCAGGTGGATTTCTACCCGAAATGATCCTTATTGGCATTTCCAATCATCAGAACAGAAACAGAGATTTAACTCCTAGCGTCGTAGAGCCAAGTTATGCGCCAAATGGGGGAGCAGCAGCTTTTACGGAGTTTCTGTCCAAAGAATTGATCCCCTACATAGAAGGAAAGTATCCAGTTACTACCTATCGTACCTTAATTGGACATTCTTACGGGGGATTGTTTGCTATCAACACGCTTCTCAATCACCCGGAGTTATTTGCCAACTATTTGGCGATAGATCCTAGTTTGGACTGGGATGATCAGCTGATGCTGAAGCAAGCGAGGGAAGTTTTTGGCAGCGAAAGCCATAAGGGTAAATCCCTCTATATTTCTCTTAATGGTCAAATGCATATGCAAAAACCTGAAATGACCATCGAGGAAGTTAAGCAGGACGAATCTGATTTCACTTTGTTTGCCCGGAGCAATAGGGCGTTTGCGGAGCTTTGCAGAACTAGTTCAGCAAGTGGGTTGGATTTTGACTGGGAGCTTTTTCCAAAGGATCTTCACGGCACGATTCCGCTTCCTTCTCTTCGAAGTGGATTGATTTCGCTTTTCGAATGGTTTCAGATGGAAAGAGTAGAATTGTTTAACATACCAGAAACTCCCGCCAAAGAGCTGATGGAATTGACGGAGTATAGAGCGAAGAAGCTGGAGGCTCGCTTTGGCTATGAAGTAGCTCCCTATCCGGAGGATCTGGTAACCATGTCAGGCTACATGAGTATGGATATGGGGCAGATGGAAAAGGCGAAAATGTTCTTCGAGCAGGGAATCCGGTATTTCCCCAAGTCTGCCAATGTGTATGATTCTATGGCGGATTATTTTGTCACTCAGACTGATTTCGAATCTGCTTTAACTTATGTGAAAAAGGCCTATGCGATTAGTGGAAGTGAGTATCATAAAAAGCGAGTGGAGGAATTCGACTCAAAGAAATAAGATTCATTCCTTCTCAATATCGGCTATTCCTCCTCAGGGATAGCCATGGTGTGATTTCCTACCAAAAGGCATTTGCCATCTACTTCCACATAGGTACGCATGAAATGGTATTTAATTGGGGTAGGACCTCGATCTACAATGGTGTAACCTGTGACTATGGCTGTTTTCCCCGTGATCGCCACTTTTACCTCGCTTTGAATTCTTGACCGGGTGTTGCTTCCATCATTTGCCACTTGTCTCTCTGCTCGTTTGACCACGGATTCTTTATTGTCCACAGATGATACATGATTGTGAATCCAAGTAAAATTGTCGCTAAGTATGTTTTTAAAAAACTCAGGCTCAGGATTTAGATTTTTCTCTTCCCATTGCGCATCCAGTGCTTTGATACTAGCTTCAGTCAGGCAGGTTTGGGCAGTAGTCGAAAAACAAAATGCAAGGGCGAGGAGGGTTAGAAGGTAGGTGGGTTTCATGGTTGGGAAGTTAGAAGTAGGAGGTGGGAAGTCGGGTTACTGGTATACTTGTCGATAATTATATAGTTAATGTACCAAATAATCTTATCCCTCGTGTCCTTATTTTCCCGAAGGTGTTATATCAAGGATGATAAGCAAGTAGCTTATTTCGAGTTGGCGATGCTCTCCATGATGAAGTCCAAAATAGGAGTAGGGTCTTCCAAACTATGAGGATGATGACCGACTCCAGGCTTGCCAATAAGCTTGATGGTTCCACCGGCTTTTCTAAACTCAGCGGCCAATAAATCCGTGTTTTCTGACGCAGGAACCACATCGTCCGCTTCTCCATACACATGGATCACGGGGATGCCAGCCTTGGCTATCGCAATGCTATTGTAAATCGGAATTCCTTTGAAATCGAGCACAGTAGTAGCGTCTAGTCCATAGGCTTTCAGGCACTTTTCCCAGTCAGCGGGACTGCCTTTGCCCGTATATAATCCTCCCGGCCAACTCTTAATATCACAAACAGGTGCATCGGCATAGATGGTGAAAACCTTGTCAGTATTCTTGGCTGCCCAATTGTAAATAATCAAACCGCCTCGGCTCATTCCTTCCAAAACCACTCTCTCGTGGAGCTTAAATTCCTTTCTGCAATAGGCATAGAACGCATCCCAAATCTTCACTGCTCCTTCATTTCCATAGAGATCCGCCACATCTACATAGACTACATGAAAGCCTTTTTCCAGCAATGCCTTGTCCAATTGCGGTTCGTGCCCCCAGAATCTCGCTCTCCATACCCAATAGCCATTTTCGCTGGCTTGGTTTGGGAAGACCACTTTGGCTGCATGACCTTCAAAAGAGAAATTACGGACGGTGTATTGCTCAAAAGCTTGATCCTGAGCCGAAGCGCTGAATATGAGTACAAAAGTGAAGCTGAGGAAGAAAAGAAGGGTATTGACTTTCATGGGTGAATTGTTGCTGTTATAAGGGGTAAGATAATTCAAAAGGTATAAAAAATTGATTGTTTGGGATGAAGGGTAAGGCAGACCTTTGTGCTAAAAGAGGCGAATTTGTATCATTTCAATGGCCTCGGTCTGTGCCTATTTTGCCGGTAGGCAGGTTCGCACAGACCGCAATGATTTGGGAATTAAGTGGCCTGTGGGGATACAGGCCACGGAGTAGAATAGGAGGGTCATAGGATAAGTGTAGTCAACATCTTACAGGCGCTATCTACCTGACCCTAAGTGATCAAGAAGAAAATTCTTCGGTTTTATTTTGGTGTATGTGAGCTAACTTAGTTATCTTGAACTAAGTTAAATTTTTACATACCTAAACAATTTTTATTATGGAAAATCGAGTATCAATTACCATCCCTCCAGCAGACCTCAAAGCAATCAACGACGCAGTGAAGGTGTTGCAAGAAAAGTTAGGGCCACTTTTAATTTCCCTGACTGTAGATGAACGAAGAGCACTCACTAAGATGGGTGAAGCCTCAAGGCCCTTTGCAGAAAAGGTAATGGAGTATGTGGTCACCAACCCAGAGTTTTTACCTCCTTATTCCGATGTGGCAGAAATGCAAAAAGATTGGAAAGCAATTAACGAATTGGGATCGGTGTATAACGCCATAAACCAGCTTACAAGCAACTTGGACGATACCCTGATGGAAGCAGGCTCAGAAGTGATGGAGCAGGCCAACATGTATTATCGATCCGTGCAAGGTGCCGTAAAAGCCAACGTGCCAAGTTCCAAGCCGGTGTATGCAGACTTAAGAGTGCGCTATGAAAAGCGCAGCAAACGCAGTGGCGGAGATCCAGCAGGAGTTTAAAAAGTTGCTCCACTCACCTAAAGCCGGGAAGAAATTCCCGGTTTTTTTTATGGGTGAACTGCAAAAAGGTAAAAAAGGAAGCGCAAAGAGTATAGTTTCCATGCAGCCTAGTTGTGCTGCTTCTCCAGAAGCAGCACAAAATCTGATCAGAGCTGCTCAATATCGCCTATTAGCCGCTCGCTAAACATTCCGAGGTGATCATTATATGTTCCTAGCAGATCCAGAGCGGCTTTAAGCTGATAAGTATGTGTTCTGAGGTGAAAATTATGTGATCTGAACAGATAATTATGTGCTCTGAGGTGATAAATATGTGTTCTGAACTGATAATTATGTCTACTGAACTGATAAATCGATGAGCTGAGGAGATAAATCGGTGATCTGAGCAGATAAGTTGGAATTAGCTAATAGATGTTCGACCACCTTCGGGGTCGTGGGATTCAAAGGTAGTATTCGTTTACCATGGGTTGCACCCATGGCTATTAATGGTTTGACCCCGTTCGGGGTCATGCCTTTAGTTCTAAATTTACACGCCCGACCACGGAGTGGTCCAACTTTTCAATAACCGCGGGTGCAACCCGTGGAATCGTGAAATGATGATGGGTAATGGCTACCCTGCAGGGGTTGAACTCATATCCGAGGAATTCCAAAAAATATAATAAAGCGTAGATACAATCTACGCTTAGTCATGCATCCTTAATCTTAGCTGGGGGGTTGATTATTCTTTTTTCCATGGGTTGCACCCATGGCTATTAATGGTTTGACCCCGTTCGGGGTCATGCTTTTAGTTCTAAATTTACACGCCCGACCACGGAGTGGTCCAACCTTTCAATAACCGCGGGTGCAACCCGTGGACATGCGACATTAAGAGATTGTATGGCAACCCCGAAGGGGGTTGAACCTAAAGAGTAAAAAAATCTATCTAATTTAATTTTTTATTTTCCCGCAGAAACCTTAAAAAACCCATTATATCATCAATTTTATAACTGAGTTTTGTAGAGATTTTTTGAGCATATTCGTCATGCCAATTTTTATTCTCTTTGAGTGCTATATATAATTCATCTTCGCCTAAGTATTCATCGTCCATAAACATTGAAAAAATAAAATTATACATCCTTTCCATATCAAATGGATGATAAGACTCTGGATGTTGGCTTATCCAAAAATCAAATAATTGCTGCGTTTTTTTGTTTTTAAACTCTTTCATATTTTTTTATTTAAAATGATCTTTTACAAATTCTTCAGTAAATGCTATCAAGCTACCAATTTCTGATTTATCAAAACTTTCCCAATCAGCATGAAAAACTTTATTTCTTAATCTAGTATAAGGTTCAAGTAATGAAGCAATATTTTTTTGAATTATACCTTTACTTTTCAAGGCATTGATTATTTCAGCCATTGACTTTTTTGTAACGTTTAACCCATTAATATCTGCTATCTTTTTTAAGGAATCTTCAAGAGCAGCGCAAATTAGGACTGAACATATCTTTAAATCCCCACTCGAATATTGCTCTTTAGAAAATGAAATAAAATCAGTAAAAATCTCCTTAGAAATTGATTTTTCAATACTTACTAAAAGATCATTTTCAATCTCATACTTTAAATTTGATAATATCCCAATTATAGATGTTAACAATTGGGCATCTCTAGCCTCAATAGATTTATATTTAATGGATAGTATTTTATTATTAATTAAAAGTAATTCCTTAATATGTGAAGAATTTTTTCCGTAAATATTCTCTAATACAGAAATAGTACCATAATAAATCTCCATAGATTCATCATGAAAATTTAGATCTGAAAAGGCACCTATATTAAAACTACTATCATTCTTTTTTAGCTTTTCAAATTGAGCCTTTGCATTTTCCTGTAAGTGCACTACCCTTTTCTTAATTGATTCCATAAATCTTTATTTAAACAATTCCAATTTCATCTATCTCCCTCATAACCCTCTCAGTCTCCGCAAGCGCTTTGATGATTTTCTGGTAGTGCAGGATGTCTTGAAAATCTAGGGTGCGGCCTTTACGGTCTTTGAGCCATTTTTGGGCGGGTTGGTAGCCGCCGATGTAGAAGTTCCAGGCGAGTTCGGGTACGTTATCAAAGTATTGCTCGGAGTTGATGTAGACTCTTCCCGTCACTGCGAGATCCGCTTCAGCGGTCGAAGCAGTCTCTTCGTCTGAAACAGATTGCTTCGGTCGTTCCTCCCTCGCAATGACGAAATGTGGCTTCTCCACTTCATTTTCACCGCCGATGGGGTACTCGGTGATGTATTCGCTTAGACTTGGGCTTTCCATCAGGTGCAGGGATCGGAGTTCTCCGCCTAGGGCGACTAGTCTCCAGAACTCTTCCACATCGGTAGGATAAGGAACCCGAGGGAAATCTATCTTCAAAAACTCCTTGTAGGTCTCCCGATAGCTCGGTGAGTGCAAGACCGCATAGATGTAATCCAGCAAATCTATTGGAGCAAAACTCCCTTCCGTATCGGTCTTTTCTGATTCAAAGGTCAAGCCCAAACCCTTCGCGATTTCTGCTACGATCTTTGGATCTAGATTGGGAGTTCGGCTGGTGTTGGATTCTAAGGAAAGCTGGGAATCGGAATCTGGGTAGAGATAGAGAGGGAAACCGTATGCAGATTCCTTAGTCTGAAGTGATATAGAGTTCCTATCAACAATTGTATTAGAAATAAATACATGTTGAAAATCAAAAGAACTTTGTTGTCTGCAAGTGATTAAACACAAGTTTTTATTAGTCAAATTACTCATAGCATCAAAACTTGGACGCCTTAATAGATTTTGATCATAATAAACATTTCTTTCATCAAATGGACGATAAAATATTTTTGAAATATTATTTGAATTAAAACTGGATTGATTAACTCTATCAAGAAATTTAAAACTTGTTGTATTAACAATATTAAATTCTTGCAATAAATTCTGTTTCCTTTCTTGAGGGAAAACGCCTTGAATATTTTCAGTTAATTTTTCTTTCTCAAAATCAATAAAAAGAGAATCCCTACCTGTCTCTGTTCCAGTATTATAAACTTTAAACAACTCAATAACAGAAAGCCCCCTTATATATGATGATGATTGCGACAAGTCTTTTTCAGTAAAAAAATAATTACTTTTTTCTGGTTTCAATATATTCCAATTAAATGAATTTAATTTATTTTTAGATAATTGCTCATATTTAAACTCTCTCTTTCCAAACAAATCAAAATGAAACACCTGCGCTAAAAAATCTTTCTTTACACTTTCTTTCTTTACAAAAATATTTATGCTTACACCCTGTTGAATATCAAATACATTTTCATCTTTTGATCCATCTTTTGCTTTTTCATTTCTTTTTACACTTCCATGCAGATCAATAATATAGATTTTATCGAAGGTTTCTAGTAATTCCTTTCTCATTTGGCGATGAATCAGTCCATCCAAAAAGCTATTGTTGGACACATAAGCTAAGATTCCTGATCCATTTTTCTCAATAAAATGCTGCCCGTAGCGAATGAATTTGATGTAATCATCCGATAGTGGCTGAATATTTCTTTCGTTCAGATTCTTTTTATAATCGGCTACTAAACTCTCGATCCACTCTCCTTTATTCGTGCTACTTACACTGTAAGGTGGATTTCCTGCCACGATCATGACAGGTGCATCACGCTTGATCTGATTGGCTTCGTTTGCCTCGGCACTCAGCCAGTTGGCGAAGAGGGTTCCTGTATCCTTGTGGTATTCCTCTAGGGAATTGGTCAGATAGATGCGAAAGCGTTGGCCTTTGGTGCCCGTGTAGCCGGTTTGCTTGAGCACAAGATCTAGCTTCAGATGCGCCATTGCATAGGATGCCATCAGGAGTTCGAAGCCATTGATGCGGGGCAGCAGGTGATTTTCCACATAGGAATTCCATACACCTTGCTGTCCTTTGAATTTGGAATAGATATGATTGATCGCCTCTGCCACGAAGGTGCCTGTGCCCGTAGCCGGATCAAGAAATTGCACCCGATGCACTTCCTGCTCCATTTCCCGCATTCCACCTGAGAATCGTTTGTCGTGCGTAGGGATAGGTACTTTGATGGTCGTTTTGGAGGTATCCGCCAGTCCCATCGGCAAGTCGAACTCCTCGATCAGAATATCATCCACGGCACGGATGATAAAGTTCACCACAGGATGCGGCGTGTACCAAACCCCTCGGGCTTTGCGCAGCTTAGGATCATAGGTACTCAGGAAGGTCTCGTAAAAGTGGATGATGGGATCCTCGGTCTGGGTGGCTTTGCCGAAGTTGCTCAGGATAGCGTTCACATCTGCCGCCCGGAAGATATCTGCCAGGGCATCCACGATCCAGGTGATTCTATCGTCGAGGTCATAACCTGCGATGTATTGGAAGAGCTTTCGAAGGAAAGGATTAGACTTAGGGATCAGTTCGGCAGCTTCCTGTCTGGAAAAGGAATCCAAGGTCTCGTCATAAAGCCGCGCGGCAAACATCCCGTAGGAGATCGTCTGGGCATAGACATCCGAAAATTCCTTTGGTGTAATGTCATGGATCAGGATTTCCTTGAAGGCATTCATCTGTTCTTTCAAGGTGGAATTCTCCTGATTTTCCACATCTGAATTGAGAGAGTTTTCGATCACATTGGCCAGCATTCTTGCCTTGCCCGCCATCATCTCAGCAAGTTTCTTTGGGCTTTTGATACTTTGGCTGATATGCGTGGTAAACTCCTTGATGAGGAGTTCGAAAGCAGGGAAATTATGGGGTAGCGGAAGGATTTTTCCACCATCCACCACACCGATGCAAATGGAAGTAACGAGTTCCCCGTTTTTGTAATAGTAGAAATCCAGGTAATCGGTAAAGATCAAATTGTCCAGCGAGCCTTTGTATCGGTCGAATTGCTCTTTGTTTCCGTTCTTTTTGACGCCTTTCAGATCTGAATCTCCTATGTCTTTTGCCTCAATGAAACCTACGGGAATCTCTTTTTTATTCGTCAGAATGTAATCCGGAGCTCCGCAGGCTTGACGCTTGGGTTCGTTGGTGGCGGATATGTTGGGAACGAGGGATTCAATCAGGTTTTGCAAATCACCGCGAAAGGTATGCTCAGTGGCGTGGCCTAATTTGTATCGGGTGTTGATGCTGTGTAGGTATTCGGAAACAGTCATGAAAAAGAGTTAGTAAAAAAGAACTCCCTAAAGATATCATTTACCCCGAAAACGAAAAGCAGTTTTTTTAATTCCTAATGCTTTTAGGCTCTCTGAGAGCATTAAAAGATTTATGTTTAAATAAGGAAGGTTAACACCACCTTACTCCCTTCGATTCCAATAAATCTTCAGATTGTTGGTGGATCGGCCGGCGGCGATTAGATCGAGTTTTCCATCGCCGTTGAGATCGGCGGCAGTTAGGCTTTCGGTTGCCATGCCGTTTTGATCGATCCAGTGGGCTTTGAATTCGGTGTAGTTCTCGTTTACGGGCTCGTATAGTTTGATTCCTATATCTCCGGCTTCATTTGGCGTGCGCCATCCAGCCACGATTTGAACAGTGCCGTTTCCCAAGAAATCCCCCGTCACAATTCCATGACCTTCATTAAGGCTTTTATCCAAGACGATCCGCTGTGGCTGGGAAGATTCCTGGGTTGCTGCGAATGCTGTCACTTGATTGCCATGCATGGGCTCCACTCCAGCCAGAAGTATTCCTCGGCCGGGGATCATTGCCAGTGCCAATTCTCCAAAGGATTGATGGCCAGGAGGTGACTCCTGTGTAGGTCCGGCAAACCAGTTACCATCCCGAACTGAAAAGCTTTTTACTCCTTCTTTTCCTCCTATAAAAATCGTCTCGCCTTCACCCACGCCTAGGTCTTTGGAAATCATATTATGCGTCAGATGCATGGATTCATCGATGAGGTTCGTTTTCCAAGGATTGTTTGGGTCTGCAGGTTTCTCATAGCCAATCACCTTCACTCCGGCTCCCTCGCCTGCTTTATTTCCCCGACCGTGAAGTGGAAGCACGATGAGTTGATAGGTATCGCTCCCTGTTTTCACCCAGTACATGCGATGCACCGTTGGCTCATGCGGAAGTTGCACTGCTGTCCAAAGTTGAGTAGGATCGGCTGGTCGAATGAGGTAATGCACCGAACCGGATTGAGTTTCATCGCTGGTTTCTCCTGGGTTCCACTGCGCACCTACGGCTATCTCCACTTTTTCATCTCCATCGATATCCCGCGCTGCTATGCAGACATTATCCCGTTCGGTCAAGTTTTCTGCCAATACAAAGCGCTTCCAATCCCCGTTTCGGTACCATACAAATTGTTTTTTATCTGCCATAATCAAATCTGGCTTTCCGTCTCCATCCACATCACCAACGACCAGGCCATAGCCTATGGAGACATTGGAGTCTATGAGTTGGGATTCGAAGTTTGGGCTGTCTAGGGAAAATAAAAGTGCAAGCCATGGGAGAATAAGGAGGTTCATAGTTTAAAAATTTTGGTGTCTTCTAAAGTTAGAAAAATTGAGTGGAATTTTACTCGCCTGGAAACGTCATTGCGAGACGAGGAACGAGGCGTGGCAATCTCTATATTGGAAGTGCTAACCTTAAATAGATTGCCGCGTCGGCCTAAGGGCCTCCTCGCAATGACGTAGCTACATAATCTCGTTTAGCATGGATTGAGCCATAAAGGAAGTTTCAAATGGTATATATCCGCCGCAACTTTACCTTAGCCAGATCTGTTTACCTACCATGCATACGCTTGAGCCATACTTTAACTGGAGAAATCTTTACATCGCTGCAGAAGATCCTCTATCTCCGTTTTTTGAATATCAAAACAGCGAAGTTCATTTTACGGATTCCATCTACAATTTTCTTATTCACCCGCAGTGGGATAGCATGGAATCGGAGACGCTTTTTCTGAAAGTAATCTATGCAGACTATCAGCATGGTTTTGCTGTAATCGAATTGATGGGTGAGTGGAATGACCTGCTGAACAATGATATTATGACTTTGAAGCGGAATATCATTGAATTGATGATCGGAGAGGGCATCAACAAATACATTCTGATTTGTGAGAATGTGCTCAACTTCCACGGTGATCTGGAAGCTGATGATTACTACGACGAATGGCAAGATGAATTAGAAGACGGCTGGATTGTCATGCTAAACTTGCGTGATCATGTCTTGTCTGAAATGAGCAGGTTTGGTATAGACCGATACTTGGTCATGGGAGGTAAGCTTGATGATATGAGCTGGCGAACTCGTCATCCCAAGCAGCTTTTTGAAATAATTGATGCAGTGGTGATGCGCAGGTTGGGTGGTTAATTTTTTGTTTTTCACTTAGTCTGTGAGACACAAACCAAACCAAAACAAGTTACCAAAAACCAGAAAATCAATCTTCGTATTTTTCTAAGCCTCAATCATTATCGACCGCAAGCGAACAAAATTGTTCGATAGATTTTCTATTAAAAGTGCTTATCCTACCTGGTACACCCGTTCCGAGGGTTTTTGGATGGCATAAAAGTGGAATTGTATATGGGGTCATGCTATAGCTATAGAATGCGAACTTGTCCCGGAAGCTTTCGGGAGAGTGCGGTAATCTGTTTCTTAATATCACGATGAGATTGCTTCGTTCGTTCCTTACTCGCAATAACGCAAACCTTAAAATAGGAAGGTGGCGAACTACAAATAATAATGAATGTAGAACGTCGAATGATGAATGTAGAAGTTGAGAAATTAGTAAGAATCATATAAGTCTAGAAAAAAAATGTGGAAAAACTACCTTAAAATCGCCTGGAGAAATATCACTAGAAGTAAGGGGTATGCATTTATCAACATAGCTGGTTTGGGAATCGGGATGGCTGCCTCGATATTGATTCTGATCTGGGTGCAATTCGAGCTATCTGTAGATCGCTTTCACGAGAATTCAGACCGTGTCTATGCCAATTGGAGAAATACCGAAATGCAAGGGGAGATTTTTACCTGGGACTATACTCCAGCGCCGTATGCGCCTGCCATGAAGGAGCAGTTTCCTGAAGTGGCAGAGGTAGCCAGAATTACTGAGTGGGATCAGCAACTTTTGACGGTAGGCGAGAATAGTTTTTATGAAGAAGCCACTTTTACTGATCCTGGTTTTTTTGAGATGTTTAGTTTCGAAGCGCTGGAAGGTGATCCTGTTGCAGCTTTAACAGAACCGAATAATATTATTTTGACAGAATCCGTGGCAAAAAAACTATTTGGTGAATCTTCAGCGATGGGGAAATCAGTCACAGTAGACAAGCAAATGGATTTTGAGGTGAAAGCTGTCATTAAGGATTTGGCGAAAAACACAGATTTCCCTTTTACTGCATTTTTGCCATTCAAGAAGCTGGAAGCAATGGACTGGGTGGATGATTACTGGGGAAACAATTCTTATCGCACTTTTACAATGCTAAATGAGGGGACTGACCTCGCTGCATTCAATCAGAAGTTTAATGATTTCACTGCCAAAAATTCAGAGATGAAAGAGGTGTCCGATTTTCTCTTTCCGATTGGAGATCTACATCTCTATTCCAAGTTTGAAAACGGGAAATCTGTAGGTGGAAAAATAGAAATGATCCGGATGTTTGGGATAGTTTCTATCATTGTTTTGCTGATAGCAGCTATCAACTTTGTGAACCTGAGCACTGCCCAAAGTGATAAACGATCAAAAGAGGTGGGAATAAGAAAGATCTCCGGAGCTGGCAAAGGAATGCTCATTGGTCAATTTTTGGCTTAGTCTATATTGATTGCGCTTACCGCATATACTTTAGCCATTGTTATTGTTTCCCTGTCCTTTTCATGGTTCAAAGATTTGGTCGGACAGGATTTGGCAAATCCATTCTCACAACCATTCTTTTGGGGGATTTCTGTGATTTATGTATTTGTGACAGGGATATTGGCGGGGAGTTATCCAGCGTTTTTATTAAGTTCCTATAAACCAGCAGTTGTCTTCAAGTCCAAGATGAATGCAAAAAAGAGCTTTGGTTTGAAGCCCCGTGAAGTATTGGTTGTATTTCAATTTGCGGTGGTGGTCACTTTGATTTCAAGCGTTTGGATTGTGCAAGATCAGATGTCTTTTGTGCAGAATAGAGATCTGGGGATCGATAAGGATAACCTGATTTTTCACACAGTGACGGAGAATATGCGAGAGAATAAAGCGGCGCTTCGCAATGAACTGATAGCACTTCCGGAAGTAGAGCAAGTGAGTTTTACTTTTTCTCCCTTGACGGATATCTACAGTGACACAGATGGTATGGAATGGCAGGGCAAAGACCCCGAGTACAAACCGATGATTAGCCGAATGGGAAGCGATGCGAATCTGGTAAAAACTGCCGGAATGGAATTGATCGCCGGTAGAGATATTGATATTTATACCTATGCTGGAGATAGTCTTTCCGCACTGGTGAATGAGAAAGCTGTGGTAGTTATGGGTTTTGACGATCCAATTGGTCAGGTGATAAAGGACGATTCTTATGAGTTTACTATTGTGGGCGTGGTCAAGGATTTTATAATGGAGTCACCATTTGATGAGGTTATTCCCATCATGGTCATGGGGCCAAAGCGCAATTTGAATTTTGTCCATATACGACTTGCCGAAGGAGGAGATTATGCGAATTCTCTGGCTAGTGTGGAGACTGTTTTCAATAAGTTCAATCCTGATTCTCCTTTTGATTACAAATTTGTGGACGAGGAACATGCGCGGAAATTCAGTTCGCAGGAGCGTACAGCCAAGCTCACTTCTCTCTTTACAGGTTTAGCCGTGATGATATCTTGTATGGGACTTTTTGGCTTGGCGACTTTCATCGCAGAGCGAAGGAAAAAGGAAATATCCGTGCGAAAAGTAATGGGAGCATCCGTAGTCAGCGTGGTAGGTTTGATCTCTTCAGAATTCACCAAGTTGGTTGTCATCTCAGTGATCATTGGTATCCCCGCAACTTGGTATTTTATGAGCGACTGGCTGGAGACATTCGCCTATAGAACAAGTATTAACTGGACGGTGTTTTTATGGACGGGTGGATTGACGTTGGTAATTGCGCTGCTGACAGTGAGTACTCAGGCAATTAAGGCGGCATTGGTGAATCCTGCTGATACGCTCAAGAGCGAGTGAAAAGGTTTTTGGTTTCGGATGTTTGATTTCGGATCTGCGTCATTACGTAGGGGCGAAAAATCTTTCGCCCCTACTTTAATTGGTATATTCTTCATGGAATTTAGTTATCAAACTTCTAGCTACATCTGATAATTTTCCACTCCATAAGCCTCAGCTATCCAGCCTACAACTACAATCATGACCTTTGATCATATTCTTGGCTAGTGTTTTTCAGATTTCTTTACCTTCAGGGCTTGAATGAAATTAAGTGAGCCCTATGAGAAAGTACCTGCTAGTATTTGCAGTTTGTAGTTTGAGTTTTTGGAGTTGTGAGAACAAGCAGAAAGATCCCTTTGCTACCGAAAAACCTGATGAATCGAGATTCACGAAAATCCCTCTTGCGGGGAATTTCAATGAGCCTATGGAGATCGAGGTCTTGGACAATGGAGATGTTCTGATCATCGAGCGACATGGTTTGCTGAAACTTTATCAGGAAGAATCAGGACAGACAATCGTTGTTGGAGAGGTGGATGTGTTTCCTGAGCGGGAAGATGGTTTAATGGGAATGGCTAAGGATCCGGATTTTTCGAAGAATAACTGGTTGTATCTCTATTACGCTCCAGCTTCTGAGCCTGTCAAAAATAGGATTTCAAGATTTGATTTTGTTGACAATAAGCTAGATCTAGCTTCTGAGGTGAAAATCCTGGATGTGGATCTTTTTCGTGGATGTTGTCATTCTGCTGGTGCATTGGAATTTGATGCTCAGGGAAATTTGTACTTGGGCATAGGGGATGATTCTACGCCTTTTGAATCGAGCAATTTTAATCCTATCGATGAGCGTCAGGATCAACCTAAAAATGTGGATGCGCAGAGAAGTTCGGGTAATACCAATGATTTGCGGGGATCGATTCTTCGTATCAAACCAAATCCAGAAGGTGGATATTCTATTCCTGAAGGGAATTTATTTCCAGTAGGCACTCCGAAAACCCGTCCTGAAATCTATGTAAAAGGCAATCGAAACCCATTTAGGTATTCTATAGATAGTCATAACGGTAATTTGTATTGGGGTGAAGTGGGGCCAGATGGTTCGGAAGATAAAGAAGGTCGTGGTCCAAGAGGCTATGATGAAATCAACGTGGCGACAGGACCGGGATACTATGGCTGGCCATATTTTGTAGGAAATAATAATGCCTATTGGAAATACGATTTTGCTACCAAAGAAAGTTTGTTTCAGTTTGATCCTAAAGCACCTCAGAATACTTCTCCCAATAATACGGGGATGGAGATTTTGCCAGCAGCCAAACCTGCTTTGATTTATTACCCTTATGCTGAGTCGGAAGAGTTTCCTATGCTCGGTCAGGGAGGGAGAAATGCCATGGCTGGGCAGGTTTATTATAGAGAGGATTACGATGCTTCCGAAGTTAGATTTCCAGGCTATTACAATGAGAAGTTGTTTATCTACGACTGGATGCGAAACTGGATTTTCACGGTTAGTCTGACGGAGAATTTCGAGTACGATACCATGGAGCGCTTTATGCCAGAAACTCATTTTGAGAAGCCGATGGATATGCAGTTTGGGAAAGATGGTTCCCTGTATGTATTGGAATATGGTACGTTTTGGCGTGCGAATAACGATGATTCTGGTTTGTATAGAATCGTTTTTTCCGAAGGAAATAGAAAGCCCGAAGTGAAACTCTCAGCTGACAAAACTCTGGGTGCTGCACCCTTGACGGTGAATTTCTCTTCAGCAGGAACACAAGATCTAGATACAGATGATCAGGTTAGTTTTCTATGGGAATTTGGAGAAAATGGAGCGACTTCTACCGAAGAAAATCCATCGCATGCCTTTGACAAACCGGGGATTTATAAAGTAAAATTGACAGCTACTGACTTGCAAGGCGAGGCAGCAACGTCATTTTTGGAAGTAAAAGTGGGTAATGAAGCGCCGTCTGTTTCTATAGCATGGGAAGGAAATCGAAGTTTCTATTTCGGGAAAGAAGCGATCAACTACAGTGTGACCGCAGCTGATAAAGAGGATGGGGAAATCGATCCAGCTCAGGTCAATTTGACAATAGACTACCTAGAAGGCGGGTACGATCTGATAGAGATGGGGCATCAGGAAGAGGTGCTGAGCATAGGGGAGACTTACATCAATGAGGCGGGTTGCAAGGCTTGTCATGGAATCAGCAATGAATCTGTGGGGCCAGATTATACTTCGGTTTCTGAAAAATACAAGAATGACAAGAATGCGAAATCCTACCTGATCGATAAAGTCAGGAATGGTGGCTCGGGCGTTTGGGGTGAGCAAATCATGCCTGGACACACGCATTTGGATGAGAAAAGAGTAGGGCAGATGGTTGATTTTGTGCTGAGCATCGCCAATCCAAATGCAGTCTCCGGATTAGCAGCTTCTGGGAAATACCAGTTTGAAAACACGGAAGACCCAGAAGGTTTTTACATGGTTCAAGCTGCTTATGAAGACAAGGGAGCCAATGGCATTCCTGCGATTAAGACTACGAGTCAGCTGAAATTGAGAAATACCACAGTTTCTGCATACAGTGCAGATGGTATTGAGAATGTAGCGCGAGCAAATCCGGAAGATGAGCATTACGTGCAATTCACTGCATCAGGATCCTGGCTTTTGTTTAGAGATATTGACCTCAATCAGATCAAGAATATCACGCTTTCTATCATGCCCGGAAATACGGTAGGGAAACTTCAGGTAAGAGCTGGATCTCCAGATGGTGAGTTGCTGGCAGAAACAGGCTCCCTAAGGAAGGATTCCAGACCTAAATCAGGTCCACAAGAAGGATGGTTTAATGCTTCCTTTACTATTCCACCCACTGATTACTTTGGGGACTTATATTTCGTGTATGTGACGGATGGGTCTATTTCGATCTGGGGTACCTTCAATCTGAATTCATTGAAATTTGAGAGATAAGAAGATAGAGAAATTGTAACCGGTTAGTTTGATTGATTATTTTTCAAACTAATCGGTTAAATTAGATCAAACTTTTTAGCATATGGCACTAGAGAAAAAACACTGTTTGAATTGTGGGAATGCGATTCAAGGCAGAATCGACAAGAAGTTCTGCGATGATCAATGCCGCAATAGTTTCAACAATCAGCAAAATGCACTATCGACGAATTACATCCGTCGGGTCAATCACAGCCTGAAAAAGAACAGGAATATCTTGGAAGAAATCATTCCCCCAGGTGAGGAAATGGCGAAAACAACCAGAGAGCGTTTGCTTCGTGATGGATTTCAGCTGAAGTATTTCACGCATCTCTACGAAACCAAAAAGGGTAATATCTATCATTATTGCTACGACTATGGCTATTTGGCGTTGGAAGGAGATTGGTTTTTAGTGGTGAAAGGCAAGGAAGTTTAGGGCTAAGCAATGATTTTGGCTACTTAGGTCGCAGTAAATTGGTACTTTTGCGCGTGTCAGAAAAACAAACAGAATTCACCGCCCAGTATCTCAAAAGCCTTTCGATTGATAGCCTCAACGAAATGCAGACCGAATTTATCTCCAGAGCTGCCAAAAATCCCCATCTCGTACTTTTATCACCTACAGGCTCAGGTAAAACTGTAGCCTTTCTGATTCCACTTTTAAATTCCCTCAAGGAAAATGTGAGGGAAGTGCAGGCGCTGATTATTGTGCCTTCCAGAGAATTGGCTATACAGATCGAGCAGGTTTTCAAAGGCATGAAAACTCCCTTCAGAGTGAGTACAGTTTACGGAGGTCACTCTTCCAAATTGGAATCAAACAGTTTGGGTGAAGCACCAGCCGTGATCATCGGTACGCCAGGAAGATTGGCTGATCATATAGAAAGAGGTTCTTTTGATCCGAAAACTATCCACACGGTGGTTTTGGATGAATTTGACAAGTCTCTTCAAATGGGCTTTCATGAGCAGTTGAAGGTTATTTTTGGCGCGCTTAACGGTGAGCAAAGACACTTGCTTACTTCGGCAACTGTATTGAAAAGATTGCCTGATTTTCTACCATTTATAGATCATCGCACGGTTAATTTCCTGAAGGATGTGGTCGAGTCCAAGTTGGAACTCAAAGTGGTCCATAGCTCTAGTAAGGAAAAAGGAGAAATGCTGATGCGTTTGGTGGCAGGGTTTCAGGACGAATCCTGTATCGTTTTCTGTAATCACCGCGATGCTGTCGATCGACTGAGCATTTTGCTCAATGACTATAATTATTTCCACTCTGTCCTTCATGGAGGTTTGGAGCAAATAGATCGGGAGAAAAACCTGATCAGATTCCGAAGCAAGGTCACCAATTTGTTGATCGCTACAGATCTAGCTTCACGCGGTTTGGATATTCCAGAGATCAAGCATATTGTTCATTACCAATTGCCTCCAAAGGAAGATGCTTTTATTCATAGAAATGGTAGGACAGCTAGGATGCATGCCGAAGGGCAGTCCTATATGATCTTGGCAAACGATGAGTCAAGACCAGATTACGTGGAAGAATTCATCGAAGAAATTAAGGTAGGCGAAAAGCTAGTGCCGCCAGTTCCTCAGGAATGGACTTGCCTCTATGTGAGTGCGGGCAAGAAAGATAAAGTCAGCAAGGGAGATATCGTAGGGATGCTTACCAAAAAAGGCGGATTAACAAGCGCAGAAATCGGATTGATCACCATCATGGATTTTGCCTCTTATGTAGCTGTGAAAAGTAATCTGGTTCAAAAGCTGATGCCAAAATTGAAGAACGAGCGGGTGAAAAAAGTGAAAGTAAAAATCGAAGAAGCGAATTAGGTTTCAGTCCCGATAGTGATTGGGATTGGTCGCAGTTCAACTGACGCAACTCCCCCTTTTCAAAGGGGGCAAGGGGGATTTTCTACCTTTCCGAGTGAACAACTCATCACCTTTACAAAAGAGAGTTGATCCGTATTCAAAATATATCTGAATCAGTCATGGTGTGATTGAGTTCAGTAAGTAGTCGTCTATAATCTAGAAATTGCCTGTAAACACTTTGCGAAAATGGTTGAAGTTCAACTGACGCGACTCCCCCTTTTCAAAGGGGGCAAGGGGGATTTTTACCTTTCCGAGTGAACGACTCTTCACCTTTACAAAAGAGAGTTGAGCCGTTTTCAAAAGGTATTGGTATCAGTCATGGTGTGACGGAGTTCAGTAAATAGTCGTCTATAATATAGAAATTGCTTGTAAACACTTTGCGAAAATGGTTGAAGTTCAACTGACGCGACTCCCCCTTTTCAAAGGGGGCAAGGGGGATTTTTACCTTTCCGAGTGAACAACTTATCACCTTTACATAAGAGAGTTGATCCGTATTCAAAATATATCTGGTTTAGTCAAGGTGTGATTGAGTTCAGTAAATAGTCGTCTATAATCTAGTAATTGCCTGTAAACACTTTGCGAAAATGGTTGAAGTTCAACTGACGC
>NZ_FOKK01000007.1 GCF_900112005.1 Algoriphagus aquimarinus | reverse complement strand
ATAGCTTGTTCATTATAATGAGAGTCACCATCTATTTCAATCACTAGGTTTAATTTATTGCTGTATAGATCAACGATGTAATTGCCTAGAGGCTTTTGTCTATTAAAGCCATAACCTCGGAATTGACTCGCTCTTAACTTCTGCCAAAGCAGAATTTCAGAAAGAGTGCTATGGGCTCTAAGTTCTCTGGAGAATTCACGTAATGATTTGTTGTATGGCAAAAAATACATACAGTTAATTTAAAAAAAATATGGAGTTAAATCCCCCTTACCCCCTTTACAAAGGGGGAGTTGATCCGTATTCAAAATGTATTGAGATCAGTTATGGTGTGATTGAGTTCAGTAAATAGTCGTCTATAATCTAGTAATTGCCTGTAAACACTTTGCGAAAATAGTTGAAGTGCAACTGACGCGACTCCCCCTTTTCAAAGGGGGAGTTGAGCCGTTTTCAAAAGGTATTGGTATCAGTCAAGCTGTGACGGAGTTCAGAAAATAGCCGTCTATAATCTAGTAATTGCCTGTAAACACTTTGAGAAAATGGTTGAAGTTCAACTGACGCGACTCCCCCTTTTCAAAGGGGGCAAGGGGGATTTGTCTATTTCCGAGTGAACGACTCTTCAGCTTTACATAAGAGAGTTGATCCGTATTCAAAATGTATCTGGATCAGTCAAGGTGTGACGGAGTTCAGTAAATAGTCGTCTATATTCAAGTAATTGCCAGTAAACACTTTGAGAAGATAGTTGAAGTGCAACTGACACTTCTCCCCCTTTTCAAAGGGGGCAAGGGGGATTTTCTACCTTTCCGAGTGAACAACTCATCACCTTTACATAAGAGAGTTGATCCGTATTCAAAATGTATTGAGATCAGTCATGGTGTGATTGAGTTCAGTAAATAGTCGTCTATAATCTAGTAATTGCCTGTAAACACTTTGCGAAAATAGTTGAAGTTCAACTGACACGACTCCCCCTTTTCAAAGGGGGCAAGGGGGATTTTTGAATCTGTGTGTTGTCTTTTACCAAGAAGGAGTTGATCCGTTTTCAAAATCTACTTAGACTATAAGAGGTCTCATTTTTTTCTTACCTTAATAGCTCACTAACCCACTTCAAGTCAGATGAAAAAGCGTGTCACAGGAATAGGAGGGATATTTTTTAAAGTAGAAGATCCTAGCAAGACTAAGGATTGGTATCAGAAGCATCTGGGGTTAAATACCGATGCATATGGAGCTACTTTCGAGTGGCGGAATTCCGAGAATTCTAATAAAAAGGGGTATACCCAATGGTCGCCTATGAAGGACGATACTACCTATTTCAAGCCTTCGGAAAAGGATTTTATGGTGAATTACCGTGTGGAAAATCTGGTGGAACTGGTGCAAGAATTAAAAGCAGAGGGAGTGACTATTCTGGATGAAATCGATGATACCTCTTACGGAAAGTTTATACATATTTTAGATCCAGATGGGCATAGTATCGAACTTTGGGAGCCGGTTGATAAGGTTTATGATAAAATTGCCGAAAACAAAACTAAAACCTAAGCACCATGAATGATATTAAAATCCAACATGAGTTTGACGGAAAAAGGGGTTCATTTTTTCTGGAAGAGGGAGCCAAGCGATTTGGAGAAATGGTCTATGTGATGGCCGGGCCAAAGAAGATGATCATTGAGCACACTGAAGTCGATGAAAGCCTGAAAGGACAGGGAATCGGCGGAAAGTTGCTGGATGAACTGGTGGCCTACGTGCGTAAGGAAGAGATCAAAGTCATTCCATTGTGTCCTTTTGCTAAGGCGATGTTCAAGAAAAAGGAAGAATTGCAAGATGTACTTAATTAGTACTAGCGATTATCCCCATCCGATAGCTATCGGATGCCAGTTACCTAAAATTCTTTGCTAGCCAGCTGGACGGAAGAATGATGACCGAAGTGGCCTAAATGCTAATGTTGACCGAAACTTGTAATGCTTTTGTCTCTTGGTTGGTAGAAAAGCGTGTGTATTAGAACTTTCTAAAAAAAGAGTGTCCAGATAACCCAGGCCAAGGTTAGTATCACCATGAAGGCGAAGAAATAGCCACTACTGGAGGAGGAAGAGTATCTGCTAGCTCTGAACCGGATGCTGTCATTTATACTTTTGAGATCAGCTTTCTCCATGTTTTTCTCTCGAGAAACCCCATCTGAACTCGTGAGTTTTGGGCGTATTTTTCCCAGATTCCGATTCTCCTTAGAAGATTTATTTCCTGAAACACTGAAGCCGGCTCCTCCTGTCATGATTAACTAATTGTCCTTCAAAATAATAATTTCTTAGCAAGTAGAAAAGTATTTTTAGCTGGAGGACATTTGCAGGGATTTGCTTTCCCAACTCATAAAGGCTGCAATCAATTGAAAATTGAAGAAGACTTTCATTACTATAGGATTGTCTATATTCCGCTCACTTTGGGAAGGGTCAGCCCAAAAAACCTTTACTATTTTGGCTTCTAGTTAAACTATTCTCCTTGACCTTTATCTAATCGGTAGTTCTATTTATATGAAGTTTTTCACAAATTTAATGGCACACACGCTAAATTTTAAACACATGAGATTGATCGTACTGTGCTACCTGGCTTTTTTGATTTGTTCCTGTGCCGAAGCACAAAAACCTGCTCCTACTGCATCTAATCTCTATTTTCCCCCAAATCAATCAGTAGTTTGGGAAAAACAAGCTATCAGTGAGCTAGGTTGGGACGGGGTGAAATTTGCCGAATTTTTAGCTTGGCTGCCTACCCAGGATACTCGGGCTTTTATCATTTTGAAAGACGGGAAAATTGTGGTGGAGGAGTATTGGGGAGATAAATTGACAGGCTTGGGTAAGATGGATCAAAATTCTTATTGGTATTGGGCAAGTGCAGGAAAAACGCTTACAGCTACACTGGTAGGTATTGCTGAAAATCAATCGTTGCTAAAGACAAGTGATCGTACTCAGAAATACCTAGGAGAGGGTTGGTCTTCCTTGACCAATAAGCAGGAACGTGCTATTGATCTGATCCATCATCTCACGATGACTACGGGTTTGGATGATGCTGTGAGCAATATGGATGATACTAATCCGGCTTCATTAACATTTATAGCGGAGCCAGGAGAACGATGGGCGTATCATAATGCGCCTTATACTTTGTTGGAGAAAGTAGTTCAGAATGCCTCCGGAAAGAGCTTTCAAAAATACTTTGAGGATAATCTGGGTAGTAAGGTAGGGATGAAGGGTTTTTGGCAGAAGACAGGCTTAAACAATGTGTTTTACAGTGATGCAAGGTCTTTTGCCAGGTTTGGTCTTTTGCTGCAAGCTCATGGCAATTGGAATGGGGAACAGATCTGGTCTGGTGATTTTTTTGAAAAGCTATCACAGTCATCGCAGGTTGTCAATCGCAGCTATGGATATCTAACCTGGTTGAATGGTAAGTCCTCGTATATGCTTCCACAATCCCAAACGATATACCCTGGGATGCTGGTTCCCAATGCTCCGGCTGATATGTATCAGGCT
The DNA here is from genome assembly GCF_900112005.1 of Algoriphagus aquimarinus. GTDB lineage: Bacteria > Bacteroidota > Bacteroidia > Cytophagales > Cyclobacteriaceae > Algoriphagus > Algoriphagus aquimarinus. Next base: position 271,327 of record NZ_FOKK01000007.1, on the reverse strand, counting down.
ATGGGTAAAAATGGGCAGTTCCTGATGGTAATTCCTTCTGAAGGGTTAGTGATTGTCAGAATGGGTGGAGCAGGAGATAACTCGCTGGTGCCTTTTCTGCTGATCAGAGAAATGTGGGAAAGGCTAGGTCCCGTACTCGTTAAGTAAAATTCCTTAACTGGGGAATTATAATATCCCTTGATTTCTAATTTCTTCGATTTTGCCAAGGGTAAGTGGCTTCTCTAGAAAACCAGATACAATTTCATAGCCTTGAGCTTTAAATCTGTCCTGGTAATCAATGGAGCTGGAAAGGATGACTATTTTGTCCAACCTGTGCCCATATAATTCTAAGTATTTATCAAGAAATTCCCAGCCATTTAGGACAGGCATATTGATGTCTAAAAAAATAAGGACAGATTGATCCGCCTCAATATCATTGAGTTTGTCTAGCGCTTCTTCTCCCTCTAGAAATTCTACGATATTCTCAGAAATGCCAATTTTCCCAAGTAGCCTTTTGTTAATAAGGTTGTTAATGGGATCATCATCCACTAGAAAAATTGTGTCAAAATGGGTCATTTAGATGATTAAGGTAGAAAAAAACCGTTTGGTAAAGCCAAAATACAATTAATACCGATTCAAGAAAAATGATTAACTACCTTTTTTATTTTAAGGCGAATTAATTTGGAATGTAAAGTAAAAAAAGGAGATCCATAGGATCTCCTTTTAGGTTATAAAGAAGGGGGATGATTACATCATGCCGCCCATTCCACCACCGCCCATTGGAGGCATTGATGGAGAATCTTCTCTTACGTCTGCTACCACACACTCAGTAGTCAAAAGAAGTGCTGCAATAGAAGCTGCATTCTCAAGAGCTAGACGAGTTACTTTAGTAGGATCGATTACACCAGCCTTGAATAAGTCTTCGTATACATCCGTTCTAGCGTTGTAGCCATAGTTACCTTTGTGCTCTCTGATCTTGTTGATCACTACAGAAGGCTCACCACCTGCATTGGAAACGATAGTTCTCAATGGAGATTCGATAGCCTGTCTGATGATGTTGATACCAGTATCTTCATCTTCGTTAAGACCTTTAAGGTTGTTAAGTGCTTCAGCAGCTCTTACAAGCGCTACACCACCACCTACAACAACACCTTCTTGTACTGCTGCTCTAGTCGCGTGAAGTGCATCGTCTACACGATCTTTCTTTTCTTTCATTTCTACTTCAGTAGCAGCACCGATATAAAGGATAGCCACACCGCCAGAAAGTTTAGCAAGTCTTTCCTGCAATTTCTCTCTGTCGTAATCAGAAGTAGTTTTGTCTATCTGAGCTTTGATCTCAGCGATTCTGCCTTTGATAGCAGCTTTATCACCAGCACCATTCACTAGAGTAGTATTGTCTTTGTCAATATTGATTTTCTCAGCTCTTCCAAGCATATCAATAGTTGCGTTTTCTAGTTTGAAACCTCTTTCTTCAGAGATAACTGTTCCGCCAGTAAGGATAGCGATGTCTTCCAACATTGCTTTTCTTCTGTCACCGAAACCTGGAGCTTTCACAGCAGCTACTTTCAAAGCGCCTCTGATCTTGTTCACTACTAGTGTAGCAAGTGCTTCGCCATCTACATCTTCAGAGATGATCACCAAGCCTTTGCCTGACTGAGCTACTGGCTCAAGAACTGGAAGCAATTCCTTCATCGAAGAGATCTTCTTGTCGTAGATCAAGATGTAAGGCTGCTCCAATTCAACTTCCATTTTCTCCGTGTTAGTCACGAAGTAAGGAGAAAGGTAACCTCTGTCAAACTGCATACCTTCTACAGTTTTCACATCAGTTTCAGTACCTTTTGCTTCTTCTACAGTGATCACACCGTCTTTACCTACTTTGTCCATGGCGTTAGAAATCATCAAACCGATTTCCTCGTCATTGTTAGCAGATACAGTCGCTACTTGAGCGATTTCCTTAGAAGTAGAGATTTGCTTAGAATCAGCTTGAAGTTGCTTAACAACAGCAGAAACTGCTTTGTCAATACCTCTTTTAAGATCCATTGGGTTAGCTCCGGCAGCTACGTTTTTGATACCAACGCCGAAGATAGATTGAGCAAGGACAGTAGCAGTAGTAGTACCGTCACCAGCATTGTCAGCAGTTTTTGAAGCTACTTCTTTCACAAGCTGAGCGCCCATGTTTTCGATTGGCTCTGCCAATTCGATTTCTTTTGCTACAGATACACCATCTTTAGTGATAGTAGGTGCACCGAATTTCTTGTCAATGATCACATTACGTCCTTTTGGACCCAATGTTACTTTTACTGCATCAGCAAGTGCATCAACGCCCTTCTTCAGTTGGTCTCTTGCACTTGTGTTGAAAAATAATTGCTTAGCCATATTGTTAAATGTTTTTTGTTAACGATTAGGGATGATTAATTAAAGGATTGCAAAGATGTCTGATTCTCTCATGATCAGATAGTCACTGCCTTCTACAGTCAATTCAGTACCTGAATATTTACCGTACAATACTGTATCGCCAACTTTTACAGTTAGAGGCTCATCTTTTTTACCATTTCCTACTGCCACGACAGTACCTTTCTGTGGCTTTTCTTTAGCGGTATCTGGGATATAAAGTCCAGAAGCTGTTTTCTCTTCAGCTGCAGCAGGTTGTACCAAAACTCTATCTGCAAGAGGTTTGATGTTCACATTTGACATAGTATAAATTCGTTTAAGGTTAGATTAAAATGTACTTGCCTAATAGCACTTCCTGTGCCAAGGAAAGAATTGGGTTAAAGGCTGACAAATCGGCTGTTATTGATCGTCAAATGAAGGGGTGAGCCTGTTTTTATTGGCAGGAGAACCTGACATTTTTGCTCTCATGGCTTCAGAATTGTCAGAAATTCGTAATTTATATTCAAAGCTATTCCATATGACTACTCTACCTAAAAATTGGATTACCGAAGGCCATATAGATTTTGAATATAAAAAGTATCAGTTGTTGGCCTACCTACAGGAAACGAACAAGCATTTTAATGCAATGAAGCTTTATCCTGTGCTCTCAGATTTGATCGACCACTACCATGACTTGAAAGAATTGAAATCAGGTAGCTCAGAAATGGACAAACTTTTTCCGAAAACCTTAGATTCTATTGACTTTGAAAAAGGCAAGCTGAATTACCAGTCTAAAGTAAGCGAAGATGGGGTGATGAAAGAACTTTCTTTGATTACTGAATTCGCATTGCCAAAGCTGGTTTCACAAATTGAAGAAGGTAGGACTATTTACGATTATGTAGAGGATCAATTGGAATTTGAACCGGTGGGTATCGTTCCAATCTACAATCAGGAAGGGTATATTTTGCTTTCTAGAGAGCAAAAGAAGGAGGTTCATGCCTTTCGCTACAAATCAAGTTTGCTCCATTTTGCTGGTGAAAAATTCCGGAGTATTAGTATGTGGCTTGTTGGAGTATTTCAACGAAGCTTGGTCAATACCCTTGAAAAGATAAAAATGGACCTGGTGCGAGAGATTAAGGAGCTGCCAAACCCTGCTACTTGGAGAATCCATAGTCAGCTAGAATTTCCTATCGAAGAGACGCTAATTCCTATCAGTAAGCGCCTTCTCCTTAAATCTGTGACCAGTTAGGCTATTTCAAGGTTCTGCCTCCTTTCAAAAAGTTTGCAGAAGCTATAAACTGAAAAAGTCTGCCCGATTAGGAGCAGACTTTATAAAGTCGTAGGAAGTTTTCTTCTTAGTTTCCTGAAGTAGTATCAGTCTCCACTGGAGTTTCTTCAGTAGCTGCTGGAAGCAAGCTTTCAGTTTCGCCAAAAGTAGGAGCGACCACTTGTTGCTTAGCGCTATCAATGTTTGGAGAAGAAAATTGGTTGGATTGTGCTCCTGTATAGAAAGCAGAAGATGCCAACGATAATGCAAGAATAGAGATCGCCAATACCCAAGTAGCTTTTTCAAGTACATTTCCGGTACGGGTAACACCCATGATTTGAGAAGCACTACCGCCAAATGCTGCACCAGCTCCACCTTTAGAATTCTGTCCAAGGATAACCAAGATTAGCAATACCGCTAAAATTAGAATAATTGTAATCAATAAAGTAAACATATAATATGGGTGTTAATCTTTCAGTTTTTCGATCAAGTCCGCAAAGTAAGTCCTTTTATCCGGAAACTTCAATACCAACTTCTCATAAATTTCTTTAGCTATTTGCTTCTTACCCTGTTTGGCAAGAATTTTCGCGTAAGACTCTGACATCAATTTGTCATTGATCTGAGTACTTGCCGCTGCAAGGTTCTCTGTGTTCTGGTTTGCTTCGATCTCTTTGATCGTTGCCAGCTTAATATCTTTTTTACTAAATGCCTTGATCAAGTCTATCTGCTCGATCTTCTTTTCGCCCACGATTACCCTTTTTTCTTTTCGCTTGATCGTTTCGATCAGGTCATCTTTCGGAGGTTTCCTTCTTCTAGGTTTTGGTTTCACTACCTCAGGTACTTCCGGGGTTGCTTCCTCCTTAGGGATTGTCTCTGGTATAGGTTCTGATTTGGCTTCCGTTTTTACCTCTACTTCTGAAGTAGTGGTTTTAGCTGGAGTAGTCTTTTCTTCTGCCTTCTCAATCAGTACTTTAAGCCACATTCTATCTGGACTTGTGATCGCCGCATATCCTAGAGCGGGAGTTTTTACGGTGCTATCTTTTTGAAATTCATAGCGCGCTGTAAGGATATGAGGTATTTGGAAGTAAGGGAAATTTTCCTGCACCTTCTGTAACTGCAGGATCTCACTGCGATCTAAAGGATCGGATTTTTGGATTATTTCTAAAAATTGGGCTGCGTTCACGTGAATATTTCTTTTGGCTTGAATATAGGTAAAATACGAGTTATCGACTGGCGCTGTGAAGATATCTTGAATGATAGTGAAAATCTCATCTACCAACTCTTTTTCCATAGCGGAGAAGGTGGTAGTTCTCGGATCGTAATCTTTGAAAAACGTGAGGGGTCTTTTTAGAGTTTCCTCGTCGTTTGAAGTGTTAATATATTCTACATCAATAACAATAGTTATGCGCATGGTGGCAGCACTCAGATTATATTTAATCTCGGTATTGCCTGCTGCTAGGTTCTCAGTATGCTGCTTTGCTTCGATCTCTTTGATCGATTCTAGTTTGACTTCCTTTTTGCTAATAGATCTGAAGAGAGTTGTTGGCTCCTTCGTCTCGTCTACCAATTTTTTTTCCTCTTCTTTTTCCCTTTTCTCTATCACATCCTCCTCAGTCGTAGCATTATTTTCTTTCTGCTTTTCTATCAGGCTTTTAAGCCAGATTCTGTCTGGACTTGTGATCGCTGCATACGCTAGGGAGTAGGTGTTTTCGGTTACATTTTGTTGATATTCATAGCGTGCTGTGAGGATATACGGGATTTGAAAATAGGGGAAATTTTCCTGCACCTTCTGTAGCTGCTGAATATCCCTGTGATCTAAAGAATCGGCTTTATGGAGTATTTCTAAAAATTGGGCTGAGTTCAAGTGAATATTCCTTTTAGCTTGAATATAGGGAAATTACCAGTTAGCGACGGTTGCTGTAAAGATATCCTGAATTATGCTGGTGAATATTTCGTCTACTAAGTCACTTTCCACATCCAAAAAGGTCGTAGTCCTAGGGTCATAATCCTGATAAAAGGAAAATGCTCTTTTTAAATTTTCTTCTTCATTAGTTGTGTTGATGTATTCCACTTCCACACTAATAGTCAGGCGCATATTACCCGCACGATCAGGGAGATTTGGATCGCCACTCGAAACTGCCGCCTGAGGAGTCAGGGTGTATCGTGTGATTGCTCCCATGAATTGCAAATTACCATTCGACCGTACCAATTCTAATTGGGTGTTTCTTTGGTAATATTCTTTCAGCGCTTCGGTGAATTTCTGCTCAATATTCGCCGTTCCTCCACCGGAATCATTGAAGAAGTTATCAACGGTGAACGTTTTCACTTCTTCATAATTGATGTTGGTACCTGTGAAGCTATATTTTACCGCGCAGCTTTGGAAAAGGAGAAAGACCAACCCCAGAGCAAAGAGTGTAAGCTTATTGGTCGATTTCATATTGTTTGATCTTTCTATAAAGTGTACGTTCTGATATTCCCAGATCACTTGCAGCATATTTTCTCTTATTATTATGCTTGCGCAAAGCTCTGAGAATCATTTCTTTTTCTTTCTTTTCCAGCGAAAGAGAGTTGTCATCTTCCTCATGAATAATATCCTCTATAGCGTCATCTTCATAATCTTCGTCGTTAGTGGAGTTTGATTTTTTAGAATCAATCACTAAAGGAACGTAGCTAGAATTGGATTCCGTACTTTCTTTAGTGCCAAATCCACTATCCAAATCTTCAAAAAGTCCTTGGTGCTTCTGTATGATGTTTTGATTCAGCCCGCCATTTTGATAAGTCTCCAGCACAAGTTTTTTCAACTCATTCATGTCTTTTTTCATATCAAAAAGCACCTTGTACAACAAATCTCTTTCGGAGAAATCTGAAGAATCACTGTTTTTGCCCAAACTTGGAAGGGTCATAGGCAGACGGGAATTGTCTGAAGGAAGGTACTTCGCCAAAGTGGCGGCATCTACATCCCGCTCACTTTCCAAAAGGGAGATTTGCTCCGCAATATTTTTCAGTTGACGAATGTTGCCGGGGAAAGAATAACGCATCAAAGCTGCTTGAGCTTCCGCGTCCAAGGAAATAGGGCGGACGTGATATTTTTCAGCAAAGTCGGATGTGAATTTTCTGAAAAGTAAAACCATGTCCTCTCCACGCTCTCTCAGAGGTGGTACAAAAATCGGCACTGTATTAAGTCTGTAGTAAAGGTCTTCTCTGAAATTTCCTTTTTCTACAGCATTGAGAAGTTTGACATTGGTTGCCGTGATTACACGGACGTTCGTTTTAAGCACTTTTGAAGAACCAACTTTGATGAATTCTCCATTTTCAAGTACGCGAAGTAGTCTGGCCTGAGTACCAAGAGGCATTTCGCCAATTTCATCAAGGAAGATGGACCCGCCATCAGTCACTTCAAAATAGCCTTTTCTGGCTTCGTGAGCTCCGGTAAAAGAGCCTTTTTCATGACCAAAAAGTTCGGAATCAATCGTTCCTTCTGGAATAGCACCACAGTTGATTGCAATGAATTTGCCATGCTTGCGAAGACTGAGTGAATGAATAATCTTCGAGAAACTTTCCTTTCCACTACCACTTTCACCTGTGATCAGCACAGTCATGTCAGTAGGAGCTGCCTGCATAGCCACTTGGATAGCATGATTCAGGTGTGGACTATTGCCAATGATCCCGAAGCGCTGTTTGACGCTTTGTATTTCCGGATTAGTAATCATTAATGTTTCGGGTTTATTTCAATCACCTCACCAAACAGTGTTGCTGGAGTGCAATCAATGATTTTTACGCTTAAGTAGTCGCCTTTGGAATAGTTACCAGCAGGAATGATCACCACTTTATTTGCTGAGTTTCTGCCTTTATAGTCATCTGCTGATTTCTTCGATGGGCCTTCCACTAGTATTATCTGTTCTTTTCCGAGGTCGAGTTTATTTCTCATAAGAGAAGTAGCGCTCTGCTTAACGATCACTTCAGATAATCTTCGTTTTTTTACTTCCAAGGAAATATCATCTGGGTATTTCTTTGCTGCCAAAGTCCCTGGTCTCTCCGAATAGTAGAACATGTAAGAGAAATCGAATTTTACGATATCCATCAGAGAAAGTGTGTCTTGATGCTCTTCCTCTGTTTCGCTGCAGAATCCAGTGATCATGTCGGATGATATTCCACATTCCTCACCTAGGATCTCTCTGATTTTGGAAATGCGCTCCAAGTACCATTCACGATCGTAGGTTCTATTCATCATTTCCAACACGCGTGAATTTCCGCTTTGTGCAGGCAAGTGGATGTAATTACAGATGTTATCGTATTTCTTTATCGTGTATAGTACCTCGTTGGTAATGTCTTTGGGATGAGAAGTGGAGAATCGTACGCGGAGCATAGGGTCTACCAAGGCAACCATTTCCAGCAAATTGGCAAAGTTGACAACCGTAGTTGAATCCTCATCTTTTTTGTTCAGTCTGGCTTTGTTATTCTCTTCAGCAGACCATTTGTAGCTATCCACATTTTGACCGAGTAGCGTGACTTCCTTGTATCCTTTGGAGAAAAGGTCTTTTGCTTCTTCGACGATGGAATAGGGGTCACGGCTTCGTTCTCTACCACGAGTGAAAGGCACTACGCAGAATGAGCACATGTTGTCACAGCCCCGCATGATAGAAACGAATGCTGTTACGCCGTTGGAATTCAGACGAACCGGAGAGATGTCTGCGTAAGTTTCCTCACGTGAAAGGAATGTGTTTACTGCTTTCTGACCGTCTTCGGCTACCGAAAGTAAGTTTGGTAGATCACGGTAAGCATCTGGGCCTACGACGATGTCCACGATTTTTTCCTCTTCGAGAAGCTTCTCTTTCAGTCGCTCAGCCATGCAACCAAGCACGCCGATAGTCATTCCGGGCTTGCTTCTTTTAGCACGTTGAAAATCTGTGAGGCGCTTTCGTACGGTTAGCTCGGCTTTTTCGCGGATGGAGCAGGTGTTGAGAAAAATTACATCTGCTTGATAAAAATCAGAAGTCGTGTCAAATCCACCTTCTTTCATGATGGATGCTACGATCTCTGAATCTGCGAAATTCATGGCGCAACCGTAGCTCTCAATGTAGAGTTTTCTGGTTTTGCCGGTATTTTCATCTGCGGTGATTTTGAAGTCGCATGCTTGAGCTTCTTCTGCTGAGATGATATCTATGTCTGCAATTAAATTGGTCATGTACCTTCTTTCCTTCTTTCGGATGGCGAAATTACTAAAATGCGGACAAAATGGCAGAATGTATGATCCTTTTATTTTGCCAGCGTACTTAATGTTGGTTAACTGGCTACATACTGGAATTCATTTAGGTCTTCTAGCCTTCAAATGGGATCTTGAGCTGTTCTCCGAAGTGCTGATGCTCCTCAATAATATTGAGATTGGAGATACCAAGCCCAAGTAAACGAATTGATTTCTCAAAGGGTTCTTGAGCCAGAAGTTCCTGAGCTATTTCCCAGATGAGTTCATCGTCAGGATATTGTTCTTGGGTTTTGCTGCGTGTCTGCTGAGTGAAATCTGAGAATTTGATTTTCAGGGTTACTGTTCGGCCCTTGATCCCAGACTTTTTAATTCGCTTGATCAGCTCATCACAGATAGGTTTTAGGGCGAAAAGCAGATCATTCATCGCCAAGATGTCTTTTTCAAAAGTGTTCTCAGCACTGAGAGATTTTCGAATTCGATGTGGCTGCACCTCGGAAAGGTGGATTCCTCGGACGATGTTGAAGTAGTGAATACCAGATTTCCCGAATTTCCGAGTGAGGTATTGCAGAGAAAATTGCTTAAGCTCTTTGCCACTGTGAATTCCTAGAGAGCTCATTTTCTCCGCTGTTACTTTCCCTATTCCGAAGAATTTCTTGATGGGTAACTTCTCTAAAAAATCCTCAGCCTCCTCAGGAAGGATCACGGCCTGGCCATTAGGCTTGTTTAGATCAGAGGCGATTTTAGCTAAGAACTTATTGTAGGAAACACCTGCCGAAGCATTCAATCCTGTGCGCTCCTTGATCTTTTGGCGGATTTGCTTGGCTATCAGTATGGCTGATTTTAGGCCTTTCTTATTTTCCGTCACATCCATAAATGCCTCATCCAGTGAAAGTGGCTCGACTAGATCTGTGTACTCGTGAAAAACCTCTCTGATCTGACTGGAAATCTCTCGATATCGATCAAATCTCGCTGGTGCAAAAATTAGCTGCGGGCATTTACGAGCTGCCAAGACGGAGGGCATAGCGGAGTAAACACCGAATTTTCTAGCTTCATAACTAGCTGCTGCGATCACGCCTCGAGCAGCATTTCCGCCCACCACAAGCGGTTTTCCTCGCCATTCGGGATGGTCAAGCTGCTCTACGGACGCGTAAAATGCGTCCATATCTACATGGATGATTTTCCGGACTGGAGGGGCTACTATGTCTTTTTCAGTTTCCACGGAGTACTTCTAGAATTGCCTGGGCTTTGAGACCGCATTCCTCGTATTCTTGTTCTGCTTTGGCATCGTAGGTGATGGCGCTGCCTACGCCGAAGTAGAGTTTTTTCACTTCCAAGTCAGCGATAATGCTGCGAATGATTACGGAGAAATCAAAATCCCCGTTTTCTTCGATTACCCCAAAGGCGCCCGAAAACCAACCTCTCTTGAAGCTTTCCAGTTCATCGATAATTTCCATCGTACGAATCTTCGGTGCGCCAGTCATGCTGCCCATTGGGAATGAAGCTTGAATGATTTGGGAGAAGGTTACATCTTCTTTTAGGTCAGAAACTATCGTGCTGATCATCTGAAAGACTCTTGGTAAGGGATAGATACCAAACAGCTCTTTGACTTGCACAGAACCAGTCTTTGACACTTTGGAGAGGTCATTTCTCATCAAGTCCGTGATCATCAGATTTTCGGCTTGTTCTTTTTCGCTGCTGGCCAAAGTTTCTCTATTCGCAGCGTCTTCAGCGGCAGATTTTCCACGCTTAATAGTTCCTTTGATAGGTTGCGCGATGATTTTGCTGCCAGTTCTTTTCAAATAACGCTCAGGAGAGGCTGAAACTAACCACTGAGACTTTGCTTTGAAAAGTGATGAGAATGGCATGCGAGAAAGTTCGTTCAGCTTGAAATAAGCTGAAATTGGGTCCCAAGACTCAAATGATCCTGCGTAAGCTTGGCAAAAATTGGTTTCGTAGGTATTCCCTTCGATAATGTGATTCTGAATCGTATTCACAGTCTCCAGATAGCTATCCTTTGTGAGTTGTGGGCTGACTTCGCAAGTGGTGTCCGCTGAGAAAGGAAGTTTGATTCTAGCTATTTCTTTCCAGAAATCATCAGACAATTCGTTTTCAGAATAGATATTTTTCCCATCAAAATCCAGTGTAAAGGAGGGTTGGAAGAAGCAGATTTCTGGAAGTTCGAAAAAAGCTTCGTTCTCACTTTGAAGTTTCTCTAAGTGGTTTTTGAAGTCGTATCCTATGATGCCGACCTTTTGGAACTTACTAGATATACCCCAGATTTCATTTTCAGCCAACTGCTTATGTCCAGCGAAAAATCGGGTAGCAAAAGGTTCTTCTGGATATTGGTGGGCATTTCCATTGGTAAAAGCAAAAAAGTCAAAGTGCAGGTCTGCCCATCTGCAAAGTTTTTCGATCCAATTTGGATCAGTGATAGGATAGATGAAGGAGGTGCTTTTTTCCATTGGTAGCACAAAAAAAGAGGAATCCTGTTAGAATTCCTCTTTCAAATGAGTTTGTTATGGATTAATTGGCTTTCACGTCCAATACCAAACCTACGCTGTTGTAAACAAATTTGTCTTTTGCCTTATCAACTGCAGTAGCTTCGTCTCCGTATGCAAGACCCCAATCAGTTCTGTTGATGTTGAAACCAGCTTTCGCAGTTACAGCTCCGTCAGCTACATTGATAGTCGCAGGGAATTTGATGTTTTTAGTAGTTCCTCTCATAGTCAAGTTTCCGCTTACCCAGTAATTAGGAGCTTCAGGAGAAAGTTCGCTATTAGTTTTTGGCGTGTTGTCAGAAGCAAACTCTTCATTGTCCGCAACTACGTCATCAGCAGTGAAAGGCTCCACTGCAGTGATTTCGAAAGTTGCAGTTGGGTGATTAGCAGCATCGAAGAAATCATCAGATTGTAAGTGAGTGCTCAATTTACCATGCATCTCTGTACCTGCTTCCATATCGTGGATTTCTAGTGCAGTGATGTCAAACGTGAATGAACCACCAGTTACTTCAGTGCCATTTACAGTTACAGTACCAGTCGTAGCAGGGATTACTCCATGATGCTGTCCGGTTGGTTTGTAACCCATCCAAGCTATTTTAGAAGCTTCTGGACTCAAAGTTAAAGTCGTTCCTTCTGAAGATGCTACTTCTTGAGCATCAGTTGTTTCTACCGTGTCAGCAGGTTTGCTGCAAGCAAAAGTCATTAGTGCGGCCGCTACAATTAGGCCTGTTGGTTTGATAATTTTCATTGTGCTGAGTTAAATTTCAATTTTGTGTGTATATACATGTAAACTCAAAGTTTGTTAAAAAGTTCATTACTCAAAAGAAAAAGTGAAACTTTGTTTTTGAGATAGTGATAAACGAACCAAAATTAGTCTTCCTGAAAATGGCATTGTTACTTGATGTAAATAATAAAACTCCGGCCTTTGGGACGAATTGTTGGTTAGCGCCAAACGCTACGATTGTAGGTGATGTGATCATGGGAGAGAATTGTACAGTTTGGTTCAATGCGGTAATTCGTGGGGATGTTCATGAAATTCGAATTGGCAATAATTCCAATATTCAGGATGGTGTGGTGATCCACTGCTCCTACAAGAAAGCAGGTACTTATATCGGTAACGAGGTTTCTGTAGCACATAATGCCGTGGTACATGGCTGTACTATTCATGACCGGGTACTAGTAGGAATGGGAGCAATCGTAATGGATGGAGCCATCGTTCATTCAGGTGCAGTGATTGCGGCAGGCGCAGTGGTTTTGGCAAATACTGTCGTGGAGGCTAATTCAATCTATGCGGGAATTCCTGCTAAAAAAGTGAAAGATACTGGAGCCGAAATGGAAGAGGTGATTTCAAGAACGGCTAGAAATTATCCTATGTATGCAAGTTGGTATACAACCTGATTATAGATTACTCGTACAGGAAATGCAGTCTGCTTTATAATTTTTAGATAGAATCACCTAAATTGGGCATTATTCATTTTTGTTAGATTTTTTTATGGAAGCAATTTTTAGAAAATTAGAGAGACCGCCAAGTTTACTTGCTTTGGTCGTGCTTTTCGCCTTATTCAATCTTCTGCTCAACTATTTTATGCCCAGAGAATTAGCTCTGGATGTGCGTTTTGCTTATTCCGCAAATGAAGCCTACAACTCGATACAAAGCATGGGGCCAAAAGTAAGGGAGAACTACCTTGCTGTGATTTGGATTTTGGATACTGCTTACATGCTCGTCTACCTCTTGCTATTTAGTATTTTGATAATGAAGATCTCGAAAAGAAAACTACTAGTGATTTTACCACTTGTGATTTTTATTTTGGATTTATTTGAAAACCTGATGGTGACTTTTTTACTTTTAAAATTCCCTGTAGAAAGTCAGGTTTTAGGATTTATCGCATCTTTTTTCACGACTACTAAGTGGTTGACTGTTGGCGCTTTTTGTGTCATATTTATTTTTTGTGTCATTCGGAATTATGTCCTTAAAAATCAGCCAGATCTAAAGTTAAATCGGTAGAAGCTTTATTTTTTATTAATAAGCTAACCTCAGTTACTTTTCTTTTTAGGAAATTTTGACTAGTATTTGAAATGGAGAGAAAACCTCTGATTTTTAACTGTTAGTTGAAATTTTATATATGAAAGAAGAGTATTTAAAATGGTTTTCTCCCTTTCTGCAGCGGGACGTAGAAATGTTGGTGTTCGGACATGCGGGATATCCTGTTGTGATTTTCCCGACTTCAAAAGGATCCTTTCATGAAAACCGGGATATGGGACTGGTGAAATCTGCCCAATGGTATATAGAACAGGGGCTTATTAAAATCTACTGTCCTATAAGTAATGATGCCGATAGTTTTTACAATAAGAGCATTCATCCTCATCAGCGAATTCAGAATCATGTAGCTTATGACAAAATGATTTGTCATGAGATCGTGGAGCGTATACGCTTAAATACGCCAGCCGGTAAAGTAGTCATGGCAGGATGTAGTTTTGGTGGATATCATGCTGCAAATTTTGCTTTTAGGCATCCCGGTTATGTAAGTCATCTATTTAGCATGTCCGGTGCGTTTGATATCCGGAGCTTCATGGATGGATATCAGCACGATGATATCTTTTACAATAGTCCCTTGGAGTATCTTCCTGGACTAAACGATCAGGAGCTTTGGCAGATGGATGTAGTCTTGGGTACATCTAATTGGGATATCTGCTACGATGCCAATATCAAACTACATGAAACTCTTAAGTCAAAAAATATTGCTCATTGGTTTGACGTTCGTCAAAACCGAGCGCATGATTGGGAGGTATGGAAGGAGATGTTTCCACATTACCTGAGCAGAATCAAATTTAATTAGGTCAACGTATTATCAATTTAGATATGAAGAAAATAGGAATACTTTTCGGTATGGAGGATACTTTTCCTCAGGCTTTTATTGACCGAGTTAATCAAAAGGCAGAAAAAGGGATTATTGCTGAAGCGGTGCAAATAGATAAAGTGATTCAGAATCAGTTATCAGATTACGCAGTCATTATAGATAGGATTTCCCAGGATGTGCCCTTCTACAGAGCGTATTTGAAAAATGCGGCATTGACTGGGACGGCAGTTATCAATAATCCATTTTGGTGGAGTGCTGATGATAAATTTTTCAATAACGCCCTTGCAGATCAATTGGGAGTTCCCCTGCCTAAAACTGTGATTTTGCCATCTGCAAAGCATCCTGATGACACTACAAGCAAATCCTTTAGGAATCTTGTTGCCCCGTTGGATTGGGAAGGGATATTCGACTACGTTGGATTTCCAGCTTATATGAAACCTTACGCAGGGGGTGGATGGAAGAATGTGTACCGCCTAGAAGACAAGGAAGAGTTTTTCAGAACTCATCCTGAAACAGGGCAGTTGGTGATGATGCTTCAGGAGGAAATTGTATTTGAGGAGTATTTCAGAGTGTATTGTCTTGGAGGAAAAGCCGTGAAAATCATGCCTTACGAACCTCGCAACCCGCACCATCTTCGCTATGTAGTAGACGGACCGCCTACCTCAAAGAAGTTGTTGGCTACGGTCAAAGATTACACTCTTCGACTTTGCCATGGCCTAGGCTATGATTTCAATACCGTGGAATTTGCAGTGAAAGACGGAATTCCTTATGCGATTGATTTTGGAAATCCAGCTCCTGATGCAGATGTGAATTCGGTAGGGCAGGAGAATTTTGAATGGGTAGTGGAGGAAGCTGCGAAAATGGCGATCAGCTACGCAAAAGCTCAGAAACCTGGGAAAATGAATCTAACATGGGGCACATTTATGAGAGATGCAGTAAGCAGCTCCAAGAGATTTTAAACTTTTCGCTTAACGAATTACCATGGCTTCATCACTGAAAAAGCTCCCGAAGTTCACGCTTGGAGTAGAAGAGGAATATCAGATAATAGATCCTGAAACCAGAGATCTTCGTTCACACATGTCCAAAATTGTGGAGGGTGGAAAAATCACACTCAAGGAGCAAGTGAAGGCTGAAATGCATCAGTCAGTGGTAGAAGTGGGGACCAATGTCTGTGAAAATGTTGCTCAAGCCCGTAAGGAAGTTTCTTACCTCAGAAATAAAATATCTGAGTTGGCAGCAGATCAAGGCTTAGTAGTAGGAGCGGCAAGTACGCATCCTTTTTCACGCTGGCAAGATCAGGAGATCACAGATGACCCTAGATACCATACGATAGTAGATGAATTGAAAGACATTGCCCGATCAAATCTTATTTTCGGGCTCCATGTGCATGTAGGAATCGACAATAGGGAAGTTGCGCTTCAATTGATGAATCAGGCGTGTTATTTTCTTCCTCATATCTATGCTTTGACTACCAATTCTCCATTTTGGGAAGGAAGAAATACTGGTTTTAAAGCATTCAGAGCCAAGATTTTTGCCAAATTCCCTAGAACAGGTTTGCCTGAATATTTTGACTCAGTTGCTTCTTACGATAATTATTTGGAGACTTTGGTGAAAACCAATTGTATAGACAATCCCAAGAAAATCTGGTGGGATCTTCGGATCCATCCATTTTTCAGTACGATTGAATTCCGGATTTGTGATATGTGTCTTACTGTAGATGAGACTACTTGTATAGTGGCTTTGATACAGGCTGTAGTTGCCAAGTTGTACAGGCTTCTCCTGAGCAACACCAGCTTTAATATTTACAGAATTGCCTTGATCCGTGAAAATAAATTCCGTGCTGCGAGAAATGGAATTGAGGGTAAATTGATCGATTTTGGTAGAAAAATAGAAGTGCCTACCTATGAGTTGATCATGGAACTTCTGGATTTCGTAGATGATGTCGTAGATGAATTAGACAGTAGAGAAGAGATCAACTATGTGCATCAGATTCTGAAAAATGGTACAGGTGCCGATCAGCAATTGGCAGTATTTGACCAGACACAAGATTTGAAAAAAGTAGTGGATATGATCACTTCAAAGTTTACAGAAGGGATTTAAGTGCTTTGATTACCTTTGCGGGCTAAATAAACCAAACAGGCAACGTGGGAAAGAGGAAATTGAACTTGGCTATATTAGATATGTACGATGGTGAGCCCAATCAAGGGATGCGTTGTATCAAGGATATCTTGGCCAGATTTGAAGGTCAGTTGACTTATAAAATATTTGATGTTAGAGGTAAAGCTGAGATTCCTGAGATCCGGGATTTTGATATTTTTATCTCTACAGGAGGCCCAGGCAGTCCCGAAGAAGGTGACGGTCATTGGGATTTGAAATATTTTGATTTTCTGGATCAGATATGGATTTGGAATCAGAACCATAATCATAAAAAACACATCCTTTTGATCTGTCATTCATTTCAAATGGCTTGCAGACATTTTGGGCTAGGAACACTCACTAAGAGAAAATCTACTTCCTTCGGAGTGATGTCTGTGCATAAGACTGCGGAAGGCCAAAAGGATTCCTTATTGCAAAGTCTGGATAATCCTTTTTGGGCAATTGATTCTAGAGACTACCAGGTAGTTCAGCCAGATATGAAGAAATTCAAAGTGCTTGGAGCCAAAATCATAGCACTTGAAAAGATCCGTGATCATGTGGAATACGAGCGCGCAATCATGGCCATTCGCTTTACGGCTGAGATCGTAGGCACACAATTCCATCCTGAAGCCGATCCTGTTAGCTTTTTAGCGCATTTGAAAAAAGCTGAAGTCAAAGAAAAAATCATAGCTGTCAAAGGAAAAATCAAGTTTAGAAAGATGCTGGAGCATTTGGTAGATGAAGACAAAATCTACAAGACGAATGAAACTCTGATTCCCAATTTCCTTGAGCAATCCATACAGAAAATCAAAGCATCGAAATCGCTTACCTTAATTTAATCCTCTATGATTGAATCCCGCAGAGCTCAGTTCAACACTGAATTTTCTATTGAAAAATATCAGGCTTTTCTTGATGATTTAGCTGCGGACTTCAATTATTCACCTACTTTCAGAGTAGCAGAAACACCTTTTTTCATTCCAAAGGACTTGAAAAAGCAGCTGGAAGCAGCTTGCGAAGAAGTATGTGCTTTCGTGAAAAAGCAGGATTTCAAAGCAATTACTCAGCGAGCTATCGATCTTAACACAGCCGTACCAAATGAAGATGCTCATACGCAGTTTATGGCCATTGACTTCGGTATTTGTGAGGAAAATGGGCAGATCATCCCCAAGCTTATAGAGGTTCAGGGCTTTCCTTCCATCTTTAATTTCCAATTCAATCTGTTCAGGAAGATTCAGCAACAGTATCCCTTTATTTCGGAATTGACGCCTTACTTGTCTGGATTAGATGAGGTGACTTACTTGGGTAAATTGAGAGAAGTTGTTCTCAATGGCTACGACTCTTCAGAAGTGGTGCTGTTGGAAATTGAGCCTGAGAAGCAGAACACAAAGATTGATTTTTACTTTTGTCGTAGAGACCTAGGAATTCCGATCGTTTGTGTGACGGAGGTGATCAAAGAGGGGAATCAACTTTTTTATCTAAATCAAGCTGGAGAGAAAGTTAGAATCAAGCGGATTTATAATCGGGTGATTTTTGATGAGTTGGATCTGCGCAAGGACTTGAAGTTGCAGTTCAGTTTTGAAGAAAAACTGGATGTGGAGTGGGCAGGACATCCAAACTGGTACACGAGGATTTCTAAGTTTATTTTGCCTTACCTACAGGGGCAATATTTTATTGAAACCAAGTTGCTCAGTGAGCTGGATGAAATACCAGAGGATTTGGAGAATTATGTGTTGAAGCCCTTGTTTTCTTTTTCAGGGTCTGGGGTGGTTTTCAATGTGACCAAAGCTGATGTGGAAGCAGTAAAGGACAAGGATCTGTATATTCTTCAGAAGAAAGTTGCCTATTCTCCTGTGATACAATCTCCAGACGGAAAGGTAAAAGTAGAAGTAAGGATATTAGCGCTTTGGCCAGAAAAGGATGAGAAACCTACTTTGGTGGGGAATCTAGTGAGACTCAGTCGAGGAGAGATGATCGGCGTGAAGTTCAACAAAGACAAAGACTGGGTAGGGGGTTCGATCGGCCTTTTTGAGAAGTAGTTTTATTCTCTACCCATAAATGAACAAAGGCAGTGATTTCTCGCTGCCTTTGTTCGTTATAAAAGTTCTTATTGTTTCCAGATTGCTGGGGCCTTTCTCCATTCTGAAAGAGATTCTAGGACATCGTCTGTAATGTATTTTCTCTGTACAGCCATAGGAAGCATTGCTTCGTAATGACTTAGGCAAATAAGTTTTACGCCTGCCTTCTCGAAGTTTTGCGCAGCTACATCAAATCCATAACTGAAAATGGCGACCATTCCCAGTACATCAAATCCAGCGTCTAACAAGTCCTGAGTAGCTTTGAGCGAACTGCCTCCCGTAGAGACTAAGTCTTCTACCACGACTACCTTTTGACCTGGTACTACCTTTCCTTCGATCATGTTTTCCATTCCGTGGCCTTTGGCTTTGGATCGGACGTAGATAAAGGGTAGATCAAGATCATTTGCCAGCAAAGCTCCCTGAGGAATCCCGGCAGTAGCTACTCCAGCAATTGCTTCCACGTTTGGGAAATAATGCTGAATGCTTCTCACCAACTGCTCTTTGATCATCGTCCTTACCTTTGGAAAAGATAGGGAAAGTCTGTTATCACAGTAAATAGGTGATTTCCATCCAGAAGCCCAAGTGAAAGGCTTTTCGGGTTGTAATCTGATTGCTTGAATTTCCAGTAATTTGTCGGCTACTTCAGCAGCCACGTTCGCGTCTAAAATTTCCATGGCTTAAAAATAAGCGATAAACTTCGGCTAAGGTTGTAGCAAGTGAAAAAAATATGCACTTTTGATTAATTCCCACCATGCCAAACCCTTGATTCGCCCATGAGAATCTTCGTGAATGACAAGCCATTTGATCTGATAAGCTACGAGGAGCTGAATCCTGCGAAGTCTTACGACACTGTTTATCACCAACAAGAGGACTTACCAGCCCATTTGCCGTGGAATGATGATATTCTATTTCATGAACCTTCACATGATCTGATCATCCGCTTGCTCTATACCCTCAGGACTCGAAAACTGAAGGATCTGGATTCGATCACTTTGGTGACTAAGGATAAAGCTGCTTTGAAAAAGTTTGTGAAAAGCCGATTTTCTATCATCAAAGCTGCTGGCGGAGTGGTTTCCAAAAAAGATAAAATGCTACTTATTTTCCGTCTTGGAAAGTGGGATTTCCCGAAAGGAAAGTTTGAAAAAGGAGAGACACCTAAGCAATGTGCTGTACGTGAAGTGGAGGAGGAGTGTGCTGTAAAGGTGAAAGCAGGTAAAAAGATCTGCAATACTTGGCATACTTATACCCAAGACAGAAAGAGTATCCTGAAGAAAACGTACTGGTTTGAAATGGACTGTTTAAATGATTCCCAAATGACTCCGCAAAAGGAGGAGGGAATAGACGATATCAGATGGTTCTATGAAGGCGATGCAAAAATTGCCTTGATCAATTCTTATCCATCAATGCGCTTTCTCTTCAAGCAATACATCAAGACGCACTTAAAGCCTCAAATATTGTAGGGAAGAAATTCTGACACATCACCACCAAAGCGATGGACTTCACGGATGATCGTGGAGCTGATCGCAGCATACCTAGGTGAGGTAATTAAGAAAACTGTTTCCAGCTCTTCGTTCAAGTAACGATTCATTTGGCTGATTGTATTCTCGTATTCGAAATCAGTAGTATTTCTCAGTCCTCTGATCAGAAACTGGGCATTATGCTTTTTGGCTAGGGTAGAGGTCAGTTCGTTGTAGAGAATGACCTTGACGCCAGGGATATGTTCATATACACTTTCCACTTTTGCCACCATATCATCGATCTCAAAGTATCTAGATTTCTTGGTCGAATTGTATCCAATCCCTATAATCACCTCATCAAACAAGTCCAAACTTCTCATCACAATATCGTGGTGACCTAGTGTATATGGATCGAAGGAACCTGGGAAAATGGCGATTTTTTTCATGGATTGTTTTATTGGTTCAGTGGCCACATGGAACCTTCGATGAGCGGTCTGATCATTGCCAAATAGGTCGAATGATTAGTTTGCACATATCAGTTTCATGGATTAATCAAATTGCCAATTGGTCTCAAATAGATTCACTGATTTCAAATGCTTGAATCCATGGGTGAAATTCTGATTGGCATGTGGAGTTAACAGACGGAAGTTATGGAAGTATTTCTTTCCCCAATCTTCAGTGATTTCACTTTCACTTGTTGCACCGAAGAGACTAATCCGCACATGATTTCGATCAAATTTCAATTGCTCGATAAGGATCAACGCATATTTCAAAATGTCTTCCTTGGACTCAATGGTGAAGATATTGAACGCAGCAAGTTCTTGGTTAGAAAATGCAGCTGCATAGATTTGATTTTCAAATATGCTGACCAAAATCTCTTGCCCGATCAGGTTAAATCTTTCTTTGAATAGATAAGAAAGAAACGATACAGATCCGTGGTGAAATGTAAGGTCAGAAAACCGAGCTTCCAGCGTCTTCTTTAGCTTGCCTGAGATGCAAGAGAGCACCTGAAGGTTGTTGCTGTCCAGAGGAGTGTTGAAATAGCTTGTGTTTGCTTGCTGAGCTGCGGCAAAAGACAAGTAAGTAGCTTCTTTGCCAGGCTGAAATAAAACGCCGGGGACAAGGCTAAATTCAGGTTGATGCAGATAAATCTTCGCGGGTAAGTCCGCTCTCAAGAGATGATCTGAAATCACCAACTGTTCTAGAGAAGTCCAGCTGAAGTTTATGTATTCGTGAATACCAATATTCGACTGGTTCTTATCCTTCGCAAAAATGAATAGGGAATCAGGATATAAAAAAAGTGATAGGCTTGCTGCGTCTTCCACATCAAACCTATCACTTTTAAATACTTTAAGGTTGCTTTCCAAAATAGGAGGTATTATTTCCAGTTACCCTCAGTAGAGGCATCTGTTCTTGAACCTACTTTCAAGGCTTTTTCGTTGTTGTTCAATCTTCTGTTAGGATTCACTGGAGCAGGATCTCTAATCTCGAAAACAGAGATTTCGTAAGAGTTTCTTTCCACTTTGTCTGCGAAGAATTCAAACTGCTTTCCACCAGAACCAGGAACTACTGCAAGAGATTCTAGATTGAAATTAGGATATTTTCTTTCGTTGAATAGAGAATCGATTACTGGTACAGAACCAAGCGTATCGAATGCTACTGTGGTTTCTTCTTTACCGTATTCT
Organism: Algoriphagus aquimarinus; assembly: GCF_900112005.1. GTDB lineage: Bacteria > Bacteroidota > Bacteroidia > Cytophagales > Cyclobacteriaceae > Algoriphagus > Algoriphagus aquimarinus. The sequence goes on along the minus strand of NZ_FOKK01000007.1, from coordinate 249,799 downwards.
AGAAGTGTAGTAGTTTCAGTTCTTTGAACAAGCCAGATTTGACCAGATTGGATAAATGCTTTCAATTCATTCCAGTTCGCGGCATATCTTCCGTTTGACGCTTGGAATGCCAACTCAGCATCTCTAAGCATTTGCAATTTTTCGATAATTGCTGCTTCGATAAGAGCGACTCTTTTTTCGTCTTCGACTACATCGTCAACACCTTTCCAGAGAAGGTAGCCGAGACCAAGTGCAACTACTAAGAAGACCAAGGATAGTACTTTTGATAAATTCATTTGCTAAAATTTTAAGAATCTGGGTAAGGTTGAAGGTTTTAAATCGTGCTATTTTAGAGAATTATTTTCAAAATTAAAATATCCTCGCAACAATACTAAGTCCTCAAGGGATTTAATTCCCCAAAAGATTTGATGAAGGGCTTCATTAGGCAATGATCGGATTTCATTTATGCTCATCCAACTGATTTCTTCGATAATTTGAGAATCTGAATAGAGTTCTGGATCCGTACCTAGTGTTAAATTCCCTCCAATTTTTTCCACACTAAAGAAATGTTCCATCGCATGAAGTGGTGCCGCAAGGTATTCGTGGACGAAAAGATAGTCTTTTACTTCTATATCTAGGCCTGTTTCCTCAGAAAACTCTCGTTTTAAATTTTCAGATGCATTGTGGCCAAAATGCATTCCACCACCGGGAACAGACCACATGAACTTGCCATTTCCCATTAAATGTTTGATCATCAGGATTTTTCCGTCTTCTATCAGAATGCCATTCACGCGTGACCTGAGATGATTTCCGAACTTTGCTTCGATTTCCTTGCTGATTTTATCTTTTGGCATTTACATTCGTCTGTATGAGTAAAGATAATGAGTCATTGCTGAGGCCATCAGCATTGCTAAGTAAATATTTTCCATTTGAACCCACATCGGGCCAAGCTGCTTTTTTCTCCAAGATGGATTACTTCCTACTCATGGAGCCGGAGAATAAGCCAACGTTTGTCCTGCGAGGGTATGCTGGTACAGGAAAGACCTCTGTGATCTCAGCTTTGGTGCAAGCGCTACCCAAATTATCCATGCGCTCGCTTTTGCTTGCTCCCACTGGTCGTGCTGCCAAAGTAATGAGCAATTACTCTGGACGAGCAGCTTATACCATTCATAAGATTATCTATAAGCCCAAGGCGGAAGATGGGAGCTTGGGAGGGGGATTTATCCTTCAAAAGAATTATTACAAGGATACCGTTTTTATCATAGATGAATCATCTATGCTCGCAGATGATGGCGGCATGTCGGGCAATTTGCTTGGGGACTTGATCAGCTTTGTTTTTCATGGACAGAATAATCGACTCATCTTAGTAGGGGATACTGCCCAACTTCCACCAGTGGGTTCTGAGTTTAGTCCTGCACTTGAGGCCGATTACTTGCTGCGACATTATCGATTGGATGCAGATTACATCGAATTGACGGAAGTGATGCGGCAACGACTCGAATCTGGGATTCTTTATAATGCCACCAATCTAAGGCATCAGTTGCTGCAGGAGAAGCAAGTGATACAGATCAGTACCAATCAGTTTAAAGACACATTCAAAATGACCGGAGAGCGGCTGGAGGATGGGTTGAGGTATGCGTATGATAAGTTTGATACGGAGAACACGACAATCATCACCCGGTCCAATAAGGCGGCTGTACAGTACAATCTATATATCAGGCGAACGATCCATTTTTTCGAGGATGAAATCAGCTCTGGGGATTTGCTGATGATCGTGAAGAACAACTACACCTATATGGCGGAGTCCGAAAAGGTGAATTTCCTAGCAAATGGTGACATGGCTGAGGTGATGAAAATTCGAAATTTCGAAGAGTTCTATGGGTTGCGCTTTGCTACATTGGAACTTAGGCTACTGGATTACCCAGAAGAGCCACATTTCGAGGCAAAAGTGATTTTGGATACTCTTTATTCCCCTAGTCCTTCGCTGACGCGTGATCAATACAGAAGCTTGTACCAACAAGTGTCGGAAGATTATGCAGATGTGGCCAGTAAGGTGGAGCGCAAGGAATTGATCAAGAAAGATCCTTTTCTCAATGCGCTGCAAATCAAGTTTGCTTATGCTTTGACCTGTCATAAAGCGCAAGGGGGGCAATGGAAAGCGGTCTTTGTGGATCAAGGATACCTGCCCGAAAATCAAGTAGATAAGGATTTTACCAGATGGCTTTATACTGCGATTACCAGAGCTACAGAGGAACTTTACCTAGTGAATTTTGCGCCTGTATTCTTCGTGAAACCAAAGGAAATCGAGGATTCGGAGTTTTGAGGGAGTAGGAGGTGAGTCGAAAATGTTGTGAGTTGTAAGTAGTAAAATGTAAAAGGTAATCAGTGAGAGGTTGAAAGGATTAGTGTTAAGAAAAGCATAAATAGTAGTAAGTAAAAGTATGCTGGGTATGCTGAATATGGGGGCTCGAAAAATGATAACAGTATAACTGTGCCCTCTGTGTAAAACTCCGCGTGCTCTGTGGTTAACGTTAAAAAATCAGTACTTGAAAATCGCTTTTGGCAAGGTATTTTCAATATAGTCTAGGTCAAAGGCATCTAAAACCTTTGGATTCCGTTATTTTGAACTTGACACAAAAAATTGAATATTTGAAAACCAAATATGTATAGATATGAAATCGAGCTTGAGGGAGATTGTCACCCTGTGATATGAATTTTATCCATGCAAGATTCCTCACTATAGTTATTTGGATGACCACTAAAAAATAAATTAAAACCATATGAAAAAATTAGGATTCTTATTGACCGTCTTTGCTTTGGTATTTGCATTTAATGCCAATGCGCAGGAACAAAGTGGTGCAGCCATCACTTTTAAAGAAAAATCAATTGATTTCGGTGACATCACCCAAGGCGATAAAGTAGAGCATACATTTCAGTTGACAAACACAGGAACTACCCCGTTGATTATTTCGAATGTAGCCGCAACTTGTGGATGTACAGTTCCAAGCTGGCCGAAGGAGCCTATCGCTCCAGGTAAAACTTCAGAGATCAAAGTGTCTTTCAATTCAACTGGAAAAATGGGCAAGCAGAATTCTGTAGTGAGAATTTACTCCAATGCTTCAGAGCCTATCGAGAAAGTATCCTTGATTTCAAACGTTCTGCCGAAGACCAAGTAATCAGAAAGTAAAAATTATAAGTACAGCCTCTTGAGAAATCGAGAGGCTTTTTTTGTAGGGTTTTGTCTAGGCAGTTGAGGTGACTAGGTTATGTTCGAGCCGTTAGACGCTGTCTATAGTATCCAAGTGCTCCAGAGGGAGGATTACAGATTTACCAGCCTTCTCCTTTTAAAAAATCTAATGATCTCCTAATGAAGTCTGTATCATTTCCTGGCCCATATTGTGGCATATGCCCAGTATTAGGCGAAATCCAAATACGAGCATAGGGAATGTTGTTGTAGATTTCCCACGCTTGGGTCACAGGGATAAAGTCATTGTCGCCATGAACTACCAGGGTGCGCGCCGTAATCCTTTGCAATAGCTCATTCGATAATGATGGATCACCATTCAATTTCCAAAAATTGTAAAATTGTCTTTTCAATAGTTCGCTCTTCTTTCTCCCGTGCAATGAATCGAGTTCTTCTTGATCAAAAAAATCTTCCCAGATTTTACTCTTAATCCAATCTCTAACCGGTTCAGAATAGTGATGTTGGCCGGCAATTGGAATGATGGCTTCAAATTTTTCAGGGGCAATGGATGCAGCATACAAAATCGTGATAGCCCCAGAGCTGTGTCCAATGGCTTTTGTTTTGTCGATAGTTAACTTGTCCATCAATTCCAACAGATCCATCGCTGCCTGCTGATGTTTAAAATCCTTCTGATCATCCGGATTAGTTGAGCGACCATGGCCTCGCATATCCCAAACAATAACTCTATAGTTTTTTGAATATTCTTCGATAAAGTTACTCCAGTTGTCCGCTGTGTTGAGAAACCCATGAAGAAGAAAAAGCGGTTCACCTTCTCCATACTCTTCAAAATAAATTTGTGCTTTATTGATTTCTAAAAATCTACCATTTTTGTTAACTGGAAGTTGTCCAAACGCTGTGTTGGTAGAGATAAGGGTAAAGAAAAGCAGTATAAAGAAATTTCTCATGTTTCGATATTCTATAGTGCTAACGGGATTCAGCTTGGAGTTGATGGGCTTTCAGAGCTGCTCGTTACCAACCTACTTCTAGCTTATTCAATATACTGAATTTTCTATTTACACTGAACAGCCCGCTGTATCCAAGGTGATGTGTGTGCCTTGAATGTTGAATATAGATATGTGCAAAAAGATGGTCGTTCCAACGCATGAAATTGCCTTTTACTCGGCTGTGACGTTATACTTACTTTTTCATTTTCAGAAATCTGGCCGTGCTTTTACATATATCTCAAGGTAACTGAGCATCTTCTATTCCCAATTCATTTAACCTGATACTTTCAAATGTCATTTGGGCCTGACTTCCCTCATACAATATGCCTATGGTATTGTTGTCGATGCTTGTTAAGGATGAATAACCACCACTAAGACTTAGTTTATCCAATAGAGTCCAATACTCCTCAGGCCAAGTTTTACCTTCATCTAGGCTTATTTTAATTGTCATTTGCTCACGCTTGTATTTTGAGTTCGGATTCGAAAACAGTAATATGCTTTTTTGATTTCCAGTGGCGGTGGTATAGGTGTGTTTGTAGATAGACGCCATGCAAACTGGTTCAATCAGAGCATTATGATGCGTGGGATGTTCCACCCATTCTTCTCCTAAATCCTTGGTTACGAACACAGCACGTCCATTACTATCAGATTTGTTTGAGGCATTTCGATTGTCTCGCATATTTTGCATAATGCTTCCATCATTTAATTGCACGACCATATTTTCAGTCGTATTGCTGTAGGATGGATTACTTGATTGCCATGCTTGACCACCATCTTTACTGAATGTAATATTTGAAAAAGGTAGTTGATTCTTGTCTTTGCCTTGCGTAGGGAATACCAAAGTGCCATCATCTAGAGTTATCCCACTTCCGGGAGCTGGTGCAAATAGATACCATTCAGGTTGTTTCACCTGCTTGGTAATATTCACGGGTTCTCCCCATGTTTTGCCGTCATCAGTTGATTTTGTTAGGAGAATTTGAGAGGTTATGTTGATGTCTAATCCAGGTAAGGATCCATTATTCCTCCATTGATGGTTCCAATTCGTTGAATTCTCAGTTAGATTTTTAATCGGAATGCCTTTTTGTTCATCGATTACGCCATGCATCCAGCAGCCAATAATATAAATCGCATTACTGTTTTTGTCCACTAATATACTCGCATCACTAACTCCATTGAACTTCTGTGGGAGATTGCCGAATTCCCCCATATCTAATGCTATGCGCATAGGTTCCCAAGTATTTCCCCCATCTATACTTCTGCTGACACCTATATCAATATTACCCTGCAGATCTCTGCCATTATCTCTTCTAATATCATAAATGGCAAGTAAACTGTTTTCATTGGTACTGGCTATACCGGGAATTCGATATCTAACGACCCCATCATCTCCTCCATTCCTTAAGGCAACACCTACACGCTGTCTAATTCGATTGGTATCAGCTACAAATGAAAGCGATTGTGCTTCGATGAATTCAACCTTTTTTACCCCTGCTGAAATGGAATGATTAAGTGAAGTAGAATCTCTAAGTTTTACAGCAGCAATGAAATAGTTGTTTTTAATCTGTTGCGGTGTTGAAAAAGTAAAAGTAGCAGTCTCTTCCGTCAGCGCTTTCTGTTTGACTATGCTTCCTCTTTCTGTATGCCAGGTACTATCTTGCCCCATGTCAATCAGAAATACTGAATCTATATCGTTAATGTTGGTAGTTCCTTCAAATTCTAGCACCAACTTTTTGACACTAAACTCATTTTTGGACTGTAGTTGAAATTGTATAACCGGTGAAAGTTTTTTGTACTTTAATACAGGTGTTTGTATGCTATTTTGAGTAATTAGAATGTCTTGACCCCATAAAAATTGTGTCTGTATTGAAATTATAATAATTAATAGTAATTGTTTCATTCGTCTTGTGTGAATAATAATTAGAACTCAATTTATATTAACGTGGTCTGTGAGCAGCGGCGTTGTTGTGTATGATTAGACGTGTGTTTTAAGTAAGTGATTTAGCAGTAAATCACAGATAGAATATTCCGAAGGAATGTTCGTAAGTCGGCAGTGACCAAGTCCTTAATATACACGATGTTGGTAACCGTTTTATAAGATTTTTTTGACTGTTTATGACAAAAAAAAACTCTAGTAATTTACTTTTGACCTATTCTTTAATTTATTTTCTATTATAGGGTATAGGTTGTAAGTTGGGTAAATTTCTGTTGTAAAAGCCTTCCATGCGGTTCTTTCAATAGCCAAATTTACAGCAGCTAATTTTGAAGCAGGAAGTTCCAACACAACCATTTGACCAAGTCCCATAACCACAAACCAATTAACTACAGAAACACCATCTGGAGGGAGATTTTCATAAAACCCTTGATTGGTTCTTATTGCTTCAATCTCATTTAAAACCATACTTTGATTATGTTTAAGAAAGACAGTGACTAACAACTTGTCATTCGCTTTTTCAGAGTAGGGTTTGGAATCAAGTACTACTTTTGATTTATTTTTCAACTTATTTTCTATGATAGGATATAGATTGTAAGTTGTATAAAACTCTGTTTTAAAAGCTTTCCAAGCCGTTTTCTCAAGCGCCACATTTACAGTTCTTAATTTGGAAGCAGGAAGTTCTAATACAACCATCTGACCAATTCCCATTACCACATACCAATCAACAACTGATACACCTTCTGATGGGAAATTTTCATAAAATCCCTGATCGGTTTTTATTTTCTCAATCTCATCTATGTTCATACTTTGATCATGTTTAAGAAAGATTGTTAATAATAACTTGTCACTACCTTTTTCAGAGCTGGGTTTTTCATTAAGCGTTTGTGAATAACCAGTGAATTGTAATATGAATAGTGCGAGTAATAATATGTATTTCATGTCTTATAATTTTTACATTTATTAGTGAGTTAATTTTATTCCACTTCGAAATAGAGGAAATGGCTGGCAACGGTCTGGCTAAACTGCGTTTTAATGCAGTTTAGGCATTGTGATAGGCTTTTACTTTCCTTTTTTTACGAATAAATGCTTGCTCACCCTGCATTGACAGGCGCAACGTTATCATCATCCCCTTGGTAATTTGTTGGGTCGACTCGATTAACAATTCTTATTAAATTTTGAATACCATGTAAAACACGATTTCTGGTTTTGTTAAAACTGTCCTCGCCTCTTCGAATAGGGTGTGCCAAATCTATAAACTTCGCTTTTTCTACTGCATCTCCAGGCCTTCCTGCTTGCCCTTGAGAAATATTGACAAGAATACTTGCGGCTATATAAACGGTATCTGATTGGGCGAAATAATCATGTATTCCTTGTAAATCTATAGCTACCTGTGGTAAAAAGGGGGTTTGAGCACCATCGTCCCTTGCTCTATCAGAAATTAATTCTTTAAAAGGTTTCAATGTTTCAGCCATTTTAAAAGGTAAGAAACTCCACTTTGACATTCCTTTGGCGGCATCAGAATCTCTTAAACCAAGGGTACTTGTTTCTGTAGAACGGTCCACCAAACCCATCTTCTTTTTCTTTATACGGGCCTCACTTTTCGATTTACCATGGTTTCTTTCCAGTTCTTCTCTACTTACCGTACTGGTTCCCATTTTAAAGTCAAATACCTTATCTCCTGCAGGTCCTAAAGATTCTATTTCAACATAAAAGTCACCCGCTTTAGCACCCTCTAACCAAGATTGAACTCTGGCATCACCAGCGTTATACCCCTGGTTTATCCTTGCTCCAACTTGATTGAATTCAGCTGCAGTATACGTTCCGAATACTCTTGGAAATACGTTATTCGCGGGTGCTTCCCCAACGGCTTGTTCATTTCTTACACGTTGGTATTCTTGATATTCGTTTACTTCAACTCGTTTAAAAATTGCTCTACCATTCGGGTGACCACCAAATATCATAACTCCAGCATGTCCAGCCATTTGAATCGGTCCATAGGAATTACTAGATACTTGTTGTAAACTGTTGCCAAAATCATTGCTAGTTTTACCCAAGGAGATTGCTCTAGCTCCCATAACATCGGCTTCATGTTCTAGGGTAACATTATCGTTTATGTTTGCTTTACTTTTTAATTGTTTAGTAGGTTTTACTCTACCTTGTTTTTGTTGTACCACATGCCAAGCTTCGTGAGCCAAGTGCTTTTCTTGTCCCGGCCCCAAATGAATATCGGCTCCTTGTGCATAAGCATGAGCTTGTAACTGTGCTGGCTTACTGGAGTTGCGATAGACTTTTAGATCATCCATAGCATATCCTGATAATTGTTCAATTCCAGATTTTAAATTGTCAGGTAACCCTGTATTGTTTTCTTTCTTCTGGATAGGTTGCTGTTGTTTAGCAGAATGGTTATCTGCCATCGTCTGCAATTGTGTAGCGCGTTTGGCTTGAGGGCTATTATTAGCCATTTCCTGCAATTTTCGTTGTGCAACAGCTTCTGGTCGATTGTCAACAAACTGAAAAGTAGATTCAGCACTGCTCTGTCTATGATAAACTACATTGGCGTCTGATTGGCTTTTGTTTTCTTGCGTTTTGTCAGCGTGAGTATGCATAATTTTCTCTTTTCGGATTCTGGTCTATTGCCTATAACGGGGTTCAGCTTGGAAACGGCGGGCTTTCGAAACCATTCTCTTCCAACCTACTCCTAAATTTTTAAAGACACTGATTTTCATATTTACTCAATACCGCCCGCTGGATCCAAGGTGATGTGTGTGCCCAGCATGGGCATCTGATATCGAAGATATCAAATTATACCAGAGGGTGAAAGTCCCTTATGTGCGGGGGTAACGCCCCGAAGCATTAGCAAGTCGCAAGGTGGTTTGTCGTAAGACATGCACTAAAGGAAGTGAGACTGCAAACCTTGGTTCCAACGAATACGCCCGAGCACGTGAGTGCGAAGGGGGCGCACGAAGTGCTGGATACTGAGGCTATTTAAGTCGGATGAGGTAGCACAGCATACTGACGTCCAAAGGTTGGGTAACCAACAAGTGCTTAGATGGTAGATCCAGTGGATATTGAGGGAAGGAATATGCTCTTACCTGGGGAGATCTCTGGCTGTCGAGAACATTCAAGAGAAGTCAGCAGAGGTCATAGTAGCTATGCGGAACGAGCCATAAGAACTATGGAGGTCTCACAGAAGTAGTGAAAGCCTGTCCCGATTTTTATCGGGAGACTGAACATCTTGTGAAATGAAAATTCGGTAAGGAGCCTTTGTGTAGCCTTATCTTAAAAGTAGCGGAAAGATGTAGCGGTGTAAAGAGCGTTGCATTTTGCTTTACGAACCGCCGTATACAGCCTGTCCCGATTTTATCGGGAAGACCCGTACGTACGGTGGTGTGAGAGGCGCACCGTGGGCTTATGGCTCACGGCCGTCTACTCGATTATGTGGTGTTTATATTCTTTTTTTCAATAGCTCCAATGTTTCCCTTTTCCCAAAGGTGAAGGGAAAGCGTCCCCTTAAGCCGTATTCTAGTCTCACATTTGTATAAACTCCATTTGTAGCATAGATAATTGTTATTTCCTTACCAGCTACCACTCCTGATTTGGTAAATGCCTTAAAGTATTCTTGATTATCATAATTAATCTTCCAACGCTGTTCTTTTGCTAAGTTCCTAAGAGCTTTCCTAGCTTCTTCTTTTGTATGTGTATATCCAATGAAGATCAGCTTTTTGGTCAATTTGATTTGATATAATGACAAAGCGGTTAATAATAGAACAAGCACGAAGAGGACGATAAAAAGCGTTTTTTCGGTAGGACCAGTCTCATATTTGAATTCTCCCACATAAACCTTAACTCCCAAAACAAATGCAATTGCTATGAGTGCGTACATCAGAACATACTCAAGCAGTTTTGATTCACCCCGTTCTACAAGGTAACCAGTTTCTTTTGATGCTGTAAGGTTGATATTGCTCATTTTTAATACCACGGTTAGTATGTGAAGCGTAGCATCCCGAAGGGTGCTATGATCTCATATACAGTGTTATATGCTTTTTTTATTTTTTCTTCCAATTATTTTATGTCTCCAAACTTCGAAGAGGTAACAATCAGCGTGATGTTCTTCCGGATTATTTATTCTTAAGTCCGTCTGAATTTTTTTAGCCTTTGCCCATTCAGTTAGTAGTCCAAATTCATTTAAATCTTTCGGTAAAAACGATTCGTCAAACCCACCACAATTTGTCAAAGCACTAACGTCACCATCTGTTTCAATCAAATCATATCCAATAAAGTCAAATTCACTATCTAATTTACTCTTTGCTTCGTTTGGTTCTCTGACGACTGCTAATAAATTAAAATATTCCAAGTCCTTCGTCTTTTCAACTACATAATCCAAAGAGTTGAAAAACTGCGTTATCATTTGTTCTTCCGTAACAATATATTTCCAATCTTCTGCAGAGTCAAAGTCTGGCTCAAATGCCAACCCGTTTAATATTCCATCAAGTGATACCAACTCTGATAAATGTGTCAATTTGGACCATTTAATATACTTTTTCCAACTAAATTCCACTTCATAGTCAGAGTCATAAGTTTCTCTTGCAGTATACCAGATTTCACTATTCATTCTAATTGCATATAACGTTTTGCGGCTTGGCGAAGGTGGCGATTTTCAGCATAAATGATAAAACGAAGTACTTCTGTTTGTTTACCAACAAAACTGTCATACGAAGCACTGAACCGCCACTTTTGCCAAACCGCTGTTATGCACAGTTTTTCTCATATTGTCTTGCCGTCTTTTACCTCAATTAATGAGCCTTCAGCCAGAAAAACTGATGTCGGGTTAACATTGTCTAAGAAACTAAAAGTCTGGCCATAAATGTCGCCAAAGCTTACATCTATGTTATAGTCAACGGTTTTATAAACATACCACTTTGGATGTTCAACGCCATATTCAGATGTTTTACTGTTATTAATTTTTGTATAGCCCCAATAATGTTCAGTTATAAATTCTTCTTCGCTACCTTCATCTATTTCAAGTAAGTCAAGTCCTGTTTGGACTTTAATTGAGTGCCACTTTGTTTTTTTTCGCCATTTGTATTCAATAACTTGTTTGTCCGAGTCTATGGTCCAGTTGTGTGCCATTGGCATTGTTTCATAATTCTCACCATAAACTGTATTTGCAACAAATGTCAAAGCGTGCTTAGGAACAATTTCTTTAATAAATACAACTCCTCTTTTCCATTTGTCGTTGTCTTTAAAACGGACATAAAATCTAAGATTGACTTCTTCAAAGTCAGTGTGAAATGGAATTTTAAAACCTTTTATTTTCGTGTCTTGGAACATAAAACCAACGAGACTAACATAACAAGTGTTTTTCCAAAAGTCCAGTTCTGTTTTTAATGGTAAAAAAGGTAGTAACAGTTTAGGGTCAACCTTATAATTTGCCATTGCTAATTTTTTCCATTCTGCTTGTAAAAAAGTCTTAGCCATTTGTGATTTAGTTGGTCGTTTTAAAATTGTGCATAACGGCTTGGCTAAACTGCGTTTTGATGCAGTTTAGGTTCTGTTGTAGCACGTTATTCGTATTTATATTTATTCCGCCAAATATCTTCTCCTTTTAAAAAGTCAAGAAGTATTTCAATCATTTGATCAACCGTTTCTATTGATTTTGTCATAAGTATGTGGTCATCATCTGTAACCAGCCCCGAAGCCAATCCATCTTCAAAACTCCCACTGACATGTAAGGCTTTAAATCCTTTACTACTTATGTCTTCTAATTGAACAACGTGAAATTTTTTCCAGTTGGTTGACTTCATTTTCTCTATAATTATCTCTGAATTTGCATTATCGGAAATAGTTTTTTCTTCCCCACCAAAACCAGAGGTTACCGTCAGTTTTAAAACCCGCTTTTCTTGTTGAATTCCACTAGCTTTTTCTTCAATTTTGGATTCTTCGATGTTGCTTTTTTTTGCTTTTGGACTGGTATAAAAGCTACAAAGTATTACTACTCCGATTAATACAATAGTTCCAATTATCAGATAGGTATTCATTTTTTTCACTTTGCTTTATTTTAATGTGCTACAACGGGGAGTATATGAAAAGTAGGCGATTTTGAAACACTAAACTTTCGGTTAAGCACGAACTTTGACATAAGCCAAAAGCCTTGATTTTACTACTGTTTCGCCTATTTTTTATATACATTGTTAGGCTTTGTTATTTTATTCTTACTATAAATTTCATAAATGAACTTGCCATTTCAATGATGATTTCTACTTCATTTTCATTTACATTGTCATTATGCTTTACATAAGTATTTTGATACTTAGAAAAGTAGTCAATTAGCTTTAGAAACATATTATTCAATTCCTTAGAACCGTTTCGTTCACTGATAAATTTGCCTAATTCCGCAATTTGATTTTCCAACGATTTACCATTTTCGAGAATAGTTTTTAGCAAAGTTTCCAATGAAAGTCTCAAGTCGTCCAATAAATTCCTTTGATGTATTCCATTTGAGTGCTTTTCTAAACAGTCATTGTAAAGTTTTAAAACTTCAGGATATTCAGAGAGCCAATGCTGTGTCTCTTCAACCAAAGATTCATTAATCTCTTCTTTTGCATTTCCTTCTCCTAATGCTCCATATCGTGAGATTAATTTTATTCTTAAATTTTTTACACCTGCATTATTTTCAAAATGGGGAAGTTCAGATAGTTCTTTTATGATTTTAAACTGTTGTTCTGGACTAAACGCTTTTAAATTTTCTCGAAGTGCGGTTCTTTTATTGGGCAAATCTGCTGGAAATGGATATTCTGGATAAGGAATTTCGATGTCGAAGTCAATCGCATATGCTGCACTGTATTCGGCAATTCGACTTCCTGTTAATCCGTCTTGTGTTTCGGCAAGTGTGTCAGCTGAATAATTTATAAATGTTGTTGGAATCATTTAGTTTTTCTGTTTTTTTTTAATAAAGCCTAACGTTTTTGTTTGCGCAACTACCTTCGCTAAGCATCCAAATAGGTGTGCCTTGCGAAGGTAGTTGCGGGTATTTTTAAATTATCTTTAGTCATCTAAGTTTAATTGATCCAGAGGACTTATGATTTGATCAAACCCCTTAGTAGTAATATGAGTGTAGATTTCGGTTGTCTTGCTACTCTCATGACCTAGTAGATTTTGAATATATCTCAAGTCTGTTCCGTGTTCTAAAAGATGCGTAGCAAAAGAATGACGCAAGGTATGGGCAGTTACATTTTTGGAAATGCCCGCTTTTGTTACCGAAGCCTTCAGGAAGGATTGGATACTTCTCGAGCTATAAGGTAGCGGCGTTTGACTAGTGCTTCCCTGGCCTTCAAACAAATAGTGATGAGGCCTGTAGATTCTAATATATTCTCTCAGCATTAGTAAGGTTTTTTGAGAAAGGACTGTGTATCGATCTTTCTTGCCTTTGGATTGTAAAACCCTGATTTGCATGCGGTCAGAATCAATGTGGGCGATCTTTAGGTTAATCAGTTCACTGATTCGTAGTCCTGCTGAATATATAGTCATCAAAATTGTCCGATGTTTTAAGTTTTCTGTGGACTTGAATATACTAACTATTTCTTCTTCACTACATACCTGTGGTAGAACCTTTTCCCGCTGAGGTCTGTCAATGTGATAAAATTTTCTTGGACCACTTTTTACCTTCTCAAAATAGAACTTGATTGCATTGATTGCCTGGTTTTGGTAGGAAGAGGATACCTTGCGTATGGTGACCAGGTACCTAGAAAAATCAGTCACTTCCTTGTCTGTAAGTTGATCTAAATCTTGCTCTGGGAAGAAATTGATGAATTCAGTTAATAATGCGGTGTACGTTTTGATTGTCTGGGGACTATAGCGTCGTTCTTCTAATTTATGGAGATATTCTTTTGGATAGGTTTTTGTAAATACTTTGGTGTTTAATCGTTGTATTTTCTCCACTCCTGCATTTTCTACTTCGCGGTAGATCAATTCCAACTCCAAGTCGGCTACTTTCTGCTTAAGTTCATCTTCGAACTTTTGAGTAAAGGGAACTGTCCATTGTTTTTTGGAGGTGTCCCAACGATAATAGGGAATAGATTTGATTGCTTTGATCAATTCTTCCTGAAATTGAAATTGTAGTTTAAGTTTTCCTTTTTCTTTACTAATGAAAACTTGATTTCTGCTTGGTACGAAAGCAGTGGTATCTAAGTTTGTGTGCTCTGTCTGACTTTCTTCATCGAATTTAGTGATCCGATCTACAAAGTATCGTTTGAGTTTTTCAAGATTTCCAGGATGGTTGGAGATTTCCCAATAGTAATTTTCTTTATTCCATCGACTATACTTTAGACTTCTTACAATGTCCAAGTCAGCCTCGTTTTTAGGCATTTTCAGCAGGATTTTCCTGCCTGCAACCCGAATTTCTACTGTAGTGGAGTGCATAATTGAAAAAAATAAAAAGTTTCGTATATATCTCTATAGGGCTAATATCCGCAATATTTTGTCATTAGAAAATTCATCCTGAGTCGATTTGTCTTAAGTAGGAGTATCATTGCAGAGCAAATTAACTTCATCCCCTTTTGGAACTGACATGCCCATAATGGGGTTTTCAAATCTTAACATACTATTTCATGGCTAAGAAAGCAGAGCGCAAAGTGACCATGGGTCAGGTCTTTAAGACGATTATTTGGCCTAGGAGAAAGCATTTATTTTTAGGGTTATTTTTGATTGTGATCTCCCGCTTGGCAAGTTTGGTGCTGCCTGGAGCGAGTAAAATCTTGATAGATGACGTGATTCCTTCCAATGATTTGACCATGCTGAAGTGGTTGATCGGAGGCGTGGTTTTGGCGATAGTAGTGCAGTCGGTTACATCCTATGCATTGACCCAGATACTTAGCGTAGAGGCTCAAAACCTCATTTCCAAGTTAAGATCTCAGGTTCAGGCACATATTATCAAGCTCCCGATTCGCTTCTTCGACAATGCGAAAACGGGCGAGCTGGTGTCCAGAATTATGACCGATGTGGAGGGAGTTCGGAACTTGGTTGGAACAGGCTTCGCACAAATGATAGGAGGGATCTTGACAGCAGTGATTTCCCTATTCCTTTTGATAAGCATCAGCCCGATGATGACGCTTTATGTGTTGCTTCCCGTGGTGGTTTTTGGATTGGTGTCTTTGAAAGCGTTTAGCAAAATCAGACCAATATTCCGTGAGCGCGGCAAAATCAATGCGCAGGTGACTGGTAGATTGACTGAGACACTTGGGGGAATCCGGGTAATCAAGGGTTTCAATGCCGAGCAGCAGGAGATCAATACTTTTGCTAAGGGGGTAGATGAGCTTTTTCAGAATGTAAAGGCAAGTTTGACCGCTACTAGTTTTGTGACTTCAGCAGGAGCTTTGCTTTTGGGTTTGGCATCCGCTGGGATTATGGGAATGGGTGGCTATATGATTATGCAAGGGGATATGACTTTTGGAGACTTCCTTGCTTTCACCCTTTACTTAGGTTTTATGATCGCACCGATCGTGCAGATGTCCAATATAGGCTCTCAGCTTACCGAGGCTTTTGCAGGTCTGGATCGTACAGAAGAAATCATGAATACTCCGCTGGAGGCTGATGATCGCACCAGAACGTTGGCTTTGAAGGAATTTCGTGGAGATATAGTTTTTGACAATGTGTCTTTTGCCTACGAGGAAGATAAGGAAGTGATCAAAGGAGTGAGTTTTAACGCACCGGCAGGTTCGGTGACTGCTTTGGTAGGAACTTCCGGTTCTGGGAAAACAACCATAGCAGGACTTGCTGCTACTTTTTTGAATCCTGATTCGGGTAAAATTACTTTAGATGGCAACGATCTGCAGACGGTGACTTTGGATTCATTTCGCTCTAGACTTGGCGTAGTGTTACAGGATGATTTCCTGTTTGAAGGGACGATCCGAGAGAACATTCTATTTCCAAGACCAGATGCGAGCGAGGAGGATTTACAGAAATCAGTAGTTGCAGCTCATGTACAAGAGTTCACGGATCGATTTGAGGATGGTTTGGATACGTTAATCGGAGAAAGAGGAGTGAAGCTCTCCGGCGGACAACGGCAGCGTATAGCGATTGCCAGAGCGATCTTGGCGGACCCGAGAATTTTGATACTTGATGAAGCTACTTCCAATCTGGATACAGAGTCTGAGACTTTGATTCAGGCAAGTTTGAAGGAATTGATGAAAGGCAGAACAACCTTCGTGATTGCTCACCGATTGAGTACGATTCGTCAGGCAGATCAGATTTTGGTAGTTGAAAAAGGTAATATCGTAGAGCGGGGCAAGCACGATGAGTTGATTGCCTTGGAAGGAAGGTATTATCAGTTGTACACGTATCAGTCGAGGATTTAAAAAAGACCGGAGACGGGAGACGGAAGACAGGAGACGGGAGACGGAAGACCGGAGACGGAAGACAGGAGACGGGAGACGGAAGACCGGAGACGGGAGACCGGAGACGGAAGACGGAAGACTGGAGACCGAAACCTCAATTCCGAATTCCCATATCTTTACATTCCTTTTATCATTTCCACCACCTGAGCGATGTGCTCAGCTTGGTAGAAATTGTCATGCTCGACCTCATGTTGTATCATCTCATGCTCCCAGGTCGTATGAAAAGGAATATGGATCGCGTGTCCGCCGAGTTCCAGCACTGGAAGTACGTCTGATTTCAAACTATTTCCCATCATCAAAAATTCCTCAGGAACGACATCAAGATGGCGGATTAGCTTTGCGAAATCTGCTTCCTTCTTTTCACTCATGATTTCTATATGATGGAAATAATGATCCAAACCTGACTTCTTTAGCTTCTTCTCTTGATCCACCAGATCTCCCTTGGTGGCCATCACAAGTCGATAATCGTCCTGCAACTCAGCGAGTACCTCTTCTACTCCAGGTAGAATTTCTACTGGTTTTTCCATCATATCGTATCCGATTTCCAATATTTTGTCGATAAAGGTGACGGGGATTTTATGATCAGAAATACGTAAAGCAGTCTGAATCATGGATAGGATAAAGCCTTTGATACCGTAGCCATATCGGCCAAGATTGTCTATTTCTGTTTGGTAAACCTCCTTGATGACACTATGCCTAGGCATAAAAGCTTCCATCAAACGCGCGAATTCCTCTTCTGCTTCGCGAAAAAATGGCTCGTTGACCCACAGAGTATCGTCCGCATCAAAGGCTATTACTTTGATCATTTTTTCAGATTGAAAGATTTTAAAATTGAAATATTGTATTGACAGTTTAAGTAATCAGTAAGGCTATCTTAATGCCCTTTTTTGCACTCAATTTGATAGTTTTAGATTAATTACTGGAAACTTAATTCAGCCAACCAACAACTAAGAACCCATAACCAGCCTTCACTCACTGCTCACTGCCCAACTGTTTTCATCCAATCCAACAACACCTCTCTCCAACCATCCACAGGACCTTTTCCTAAGCCAAAACCGAAACCGTGTCCGCCTTTTGGATAGATATGTAATGAAGCAGGTACCTTGTTAGCATTGAGGGCTTTGTAGTAAAGGAAACTGTTCTCGATAGGAACTCCGCCGTCATCCTGAGCATGTACCAAGAAAGTTGGAGGTGTCTCAGCTGTTACATTCAGTTCACTAGAGAAACGATCAATCAATTCCTGACTGGCATCAGCACCGATTAGATTTTTTCTAGAACCCGAATGCGCTGCTGCATCACGAAAAGAAATCACTGGATAGGCGAGTATTGAGAAATCAGGACGGGCAGAAAGTGCGTCTATAGCATCTTTCGGTCTATCTACTTCATGCGCATACTGCGTGCTGACAGTAGAAGCCAGATGTCCTCCGGCAGAGAAGCCCATGACACCAACCCTTGCTGGGTCGATTTTCCATTCTTCCGAATGATGTCTCACTAGACGAACAGCTCGCTGTGCATCAAGCAAAGGAACCTCCTTAGCATCAGTCAGGGACTTGGAGTCAGGAAGTCTGTATTTCACTACGATTCCCACGATCCCTTGTGTGTTTAGCCACTTGGCGAAGTCTCTTCCTTCCCAATCATACGCTAAAATATGATAGCCGCCTCCAGGGAAAATCACTACAGCTTGGCCAGTCCGCATTTGCTTACTTGGAAGGAAAACTTCAATCTGGGGGATCTGTACATTTTCAATTCTGATAATGCCTTCTTCCACCGCTTTTTCCTCCAACCCCATGTCTTTCTGAAGTGGTGGAGTGCCTTCCCAAAGCGGAAGGATGATTTCTTGTGCATTTACGAGAATGCTAATCATAGTCAAACTGAGTGCTAGTATTAACTTTTTCATTAGGTTATTTTAGGCGTGAAAATCAAAAATTTTGTCTGTTAGCTGCCAGCGCCAGTTATCAGGTGTGCCTGGTAAATTGGTTTGGTATTGACCGAGAAAAGCTTCCCATTCCTGCACTTTCTCATTGGCATTGTCCAAGGCGGCTTTCTTTTCGAATGTAAAGTTTTCATCCCCAACCAGTATCATGGTCAGTCTGTGGCGCCATCGATAGATGCTCATCTCCAAAATCCCGGAATCATGAAGGCTCTGGATGATGGCTGGCGCAACAGCTTTATGACATTCCACATAAGCCTGAATTGCTTCCTCCTCATCTTTCAGATCACAGATTAATACAAAAGTTTGGGTATTCATTTTTCTATTTTTCTCAATTTGTTGAAGCCTTCGACTTTGCACAGGCTGACTATTTACTTAGTTCAGATCTGAAGACCTAATTCTAGAAATCTCTCAATCTCTCAACCTTCCACTTTCTTCACTCTAAGACTAAATAGCAACACCATGACAAAGCAGGCAAGAGGAAGTATGAAAGAGAAATTTACTTCAGGAACACCCAGAATTAATGTGTCATCATATCCAACTCCACCGATGTCCATGATCATTCCTTGCAGTGTTGGCATGATCGCGCCTCCAACTATAGCCATTACAAGGTAAGCTGCAGCAAACTTCGAGTCCTCGCCCAAGCCGTCCAAAGCGATCCCGTAAATAGTAGGGAACATCAGGGACATAGCGAAGGAAATCGCTACCAATGAATAGAGGCCAGTCATGCCCGGAAGAAAAATTGCTCCTGCGGTGAATATTATCGCAAGCACGGAAAAGATGGTGAGCAGCTTAGTAGGGGCGATGTAACGAAGCAAAAAGGTGCAAATCCATCTGCCTATCAAAAAGATGACAAGCGCAGCATACCCATAATTGACAGCGTCAGCATTCGAAATGCCAAGTACTTCTGCGTATTGATAGATGTACGTCCACACCATTATTTGAGCTCCTACATAGAACATCTGAGCAAGTGTACCTTCTACAAAGTTTCTGTTTTTCAGCAAGCGGCCCATGGTCGCTCTGAATTCCACCTTTCCAGTTTCTTTGCTTTCTGGCATTTTCATCATGGCGATGACTACCAGAATTGCGATCACGACAAGCCCAAGTATCACATAAGGATTTCGAATGATCAACAGGTCGGCGGTTCGGATTACAGCTTTGGCCGCGTCATCTAAACTGGTGAAAATGATAGTGCCATCCGCATCAGTTGCATTTGATTGAAGTGAGTTTAGGATAAATTGCTTGGCAACAAAAAGTCCAGCCAAAGCTCCCATTGGGTTAAAAGCTTGTGCTAAATTCAGTCGCTGCGTGGCGGTAGCTTCTGGTCCCATGGACAAAATGTAGGGATTTGCAGTGGTCTCCAAAAAAGCCAATCCGAACGTCAAAATATAAAGCGAGGCAAGGAAAAATCCGTAACTCTCCCATGCGGCGGCTGGATAAAATAGCAAGGCACCGAATCCATATAAGCCAAGTCCTAGCAAGATTCCAGTTTTATAAGAATACTTTTTGATGAAAAAAGCGGCAGGCAAAGCCATCGTGAAATAGCCTCCGTAAAAAGCCATTTGTACCCAGGATGCCTGAGTATTATTCAGTTCGAGGACTCGCTTAAACGCCGCCACCATAGGATTGGTGATGTCATTTGCGAAGCCCCAGAGTGCAAAAAGGGAAGTGATAAGGATAAAGGGAACGATTAATTCCTTGGGTACTAATGCAGGTTTTTGGGTCATGGGATTGGTTATAAAGATCGGTCAAGATGGGTGTATCCTCCGTCCACAAATAAGTGTTGTCCGGTGATATGTGAGGCTTTATTTGAAAGTAGGAAAATGGCCATGGAAGCAATTTCTTCAGGCGTGGTCATGCGTTTTCCTAATGGGATTTTGGCTGTGATGGATTCCAGTTTAGCCTTTGGATCGTCAAAGGTGTTGATCCAATTTTCATAAAGTGGGGTATAAACTTCCGCTGGAATGACTGCATTGACAGTGATCTCGTAGGGCAGAAGTTCTACTGCCCACTCACGTGTGAGTGCAAGTTGAGCGCCTTTTGCAGCGGTGTATCCTGAAGTTCCTCCCTGGCCTGTTACGGCTGTTTTACTACTGATATTGACTATGCTTCCTTTTGCTTTTTTCAAATGAGGTAGCGCAAAATGAGCCAAGTGATAATAGTGATTCAGGTTTTTGGCAACGGATTTCTCAAATGCTTCCGGGCTTCCTTTTTCCAATCCTACACTATCATTTGCCCCTGCATTATTCACTAAGCCGTCAATTCTCCCATATTTTTCAAGCGTGAGTTTGACTACTTTTTCAGAGTCAGCAGCTTCAAAAAGTCGGATAGGAATCTGAAATGCTTCGCCCAAAGCGAGGATTTCTGCACCTTCTTTTTCGGAAGGATCAATCATCACAGGAATTGCACCTTCGGCAATCAATCCTCTGGAGATTGCTCCACCGATTCCTTTGGCTCCGCCAGATATCAGGATGACTTTATTGGTTAGGTTTAGGTTCATTTTATAATAATTTCTTGTGTTCTATTCTTGCTTTGGCTTCTATTAATACTTGATGCAATTTTGCTTCTAGTTCACTTTTTGGCGGTAACTCTGTCCAGTATTCGGCTACCATTATTCCGTCTTTTCCCATTTCTAGCAATTCTATTTGCTCATTACTTTTTTCGGCGCATAATATCAATCCTATCGGAGGGTTTTCACCTTCTTGTTTTTCATATTTATTGAGCCATTTTAAATAGAGCTCCATTTGTCCTTTGTAGGCGGGCTTAAATTTGTTCAGTTTTAACTCTACAGCGACAAGACGCTTTAATTTTCTGTGGAAAAACAACAAATCAATATAAAAATCCACACCATCGAGTATGATTCGTTTTTGTCTTTCTACAAAAGCAAAGCCTTTACCCAATTCTAAAATAAAATGTTCTAATTCTTTGAGAATTGCACCCTCTAAATCATTCTCCAAATAGCCTTCTTTTAACCCCAGAAAATCTAAAAAGTAAGGGTCTTTGAAACTAGTTTGTATTTCTAAGTCAGTTTTTGATAATTGGATTTGCGCGATTTCTTTGCGCTCAAAGGCTTTTCTATCTATTTGATTTCTTAATTCTCTTTTGCTCCAACTAGATTCGACTGATAGTAACGCATAGAACATTCGAGCATCATGGTTTTTGATAGGAATAAGGATTGTGAAATGAGACCAACTTAATTGTCGCGCCAGTGGTGCGACAATCTGAAAATCCGGAAAGACTTCCGCGAATTGCATCATTCTGCGCAGGTTTTTTTCCTGAAAAGAATTTCCGTATACATTTGCTAATTGAGCAGATACTTTAGTGATAATTTCTTTTCCATATTCTGCTCGCTGATTTTCAAGAATATTGGTATTGATTTTAAACCCAACTTGCCAGTAAACAAGGGTAAGCGTGCTGTTGACTTGAGCAGTAATTTCCCTTTTACCATTTTCTATGATGCTTGCCAAATCCTGCAACAGCAGATCGGAATCTTTTGCTTTCATAAGGATACTAATTAAGGCTTTTGATCATTGTCTTGGCGTTTCAGTTCTGGCAATCTCTCAACTATCTGTTGATATTCCGTAAAATCCAGCAGCCGTATTTCCCATGATTGCTTCTTTCTCCGTCTTGGAAAGTCTATCTGTAAAGCGCTCGATTACTTCCAAAACCTGCTCGTATTCTCCCGCGATCTTGCACACTGGCCAGTCGCTGCCAAACATCAAGCGCTTTGGCCCAAAGAGTTCTAGTGCTACATCGAGATAGATTTCAAGGTCTTTGGCTTTCCACTTCTTCCAATCCGCTTCGGTGATCATTCCTGATACTTTACAGAAGATGTAATCACGCTCGGCAAGTGGAGCCATTTCCTTTTTCCACTCTCTCCAAATACCCAATTTGATATTTGGCTTGGCAATATGGTCGATCACAAAGGGTTGCTCGGGAGCTTTTTTCACAAAATGCAAAGCTGCTTCTAGTTGCGTATGAAAAATCAGAATGTCATAGGTATAGCCTCGCTTTCCTATTTTCTTGATGCCACGGATAAACTCCTTTCGCAGCATGTAATCCACAGGTTTTGACTGCAGAATTTCCCGATAGCCTTTCAGCTTTTTTTGCGAAGCAAATTGATCCAACTCCTTATCCAGCGCATCAGACCCCAAATCTGCCCAGCCTACCACGGCTTTGATCTGCTCGTATTCTTCGGCTAAATCACAGAGAAAAGCAGTTTCTCGAAAGCTTTCATCAGACTGCACGGCCACACAGCCATCGATCTGATGTTCCTTCAAAATTGGAATCAGGTCATCAGGAAGAAAATCTCCCTGGATCACCTTCATTTCTTCTGTGATCCAGGAGTGTTTTTCAGAGTTGTATTTCCAAAAGTGCTGGTGGGAATCCAGTCTCATGCTTCTGGATCGTTGATTGCTACTTGCTTAGATGCGCCAAGTCCATCGATGCCAAGTTCGACTACATCACCTACTTTCAGGTAAGTAGGAGGAGTCAAGCCGAGGCCAACACCAGCTGGAGTTCCAGTAGAAATCACGTCTCCAGGAAGCAAAGTCATGTACTGACTTAGGTGCTCAATCAGTGTAGGGATATCAAAAACCAAGTCAGAAGTGTTGCTGTCCTGAAGCATTTTGCCATTTAGTTTCAGCCAAAGTCTCAGGTTATGCGGATCTTCAATCTCAGTTTTGGTGACCAACACTGGCCCAAGCGGAGCGAAGTTATCTGCACTCTTTCCTTTCACCCACTGACCGCCATGATGCAATTGGAAGTCACGCTCGGAGACATCATTGTGAACGCAGTATCCAGCCACATAATCCATCGCGTTTTCCTTGCTTACATATTTTGCTCTTTTGCCGATAACGACAGCCAATTCCACTTCCCAGTCAGTTTTCACAGAGTTCTTAGGAATCAAAATATTGTCAAAAGGTCCGCAAAGCGAAGAAGTAGCTTTCATGAAAATGATAGGAACTTCTGGTACAGCCATTCCAGATTCTAGAGCATGTTTACGGTAGTTAAGGCCAATGCACACGATTTTGGAAGGTCTGGCGATAGGAGAACCCAATCTGGATCCGGCAGGGATTTCATTCAAATTTTCCTGATTGGCGCCAAGCCACTCTTCCAGTCTTGCAAGTCCGTTGTTGGTGAAAAAATCTTCGTTCCAATCTTCGTTGAATCCTGAGCAGTCTAGGTATTTACCGCTTGCGTCCTGAATTCCTGGTTGTTCTTTACCGGCTGCGCCGAATCGTATTAATTTCATATTAGTATCAAGTAGTTAGTATTAAGTATTAAGACTTTAGAATCAAGACACAAGATATTAGAGTTAAGCGTCTATTGTCAAGGATTTGGTGGTGTGAATCCTCAAGAATTTAAATAAGAGCGATTACCTCGTAAATCCCAAATCGTAAATCTAAAATCCACTTACATTTTCAATCCCAAGAATCCCCCGTCAATCGGGATATTGGTTCCTGTCATAAAGCTTCCAGTGTCTGCACTCACAAAGTAGGCGAGTTCAGCAACTTCTGAAGGAGAAGCCATTCTGCCAATCGGCTGCGTTGCGGCAAGTTTATCAAACATTTCCTTTTCCTGACCAGGGTAGTTTTTGGCCAAAAATCCATCTACAAAAGGTGTATGGACACGTCCCGGAGACAAGCAATTGCAACGAATGCCGTCTGCAACATAATCTCTAGCTACGCTCAGGGTCATGGAAAGAGCTGCGCCCTTGGTCATGCTGTAAGCGAATCGATCAGGAATGCCTATCGTAGCAGCTACAGAGGCCATATTCAGAATGGATCCCCCGCCATTTTCTTTAAGCTTTGGAAGTGCTGCTTTGATGCAGTTGAACATGCCTTTTACATTCACTTGGAACACTCGGTCAAAGTCTTCAGCGGAAGTAGTTTCCACTTTTCCCACATGCGAGACACCAGCGTTGTTGATTAGGGTATCGATTTTCTCTGGAATAGAATGAATCAATGCTTCAGATTCTGCTGAATCAGCTACACTACCGCAAAGAAATGTGACATCAAAGCCCTTAGCTCGCTCGTCCTGAACAACTTTTTCTCCAACTTCAGGATTGATGTCTATGAAGTAAACTTTGGTTTTTTTAGCTGCGAAAACCTGAACCATTGCGAGTCCGATTCCCGATGCTCCACCTGTAATTAGTACTGTTTTGTTTTCCATAATTAAAGTAAAACGGAAATTAGGGTGTTTGACCTATATTCCCAAAATAATTTCCATAGATTATAATTTAACTGTTTCCCCGGTTTTTACCGATTCATCACAGGCAAAAGCGATTTTCAGACTATTTAGCGCATCAAGCAAATGATCATCCAAATTGGTGTTTTCTTGGATGGCCTTTAGGAAATATTGCTGCTCACGATTGCAGAGCTCCTGATGATCTGGCTCGTCTTTCAGATCTATCCATTCGTCGGCTTTGGTAAACTTATTTTCCGAATCAATAGCGGCATGATGAACTCGGATGGATTCAGTTTTGGTATGTGAATCTACATTATCCGATTTTCCACTGGCTCCGGCATCCTTGGCTGTGATGGAAACAGACCCTTTTGGGCCAAAAACATCTTTCACGAAAAATGCAGTCTCGCTCACCATCGGTCCCCAGCCCGCTTCGTACCAGCCTACAGAACCATCTTCGAAACGAATCTGAAGTTGTCCGTAATTGTAATTGTCTTCAGAAATATCTTCTGTCAGCCGAGCTCCAATTGCAGATACTGAAACGGGTTTTGATCTAGTCATCTGGCACATCACGTCGATGTAATGCACGCCACAATCCACAATCGGGCTAAGGCTTTTCATTAGATTTCTGTGCACATCCCACATATAGCCCTGACTTTGCTGATTGAGATTCATGCGCATCACGAGCGGTTTGCCTAGCTTTTCTGCTTCCTCAATAAATCTTATCCAAGAAGGATGATGCCTCAAAATATAGCCTACCACCACCTTTTTATCCACCTCTTTCGCTTTCGCTATAATGCGCTCGCAGCCTACAATCGTATCTGCAAGAGGCTTTTCTATGAAAATATGGCAACCTGCTTCAAGCGCTTTCAGAACAAAGTCTTCATGAGTGTCTGGGTAAGTTGAGATACAGACTGCATCTGGCTTCGACTCCGCCAAGGCTTCGTTGAAATCTGAAAATAGCGGGTAATTGCCTTGAAGTTGCTTGTTGAGTTTGCTATTGGAATCACCGCGTGAAACTAGCCCGCAGATTTCGAATTCAGGGAAATTGTGGTAGGCAGTAGCATGTGCTATTCCCATATTTCCACAGCCAACGACTAAGATTTTGATTGAATTTAT
Organism: Algoriphagus aquimarinus; assembly: GCF_900112005.1. Classification (GTDB taxonomy): domain Bacteria; phylum Bacteroidota; class Bacteroidia; order Cytophagales; family Cyclobacteriaceae; genus Algoriphagus; species Algoriphagus aquimarinus. The sequence continues at coordinate 224,073 of NZ_FOKK01000007.1, read as the reverse complement.
TGTACTCATTTCGTAATGTGTTTTTTCGGATTTGTCAGGAGCTTAATTTTTTTGACCAGTCAACTCACTTAAATCTGATTCACTAACTTGTATTACTTGCACCTTCAATGTAATAGGCTTTATTGGTTCATCTGTGCTGTTGCGTTTGACTCTCACGATTTGCTCTATGACACTCATACCTTTGATCACATGACCAAAAACCGTATAATCCCCATCTAGCCTATGAAGTCCCGCGGGGTTTTGAACAATATAGAATTGACATCTCGCAGATAATTTTCCTGGATTATCATCCCGGCCAGCACCCACCGCTCCATAAACATGAGTCAATTCAGGGTGAAATTCAGGTTCGAGTAAATATTCTGGGTCAGTGAATCCTTCCTCTGTATCCGGACATCCGCCTTGTGCGACAAAGTTTGGAATGACTCGGTTGAAAGTCAGGGAATCCCAATAGCCTGAATTGGCTAATTGGATAAAGCTTTCCTTATGATTTGGAGTTTTATCATCGAGCGCGATGAGGATGTCTCCGTAAGGCGTAATTATTTGACCTACAGGCACGGTGATGTTTTGCGCCCAGGTTTTAAATGTATGAAATAGTGATAAATTGATGACTAGTAAGCTTACTGTCAGCATACGCTCAAATGAGCTACGATTTGCTATTTGGATATTAGACGGAATAGAAATTTTCATTTTATTTGGGTAGTGGCTAGAAATAGGTATTGTTAGCAACAGTAGAATTAAAAGTAGTAAAATGAATCAAATATCCTCTTCTCAAGAGAATGAATTAGACAGGCTCTTGGCGCTCAGTAACCTAGGGATAGACTACTATGAGCCAAAGCAAGGTCTGAATTACCTTACAGAGCTAGCCGCTAAGATTTGTGGCACCGAAATCTCCCTAGTCAATCTCATCGATTCTTTTACCCAGTGGAGTGTTTCCTCCTATGGTATCGATATCAATCAAATGCCCAGAGAAGATTCCGTTTGTCAATATACCATTCATACCTCTTCTAAGACAGGACTGGAAGTAAAAGACCTCCGTGATGATGTTCGTTTTAAAGACATGTTTTACGTCAAAGACACGCCAAATCTTCGGTATTACATGGGAGTTCCATTGACCTCGCCAGAAGGGTATAATCTAGGTGCATTGTGTGTGATGGACAGTAAATTGATGCATCTTTCCGAGGATATCAAGGAAGTTTTGAGGTTGATTGCCCGACAGATTGTAGATAGGTTAAGGCTCAATAACCTAGTGGCTGATCTGAAGAATAAACTTAAAGAGTCTGAATTGAATCAAAAGAAATTGGCTCATGATATTCGCGGACCAATAGGGGGCATACTTGGATTGTCGGATTTAATTCTCGAAGAAGATGAGCTTACAAGTCCTCAGGAAATCCTGGAATACTCAGAAATGATCAAGCAGAGTAGTTTGTCTTTGCTGGATTTGTCAAAAGATATTCTCTCAAAGGGATTTGATGGCAATTCTAATAGAAGTCAAGAATTGAAGGAAGGGGATACAAACTTGGTTAACCTCAAAGAAACGATATTGAGACTTTTGGCTCCTCAGATAAAAGTGAAAAACATCGCTTTCAACGTACAGCTGAATCCAGAGAATCAACTTGAGTCTTTTTCTAAATTATATGTGTTGCAGATTTTGGGGAATTTACTTTCCAACTCAATCAAATTCACTAATTCAGGAGGTGAGATTTCATTATCAATGAATCTGAAACGTAAAGAACTTGATTTAATCTTAGAGCTATCGGTAGAAGATAATGGGATAGGAATGACAAGTTCTAAAATCCATGAAATCTTAGAAGCTGGGACGTCAACTCATGAAGGAACTCGCGGTGAACTAGGGTTCGGTTTAGGCTTGAATTTGGTACGACAACTAGTGAAACAACAGGAAGGAACTATGGATATCATCTCCACCGTAGGAGAGGGTACTAAGTTTACAATTGAGATGCCGGTGAATTAATACTTAAGGCATTTTTTTGATTATTCACAGGATTGGCATACATCGCCAAAAAGCTCTTGATCAAAAATTCGTTTTTGGTATTCACCTTTTCATTCATTCTTTTTTCGAATGATTTTTTCTCATCCTGGGTGTAAAACGATTCATATTCATTGTCTCCATAGAGCAAATCGTGGGCAATGTAATTGCTCGGCCAAAGTTTATAGCCTGTCCAGATTTTTTGGTCTATGCACTCAGCTAGCTTACTGAGTTTGTCAGGTTGGCTAAGTTCCATTTTGGAGATTTCTGCAATTTCCTTATCCAGAACTCCGTTTACCTGTAAATGAATTCTTTTTTTGGTTCCGATGATACCACGTAGAAGATTAAGGAAATCTTCATTTTCACCTTTCACATATTTTTCATCCCTCGACTTAGCTAGCCATTCTGGCATCTTCAATACGTCTGTAGGGTCATATTCGTAGGAAATAGAGATGGGTACTACTTTGATTTTCTCAAAATAACCAAAGCCATTGGCTCCTTCTTCCGATAACGTAAGCATTTTCAGCACTCCACGATGTGTAGCGTCATTTCCATCTTTGGTTCTGCCCTCACGTTGCGCTGTCCATACCGAACGGTTTTCTGAAAGCAGTGACTTTTTGATATAGGCAGATGCCATTTGCGAACTTTCCAGCAAAGCTCTTCCCTGAAGACCACGCTTGATAGCAAAGTTTCGATTGAGCTTGGAAAGGGTGTGGAGGAAGGGTTTTTGGATCAAATTATCCCCAATAGCTGACGTTGTCAGTACTAAGCCATTTTCATACAGGCATGAATTCAACAAGGATGTATCAAGGATAATATCTCGGTGATTAGAGATAAAAAGGTAAGCGGTGTTTGATTTCAGTTGCTCAAAACCACCTGTACTTAATCCTTCGGAACTTTTCTCCAGCACTTTCTGCACGCCTGGATATATAAAGTTGACTTGGAAGTCTCTCAACGAGTGGGTATGAACCATCAGATCTTTCCAATGTTCTCTAGTATCTGTAGGAAATGTGAAACTCATCATTGCCTCCAGCATAGGATCATCTACAATCTTGCGGATTGCAGCATTGGCTTCTGCGTCATAAAAAGGCCTGATCGAATCAAATTGCGACATAATTATCTTGTGGGTGGTCTGCAAAAAGCAAATTTTAGCTTAGAATTCTAAGCTTATTTACATCTATCAAAGGTAATAATTTTTAAAACTATCTAATAAGGTGCTTATTTATAAAGAGTAAGTGAAAAGGTAGAGCGTTTGTCCAGTACTCCCAAGTGTGTGCTCCTGGTCGCTCAGTGTAGTCGTGTGGGGTGCCATTCTCCAAAAGCATTTGATGCATTTGTCTGTTGGTTTCCAGTAAGAAATCGTCTACACCGCAATCCAAAAGCAAGGCAATTCCATTCTCTTTCATTTTATCTACTAAGCCCACTGCAGTATAGGTACTGAAAGGTGCGTCATACTCCAAATCCATACCCAGCATTTCTTGTTGTTGACCTTGACGAAGTTTGCTGAATTCTGCTGGAACTTTCCATAGGCGGGTATCGATGTTCATCACACCACTCATGCTAGTAGCTGCAATAAATAAATCAGGATGCTTGGCGCTGAGCATAATTGCTCCATGACCGCCCATCGATAAGCCTGTAATTGCTCTGGATTCTTTCTTAGCCAAAGTTTTGTAAGCTTGGTCTACACGAGGAATAAGTTCGGCTGTTATATACGTTTCATATTGCACCGAATCCATCACTGGACTATCGAAATAATAGCTAGACGGACCCACACCTGGAGTGACGATAATTAAGTTGTATTGCTCAGCCATGCGCTCGACTAATCCAGGGTCCGTTACTTTTTGGTGCCAATCACTAAAAGCCCCGCTTCCGCCATGAAGGAGATATAGCGTAGCAAATTGCTTGCTTCCATCGTAGGAGGAAGGCGTCGTCACTGCAGCCTTCAGCGTTTTATTCATGGCTTGGCTGAATACTTCTATGGTGTCGACTTTCGCTTGGGCAAAAACTAAAGAGGGAAGAAGTATTAAAAGGATTAATAACTTTTTCATGAGAAAGGGTGATTGGGTGTGTTCAAGCTACAAAATAGGGATTATAGCAAGGAGTTTGCCAAGGGCTAAAAATAAAAAAGACCTCCCGATGATTCGGGAGGTCTTAGTGCGGATAGAGGGACTCGAACCCCCATGCCTCACGGCGCTAGATCCTAAGTCTAGTGCGTCTACCAATTTCGCCACATCCGCAGCTATTTTCTATTGGGATGCAATGTTAGTGATTCTTAGATTAAATAACTGCTTCTTATTTGAGAAAATGGATGGGATTCGTGGAACTGATTCATTTTCAAGTGATTTAATTTTCTGGCTAATGTAGTTATACAGCCATTATTAAAATTTCTAAATAATTTCCTGCGTAGCTGGAACTTTTGGGATAGCATTGTGATTGAACGTTCATTCAGTCGATAAATCCATGGATAATTTAGTAGATAAAAAGAAGTGTATTATCAAAAGCGCGCTCTGTTTGATTCAGGAGCACGGGTTTCATGGTTGCCCAGTAAGTATGGTTGCCAAGAATGCAGGAGTAGCTGCAGGTACGATCTATACTTATTTTGAGAATAAGGACGATTTGATCTTAGGCATCTATGAATATGTGGTAGAGGAAATTAAAAATTATGTGACCGAGCGGGACGATATCTCTCTGTCATTTAAGGATAGATTTTATAATTATTGGAAAAATTTAACCGATTTTTATGAGCTAAACCCTTCTATTCATGGATTTTATGATCAGTTTTTGAATTCTCCTTTCAACTCAGAAGAGACACAGAATAAACCCAACGCCTGGCATGAGTACGCTTACTCTTTTTTCAATGAAGGGATTAAGAGGGGAGAGATTAAGGAGTTAAACCCAATAGTACTTTCCATCCTTGTGAACACGAACGTGAATTCTATTGTGCGGATCAAGAAGAATTTCAAAAATAAACTTGCCAAAAATAACATGGTGCTGGATGAGATATCCCACTTGATATGGGATGGCATCAAAGCTAAATAACCCAAAGACCTTTTTTCAAACTCAAACCAATTAATTATTACACACATGTTCAAAAAACGTTTACTGTTGGTGGGACTGAGTATTATGTTCTTGTCAAAAGCCGCCTACAGTCAGGAAGAAAGTGCTGTGCCCCAAGGTGTTTTGACCTTGGATCAGGTGGTTGAATTTGCACTTGTGCAAAGTCCGATCATCAGGCAGGCTCAGATTGACGAGGAGATAGGAGACCGTAACATCAAATCTAATTTGGCAGATTGGTATCCTCAGATCACTGCCTCAGCGGCGGGAGCATATAATATCAAACTTCAGCAGCAGATCATCGGCGATCAGTTGATCACTTTTGGTCAGCCTTATAACTCTAATGTTTTGTTTCAGGCGGATCAGACCTTGTTCAACAGAGATCAGCTGTTTGCGTCGAAGACTTCAAAATATTACCGTCAGCAACTGCAGCAGGTCATTGAGAATGCGAAGATTAAAACCGTCGTGGATGTGAGTAAAGCTTTTTACTCTATCCTCTTATCAGAAGAGCAGCTGAATATCCTCGATCAAAACTTAGGTCGTCTGGAGAAGCAATACAAAGATGCTTATAGCAGATTCGATGCGGGATTGGTAGATAAGACGGATTATCAACGTGCGTCCATTGCTTTGACTAATGTGAAGAGTGATAGAAATAGAGTCGCGAATTCCTTCGAAGCTAAGTATGATTACCTAAAGCAATTGATGGGTTATCCTGAGGATTTTGATTTTACTATAGAATTTGATACTCAGAGGGCAGAAGGTAAAATAGCTGAAGATGCTGCGGATCCACTGATGCTAGAGAATCGTGTGGAGTATAAACTTTTGCAAACTCAGCAAACACTGAATGAAATTCAGACAGGCTATGCAAAATGGAATTACCTCCCTCAGCTCTCTGCTTATTACAGATATAATTTGAATTATTTCAATGCGAATTTCTCAGAGCTGTACCAAACTGCCTACCCAATTTCAGCAGTAGGGCTGAATCTGTCCATTCCTATTTTTCAAGGAGGAAAGCGAATCCACCAGGTGAAAGCTGCCGAACTGCAAGTAGATCGAGGGAACATAGAAATTGAGAATCTAAGCAAGCAGATTAGAACAGAATATTCCACTGCATTGGCAGCATACAATTCCAGTGTTTACGAATGGCAATTGATCAGAGAAAATATGGAGATGGCTGAAGAAGTCTATAACATCATCAAGCTCCAGTATGACGAAGGAATCAAAGCTTACGTGGAGCTTGTCGTAGCAGAGACAGATCTACAAACAGCCCAAATCAACCATATCAATGCATTTTATCAGGTGTTGGAAGACAAGCTTGACTTAGAAAAAGCATTAGGTACTATCAACTAATTAGAATCCCCTTTAAATTTTAATTTATATGAATTTATCATACAAACTTGTAGCTTTTTCGGCCTTGCTAATAGCGGGTTTTTCCTGTGGGCCAAAGCAGCAGGCGGGACAGCAAGCTCCTCCAGCAGTAGCTGTGACCACTTACACGGTAATCAGTAAATCCGTTACGGGTATTGACGAATACCCATCCACCCTTGTGCCACTGAATGAAGTTGAAATCAGGCCTCAGATCGGTGGTTATATCACGAATATTTATGTTCAGGATGGACAGGAAGTAAAAAAGGGGCAGAAGCTCTATGAAATCGACCGAAGCAAATACGCCGCTTCACAGCAGCAAGCACAAGCCTTGGTAGAAAGTGCCAAAGCTAATCTTGCGAAAGTGAGCAAGGATTACGATCGATATAAGAGACTGGATGAGCAAGATGCGATTGCAAAGCAGCAATTGGATTATGCAGAAAGTGCTGTACTGGATGCGAAAGCTCAATTGAGCTCAGCACAAGCACAGCTTGCATCCTCAAGCACAGATTATAGTTATTCTGTACTTACAGCTCCTTTTGATGGCACTGTGGGAATTTCTCAGGTAAGAATGGGCGCGCAGGTTTCACCTGGACAGCCGCTGCTAAACACTCTTTCCTCTAATGATCCTATGGCTTTGAACTTTGTGGTCAATGAGCGTGAGATTCCAAGATTCAATAAGATGCTAAGAGCTGAGGATAACCCTGATTCTCTTTTCAGAATTCGTTTTAGCGATAACAGTATCTATCCTTTCAATGGGACATTTACGACCATTGATCGTGCCGTTGGCAGACAATCCGGTACAATCGCTCTTCGAGTGCAATTCCCTAATCCAAACAGAGAGCTTATTGCCGGAATGACTGTAAATCTTCAAGTCCTAAACCAGGATCTTGGTGAGCAACTGATCATTCCTTACAAGGCCGTAACGGAGCAAATGGGAGAGTACTTTGTCTATGTAGTAGGCGAGGATCAGACTGTTCAGCAGCAAGTGGTGAGACTTGGAACTGAAATAGGGGCTGATATAGTCGTACGTGAAGGCCTCAAGGCAGGACAAGAAATTGTAGTCAGTGGTATTCAAAAGCTTCGTCAAGGAGCCCAAATAACTACCGCGGCTCCAGGCCAACAATAAATTTTTCCATTGCCTAGATAATAAGATAACATGATATCAGATGTATTTATAAAACGGCCCGTCACCGCAATGGTCATATCCATTGTGATCGTGCTCGTGGGTGTGCTGGCGATCCTCAATTTGCCAGTAACCCAGTATCCGGACATTACTCCGCCGGTAGTTTCTGTATCGGCCAATTATACCGGCGCAGATGCCACTACGGTGGAGCAGACTGTAGCCACGCCAATAGAAACTCAGATTAACGGTACACCGGGGATGGCTTACATTTCCTCCAACAATACCAATACGGGTCAGATGCAGATGAACGTCACCTTCGAAGTAGGGACAGACATCAACATGGCAACTTTGGATGTACAAAACAGGGTAAGTATTGCTGAGCCAGGATTACCTGAAGCTGTAAGAAGACTTGGTGTCACGGTAAGAAAGAGAAATCCAAGTATTATGATGGTGATCAGTTTATCATCACCAAATAGAACTCACGATCCAAAATTCCTTTCCAACTATACGAACATCTTTATCAAAGATGCTTTGCTAAGGGTAGAAGGAGTGGGGGATATTACAGCGATTGGTCAGGATTTCAGTATGCGCGTATGGTTGAAGCCGGATAAATTGGCTCAATACAAGATTTCAGCCCGTGATGTGACTGCTGCTATTCAGGAGCAAAACCTTCAGGTAGCAGCCGGAACTGTAGGTGGTATGCCGCAGTTTGATACGCAGACGTTCGAATACCCGATCACCGTAAATGGACGTTTGGAAAGAGCGGAAGACTTTGAGGACATCATTCTTAGAACCAATCCTGAAGATGGTTCCTTGGTTTACCTGAAAGATGTAGCCCGAATCGAACTGGGACAGTTTGACTACGGCAGATATTCCATGCTGAATGGAGAGGATAATGCCATTCTCTTGGTATATCAAGCACCAGGAAGTAATGCCTTGGCGACTGCCGAAGGAGTATATGCTGCCATGGATGACTTGAAGGCTTCTTTCCCTCCAGATATGGAGTACATCGTTTCTTTTGAATCGGTGTCCGTGGTGGAAGTGTCTATCAATGAGGTGCTAAAAACCTTTGCGGAGGCTTTGCTTCTGGTGATCATAGTTGTATTCCTGTTCTTACAGAGTTGGAGAGCTACGTTGGTTCCGGTTTTGGCCATTCCGGTTTCTATTATCGGTACGTTCATTTTCTTCCCGCTTCTAGGGTTTACTATCAATACGCTGACGCTTTTCGGTTTTGTGTTAGCGATAGGTATTGTGGTGGATGATGCGATTGTGGTAGTGGAGGCTGTGCAGCATTACATCGATAGCAAGAAGATTTCTGCGAAAGAAGCTACACGACTTGCGATGAAGGATATCACTGCACCAGTAATTGCAATCGCATTGATTTTGGCCGCGGTATTTATTCCTGTAGGATTTATTCCTGGAATCGTAGGTAGAATGTATCAGCAGTTTGCGATTACCATTGCGATCTCGGTATTGATTTCTGCTTTCGTAGCCTTGAGTTTGACTCCGGCCTTGTGTGTGCTTTTGCTGAAACCATCTGAGGTAAATGAGAATGGAAAAGGCTTAAACAAGTTCTTCTACAAATTCAATATTTGGTTTGCGAAAACCACCAACTCGTACTCACGGGGCGTACAAAACAGTATAAAGAGAGCTCCACTTGTGATGATACTTTTGATCTGTATTTTCGCCGCTACTTTTGGTCTATTCCAGACCAAGCCAACTGGATTCTTGCCTACAGAAGATGAGGGAAGACTTTATATCTCTATGGAGCTACCGGAAGGATCATCCAGCACCAGAACTAGAGCAGTGATGGAGGAGATAAACGAAATCTTGTTGGATACTGATGGGATTAATAATGTGACGGGAATCGGTGGACTGAATGTGATTAACTTCTCTTTCAAGTCTAACTCGGCCACGTTCTTTATTCAGATGACTCCATGGGATCAGAGAAAAGAACCTTCTCAGCAGCTTTATGGTATCATGGCGCAGTTGAATCAGAAGTTTGCCAGTATCACTGATGCCCGGATTGTGGTGGTGCCACCACCGGCGATTCCAGGTTTGGGTTCTACGGGAGGTTTCAGTTTTATGCTTGAGAATCGTGGAGGCAATACAGATATCAAGGAATTTGAGGGAGTACTTGGGCAGTTTCTCGCTGCCGCAAATCAGCGTCCCGAAATCGCCATGGCTTATAGCTTCTTTACTGCCAAAACACCAGGATATCATGTGACTGTTGATCGTGAGAAAGCCAAGAAACTTGGTGTCCCATTGACTGAAATATTCTCAACCATGTCTGGTTTTATGGGTAGTTCCTATGTCAATGATTTCACTAGATACGGCCGTAATTTCCGGGTAGTTGCTCAGGCAGATACATCTTATCGTACTGAGATAGAAGATTTGAGACAGTATTATGTGATGGGAAGCAGTGGTCAATCCGTTCCGCTTAGCGCTGTGGTAAGTTATGAAGTGGTAGAAAATGCTCCGGTTATTTCTCACTACAACTTGTTCAGATCAGCAGAAGTGAACGGAAATGCAGCTCCGGGTTATAGTTCTGGACAAGCGCTGGCAGCTTTGGAAGAAGTGGCGGCAGAAGTGCTTCCAGGAGGTTATGGATATGATTTCTCTGGTTTGAGTAGGGAGGAATTGTCTTCCGGAAATGCCACCATCCTGATATTTGCACTGGCGATAGTGCTGGTTTCCTTGCTTCTGGCATCGCTTTACGAAAGCTGGTCAGTTCCGTTCTCGGTATTGCTTGCCTTGCCATTGGGAGCTTTTGGGGCGATAGTAGCCTTGCACTTCCTACCAAAATTGGATAATAACATCTACGCTCAGATCGGTCTGATTACGCTGATCGGTCTAGCTGCGAAAAATGCGATTTTGATTGTGGAATTTGCCAAAGAGCGAGTGGATAGAGGAGTGCCACTAGTCGATGCGACTATCGATGCGGTGCAACTTCGACTAAGACCGATTATTATGACTTCCCTGGCATTTATACTAGGCGTATTGCCACTGGCAATCTCCAACGGTGCAGGAGCAGTAGCACGTCAAACCATCGGTTGGACAGTGATCGGAGGGATGCTTGCAGCAACCTTCTTAGCGATCTTCTTTGTGCCAGTCTTATACGTGGTGATTACAAGAATCGCTTATGGTAAAAAAGGCTTGGCAGAGTTGGAAGCCAACTATGATCCCACACAGCACGAGAATCATTAAGTAGTTTATCTAATTATAATTCAAATGCCCCCAGAAAGCGATGTGCTTGATGGGGGCATTTTTTTGATTAACCGCAGAGACCACGGAGGTTTCGCAGAGGTCGCAATGGTTCGGCGGGCTCACCAACCTGAGTTATCCTGCTTCTCCAGAAGCTGGATAGAGAAAATTTAGAATAAAAAGTAAAAGGGTGTGATTAAAGGCTACTCACTCTTGAATGGTTAGATTAATAGGGATTTTTCAAAGGTTCCATATAGAAAAAAAGTGTATCATTTCTCTATTTTGTGATCACATCCAAATAATTTTCTCTATTAACAACTCGAAACTCAGTTTCGGGATATGCCTCTTCAAAGCCCAGAGGCAATTTGGCCCTTCGCTCTGGATTCCATTTCGCCTCAAAAGCAAATAACTTGCCTTCACGCTCTTCCAGCCAGTCCAGTTCTTTCCCTGTCGTTGTCCTCCAAAAATAAACGTTAGAATGAATGCGATTGTAGCTCAGGTATTTCATTCGCTCACTGATTATGAAATTCTCCCAAAGCGCTCCTTTGTCATTTCGTAAATCCAAGGAGTTGAAATTATTGATAATGGCATTTCGCACGCCGTTGTCCCAAAAGTAGATCTTTCTGCTTTTTTTGAGCTCTCGACGCATATTCCTGCTAAACGAGTTCAGACGAAAAATCACAAATGCCTTTTCTAGCAAGTCTAGATATTTTTCTGCTGTTTCCTTATCTATCCCAATTGTATTTCCCAGGTCATTGAATGTAACCTCTGAACCGACCTGAAGTGCCAAAGCCAGTAATAACTTCTGTAAAACTGTAGGCATACGAACATCCGCCAAACTCAAAATATCTTTGTAGAGATAGCTGCTGGTAATTTCCTGAAGTGCTTCTTGTGCTTCGCTTGGATGATTGATTACTTCTGGATAAAAGCCAAAGATCATCCGCCGCTCCAAAAGTCGTTTCTCTTCCCTAGGAGAAGTATGCAAGCAAAGTTCTTGTGTAGAAATTGGGTAAAGTTGAAACTCTCGTTTGCGACCTGTCAACGGCTCTTTAATTGAGTTGGCTAAGTCTAATGCTGATGAACCTGAAGCTATGACTTGAACTTCGGGAAATTCGTCTGCCAATATTTTCAACGTAAGACCAATATTTGGTACACGTTGAGCTTCGTCAATTACTACCAATTTATAACCTCCGATAAGGGACTTTAGGGCTGAAGTTGTAACTTCAAAAAGGCTCTGGCGATCATCTGGGTTATCGCAATTCAGCCATAAAACTTTCTCATTAGGAAAATCCAAGACCTGCTTCATGAGCGTAGTTTTCCCTACCTGTCTAGGCCCGATGATTACCAAAAGCTTTCCTTGATGAATCCTTTTTCGCAGCTCAGATTCTATTTGACGAGATATCACGAGTTAAAAATATGTAAATTCTCGATCGTAACCGAAAATTTACATGTTAATTTTCGGTTACGATCGAAATATTTCATGTTTTCGATAGTTTCTTAGATTGGAGATTGCAAATCCAGAAGAGCTAATTATACTTTCGCTAGTCTCTAATCCAAAAATTGCTCTTGCTAAAAGGCAGGGGCTGGTGCGTTTAAATAGTTGGATGTATTCACTTTTCTGATTTCTATTATGTTATGGTTATTCTAGAATTCTTGTCTTCCTATTATTCGAATTATTTCTGGTAATTCATCAGTAGTTAGTTTGAAATAGATTGTATCGGATCCACAAACACAATAATGATAAGATTGTCGAATATTTGATGCTTGCGGGAATTGGTAAGGGTTTTCACCAATTCTTTCAAAACAGTTGAAAAGTGCCTCGAAATATTTATCAGCCTGCACTTCCCCAAAGTTCATAAAGCCGAATCTGTATATTCGAACAATATCGTCTTCTGCTTCTTGACTGAGCAGGTAAGTCATTTTAGGCCGTTTTTTGCTAAGGCTAAAATCTCATCCTTAGTTTTCTTGGAGTAGCCACTTTCTTCACCTTTTATCAATTCTAGTCGAAGCAAGGCTATACTTTCCTGCCGTTTTCGTTCTTGTCGAATCAGGTCATTTACCAACTCACTTTTACTAGCATATTCCTTAGCAGCAACCCTTTCTTGTAGCCAATTGTCATTTGGATCGGTTAATGAAATGCTCTGTCTTCCCATAATTGATTAGTTTGGTGTAAATATACACCAATTATGCAAATGTTTACTAGAGAGGTTTTACTGAGTTAGGATTAGTATTCCAACGGATAAGCTTCGAGATTACAAATCTCTGAAGAGCTGGAGGGGTAAGCAGTGGACTTATGATTAAAAGCCGTTTTTTTGATTAGCCGCTTTGTTCCTAGATATTATAAATCACACCCAGCGTAGAGTTAATCCGGTCAGTCAGCATTTCTATTAATTCTTCATCCAGATATTCGTACTCGTCCTCAATTTGGAGAACTTCAATTTCAGGAATTTCTAAGTGTCGAAATGCTCCGGAAATCCGGTTGCCTTGTCCATCTTCCATCACAAATATCAAATCCGACCATTCGATATCACGTTCTTTGATTTGACGTTCACTTTTAGGGCTTAGTCCAACAGATCGAATATTGAACCGTTGATCGTTCTTAAAGATATATTCAGCGGTTCTGCTTCTTCGTTTGTTCCTTCCACAAACTACCAGAATGTTTGGTCTATCGTTCATCTAATGAATATTGTAAATAATTGTAAACTAACTAAAATTCAAAATGCCCCCAAAAAGCGATGAGCTTGATGGAGGCATTTTTTATTTAACCGCAGAGTCCGATGAGGGTGACGCGAAGGACACGAAACAGAGTTTGGACTATTACTCTAAATCAAAACCTCAGATTCAATGAACCGCCGTATACGAGACCCGTACGTACGGTGGTGTGAGAGGCGCACCTCGTCAGTTACAACTGGCGAGGCCGTCTACTCGATTGGCGGTATGTGCTTTTTTAATTTGTCCAATTCTCAATTTTCCCGTTGTCCTCAATCCAAATTTCAATATAGATGTCCTCGGATATGGGCTTTCCCTTATCCAAGATAATGTCGAATTTCAAATCTTTTAAAGCTGTCGTCATTTTGTCAATGCAAAAGTTGAATTCGTCTGGGTCGTAATATTCATCAATCTGTTCGTCAGATAGGGCCATTCTGACCTTTGAAACAATTCCATTTTCGTCAATTGTCACAAAATATGTTTCAGAACAGTCGAATTCATTAGGATTTTTCCATTTTGCCTTTTTCAGCTTCTTAAATAGCAAGTCGGATATTTGACTCTTATCACGTCTATCGATTCTTTTCGGGTCATCGATATAATTGTCAAAATCTTCTTCTCTTTCAACAAGTCCATTTTTAATAGTTAAAACTTTTTCTCTTTCAAATATTGTGTAGAAAATTCCGTCCCACCTTATGACTTCATCGTTCAATGGGAAATTGATGTATCCGTTAAACCAATCAATAAACACTTTTCCATTTTTCAACTTTTCACCAAAAATGGATTTCATTTTTTCATTGGATTGGCTTTTGTCTATTTTTCCATTTCTTAGTTCGCCACAATTGATTATGTCAATCAAGAACAAACTGTTATTCTCAATCTGGTATATTGCCTGATAACCCCGCCAGCAATTAAAAGATGCCCCTTCTCGAAACATGAGTCCAAAAAGTTGTTCTGTTTCTGCTGAGTCTTGTCGTTGCAAATATTGTTCAAGAATCAGGTTGTAAGTGGCTATTGTGTCTTTTCCAAAAACCACATAGTCTGGCATCTGTGGACTCGCCAAAATTTCTGTTGTCCAAAATGTGAGAAGACAAATTAATATATGTTTAATTGTTTTGGTCATTGCATTACCGCCAACACCTGTATATACAACCCTATTGCGTCTATATCTCGATTGTTCACAGGTCTTTGCCGATCCTAAATTAAGAATTTCGTCAAGAGCATCTATAGGGTAGTAGAATAAATTTGCTGCCAACCCAAAAGTAAAGAACTACTCCAATCCCTTCTTTTCCGGGTTCCAGAAAGGTTTTGTTTTGATTTGCTTGGTTTCCCATTTCAGCTCTTTTCTGAAAAAATGATTTACAGCAACACATACTCTACTGTCCCCAGCAATATAGGCCATCTTTTTTCCTTTTAGCGTAGGAGCGATTTCTCTTAGCTTGGCAATGATCTCCTGGCTTGGGTTTTCCGGCAGTTCATAGAAATCAAGAGGAGTGCTTCCGTCAATATCTGGGAATTGCTCAGATTTCACAGGGCTGTAAACGATACTGGCTACCTGTTTGTCTTTTCCGATAGTTCGGTTGATCATATACAGATGCGAGAGTGCTGACAGGTCTCCCAGCAGCAAATAGCTATCCGCAGTTTCATCTGCGAGGAAATTGCCTTTTTTCCACTTGAAGTAAATGGCATCGCCTACTTGACAATCTTTCACCCATTGCGTGCCGATCCCGGAACTGTGCGTGGCTATGGCTACATCTAGAAAGCCTTCAGCTTTGTTGATGTCCCACACACTGTAGCTTCTGATCTTGTCTTTCATAGACACCTGCTCATTGCCTATACCAATTCCCATTCGTAAGAAGGAGCCGGGAATAAAATTGGCTTTGCGGATGCTGTCACTTTTCAGGCGAATTCTAAAAGCTGTTGTAGAAAGTGCCGCTTTCTCTGTGATGATCGCCTCATCCAAGACTACTGCTTTAAGGATGTTTTCTATGAAACTCATTAAAGATTAGCTTAGGAGGTAGGGTGATTTTGATGATACGCTTCTATCATCGCTAAGGGCGATTTATGCAGTCTTCCTGCTGCTTTTTGAAAATCAGAAGGCACATCGTTCACTCCATTGTTAATACCTTCATAAATGCCGGCAATGATCGTCCCCATAAAATCCCCTAAAGCTGCTTGACGTTCTTTTTTGTATTCTTCCGTAGAAACGGCGGTGTATTTCAAATTCGTCTTATAAACCTGGTTGATGTAGGCTGCCAATTCTTTTTGTGCGATGGCTTCTCCTACCAGGTTGTAGGTATTTCCGTTGTGCGTATCGTCCAAAAGCATCTGTGCATAGGCGAAACCTAACTCTTCTCTGCTGGTATAGCTGCACTTTCCTTCTCCTGCACAATTCCTTATTTCTCCCTCTTTCACATAGCTGTCGATGTACTCCAAATCTGGTTCTATGTATATGCCGTTTCTGCCAATGACCCATTGCAATCCCGATGCACGCACATCTTCTTCTGTTTGTCGATTGCTCTGCACTATGGGACTAAATGCCGTATTGATTTCGTCTCCTACGATGCTGGTATATACTATTTTAGCAACGCCATTTTGTTTCGCTGCTTCGATCACATTTCTGTGTTGTTGGATTCTCTTTTGAGGTTCGTCCATTCCCGATACAAGCAAGACTTTGTCCACACCATTTAGGGCGATTTCAAGATCCTCAGGGCTATTGTAATCGCCTTTTCTAACTTCCACGCCCAGGTGTTTTGCTTTCTCAGGAGTCCGTGCGATGGCTATTACCTTGTCTTCCCCAATTTCCTGGATTAGAGCTTTTACGATAGCAGCGCCTAACTGACCGCTTGCCGATGTTACTGCAATTTTCATAATAGTAATGAGTTATGATTTTTTTGTTCTCAGCGCAATGATTTTCTCTTTCACGGATGGTATTCGAATGATAAAGCCAATGCCAACTATCAGGGCGTAAATAGCCCAGGTTTTGTCTAAAATAGCAACGTGCAGAAGACTCAATAAGATGGCAACATAGGCCAAACTCTGTAGTTTTTTCCACTTATCCTTCAACTTCTTCATTGATTTTCTATTGGAAGTAAAAAGTAGTGGAATCAGAAGTAGTACCGCTACGAATCCAGCGATGTAGTTGAATTGTGAAAAGGTCTCTACAAATCCTTCTGCCCAAATGAAAATAACAAAGTGAAGTATGCTCCACATAGCGGAGGCGATACCCAAGGCTTGTCTTACAAATAGACTGTGCACACCAAAGAGGATAAACACGGGAGTGCAGGTGAGTACTGCAGTCATCCATCTGATTGCGAACTCGCCAGAAACGTGATATAACATTTCCAAACTTGTCCTACCTTCCTCTTCGCCATCAGCCAATGTGATTGAGAGCCCATGATTCAGGTCAACTGTGATCAAGATAGCCAAAACAATCATGGGTAAAAGAGCCAGAAGAGCGACGATCATCCAGCCGTAATTTCTTTTGATGAAACTCATTTAGACTGCTCGGTTTTTTATTTCTTCCAGCTCTTCCTCCAGTTGCTCAGCTTTGGCTTTAAATTTTTCCATGGCCTTTTTCAACTGAGAGATTTTTTTGAAAGTTTCCTCGTCTTGAACTGCCTGGTACCTGACTTTTCCTTCAACTTCTTTAATTCTGGAATGGCTCCCGCAGGTGGGGCATATAGCTACTGTGCTCATGATTTATTTTTGAGCAAAGTTCACTTTAATGATTCCTAAAGTAAAGGTGAATCACTTGTTAAGAATGGTAAATATGAAACCATGTTCTCAAAGAGAGGCCTTATATTCCTTGGGTGAAAGCCCGGTCTGTCTTTTGAAAAACTTGGTGAAATTAGTCACTTCATCGAAGCCAGTTTGGAAGGCAACTTCCTTCAGACTAATCCCGCTGTTAAATATGTTTCGTTTGATTTCGAGTATCACATACTGATCAATAAAGTGCTTGGCGGTATTTACAGTGATTTCCCGCAGGATCAGGTTGAGATGCTTAGATGAGATACTGAGCATTTTTGCATAGTCAAGCACATTTCGAGTTTGAGTGTAGTTTCTCTCTACCAGGTCTTTGAATTGGGTGAAAAGTGCTTGGTGTTTTTTGTTCCCTTTTTCTGGAAGATCTTGCTGTGCGTGACGCTCTAGTTTCAATAAATAGATCTCCAGTATTTTGGCAATTATTTCTTTTTGAGCATAGCTATTTTTGCTTTGGAGTTCTTCTGATGCCTTCTCAAGGAAAAAGTCATTGAATGGGCTGTGTTCTACCAGTGGCTCCGAAATATGATAATTGTACAAATGGGAAATGAAATTGATCGAAGAGGTTGAGAAATACCTTAAAACAAAATCTTCTGTAAATACCACCAGATAGCCATCGTATTGAAAATTATTCTGGAAAGCATGCACCTGACCTTTAGCGATTTTGAGTACAGAGCCCTTTTGGACAGCATAGTTTTTCAAATCTACCTGATGTACTCCCTTGCCTTCCGTCACAATCAGCAAAGCAAAAAAGGAAATTCTATGGGGTAGGTGAGGGTTGTGACTGGGATTTTCCTCTATGCGTGAGAACAACTCTGCTAAGCTTAGGAATTCAATGTCCGTGCTTCCTTCGGTACTTTTAAAAGATATGTTGGGGATGCTGTTCAAGGGTGAATCTTTTAATGCAAGAAGCTATTTATAAATCAACAATATAGCAACTCATCATTGCCTGTCATTTCTCAAAATCATCCTTCGTGATTCCCGTGTCAAACTTGATGTCTGTCCAGTTAACCGTGATCCATCCTTCATCAGATAGGTCAGCGTTCCAGGTAGAGGCTTTGTACTTTCGCTTGGTAGGGATCAAAAGACCATCTATTTTCTCATAGTCAAGAAGCATCAAATAGGGAGTTTCTTCTACTCCAAAGTCAACTACAGTAAATAGGAATTGGTCAACAATTGAGGTTTCCTTATTAATATACAACTGGTAGGTATCTGTCGGCTTGTCATCAGGGGAATCAAAGCTGATTTTTACAATGTGGTATTCTTTGTCGTTTATTGGCCGCTCTCCAATGTATTCGTAATTTATTCCTGGATCCAACAGCTTTTGCATCATAGTAAACCAGTAGTAATTCGTTGGTCGGTTAAACTTCACTCTAGTTAGCGCCTCTTCATCAGTTATCACTTCGCCATTATGCTTTAGCCAATATTCCGTACCGTTATATCCCTGCTCTATGTCCCCCTCGAATTGAGGCAGTGTTCGCTCATGTGTTGTATATCGTCCATAAGAGTACTCGCCATCAAAGAGATACTTCTCTTGAGAAATATCGGTGCCACCATCAGCTGTCACGTAGGTATAAGTGTATTCGACGCTTTTTTTATCCGCCAGACTGCTGAAATCTCCCACTTTCTGCACCATCTCGTAAACTAACTCATGCCCCTTATTCTGAAATTCTGGTTGATTCTGATTTTCAGTATTCTTCTGATTTTTATCCTGGCAGGATGCTAGCAGAAAGCTTAAAAAAACAAGAGTTAATACATTGAGTTTCGTAATAGAATTCATTCGCATAGTTTGGTTCAATTAAAATCCAGTGAGTTTCAAATTATATAATCAAGGAATTTGGGTTTGTAATGCTCCGAAACGCTGATTCGTTCCTTTTTGATAAGGATCTACGCATTTAGTCTATTAAATAGGTATTGCTGCTGCGAGACCTGAGAATGTAAAGATAGACTTCTATGCTTCTTCCTGCATATTCGAACTTCAATGTTTATCTTCTCTGATACTTGGCTGTTTCTCTGGAATCTTCTGGGTTGATGAATTCATAGCTGTAATTCTTAGACGCATCCCAACCGTAATGATTCTTTTGATAATTTTCTAATGGACATGCAAGTGACTGAAAGTAAAGAAAATTATAAAGTCACGGTTTCAGAGGAATTCTCCTTCCTGTTTTTTTTAAATTTTCACTTGTACAATCTTTTACAAAAAAAAAGAAATATAGTTTTTACATGAATTTTAAGTAGTACTCAATCAAAAATCAAAGAGAACAATGACTGACTTATAATCGGTAGATGCCTAGCTCGATTCCAAATGAATCCACATTTAAAGTCAAACACTTAGTGCGCGAAATAATCAAACTAAGCTCGTGTCAAGATATAAGCACAGAGCTACCTTTCACAATAATGGCAAAACACCGAGAGAAAGCCTTTGAATAAGTACAAAAACCAATAATTTTAGCACCTAAGAAAAACTTAAATTCTTGTCTCAGAAAATCACTGCCCTTTTTAGTATCAATTGACCTTATTAAAAGAAATCGATTTGATGGCTTTATACGAATGATTGTACAAACAAACAGGGGCGTGATCGAAAATATAATTTCATTTATAAAGGCTAAGAAGTCCTCATTTCGTCGCTATTCAAGTAACATTAACTCATGACAAAACACCTTTCTTGCATCATTTTTATTGTCAGCTTTCTCTCTCTGCAAACGGTAACTTTTGCTCAATCAGCTTACACACTTTTCATTGCTACAGATGGTAACGATCAATCCTCTGGAGACCAGGATAATCCTATCAAAACAATAGAAGAAGCCTTAATTAGGATTAAAAAAAAGCCTAATTCTATCAAACAAGTATTTTTACGAGGTGGAGATTACCCCATTCACTCCTCCATACAATTTGGAGCTGCTCATTCAGGAGAAGTGGCAAACCCAATTATATTCAGTTCATATAATAGAGAAAAAGTCATCCTTTCTGGAGGCATCACTATCGACCCTGAAAACATAAAAAAAGTAAAAGATCCGACTATTCTTGAACGCATTCCTGCATCTGCACAAGACCATCTGTTAGAAATTGATCTTTCAGCATATTCGATTTCCTACGCACCATATGGACCTAGAGGTTTTAACAGACCTTATATCTCTGCACCAAATGAACTTTTCATCAATGAGGTGGCTCAACAGATTGCCAGATGGCCTAATCTAGGAGAGCCTTCTATTAAAATCGGAGATGTTATTAACCCAGGTTCTGTACCCAGAGATGGGGACTTTTCCAATAGTGGGGCAGTATTCAAGTGGAATACAGATCGGCCAAAGCGATGGACAAAAGCTAACAACGTTTATTTGTCAGGTTTTTTCAAATGGGGTTATGCTGACGATGCCATACCGGTAAGGACTATAGACCAAACTTCAGAATTATTCGATTTAAAAGTACCACATCTTTATGGGGTAGGAAATGAACGGCAATTCAACACCTGGTTTGCAATCAATCTCTTGGAAGAAATTGATGTTCCGGGAGAGTACTACATTGACTCCGACCGCAAAAAAATATACTTCTATCCAAGCACGAGACCTGAAGCGATAAAAAGCATTCAAATCTCAACCTTTGAGGACCCTATGCTTTCTTTCAAAAATGCCAGCTTCATCACTTTTGAAGGGATCATTTTTGAAAATAGCCGAGGCATGGGTGTTTACATTGAAGAAGGAGAGAGTATCACTATAAAGAATAGTGTCTTTAGAAATCTAGGCACGGTGGCTATAACTATTGGAAAAGGGATCGAAAAAGACACACTTGGGCAGCATAGCATCACTGGAACTCCAGCTTCTGATCTTATTGGGAGCCTTTATACTCACCTCTATAAAAACCCACTTTTCAATAGACAAGGTGGTAAAAATCATCTGATCGAAAGCTGTGATATTTATAATATGGGTGCCGGTGGCATTATTCTCGGTGGTGGTGACCGAAAGACTCTAACTCCTGCCAACAATACGGTTAGTAATTGCCACATCTATCAATACAATAGACTCGATAGAACTTATAAATCTGCGGTAAACATAGATGGTGTCGGCAATGTCATCCGCCACTCTCTGATACATGATGCCCCAGGGAATGCAATTTATTTGCTTGGCAATAACCATGTCATTGAATACAACGAAATCCATCACGTGATGATGGATGGAGATGATCAAAGCGCCTTTTATCTAGGTCGAGATCCCTCTGCATTTAACAACATCGTACGGTACAACTACTTCCACCAAATAGGCATCAGTCCTACCACTCATTCTACGTGGACTATCTATTATGATGATGGCGCTTCAGGAAGCATTGCTTATGGCAATGTTTTTAATCAGGCAGGAAAGGCAGGAGTTTTTCTAATAGGTGGGGGTAAATACAATAAAGTATTTAATAACGTCTTTGTCAACAACAACCTAGTTTTCCATATTGACGACAGAAATAATGGCTGGGCTAAAGCTGTACTCGATTCAGGAGGGATATTTGAAGAAAGGTTATCCTTAGTCAATATTTCTCAACCGCCCTATTCTGCGTTCTATCCAGAACTGAAAAACTATTGGAATGATCATCCTGAACTGCCATCCAACGAGATAAAACGAAACATCTTCTTTAATAACAAGAAACTAGTTGACAGAGAATTTGAAACTACTACGTGGCAGGACAATTGGGAAGCAACACAAAATCCAGGGTTTTTGGATTACGATAATGGCAATTTTAATTTCAGCGAAAACGCAGAAGTTTTCAATGCAATTCCAAATTTTGAAGACGTTCCTTTTAATCGAATGGGCCTGCAGGAAAATTCTTTTAGAAATACCAGCGTGGGAAAAGACGGTAGAATTGTACCACTCCCACCTGCTAAAAACAACTGATATAAATCAACTTCTAATCCCCACTCCTATGAAATTATGCAATTGGAAAGCGGAGTTCAGTGAAAAGTTAGATTTCTATTCTACAGCCGATTAAGGATAAAATTAAAGCAAAGGTGCTCTATAAGAATTGAAATAGAAGTATAGGGGGATTTCCTAGATAGAAAGGGTGATTTTGTCGAAGAGATTTTCGGATCCTTAAGCTTGGATAAGGATAGTTGACCCCTTTTTAATTAACTCTTGACAAGAATCATCAGCAATCCTTTGTTTCTTCAATCGTTATATCGTAATATTGCAATGAAACAATTATCAACATGGGGTTAACCAAAACTGAAATATTCTCGGAGCAACAAAATCAGATCGCTGTTTTTGCGAAAGCATTTGCGCATCCCGCCAGAGTGGCCATTCTGCAGCATTTGTTCAAGATGGACACTTGTGTATGCGGCGACTTGGTCATTGAGATAGGTTTGGCACAGCCTACCATTTCCCAGCATTTGAAAGAACTGAAGCAACTCGGATTGATCAAGGGGAATATCGAGGGAACGAGCGTTTGCTATTGCATTGATCAGGAAAATTGGAACAAAATGAAGAAGATCTTGAATGAGTTCTTTGACCTGGATATATCCGCAGCTGGAAATTGCTGTTAAAAAACAACTAGGCTGGAAGACCGGAGACGGAAGACAGAAGTATCATCAATTGATAGGTTTAACAAATTTGATGCTTTTGACTTGTGACTGGTAGAAAAGCTGATAAGGACAAAATTAAATTTATGAACCACATTAACTTTCAAATATTATGAAACTATCTGAAGTAAAATCAGCACTGGGTAAACTGGAAACTATAGCTTTTCAACTACCGACTGGAGAATTGGTTCCGACTCACTTTCATGTCACTGAGGTGGGAAAAATCACCAAGCATTTTATTGATTGTGGAGGAACTGTGAGAAACGAGAATGTCGCCAATTTCCAACTTTGGAATGCGGATGATTACAACCACAGACTTCATCCAGAGAAGCTTCTTAGCATTATTGAGCTTTCGGAGAAAGTGCTTGAATTAGGAGACTTCGAAGTGGAAGTTGAGTATCAAGCCGAGACTATCGGGAAATTTGGATTGGATTTCGACGGGGTAAATTTCCTCCTGACTTCTAAACAAACTGATTGTTTGGCAAAGGAAAAATGCGGTATCCCAGAGCAAAAGCCAAAGATCAGACTATCTACTTTGCAAGCTTCTGAGGAATCTTGTGCTCCAGGATCTGGCTGCTGTTAAAAGGAACTCATTCTGAAAAATATGCAGACATCTAAAATCATGCTTTTGCCTGAACTCAACCTCACCGTAGAGCAGGCAAAAGCCCTTTCTATTCCAGTTGTAAGAAGGGAAGTTCTTCAGGTTTTGATTGACTACGTGCAGTCAAAAGTCGATGCAGGAGAGGACCTGGTACTTAATTTCATCTGTACCCATAATTCCAGAAGAAGCCAGTTTTCCCAGATCTGGGCTCAGACTGCCTCCGATTATTTTGGGATTCCTGCGGCCTGTTATTCGGGTGGGGTAGAGGTAACCGCTTTCAATGAACGAGCAGTGGGGTCTATCAAGCGAGCTGGCTTTAGAGTGACCAAAAAAGGAGAAGTAAATCCGAAATATTTCGTGTTTCACTCAGATGACGCTGAGCCGATTGTAGCATTTTCCAAACTTTTTGATGATCCTATCAATCGAGCTAATCGATTTGCGGCGGTAATGACTTGTGCTCATGCAGATGAGAATTGTCCTTTCATTCCTGGCGCTGAGAGTCGTATTCCCGTGAGGTATGAGGATCCAAAAGCCTTTGATGATACGGCTGAGGAAGCAAGCAAGTATGATGAACGCTCCCTGCAAATCGCTGCTGAAATGTTCTATGTGTTTTCTCAAATAAGAAGTACCAAATAACAAAGGCAAGCAAAAAACTAAGTTTCCTAGACCAGTACCTCACAGGTTGGATTTTCCTTGCGATGGCCATAGGGGTTGGGATAGGCTATTTCCTTCCCTCCAGCTCTAATTTTATAAATGCTTTTAGCGTAGGCACAACCAATATCCCGATTGCCATAGGTTTAATTCTGATGATGTATCCGCCTCTTGCCAAAGTGGATTACAAGCAACTTCCGAAGGTTTTTAAGAATGTAAAAATCTTGTCAGTTTCACTGATTTTGAACTGGATTATTGGTCCGGTATTAATGTTTGCCTTGGCCTTGATTTTCCTTCATGATTATCCTGAATACATGGTGGGATTGATTTTGATTGGCTTGGCTAGATGTATTGCGATGGTTTTGGTGTGGAATGATCTGGCAGAGGGAAGCAGCGAATATGGGGCAGGTTTGGTTGCTCTGAACAGTATTTTCCAAGTGTTTGCTTATAGTTTTTATGCCTGGATTTTTATCACGGTGCTTCCTCCATATTTCGGTTTTGACGGTGCCATTGTCGACATATCAATTTGGACTATTGCTGAAAGTGTGGCGATCTATCTGGGAATACCATTTCTAATGGGTATTCTGAGCAGGTATTTTTTGGTAAAAACAAAGGGTGAGGATTGGTATCAGAACAAATTCATTCCAGCCATTTCGCCAATGACTCTAGTCGCATTGCTCTTCACTATTTTGGTGATGTTCTCCCTGAAAGGCGAAATGATCGTGCAGATTCCTATGGATGTGGTGAGAATAGCCATTCCCTTGTTGATTTATTTTGCCCTGATGTTTGTCATTGGTTTCTTCCTCACAAAGGCCATGGGTGCAGCATACGACAAGTCTGCTGCTGTCGCATTCACAGCTGCCGGAAACAACTTTGAATTAGCTATTGCTGTAGCCATAGCAGTGTTTGGATTGAATTCCGGCCAGGCATTTACGGGAGTGATTGGGCCGTTAGTGGAAGTGCCAGCATTGATTATTCTCGTTCGTGTTTCTTTTTGGCTGCGACAAAAGTATTTTACTAAGGCCTAAAGCAGATTTTAGGTTGCTTTAATTAAGCGATGAGATTCTGATCAGTAGGAGAGTTTCAAGAGTAATTAAATCTTGTTCATTTTATCCATCAAAGAAATTGACTTGATGGCATAATTGCGGATAAGGAGATTTTATTTTTCAAGTAAGGATATGTGTTTTCATACTAACTATCTCTACTTCTAAAACGGATAAATGGGATAGTTTATAAGGTATATTCAGAGATCTTTAGTAGGTTATATACTGATTAGCTACGATGCTGAAAAATCTCATATTCCAACTATCAATTTTTCAACTTTGCCCAACATCCTATGTATTATAAAATATCAAAGCTTGTAGTTGCTGCGGCTATATTTCCATTTTTAATTTCCTATGAGGAAAAAGAAACACAGGAGCCTCAACAAAAGCCGAACATCATCTATATCATGGCAGATGATCATACGACGCAGGCTTTTGGGATTTATGGTAGCCGATTGGCTTCGTTAAATCCCACGCCAAATCTTGATAAACTAGCTGGTGAAGGGATAATTTTTGACAATTGTTTTGTCAATAACTCCATATGTGTGCCTAGTCGTGCGGCGATATTGACTGGACAGAATTCCCAAGCGAATGGAGTCATAGATCTCGAAGGGGAGCTTACTGCGGATAAACAATATTTGCCAAAGGAATTGAAAAAACTAGGCTATCAAACAGCCATAGTGGGCAAATGGCATCTTCATGCAGAGCCTTCCGAGTTTGATTACTATAAAGTATTGCCAGGTCAGGGTAATTATTTCGATCCTGATTTTTTGGTTCGGGGAGAAAAACCCTGGCCAGAAAACGTGGTGCAAACAACAGGACATTCCTCTGATGTCATTACCGATATTACACTCGACTGGCTGAAGAATGAGCGAGATCCCAATAAACCATTTTTCCTGATGCATCATTTCAAGGCGCCTCATGATGACTTTGAAAAT
This sequence comes from Algoriphagus aquimarinus, assembly GCF_900112005.1. Lineage (GTDB taxonomy): Bacteria > Bacteroidota > Bacteroidia > Cytophagales > Cyclobacteriaceae > Algoriphagus > Algoriphagus aquimarinus. The sequence goes on along the minus strand of NZ_FOKK01000007.1, from coordinate 198,085 downwards.
GCCCCTCGCTACGATGAGTATTTGGCAGATACTTTTATTCCAGAACCTGAAAGCATGTATGATAATGCTAATAACGGGTCAATGGGCACTCGTGGCAAAAATGATTCTCTGACCCGTATTATAGGTTCTTCTGTGTCGAGTCGCAATCTGGTTCGCAACCAAGCTATGAATCTTTATATGGATAGCACGGTGTATAAGCAGTACCGAAATCCCGCAGACATTCGCCCCGGTGAGTACGTGAAATGGGGGATGAGTTCGGATGAGAAGAAGCACACCAGTATGGTGTACCAAGAATATTTAAAGCGCTATCTACGCTGTGTGAAAGGAGTGGATGATAACGTAAAACGCTTGCTGGATTATTTGGAGGAAGAAGGCCTAATGGAAAATACCATCATCGTGTACACTGGTGATCAGGGGTTTATGCTGGGAGAGCATGATTATATCGATAAGCGCTGGATGTACGAAGAAGCGATGCGTATGCCTTTCTTTGTGCGCTATCCCGAAAAGATAAAAGCTGGGACTCGTACAGATGCTATCATCAACAACACTGATTTTGCACCCACATTGATAGAAATGGCTGGAGGGTCAGCTCCCGAGTATATGCAGGGTCATAGTTTCAAAGCCATTTTGGAAACAGGTCAGGAGCCGGAAGATTGGCAAAAATCCACCTATTACCGATACTGGATGCATATGGCACATAAACACGGCAATCCGGCACATTTTGGGATACGCACCAAGCAGTATAAACTCATCTTTTTCTATGGCAGGTATTGGGTAGATACTGATGACCCCAATGCCAAATGGAATAAGGAAAGTTGGGGCAACGATTTTCCCCGACATACCCCAGCTGCTTGGGAGCTATACGATCTGAGTAAAGATCCCAATGAAATGAACAACGTCTATTCAGATCCTGCTTACAAAGGTGTTGTTGCAGATCTGAAGCAGCAATTGATCGAACTGCGGGAAAATTTGAATGAGACGGATAAAAACTACCCGCATATTCAGAAAGTAATAGACGAGCACTGGAATGATAAATAAAATTAACATGAGTATCCGCAATGATGCCAGTTGTCATATCCATCCTTGCTTATCAGGCTGGAAGAAGTTTGCCCGGCTATATTCTAAAAATTTTAGGTGAAATTATAATTAACAGTACGACATATTGAGGAATATCCTAGAGTAATCCAATTTCTTAGAGGCAATAAAAACCTACTGTAATTGATTGATTTATAGTGATTTGTTCTCTCTTAAATTAGTTTTTGGACAAAAAAAACACTCCCAAAAAGACTAAGCTTATTGGGAGTGTAAGGATGGTGTTAAGTTTAGTTGATTCTGCTTATACTTTCCCTTTGTGTTTTGGGTCAAAATCCACCATCCATTCAATCCCGTATTTGTCTCTGAACATCCCGAAATAGGAACCCCATGGACTCTCATCCATTGGCACTTCAATACTTCCTCCAGCAGAAAGTCCGTTAAATATACGTTCAGCTTCTTCTTTGCTTTCTGCAGCTATAGATATTTTAGACCTGTTCTCATTTTCATTTACCCGACCCATTCTTTCTGGGACATCGTTGCCCATTAAGACATTCTTTTCGATAGGCAAAGCAATGTGCATGATCTTTTCTTTTTCATGGTCTGCAAATTGATTTTCAGGAATGTCCATGTCTTTGAAGCGCGTGATATTTGCGAATTCTCCACCAAACACAGATTTGTAAAAGTTGAATGCTTCTTCTGCATTCCCATTGAAGTTGATGTAAGGGTTGATCAGAGCCATAGTTATTTTGGTGTTGTAGTGCCTGTGATTTATATCTATCCAAATCTACCGATAAGTCACAAAATAGGTAAGGTCTAAAAACGTCAAAGAGTGGGAGGTATGCGACAGGGGTAGAATGTTGGTTAAACTCATCCGAGTTATCAGTATTATGCTACTTTTTTATGAAGAATAAAACGAGGGTCAAGCTCTTGGTAGATCTATTCCGAGGGAGATGAGAATTGATTCATTTTGTTTCCAAGGATTGTTGATTTCTTATTTCCTTATATTTACTGTGTATATGGGTAAATTGATGTCGTAGTTATTTTTTTTCCACAATGTTGTTTTGATCTAGATAAAGTTCAATTCGTTTTCTCTGTTCCAAGTGATGTCTCATGTGCATCTCCGAATATTGTAACCATTCAAAACAATTTAAATATCCAATTCCCGGATGTTCAGATTTTCCGTATGAGGAGGTGTTATTCATTCTGTCCCAAAGTTTATTAGTATAGGTTTTTAGAAATTCAAGATCAAATTTTATTTCAGCAATGCTGGACGGCTGTTCAATATTCTCGTGGATTAGTGGATCGCCTTGGAAACTTTTGTTTTCAAAAGAACCTCTCTCTAGAAGAATTCGGGCATCTTCGGTAGTTGGGATAGTTGAATTGGTATCATCTGTCAATGAAATTTCAATTTGACTGTTATACCAATTTGATTCTTCAATGATATGCCGATATAATTGACCTATTGACCAACCTGTTCCATATGGCTTTTCCGATAGTCGATTTATGGAGACGGAATCTAATTCGTTCAGCCAATTGTCTATTGTGTCATTGAATTTTTTGATTCCCATATTCATAATTTTATTTGACTTGTTCTTTTGCAATCCGTTTCGCTCAAGTCCGAAATTTACTATAAACACAAACACCATTATTTGCATCTATCTTTTCTTATTGCGTCTATTTCGCAATTGCACCAAAGTCATAGGGTTTCGCTACTACCAAATTAAGAATTTCGGTTAGATAAGTTCAGAAAAATGTGGAGACCATTAGAAATCCAAGGGTAGGGGTTCGAGATTACATATCTCGAAGAATGGATTCAAAGAATGGGAGGTATGCGTCAGGGAGACTGGGTAACGGAGAAGGCTAAGAGCAGGTGGGTATTAAAACAGAGTCACTTTGCGTCACAACCAAAGTTTATCAAAGTTTATCAAAGTTAATGACTTTTAAATTTAGCACTTTCCGCCCACTTGCTCTTAGCCAATATTGACAGCTGTACATTTTTATTTAAATTAAATCTGCTCTATTGATTTTCGGTACATTCGAAAAAACAGGAAAGGCAGAAATCCGAATGCAATTATTAATGTTCCTATAACAACTAATAAAGAACCGTATTGCATTCCGCTTGTCCTTAATATGATACCTAAACCAGTTACAATTGCTCCACTGAAGCCTAAAATGATTTTAAGTTTTTCAGATAAAGCTTTACCCAAGGTCATTTTATATCTATTAATAGCTAGCATTGGCAAAAAGAGCAGTAAAAAGCAAATCATTCCAAAAGTTAACATGTCTCCTCCACCTTTCCAGTTTAAATACTTAAATAACCACCCAAGGGTCATGCTCATAGAGGCTAGAAGACCAATTAAATACATAATCTTTTTCATACCAATTATCTTTTTAGAGTTTAACAAATAAATAGTTTCCTTTTGAATTTCATCAAATCCATTGGGGCAAATGTGATTCAAGGCTTTTACATAAGCAGATTCAAATGAACCCCCTTTATTTAGTTCGTTTTCTATAAAGCAGCAAAAATGATCAAGCAAGTCATCTTTAAGTTCTGAAATAGAAATTTCACTTTTTTCAATTTCCCCTTTTATAAAAGAAACCTCTTGGTCCTCTAAAGTCATAGAAAAGAAGCTTTTTGATGAGGAAATACAATATGCTGAATTGTCTTAATAAACTCACTGAGCTCATTATATAATGCGATCTTTCTTTCCTGCCCCTGTTTTGTTATAGAATAATATTTTCGAATCCGTTTTCCTACATTCACTGTCTCAACTTCCACAAGACCATCACTCAACAGCTTGTGCAAGGCAGGATACAGGGAACCCTCTTTAATTAATATTTTATTGTCTGATAGTTCCTTTACTTTTTGAGTTAGCTCATAGCCATACATTTTCCCATTTTCATCAAGTAATTTAAGTAGGATGGTTGTAAGAGTTCCTTTTAGTAGTTCTGTAGAATTCATAAAGCGAATATACATAGAATTATGATACATCAAAATTCTATGTATATAGAATTTAAAAATAGTTCTCAGGGTATTGCAGCCAACACATGTATATACTCAACTCCCATTTCCTTTTGCGTCTATATCGCAATAGTCCACAGGTCATCTGGGTTTCACTATGACCAAATTAAGAATTTCGGTGAGATTTTAATCTGAATGTTGTAAGGCTCGGTCCACTGTTAAGAATTTAAGATTAAGTAATACATCTTTGTAGGGACTCGAAGTTCAGGTTTTTAATAAATCAAAGCATGTAAATTCTCGATCAGGCTGATTTTAGCTTGTTAATCCCAAAATCCATTCGCTTTCGTCAAAATCACTGGCGCATCGTCTGTGATGAGAATTGTCTGTTCATGCTGAGTGACAAATCCACCTTTGTTTCCTACCAGAGTCCAGCCATCATTCTGCTCTACAGCGATGGTAGAATGGGTTGAGATAAAAGTCTCAATTGCGACGGTGGTATTTTTCTTAAATCGCTCTCGATTGCTTCTGACTCTATAGTTTAAGATGTCTTCTGGCTTTTCATGTAAACTCCTTCCAACTCCATGTCCGGCTAAGTTTTTAATGACCTTAAAACCTGATTTTCTAGCTTCAGTCTCTATCAAATAACCAATGTCAGCGATTTTTACTCCGCCCTTAATCGCGCTTATAGCTTTGTGAAGTATGTCTTTAGAAGCATCCACAAGAGGTTGGTGATTATAAATATCCTTACCAAGTACAAAAGAACCACCGTTGTCTGACCAAAAACCATTCAGCTCCGCGGACACATCTATATTAATTAGATCTCCTTCTTTCAGAATCTTCTTCTTGGAAGGTATTCCGTGAGCAGCTTCTTCATTGATGCTAATGCAAGAATAGCCGGGAAATTTATAGGTTTCGTAAGGAGCTGATTTGGCTCCGTAACTTTTCAAAATTCCGCCTCCAAATTCGTCAATTTCCTTAGTGGACATTCCAACTTTAGCGTATTCTCTCATCAGTTTTAGTGTAGTTCCCACCACTTCTGAGATGCGTTTCATTCCAATTAGTTCTGATTCTTTTGTGATTGACATAGTGTTGTTTTTTTAGTCCTTCTTCAAATTATAATCTGGCACCGAAATACTATCTATGAAAATTATTCCATCAAACATTTCAGAAAATTTTTTAGTAATGAGGTATTTCTTTTTAGGGTTATAACCTGGTCCTCCAAGACCTAATTGTCTATTTTCTGTACTGAAAAAGTTTGTTGAGTCGCCTGTAACAGCTTCTTTCATATCAACAAAGTAAATATCAAAATCTGCCTTCATGAGCGTTTCTGCATATGTTTTTCGAAATGGGCTGTTAAGGGTGTGGCTTTCCCAATAAATAGGCTTGTTGTTCTTAATTACCGCACCCGGAAGAGTCCCAACTCCAAAATCAAAACCAACGGAATAGTAATCACTTTTATAATGCTCTTTCAAGTGTCTTCCTAAATTTATCCACGGCATACCGTAGTAATTGAAAGTTAGGTTATTGACGTGATCATTATGCGCCCAAATAAAAGCCTTCCCATTTTTGGTTTTATTTTCTACTATCCATTTCACATTCTCAAACATTTTCAAATCCCTTACTTCACTCTTTCGGTTTTGTAGATAAGTTGTGTGTTTGATTAAGTAATTCAGAGATCTTAGTATTGATGTATATTCTTGGCTAGTATTCTGCTCAGTTTTAGTTTGAAAATCTACAATGATTTGTTCTATTTCTTTAAGCTTCGGGATTTGATTTCCTGCCCAATCTGATGTTTCACTATAGCCAATTGTAGAGCAACTGTCTGCTGCTGCAAGAAGTTCTTCACCAACAGGGATTTTATGAGTTTTCACAAAATCACGAACTTCTAGATTAATGTCATTCCCACTTTGAATATCCATTCCATAGAAGCGAATTTGTTCTTCATTGGACTTGCTTAAATTGTAATCCCTCATCCATTTCAAAAGATTAACTACTTCCAAACAATGCCAAGGAGCCAAGGTGAATTTATTCATTGTTTTATAAACATCCCCATCTCCTCCACTTATCCATTCATTTACAGACGCCTCAGTTTGGTAAGCCTCCTCCATTATAAAGGCTTTTACATTCTGAGTTTCTACTAAATACTTGAAGAATTTAGCCTTTATATTAAAAAATTCTTTTCCATGATGGGAACCTTCTCCGAATCCAAAAATATGAGCTTCGGCAAATTTATCTGGAACATTGTCAGCGAAAATAACAAGTTCAGTATCAGGATTTGCATCTTCGATTTGTATTGAATTAGCATTGATCCAGGCTATAGTCTCTTCGTCTTGGGCATGAAGATGAAGGGAAATAGAAAATAAAATAGCGAGTAAAATGATTCTCATTGGCATCCCTTGTTGTGGGATTGCCAAATTAGAGATCAAATTTTAAGTTGCTATTCATTAAAGATGAATTTGAGTTCTTTTAACAATCATCAAACTAAAAATGAAAAAGCCGACAAGTAACTGTCGGCTTTTAAACATGTGTGGTGAAATCCTAGTTGGCAGCGATCAGCTTTTTTGCAGTTACATTCCCAGCATACACTGCACCATCCATATATCCGGGAGATTGAGCCGCAGATTCTGCGCTGGAAATGATCATTCGATCATCGTAAAAGGTGTTTTTGAAAATTGGGTTTCCATTATTTTGATGAGGGAAAAGCTCAGGTTCCGAGGATTCATACGTGTGCTTCTCTTCGCTCCAGACGCATTCTGTGTAATCCAAGAAACTTGTAGCTTCCACTCCAAAAGCATTTTGCAACTGCATGATGACACTAGCCTTTCGCTGCTCATAAGTCATCCTCTTGAAGTAGGAGTTGACGAATCCACACAGGGCAAAAGTGGATCTTTCATGATTGCTGTGATCGTAAAACTCCGTAACTGGCCCTGTGTTGCAGAATAGCATTCCGGAGAGTTTTTGTTTTTCCCAAAATGGCTCTTTATAACTCAATGCAACCTTAATGGAATCTTCCATCCAAGTATGGGTGAGTACGGCCGTGTCCATCAACTTGCTAGGAAGTGTTGGGGAAAAAGAGAGTTTCTGAGCCCATAGTTTAGGAGGAAGAGCCAATACAATTTTGCTGGCTTCAAAGCTTTCCTTTGCTATCACCTCTACACCCGTTTGGTGAAAGTGGATCTCTTTCACCTCTTGACTTAGTAAAATATCATCTTTATCCAGCGCAGCATATAGAGTATTGATCAGATGAGATGTACCTCCAGAGATTCTGTAGCTAGGAGCCTGAGGTGGAATTTGTATAGCTTCTGCGGGTGAGTTTGGAGAGTTTTGAAAGAGTACGCTACCAGCCATGCTTTGCTCGAAATATCCAATTCCCAACTCATTCAAGAGTGCATGCAAATGCTGGTGCTGGTCTGTAAACCAAGTTGCTCCCATTTCTACAGGTGTATTGTCTGATCCTACTACCGTGTTTATCCTTCCTCCAATTCTTGCTCTAGCCTCTAGAATTTTGAATGGAATTCCTTCCTTTTTTAGGCGGTAAGCCGTCAATAGACCCGATAAGCCTGCTCCAATTAGTATGATCATTTTATTAAAAAATTCTAATTATGTCAATTATGCCAAGTATCTTATTTTCTTTGGGTAGGTGGCGGGAGGACCTTCCGATAGCTATCGGAAGACCGATGACTGAAGTGCCGAATTTGCTAATTTTAACCATTTGCTAAGTCGCTTTTGTCTTTTATTGATGCAAGAACGGATATAAATAAATAATAGACGAAAACCTAGATGACTATACTATAGTGATTGATAGTGTAAGTGCTACTAAAGAAAGCCTGAATTCTATGTGTGAAACATTGCTCTTTGAAATCTTATTTCTTTCGACCGACGAAGTGTTCCATTGTTTTATAAATGCCCATCACAGAACCAGCAAACCAATCAAAAGCATTGACTGACAAGAAACCTTGGCCTATCCGAGTCAATCGATAAATGTATCCTGGTATAGTCAGCATTCTTGTGTTATTCTCGATGGCTTTTACAATCGTAAGTGCTGCCGCCTCAGGTTCGAGAATCGGGATTTTTGATTTTACTCCGTCAAACATGCCAGTATTGATGTAATAGGGCATGATAGTCGTAATATTCACGTCTTTATTCAATTGCTTCATTTCCAATCGAAGGCTATCCGACCAACCAATTAGCGCCCATTTGCTTGCTGCATAGACTGACATTTTTGGATTAGAAATAAGTCCTCCAGAGGAAGCGATGTTGCAGATATGCCCAGAATTCTGATTAATCATATCTCCCAAAAAAGCACTAGTGACCAACATCGGTGCGTTGGCGTTGACTTCCATCGTTTTAGTAATATCAGTTGTAGAATTCTCATGGAAGAATTTGCCTACTACTATCCCGGCATTATTTATCAGCACGTCAACGACTCCTATTTCCTGCTTTACTTTTAAGGCAGTATCCTGTATTTGCTCAAGATTTGAGACATCGATTTGGTATCCGAAAATTGCTTCTCCGTTTCTGAAATCCGAGATAGTAGCATCAATGCTGGCTTGGTTGATATCCCAAATGATCACCTTGGCTTTTCGCTCCAGCATCAGTCGAACCATGATTTTGCCAATACCAGATGCTCCTCCGGTGATCAGTACTGTTTTTCCTGCTAAATCTTTCATGCTTAATTCTAAATCACAACTATCCTTCTGTCTTGAAACTGCTGCTAATCCGAAAGTAATGGTTTCTAAGTCAGGTTTAAACAAAGATGTGATTTCAAATCTCAAGGAGCAGCGCCAGATTTGGAGAATTGCTTCTCTATAAGAAGGCTAAAAACGAAAAAGCCGACGAATTATCGTCGGCTTTCGATGCTATTTCCCGGCTATAATTATCCTTCGATAACTGGTCAAATTCGGTGAACCATTATCAGTGACTTCGCAGATCAAATGAATTGTCTTTCCTGAGAAGTCTTTTGGGAGATCAAATTTGACAATCTTGGACTCGCTGTTTGGTATGGTTACTTCGCCTTTATAGCTGCCCGCTTCAGGTATAATCCACCATTTGAAACTGAGCTCGTCATTTTCCAGGTCATATGATTTGGAAGCATCAAGCATGACAATTCCACGTTTCTTTGACTGCACGCGGAGAAGTTCTATTCCCTCATTTTTATTGATGACAACTATTGGATTTCGGTTTCCTTTTCCTTCGTTTGCCCAGTCCATTCTGGCTGCGAAATTGTTGAAAGTGGCAGGGTAGAAGTACGCTGAGTATTCTCTTGATTTATCGTAGACAGGAGATTGGAAGTTGGTGAAAGAATCCGTTGCCTTGTCTTCACTGATTCCCTTCACGAAATAACCACCCCAACCCACTTGAGTTGGAACCATCGGATCATTCAGTCCATTGGGCATCAGGTGTAAAAAAGCTGGCGTGTCTCCTTCCACACCGTATTTATATTTAGGATATACTTTGCCCAAATTTCCATTCGATTGGATATGTTCGGCATATTCTTCCCATTTGTTTTTTCCGGTTCCGTTCTGATATTTCCAGGCGGCTTCATCCCAGATAAAAAGTAGGTCATCCTTAAACTCCCCTCTCATCCATTGGTGTGAGCTAATGGCAAAATCAGTTTTCTGATCTCTATCCTGATCGGTGATCGTATAGGTTGGGATTTTGTGAAGAAAAGTCTTCAAATCCGCTTCACTTCTTTCCTGTTGAACCTTCCAGATAGCTTGAGCCAAAGTATTTCCTCCGCCCCAAACGGTAATCCATAGCGCACGTTCATCCGCCTCATCCGCAAGTTTGATGATCAGCTCACTTCCGGGAGAATTATTATCTGCACCAATGAATTTGAAGCCTCTGTTTTTACTTCCAAAGACAGTAATGCTTCGCAAATACTCCGGACTTGGCCAGTAGCCTATTTGTTGATGTGATTCATCGGCCAGAAAATCTTGTTGATTAGAGCGCTTCATCAAGTTGGGCAAGTCCTTTTCATAGGCATCTATGGCATCATGAATCAAGTCCATGAAATCATCCCGTGTTTTATCCAGACTCCAGCCTGTAGTAAATATCAGTCCTTCGATTTCATATAAATCCGCATGTACGAGCAACCTGACTAGAGATTCACTATCATCAGTTTCCCAAGTGGATACGTCTGTTAAGACAACCATTCGAGGTTTTGGAGGAGCTTTCTTTGTGTCTTGCTGCGCAAAAAGGCTGTATGAAAGAATTAAAATTAGTAAAAGAGAGAGGCTTGCTTTTTTCATGAATTGAAAATTATGTGTTTCCTGATGGGTCAGATTATAAATTGTTTTTGGATGTGGTTAGCTGATTCCGGACTCCTATTTGATTGAATTCAAATACTTTTCTAACATGGTATAGCCATCTTTCACCAGATTTCGGTCAGCCGAATCTTGGGGATTTAGGTTGTTTGCTTTTTCCCATTTATCTGGCATTCCATCATGATCGGTGTCTTTTGGAGCAGGTAAACTTTTCAGTTCAGGCCAGCCACCTACATCGTTTTGGGTATCTATTATCCCTGATTTTTTTGAGGGATCAGCTAAAGATTGGGTTTTTCTATAGGTTGTTCCTTCGTAAGTTGTAAAACCACCTTTTGTCTCATGGACTATCCTCGTATCCACTTCGTCTCGCTTAGGTAAAGTTGCTCCGGCGTGTGCAAGCACTAAGTCATATGCCTCTTCTGCTGACTGTTGGTTTATGGGCATAGCTTCCCATGGTTTTTCAAGCTTCACATATTTCAAATTTGCTTCTCCACCTTGAGGCTGTATCCCACCGTCCCAATTGTTGGCAGTCACTTTTTCATTACCTACCATTACATTTTTAGCGATATACCATTTTCCAAAATCACTTGTTGTATCCCGCATATTTGGGTTGGCTAATCTATACCGAAGCTCACCGGGTTCTGTAGCAGGTCCTGGCTTGTAATAGTTAGCGACCATATTAATGGTAGAAAATGCAAATTTTGGATTATTGACTTGCTGGTTTTCTCCACCATAAGTGCTGTTGTACCCCCAATTATAGACTACATTATTTCGGTAATCAGTGTAGCCAGATCCTGAAGCCATTCTTGGATTTCGGCTACCATGATGCGCTAGAAGATTGTGGTGATAGCTACTATAGTTTGATCCCCAAATACCTCCAAAGCCATGAGCTCCTTTTATATGATTTGAGTCGTGCATACTCTCCGATATAATACTCCATTGTACCGTTATACTATCATTATGATAAATTGACATGGTTTCATCGACACTCCAACTGGCAGAAATATGATCTAAAATAAGATGCTTGTTATATCTACTAGAGACAGCATCAGTATCATCCCCGGATTCATTCCCAAGTCTTACTCTCAAATATCGGATAATCACATGATCCGCATCGATCACTAAGGGATTCTTTTTGATGCAAATACCATCGCCTGGAGCTGTTTGACCAGCTATGGTGATATAGGGGTTTTTGATACGTAGTGCACTTTCCAGTTCTATTGTTCCAGAAACTTTGAAGACAACAGTCCTGGGTTCCGAAGCATCGACAGCAGCTCTCAAACTTCCTTCACCACTATCATTCAAATTGGTGACTTCATAAACCGCTCCTCCACGACCTCCTTTAGAAAATTTACCATAACCTTCAGCAGTGGGAAATGCCAGTTGCTGAGAAAATGCCAAAGTAAAGGCGAACATGCTCAAAGCGGTAATTAAAATGATTTTTTTCATACTAATGGGTGTATTATTAATTCTTTGAATTTGAAGTAGTCAAAATTACTTTTCCAGCCATTTCCATCTCTCAGCCCAGTTCATTAAAAACTCCTTTCTGTATTTTGAGACGGTTTTCGCCCCTTGCTGATCATCGATAAAAAGCGCTGGATCTAATCGGTCACTGTACCAATTGGAACCTAGTTGATAATCATCTGGACTGGCTTTTCCAGGCCAGGGAATCGTGCTGAAATAAGCTCCTTCCAGTCCATTCAATTCAGGTATAGTACTAGAAGTTTTATATGATCCTTTTTCAGGTTTTTTAGAAGAATACTTTACTCCATAAATTCCATTTCCAATATAATATCCAGGCCATGTTTGATTTTGAACTTCCATTTCAAATACTGCAGAATCCGCTGAGATAGCTATTTCTGGTCCTTCAAATCTCCATTCAATAGTTGCATATGCCGCCACAGTATCTTCCGCAGTACTTCCACCCAAGAATACATTTCTTGAACTGTTGCTGATCTTTTCAAAGCTTCCGCCCCAGCTTCCTCCAGTAGGGTTGTTGGGATCTCCGTTCATTAGGTAAACAAGCGAAGGTGTGTCGCCCATTTTAATGTTGCCTTCATAATAGTTGATGAAATCCTTACCCAAAGCACCTCGATCCTGAATGTAATTTTCATAAAAAGCTTCTCCTTTGAGGTCTTCCGGGGAATCATTGTCCATAAACCAGCCTCTATAGGTCGCATTTGCCTCGATCATCCATAGGTCTGGATGATGTTCTGCTATATAAGAATAAGCATTGATACTCCACTTTTTATTGGGGCCACCTATCCAGTATACTCTGATATTTTCTTTGATTTCCGGAGCGTCATGAAGGGCTTGTGCAAGATCTTCGATTCCTCCCCACACAAGTACCCAAAGCGGTTGTTCACTTTCTTTTTTCGCACATTTAATTATCCACTCTGATCCTTCAGTAGGGGATGTGTATCCTTTGAAAGGAGCAGCATCTTTTTGGCCTTGCTTGGTAATTTTTCTCAGAGACTGTGGAGTAGGAAGTTCTGGAGCATGGGGAAGGAGTTGATTGTAATCTTTTTCATACAAATCAATCATATGCTGAAAATTCTGGGTATTACCTTCTCCATAAGGCGATGAAACCAAGCCTTCGATCTGGAACTTATCTGCATACATCAATAGGTGAATCATCGATTGGAAATCATCAGGATCTGTCCCGCCTATATCTGAACTGATCAATACCCTCGGCTTATGAGGCTTGTCTTGGGCTTGGCTACAACTTAATAAGGAAGCAAAAAACAGTAATGCCAATAAACCCGATATACTTCGCCTTTTCGATTTCATTCTTTATGTTTTCTTATTTATGACCTGATAAAAAATCAATCTTACCTATTCGAATGTAAATTTATTCTCGTATTAGCAGAAAAACTACCTACATTTCTGTATAAACCTATTGGAATCCCAGATGGAAATTACTTTTGATGAAAGTAGAAACGAGTTTAAGCCTTATGGTTTGTCCTGTGAAATATGGTCTCCGAGCCTGATGAGAAAGCCAGATCGACATAATGAGATCGAAATAAACTATTTCCCAAAAGGTGGGATTACCTATCTTTTTCAAGGAAACAAAGTAACTGTTCCTTCTAAAAAACTAACCATTTTCTGGGGGCTTATCCCTCATCAGATAATTGATTTCAAGAGCGATAATCCTTATTACGTTTGTACTGTGCCATTCTCAGTATTTTTAGAATGGAAGCTTTCAGCTCCTTTTGTAGACAGCCTGCTAAAAGGAGAAGTGCTATTTGATGCTTCGGAAGTTCATTCTAGCTACGATGAATTTCTTTTTAACAATTGGCTGAAAGATATTAATGAAGGTGGTTCTCCTGAAGTTGCGCTATTAGAAATCCATGCACGATTGAGAAGAATGTCTATTGGTAATTTGTCCTCTGAAAAAAAGGAACATACTTCACTTCAATCCAATGAAATCAGTCAGGTAGAGCGGATTGCGATTTTCATCGCTCAGAATTATTTCGACCCCATTAAAGTATCGGATATAGGCCATGCGGTTGGTTTGCATCCTGATCATGCGAATTCAATATTCAAAAAGACGTTTGGAAGTACACTTAGCGAATACATCACCGAGGAAAGAATCTCTCACGCACAGCGGCAGTTGGTATCAACAGACAAAAGCATCACAGACATCGTTTTTGACTGCGGCTTCAATTCCATCAGCCGCTTTAATGCAGCTTTCCTCAAAATCAATGGCTGTACTCCCAGAGAATATAGGAAGAGGTATCAGTAGATGGAGAGCCTGAAATTTTCGTCTAGCGTTTGATTTTTAAGAGGGTAGATGGCCAGTGATTGTTAATGAAATCAGGAGAATTAATGCCAGCGATATTCAGTGTTCGACAGTGGATCAATCTCTTTGAACTTATCAAAGTCTTTGTTCTTGTTATTTTCCCACCAGTCAAAGTAGGATTGAGCTACAGTTGCGCGAACACCATTGTTTTGCTCTATCCACTCGAAGTCTTCTTTGTTTTCAACCACTGGATTTTGCGATGGGTAGGTATGAAACAGGTATTTGGAGTTTATCGCACGTGCTCGAATAGATTCAATTGTCCATAGGACATACATTCCTAAAGTGCATTCGGGAGTCAAAGAGGATGAAAGAGTATTGACAGGAAAATCTTTAATGAGCTGACTTTCATTTCTATAAGCTAGAAGCGCTGGAATGTCCCCAGAAGAAAACTCCGGCAACTGGTCAGCATCGTATTTACCTTGCTTTAATAACTCCACGTACCTTTCCACAGTGATAGAAGAGGGATCAGAATCATCCTCACATCCCAAAAAAGTGAGTAGAAGGAGGCAGGTGATGAGGGTTTTTAGAGTTTTCATTTTTGTAAGATTTGATGGCCAATATTTTTGGCGTTTGACTTTATCACTACCAAATTAAAAAAAAAGCCGACAATCAAATGCCGGCTTATAAATGTTCTCTGGTGAATCTGATTGCGCCCTCCGCGTTCCTATGCGAACACTGCGGTTAAATTCACTAATCTCTTTTAACCCAGAAATCAGCATTATCAATCCCAGCATCCTTAGCAATAAAGACTGGATCTTTGCCTTCTTTCTTCTGACGCTGATAATCTTTCAATGCTTTGAAAGCGGGCTTACGTAGAAGGATGATTGCAATGATATTGAGCCAAGCCATCAGGCCTACACCGATATCGCCCATAGTCCAGGCCATTTCGGCAGTTTTGATCGTTCCATAGAATGTAGCTCCTAAAATACCGATTCTTAGTACCCAGATTCCCCATTTATTGTGGGTCTTTCTGATCAAATAACTCAAGTTGGTCTCTGCGATATAGTAATAGGCCATGATCGTAGTAAAGGCAAAGAATAGCAAAGAAATCGCTACAAAGCCTGCTCCAAGAGTAGGGAATTGAGACGCCACGGCATACTGGGTGAATTCTGGCCCATAAGCAACCCCTGGAAGATTCTCAACCAGAAATCCACCATCTGGGTTTTCGACATTATATTGACCCGTAAATAGGATCATCAAGGCAGTTGCGGTACATACAAACAGCGTATCTACATACACTGAAAATGACTGAACCAAGCCTTGTTTCACAGGATGGCTAACCTCGGCTGCAGCCGCTGCATGTGGTGCAGTTCCCTGTCCAGCTTCGTTGGAATAAATTCCTCTTTTAACTCCCCAAGCGATCGCCATACCAAATACTCCACTGAAAGCAGCTTCCATGTTGAATGCTGATTTGAAGATCAAAGCAAAGATTGAAGGCACTTCTGTAATGTTGATTGAGATAATCACGACAGCCATCAGGATATAAGCACCAGCCATAAATGGAATCACCACTTCGGCTACTTTACTGATCCTTTTAACACCACCCAAAATGATCAAGCCCATCAGTATGGTGATCAAAATACCAGTGTACATCACCGGAATATCAAAGGCATTGGCCATACTCAAGGCAATACTATTACTTTGTACGCCCGGCATAAATATGGCTGTCGCTAGAATAGTCGCAAAGGCGAAAAGCATTGCGTACCATTTCTTGCCGATCCCTTTTTCTATGTAGTAAGCCGGCCCTCCTCTGTATTGTCCGTCATTGACTTCCTTATAGATTTGGCCTAGGGTGGATTCTACAAATGCTGAGGACGCACCTAGGAATGCGATGACCCACATCCAGAAAATGGCTCCAGGTCCTCCCATGGCTATGGCAGTAGCTACTCCTGCGATATTTCCTGTCCCTACTCTTCCAGAGATGGCAATTGCGAAAGCTTGAAATGAGGATACTCCTCGTTTAGATGATTCACCCTTGAATAAGAGCTGAATCATTTCTTTTAGATAGGTAACTTGAAGGAATTTGGTGGCAAAGGAGAAATATACTCCGGCTGCCAAGCAAAGAAAAATCAGGGCATTGCTCCAAACAACTGCATTAATAGCTTCTACTATTTCTTTCATATGATTATAATTGATTTTCAAAGGTTGTCCCGATACTCCTGAAAGGAATTGGGATTAATCTCGCGTACTTGATACTCATGTTTTTGAGTGTAGTTTGCTTTACGCTCGATTTCATACTTTGAATTTAAAACTTAGAATTTCTGTAATTAAGTGTGATTCGGGTTTATTTAGAACCCGAATAAAGTAAAAAATAAGCGATTAAAGCAGAAGAATCATTTTAAATGGTGCTAATATTTGATTGATTGCCTTTGAAAATTAGGTCTTGTCGGAAAAAGCTTACTTTTTAATCAGCCTTTCAAACTTGGAAGTGTAAGGTGTAAAACTCAGTTTGTCCAGAGCTATAAGGAGCGGGCATTATACTTCTTTATTGTATTCTATCAGCTCAAATCTATTCCCCCAAGGATCTCTGAAAAAACATCGTTCACGACCTTCGATTACCGAAGAATAACTGATCTCTACATTTTCTTTTTGCAAGAAAGCTTTTGCTCCGGCTAGGTCTTTTACCACCATGGCTGCATGCCTCGCAGAATTGTGTTGATGAATAGCCTCTTCTCGTATGTGCAGTTCGATGTCACCAAATGCTACCCAAATGGCTCCATTAGGATGATTTCCAGGGATTTCTTTAAGAGAAAGTGTTTCGGTGTAAAAGCGCAGTGCTTCTTCTCGTGTATTTGTTGGAATTGTGATCAGCACATGGTCTAAGCGCTCAATATCAATCATATTCAATCTGGGTTACCTAAAAACTTGTATGAGAATTCAGGTATTAAAAGTGCAAAAAAAAGCGTGGAAAAATCAAGTTGTTTACAAGTTACTTTGGGTGATCTCTGGATCTTTTTGATCTACCTATACAGCGTCATAAGCAGGAGATGGATTTGATAGAACTGATGAGCTGACTTTGCTCTGCTCCTATCTCAAAAACAGGCTCGTGAAGGGGTAGGAGTTAATTTAAATGAGCTGTGATTTGAAATTAGGATATGATTCCGCTCCGCAGATTGAGTAAATTTTGTCTCTCATTTTGTTTTGGGGAAATTTGGAAATGCTATTTAAGAGCCTGTAGAGTGGTTTTTAATTTCGGAGGAATTTTTGAAATGATTGTATAGTAAGCTTACGTTGTTAGGTAGGCTTGAGAAATTATTCAATTCAAAATTCATGTCTTATGAAATTAAATTCACTTCCAGTAAATGACCCCTCTTACTTGGAATCCATGACGGAGGGAGTGATGTGGTTCACGGTAAGAAGTAAGAACGAATTAAAGCGTACTGTCGACCGACTTAAATCTGAAGGCATAACCTCCCTACGATTAGGGATAGATTGCGCAGAATTCAATACCAAAAGAGGACTGAAATGGTATGATTGGCTTGTGCCTAGTTTGGCCGAGAGTTTCGAACTGGAACTGTGCTTTGATAATTTTTCGAAGGCATCCCGTCGTTCAGCTTGCAAAAAACATTCTTTACTGGAAATAGTGGAGTACTTCATTCACAAACATGGGCAGCACTTTACACTACTTGAACTATGGAGAAATCCGGAAAATAGATCAAATCAAGATTATGCTGAGAATATTTTTGCAGAAGACATTGTGTTTGTTACTACTTGGGCTAAGCATCTGGGTAAAAAAGTAAGCCTAGGGAGAATACAGACTATTGATTTTGAGTGGATTACTAAATTGATTTCTTCTCAGTTTCTTCAAAATATTGAATGCGTAGAAATTGACAAGGAAGAAGAGGATCTGTGGAGTTCGAGTACTAAGTTTTACGAGCGCACCCTTCGTAGTCTTTTCGCAGCAAAAGGATTGAAAATAGAAATCCGTCCTAGTGTAAAATCTCCTGTCAACTTTCAAATATCAACAGGGGATATCGCTTGTTGAGAAAATATAAATAGAACTATTTGTGATCAGTTTTAAAATTAAAACACAGCACTATGAAACACGAAAAAAATAATGTCATGTATGGTTTGAAGAAAGCCACACATTTTTCAGAAGGCTTGACTTCTTTAGTATCAGGAGCTTATGTTTTGTCGCTAGCAGTGAGTAAGCGAAATGTAGCGCTTAAAATAGCGCTTGGCATAGCGGGAGGTTATCTGATTCTAAGAAGTGGTAGCAGATTGCACTCTGGTAGCTTCAATGATGATATAGTTTAATTGGTATATGAGTTTTATTCGTAGCTGAGCTTATATATTTTATCATCAAATCCACAGATATATAACTCCTGATTTTGGTCTACACCAAAAGAGGAGATGGGGAAATCTGCATTCAATAATTCGGTGTTTATAGGTTTTTGAGGGTTGCTGGTATCCAAACTCCAGATTCTACCTGACACATAATCTGCATAGATATACAATCCTTCCAATTCTTGGTGAGCAGTGCCGTGATAAACAAAACCTCCTGTGATGGAAATATCTCCCTGAGAACGATCGTATTCCCAAACAGGTAATTCTAGTCCATTTTTATCACAATCCGGGGAATTATAACAGTGGAAACCTTCCATGGTATTCCATCCATAATTCCCGCCTTTCTTGACGATATCTATCTCTTCGTACTTATTTTGTCCTACATCTCCAACCCATAGTTGTCCATTGGCTGAGTCAAAGCTAAATCTCCAAGGATTGCGCAAGCCGTAGGCATAAATCTCCTCTCTGTAGCCATCGTTATTGTTTGCAAATGGATTGTCAGCAGGGATTGAATAGTTGATAGATCCATTTTTTTGATTTACATCTATTCTGAGAATGCTTCCCAATAAGGTACTTCTGTTTTGTCCATTTCCTTTTGGGTCTCCGCCATTTCCTCCATCACCTACCGCTATATAAAGATACCCATCCGGACCAAATGAAATTTGGCCTCCATTATGATTGCCATATGGCTGACCATACTCTAATAGAACAAGTTCACTTGCTGCATCTGCCTGATTTGGGTTTGAAGTGGAGACAGAAAATCGGGAAATGACCGTCCGATCAGGATTGGCCGCGGTATAGTTTACATAGAAAAAACCATTGCTTTTATAGTCAGGATGAAACGCCAAACCTAATAACCCTTCCTCATTTCCAGAATCATCTACCTTACTTTCAATAGCCAGGAAATCAGTTTTCGTAGAAGCTCCAGTCTCATTTTGTAAAACTGAAATAACACCCCGTTGCTCCACCACAAACACTCGATTTGAGTTGTCAGCTGCATGTTGAAAATCCACTGGTCTGGTGAAAGAAAGCTTTGGAAAAGCTTCCTCAACGGTAAACTTTCGACTAGGTGAGTTAGGAGATTTGTCTTGTGAACAAGCGGAATTATAAAACAAAACAAGGAGTAGGAGTGAGGAAAGATAGATCTTCATGCTAATAGGTTTTTAATTTGCTTTAGTAAGCTAGTTATTTCTGTGGAGTCAATAGGGTAATCATCTCTTTAAATTTGGTGAGATTTGGTACCAGTTACGTGTAATTTGTGCTTTCAGATTGACTCAGTTAAGCAATACTTACTTCCTTTTCTCGGGTGTAAACATGCTCAGATTCCATTCATTGTACCAGTGAATTTCCATTTCACCTTTTTCTGTGATGGTGATAGGAAGAAATACATATTCTGACTCAGGCTTACCACTTCCATTCCATCGATCACCCATGTAGAGATAGGCGTCTTTGTAACCTGGGATTTTAAATATAAAACAGGGTTGGGAATTGAAAGAGTTGTTGCCTGCATCGCCAATAAATGGGTTGCCATGCTTAGTATAAGGACCCATGATTTTTTCGGAGGTGTAATATAAAGCAGGATTAGGTGTCCATCCTGAACATCCGCTCGTCAGCAGATAGAATTTTCATTAAACACCCTTGGCTTTACAATGTGCCTCTATATATAATCAATAATAGTGGTATATAGGTACAATAAGTAATGGTCTTTTCTTTAGGAGGATTTAAGACAAATACTGTTTCTTATAAGCAAAAGGAGTCATTCCCGTGACTTTTTTAAAATGCCTGTAAAAATTAGAAACATTGTTAAAACCGCATTCAAAGCAGATAACCTCAATGGGCAATTTATCTTCTAGTAAAGCTCGGCACACATTGGATATTCGGATCTCAATTAGAAATTCAAAAAAGGTCTTATTTGTCATTTTTTTAAAATATCGAGAAAAACTCGACAAGCTAAGATTGGCGATGGAAGAAATCTTCTCTAAACTAATTTCTTCACGATAATGAGCTAATACGTAAGAGTAAATTTTTTCTAGTCGATGCATCTCTGAAATATTGACCAGATGACTATTGGCATATCCGGGAGAAATGGATTTATAGTCTGTAGACGTGCTCAATATTTCTAAAATCTCAAGCAGTAGAATAATGCGTTTTAAATTAGACGAGTTTTTTAATTCATGCAATGCTTCTATTATTCTGGCTTTAGTCTGTCCCTGTATTATCATGCCTTTTTTTGCAGTTTCAAATAGCGACTTGATTGATAAAGCTTCTGGTAAGTCTAGGAAATTTCTTCCAAAACAGGTAGGTAAAAATTGAAGTACAAAGGCTTCCACTTCTATAGCAGGATTTGCTTGAAAATACCTGTCCGTACATCGCCAGGTATGGGGTAGGTTTTCACCTAGTAAGATTAAATCCCCATCGGAAAAACTACTGACCGTATCACCTATGTATTGGGTGCCTTCACCTTTGATAATGTAATGCAGTTCTAATTCTGGGTGGAAGTGCCACAGTGTGCCAAAATTTGGTTTTTTGTCATATCTAAAGCTATAAGAACTGTCTGAACTACTGGGTACTTTGTGAAAATGAGGTTTCATATGCTTTTCTTAATTCATTTTACTGTTTGATTTAATTTTAAATGTGTGATACTGACTTTTTGTATGATTTATCGAATGAATATCAGTGCAATCGATGTAAAAACCATATTTAATTAAGGAGATTGACAGGATAGTATAATTTTTTGCCTGAATTTAATAATTTGACCGTATAGATTTCTCTCATATTTGTACATGTTCATTCAATAAACCCACGAGTTAGCAGATGTACGTTAGAAATAAAATTTTATTAGTTACCAGTGGTGATCTACGTTTAGATGCCAATCAGGTTGGCTGGAAATTCCAAGAAAAAATGGAAAAGCAGCTTGAAACCACACTTAATGAATTCGGTTATCAAGTTCTCCGTGGACACAGCTATGACTCTTCAAAGAAGCATGGTTTTATTGATTCTCAAAAGATGGGGATGGAAGTTTTTAAATCTCTTGATCCGACATTACCTATCATAGTTGCAGAAAGTGTTTGGCAGTACACACATCACGTATTGCCTGGATTAATGACGCATAAGGGTCCGATTTTGACTTTGGCAAACTGGGAAGGAATGTCTTCAGGATTAGTAGGGATGTTGAATCTGAATGGATCATTAACAAAAGCAGAGGCTACTTATAGTACGCTATGGAGTAATGATTTTCAAGATGATTTTTTTAAGGAAAAATTAGCCGAATGGCTTAAGACAGGAGTTATCCAACATGATGACTCACATGTTCAGAATTTTGATTCAATAGAGATATCGGACTCAATTAGAGTTTCTGCTAAGGATTTCACCCGAGACTTTTTGAAAAATAAAGCCATAATGGGTGTCTTCGATGAAGGGTGTATGGGCATGTTCAATGCCATAGTACCAGATAAACTATTGAATAAACTCGGGATCTTTAAAGAAAGACTAAGTCAGTCTGCACTTTATGCAGAAATGTTGAGCGTTGGTCAATCAGAAGCTCAATCGGTTTTGAACTGGCTTCTTGAGAAAGGAATGACATTCAACTGGGGCACTAATCCAGCTATAGAGCTTACCAAAGAACAGACACTTGAGCAGTGTAGAATGTATATCGCTGCAATGAGAATTTCGGCTCAATATGGGTGCGATACCATAGGGATTCAGTACCAACAAGGCTTGAAAGATTTAGTAGCAGCAAGTGATTTAGCAGAAGGTCTATTGAATAACATGGATCGTCCGCCTGTTTTTGATGCAGATGGTATTGAGCTTTATCCTAAATCGGTATTACCACACTTCAATGAAGTGGACGAGTGTGCTGGTATTGATGCGCTTATTACCACTAAGCTCTGGTTGACTCTTGGATTAGATCCAGAAACTACCCTCCATGATATCAGATGGGGTGAGGAATACCTCATCAATGGAGAGCCTGAATTTGTTTGGGTGTTTTTAATATCGGGAGCAGCACCTCCTGCCCATTTTATTGGAGGATATACCGGAGCAAGTAGTGAGCGTCAACCTCCAATGTATTTCAAGAAAGGTGGAGGAAGCTTAAAAGGTATTAGTAAGCCAGGTCATATAGTTTGGAGTAGAATATATGTTGAAAATGATTCTCTTTCCTGTGATATAGGCGTTGGTGAAGTGGTTGCTTTGTCGGAGGAAGAAACTCAAAGAAGATGGGATAACACAACGCCGGTTTGGCCTATCATGCATGCAGTCCTACCAGGGATTTCCAAGAATCAGATGATGGCTAGACATAAGGCCAACCATATTCAAGTGGCCTATGCCGACTCTTTAGAATCAGCAAATAGTGCCGCTAAGCATAAAGCCACAGTTTTTAATACCCTAGGCATAAAAACCTTTATATGTGGCGATTTTAAATAATTAACCTAACCCAAAACCCTAAATAAAATGAATGTAAGACTACCTTATTTTAGGAAGTGTTCATTTGTATTACTACTGCTCATTGGAGTAATGGTATTATCGAATGTTTCCTATGCACAACAGAGCACCGTCAAAGGAACGGTGATTACAGCGGATGATCCTATGGGGCTTCCAGGAGTGAATGTTTTGCTAAAAGGCACAACAGTAGGTACAGTTACCGATATTGATGGTAACTATTCAATTAATGTTCCTAATGGTAATGGGATATTGGTTTTTTCAATGATTGGATTTGAAAAGCAGGAAGCTGAAGTCGGAAGCAGAACTATTATTGATATTACCTTATCGGAGGACATCAGCGCACTCGATGAAGTTGTTGTTGTGGGATATGGTACTGTAAAGAAAAGTGACTTAACAGGATCTGTTTCAGCTTTGAAAAAAGAAGATTTTAACCAAGGAGCAATTTCAAGCCCTGAGCAACTTTTAGCTGGAAAAATGGCTGGTGTTCAAGTTGTCCAGAACAGTGCAGAACCAGGGGGAGGGATGTCTATAAACATACGTGGTGTTGGTTCCATAAATTCAGGAACTTCTCCACTTTATGTAATTGATGGGCTTCCTTTTAGTAACAGTTCAGCAGTTTCTGGAGCTGGTGAGAGATTTCCAGCACCTAGAACGGAACGATCTCCATTGAGTTCCATAAATCCAGCAGATATTGAATCAATAGAAGTTTTGAAAGATGCTTCTGCAACGGCAATTTATGGAGCCAGAGGCGCTAATGGAGTAATATTAATTACTACCAGAAATGGCAAAAAAGGGAAAATGAAAGTTTCCTATGATGGTTATGCAGGTGTACAAAACGTTGCAAATAAAATTAATCTTTTAGATGCTGACGAATACAAAACAATCATTAACAGTATTATAGAATCTGGTGGTGGGTCTAGTACTGATAAGGTTTCTGATTTTCAGGGAGATGGTACAGATTGGTTGGACGAAGTATATAATCCGAATGCTGGCATTCAAAGCCACAATCTTTCCATGTCGGGGGGAAATGAAAATACCAGTTATTTGATCTCACTAAATTACTTTAACCAAGATGGTTTAGTGATGAATTCATCATTTGAGCGATATGGATTGAGGTTTAATCTTGATCATAAGGTCGATGAAAAATTCCACACAGGAATTAATTTTAGTTCAAATTATTCTAAAGATCAGTTCACCCCTGGTGGGTTTCAACTTAATGAACATGCAGGTGTGGTCTTTGCAGCGATGCAGATGGATCCTACCTTAAATGTCAGAAACGCAGATGGTGATTATGTGATTTCACAACACATCAATGTGGATAATCCAGTTGCCCTTGCAAATGGGAAAAGAGGGATAGGTAATACTTATAGAACCTTTGGTTCTATCTATGGTGAATATTTTTTCACACCTGAGTTTTCATTCAGATTGAATCTTGGTGGAGATGTCAGTAATCAGCAACGTGATTATTATATAGATAGAACAACTATTGATGGATTAGCAGCAGGTGGTATAGCAACTATTTTGCATGGAACAGCATCTAATTACCTAGTAGAAGGTCTGTTTAATTATAAGAAAACCTTTGATAAACACTCTTTTAATGCAGTAGCAGGTGTGACTACTCAGAAGTTTATTTCAAATAGATTTTCCTCTGAGGGTAGAGGCTTTCCTTCGGATGCAACAGAGACTTATAATCTCGACCTAGGAAATCCAAACCTTAATGTTATAGGAAGTTCTAAAGTAGATAATACCATACTTTCTTACTTGGCTAGATTAAACTATACATTCAATAGCAAGTATCTTTTAACTGGTTCAATTAGAGCAGATGGATCTTCAAGATTTGGAGAGAATAACAAATTCGGCTATTTCCCTTCCGTTGCTGCTGGCTGGAAAATTAATGAAGAGGATTTCTTCTCAAGCCTAGAAAAGACTGTCAGTACGCTAAAATTAAGAGCTAGCTGGGGTAGAACTGGTAACCAAGAAATAGGTAATTATCAGTCAATAAGTACTTTTAGCGGCGGGCCAACTGTAGTTTATGACGACCAGCAACGTTCATCCACTCAGCCTGCTAGAATTGCCAATCCAGATCTTAAGTGGGAAACTACAGAGCAGTTAGATTTTGGTATTGATTATGGTTTGTGGGGAGATAGGCTTTATGGAAGTATGGATTGGTACGTGAAAAATACGTCAGACATGCTATTGTCATTACCTATTCCAAGATCTACAGGATTTACTTCACAACTGACTAATGTTGGTGGGATTAAAAATTCAGGATTTGAATTCGCTTTGACTTCAAGGAATATAAATTCAGGAAAAATCAGATGGACCACAAATCTGATATTCACTACCTTAAAAAATGAGGTTACTGATTTAGGTGGAATTGAAAGAATTGTTACTGGTAGTGCTGGAGCGACTAGTCAAATCGCAATCATTGAGGAAGGAATTCCTCTGGAATCATTCTATGGATACGAAGTGCTAGGTATCTGGCAGACTGGTGATGATTTTAGTTCTACGCTGGATAATGTCAAGCCTGGTGACATAAAATATAGAGATATAAATGGGGATGGTAAAGTCAACACTGAGGATAGGACAATACTTGGCAATTCCTTTCCAAAATTTATCTGGTCTGTAGGCAATACAGTAAGCTACAAAGGGTTTGATCTTTATGTCTTTATTGAAGGAGTGGAAGGTGCGAAAATGCTCAATAATGGGTTAATCGATACATACTTTCCAGCCGGTGTTAGAAGAAACAGGTATGCAGAACCTCTGTTAAACAGATGGACACCTGAAAACCCTTCTAACGAATATCCATCTTTTGTAAATACAAGTAGTCAAGGTGAAAAACGTGTGAACAGTATCACTGTGGAAGACGCATCTTATTTGAGACTTAATACAGTTAAGCTTAGCTATCATTTTCCAGCTAAAAGTGGAATTTTTAGTGCAGCTACCATCAACTTAACTGGCCAGAATTTATTCACCATCACTAATTATAGTGGTATGGATCCAGCGATTAACCCTAATGGTGGTGCCAATTTTAGAATTGATTGGAATGCATTTCCAGTGTCAAGGACATTTTTGGCAGGAATCAGTTTCACACTATAATTTATTGAAATCATGAAAATCAAGAATATATATAAATATTTTGCTGTTACGATGACCACATTGTTGACAGTAGGGTGCTCAGATTACTTGGAAGAAAAGCCCTTTTCTCAGTTAGCACCGGAGAATTTCCTAAAAACCAAGGAAGGAATAGAGTCATTAATGGGAGCTGCTTATGCGAATGCTTCCAACATGGTTTCCAATAATTCAATCTATGTTTTCGCTGCTGATGAGTGGATCACTGATTTTGCTTATCAATCCGGAGATGGAGTCAATGCAACTGCCTTACAGTATATCAATTTCACATGGGATGCGTCAATTGGTCTGTTGCAAGGTGAAAATTGGGACTATCCATACAGAGCCATTAGAGATGCAAATTTAGTATTAGAAAATTTGGATGCCTTGGAAGTTTCTGAAAGTCAAAAGACTATATATAAAGCAGAGGCTCGCTTTATCAGGGCCACATGTTACATTAAATTGTTTTGGAAATTTGGGCCCGTTCCCTTACGAACATCAACTGAAGATGAGGTACAATTACCAAGAGCTTCAACCGAAGAACTTTCCAGCTTCATTGAAACAGAATTGATCGCGGCCTTAGCAGATTTACCTGCTCCTGGACAAGAAGCAAATTATGCTAGAGCTCATAAAGCGGCAGCACAGGGCTGGTTGTCCAACTTTTACTTAAATAATAAGGATTGGCAAAAATCCGCTGACTTTGCAAAGCAAATCATGGATCAATGGAATTATGATTTGTTTCCAGTGTATGAAGATTTGTTTAAAGTGGAAAACGAACGAAACAGTGAATACATCTGGGTTCGACCAGCTAAGACTAGTGCTGATAGAAGAGCATCAAATAGTTGGATGAATACGGCATTTCCTATAGGTTTTGCTAGTGATCCTAGAACAGGTTTGCAGTTCTCAAATGCCTGGAGAAATTGGCCAAATGAATCCAGAATTAGGGATAAGTTTTATTTCTCTTTTGGTGAAAACGATAAGAGAAAGGACCTGATCTTACACGAATATATCAATACAGATGGAAATTTAATTTCGCTGTTAGATGAAGTGGATAATACTCGCTCCTTTAAATATTGGCCGGATCCAGAAGGGGTGAATGCTTCTTTTGGTAATGATATACCTGAAATTAGATTTGCAGAGATTTTACTGAATAGAGCGGAAGCTCTTAATGAGTTAAATGGTCCTAATCAAGAGTCAGTTGATCTAATCAATAGAATCAGAGCTCGTGCTGGTATCGAAACTTCTTTGAAACTAAGTGATTTCGCTTCTAAGGAAGAGCTTAGAATGCAAGTTTTGGACGAAAGAGGCTGGGAGTTTTATTCCGAAGGAAAAAGACGACTGGATTTGATCCGAATGGATAAGTTAATAGAGTTTGCACATGCTAGAGGGGCTACCAACGCTAAACCCTTTCATAGGTTATATCCAATCCCATTTGCTACAATGGATGCGAATCCACTGCTTACTCAAAATGAAGGATATTAAATTACTTGATAGATTGGGTAAATTGATTCTTCTGAGCTTTTGTTTCCTTGGCACCTTCTTAGGTGTCAAGGAAACAAAAGTGAGTCTATCCAAGAAGAGTTTAATAACTCTATATTTATTTAATATTAATTTAGTTATACAGTTACTAAATTAATCGGAAACCATTTTGAATGAATTGCCTCATTTTCAAAAAATCAAATGAAGGTCTGGTATAAGACTTACTGTAGTCAAGTAGACTATACCTATACTAAGCGGCATATAAAACTGCTTAATAAATTATCATGCTGCTAATAATTGAAAATCAATTAATGCTAACCCCAAAACCATATTAACATGAATGTAAGACTACCTTATTTTAGGAAGTGTTCATTTGTATTACTACTGCTCATTGGAGTAATGGTATTATCGAATGTTTCCTATGCACAACAGAGCACCGTCAAAGGAACGGTGATTACAGCGGATGATCCTATGGGGCTTCCAGGAGTGAATGTTTTGCTGAAAGGCACAACAGTAGGTACAGTTACCGATATTGATGGTAACTATTCAATTAATGTTCCTAATGGTAATGGGATATTGGTTTTTTCAATGATTGGATTTGAAAAGCAAGAAGCTGAAGTCGGAAGCAGAACCATTATTGATATAACATTAGCAGAGGATATTAGTGCTCTTGATGAAGTCGTGGTCGTAGGCTATGGTACGGTCAAGAAAAGTGATCTCACAGGCTCTGTTGGAGTTTTAAAGAAGGCGGACTTTAACGCAGGTGTTATTACTTCCGCAGAACAACTACTTGCTGGAAAAATACCTGGAGTTCAGGTGGTTCAGAATAGTGCTGAGCCTGGAGGGGCGATCTCAGTAAATATTAGGGGAGTAGGGTCTGTCAATTCTGGGAATTCACCTTTGTATGTAATAGACGGTTTACCCATGGATAATAGTCTTGCTGTTTCGGGCTCTGGATCTAATTTTGATCAAAAAACATCTAGAAATCCACTATCATCCTTAAATCCAGGAGACATAGAATCTATTGAGGTACTAAAAGATGCTTCTTCCACAGCTATCTATGGAGCAAGAGGAGCTAATGGTGTAATATTAATAACAACAAAAAAAGGTTCTACTGGTGCGTTAAAAACTAATTATGATTTTTATTTAGGAGTTCAAAATGTTGCCAAAAAGCTAGATGTTTTAAACCCAACCGAATATCAAAGCATATTGAATAGTATTATTGAAGACGGAGGTGGTTCTGAGAGTGAAAGAGTCAAAGATTTGCAGGGGACTGGCACGAATTGGCAAGATCAGGTTTATCAAGATAATGCATTGGTTCAAAGTCATAATCTTTCCTTCACAGGAGGGAATGACAAAACACAATTCTATGCCGGTTTAAATTATTTTGATCAAGATGGAGTTGTCAAAAACTCTTCTTACGAGAGGTTTGGGTTTAGGCTTAACCTTGAACATAAGGTTACAGATAAATTTGTACTAGGTACAGCACTAAACAGTACTTACACAAAGGATACGTATTTCCCTTCAGGTTTTAGCATAAATGAAGGGGCTGGAGTCTTGTACTCTGCTTATAATTACGACCCTACTATCAGCCCATACAATGCAGATGGATCATATAATCGTTCATCATTTATGACCATGGATAGCCCTTTGGCTTTAATCAATGGAAAGACAAGTTCATCCAACGGATATAGGACATTTGGTACTTTTTATATGCAATATTTCTTAACCAAAGAGTTGTCCTTTCGAGTGAATTTGGGTGGGGATATAAATAGCCAGCAACGTGACACTTTTGTGGATAGATCTACAATAGATGGTTCTGCAAACGGAGGGATAGCCTCAGTTTTAACAGGTAGTAGAAGTAATTATCTTTTTGAAGGATTACTAAATTATAATAAGGTTGTAGGAGAACACTCCATTAGTAGTGTTTTTGGGGCAACAACACAAAGATTTGTTTCAACTAATTTCAATGGGACTGCCAGAGGTTTTCCTTCTGATGTTCTTAAAACCAATAACTTAAGCCTGGGGGATCCGCTTCTTTATACGTTGTCAAATTCTAGATCCTCTAACCAACTTTTATCTTATTTAGGAAGGGTGAATTATATTTATAAGAATAAATATTTATTAACTGCTAGTATTCGAGCAGATGGTTCCTCTCGATTTGGTGCTAATAACAGGTTTGGTTATTTCCCTTCAATCGCAGCAAGTTGGAAGATTAATGAGGAAGCTTTCTTCTCCGGTATTGAAGAAACGGTAAGTACATTGAAATTGAGAACCAGCTGGGGTAGAACTGGTAATCAGGAGATTGGGAATTATCAAGCAATTACAACTTTCGGCAATGGTCCAATTGCAGTAATGGATGATAAACAAGTCAAAACGTTAGACCCTACACGTATAGGTAATGAAGATTTGGTTTGGGAGACGACCGAGCAATTTAATGTCGGAATTGACTATGGTTTTTTTCAGGATAGGCTTCAGGGTAGCATAGACTATTACAAGAAAAACACATTTAATATGTTGTTGAATCTCCCTATACCTACAGAAACTGGATTTACTACTCAGACTCGAAATGTAGGAAGTGTTCAAAATTCGGGATTTGAATTTGGATTGACTTCTACCAATATAAATAGTAACAGTTTCAAATGGACCACAAATCTCCTCTTTAATGCGTTAGAAAATGAAGTTACTGACTTAGGAGGTATTCCTAGAATTGTCACTGGTAGTGCAGGGTTTTCCAATCAAATATCTGTAATAGAAGAGGGGCTTCCTCTCAATAGTTTCTATGGTTATGAAATCCTTGGGATTTGGCAAGAAGGAGATGATTTTGATCTTACGAATGATAATGTGGCCCCAGGAGACTTTAAATACAGAGATGTAGATGGTAATGGAGTAGTTAATTCAGATGACAGAGTAATTCTGGGTAATTCATTTCCAAAATTTATTTGGTCAATTGGAAATACATTGACTTATAAAGGGTTTGAATTGTATGCATTTTTTGAAGGACAGGAGGGATTGCAGATGTATAATGGGAACTTGGCTGAAACCTATTTTCCAATTAGTTTCCGGAGAAATAAATTAGCAGAACCCATGCAAAATAGATGGACTGCTGAAAATCCTTCTAATGTTTATCCTTCCTTTATAAATCCATTAGGACAAGGTCAGAAATCAGTTAATAGCTACACGGTAGAAGATGCCTCTTATGTACGATTAAACACAGTCAGATTAAGTTATAATTTAAATGTGAAATCGAAACTTATCAATTCTGCTAAGGTGTATGTAACAGGGCAGAATTTGGTAACCTGGACTAGTTACAGTGGTTTAGACCCTGCAGTTAATCCCAATGGTGGAGCAAATCTTAGAATAGACTTTAATGCCTATCCTATTGCTAGAACCTTTATGGGTGGAGTTATTTTACAATTTTAATCAGGCCTACTATGAAAACGATATATATTAAAAATTTGATAGTTGTGATGTTGGCTTTTAATATGACATCCTGTGTAGATATGCTTGATGAGCCAGTATATTCTCAACTTGCTCCAGATAACCTACTTACTACTGAAGAGGGGATTAAAAATGTGCTCTATTCAGCTTATGCTCACACAGCAAATATGAGTGGAGCGAGCTCTAAAGCTGTAATTGCCATGGAAGAATGGCAAACTGATTTGATGTGGCAAACAGGCGGAGGAGAAAATGGAACTGCAGTTCAGTTTATTAATTTTACTTTAGATCCTGGACTAGGAATATTGTTTAGTGATCTATGGGCTCCAAACTATAGAGCTATAAGAAACGCCAATATTATATTGGAAAATATAAATAATTTAAAGTTATCAGATCAAAAGAAAAATGAATATAGTGCAGAAGCTCGTTTTATAAGAGCAATAAGTTATATCAAACTTTATAACTCATTTGGACCTGTTCCAATTCGGCGAAGTACTACTGATGAGTTGGAGGTTAGTCGACCTTCAATTGATGAGATGAAGTTGTTTATTGAGGAAGATCTTCTGTTTGGACTAAATTTTCTTCCACAGCCTGGGTCGGAAGATGAGTTTGGAAGAGCGAATAAGGGGGCTGCTTTAGCATTTTTAAGCAAGTTTTATCTTCAAGAAAAGAATTGGCAAAAAGTTGTTGATTACACTAATCAGCTTGTTGCTCTGGGCTACTATTCCCTTTATCCTGTATATCAGGAAATGTTCAAGGTAGAGAATGAAAGAAATTCAGAAATGATATGGGTGAGACCGGCTTATGCTGATGCTACTAGATCTTCTGCTAATGATTGGATGAATGGTGCATTTCCAGTAGGTTTTCAAAAGGATCCTGTATCTGGACTTGAATTTCAATCTAATTGGGTGGTTTTCGCTTCAGAATATAGGATGAGGGATCAGTTTTATAACACATTTTCTGAAGATGATAAGCGAAAAGATTTAATTATTACCTCTTTTATTAATAAAGCAGGTGATACTATTCAATTATTAGGGGATGATAATACCAGATCTTTCAAATATTGGCCTGATCCAAATGCAATACAACAGGCGCATGGGACGGATATACCTGTCATTCGATATGCTGACATCCTGTTATCAAAAGCAGAAGCATTAAATGAGATTTCAGGACCCAACGAAGAAGCATTAAATTTAATTAATCAAGTTAGAGAACGGGCTGGACTGAACGATTCTCCATTAGCATTATCAAATTTCCCGTCAAAAGAATCTCTTCGCGAGCATATTTTGAAAGAAAGAGGTTGGGAATTTTACTCTGAGGCAACAAGGCGATTGGATATGATTCGTATGGGCGTATTGATTAGCGATGCCCAAAAAAGAGGGATCTCCAATGCACAGGGTTTTCAAACTCTCTTGCCAATTCCACAGCAAGCAATTGATTCAAACCCTGTATTAATTCAAAATGAAGGATATTAAATTACTTGATAGATTGGGTAAATTGATTCTTCTGACCTTTTGTTTCCTTGGCACCTACTTAGGTGTCAAGGGCAAAAGTGAGTTTGTACAAGAAGAGTATATTAAGCCAAATATCCTTTTAATTTATGTCGACGATTTAGGTTATGGTGATATAGCGTCGTTTCCTGGGGGTCAAGGAAAATCTATTGCCGAGACCCCTAATATTGACCTATTAATCAAATCGGGGATGAGCTTTACCAATGCATATTCATCCGCACCTCTATGTTCCCCTGCTAGGGCGGCACTTTTAACGGGAAAATCTCCAGCCAGACTTGGATTTGAATTTGTAACCAAGTTTGAAAAAGACACCTTGGATTGGGATGATGAAAAATGGATTGCACTGTTCGAGAATAAAAAACTAATCTCTCCACCAATCACACTTAATCTTCCATTAGAAGAAGTGACTATAGCAGAGGGGCTTAAAGAGCTAGGGTATGAAACTGGTTTGGTGGGGAAATGGCACGTAGCAACACACCATAAAGTCTATAAAGGTTGGAGTCTTACTCATGGGCCAGCACAGCAGGGCTTTGACACAGCTAAGGAAACCTTTGGATCCCACCCATATAATGGAATTCAGTTTTCACCTGAACTAAATTATGGAGAATATCCAAATGACTTACTTACTAATGAAGCAGTAAGTTTCATCAAGAAAGAGCATAATGATCCTTTCTTTTTAATGGTAAGCCATTATTATGTTCATACCCCACATTTGAAAGGGATGCAATGGATAGAAGATAAATACAGAGCCAAATCAAAGGGTGAGCTCAGTGATGAGATGATTCGTTATGCCGCAAACATAGAATTATTGGATCATTATGTAGGTCAGGTATTAGATGCACTTGATGAATCAGGACTTAGAGAGAAAACTATGGTAATTTTTACTTCTGACAATGGGGGGCATCCTTCTTACGCACATCACGCTCCATTCAGAGGTAGTAAGTGGAATCTTTATGAAGCAGGAATTAGAATTCCTATGGTGGTTTCTTGGCCTGGTGTGGTGGCAGCTAATAGTATAAAAGAGGTGCCGGTAATTCAGACCGACTTTTTCCCCACTTTTATGGATATAGCAGGTGATGAAGAAATAGATATTAGTGAACTCGATGGACAGTCTATTCTGCCCTTATTGCTAGGGGGTGAAATTGACAGGTTTAAATCCTTATTCTGGTATTTCCCTTACTATCACCCAGAAGGCAAAGCATACGATGAAGCGCTCGTAGATATTGGGGTTGAAGATGGTGCAACAAGTCAGACTCGGCCTCAAGCAGCATTACGTCAAGACGCTTTAAAATTGATTTATTATTTTGATACTGATCGCTTTGAATTATACGATCTCAATTATGACCCAAGTGAATCAATCGATCTTAGTTCTTCTCGTCCTTGGGATGCCAAGCTTATGAAGGAAGAGCTCATGGAACGATTGTATTCTTCAAAAGCTAGATTCCCAAGAATAAACCCTAAAATAGATTGACCTTATGAAAAAAATCACAGCACTATTAATTTGCATGTTTATCTGTGTTTATGTGACTGCTCAGCAGTATGAAGATAGAAAGGTGCCAGGAAATGTGGTAGCATATAGTCCAGCGTCCTCTGGGAAGTATATAGGATCTCCAAGTTTGGCTATACTTCCTAATGGAGATTATGTAGCTTCTCATGATTTATTCGGTCCCGAATCTAATGAGCATGTAAGAGCTACTTCCAAGATATATACTTCGAAGAATAAGGGTAAATCTTGGGATGAGATAGCAGAGATTGATGGCGCATTTTGGTCAAAATTATTTGTGCGTCAAGGGAAATTATGGTTTATAGGTACAGATAGGCATCATGGTAATACGCTTGTAAGGCTTTCTGAAGATGGAGGAAAATCTTGGACGAGTCCTACGAATGGTTCTAATGGATTAATTCTAGCAGGTGAGTATCACTGCGCTCCTATGCCGATCATTGAGCATGATGGAAGGATTTGGAGAGCTATGGAAAGTGCTATGGGTCCAATTAAAAAATGGGGTAAGCGATATGGTGCGTTTATGCTTTCAGCTCCTATAGATGCGGATTTGTTAAATGCAAATAGTTGGACTTCCAGTAATATCCTCTACTATGATTCTACCTATCTGGATGGGAACTTTGGTGGCTGGCTAGAAGGGAATGCAGTGGTGGACAAGAATGGGCAGATGTGGGACATGTTGCGTGTTGATGATCGATCTACTTTAGAGGAAAAAGCAGCTCGAGTTAAGATAAGCGATGATGGTAAAACTGCGACATTTGATCCTCTGACAGGCTTTATAGCTTTTCCGGGTGGGAGTAAAAAATTCACTATCAGATATGATGAAACTACCGGGCTATATTGGACTATTGCCAATGTGATCCCGGAAGAGATAAAATTAGCTAATGAAGGGAAAAACCCTGCAGGAATCAGGAATACACAAGCTTTGTTTTCCTCTCCTGATTTGACTACTTGGGATCAAAGAAAAGTGCTTCTACAACATCCCGATGTTGTTAAACATGGATTTCAATATGTGGATTGGGTTTTTAACGGAAAGGATATTCTGTTTTTATCGAGAACAGCTTATGAGGACGGAATGGGAGGAGCTCATAATAATCACGATGCCAACTTCCTGACTTTTCATCGGATTAAGAAGTTTAGAAACCTACTTTAAGATAAGCTACTGTGAAATTATTACATAAAATTGGGAAGAAGTGGATTTTAGTATCCCTGTTATTAAGTGGTCTGGTTTCCCTAACCTTCGCCCAATCAAAAAAGCCTAATATTCTTTTTATCTATACAGATGATCAAGCCTATTGGACATTGGGTGCATCTGGAAACAAACAAGCATTTTCGCCTAATTTGGACCAGCTCGCTTCTCAGGGAGCATTCTTTGAGAATGCTTTTGTGACTACACCTGTATGTAGTCCTTCCAGGGTAAGTTTGATGACCGGTCAATATGCATCGGAGTATGGAGTATTGGACTTTATCGCACAGCCAGGACATAAGCTTTATGATCCAGAAAATCCAATTGGTCTAGATCCAGAAAGCATCACATTTCCTGAGGTGCTTGCTCAAGCTGGCTACCAAACAGGTTTAGTGGGTAAGTGGCATTTAGGCGATTGGACCGGAAAAGATTCAGATCATCGATATCATCCTACCAATCAGGGCTACGAGTATTTTATGGGTATTACTGGGGGGGGAGAATCACCGATTGATCCCATGCTTGAAGAGGATGGGGTTGTTAAGAAATTTGATGGTTTGACTGTTGATATTTTGACAGATAGGGCTATGAAATTTTTGGAGAGTAATCAGGAGAAACCTTTTCTTTTGAGCCTCCATTATCGATCTCCACACGGTAAATGGTTGCCTGTAGCTGATGAAGACTGGGCTCCCTATGAAGATATGGATATGCAGGTTCCGCATCCGGACTATCCTGATCTGGATATACCTAGAGTCAAGTCCAAAATGAAGGAGTATATGGCGAGCTCTTCTGGAGTGGATAGGAATGTAGGGAAGTTACTTAAGCGCTTGGAGGATTTGAGTTTGTCTGAAAACACAATTGTTATTTTTACCTCTGACCATGGCTATAATATGGGGCACAATGGAATTGAGCATAAGGGGAATGGGTATTGGATCACTAAGCAAGATCATCCGGCAACTGAAAACCTCGCCATAAATTCCCGACCAAATCTTTATGATCAATCGCTTCATGTCCCTGTAATAGTTCGATGGCCCGGTGTCATCAAAGCTGGTTTACGTGTAAAAGAAACCTTTACTAATATGGACTGGTACCCAACTGTGCTGGAAATGACGGATGCACCGATTCCCTCAGGTAAAATACTACGTGGTAGGAGCGTGCTACCTATTCTAAAAGGAGAGCGGGTGATAAATTGGAACAATGACCTCTATACGGAGTATAGCATGATCAATTATAGTACAGCCTTAATGCGTTCTTATCGCACAGCAGAATGGAAGTTGGTTAAGGATTTTCAGGATTCAAGTCGTGATGAGCTTTATCATTTGGCAGTGGATCCTGAAGAAAAAGTGAATCTTATTGATGGAAATTCATCTGATATAAAATTGATAATCAAAGAATTAACTGAAAGTATATATAATAAAATGAAAGAAGTCGAAGATCCTTTATTGGCTTCTTTTTCAAATAATTAACCCTAATAACATGAAACAACTTATTCCTAGTGCCATAATTCTAAGTTTTTTTGCCTTTGGGGCTTGCTCAAATAAAAAGGATTCTTCAGCTACTCAGGTAGCTACCCCAAAAGATTTTGAGATTGTAAAATACAACAACCCAAACACCACCTCTTTTTTAGGAGTAGGCCTTTGGGCTTGGCCTCTACCTATGGATTACGATGGGGATGGAGATATGGATATGCTGGTTTCCTGTCCCGACAAGCCGTTCAATGGGCTTTACTTTTTTGAAAACACTACGGGGGATGATTTTCCTGATTTCGCAGCTCCAGTTCGTATAGGGGATGCGATCAAGAATGTGCAGATTTCCCACATCGATGAAGGGATGAGGGTAAATGTCCCGGGAGTAGAGTTGGTGGATTTCAAGACTAAGTTGGCAAGTAATGAGCGGGTACTTTTTGATGCAGAGGAACTGAAGAAAGGCTTTGAGAAGGTTCGTTTCAACCAATGGAAAATGGTTGATTACGAGGGTGACGGAGACCTGGATGTGGTTGTCGGTATTGACGATTGGGCAGATTATGGATGGGACAATGCGTTTAATGACTCTGGTGTTTGGATCAATGGTCCTCTACATGGCTTTGTATTTTTGCTTGAAAATCAAAATGGTACCTATGTAAATAAAGGAAGGATTGAGGCAGGCGGGAAAATGCTCGATGTCTATGGAGCGCCATCACCTAATTTTGCGGATTTTGATGGAGACGGTGATCTGGATCTGATCTGTGGGGAATTTTTGGACCGGATGACTTATTTCGAAAATACAGGAACGAGACAGAATCCTGTTTACAAAGAAGGTGTTTTTCTGAAAAATGATGCTGGCCTGATCAAAATGGATCTGGAGATGATTATTCCAGTTGCGGTGGATTGGGACAAAGATGGTCATGTAGATCTGGTCGTCGGAGACGAAGATGGACGTGTTGCTTTAGTGAGGAACACGGGAAAACAAATAGGAAATGTCCCTCAATTTGAATCCCCAAGATACTTTCGCCAGCAGTCTGATAACCTGAAGTTCGGTGCTCTGGCTACGCCAGTAAGCGTGGATTGGGACAATGACGGGGATGAGGATATCATTACTGGGAATTCAGCGGGTTATTTTGCTTTTATAGAGAACATTGGTGGAGGTGAGAACCCAAGTTGGAATGAACCCAAACTTCTGGAAGTGGGAGGGAAGCCTATCCGTATTCAGGCAGATGAAAACGGATCTATTCAAGGTCCGGCCGAAGCCAAATGGGGTTATACCACGCTATCAGTGGCAGACTGGGATGGCGATGGGAATCAGGATATTATTTTTAACTCCATCTGGGGAAAGATAGAATGGATCAGAAACACAGGTTCGGGATTAGAAGCGCCCAAACCTATCCAAGTCAATCGAGGCAACGAAGTGGCTACTTCTCCCGCTTGGAACTGGTGGAAATCAGCGCAAAATGAATTGGTCACTCAGTGGAGAACCACTCCCTATGCGATAGACTGGGACAAGGACGGCGTGATGGATTTAGTCATGCTGGATTTTGAAGGATATCTGGCCTTTTATAAAGGAGTAAATGAAAATGGTCAGCAAGCTATTCTTCCAGGTCAGCGGATATTCTATGGAGACAAAGTTTCTGTTTATACGAATAGGGACAAAGCTGAAAATGACGAAGGTGGCCCGCTACGTCTGAACAACGCCGAAGCTGGAGGAAGTGGTAGACGAAAAATTTCTTTCGTGGACTGGGACAACGACGGTGATCTGGATCTGCTCGTGAATAGTGTGAATGTGACACTGTTTGAAAATATCAGTGAAGAATCAGGCAAAGTTACCTTCAGTCACAAAGGCCCACTATCAGAAAAAATATTGGCTGGACATACCACCAGCCCTACATTTGTCGATTGGAACAAGGATGGTGTCTGGGAGATTTTTGTAGGCGCGGAAGACGGTCATTTCTATCATTTTCAGAGATGATTTTTGACTGCAATGATTAAAAAATTAAAAGATTGGGAGTTGGGTTCCAGGGCATTTGGCTATGTATTGCTGAGTGGGCTGTGTTTTTCGATGATACATTGTAATCCCAGAAACTCAAACGTGAATAACATAAAAGAATCTCTTGATACAATAAAAACTGTGGAAATTCAGCTTACCAGTGATCCTTCAGGGCATTTTTTAAATCAACGTCAGGCATTTTCTCCCGACGATAAACTTCTTGTTTTCGACAATAGAAACGATGATTCCAAAATTGGGGAAAATGCCTCTATCCAAGTGGTGGATGTGGAAACACAGGAAGTTAAAACCATCTACCAATTGGAAAATCAAACTGTTTTCGGCCCTGGTACAGGTGCCGTAAGTTTTCATCCCTCAAGGAATGAAGTGGTTTTTATTCATGGTTTGATGAATGCTTCCCAGGAGAAGCCCTACGGATTTACGGCTAGGGTTGCCATGCAAGTTAGCTTGGATGAATCGAATAAATCTGAAGCTATGGAAGCTCGGGATGTGCAGGTTCCATTCACTAAAGGCGCACTGCGTGGAGGTTCACATGCTTATTCCTACAGTTCAGATGGGCGGTTTGTGAGCTTTACTTACAATGACCAAGTTCTGGAGCGTGAATCACTAGTAAATCCGACAATCAAAGACCTTCGAACGGTCGGTGCTTTTATCTTGGGAGAGCGAGTAGCTATCACTAGAAGAGTAGATGAGGAAAACTTTGATGGGACGAGTTTTGCAGTCCTGTTGGCAGAAGTGACTGCTGATCCTAAGCCAGGATCTGATCAGATTAACAAAGCATATGAAGAATGCTGGGTAGGTAATGCAGGCTATACCAAACTAGATGGCACTCAGCAAAACCAAGCATTGGCTTTTTTGGGGGATGTGATGTCTGAGACTGGGGAGAAGGTTACAGAGGTATTTATCGCTGATATTTCTTCCAGCATTTCTGAACTTATCTCGTCAGTAGATGGGGGAAGTCTTACCTCTTTGCCTGCTATTCCAGCCGGAGTCAACCAACGCAGGTTGACTTTTACAGCTGACCGGAAATATCCAGGAGTGCAAGGGCCAAGACAATGGTTACGCTCATCACCTGACGGGAATTCGATCTATTTCTATCAAAAAGATGAGGCAGGAATAGTACAGATTTATACAGTTTCTCCAAATGGTGGAGAGATCAAAGCGATCACTAAAAATACATTTTCCCCTGATACCAGTTTCAGCTTGAGCTCCGACGGGAAATACTTGGCCTATGGAGCAAAAGAAGCTATTTATATCACAGGAATCAGTGATGGTATAACTCAGCAGGTTTTAGCTTCTCCGGATAATGCAAGCACAAATCTTAGCAATATTAACTGGTCCAATACAGGGCACACACTAGCATACAATAGGAAAGTGGACTTAGCGGGTAAGTCTTACTTCCAAATTTTTACAATAAACCTATCAAGCGTAGTTGACAAATAACTTATGACATTACTTACTACTTCAAAAGAACCTCTGAGAGGGATAGTTCCTCCTATGATTACACCACTTCATGCCGATGGATCTCTGGATTCAGCAAGTGTAGAAAAACTAATTGAGCACTTGATTGCGGGAGGCGTCCATGGCATCTTTATACTGGGTACCACGGGTGAGTTTTCTGGTTTGAGTTATCAAACGCGTAGAGATTTGATCACGCAGACTTGCAGTCAGGTTGGTGATAGAGTGCCGGTATTGGTGGGAGTTACCGATGTGTCCATCGAAGAAAGCATAGCCTTGGCAGAGTTTTCAGCAAATGCTGGAGCCTATGCCGTAGTGGTGGCACCTCCATTTTACAATAACATTGACCAAAAGGAATTGACGCACTTTTACCTTCAATTGGCTGACGCGATCTCACTTCCGATGTTTCTTTACAATATGCCTTCACACACCAAACTGGTGATTGAAGTAGATACCGTGATAGAGCTTTCAGCCCATGAACGTATTATTGGCTTGAAGGATAGCTCGGCACACGCGGTTTATTTTCAGTCTTTATGCCATGCGTTCAGAAATCAGCCAAACTTTGTATTGATGGTAGGTCCGGAGGAAATGATGGCTGAAACAGTACTGATGGGAGGATTTGGAGGAGTTTGTGGCGGTGCCAATCTTTTCCCGGAGCTGTATGTAGCGCTGTATGTAGCGGCTGAAAATAAGGATTTTGAGACGATGAAGGTCTGTCAGGGAGCTGTGATGGAGATCAGCAGAAACATTTATCAGGTAGGACAATATAAGTCCAGCTACATGAAAGGTTTGAAAACTTCTATGTCGTTTTTAGGACTTTGCGAGGCGCAGTTTGCTTCTCCGCTTTATCCTTTTTCTGACTCAGAGGTCGAAGAGCTTAGGTCTCGTTTTGAGGTGATCGCAGCAGACCTGACCCAACTTTCTCTCTAAGAGAGAATAGTTATTAGGTAAAAATTAAAATCTCCACAACCCAACATACCCAAGAATTAATGGATTTACCTTTAATTGATTTAGTAGTTTTTCTTGTTTACATGGCTGCGATCGTGGCTTTCGGGATTTCATTTTCCTTTCGGAAAAGGACTGCCTTAGAGTATACCACAGGTGGTGGAAGGCTGCCAAGTTGGGCTATTGGCATGTCCATCTTTGCGACTTTTGTAAGTAGTATCAGCTTTTTGGCTCTTCCGGGAAATGCCTATCTGTCCAATTGGAACGGCTTTGTGTTTAGTCTATCCATTCCGTTGGCGGCTTGGATTGCGGTCAGGTATTTTGTGCCTCTTTACAGAAATCTGAAAAGCGAATCGGCCTATTACTATTTAGAAACACGTTTTGGCCCTTGGGCCAGAACCTATGCTTCTATCTGTTACCTACTGACGCAGCTGGCCAGAATGGGAGCAATTATGTACTTGCTTGCTTTGCCGATGAATGCACTATTTGGCTGGAGCATTCCTTTGATCATCATTTGCACAGGAATAAGCGTGGTCGTCTACGCTATGCTTGGAGGTATTGAAGCGGTGATCTGGACAGATGCTATACAAGGAATTGTGTTGATTGGCGGAGCATTGGTTTGTCTCTTGGTAATTATGTTTTCCATGCCCAATGGACCTGGAGAAGTGTTTACCATAGCAGCAGAGGCCGATAAATTCAGTTTGGGAAGTTTCGAGTTCAATTTTGTCGAGTCCACCTTTTGGATGATTCTGGTTTACGGCCTATTTATCAACCTTCAGAATTTTGGTATTGATCAAAGTTATATCCAGCGTTATATCACGGCTAGGACAGAGAAAGAAGCCGTTCGATCTACTTGGTTTGGAAGCTTGTTGTATGTGCCTGTTTCGCTTTTGTTTTTCTTCATCGGAACAGCCTTGTTTTCTTATTATCAGGCCTTTCCGGATTTGTTGCCTGCTGAATTGCAATTGACAGAGAATGCGGATAAGGTGTTTCCATACTTCATCGTGTCTGGGCTTCCTACAGGGGTGACTGGAATTTTGATTGCCTCCATTTTTGCGGCAGGAATGAGTACAGTTTCCACTAGTATCAATAGCTCGGCGACTGTTTTTCTGTCTGATCACTACCGAAAGTATATCAATAAAAATACAACAGAAAAGCAATCCATGCGGGTGCTTTTGATCGCCTCTTTCGTCATGGGAGGATTGAGTATCGTGGTTGGTTTGGCGTTCAACGGAGTTACCAGTGCTTTGGAATCATGGTGGGCACTTTCATCTATCTTCAGTGGCGGAATCCTGGGGTTATTTTTACTAGCTTTTGTAGTGAAAAAAGCTCCAAGTAAAGCGGCTGCTATCGGTGTGCTGTGCGGAGTAGTAGTAATTGGTTGGATGAGCCTATCACCAGTCTTGCTGACAGGAACTCCAATGGAAGGGTTTAAAAACACCCTGCATACTAATTTGACAATTGTGATGGGTACGCTTACTATTTTTATTGTAGGCTTTCTACTTACAGGTCTTTTTTCCAATCAAAAAAAACAGAGTATATGACATATGTTATTGGTTTAGATTATGGTACGGATTCCGTTCGTGCATTATTAGTAAAAGCTGAAAATGGAGAAATTGTCGCGACCTCTGTATTTACCTATCCAAGATGGGAGAAGGGTCTGTTTTGCGATCCGGCCAAAAATCAATTCAGGCAACACCCCTTGGATCATCTAGAGGGATTGGAAAACACGATAGCTGAGGTAGTGCGAGAGTCAGGGATAGCTAAAAGCCAGATCAAAGGAATTTGTGTTGATACTACTGGATCTTCCCCAATGGCTGTTGATCAAAATGGAGAATCTCTAGCGTTTAGCGAAGGCTTTCAAGAAAATCCAAATGCCATGATGGTGCTTTGGAAGGATCATACAGCAATTAAGGAAGCTGCTGAAATTACTGAGTTGTCAAGAACCTGGGGAGGGGAGGACTTTACTAAATATTCGGGGGGAATTTATTCTTCAGAATGGTTCTGGTCTAAAATCCTTTCTATTCATAGAAAAGATAAAGGAGTGGCAAATGCTACATTTTCCTGGATGGAGCATTGTGATTACATCACAGGAGTTCTTACTGGAATAGATCCTGTAAATCTGAAACGAAGCAGATGTGCAGCAGGGCATAAGGCATTGTGGCATCAAGACTGGGATGGTCTTCCTCCGGAGAGTTTTTTGAGTCAACTCGATAGCTCATTAGCTGGTCTTCGCAAAAACCTGTTTGCTAAATCCTATGCCTCCAATGAGGTGGCAGGTAAAATCAGTAAGCATTGGGCTTTGAAGCTTGGACTTTCAGAAGATACGCTGGTAGCGGTAGGGACAATCGATGCGCATGCGGGAGCGGTTGGCGCAGGGATTGTCGAGCATTCCTTAGTGAAGGTGATCGGTACATCTACCTGTGATATTTTGGTAGCTGCAACGGATGAAATTGGTAAAAATCTGATCAAAGGCATATGCGGACAAGTGGACGGCTCTGTTTTGCCAGGTTGTACTGGATTAGAAGCCGGTCAGGCAGGTTTTGGAGATGTATTAGCTTGGTTTAGCAAACTACTTTTAACTCCTTCCATTCAGCTTATCCAAAGCACTGATTTTTTAGATACCCACACGAAGGAGAATTTGATCCAGGAAATGAAGGATGGTATGCTGATTAATTTGTCTGAAGAAGCAAGCAAATTATCAATGGAGGATTGCAAGCTTGTTTCCTTGGATTGGATAAATGGACGACGCTCTCCCGATGTGGATGAATCTTTGGAAGGGGCAGTTATGGGCCTGAATATGGGCACTTCATCTGCGCATATTTTCAGAAGTTTGGTAGAATCTCTTTGTTTTGGTTCGAAATGTATAATTGATCGATTTGAGGAAGAGGGACTAAGGATTGATGAAGTAATCGCAATTGGTGGTGTAGCTAATAAATCCCATTTGGTGATGCAGACCATGGCTGATGTGTTAGGGAGAACCATTAAGATCACAGCATCTACTCAGACTCCTGCTTTAGGAGCCGCGATGTATGCAGCGGTTGCTGCGGGTGTTTTTGAAAATATGGAAATGGCTATTAAAGCAATGGGAGCTGGGTTTTGCCAAGTTTATATTCCGAACTTAGCACTTAAGAAAGATTATCAGGAGAAATATCAGCAGTATAGATTGTTAGGAGAGGTGTCTCACG
Organism: Algoriphagus aquimarinus; assembly: GCF_900112005.1. Lineage (GTDB taxonomy): Bacteria > Bacteroidota > Bacteroidia > Cytophagales > Cyclobacteriaceae > Algoriphagus > Algoriphagus aquimarinus. The sequence continues at coordinate 154,002 of NZ_FOKK01000007.1, read as the reverse complement.
AATTTAAGCACAGAAATAATTGATTTTTTAAATTGATAATTTGAGTATGTAATGGTAATTCAGTTATTTCAACGATTACCTGTTTTTAACAAATATACATGCGTTGAAAATCTTCAACTTTTTAGAGAAATAGTTTTTGATTTCATTTTAAAGTTAGACTCAACAAAAGAGATTAGAACAAAATGAAGATCTATCTGATAATGCTTGTTAACTGATATGTAAGAATGGGCTATAGATTAATGTTTTTTTAATAAATTGAGTCTAAACAACACCCAAAATGAAATCATAAAATGAATACAGAACCATCAAGAAGAAGCTTCATTAAAAAAACCGCAATTGCAGGTACAGCTGCACTTGTACTTCCTACCATCATTCCCGCTTCAGCTTTTGGAGCAAATGACAGAATTAACGCTGCTGTATTGGGGATCAACGGTAGAGGTAATAGCCATATTCAAGGCTTTATGGCGCAGAAAGATGTTCAGGTGACCACGCTTTGCGATCCGGACATGAACCTGTTGACAGCTGGTAAAAAGACATTCAAAGAGAAATACAATACAGATGTGGCCTTGGAGCAAGACCTACGAAAGGTGTTTGATAACAAGGATATTGATGTAGTAAGTCTAGCGACTCCTAATCACTGGCATGCATTAGCGACTATCTGGGCCTGTCAGGCGGGTAAGGATGTTTATGTAGAAAAGCCAGGTTCTCATAATATCTCTGAAGGACGAAAGATGATAGAGGCAGCCGATAAGTATGACCGTATCGTTCAGCACGGAGTGCAATTGAGAAGCTCCCCGTCCGTTCAGCAGGCGATAAAATTGATGCGTGAAGGCTACATCGGTAGAGTGTATATGGCGCGTGGCCTTGTGTTTAGAATGCGAGGAGACATTGGTGACAAAGGAGTTTCTCCAGTTCCTGAGGGATTGGATTACGACTTATGGACTGGTCCAGCACCTAAAAGGCCCTTTACACGTAACCTAGTACATTATAACTGGCATTGGAACTGGGACTATGGCAATGGAGATGTGGGCAACCAAGGAATCCATGAAACGGATCTTTGTATGTGGGGACTGGATGTTGGTTTCCCGACAAAGATTACTTCGATGGGTGGCAAATACCTTTGGAATGATAGCAAGGAAGTTCCCGAGGTGCTTACTTCTATCTATAATTATCCAGACGAAAATAAGATCATACAATTTGAAGTTCGCCCTTGGTATACCAATTCGGAAGGTGGAGCTACTGTAGGAAATATCTTCTATGGGGACAAGGGGTATCTTGTTGTTGATGGTTACGATAAGTTCCAGACTTTCTTAGGTGAAAAGGGAACTCCAGGTATCTCTGGAGATGATGGAGCAGCAGCATCTTCGGGTATGGATAGAGGAGCAGGCGGTACAGATGGACACTTTGCCAACTTCATCGATGCAGTTCGCAAGCATGACAAGTCAATCTTGAACGGACCTGTGGAAACAGCGCACCTTTCTTCCGGTTTGGCTCACTTGGGAAACATTTCTTATAGACTGGGACGAGTTTTAGACTTTGATCCAAAATCCGAGACTTTTGTCAATGATCCTGAAGCGGATAAAATGTTAACACGTGACTATAGACCAGGATTTGAAGTTCCTGATCAAGTTTAGAGTAATAGATATTGGGGTTAAACAATAGCTCCAGAATTTTTAGAGTATAAGGCAGTGGCCGTACTTGATGTGATCCTGTAGAATCAGGAGAATTGATAGTAGGGTCACTGCTTTAATTTTTTAGGCGAATTAGACATTCCATAGATTACCTACGAACCTTAAGAAGGTTGCTGTTGTTAATTTTGTCTGTCCCAAGTTTATCATCCTAGCGACTAATGTCTAGGACAAGGCTACCAGCCAATTTCCAACAAACATTCCAAGCTCGCTTGAGTAGACTTACGAAATTCTTAATTTGGCCTCGGCAGAGCGCCCAAGGCCTGAAAAAAGTTGGAATATCTAAGCCATTTGAAAAAGGGTTTTGGACAAGGCAATGCTAACTACAGAGTAAAGTATTTTATTCTGACATTATTGAAAAAATCAAACTTACTACCAAATCAGTCTATTATCGATGAAGATTTCTGAAGATAAAAAAATGCTAACCTTCGTTTCAGAGGTTTTGGAAAACATGCCTTCTGCATGGCTTAATCTAACGACCCATAGACTGGATATTTATGATGAGTCTTTGGCCAAAACTCAATTCTTAGATCAGTTTGAGAGCTTGTTCAATGAAAGTGTTGATTCCTCAGCTATTCCGCTCAGAACCTCGCTTAGTGAATTGCCAACTGCTTATGACTATATCCGACTTGGTCATCCTTTGTCCTGTGTGCTAGAATGGGTAATAGGAAATTTAGACCAGGTAAAATCAGAAAATGTAATCAGTTTTTCGTCTAAGACTGCTCCAGTTTTGGCTATTCTAAGAAAGAACTTGTTTGCCAATAAGAATACCCAAATCAATTATTCGGGTGACTTGTCAGCTTGTTTTGATGCTGAAGTACTCAGGAATGTTTATGGGTATAAGTTCGAATTAAAGCATGTTGAAAAAGCTTCAACAGTTTCCGAGTTTGACGGCAGTACTATATTCATATCAGAGAGAAATGAAATTGGTCGTTTTGATCTTATTCAAAACATCGATTTTTACATTGGTCTTCACCCTTCCCTAGGAAGTGTTTTGCTCGTAAATGGTGAAGAGAATGAAAGTTATATCTCAGAAATTCAACATGTAAGGAGAAGAGAGACTATCGCCATGACACCGGCTAATTGCCTTGCAGCTTTAAAGTCTCTAGTAGGGCAGTTATCTGAGTCCGCTCATAAAAGTCCTCAAAGCAATGGGGATGTGAAGACTAATAAATCTTTGGTCTTAGAGTCGATAGCGACTATTACAGGTTCGAATACAAAGGCACTTGTTGGTTCTAGTGGATTATCCATTCAGTATGCGATTATGATGGGGCTTGTGCATGATGCACAAGAAAATCATAAAGGAAAGGCTATCAAATTTGTGGTTCCTCCGAATTGTTATGGCGGTACAAATGATCAAGCAAGACGAGTAGCTGCTTGCTTGGATAATGTAGAGGTAGTGGACCTACCCGTGGATGGCGGAAACGACATGAATAGAAGTATTGATATCATACTCGATAAAATTGCTGGAGAGGATGCTATTCCGTATATCATCGCTGAAATCCCAACCAACCCTAGAGTGGAAGTGCCTGACCTGATACAATTGAAGGCAGTTTTGAGTAAAGTTCGTAAAACCAGTAGTGGCGAAGTTGCGACAGATCCAGTATTTATCTTGGATCAAACCTTTTGTCCGAATGTCCTCTTTTTGGGAGAAGGAGAAATACTCTCAACCGTAAGAACCATCTCATTTGCCAGCGGCTCAAAATTCCCAAGTGGCGGGCTATGCACGGCTGGGTACTGCGTAGGCAATACCAAAACGAAGGAGTTGATGGAGAAAATAGAGCGGCATCTAAACCTTTGCGACAATGAGGCTACAGCTCTGCAGTATGAAATATTAGCTAAGCAATTACCGTCAATGAACCAGAGAATTATTGATGCTTACCTTAATACCCGTGAGTTTGTAAACTTCATCCACGAAGTTTTGCCAGACGCGAAAATCAATTTTGTATCAGAAGAATTGGCACAGCAAGGATTTACGCCTTCTGTGTTTTCATTGGATCTTCCCACTAAGGGGGATTCAGACGAAGAAAAGGAATCCTATAAAAGAGCGCTGAATCATAAGTTGATCAACTTGATGATTACCCAAATCCCTAATGAGAGTAAGTATTGTGTGAGTTATGGACAGTTGAAAGGTTGCTATTGGACTATCCCTGCCACTTCTACTCAAGGCACCACTAAGGAAGGGGACAAGGATTACATAGCTAGGGTAGCACTTTCTGCTAACATGGATCTTGAACATCATAAAAAAGTCTTTTTAGATTTTGTAGAATCTATTTAAACAAATGGGGAGGCGATAAGAGCCTCCCTTTTTTTATGATCGAGTCGATTTTTAGAACTTTCTACATTCAAAATTTCCCTAGCTGAACTAAGTGCGCTGTCAGAAAAGATTGTTGCTGTTTTTAGATCTTGCAAATAAGTTTTCGCGCAGTTTATTAACTAGAGAAGCAAGCCTTTTCTCAAATGCAAAGGGCTATGTATTTTGGAATCTATAGGTTTGTCATTGAGGATTTTCATTCTGGTAAGGTGTTAGATGTCTAAAATTTTAAAAGAGATGGATTATGATAGTTTCTAAGAATTCTGAGGGGTGGAAAATATATTTTCATAAAGCACATGCTTTACTTGCTATGGATATTGGGTTAAGTATTGATCATCAGAATTGGCCGATCCGTAAATACCTAGCAGGAGGGCTAGAGAGTATTGGGGAACATGACAACGGACAGCCTAGGTGGAATGCGAGTGACAATTTAAACAGCTTAGGTGCACCATTGGATTATCGTGATCGAAAGGAGGTTGATCTAGAGCAAGCCCAATCTGTAGTCAGGAGTGCTCAGTATAAATCTTCTTTTATCGCCATCATGGTTTCCATGCACTGCCACAAGCTCTATTCAGACTCACAGGATGCTAAGGTCCAATCTTTTCTGTCTGAACAAGCTACCATGAGGGAGGGTTACATGAAACTTAATTCATTGAGTTCCAAAGTGATTTCCCAGTGTTATCAATTTCTTCGCTTTTGTGATGACCTTTCGTTAGCTCTTTGTCAAGATGAGTCGTGCAATAAAAAGGTAGTGTCTATTGATCCTATTCTAGGTGAGGAAGAAGTAAAATTGAGTCGAAACGATGATGGGAGTTATTCCTTGGATCCTTGGATATTCTATGAGGACAAGCTCATTTTTCCAATAGAGTATTTTCAAACTTCAAAAAAGGTATATAAAGATGATGAAGACCTGAAGAAGGATATAGATATCCTGAGGCCGTATAGGTCTGAATTTGTATTTGTCAGATAGCGTCTGATTTGCCTTGGTTAACCTGTTTCCATTACTGAATTTGTTTTTCCAGAAAAATGCCTCTTGACTGATTTTTGATTGGTATTTAATGATACAGATTGAGGATAATTATCCCTATAATTTACAGGTCCAAATTAGTTAAACTTCTGAATTTTAATTGAAATAGGCAGTTTTACTCCATTCAATTCGCCTTGGTATATATGGCTAACTTATTGGTTTCTGCTTAGGAAAGTGGAGATGGAAATGACTAGTCATATATCTTTAAAACATGAATGCATAGAGGCGCTCAAGGCTTGCATACAGAATTGCCTTGTGGTGATCGAAAGGCATAAGTCCGAGGAGGAGATGAGGCCAAGCGTAAAGCTATGCGAGCTCTGTATTGCTGCATGTGAAGACTGTATTGTTGCCTTTGAATCAGTTCAGGCTAATCGAGGCCCATTCATGCAGGTATGCGTGGAAATTAGTCATGCATGTATTGCAAATTATGAAAATCATATAAGCTTGGTGTTTCAAAAATTGGCTAAAGTGACCAATGATTGCGTGCCTGCTCTAATGACTAACAAACACTTGGGAATTCATAAATCAGCTTCTGTTCGAACTGATAAAATATTAGTCTGAATTTATAAGGCACAAAAAAAGCCTTTGAACTTAGTCAAAGGCTTTTGATGTCGGGGTGGCAGTCCCGATAGCTACCTTAGGTTTGATAGGTTGAAAAGTGTAAGGTTTTGAAGTATAATTGAAGCCCTGTCAGCGACCCAGCGATAGCTTTAGATGTCATAGATCTAACCCGATATTTGGGACTGACAGGTTTCAAGAACCAAGACCTGTATAAGATATCAGTCAAACCTGTTAAGGTTATTAGGTAACGGTTCTTTACTTCAATTATCTAACAACGAAAGTATGCAATTTGAATTATTTATTGGAATCGATGTAAGCAAATTAACCTTGGATATTGCTTTTCGAAACCAAGATGCAGAAGTGGAGAGTTTCAAAATTGAAAACAAACCAGTATCAATCAAGCGGTTTTTTAAAAAATTATCCAAGCAATTAAACCTAGAAAACGCCTTAGTTTGCGCAGAATTCACCGGACATTATTGCTATCCTTTACGTAAAGTATGTCTGGAAGAAGGCTATTCTCTATGGCTGGAAAGTGGCGCTGAAATCAAGCAACGCTCCGGAGTAACCAGGTACAAGAATGATAAGGTGGATGCCATCAGGATTGCTGATTATGCAAGAAGACATCAGGACAAAGCGAAAGTTCAAAGAATAGAGGATTACACGCTAGAGTCAGTCAGAGCACTATCTGCTGAGCGAGAGCTATTTATCAAAGAAAGAGCAAAGTATAAGTCCCAAATCAAAGACCTGAAGGGATTCATGGATGAAGCACTTTACAAGGCCAGAAGTAAGCGTTTAACGAAACAAGTAGAATCCTTGACCAAGCTGATCAAGGAAATCGATCAGCAGATCAAATTGCTATTGGAATCCAGCGAAAAACTGACAAACCAAAAAGCCATACTCACTTCAATAGACGGAATCGGTGACCAAGTTGCTATCCACACCATTCTAGCGACCAGTGCCTTTACTAAATTCAATTCAGGTAGAAAATTCGCCTGTCATGCAGGAGTTGCTCCCTTTTCTTTTGAATCAGGAACCAGCCAAAGATCCAGACGCAAAGTTTCACACAGAGCAAACATGGAGCTTAAGAAACTATTCCATATGGCGGCACTCTCAGCGATACAAATGAAAGGTGAATTCAAGGACTATTTTGACAGGAAAGTGGCAGAAGGCAAGAATAAAATGACAGTTATCAATGCGGTCAGAGCTAAACTGATCAACAGAATTTTTGCCTTAATCCGTGACAACAGAATTAATGAGAAAAACTATCTAATAACCCTTGCCTAATCCATAAGAATATCGGGAGAATCTACGACTTCTTTTTAATATTTTGAATTTTAAAATAAAGGCACAAAAAAAAGCCTTTGAACTTAATCAAAGGCTTTTGATGTCGGGGTGGCAGGATTCGAACCTACGACCTCCTCGTCCCAAACGAGGCGCGATACCGGGCTACGCTACACCCCGAGGTGTTATTTTTTCAATCTTTTGACCCCTGACTTGCTCATGAATCGGTTGCAAATGTAGCAAAATTTATTTCCGACAAACACTTTTTTTGAAATGATTATGAAAAAAATCGAGAATATTTTAGCTCCTTTTTGAAGCGTGTTGAAAATGAGTTGGATAGCTTTTTACAGATTTGTTTTACGAAAGAAATAATTGACGAATCGAGTAAAACCTTTGAGTAAGGAATGGAAGAGGTTTTCTTAATTGACGATTAACAGATCCAGTGTTAAATGAGGATTATTAGGATCAGAGGTATCCAGATTGAGTTTGTAAGTATAATAGCCTTTAGAAAGTGGAGTTTCGCCTACATAATCATAAGGCTGCATTCTTAATTCCTTTCCATTAGCTAGTAAGCTTACGAAGCCGTAGCGATAGGCTGATTCAAATTCTTTGTAATCAGATCTCTGTCCAGCAGAAATGTCTCCAAATTCTATGGGAGTAGATCCTGAGCTAATCAAGATATCCTTGAAATCTACTGCCGAGCCATTTTCCACTCGAATAAGAACGCCTTCAGGACTATTGTCCTCAGTACATGAAGTGATAAGGAATACTGTTAAAAAGAGGGTGAATAGATTTTTCATAAAGTCAAAATAAAAGGTGTTTAAAAGACGAAAACAGTTTAAGTAACGCTACTAATTTGATTTGTTATTTCTTTAGAATTCCTTCTCACCAAACTCACTCTTGATAAACTTGGAGTTGTTTTTCAATTTATTGAACGTATAGCTGATGTTGAACTGGATTATATCTACCTCATATACATAGTTTGTGGTAGTGTAGAACTCTCCGTCTCTCCAGGTGGTGATTCGTTGCTCATTCGTAGGAAGTAGACCCATATCGATGTTTAGCCATTGAAGTGTAGTGCTCAACCTTCCGTCAAGGAAGCTCTTTTTGATATTCAGATTGGGAGAAAGAAAGCTTGAATCTTCGCCCTGTGCGGTGTTGGTAGGAGAAATATAGTTCACTGCCAACTGAGCTTCCCAGTTTTTGCCAAAGCTAAAGCTGGTGTTTGCATTGATGGAGTATATCCAGCTTTGGGTATTGATAGGTTTGTCATCAAACTCACCGGAAATTGCATAATTATACACATTTGCGCCAGCAAAAACTTGCCACCAATCGGTTGGGTTTAACTCCAATCCTGCTTCCAAACCTATAGACTTTCCTGTGCCGACATTGGAATAAATTCGATTTAAAATGGTGTCGTTAAAGACTGTGTTCACTCGATTGACTAGGTTCTGTACATTTCTAAAGTAGGTAGTGGCAGTAAAAGAATTGTTGTTGAAATTTTTCACCAAGCCGACTTCCACCAGGTCTACAAATTCTGGTAGCAGGGTAGGATCACCTTGTTCCAAGGTTTCGGAGTGCTCTCTTTCTGGGAAGGGATTCATCTTAAAAGTAGTCGTTCTTTCTACTCTTTTGGAGTAAGATGTTTTGATTTGAAGGTCATCGTTTACCGAATATTGTAAACTTGCCGAAGGGTACAATTTCACAAAATCATATAGGTAAGTAGTATCAACTGTCCCGGCTTTGTCAGTCAGATCGAGCGTTCTATCCATGATCTCCATCCTTGCGCCAGCTGAATAGCTCCATTGCCCCTTCTTACCGCTCAATTGTCCATATCCTGAATGCAGAGATCTACTTAAATCCACGGCGCTTGAAAACTCTGGGATCAGCTCAAATACGCCTGTCTCGTTGTTTTTTCGCTCATAGACAAAATCTCCAGTATGGTTGAGATACCTGTACTGATAGCCAAATTCCAAGATTCCAAATGGTTTTGGAGCAGCCTTGTAGTCCACTTGTACTCTAGTGCCATGAAGCGGATTGTCGTTGGTATTGTACTCGTCCTGATAGATGAAGCTAGTGTTTGGATAGCCCAAATTCCTGTTGGTTGTAGGCCCACCCAGCATAGTGTATTCATATAAAAACGAGCCTGAGAGCTGGGACTTGTTTTGGAAAGTATGCTTGTAATCCAAGCTTCCCAATACGAAATCACCACGTCGAATTCTAAGGTTCTCGTTGTAATACTGCATGGTGTAAAGACGCTCTCCATTTACCTCAGCACGGTTGTCATTATAAAGGATGTCAGCAGTTCTGTCAGCAGTCTTTTTGCCGGCATAGAAACCCAAACTGAAGTCATTGGATTCATTCGGAGCATAGCCAAGCGTAAATCTGCCAGAGTAGGTTTTAGCATCTGTACTTCTTTCTCCGTCTGAAGGGAAATAGGTGGTGGTATCTCCACTTATGGTATAGACATTTCCTTCTCTTCTACCGTTGATGTCACTTCTTTGGAAGCTTCCACCGAGGGAAAGATCCCATTTGCCCTTTTTGTGATTGATAGTGAAGTCAGCTCCATAGCGCTGAGGGTTGTCCTTATTGTCATAAGGCTCTATACTCGGCATGCCGATCTTGGTATTCACTTGCACAAATGTGCCATCAGTCACCCCTTTCTTCATGATGATATTGATGATTCCAGCCTTTCCTTCTGGGTCGTATTTAGCAGATGGAGATGTGACCAACTCTATTTTTTCTACTGCATTCGCTGGAAGTTGTGAAAGCAAAGCTTCTGGGCTGGATTGGGTTGGTTTGCCATTTACCATCACCACAAAACCTGTAGTTCCCCTTACTGATATTTCACCTTGGGCATTGATGCTGACTGAAGGAAGGTTTCTCAACACATCGGTGGCTGTACCTCCTTGACTTGTCAGGAAATTCTCAGAATTGTAAACCTGTCGATCTACTTGATTCATGGTTGTGAATTTCCTGCCGGAGACTTCTACCTCAGCTAGTAATTTTTGATCTGGACTTAGAAAAATAGTGCCGAGATCCTGTATTTGATTCTTTAATATTACAATGTCTGAAATGACCTTGGTGTCATATCCTAAAAACTGCGCTAGTAGATAGTAATCTCCTGATTTTAAGTTGTCTAAAGCAAATGCGCCATCTTGATCGGTCACTACGCCAGCTACTAATGAACTGTCTTTAACTTGGTAAATGGCCACACTGGCATATTCCAACGGGTTGTTTTCGGACTTGTCAATTAGTTTCCCCTTTACGCCAGTTTGAGAAAAAGCTGTTCCGGTGAAAAAAGTAAGGAAAATCAGAGATAGTAATCGATTCATTTGAGGTTTGTTAATTTGTCACAAAGAACTAGTGCTTTTGTACTATTTTACGGTAGGAAAATACCAATAATGGTATAATCAGACTTTTATTTTGGATCTATACTCTAGCGGAGTCAGGTTAGTCTGTTGCTTGAAGAACTTCACGAAATTTGATGAATCAGTGAAATTCAGTGAATAAGCTATTTCTGTTACTTGATTATTGGTATGAGTAAGCAAGTTCTTAGCTTCTATCAAAATGCGTTCTTTGATGACTTCCCGTGCATTAGTATGTAGGGTAGTTTTGCAAATGGTATTTAGCTTTCTCACAGAAATTTTCATGAGATCGGCATATTCTTGTACATTTTTTAGCTGCGCAAAATGCTCGTTGATCAATCGTTTGAAAAGTGCCAGTTGGTCAATGACTGTAGAATCTAATTTCGGTGAGGAAGAAGGCAGGTTTAGCGTAGTTAGAATTAGAAGATTGAGATGAGCTGCTAGGACATGTAGAGAACTTCCTTTTTTATATTCTTTTTGAAACGTTTCTAATTGTGCAAATATCTGCTGTTCCGTGTCTGCTATTTCAAAAGTTTTAGTCAATTGAAAAAGGCTGTTGACGGCATTGGGGTATTGGGACAGGACTTCTTCTTTGAATAGAATTACATAGCCATCTGGGATTTTACTGAAATCCCAGCAATGAACCTCGCTAAGGCCGAGGTAATAACCTGTATTAGGAGTCACGTCAAATTTTTCATCTCCGATTGTATGAGAGCCAGCACCTTTCGAAAGAAAAATTAACTCATGGTAGCCAGCATGCCTATGAGGAATAGTCGGTTTGATGACAGGTTTCATCCGCGAGACTTTTAGAAGTGCCTCACTTTCAAGCTTTGACTTTACTCCAATTGACATGTCGATTTGGTGAACAGGGGGTTTTTGTGTGCAAAAATTGTAAAAAAGCAATAGATATGGGTTGCCTTTTAAATAATAAGCAATAGAAATAGCCGGATAAAAGAAAAAAAATATTTTTTAAAAGGTTTAAAGTCCATCTATAAAAAAATAAAGGAAGTGGCTTCATTAAAGTAAAGGAGCTTATTCGATAGTTGTACGGGCTTATATGCCTCATTTTATGCGGGAAATGGCGTTTATTGGGAAATAAGATAGATTTAATATGGGAATTAAAGCTTTTTGGATTGAGTCTGAATAGGAAAATCAGACGGTTTGGGAAGAAATAATTTTGTTATTTTAGGGTTAGAAGGATTGAGTTGTGTTAATACTAGAAATCGACCTCTCTTTTTAAAATTGAATCAGATCAATAAAGCAAATTCTATCTAATGAGTTTTCAAATCAAAAATTCCGGTGAAGCCTACGATGTTATTATTGTTGGTTCCGGAGCTGGGGGAGGCATGGCCTCCAAAATTCTATCCGAGGCAGGTCTTTCCGTAGCTGTTGTTGAAGCAGGTGGTGATTTTGATCCAGCCAAGGAAGAAGATCGGACACAACTTAGACCGCCATGGGAATCTCCTCGAAGAGGTGCAGGAACACAAATCCGTCCCTTTGGCGACTTTGATGCAGCTATTGGTGGCTGGGATATTGACGGTGAACCTTACACTAGAAAAAATGGAACTGAATTCGATTGGTTTCGCTCTAGAATGGTCGGCGGAAGAACAAATCACTGGGGAAGAATTTCACTTCGATTTGGGCCTAATGATTTCAAACGTGCCAGCATTGATGGATTAGGTCATAACTGGCCTATTGGATACGATGATCTAAAGCCGTATTACGACAAAGTTGATAAGCTAATTGGTGTTTTTGGCACCAAAGAAGGTATATATAATGAGCCGGATGGATTTTTCCTACCTCCTCCAAAGCCTCGACTGCATGAGCTTTACATGAAAAAAGGTGCGGACAAAATGGGTATCCCAATGATTCCTTCGCGTCTATCCATGCTTACCCGTCCTATTAATAAGGAAAGAGGAGTATGCTTCTTCTGTAGCCAGTGTAATAGAGCTTGCCAAGTCCATGCAGATTTCTCCGCTGGAACTGTCTTGGTTCACCCTGCTATGAAAAAAGGTAAAGTAGACCTTTACACGCACTCTATGGTTAGAAAAGTAACTACAGACGAAAGTGGTAAAGCAACTGGAGTTTCTTTTGTGAGCAAAATGGACATGAAAGAATACAAGCTCAAATCAAGAGTGGTTGTCTTAGGAGCCTCAGCTTGTGAGTCTGCAAGAATCATGATGAACTCCAAGTCTAAATCACATCCTGATGGGATTGGAAATAGCTCAGGAATGGTAGGTAGATACCTACATGATTCTACGGGAACAGATCGTATGGCAATTATGCCTAGCATGATGGATCGTGAGCGCTACAATGAAGATGGAGTAGGTGGTTTGCACATGTACACACCATGGTGGGGAGATAATAAGAAATTGAATTTTGCCAGAGGATACCATATCGAATACTGGGGAGGAATGGGCCAGCCAGCCTATGGAACCGGCGGAAGTATGGATTCGATGAGAAAATATATCACAGATGAATTTGGTGCGCCAAGTCCAAATGGAGGCTACGGAGCAGGTCTTAAAAAAGACATTAGAAAAATCTACGGTTCTACCATGGGTATGTCTGGCAGAGGTGAAAGTGTACCTATGTATGACAACTACTGTGAAATTGACCCAAATACAGTGGATAAATTCGGTATTCCAGTTCTAAGATTTAATTACAACTGGACAGATCAAGAAGTCAATCAGGCGAAACACATGCATGATACCTTTGAAGAAATCTTGACTGAATCCGGAGGAATTTTACTGGGTTCTAAGCCAGGTCCTGAGACCAAATATGGTCTTTTGGCTCCAGGAAGAATCATTCACGAAGTAGGAACCACCCGTATGGGAGATAATCCTGCTACTTCAGTATTGAATTCAAATTGCCAAGCACATGATTGCGATAATCTATTCGTAGTAGATGCTGGTCCATTTGTTTCTCAAGCTGATAAAAACCCAACTTGGACCATTTTGGCCTTGGCTTGGAGAACTTCCGATTACATTGTTTCTGAATTGAATAAGAAAAATATCTAAACCATGAACAGAAGAGAAAATCTCAAATTGCTCTTTACCGGCTCGGTCGGTACAGGTTTATTAATGACAGGCTGTTCACCAGAGCAGCAAAAATTACCAGCCAAAGATGTCTTGACTGGTGGTACTATCGGTGGTAGAACTGAAGAAGAAAAACAACGTGATCAAGCGTTGCTTTCAGATACGTTTTTCACAGATGAGGAGCGCAAAAAGCTAAGCACTTTGGTAGATATCATCATGCCAAAAGATGATGAGTCACCTGCAGCTACCGAACTCGGGGTTGTCGATTTCATGGAGTTTATGATGAAAGACCAGCCAGGCAATCAGACACGTATGCGTGGTGGCTTGATGTGGTTGGATTTCGAAGCTGATGAGAAATTCAGCAAATCATTCAATGAATTGAGCGAGTCTGAAGTGATCACTATAGTGGATGAGGTAGCTTGGCCAGATAAAGCAAAACCTGAATATGAAGGTGCTGTTCGTTGGTTTAATATGCTTCGTAATCTTACTTGCTCAGGTTATTTCTCTACCCCAGAAGGGTGGAAGTATATGGGCTACGTAGGTAATACTCCAAATGCCTGGGATGGAATTCCTCAGCAGGTAATGGACAAGCACGGCGTCAAACTAGAAGAAAAATACATCCCACAATACCTCAAGATGGAGGATCGTGGTACTATCATCGAATGGGATGATGATGCAAACATAATTGGCTAATTAATTAGCTTCAGTTAAGAAGAATATAAAAAACCAATGGGTGTAAGCTCATTGGTTTTTTTATTGGTATAAGTGAATTAATGCCATTTTCAGGGTAGAGCAGGAGACTGAAGTGATTTTTTAAAGTAAACTTATCATTTCGAATTCAGAAAATTTGTGCTGCATTCAAACCCCATCTACCCATGAAAACCCTAAAACTTTTATTAAGTCTGCTATTGATAAGTTTTGCAGTAGATTCTACGAGTTCTTTTGCACAAAACAACAATTCTGCAAGTTCTCCAAATATTGTTTTTATAGCGAGTGATGATTTAAATGATTGGATTGGGGTATTGAATGGTCATCCGCAGGTGAAGACTCCAAATATTGATAGACTAGCAAATAGAGGAACATTATTCACTAATGCACATGCACAAGCACCGCTTTGTAACCCTTCTCGGGTAAGTATTCTAACTGGTTTAAGGCCTACTACCACTGGGATTTACGGTTTGTCTCCTAGGCATCGGGAAGTAGAAAGGACAAAGGACGTCGTGACCTTGTCTCAGTACTTTGCTCAGAATGGGTATAGAACATTGTCTACAGGCAAGATTCTTCACGGTGGAATTACTGCTGCAGAGCGAGCCACAGAGTTTCAACAATGGGGTCCTAATGGAGGTCATAATCCTAGACCCTCGACCAAGTTGATGACAACTCCATTAGATATGGTAAACAATCCATTGATTGACTGGGGTGTTTATCCTGTAGCGCATGATTCGGTTATGGATGATTATAAGGTGGCTTCATGGGCTGTAGAACAATTGAATGTGTTTGGCAAAGAGAAGGGAGATGTGGATCCATTTTTTCTAGCTGTAGGGTTTAATAAGCCGCATGTTCCACTGTATGCCACTCAAAAATGGTTTGATCTTTATCCAAAAGATGAGCTTATTTTACCACTTGCTCCAAAGGGGGATCGTATGGATATTCCCGATTTTGCTTGGAATTTACATTGGTATCTTCCAGAGCCTCGACTCTCGTGGGTGATTGAGAATAAAGAGTGGGAAAATAAAGTAAGAGCTTATCTGGCAACCATAAGTTTCATGGATGCCCAGGTGGGAAGAGTTCTAGATGCCCTAGATGCTAATGGTTTAACAGAAAATACAATCATCGTCTTTTGGTCAGATCATGGATATCATTTGGGGGAAAAGGATATTACGGGTAAAAATTCCCTTTGGGAACGATCCACACATGTTCCATTGATTTTTGCGGGGCCGGGAGTTTCAGTTGGAGCGAAGTCTTCCCAGCCTGCTGAGCTATTAGATATTTACCCGACTTTACTTGATTTGGCAGGTCTAGCTGAGAATACTGAGGTGGAAGGGATCAGTTTAATTCCTCAGTTGGAAAATGCAAATACGCCAAGAGCTAGGCCTGCAATTACTACCCATAACCCAGGAAATAATTCTGTAAGGACAGAACGATGGAGATATATTAGGTATGCTGATGGCTCCGAAGAACTATACGATCACTACCGAGATGCTGGAGAGTGGTCAAACTTAGCTCAGGTGGCGGAATATAGTGAAGTAAAAGCTGAACTCGCAAACTGGATACCCCTTCAAAGTACCCCACATGCGGTAGGTAGTAAACATAGAGTTTTGTATCAAAAAGATGGGGTTTGGTACTGGGAAGACGAGCCTATAGTTTTGGAGAAATTGATAAAATAGAATAGTTGCATTTGGATAAGCTTTGTCCTTATTTTTTCATAGTCAAAAGACTTCAAGTCACATTAAGCAACTGACAAACACGGGGTAAAACTTTAAGAAATACAATTCAATAAATGATAAGATTTTAGACTGCGGCACTTTCCTCCAAGGGGTGATGATTTTTATAGGAAAGCGGTTAAATCTACTTTTTCCGCAGCAATTCAAGCGTAAAAGTGAAGTTTTATACTGTTAATATTCTTGTTTCAGGTTTCTGGAAAAATATTTTAGAATATTATGGGGTCATTTCGCTTGTTAACTTACTCTTAATTTTAGAAAGGAGAAGGAATTCCAATTTTCAATGAACAGAAACCCAAAAGAACAGCCCAATTCCACCTTTATCCCTTCAAAGCATTTAGAAACTGTCAAGGTTTTCGAAGAAAAATCTGATTGCGATATCTGGAATGCTTTTAATAAGGGGGATGAAATGGCATTTAATTATTTGTACAGAACCTATGTGCATGAACTCTACCAATTTGGTAGTCAATACTCCCGTGACTCAAGTTTGGTCAAAGACAGCATACAGAATCTCTTTATTTACCTGAGGAAAAAGAGAGGAGATTTGAAAGAGGTGACGAATATTAAAGGTTACTTATTCAGATCTATTCAACGGGAAATAATTAAAAACATTAAGGCTAATACATCAATAGAAGGGTTTGAGGAGAGTTTTCTCGATTCACATTTTCAGATAGTGGTGTCTCCAGAAGTTAGTTTCATCAAAAGTGAGTCAGAAACTGAGCGAAAAATACAGCTTCAGCGTGGCTTGAGCCAGTTGACAACTAAGCAAAGAAAAGCCATCCTTCTATTCTATGAAGAGGAGTTGAGCTACAAGGAAATTGCTGAAATCATGAACTTCAGTGAAGTAAAAACTGCCAGAAAATTGATCTATCGAGCCTTAGCTAGTCTTAAAGAATTTATTAAACCAACGAGTTATTAAAGCAATGTCTAATTATACAGATCATAAAAAATATGAGGACTACGAGTTCGAAGACTTTCTCTCTGATGAGTTTTTCGTACAGTGGGTGAAATCCCCTAGCGAGAATACCTTACATTTTTGGGAAAAGTGGTTGATTTCCAATCCCCAGAAAAGAGAGATGGTGACAGAAGCGGCAAGTTTCGTCAGGTCTATCCAATACAAAGAGAATTTTGAGTTTACTGATGAAGCATATATCCAGGTCTTTGAGAATATCTTAAAAGCAGACTTGGAAGTGCCAAGTCATAATACGATACCATCTAAGATGGATACATGGTATTCATTTTTTTCGGTTCGTAGGGCTGCAGCTATTTTATTGATTGGTTTTTCGTGCTGGGCCCTTTATGAGACGCAAAATTTTTCAGACTCAGAGAAAGCATCGATTGAATGGATTACCAAAGTGAATGAAGCAGGAAAGAAAACTGTCCTTCATTTGAATGACGGGACCGTTATTCACCTCAATTCAAACTCCAAAATATCCTATCCGAAGACGTTTACTGAATTTTCTCGCGTGATTTCTATGGAAGGAGAGGCTTTTTTTGATGTTAAGAAAGAAGGCCGACCATTCATAGTAGAAGTCAAGGATGCTAAAGTAGAGGTATTAGGCACGAGCTTCAATGTCAATAGCATTGTGAAGGGAAAGCTAGAAGTAGCGCTGGTGTCAGGTAAAGTGAAAGTTAACGACAAGCTTGGAAATCAAGTTATGCTGGCTCCTATGGAGATGATTGTGTTGGAGGATAACGGGAAAATACACAAGCAGGATTTTGATGTAAGATCGGTCACTGGCTGGAAGGATAAGTACTTAGTCTTTACTGACGATGACTTCGATACAGTGGTGCAGAAAATTGAAACTTGGTATGGAGTAGAGATCAATACTACTGGAAAGTTCAATGCTCAATGGGCCTACACAGGGCAATATTATGATGAGACCTTGGAAAATGTATTGGAAGGAATCGCTCAGACGTCAAAAATCAACTATAAAATCAAAGGTAAAGAAGTAGAAATAACTCATTAACCCAAAAAAACCATGGATATGATACATAGTCCTTAAAAAAAGGCAGAAGAAATTCTGGGGAGAATTCCTAACTGCCTAATTCAACTTGCCTGTAGTAGCGCTAACCATTTCAGGCAAAAATTCAAGCGAATCATCACTTAAACCATTACAATAGTATGAAAAAAAATATACGGGGACAACTCATTATGTTATCTAAAAGATTACTCTACGGGTTCATTCTTCAGCTGATTTTCTGCACTGTATTGCTCGCTAATACCGGCAATGCACAGCGAAAAAACATCGAAAAGATAAGTGTAGGCATGAGTGTGGAAAACACTCCTCTTGAGAAAGTATTTAAGGAAGTAGAGAAACAGACTGGTTTAGCTTTTACCTATAATACAGGAAATGTAGATGTAAAGCAGAAGGTGACTTTAGCAGTACAGAATAAAACTGTTTATGATCTTTTATTGGGTTTGAGCAAGGATACTGGCCTTAGGTTTATTCAAATCAATGATAATATCCATGTCAGACCATATCAATCTGGTACTACCAAGGGAGTGAGCATAGAAGATGCTAATGCAATTGAAGTGACAGGAAAGGTTATTGATCAAAGTGGCATTGGTATTCCTGGTGTAACGATCATTGTGGAAGGCACTACCAAAGGTACGGTGACGGATATCGATGGTAATTATTCAGTAGCTGCAGAGGAAGGTAGTGTATTGGTTTTTTCATTTATAGGGTATAAAAACCAAAAAGTGAGTATACAGAATCAAAGCACTGTGAATGTAACTCTACTTGAAGACGAGAAAGCACTAGATGAGATTGTAGTTGTAGGATATGGCGAGCAGAAGAAAGCTGATGTAATCGGCGCTGTGTCTCAGTTGTCTTCTAAAAACATCGAGAACAGACAGGTGACAAACACTTCCAGTATACTTACAGGACAAGTTCCTGGGGTAACTGTGATCCAACGAGGCGGCCGGCCTGGGGCAAGTGGTGGTACCATTAATATTAGGGGAGTAGGCTCGTTTGGAGCAGGTACGAATCCATTGATACTTATAGATGGAATCCCTACTAATAGCTTCAACGATATTAATCCAAACGATATAGAGTCTATCTCTGTACTGAAAGACGCCTCTTCCGCTGCAATTTATGGAGCAAGAGCTGCGAATGGAGTAATACTGGTGACTACAAAAACAGGAGGAAGTGAGAAAGTACAAATAACCTATAATGGCTATGTAGGCTTTCAGCGTGCGACAGAATATCCTGAATTTGTTAATTCATGGGAATTTGCTGCGCTATATAATGAAGCAGATGGTAATCAGGTTTATTCCGAAGCAGATATTCAGAAATATAGAGATGGATCGGATTTGGACAATTATCCAAATTCTGATTTCATAGGACAGATATTGACTGAAACTCCAGTTCAGACCTCAAGCAATTTTACTATTAATGGAGGCTCCAAAACAAGTAAGTATAATTTGTCTTTTGGCTACCTATATCAAGATGGGTTGGTGATCAAGAATGATTACTCTAGATACAATGTGCGCTTGAACATGGAGAATGATCTAAGTTCAAAATTGAAATTGACTTCAAGAGTATCGCTTATCAACTCGGTTACTAATGAGCCTTCGGCTCCTGCTACGCTTGATATTACAGATATGCTAGGCATAATAGGTCAATCAATCAGATTTCCATCTATTTACGTAGACAGGTACAGTAATGGAGACTATGGTTTAGGTGTAGTGGGTAAAGGAACACCAGTTTCTTACCTTAACAATGACTCTTTTTTTAAAGCTAAGAACATTGATATAAATACAAATCTTAAGTTGGATTACCAGCTTGCAAAGTCTTTCAAGATTTCTTTGATAGGAGCATATAACCAAACTTCATCGGATGATAAGCGTTTGCTGGCAACTCAAGTATTAAATCCGAATATTACTTTAGGCCCAAATGAGCTAAGTATAAATAGCGATAACAATTATTACAAGACTATTCAACTAGTAGCTAACTACGATAAGGTTTTTGGTCTTCATAAGCTGAGTGTTCTGGGTGGGTATTCCTATGAAGATAATTTGTATGAATTCACTTATGCGTACAGAAATAATCTAGCTAACAATGACCTGACCCAGCTTAATGTAGGTGCGCCTGATAATCAAAAAAACAATGGTAGTGCTTCAGAGTGGGCTTTGATGTCAGTTTTTGGTAGAATTAAGTACGACTTTGTAGAGAAATACTTATTTGAAGCTACCATGAGATACGATGGTTCTTCCCGCTTTCCTACAGATGAAAAATTCGCATTTTTCCCTTCAGCAGCAGTAGGTTGGAGAATATCCGAAGAAGGATTTTTAAAGGATAAAGCTTCTTGGCTCGATGATTTGAAATTGAAAGCCTCCTTTGGTATTCTAGGAAACCAGAATATTGGTAATTATCCTTATCAAAACACACTAAATCTTGGTCAGAATTACCCTTTTGGTGGAGTGATCAATACTGGAGTTACTCGTAACGTAATAACGGATCCTACATTACACTGGGAAAGTACTCGTACCACGGATGTCGGTTTGGATATGAGTTTGCTTCAAGGCAAGATCAATTTCGGAGCGACGTATTTCAATCGCTTTACCTATGATATTCTTAATAGTCCAAGCTCAAGTGTTTCTAGTATAGTTGGCTTTGGTTTGTCCCAGCAGAATTCTGGTGAACTGAGAAACTCAGGTCTTGAGTTGGTGCTGGATTATCGTCACTCAGGAAATGATTTTAATTTCCGAGCAGGAGGTAATCTTACTATAGTAAACAACGAGGTGATAGATCTAGGTGTTGGGAACATCGATCAGCCTAATGGGCTAGTAGGAAATGGAAGCTCGCTCTTTATTGGTCACCCAATGAATATCTATTATGGTTATCAAGCGGATGGATTGTTTGTAGATGCAGAGGACGTGGCAAATTGGGCTGACATGAAGTCTATCAATCCAAATACAAAACCTGGAGATATTAGATACAAAGATATTAGTGGCCCTGATGGTGTGCCTGATGGAATAGTAAATGCAACCTATGACCGAACTGTGCTGGGTAGTCAGATTCCTAAATTCAATTTTGGATTAAACCTTGGCGCTGATTTCAAAGGCTTTGATTTCAGTATGCTTATTCAGGGAGTTGCAGGAGTTAAAGGAAATCTTTCTGGTGATGCGGGGTATGCTTTTAATAACCAAGGAGGCGTACAGAAATGGCAAATGGAAGAGCGCTGGACTACTGAAAATCCTGACAGAAATGCTGGTTATCCAAGACTTGAGTTTATATCAAATTCGGGTACTCCTAACACGCTATTATCTTCATTCTGGACATTGGACGGTTCATACGTCAAGCTTAGAAACGTGCAATTGGGCTATAGTCTACCGCAGCCGGCACTGGATAGACTTAAGATATCTAGACTCAGAATGTATGTAAGTGCTGAGAATATTTTCACGTACAGCAATTACCGAAAAGGCTGGGATCCTGAGGTTAATACTGCCAGAGCGTATTATCCAATACTTGGAAATTACACCTTCGGCGTCAACCTACAGTTTTAACTTAAATACTAATCGTAATGAATAACATTAATTATATATATAGATATATCAGTTGCATTCTGCTTAGTAGCGTTCTGTTTTCTTGTGTAGATCAATTGGATAAGTCTCCCTTAGATAGCTTTGATAATGCTACATTTTGGAGTAATGAAGGTAATGCTGAATTAGCGTTAACCGGAGTGTATAGAGGTGGGATCGTCCAAAATGGTACCTCAGTAAATCCATCCAACTGGTGGGCTTATGATGGTTTGTTGTTTATGGAATTTGCTTCTGATAACGCGTACGATCGTCGAGGAGATAATTCTGCTTTTCACAGGTTATCCAACGGAACTCTAACTTCCAGTATCAATATTTTGAACTCTTACTGGTCTTCATCTTACAAAAATATCGCGAATTGTAACTTTTTCTTGGAGAACGTAGATCAAGTGCCAATGGATGATTTGAAAAAGGAGAGGATGAAATCTGAAGTTCGATTCCTTAGAGCAGCTCAATACTATTACATGTCCCAGTTTTGGGGCTCTGTTCCATTGGTCGAAAAAACGTTGAGTCCAGCTGAAGCAAATTCCGTTAAAAAGGCTTCTAAAGCTGAAATAGTTGCATTCGTAATGAAAGAGTTTGGTGAGATCGTAGATTATCTTCCGAGCCATGCTGGATTGCCATCTGCACAGAGAGGCAGAGTTACTCAGCAAACAGTGTTAGCTTTTACAGGAAGATTACAATTGTCAGAAAAGAAGTTCAGTGAGGCGGCAAAAACCTATGCGGAGATCATAGAAATGGGAGAGAATATCATCGATCCAGATTATGCAGGTCTTTTTCTCAAAACCAATGAAAATAGTGATGAAATCATTTTCAGCACTCAGTATATTGATAATCTCGCAGCTAATGGAATGTTACAGCACTTCTTTCCTGCGATTGCTGGAGGTTGGCACTTGTTCAATCCTCTCGGCAGCATGGTAGAAGCCTATGATTTTACAGATGGCTCGAAGTTTTCTTTTGATAGCCCTCAATATGATCCTAAGAATGTCAGTAAAAATAGAGATCCGCGTTTGAAAGCATCAGTTTTATTTGATGGATCTACATTCAAAGGCACATATGTCACTCATCCGGATTCGTCATCTTCTCCTGATCAATTAGGAGCGGGTAAGCAGACAACCCAAACTGGTTTTGGACTTAAGAAATTTGCTGACGAAAGCTTTTCTGGCAACCTAACAAATTATGGTGGTAACCTTCCAATCATACGCTATGCAGAGATTTTGCTCAGCTACTTGGAAGCTAAATTGGAAGCAGGCCAAGCAATCACTCAAGCTGATTTGGATCAAACTATAAATAAGGTAAGGGCAAGGGCTTCTGTAGGAATGCCTGCTATCACTACAACGGACCCCTCTGCTTTAAGAGAAATTCTTCGTAAAGAAAGAAGGGTTGAGCTAGCTTTTGAGGGTATCCGCTATTGGGATTTGCTAAGATGGGATATAGCCAAAGAGGTGCTTAACGCAGATTTTTATGGCGCATCATTTCCGGGTGCCAAAAAGCAACGACTAAAAGGTGGACAGGCAGATTCAAAAAGTAGATGGTATGTGACTTCAAGAAAATTTCGTGATGGCGTTGATAATACTTGGCCAATTCCACAGAGTGAAGTGAATATTAACCCTTCGCTTGAGTAGTTTTTATAAGCAATTCATTTACCATTTTTTCCTTTCAAGACAAAGCTGTTCCGTTTAGCTTTGTCTTGAAAGGCTTTAATGGATATCTAATCCATCTTTAAATTCCTTAACCACCTCTTATACTATGAAACGCAGATCCGCTGTAAAGGCTATGGCCTTAACTTCTTTTTCGACTCCTTTTTTCTTTTCACAAGGATTCACAAGTATCAAAAAGCTGCTTGCTACGGCTGATTCAGGCTTCAAAAGTAACTGGGGAAATTGGCCGGATATGAAGTGGGTTGGCCCTGAGTTTTGGGGAAATAGATTGCAGGATTGGGAAATCATAGGAGGTAAAGCAGTCTGCAATATTTCAGGCCCAAATAGAGCCTTGCATATTCTTACGCATCAGCTGGGAACTGAGAATAAAGATTTTCAGCAGTCGGTAAGCATAGCATGGGACAATAAAGAATTGATTGGGAATGCCGCTGCCTATGCTGGTTTTAGGCTTGGGGCAAAAGGCATTTTTGATGACTATCGCTCTGCTGCAGTTTTCGGCAAAGGATTGGATGTCGGGATTACTGGGTCTGGGCAATTGATGATCGGGGAGAAACTGAGTGATCAGAAGCTGGATTTAACCAAACCACTTACATTAACCTTGAAAGGTTCGTTTAAGCAAAGCAAGTACAGCTTGACGCTTTCTGCTTCAAATACCAAAACTGACAAGAATCCAATTACCCTAACTGCAGAAGGAATCGCTCCTCAGGATTTGCAAGGTAACCTAGCCTTGGTAGCTAATTGCCCAAAGAAGGAAGAGACCACGAGCAGTATGGTCGCATTTTCAGATTGGGTTTTTCAAGGAGATAAAATTGTCGAAAAAGCCGATCAGGTCTTTGGGCCGATCTTCTTTGCGCAATATACCCTGCACAAAAACACACTTAAATTAACAGCACAGCTTGCACCACTTGAGTTGATTTCAACTATGAAGGTGGAGCTTCAGCTCAAAAAAGGATCCGGCTGGGAGACAGTTCAGACCTCTGAGCTAGATCCAAATGGAAGAATAGCTAAGTTTAGAATAGATGGTTGGAAGCATGAGGAAATGATCCCATATCGGGTACATGTGAATGTTCCACTGAAGGATAAATCTCAGGAATTCTTTTACCACGGAGAGATCGCTGCACAGCCAAAATCTACTGATAACTTGAAAGTAGCAGTTTTTAGCTGCAATGCTGACCATGGTTTTCCAGATCAGGAAGTAGCTATTCATGTTGCAAAGCACAAACCTGAAATGGCCTTATTCCTCGGAGATCAGTTCTATGAGGGTACGGGTGGATTTGGGATTCAAACCAGCCCGCTGGAAAAATCCTATCTGGATTACCTGCACAAATGGTATATGTTTGGCTGGTCGTACCGCGATATTTTCAGAACGATTCCTGCAGCAATTATCCCAGATGATCATGACGTGTATCATGGAAATGTCTGGGGAGAAGGTGGCAAGCATGCACCCTCTGATGAGGGTTGGGGCTATGTAGCTCAAGATCAAGGTGGCTATAAAATGCCTCCGGAATGGGTGAACATGATTCAGGATTGTCAGACAAGTCACTTACCTGATGCGTTTGACCCAACTCCTGTAAAGCAAGGAATCAATGTCTATTACACGGATTGGGAGTATGGAGGAGTGAGTTTCGCGATTTTAGAAGATAGAAAATTCAAATCAGCTCCACAGAATGTCCTTCCAAAAGAAGCGAAAGTCATGAATGGCTTTATTCAAAACCCGGATTTTGACATCAAAAAGCATTACGATATTGAAGCTGAGCTACTAGGAAAAAGACAACTTAATTTCTTGGAAAACTGGTCAGCTAAGTGGAATCCAGGAGTACAGATGAAAGCTGTTTTGTCTCAGACGAACTTCTGTACTGTAGCCACTTTGCCAGAAGGAAGTATTATTGATAGCATGGTGCCTAGCTTACCTACTCCTGAGAAAGGTGAGTATGTGGATGGCGATGCGCCGACTACAGATATGGATTCGAATGGCTGGCCTCAAAAGGGACGCGATGAAGCTGTACGAATTATACGTAAATCATTTGCATTGCATATCGCGGGGGATCAGCATTTGGCAAGTACAGTGCAATATGGCGTGGAGGAATTCCGCGATTCTGGTTTTGCCTTTGCCGGTCCGGCATTGAATAATCTCTGGCCTAGACGCTGGTGGCCAAAAGTACCTGAAGGCCATGAGCCTTTTCCTGGTGGGACCAAAAATACCGGGGATTTTGAAGATGGCTTTGGTAATAAAATGACGATTATGGCTGTGGCCAATCCATACAAATCAGGTTTTGAACCGTCCAGAATATATGATAGAGGTACCGGTTATGGGATTATTACTTTTGACAAGGAGGAACGTACGATGAAGATCGAATGCTGGCCAAGAAATGTAGATCCTATTTCCAATCCAGCAGGACAATATGAAGGTTGGCCATTGACAGTTTCCCAAAAAGATAATTATGCGAGAAAAGCTGTTGGCTATCTAAATACCTTGAATTTGGAAGGAGTGGAAAACCCACTAGTTTCTGTCTATAATGAGTCCACTGGTGAACTTGAGTATGCTATACCTGTAAACACTGCTAGTTTTCAGCCAAAAGTGTTCTCGGCTGATAAGCACCGAGTGGAAGTCCGTGATCAGAATAAGGGATTGATGAAGACGTATGCTGGCCTTACGATGGTAAGCAGTCATCCAGAAATAATAGAAGTGAATCTTGCGGAGTAGCTTAAAAAGTTGAAATATCAGATGAGGCCCATTTGATTATTCATTATTGGGTATTCATCATTCATCATTTGAAATTTTATTGAAGGTCGAATGATGGATTAAGAATGTCGAAGTTTTAAGATTAATAAGGATAAATAAAAACATAAAATCATGAGTTTTAAGAGTAAACTTTTACTTGGATTGACAGGAGTATCCCTGTTTTTTAACTGCAGCTCCCCTAAGGAGGAAGTGGCTGATTCAGAGGTGAAAAAGCCTAATATCGTCATCATCTATATGGATGATTTGGGGTATGGCGATTTGAGTTCCTATGGAGCTACTGAGCTTTCTACTCCGAACATGGACAAATTGGCAAATGGTGGAATTCGATTTACCAATGGCTATGCCTCTTCTGCTACTTGTACACCGAGTAGGTATGCGTTGCTTACGGGTGTTTATCCATGGAGAAATGCAGATGCAAAGATCCTTCCAGGTACAGCACCTTTGCTGATTAGTACTTCTCAGATGACTGTTCCTAAAATGCTAAAAGGACAAGGCTATGAAACTGGTGTGGTAGGAAAATGGCACTTGGGTCTTGGCAACGGAGATGTTGATTGGAATCAGCACATCAGCCCAAGTCCAAATGAAGTTGGCTTTGACTACAGCTACATCATGGCTGCTACTCAAGATCGTGTGCCTACGGTCTATATAGAAAATGGAAATGTGGTCAATTTGGATCCAAATGATCCTATCGAAGTGAGCTATGACAAAAACTTCGAGGGTGAACCTACTGGAAAAGACAATCCTGAACTAACCACTACGAAGTGGCACCATGGCCACAATAACAGCATTGTGAATGGCATTCCTAGAATCGGATTTATGAAAGGCGGAGAAGCTGCAAAGTGGTCGGATGTTGATATGGCGGATCACTTTTTGGAGAAAGCCCAAAGCTATGTGAAGTCACACAAGGAAGGACCCTTCTTTCTTTACTATGCATTTCAGCAGCCACATGTACCGAGAACTCCACATCCTAGGTTTGAAGGTAAATCTGAAATGGGACCAAGAGGTGATGTAATTCTGGAGGCTGACTGGATGGTAGGTGAGTTTATGAAAACCTTGGAAGATGAAGGCTTGCTAGAGAATACATTGATCATTTTTACTTCTGATAATGGCCCGGTATTGAATGATGGCTACTATGATGATGCAGTAGAGAAAATAGGTAATCATACTCCTGCAGGTGCTTTGAGAGGCGGTAAATACAGTCTTTTCGAAGCTGGAACCCGAGTGCCATTTATGGTTTATTGGAAAGGAAAAATTCAGCCTCAGGTATCAGATGCCTTGGTTTGTCAAGTTGATTTTCTAAGCTCATTAGCTTCCCTTACTGGAAGTACAGATACGGCTCAGGATAGCGAAAATCTATTGTCAGCCTTTATGGGAGAGGATAAAGTAGGTAGATCTGATTTGATTCTCGAAGCTACGGGTAGAACAGCCTTGAGAAAAGACGAGTGGATTATGATTCCTCCATACAATGGCGCCGCTAAAATAGCCTCAGTTAATATTGAAATCGGAAATGATAAAAACTATCAGCTTTACAATCTTTCCAAGGACATTGGTCAAGCCGATAATCTAGCTGAATCCAATCCTGAGAAATTGGAAGAAATGATCGCTGCCTACACGGCTATTCGCGGAGATGTGAATAGTAAAGAGGAGGATGTTGTATTGAAATAATTATAGATTTTAGGGCAAACAGGCAATAGCAATTTTTATATTGTTATTGCCTGTTTGTGTTTATAGGTGAAAGTGTTTCCAAATTATCCATGATGAATATGAAAATGACTAGACTGTTTGCTGTAGTGGCACTTCTCATTTCTGCCCTGTTTTATTCTTGCAATTCGGGCGAAAAAGAAACTCCAGCGAAGCGTCCAAACATTCTCTTTGCAATAATGGATGATGCTTCTTTTCCTCATATGGGAGCTTATGGAACCAAATGGGTGAATACACCTGCTTTTGACTATGTAGCGAAAGAGGGGCTACTATTTATGAATGCATACACACCAAATGCAAAGTGTGCGCCATCTCGCGCCGCTATTTTGACTGGTCGTAACTCCTGGCAACTGGAGGAAGCGGCAAATCACTCACCTGATTTTCCTGCAAAGTTTACCACGTTTATGGAGCAACTGATCAGCTCTGGTTATCATGGTGGATTTACTGCCAAAGGTTGGGCACCTGGCAATCCCGGTGAGGTAGGTGGAAAACCCAGGGAATTGACTGGGCCTGCTTATAATAAGTTTAAGATGGAGGCTCCAACTCCTCAAATAAGCTCGAATGATTATGCTAAAAACTTTGCCGATTTCTTAAACAGTAAAGAGGAGGATGAGCCCTTTGTCTTTTGGTATGGTTCTACTGAACCACATCGTGCCTATGAATTTCAGTCTGGCTTAACCAAAGGGAACAAGAAACTGGGCGATATAGATGAGGTGCCGCCATTCTGGCCAGACACGGATTCAGTTCGTGCAGATATGCTGGATTATGCCTACGAAATTGAATATTTCGATCAGCATCTTCAAAAGATGATAGATGAACTGGAAAGACGTGGGGAATTATCCAATACGATCATAGTCGTAACTGCAGATAATGGAATGCCTTTTCCGAGAATCAAAGGTCAGGAATATGAGTATTCCAACCATCTTCCGCTCGCGGTCATGTGGCAAGAAGGAATTACTAAATCGGGTAGGGTGATTGAGGACTTTATCAGCTTCATTGATTTCACGCCTACTTTTTTAGAAGCAGCTCAAGTACCTACAGACTCTGTGAAAATGGCTGCCATTACAGGCCGAAGTTTCATGGATATTTTTAAAAGTGAAAATTCCGGACAAGTAGATCCAGTAAGAAATCATGTGCTCATAGGAAAAGAACGTCACGATGTAGGAAGGCCGGATGATCAAGGATATCCTATTCGTGGTATAGTCACGACTGACTATGTGTATTTACACAATTTTGAAACAGACAGATGGCCAGCAGGGAATCCTGAAACAGGCTATTTGAATACGGATGGAAGTCCAACTAAAACTCAGATTCTAAATGATCGGAGAGCTAATAAAACTTCTAAGAACTGGGATTTGGCTTTTGGAAAAAGACAGACAGAAGAGCTTTTCAAGCGAATTTCAGATCCCTTTGCTATGCAAAATCTGGCAATCCATCCAGAATATCAAGTGATCAAAGAGCAGTTGAAAGAGCGTTTGTTTCAAGAGTTAAAACAGCAAAAGGATCCTAGAATGTTTGGCAAGGGATATATTTTTGATGAGTATCCGTATTCGGGCGCGGCTTCCAATGATTTTTACAATCGCTTCATGAATGGTGAAAAAATGAACGCTGGCTGGGTGAATGAGACAG
The DNA here is from genome assembly GCF_900112005.1 of Algoriphagus aquimarinus. Taxonomy (GTDB): domain Bacteria; phylum Bacteroidota; class Bacteroidia; order Cytophagales; family Cyclobacteriaceae; genus Algoriphagus; species Algoriphagus aquimarinus. The sequence goes on along the minus strand of NZ_FOKK01000007.1, from coordinate 125,008 downwards.
ATTTTGAAAAGAATTTCCCTGAAAAGTACTGACTCTTGAAAGTCATATATTTATAATAAATTAATATGTATATCCGCTTTTCTACCAGTTAAGAGGGAAAAGCACTCTAGAATATGTTCAAATTTATAATTGAGGTCACTTCGGTCTTCGGTCATCGGTCTTCCGACCAGATAAACAAAGAATCTAAGGCAACTGGCATCATTGCGGATAATCACATAAATTAAATTTCTTAACGATACTAACTATTAACCCTATCTCATTTTATGAAAAATTCCATTTTTTGCTTCCCATTACTGCTAGTTTTATTCTTTTCATCCACACAGCTTTTCGCCCAAAACACAAAAGAAACCAAACCCAACTTCATCATCATTTTCACAGATGATCAGGGCTATGGAGACTTGGGTACATTTGGTCATCCCACGATCAAGACTCCGTATATCGATCAAATGGCAGTGGAAGGACAGAAATGGACGAGTTTCTACGTGGCAGCGAATGTATGTACTCCGAGCAGGTCAGCGATCTTAACAGGTAGACTTCCTGTACGTACAGGGATGTACAGCAATAAGCGAAGGGTTTTATTTCCGGATTCTGATGGAGGTTTACCTGCCTATGAGAATACAATTGCAAAGCTTCTGAAAGGAGCTGGTTACTCCACTGCCGCAATTGGAAAATGGCATTTGGGGCACCTGCCGCAATACTTACCTACTAGTCATGGCTTCGATTCCTACTTTGGAATTCCTTATAGCAATGACATGGATCGCGTAAATGACGTGACTCACCAGCAAGCTTTTCTTGAGTCTAAATTTGAGTATTTCAACGTGCCTCTGATGAGAAATACCGAAGTCATAGAGCGGCCTGCAGATCAAAACACCATCACCAAAAGATATGCTGCCGAGGCGGTAGAATTTATTTCCTCCAATAAAGACAAGCCATTCTTTCTGTATTTAGCTCATTCTCTTCCTCATGTACCGCTTTTTGCTTCTGGAGATTTCTTGGGGAAAAGCGAACGGGGATTGTACGGGGATGTGATCGAGGAGATAGATTGGTCTGTGGGAGAGATTCTTGGAGCTCTAAAGGATAATGGGCTGGATAAGAATACCTATGTGATTTTTACTTCTGATAATGGCCCTTGGCTAGTTTACAATGAGCAGGGCGGTAGTTCTGGCTCTCTTTACGGCGGAAAAGGAACTAGCTATGAAGGTGGAGTTCGTGTTCCTACTGTAATTTGGGGACCAGGAAATGTAAAACCAGGCGTGATCTCAAAAATGGGAAGTACACTTGACTTATTACCTACGATTACCACACTTGCTGGCGCAAAAATGCCTCAAGATCGTGTCTATGATGGCTTTGATTTAAGTCCGGTTTTTAGAGGGGAAAATGCGACTCCTAGGGATGAAATGTTCTATTACCACGGAGATAGACTTTTCGCAGTGAGAAAAGGTGATTTCAAACTTTATTTCTACAGTAATAATCCTGCTGGGTATCCGGAAAAGCTTGCCAAGCTGGAAAAGCTAACTCTTTACAACCTAGGACATGATCCTTCAGAGCGCTTTGATCTGGCAGACCAGAATCCAGAGATAGTTAAAGAAATCGAAGAAATTGCCAAAAAGCATTCGGCAGAAATGGTGTTCGGAGCAACGCAGCTAGAGAAGAGAATTGTTAGTGCCCAATAAGAATGATTTAATCACTGCGTCCCTTAGAAGGGACGCAGTGATTAAATTAAAATGAAATAGTTACTCCCAAGGTGACATTGTTGAAAAGTTTGTCGATTGGAACAACTGGATTTGGATCGTAGATATTTTGATAGATAAAGGACAAGCCTAACACTTCTGTGAACTTGTAAGTCACTCGGGAGCTACTTGCTAGTCTTGGCGAGGAGAAAAGCTCATCGAATCGAGCTTGATGATACAAACTGATATCAACAAATATCTTTTCAAATGGGGCATATTTTAAACTTGCATAGGATCCCAGTTTTATGTTTTCATTTATAATAGGCACGGGACCTACAGGTATGGAAACGTCATCCGACACACCTTTGTAATTCCATCGTTCATTTTCATAAAATGGGCCTATACCAAGATAGAAACCAATATTCGGTTTGGTTACCATTCTTAACCTCAGGTTCACTCCTCCGGCATATTTCCACTCCATACCTCGTGCTTCAGCCCAGTGGACTTGGTTATACACCTCTATGGCTATTTTGGTTTCGGTGATTTTTCTATACTCCGCATAGACATATCCTCCGCTTAAAAGTGTTTGATTACCAAATCTGGAGAGTTCAATTTTGTTGGCAAAGGTGACTGCATTCTTTTTGAATTTGATAGATAGATCGGCGGTGTTCTCAAACTCAAAGAGATTCTCTTTTAGGTTTTTAAACTTCAAGTCGGGTACAATACTTCCTTGAACCCGCTTGGTAGAGTCAAGGATTACTGTGAAGCTTTCGGTGTGGAGGATTTGGGCTTTCGATACGTTGAAACTGAAAAGAATCAACAGCGCTGCAAGAAATGGTTTTAAGTGTTGCATATAGCTAGGTCTAATTATATCCCCAAAACACAGTTCTATTGGGAAGCATAACAATACTAAAATGAAATCATTTTTCAAGCTTTTCTCCTAAAAGTGGAAGGAGGGTATTTTTTCTTTATACAGCTAAAGTAAGGAGCGGACTTGTTTTTTAATTGCGCATGAAAGTCTTCCTTGCCCAGTTACCTAATAGGAATATAAATCTATGAACGGAGTTTGGGCTGAGGTTTCTGCTTAGGATGTTTTGTTTTTGACTAATGTTCATTTTGCTCTTGTGTTTATGGGTTTAACACCGAGGATTAATGGTGTGAACTCCCTAAATATTTACTATTATCGGTCTTTAAATAATTATCCATTTCGCCTATATGCTCAACTTCTCTATGAAACGACTTTTTATTCTCTGTCTATTCCTTGTCTTTGCTTTTCAAAATGAGGGAATCTCCCAAGTTAAAAATGCCAAGCATGTGATTCTGATAGGTTTTGATGGACTTGGATCTTATGCTATTCCAAAGGCAACTATGCCAAACTTGAAGAAACTGATGGAAAGCGGTTCACACACCTTGGAAGCGAGAACAGTTTTGCCTTCTTCAAGTGCAGTAAACTGGGCTTCCATGCTCATGGGAGCTGGTCCGACGGCGCATGGATTTACTGAATGGGGAAGTAAAACGCCTGAGATTCCTCCCTATGAAATCACTAAATATGGATTATTTCCTTCTATATTTTCAGTGATCAGAGATCAAAAACCAACTGCTAAAACAGCGGCGATATATACTTGGGACGGAATAGGTTATTTAATTGAGAAGGATGCAATTGATCTGGTGTATAATGGAGAGAAAGAAGAACTTAATATCGCCAAAGCGATAGAGGTTATTCAAGAGGGAGAAACGACCTTTATGTTTTTGCACCTCAGTGAGCCTGATGGAGTAGGGCACAACATCGGTCACGATACACCTGAGTATTATAAGGAACTGGAAGCTGTTGATATTAAAATCGGGAAGTTAGTTGCAGCGGTTGCAGCAGCGGGTCTCGCAGATGAAACGATCATTATGCTTTCATCCGATCATGGTGGAGTGGAGAAAGGGCACGGAGGAAAATCATTGGAAGAAATTTACATCCCTTGGGTTATCTCTGGTCCTGGTGTAAAAGTGAATCATGAGATCAATGACCTGATTATGACCTACGACACGGGTGCAACTATCGCTTGGATATTGGGTTTGGATATGCCAAAAAGCTGGGGAGGAAAACCTGTAGAGGATAGCTTTCAATCGTTTTGAATCCGGTTTAAACCTTATTACTTGTACTAACGAAATCAACAAAAGCCCATCATGAAGTTTTTTAGAGTTATAGTAATCTGTGCCCTATTTATCAGTTTTACCAGTTTTGCGCAGCAACCTAATATCCTCTGGATCACTATAGAAGATACTTCTCCACAGTTTATAGGAAGCTATGGGAATGAAAATGCCAGCACCCCGGTGATGGATAAGTTTACCAAGGAGGGCGTGCAGTTTACCAATGCATTTTCAACGGGTACGGTATGCTCACCAAGTCGTACAGCTATAATCACTGGCGTGAAAACCTATGAGCTTGGGACCGGAAATCACAGAAGTAATTTCTCGATTCCATCAGCGATCAAAGGGTTTCCTTACTATCTGAAGCAAGCTGGTTATTACGTGACTAATAATAGCAAGACGGATTACAACGTAGCCCATGAGAAGGCCTTTATCGCTGAGGCGTGGGATGAGAGTTCGGGTAAAGCAGGTTGGTGGAATAGGGGTGAAGAACAACCGTTTTTTGCAGTCTTCAATTACAACGAATCTCATCAGTCCCGAACTATGACCAATCCCTATGATTGGTATGTGGAGGAAGTGCGGGATAAATTGCCTGAGGAAGATCGAATAGGAGAAAGCGAGTTTGAAATGCCGCCATTCTACAGGGATAGTCCAGCCATGAGAAAGCAGATGGCTAGAGTTTACAATAGCTTAAAACTTACTGATAATCGAATCGGAGAACTTATAGCTAGACTTGAAAAAGATGATCTTTTGGATGAAACCATAATCTTCATTTTTGCAGATCATGGAGAAGGGATGCCCAGAGGCAAAACCAATGGGATCAATTTCGGTTATCGTGTGCCTTTTACCATATGGTTTCCACCCAAATATAAACACCTTTCTCCATGGGGAAAGGCTTCAAGTACTGATGAACTAATCAGCTTCGAAGACTTAGCTCCTACATTGATCAGTCTTGTGGGCGAAGAAATGCCGGAATACCTGAAAGGTAGAATCCTGCTAGGAGTGGATAGGGATGCTGAAGTGGATCAGCTTTTTATTTCCTCAGACCGCTCCGACAATGGAATTGACATGGTACGAACGGTGACTGATGGGAGGTACGTTTATTCAAGAAATTATATGCCGTTTATGCCTGAAGCACGATACATCAGATACATGGAGATCGGGGAGATCAAACAGGTTATGGGGAGAGATTATGAAAATGGAGATTTAGATCCACTACAAAGAAGCCTTTTTGAACCTCGTGCACCTGAGGTACTTTATGATATAGAAAGTGACCTATGGGAAACAAACAATTTAATTGATGATCCTGAGTATAGAGAAAAGGTGGAGAAGATGCGTGCTGCTCTTGATAGACATATAATTGAGCAAAAGGATGTCTTGTACTTACCAGAATATGAATTGGAGAAAATATCCGTCTCATCAACTCCTTATGAATTTAGGCAGGAAAGCTCTCGGTATCCACTGGATGAAATTTATCGAGTAGCAAAGCTTGCAGGATTTCGAAATGAGGCTGTCATGCTTCAACAATTAGAATACTTGAAATCAGAAAATGAACTAGTCCGATACTGGGCGGCGATAGGATTGAGATCTCAAGAGAAGGAGTTGCTCTTACCTTATGCAGATAGGTTAGAAGCAAGTTTGGACGATAATTATCCTCCTAGTACCATCACCATAGCCGCTATCTTGCATGATCTGAATCAGAGTCAGAAAGCTGAGAGATTGTTAAAAAAGTATGTTTTGAGCTCTGATAAGCACTTGGCATTGATGACGATCAATTACCTAATTTACTCTGATCATAAGTCTTCTTTTATTGAAGTTATCGAGAAAGTTTACGCAAGAGAAACAGACGATTACAACACTTCAGCTGCTAGTAAGGACTTTTTGGGTAGTTTGGGATTGGTGCCAAATAACTTTGACTACAAGTAGTGCTTCCAGCAGCTTTGTTTGATTAAAAACTAGTCTTAGCATTTTTTGAAAAGTATAAGGTGATTAACTCACCTCAATCCTCGGTTTTAAAAATCTGAAGCAAGCATTTTTCAACGTGTTATTACTTAAAAATAGGGTAAGAATCAGGAATGATTCTTACCCTTAAATTAGTTATTTCTCAAGCTTTTTTAATAACATTTCAGCTACGAGCTCAGATGAAGCAGGATTTTGTCCGGTGATCAACAAGCCATCTTCTACAGCATAGGAAGCCCAATCATCACTTTTGGAGTAAATTCCTCCATTAGATTTTAGCATATCTTCTACTAAAAATGGGACGATGTCAGTTAATTGTACAGCATCTTCTTCGCCGTTGGTAAATCCAGTTACCTTTTTCCCTTGTACCAAAGGAGTTCCGTCTGCATTTTTAGTATGCTTGAAAATTGCAGGAGCATGACATACTGCACTTACTGGTTTGTTATTTTGGTAGAATGCTTCAATTAGTGCAATTGAATTTTTGTCTTCTGCCAAATCCCACAATGGACCATGACCACCTGGGTAAAATACCGCATCGTAATCGGCCTGATTCGCAGTCTCTAGTTTAATTGTTTTTGACAAGACGTCCTGAGTTTCTTTATCCGCATAATACCTCACCGTAGCAGGAGTTTGAGATTCTGGTGCTGCGCTTTTAGGATCGATTGGAGGCTGCACACCTTTTGGTGATGCAATCGTGATTTCTACTCCTTGATCTTTGAGTAAATAGTAAGGTGCTGCAAATTCTTCAATCCAAAATCCTGTTTTCTCTCCAGTATTTCCTAGCTCATCATGACTGGTTAATACAAATAATACCTTTTTCATAGTTGTGTTTTTTTCTGGTTTAGCCTCAATTTCCTTTTCAACTGTATTGCTGATGTTTGTGTTATTTCCACAAGCTGATAATAGAGCAATGCCTACTATCAGTAAGGATATGTTTTTCATATATGTTATTTATATGAGCAAAAGTAGGGTGTACCCGTATGAGAAAAATTGATGTAGGGTAAGAAAGGATTATTGTGTGATTTCTTTGCGAATTCTACTTAGGCTCTCTGTGGTGATGCCTAAATAAGAGGCGATGTGATAGTTTTTCACACTCTGCTCTATGTTTGGATAGGTACTGATAAAGGAAGTATATCTTTCTCTTGCAGTGAGGGAAAGGCTAAAAAGTATTCTCTTTTGAAAGGCCGAGAAAGCCTTTTCCATTTTTTTTCTAAAGAAAGTTTCCAGTGAAGGTGTCCCTTCATAAAGGCTCTCCATGCTGGTTCGGGACACTTTGTAGACAGTTGCTTCCTGAATGCATTCAATAGTCATAACGGCTTTTGTAGCTGTGAAAAATGCCGTGTAATCACTGATCCACCAATCTTTGATGGCAAACTGTAAGGTATGCTCTTTGCCGGAATTGTCCATAAAGTAGGTGCGTAGGCAACCATCGCTAACGTAATATTGGTTGTACACTACCTCATCAGCATGTAAAAGTGTATCTCCTTTTTTTAGCTTGATTTTCTCAAATTTCCCAGCAATCAAGATACTCTCTTCCCTTGTAAATGGGGTGTCATTGAAAATCTCCCGTAATATGGAGGTGTCGATGCTCATTTAGTTGTATGGTTTTCTGAAACAGAAAGAAATCAGTTCTTTCCTGATCTTGACCAATGTACTGAAGGCCTGTGAATGTTTGATATTGAATGCAAAAGAATTTCAGATCAGATATTTGAAAGTGAGATTCGATTAGCGGAACTGTTTAGGCAAAAGCTTTTGCTGGGCGTTCTCGGCTATTTCCACAATTCGCTTCTGTCTTGTCTCGGCACGCTTGGCAAGTACTATCCATGACAGTTGTATTTTCTGTCGAGATTTGCTCAGACTTTCGAAGTACTCTTTTGCCCCAGGATGTTTAATAAACTCTGCTTTCAGATCATCAGGGATAATAAGTGCTTCTACCGTATCCAATATTATCCAAGATCCATTTTGCTTAGCTATTGCAATACAGTCTAGCCCTGCTTTACTCATCAGGTTTTTCTCAATCAATAATTCGATTTTTTGCTTGTTGATTTTTGACCAGGTACTATTTTTTTTCCGCTTGCTAAAAAACTGTATAAATCGCTCCTCGTCTATCGACTTCCTTACGCTATCAATCCATCCAAAGCAAAGTGCTTCTTCGACTGCATCTGTCCAGCTTAAGTTAAAATTCTCTGACGAGGATTTATAGTAAATAAGCCAAATGGATTCCTTGGATATATGGTTTTGCTCTAGCCATTTTCTCCAGTCTTCTCGATTGGTAGGACAAAAATTATCAGAATGGATATTTGACATTAAAATTTTGAATGTTTAATGGCTGAATTTCTCTCCGTAATAATTCATAATAGGGACGATTGAATAGTAGTTCCTAGTTAAATCAATCTAACTTCTCAACCCGCGTTGGCGTATCTTCTCCGCTGATAATAGTCTTGCTACTGAGCGCGATTGCCTTGATTACCTCGGTCATATTATCCATGTCCAAGGTGCCGATCTCGTCACTTGCCTTGTGGTAATTAGGCTCATTGTTTGGCGCTTCTTCCATTTTGGAAGTAGAGATAGTATGTGCCGGAACTCCCAATTCTGCCAAGGTTCTGTTGTCACTTCGGTAGAATAAGTTCTGCTTAGGATATGGATCTGGCTCAAAATGGAATTTGGAGCCGACTAAATTTCTCTGAAGTATTTCTCCCATGGAGCTCTTTTCAAAGCCTGTGATGTAGGCAGAATTTGGCCCCCACTTACTATCTGTGCCGATCATCTCAATATTGAACATGGCGACAACCTTGTCTGGGTCAAGCTGCTTGCTGAAATAAGTACTTCCAAATCCACCTGATTCTTCTGCAGTAAATGCGACAAAAATCAAGGTGCGCTCATTGTCTTTTAACTTGTTGAAATATTTCCCAAGCATCATGATTGCGGTAGTTCCGGCGGCATTGTCATTAGCTCCGTTGTAAATACTGTCATTGTTTGCATCAGGTCTGCCAATGCCTATGTGATCGTAATGTGCTCCGAAAACCACATATTCATCCTTCTTAGATTTTCCCGGAATTACTCCTACCACATTCTTGAGCGGTTGCTTTGTCACTGTATTTGTAACAGTCAGCGCTAAAGATCTAGGGTTTAAATTTTCTGTAATAATAAACACCTGAGAATAATCAGTTGGGAATTTGGCTCTGCCGGTTGACCTTGCCAATCTTGCAAAGTTACTCGCATGCGAAGGGTCGATTAGCACCACTACATTCTTTTCGCTACGCAAAAGGGGGGAAACTAACTGAGTGAAATTTGCATCCTTGGCTACCTTGACCAGTTCATAATCCGTAAGAGAATTTACTTTTACTGATTCTGAGGTAGAATTCACCATCACATTGCTGCCGCTTAACGCTTCCTGATCCAGATTTCCATTGACTTGCGCTGGTGTTGCCAGCAGCATGTTGAAACTCTGCAAATACGAGTCATTTTCACCGAAAAATTCTAAGCCACTTTTCTGGAACTCGCCAGCAATAAAGTCAGCAGCTTTGTCCAATTCTGGACTGAAAAGTTGCCTTCCTTTCATATCATCAGCAGAAAGCACTGTTTCAATACGCTCTACTTCTGAGACATTAATTAGAGAGCCTATTTTCGGTGTACAGGAATACAAAGCTGTACCAAGAATAGTGAGGGAGAGTAATAGTTTTTTCATTTGGGCGAAAAGCTTGAATCTTTATAATTGAGTATAAGGTAAAGATTGTCTTTTTCTACCAGTAATAGAATCCATTTATATAAATGGGATATTTAATCTATTGAGGACGTATTTACGCAATACCTGCCTCGGTCTAGGCCTTTTAGGAGAGTTTTACCGGGCGATTATTTCCTCGATAAAATTTCAGCTAGCTCAATCGCACATCCCCAAGCAACCGTAAATCCTGCTCCTCCATGTCCATAATTATGGAATACATTTGAGTATCTTGAATCAAATTCAAAGCGAACAGCGCTTCTTCTAGGCCTCAATCCTACGATGACTTCTAGCACTTCAGGTTCTTGGGATACTCCAGATGATTTAAGTCTGTTTAGGATTAACTCGGTGTCAGCAGGATCGATGGATTCATTCCAATCATTCTCGTAGTCAGTTCCACCGATTACACAGTCGTTACTTCTGTTGATAATATAGCTCAAACCTCCTTTTTGAGTGGCGTTTGCAAAAGAAGCTACATTCATTTTCTCGCAACGAAGAATTTGCCCTCTCATAGGGTGCAAGTCGTCATCATTACAGAGTGATTTCGCTCCCAGTCCAGTACAGTTGATCACTGTACTATCCAATGCCGCTAGTTCTTCCAGTGTCAAAAGCTCTTGTTGTTGAAATTCCCCTCCAGCTGCTATAAATCGCTCGAAAAGGTGTGGCAGGTACAAAAGAGGTTCCGCCAATGGGACTTCAGATACAAAAGCCATTTGCATCCCTTTTGGAATCTCTTCCGAAGTTGCTTTCCTGACTTTTCCGGCTGGAAGTTGACTCGTCCAATCTATATTACTGTCAGCTGTGTAGGCAGTGATGAAAGGAATGAATTTTACTCCAGTTCCGTCCATGACCTCAGTTTCGTAGCGTCGATAAGCCAAAGTCGCCCAAGTATTGGTTTTAATTTTTGGGTGGATTTCAAAAGGAAACCAAATAGCGCCAACCTTCGATGATAAAGTCTTATCATAAGCAGATCTTGCAATCAGTTTCACATCAAAACCAGACTCCTGAAGAAGTATGGCTGATGTCAGGCCTACTATTCCTGAACCTACGACCGTAACTGAAGAATTCATGAGCGAATTATTTCTTGATTGCGGTAAAGGTCCCGTTTGGCTGAATTAGCAGCATGTTTAAGACACTTTCCTTTTCTTCAAATCGCACTTTGTAGCCTGACAACCCTTTGATGATAAACTCATTTTCCTGCGTAGCGGTAAGCATATATTCAGGCTGTCCTGGGACGAATAGCATCAACGATTCGTTCTTCATGCTAACTTTCAGCTCAGTTCCTGACAAAGTATAAGTACCCACGTAGGACGCTAGCGTTGCGGTAGAAACTTTAGCTTCTTCTGGACTACGTTTGAAAGTGATAGGATCTAATGTTGGTTCCACTTTCAAATTTGCCGACTCTATATCTCCTAGATCATTGGAGCGGAAATTAAAATTGATACCTAATCCTGATAAGGTGTCAACCTTGTTTTCTTTTACCATAAATGGCTCAAATACATCGTAATGTGTATGTTTCAAATACATACGTTCTCTAGGAAACTGAGCCCAGAGTGAGTCATTTGTAGATACAATGTTGAATGTGCCGTAGCCTGGATGGTTGTATTTACCAGTGTATTCTGCTAATCCGTGTGAAGGCGAGGTATTTGGAACGGTGTTGGATTTCTTTTCTGTTTTAGATTCCTTTTGTTGCTCCTTGGCTTTATCCAGTTTTTCGGTGTAGTAGCCCACCCAATCTGTTTTTTCCAAACCCAAAATTTCATCTGAAATCATATTTCTTGCTAGCGTAGGCAAGGAAGAACCATCTTGATTACTTAAGATGACAATACCGATTTTATCTGCTGGGAATAATGATACGTTGGCGGAGAAGCCATCGATATTTCCACCATGCTCCAGTCTATAATGTCCTTTGTAGGATGAAGTAAACCAGGCGTATCCATAACTGTTAAGATGTTGATCAGGGAATTGTTTGTCTGCGATACCACCACCAACGAGCATCAGCGGGTTGATTGCTTTCTCCACATATGCTTTAGGTAGGACTTGAATGTTATTCAGCGCCCCTTCGTTTAGCCAGATCTTCAACCAATTCGTCATTTCTTTTACGCTACTATTTATACTTCCCGCAGGACTGATTGCAGCGATATTGTAGTATGGTGTGATTTTGTTTGTTTCAAACTCTTCCAAAACATACCCCTTTGAGATATTACTATGATTCTGTAGTTCTTCGATAGTTACATTGGAAGTAGCCATATTCAGAGGTATGAAAAATCGCTCTTTAATGTTGTCTTCCCAGCTTTTTCCGGTCAGCTTTTCAGTGATGAGGCCCTGAGCCAAATACATAAAATTATTATAGTACCATTGCTCACGAACCCCCGTGAAAGGTTCCTGATATTTGACTCTACTTAACAAACTGTCTTTATCCTCTGTTGGAAACAAATACCAAGAAATATCATGTCTAGGCAAGCCTGTTCGGTGACTTATCATATCTAAAATAGTCACCTGATTATTCAACTCATCATTATAGAATTTTAGATCAGGTAGGTATTTCTTTGGGCTATCGTTGAATTTCAAGCCCCTTTCCTCTTCCATAATCCCCAAAAGTGCTACTGTAAATGCCTTAGAGGAGGATCCAATTGCGTAGAGTGTATTCTCATCGGCTTTCAACTTATTGTCCAAATCCCGATATCCAAACCCTTTAGCGTATAGAATTTCATCACCCTTCACGATAGCGACCGAAAAACCAACTGTTTTGGTCGCTTCTTGTAAGGCTTGTAGTTTACTATCAAGCTGTTTAGTATCTAGTTTACTTTGAGCAAAAATTAGTGAACAGCTAAATAGAAAAAGGAAAGAGAGGATGGTAGTTCGCATTATGATTTGGGTATGGTGCTTTAGGCCATCAAACTCCCAATTTTTTCTGTTAAATTCTAAGTAAATGCTAGATTTTTGAGGAATTTGAAAATTGGTTCGAGTGAATTAGGTATTCCAATTCATTGCCAAAAAGTAAGCTCTTCCTATTTTCACTGTGGTAGTGCTTTGAATGGGGCGCAGAAAACCTGCGTGGTGCAGAGGTGACTGCTTGGTTTTTTTTCCTTAAAATCCAAGCAGCCTTGCCTCCGACTTCTCTCCACACAAAATCTTGTTAGGGTTAAGATTTTCTTCGCTTTTATAACGTAGCAATCGGAGGGTTAATTTTCCGGGTTTGTATTAAAATGCTTTAAAAGATGTTAAGCCTAAACCCAATTGCCTAGCACACCAACTTGTACCCAAATCCTCTCACATTTAAGATCTGGATTTGAGTATCTTCTTGGAGTTTTTTACGAAGCTTGGTGATAAAGACATCCATACTTCGGGCATTGAAAAAGTCATCAGATCCCCAGATCTGTGTTAGAATTAAACTTCGATCCGTGATTTGATTGGCATTTTCCAAGAGGATTTTTAGTAGCTGGGATTCACGGGCAGTGAGATGGCACTCTTCATTTTCTAGCTTTAAAAGCTGTTTTGTAGCGTGAAACTTATACTTTCCCAAATTCATCCAATCAGACTGATTTTTACGGAGTTGTAATCGGTTAAGTTGAGCTTTGATTCGGACGATAAGTTCCTCCATGCTGAAGGGTTTTCGTACGTAATCATTGGCTCCTAACCCAAAGCCTTTGAGTACATCCTCTGTTTGAGATTTGGAAGTCAGAAAAATGATTGGAGTGTAAGGGTCAGTTTTCCGAATTTGCTCAGCGAGGGTAAAACCATCTTTTTTAGGCATCATCACATCCAAGACCAGCACGTCAGGTTTGGACTTCTGATAGCTGTCCCAAGCTTGTAATCCATCAGCACAAAGCGTCACCTGAAACTCTCGGCTTTCAAGACTTTCTTGAATGATCATACCTAAGGCCATTTCATCTTCAGCTAATAAAATCTTGATTTTGCTCATGCCCAAGTCGTGATAAAAGATGTGCTTTTTGTAGATGATTCCAGTTCTATTTTGCCATTGTGTTTTTCGATGATCTTCTTCACGTAATACAGCCCTATACCAAATCCTTTTACGTCATGGAGATTTCCTTTTGGGATTCTATAGAATTGTTCGAAAACTCTTTCTTCTTGATCGCTACTAATATTTCCCCCATTGTCCCAAATGCGAATTCGAGTATTTGCACCTTGATCAACAGTAATCCGAACCTCATCACCGCCATACTTGAGGGCGTTGTCGAGAAGATTAGATAAGGCATTTTCAAAGTGGAAAGGATCTACGTTGATAGCTGAGATTTTGGAAGGAACGACTAGTTCTATTTCTTGCTCGGGTGATAAGGTTTGGAACTTCTGCACCAAAGACCTAAGCACAGGAATAGGATTAATTTCCTCTTTCTGTAAAATAAACTGCTCTGAATCCAGCGTGGCAGTTTCCAAAAGCTTCTCCACCATCAAGTTCAATTTGAGCATCTGACTTTTGGATATTCCGAGGTACTTCTTAGTCTTTTCCGGATTGTTTTCCGGATTGAATAATTCTATTCCTTCTATGGCCGAAAGAGTCGTGGCTATAGGAGTTTTGAATTCATGAGTAATATTCCCGATCAGATCCTCTTTGATCTCAGCGATTTCCTTTTGGTTTTTGATTGTTTGGTAGAGGTAATAGAACGCCCCTGCAATAATTAGTAGGAAAATGACTGACATAAGGATGTCCAAAATCCCTCGCTTTAGAACGGTCAATGCTGTGTTTTCAAAGTACATTTCCAGCTTTTGACCACGAGGCAAGAAAGTGGACTTTGAAACTGTAGAAAATGGCATTTCTGTCAAAGCCGGATAATTGAACGATCCTGAAATGGTGTCGTGCTCGTAGTGTAGCAGTCCATAGTTTATCGCGATTTCCTTTCTATCCAGTTCATCCTTTACCAGCGTGCTTATTTTCTCGAAATTCAGAGAATCACGTGTAATGGATATGATGATACGATTAGTGAGGAGTTTGAGATTACTTATGCTGTCCGCCGCGTTCAAGCCGCGAAATATATTGATGCTTTGAATTTGGTCAGGATTGATGTTTTTCAGTGTGTCTGAATGGGCTTCAAAGCGAAAGTTTTTTTTGTCGTCCAGATTCCCAAACCAATTAGCATTCGAAGTGTCTCCAGCTTCCATTTTTTCTAGAGTCTTCATTAGTATTTTACTTTCTCCAATATTTTTGAAAAAGTCATTTTCTAAAGAATCTGAATCAGCTGATCTTTCTGACTTGAGCATAAAGCCGGAAGTTCTATTTTCAGTAAGCGTGATCACATCAGTTTTAGCCAAATCAGCGAAGTAAACCTCCAACGCATTATCCAAACTCTGCTGTATATCAGCCACAAGCTGAGCTTCATTTTGCTTGAACTGGGTGTAGTTTCTATAAATCTGCACCCCAATACTTACCAGCAAAGTGAGGGCAATCAGAAGACCTATTCGCTTAAATTGTAGCTTTTTCACGGGGCTAAAGTAGAGGCTTAGAAATATATAAAACTGAATGTTAACACACGTTAACACTGGTTAACTCAGTTGTAGGGGCAGTTTGCATTGGTTTGTAGCAACTAATTTACTGCTATGAACTTACGATTACTATTTCTCGCTTTCGCACTGATGGGCTCTATTATCACTGCCATTGCTCAAGGACTTACGGGCAGAGCCTTTTATAAATCTTCTTCCAAGATTTCATTTTCTATGGATAGCACCAAAATGGCTCCTGATGTCATGGCCGATCTTCAGAAGCAATTGAAGAAGCAGATGGAGCGTGAATATATACTTACTTTTTCTCAGACAGAATCAAACTGGAAGCAGGTAGAAAGTCTAGGAGGTGGTCCAGCTACAGCATCTTCCGGCGGGGCAACTATCATGATCAGTGCGGGAAATCAGGATAAACTACTCTATAAGAATGTTGCTGAGCAAAATTACATAGAGGAAGAGGATCTGATGGGTAAAGGTTTTCTGGTGAAAGATAGCCTGAGGAATTACGATTGGGAATTGACCGGAGAAAGTAAAAAAATAGGAGACTACACTTGCCAAAAAGCCATCTATTCGAGGATTGTTGATAGCAAAGTTTTTTCTATGGGTAAGGAGGAAATGGAAGCTAGCAAGGACACGGTGAATGTCACTGCTTGGTTTACCATGCAAATTCCTGTGAGCCATGGACCCAGTGATTTTTGGGGATTGCCGGGACTGATACTGGAATTGCAAAACAACGGAATGACTTACATCGCCGAGAGAATCGTATTGAATCCAACTGATCCAGTCAAAATAGAAATCCCTAAAAAGGGAGAAATGATCAACAGAGAAGATTATCAGGCCCTTTCTGAAGAGAAGATGAATGAGATGATGAAGCGATATTCGGGCAAGCCAGGAGATGGAAATCGCATGACTATCAAAATCGGGAATTGATCCTTTTGCAAACTATACTCATGTTATTTCTAAAGCGTTTTATTGCAATCGGATTTTTCCTACTGATAGCCCTTCCTTCTTTTTCCCAAAATAAAAACCTGATAGGACAGGTGCTGGATAGCCTAAATCAGCCCATTGCCTATGCTAATGTGGTAGCCGTGAACCAGACTACGCAAAAGATCGGCGGATTTAGCATCAGCGATGGGGAAGGCCGATTTAAGTTAGGGTTGGCTCCAGGGTCTGAATATTTGCTTCGTGTTTCTTTTGTTGGGTACAAGCAGTTTGAAGTGAAAATCGCGGACTGGTCTGACGAGGAGCAGATAAAAGTCATCCTGAGTCAGGACGAAACCATGCTTGATCAGGTGGAGGTAGTTACGGAGCTACCGATTACCATGAAAGGCGATACACTGACTTACAAAACCGATGCATTCACTACGGGCACGGAGCGGAAGCTTAAAGATGTGCTGGAAAAGCTTCCTGGATTCGAAGTAGATGACAATGGTGAAGTGAAAGTGCAGGGCAAAAAAGTGGATAAGGTAATGGTGGATGGCAAGAATTTCTTCGATGGTGACACCAAACTTGCTACTAAAAACCTTCCTGCAAATGCAGTGGATCGGGTACAAGTCTTGAAGAATTTCAATGAAGTAGGTCCTGTACGTGGACTGGATAATGACGAGAGTCTAGCACTAAATATTCAGCTCAAGGACGGTAAGAAGAATCTTGTGTTTGGAGATTTGACGGCAGGTGCTGGACCCAAAGAACGGTATTTGGGGCATGCGAATGCATTTTACTATTCTCCAAAAGTGAATCTCAACCTGATCGCCGATGCCAATAACGTGGGAGAACTGGCTTTTACTCTTCAGGATTATTTCAGGTTCAGCGGGGGGTTGGCTGGTTTGGCAGGTAAGTCCGGTTCTTCGCTGAGTGTAAGTTCAGATGATCTAGGTATTCCCATGGCGCAACGCAATAATGCCCGTGACTTGAGAACGGAGCTAGCGGCAGTGAATTTGAATTATAACCCTAGCTCCAAATGGAGGCATTCAGGTTTTGTGATAGGTTCAGCTTCCAAAAACAAACTGGGTTCAACTTCTCAAAGAACCTATTTGAGATCAGATGAAAACAATCAGGAAACGCTGACTTCAGCCAGTACTGTCGAGAATAAATCTGGCCTGATGAAGTATTCAGTGACCTTTACTCCTAAGGAGGAAACGTACGTGAAGTATAGTGTTTTTGGGAAGTTGGCCGATATCGCTAATCAGAACTTTCAAGATTCAGACTTTGGGCAAACACGTCAACAAATTGCCAGTTATCAAAGTCGACAGCCGTATGCACTTCAGCAGAAGGGGGAGTGGTTTCATGCTCCTTCGGATAAAAGAGTCTTTTCCATGGAAGTGAACTGGGAGAAAAAATACCAGAATCCACTCTATGATTTGACTACAAACCAAAAGCCTTTTGGAGGTATTGTGCCGATTTTGGACAGAGATACCTATCGTTTTTTACAAGCTCAGGATATTAAAACCCGCACGATTGAAGGTGCTTTCAACTATTACCTGATACTTAATCCTACCAATCATATCAATTGGAGTTTGGGTTATACGGATACACGTCAGGAGCTAGTTGGAGATGTGAAACAGGCGGACACTTCTGAGGAGGTAGATTTAGGTGCTTTTACAAATGACTCCCGTTTTAACTTTCAGGATTTGTATCTGGGTATGACTTACAGGACCAAATGGAAGTCAGTGGTGATCAGTCCTTCGCTTTATCTCCACAGATATGCTTGGAATGATGTGCAAATGGAGGATGAGTTGAGGAATGATAAGCTTGTGCTGCTTCCAGGCATGTATGCCAAGTGGAGCATCAAATCCAATCGCTCGCTTACCTATCGCTTCAGCAGTCAGGCGAACTTTATGGATATCCAGAAGCTTGCCCAAGGCCTGGTGGTATCGGATTACAATTCAATTTTCCAGGGAAATAGACAATTGGACAACGGCTTGTTTTACACCCAGTCACTAGGATACAATCATTTTGATTTCTTCTCTGCACTCAATCTTTTTGGAAATCTGACTTGGTCTAGAAAGCATCAAGATCTGGTGAATACGACTAATTTTGAGGGTATCAATCGAATCATGAGTATTCAAAACATTGATCCTATCAATGAGACCCTGACTGCAAGCTTGCAGGCAGATAAGCGATTTCAATCATTCAAATTAAGTGGGGGAGGAAATTGGAATACGTACTCTACCAATAGTCTTGTCGATCAAAATCTGATTAACAACAGTCAGTTTGCGCACTCATACTTCTTCAAGTTCACCAGTACATTTATGAAAAAGGTGGAGGTTGATTTGGGCTATACTTGGGATCAAAACTTCTATAAGTCCACGAATGCTAAGAATACCTTTAGTACCCACAGTCCGAAAATAGAAATTGACTGGGATATCTGGAAGGGGCTGAAGCTAAATGCGGATTATACGTATAATGCCTATTTGAACAAGGCTTCACAAACAAAAAGTGAATTTGATTTCTTCAATGCTTTCATCAGCTATCAGGGTAAGTCTAGTCCTTGGGAATTTAGATTTACGGTTTGGAATATACTTGACACCAGATCCATCCGAAGAGATAGTTTTACAGAGAATTTGATCAGCACCTATTCTTATTTGGTTCAGCCGAGGTATGGCTTGTTTACGGTGAAGTGGGATATTTAGGGAAGCTGGATGTTGAGTGGCCGATGACCGATGTAACAATAGTTCTATTGTAGGCCTTAATTGGTAATCAATAGTTGGCTTGAAAGCCTATAAACAAGAAAGGCCGGGATTTCCCGGCCTTACTGTTGGTTCTACTAGTGATTACTCACTTGCTACTAACTTCACGTCAAGCTCTACGTCGTCATAGATTAGCTTATCAGCTAAGTTTTCGAAGTATGATCCTGAGCGGAACTTGATGTCATAGTGTGTACGATCAAATGTCAACTTCCCTGTTGCGGTTATTTTACCTGCATTTACTGCTACTGTAGCTGGAAAACTAACAGGCTTAGTGATTCCTTTGATTGTAAGATCTCCAGTGAGCACGTAGTCTTTTCCATTACTTGTTTTTGCTTCCGTGATTTTGAAGTTTGATGTGTTATGCTTTTCTACGGAAAAGAAATCATCCGACTTCAGGTGATCTGTCAGCTTTTTGTTCATACCTGCATCTGTAAGATCTTCGACAGTTAAGCTGGTCATGTCCATCTCGAAAGTTCCGCCGAGGATTTTTCCGTTTTGATAATCAAGCGTAGCAGCCGTGATAGGCACTTTTCCATGATGCTGACCGGTTACTTTTTTAGCAGTCCAGGTGATTGTGCTTTCAGCGGTATTCACCGTTGCTATTTCTGGAGCAAATGAGAAAGCTGTAAAAGCTAAGGTGAATAGTAAAGTAAAGATTTTCATACGTGTTGAGTTTGGTTGATTAGGGGATTGAATGAAATTTGGTTTGAGTAAAGTAAGACGGAGTTAAATGGCATAAGGTTCTGTAGCCTAGTGACTTTTAAGTCGAGATTTTAAGATTCTATGGTTTGTCCGGGCATACCTGCGCTATCGATCCTTTTGAGAAAGTGCTTTTCCTGAGCTAAGTGATTGGAGTCAATAAACAGCTAAGGCAGCTACAGCCACTATGCCATCTTGAGCGGAACTAGCACCGGAGATCCCGATGGAACCTACAATGATTCCATCTTTAAAAATAGGTAAACCACCTTCTATCGCTACAGCATTTGGTACTGTGGCTATTCTAGCCCCTCCTTCCACTTTCATCGCATCTTCAAAAACCTTTGTTGGACGCTTGAAATAGACTTCCGTCCTTGCTTTTCCTATGGCTACATCGATACTGCCTATCTGTACTCCATCCATTTTACGAAGAGAAATCATATGTCCTCCAGCATCCATTACTACAATCACCATGTTCCATCCCTCTGCTTTGGATTTGGCCTCTGCGGCATCCGATATTCGGAGTGCGTCTGCCAAGCTTAGATAGGGTTGCATCTGAGTTTGTGCTTGGATCAAAAATGGAGTAATGAACAGAATGAGAATTAAGAACTTTTTCATGTTGATTTAAGGTTGAAGTGAATTTTTTTAAACGTCATTCAATTTAATAATTATTTGGAGGTAAAATTGAAAGCATTATCTTGATAAGTGTATTAGTTTTCAAACCCTTAACCTTAATCCTATGAATTTTATCTCGAGAAGAACTACGTTGAAATCCCTTGCCCTTGGTGCAGGAGTTAGCATGGTTTCACCTCTCAGCGTTATGTCTTCCACCAAGTCCAGAAAGGACAAACTCGGAGTAGCCCTAGTTGGACTGGGATATTATAGCACAGATTTGCTAGCTCCGGCATTAGAAAAAACAGAAAAGTGTTACCTAGCTGGCATTGTCACTGGCACACCGTCCAAAGCCGCGGTGTGGAAGACTAAGTATAAGATTCCTGAGAAAAATATTTATGATTACGAATCCTTCGATTCCATCGCTGATAATCCAGCTATCGATGTGATTTATATTGTATTGCCACCTTCTATGCATATGGAGTATGTAGTGCGTGCAGCAAAAGCCGGTAAGCACGTCTGGTGTGAGAAACCTATGGCTGTGACAGTAGACGAGTGTCAGACTATGATAGATGCCTGTAAGCAAGCCAATGTTTCTTTGTCGATTGGCTATCGATGCCAGCACGAACCTAATACAAAGGCGTTTCAGAAAATTGTAAAGGAACAGAGCTTAGGGAAGGTTTTAGGCTTGGATTGCGCAGCAGGATATAGAGAAAACAGAACAGATCACTGGAAGCAGAAGCGAGAGATGGGTGGAGGAGTTATTTATGATATGGGAGTATATTCCATACAGGGTGCTAGACTAGGAGCTGGAATGGAACCTATAGCTGTAAACTCTGCAAAAGTTTGGACTGAGAGACCTGATATCTATAAGGACGGATTGGGTGAGATTGTAGAAGCGGAGTTGGAATTTCCAGGAGGTGTAATAGGTACAATAAAAACTTCTTTTGGAGACAATATGAATTTTCTAAATATCAACTGTGAAAAGGGTATGATAGAGATGGAGCCGTTTTCAGCCTATGCAGGAATCAAAGGAAAAAGTCCGCTTGGTGAAATTAATTTCCCATTTCAGCAGCCTATGGAACAAGTGTGGCAGATGGATGATGATGCCCAGACAATTATGGATGGAAAACCGCAAGCTGTGCCTGGAGAGGAGGGACTTCGGGATATTCGTATAGTTCAGGCTATCCTTAAATCTGCCGAAACTGGCAAAAAAGTGATGATTTAAGACTCTTCTAAACCCTTTTGGGCATAGAACAAGCCAATGTGGGGAGTAACGAAGCATTTTTGACATAGTTTTAAATTCAATTTTTAGTAGGAAAAATTGCTGAAAATTGAAAAAAATGAAGGTTTTAATGAAAACATCATTTTTATGCACTAAAAATTAAAAATAAACGCCAAAAGACTTCTAATGGCACTATAAATGATGTTTATTGTATCGAAGTATAATTTATAACCAACCAATAAAATAATTATGAGCAGACACCAAGAAGTTAAAGATTTGGTCGATTCTTTAGAAGGAGACTTTGCGAAATTTTACGAAAACGGTAACAAAGCAGCCGGAACTAGAGTAAGAACTGGTATGCAAGCGATCAAAAATCTTGCACAAGAAATCAGAGCTGAAGTTACAGCGAAGAAAAACGAGGCTAAGTAATCTACTTAAGTCACTTATTATAAAAGCCCCGAAAAACTAGTTTTTCGGGGCTTTTTGCGTTAATAAGATTTACTTTTTTATGAAGATCTAACTTCAGTTTTTCAAGGTTAAAAGGACTCGTTGATATTGAGGTAAAAACCTGAATTGCCTTTTTGGCCAAAGCCATAATCGGCAGAAATCGTAGTTCGGTTTTCTTTATTGATCATCACCCTAAGCCCTAAACCATAGCCAGGATTGAGCTTTGTAAAAAGGTTTTCCTGAGTCAGTTTACTTCCAAAGCTCGCTGCATTCACAAATACAGTTCCTCCAAAAGTCTCTTTGCTTTTCTGAAGTGGGAATCTATATTCTGCCTCTGAGTAGACCATGCTTTCCCCTCTGAATCGACCCTGAGAATATCCTCTACCTGAGCGGCCAAACATATCATAACCAATGGATGGTAAAGCCATATAGGGAAGATTTCCTGAAACTAGGAAATTGGCATAACTCCATACTGCTACTAAATGGCGCTTTCGATGTTCACTTAATGGGAAATAATGACGATAGTCAAGTAGAAGAGTAGAGGAGGATTGATTAGATCCTAAAAATTGCGGGTTGATTTTATAAGAGATCAAAGCAAAGTTGGTCTCATAAGGGGATACTGCCATGTCACGATTTTCCATTACAGCATTTAAAGTGATTCCGGAAAGTGTGTTTTTATCTAGGTCAAACCCTTTCGTCTGATTGTAGAAATCATTAGAAAAAGTTAGTTCCTGCGCCATTTCTTCATCTATAAAGTTTTCTATTTTAGAATAGACATCTAGATGATAGCCCACGCCTAGATAAAACTTTGATGTTGAAATTCGCTTAAGTACAGTCTCGTAAAAACGGACCCAATTGTAATCCATTTGTTGTTCACCCTGCCAGACGCCTAATTGGTTTGGGTTTTCTTCCGGCAAATTTGGAGTAGAACTTCCTAATCCGAAAGTGGGCTGTGAAGTGATGAAAAAACGCCAGTCACCTACTAAAATCCAACTATCATCTGCAAGGAAAATATTGCTTCTGGAGCTAATTAACCATTGTTTTTTGGTGGTGTAAAGTAAGTTGCCAACTAAGTTGGATAGGTGAGTGCTTTCTGGATTTCCCATCCTCCAAGTAGCTGATGGTGCGATACCAAATAACCAGCCGTTCGCAGGGTTGGAGGCAATAGCTGGTAAAGGAATTAATTTAAAATCTCGAATCTGATTAGGTTTATATACTACTGAATCCTGTGCTAGTATTGGAAAACTAATCCCAAGAAACAGTAGTAAGATCGAGATACGAGTCATTAAAAGGATATGTCTAGTTGTAGGCGAAAACGCAATTCATTGTCTTGGGGAAGTTCCTTATCTTCAAAGGTAAACCTGGTCAATTCTGTTGTTAGTTTACTTTTATGCTCCGCAAAGAACCAATTGAAAGCTAAAGCTAATTCTCGTTGTTTGTTGCTTTCTATATTTAAATCTGGACTAATGACCGCATATCTGCTGGCTATCTCCAATGGTTTAGGCCAGAAGTTTAATATTTGCGAGGGAAAGTATCCCGCCATCACGTAGAAACCACCCAAGTCAGTGCTGATTTCATCGAAGTTGTCGTAGATATTTTTGCGGTGAAATTCACTTGCCCAAGAAAAACCTTTGTAATTGAATGCAGTCTCTACTTGGTATTGTTTTACAGTGTATTGTGCATCGTTAGTGCCTTCAAATCCAGATAGATTTCCTCCTCCTGAAGTAGAAAAACGTGTATATGGACTGGTGTTCGTTACCGCAGCAATCGCAATAAGGCCTAATGGCTTTTGGGAGATTTTCAAGTCTCCTCCAGAAAAAGGAACTTCTCTGCCAAGGAAATTCCATTGGAATCTTCCAAAATACATCATCTTGGAATCATCATTCTGAGTAGCTCCTCGTCCCATTCCAGTAAGCACAGCTGCCCAATAGTTGAAATTTGCTATTCCACCTCCATCAAGATTTCCGTAAACTTCCACGCCTTGCTGTCTGTCTAAAGTAAATTTTCTGTTCAATAGCGATCGATCGACCATCTGCTGCTCTCCACTGCTGATGAATCGCTCTCTAGTAAACTCTACTTTCCATTGGCCAGCCTTGAATTTCAGCCAAGGCCACTTTTCGATCATTACTCTGTAATCCAGTAATAAGCTTCTGGAAAGTTCATACTCGAAATAGTATTTTATCCAAGGCTGATAAGCATGCCCACCTACTTTTAGCCTAGCTCTATTGATCTTGAAAACGCGCTGATCTTGATTACGGAAATCTGCGAAAGTAAGGGGGTCCTGATCATCTGGTAGTGCAAACCTAAGCTGCAATCGAGCGGCAATCTGCATTTCATATTTACCATCTTCGGTTTTCAGGATAAATCCTTTTGATGTGTGGTTGAGGTAGGATTCCTTGTTTTCTACTTTGCTGACCGTGCTGTCAGCTTCTTGTCCAAATGAAAAAGTAGCTCCTGAAAAAAGAGTAACAAACAAGAAAGAAACGATTAGATTTTTTTTGTAAAGAACTTGTAACAAAGACATTTGGCTGTGTAATTGGAATTTTCGAAGCGCAAATAACGCAAAAGCACCGAGAATCTTTTGACTTTCTCGGTGCTTTTTGATTATTCAACTTTTAGGTTTTGACGGGTTGTCTTAGGTAGTCTACATACCTTTATTCGCTTTAGTCTTACTATATACTCATTGGAATGCTACAAAGACTTGTTTTTTGACCATCAATTTCTAAATCGAAGCTTTCATGACCTGACTTGTAGTTTATTTTTTAAGTAGTCTGATCTCTACTTTTCGATCTGTTTCTACAGACTCTTTTGATCTTCCTCTTACGATTAATCCTCCATTACTTACTGATATTCTTTCGGTAGCAATACTATAATGATCCGCTAGAACTTTGGTCACTGCCGCCACACGCTTCTCGGTGAGTGTGAGGTTGTAAGCGACAGAACCTGTATTGTCTGCAAATCCTACTAATTCTACAATCACTTCTGGATTTTTCTTTAAATATTCAGCAATAGGGGCAAGTTTATCCCGCTCCTGATCAGTCAAGGATGATTCATTTATAGCGAAATAAACTTCCACCTTGCTTTCACTCATCAAAGTCTCAATAGTCTTTTCCACTACTTGTGTTACCCTTACCGTGTCTACCACGTGAGGGATACTCGATAAACTGTCTATAATCAAGGAGTCTTGTATGATTCTAGCTCTCAGAGTAGAATCATTTGCAGCTACAGCATCAGCTTTTTTCTTATCGCCGCTAGTTGAAATTGCTGCGGTAGTAGCGGCTGTTCCACCTACCAGGAGTGCGTCCTTGAGAAGCTCATTGTTCTTCTTATCCAACTTTTCTTCTCTTTTGGCTGATTTAATAGTTGCTTCCTGAGGCGCATAGGTCGCTGCTTCCATGTCTTCCGTTGTTTGTGATCTGCGTGAAAATGCCATCACCAAAGCTGAATCCCTTGTCGCTTGCGCCTTAAGTAGTTCTTTCTTAAACTTATTAAGTTCCTCGTCAAACTGCTCTTGAGTGAATGTATTAGTCGGTTCTGTCATTCTCGTAGACTGACCAGAAGAAACTACAGGTGATTCTTGTTTGACCGCTGAGTCTAAAGTAGCCAGATTTACCTTGTTGGCTGAATATAGAATTTTGCTTACTTGACCTGGGTAAATAATCAATTGATTAATCAAACTTGCAGTATCTAATCCGCTAACTGTTGGTGTATTTATACCTTTTACAGTTTGAATAGAATCCAATTTGAATTGATATACTTTCTTATGTGCATTTAACACACTCAATTTATCCGTAGTCTCAGTTTTCTCACGTTGAAGTTTGCTGATTCTAGCCTCTCTGATATCTGCCGATAAAGTAGAATCTGCCGCCATTAAATCGAATATATGATCAATTTCAACTAATGTTTTTTCCTGTGCGGCTACATTGGCTTGTATATTTACTTTCTCAGTCCAAAGTGAATCAACGAGTACATCAAGTTGTGCTAATTCAGTGGAATCACTAATCCCCCCTTTAATAGTAGATGTCGAAACACCATTTGCAGGAAGTTGTATCACAGTGAAGTAATTATTGGTCACTTGTTTTGGAGCTTCTTCAGCCTTTTCCGCTGATTCATTTTTAGCCATTTGAGCATTGGATAGCTCAGTTGGAACATAGGTGTATCGCTGTGTAATCACAGGAGGATTGAAGGATTTCTTATTGGCGCCTAGGCTAAATTTGATTCCCATCCCATGATAGATATACCAGTCTGGATTACCGTTTTCCATTCCTCTATAGGGATCGTCACTTGTCACTTGGTTTGTACCTGGCTTAGCTGCGTATTCCTGAAATGCATTATCATAGCTGTTTCTATAAGTGCCAGATACGTCATCTAAGTAATCTGTATTCGTTCTTTTAAAATCAGATTGGGCAAATAGCTCTATGCTTTTTGTGATCCTGAAACGCACGCCCAATCCCAGATTCGCATAAAAGGTAGTGGTTTTATATCCATCAGATCTTTCGGTTCCAAGACTGCTGAGATCAGTTTCGAATACTCCATCGGGAATAAGCGAGGTATTGGTGTAATCATACTGATTGCCATTTGAGTCTAGCAAATCACCATGAATTTTGAAACTTTGAACCCCAGCGCCAACAGTTATGTATGGAGCAAAAAAGGATTTGCCAGATAGTAACCAGTTGTTATCTGGCTTGATTACAAATGATAATCCAGCATCGTATACGTCTGTTTGGAAATTCAGCGCACGGTCAAATGTTGGACTTTCTGTAAGGAGTGTTCCGTCATTTTGTATAAAACGATCAGCGGATCCGAATTGATAACTGCCTCCTGTCAACATTAAGCCAACCGAGTTTCCTAAAGCATATTCTATAGAAACTTGATAGGATAATTGATCAGAGTAGGTTTTATACCGCTTATAGTATTTAGTGAAGTTTTGGAAATTATCCACCTTGAAGGGACGCACATCACCCAGATAGTTGGTGGTACCTGCACTGGCTCCAAATCTCCATTTGTAACCGTGAAGTTGTGCCTGAGCAGATAGGGCCAAGGCAAAAGCGAGAATTAATAAACTTAGCTTTTTCATGTCCTTATCTTTTTTTGCTCCCTATTCCCAACCAAATATTAAACTCTGCACTTAATCCCACAAAAGGCTGGAAGCTGTTTTGATTCGTTCCGTTAAGCTGCTCTGTAGTGATAAAAGTTCCTCCGGCATTTAGCCTAATAAATCTGAAGAAATTATATCCTAAACCTACATAAACTGGTCTGTCCAAAACTGGTCCTGAGATCTTCTCATCCAGTTGATTTTTCATGTCTCCAGACAGGAAGAAGCCGGTGGAAATTGACATGTTGTTCATGAATTTGGCGAATGTGCGATTGCCAAGGGGAAAAGAAAAGCCTGCATACGGACTCATGACAAACTCTTGATTCGATAAGTCTTTGCTCAAGGAAATAGCTCCATATCCTACATTTATAGGAAGGGAGTTAGCGAGCTTTTCTGTAGGGTAATTCTGAAAAACTTTTTCATCTACTCTCACTAGCATATTTGGACTTAGGAATTGATCTACTTCTGAAATAAGTATGTCCTCTAAGTCAGATATGTACTCATCAGCATACGCAGCTCTGGCATTGTCATTTTTAGTCAACCCTATCACATTGAATTTGGCTTTGCCCATCTTCAACTTACTTCTTTGCTCCAGCTTAGCTCGGGTGATGTCGCTAAAACCAGGGAATGATTGGCCATTGGGTAACTCAAAGTAAAAAGCCCCTTTATTTACTATTAGAGAAAGGTTATTGATGAGGACTTCATCAGATTCTGAAAATTTAATGCCACCTCTTTTAATAGTCGTAACAGTACTAAGGTAAGTTTTGATGTTCTGATGAATGAGATTTCGGACCTCAAGTATCTGGTCAGCTCCAGCTTTTTGGTAGTAGCTAAATTCCATATGATAATCCGAATTCGACCTTAAGGGATCAGTCATAAAGACCTGATAGGATAAATCCTTATAGCCAAATGGAGCTTTCCAAAAATATGTATGGCCTGCCTTTTCTGTTCTTTTTGAAGGATATATAATCAATTTGACCATTTCAATTTTTTCAGGAATGGCTCCTCTGATATAAAATTCATCCTCTGCAGGTAATGGCAATCCGCCATTGATTTGCCCTGTGATTAGATCAAGGTTTATGGTAGTGACTTGGGCTCTAAGCCCGGTCACGCCAAATCCAAAGACCATAACGAGTAGTAAAATTTTTTTCATAGTATTTTAATTAATTTTTGAAGCTAAAGAGATAACCTATAGATGGGTGAAATTGATTTAAGATTTAACTGCTTGGTTCTTCTAGACACCCTGAGATGAAAAGTAGATTCAATTATAGCTTGATCAATCTGGTAGGTCCCTAGATTTTATTTTCAATCGAAGGATATTCTTTAATGGATTATTGCCTGACTTTTACTGTGGTGATAGTGTCAGGGGTTAAGGGATTGAGTGGATAATGAAGAACACCAGCGAATCGGAATCCTTCATTAACTAATGTGAACTTGGCGGAACCAAGGCCAGCCCGATGCTCTAGCTCGAGGTGGGAATTTTGAATGT
The DNA here is from genome assembly GCF_900112005.1 of Algoriphagus aquimarinus. Lineage (GTDB taxonomy): Bacteria > Bacteroidota > Bacteroidia > Cytophagales > Cyclobacteriaceae > Algoriphagus > Algoriphagus aquimarinus. The sequence continues at coordinate 96,809 of NZ_FOKK01000007.1, read as the reverse complement.
TAGTGCAGTTCTGATAGTTTAACTAGTGATCCTGTTGTTTTAGCTCTAATTATCAAGTAGACTATCTATAAGATACAAATAATTAAATAGAGTCGTTTATTCTGCTTGAGATCTAGTCCTTAAGGATCATTTTTAAAAGTTCTCTCCTTACAAACACTATCACAAACCAGCTTATTAATCCAGCCGCAACCCCAACCAATGCTCCCACAATGATATCTCCAGGATAATGAACTCCTAAATAGATCCTTGTATAGGATATGACGGCTGCCCATAGGAAGAGCCAGGGAAGGAATCGGAGTTTGCCTTTCATTTTGAGATTCAAAAAAACGGCTAAGCCGAAGGTGTTTGCAGCATGGGAGGAAGCGAATCCAAACAAACCGCCACATCTGCGATAGTTATGGACCATATCATCCCAACGCTCATCATGACAGGGGCGAAGTCTTTCAAAAAATGGCTTCATAATGCCTGATGTAACTTGATCCGAAATAAGTATGGTTAGCGCTACACCCCCAAATACCCACCAGCTATTTTTAGGATCTACCTTATAGATAAAAAAGATAAGTATCGCATAAAATGGTAACCATGTGTAAGTCTGAGATAATTGGAAGTTTATAACATCCAGCCAGTCAGTATGAAAGGAATTTAGCCAGAGGAATAGATCCTCATCCCAAATCTTAAGTTGTTCGATCATTTCGTAAAAGCTAACCAGTCGATCCCTTTGTTAAGGTTGTTTTGGGTGTATTCTTCCTTTGATCCAGTTTGAGGTTCATGCATGTATTCCCATTCTGCCATTGGAGGCATACTCATCAGAATACTCTCTGTGCGGCCATTGGTGTCCAGACCGAATTTGGTTCCTGCATCCCATACCAAATTGAATTCCACATACCTTCCTCTTCTTAAGCTCTGCCATGATTTCTCATTTTCGCCAAATGGGAGTTTGGAATTCTTTTTCATAAAATGCCCGTATACCTCAGGAAATAAACGCCCCAGGGAAAGACTGAATTGAAGCAGATGCTCGAACTCATGATCGTCTTTGGCTGACATTCTATCATAGAAAATTCCCCCAATTCCACGAGTTTCATTTCTATGCTTGATGTAAAAATAATCGTCTGCCCAATTTTTAAATTTAGGATAGTAAGTAGCATCGTACTGATCACAAACATTTTTCACTTCCTGATGGAAGTATTTAGCGTCATCTCCATCTATATAATGAGGAGTGAGATCGATGCCGCCACCGAACCAATGCACACCATTATCCATCTCAAAGTAGCGGATGTTCATGTGAATAATGGGAACCATAGGGCTTTTAGGATGTAGCACGATAGATACTCCTGTGGCAAAAAACTCAGACTTGTCTAGATTTAGCTTCTTAAGGATCTTGTCTGGAGTAGGACCGTATACGGCAGAAAATGCAACTCCACCTTTCTCGATGATGCTACCATTTTTGAATATCCTAGTCCTGCCTCCACCTCCGGCAGGTCTTTCCCATACATCTTCTTCAAATTTCCCAGTACCATCAGCCAACTCTAATTCTTTGCAGATATGATCCTGCATTTTCTTATAGATCTCAGCTATTTCTTCCTTACTCCTTCTTGACATTATTGAGTTATTTATCGCTTTAGAATGGATATCCAATCCCAAAGTTAAGAACAGTTTGCCCTTTCACACCAAATAGATTTCTGAATGAAATGTTATCCAGTACCCATCTCTGCCCTTCAGGCATGGAAGGATCTACAGCTTTCGTAGCCAGATCAAGTCGGACTACTAGGAAATTAAAATCCATGCGTAAACCTAATCCTGCTCCAATAGCTATTTCTTTATAAAATCTATCAAATCGAAAATCTGCTCCTGGTCGAGAGTTATCTATACCAATCACCCAGGCGTTTCCAGCGTCAATAAATGCCGCCATATCGAAATACCCAAATAAGGCACGGCGATATTCCAGCATCGTTTCAAAAATCATCTCCGCTGGCTGCTCAAAGCTATAATCATATCTACCCTTGTCACCGATAGGAGGAGTGTAACTTCCCGGTCCCAATCTTCGGGCTTGCCAAGCTCTAATGCTTGTACCTCCTCCAGCGAAGAAGTATTTCTCGTATGGTAAAATTCCTGCACTTATGCCATAAGGTTGGGCTACTCCAAAGTTTACTCGGTATGCAATGGTCTGTTTTGGGGTAATTGGCTCATATCTTCTGAAATCAGCCTGCAGTTTCAGCCATTGAAAGTTGGCATAAGTTGTTGTCTCTGTGATGTCTTTTACATTGAAAAGATTAAGTGTTGTCCCTCCGCTTTCTACGAATAAGCGAAGCAGGGAAGCTTTGCTGGAGGAAAAGTCTCCGTATTCATTAAAATTAATGATGGACTGTGCAGATACAGAACTCACCAATGAGGGAAGAAATGACCATATCAAATTGTTCCCCTGATCTTGAAGATCAGTTAATACAGCTAAAAACTCAGGAGTAATATTTGGCGTCCTGATGTAGTTAATATCGGCGAGATTCAGCGTGTATTGCTGTCGCTTGTTTCGGGTAGCCCAAGTATAGGCCAATAATCCGTTAAGTCCTGATCGTGTGTATTCAGGTCTATTGGTGAAATTATAGCCAAGCTGAGTTCTAGTATTTGGGTTGTAGCGTCCATATTTCTGAAGGCTTTTTCCGTAAAATGGTATCAGGAATCTAGGGAAAATCACAGATGCAGAAGCTCCAAATTCCTTGCTTTGGTAGACTCCCTGATCTGTAGCCGAGGCCACACCCTCATAACCAACCCTTGCATTGAATTCCAGTATTTCCCCCGCTCGGAAGAAATTTCGGTTTCTTAAAACAGTACTAAAGAATGGTCCCGGTAATTGCTCTGTGATGCTAAGCCCTAGCTGATTAGTAAGCTGATACTTTTGATTAGGCTGCGTTAAAATCTTTGCTGTGAGACTAGTGCCAACAGTGTCAAAAGAAATATTTATGTATCGGAATAGATCTAGGTTACTGAGCTGTTTTTGAGTTTCTACAATGTTTAATCTATTGTAAGGTTCACCTTCATCAAATAGAATCCTGGAGCTAAGTAATTTGGAGGAGAATCGATCTCTATAAAATGTAAAATCAATGTCTCGGTAATTTCGAAGGACTTTTTCATCTACAAATTCATCATTTGGCGGACTGACTTTGAAGGTGATAGAATCTATGCTATAGATCTCGTGTTTTTCGGAAAATGAAGGTTTTAGTATTCTTTGTTCTACATTGATCCTTTTGGAAGTAGTGTCATAGTAAAGATTGTAATCAATAAAGCTCTTGGTGAACATGAAATACCCATTGTTTTTGAATAGGTTTTCCAATCGCTCTCTTTCCTTAGTGAAATTACTCTGATCATAACTGTCTCCCTTTTTTATGAAAGACTCATCCTTATTGCCATTGACCAAGGATAGGATGCCCTCATTAGCAGAGTTGGTGTATATAGAGTCCAATAGGTAGGGTTCTTTCTCCTCTATAATATAAATTACGTTAGCCTTTTTTTTCTTCGTTTCTACCTCGAAAGAGACGTCTGAATCTAGAAATCCTTTATTGTACAGGTAATTATCTATTTCGATTACAGTCTTCTTTATTTGAGAGCTATCCAAAACTGCTACCGGATTTCCTGTTCTCATCAGGAAATTCCCATATTCCTGTAGCTTTTCTAAGTCTTGTATTTTGGATTGAAGCTTATCTCGTCTTTTAAGTAGTTTTCGATCATCGGATGCTTCGTCCAGTCGCTCTTTTACTAGCTGAAGCTCTAAATTCTTTGACTTGAGTTTACCATTGACTTGTGCGCTGTCATAAAAAAACCTGCCTATCCGGTAAATGCTAACACCAAGCGAGGAGTTTGTAAGTGGGATTTTCGTGTTTGGTTCTTGAAAATACAAACCTTCTATTTGAGCGTGATTCGCCTTTTCAACTCCCTCAAGGGTATTGCTATTCAATACATACTCACCTTCCGGTAAGTTTTTGCTCAAAGAGCAAGCCTGCATAGCCCACAGGACACAGATAAAAAGTATATATTTGGTGAATTTCAAAATGGCAGAGTCGATCCGAATGCTTAGCAAAAATACAGTTAAGTTTATTAAATCCTTACATCAAAAGAAATTCCGAAATCAGGAGCAACGATTTTTTGTTGAAGGTGAAAAGAGCGTTTTAGAAGTGCTCAATTCAAATTTCAAAGTGGAAATTCTAATTTGCACAGATGAGTTCTTGTCCAAATATGGCAAGCAATTAAATCACTTAGAAATCCAGATTATCACCGCCACCCAGAAGCAGCTGGAAGGTCTAGGTCAATATCAAAGCAATGATAGTGCCTTAGCTGTTGTGCATATGAAGCCGAATAGCGCTTTTGACTTTCCGGAGGGTAATTTTGTGATAGGACTGGATGATGTGCGTGATCCTGGGAATCTAGGAACCATCATTAGAATCGCTGATTGGTATGGCATCAAGAATTTGGTGTTTTCATCTCAAACGGCTGATTTTTACAATCCGAAGGTGATTCAATCTAGTATGGGTTCTTTCACCCGTGTGAATTTTTTCTATGCAGATCTTGATAAGGTTTTTCAGAAATGGAATGTTCCTATTTATGGGGCATTTTTGGATGGGGAAAATGTGCATGAAATGAAGCGAATTTCTCAAGGAGTAATACTGATGGGGAATGAGTCAAATGGTATTTCGGAAGACCTGGGTAACCTTGTAACCGATAAGGTAACTATTCCAGGATTTGGTCAGGCCGAATCGTTGAATGTGGCTATAGCAACTGCCATTCTTTGTGATAATTTTAAACGATTAACGATCGTATGATTAAAAAATTAGCCAGTACCCTGAATAGGGTTGGGATTAATGGATTTTTATTAGGCTTATTTGCTGCGATTTTATTGGCTTGGTTGTTTCCTTTTGCGGGTTCCAATCAGTCTCCAGTCCCTTGGAAACCAATAATCAATATAGGCATTGGATTAGTATTCTTTCTTTATGGAGTAAAACTAGATCCAGTTCAGCTGATGTCTGGTCTGAAAAACTGGAAATTACACGTGCTTATTCAGCTTACTACATTTGTTCTTTTCCCTATGATCGTGCTGGCGATTATGCCCTTGATGACTTGGATTGATAAGGATTTTCAACTGGGGATCACTTATTTGTCGGTGCTGCCTTCTACGGTTAGTGCTTCTGTGGTGATGGTTTCCATTGCTCAGGGCAATATCCCGGGAGCCATATTTAATGCGAGTATTTCCAGTTTGCTAGGCGTGATAATTACTCCTGCTTGGATGGGGATTTTAGCAGATTCAGCAGATATTAAGATGGACTTCTTGCCAACTTTGGGAGAACTATCCATCAAGGTACTCCTTCCTGTAATTGTAGGTATCATAGCCCATAGATGGCTTTATCCTAAAATCCAGAGACATTTATCAGCGTTGAAATACATAGATCAAACTGTGATTATGATTATCGTATTCACCTCTTTTGCTCAATCTTTTTCACAGGATGTTTTTTCACCTTACAAGATGAGTGTGTTGTTTGAAGTAGGGGCTACCATGCTTGGCTTGTTTTTCTTGGTATGGGTGGTTATTGAAGTTTTATGTCGCATGTTGGGCTTTAGCTGGGAGGATCGTGTGACGGCCTTGTTTTGTGGCTCAAAAAAATCTTTGGTACAAGGAGTCGTGATAGGGAAGGTGATTTTCCCTGATCCAGCTACACTCGGGTTGGTTTTGCTTCCACTGATGTTATATCACATTCAGCAGCTCATCGCGGGAAGTATAATTGCTTCCAGATTTTCAAAAAAGATTTGAAGTTGCTGAGCCTTTAGGAAGGTATCCACAAATGCGTTCTAACAGCAAAAAGCCTGAAATATTTCAGGCTTTTTGATGTTAGATATGCGTCTTTGAGAGCTGATCTACGAGTTGAATGTATTGTTCTGTAGCTTCTTCCTTGGACTTGCCTTTCATATTCAACCAGGCATTATATTTTGCGGCAGCTTTGAAATCAAAGCCTCCTGGTCTCTCAGTCTCATTATCACCTTCTGTAGCTTGCTTGTACAGGCCGTATAGCTTGAGTAGATCCTCATTGCTGGGCTTTTCAGTGAATTTCTTGGTTAATGCTATGGCATCTTCTAAAGTTTGGGCAGACATTTTTATTGGTATTTGATTAGGGGTAAAGGTTCAAAATTAGTACCATTTACGAATTCGCCTACATTTCCCTTATAAATAAAATAGCCAGCTGATTTCAGCTGGCTATTTATTCAAAGCGGGGAATTAGCGCTACACTTATCGTTTATTCATCGATACGTAGTCACGCTCATTTGCGCCTGTATATACTTGTCTTGGACGACCAATAGGCTCTCCATTTTCTCTCATTTCTTTCCACTGAGCGATCCAGCCTGGAAGTCTTCCTAGCGCAAACATCACGGTGAACATATCTGTAGGAATTCCTAAAGCTCTGTAGATAATACCAGAGTAGAAATCCACGTTTGGATACAATTGACGATCGATAAAGTATTGATCATTTAGTGCTGCATGCTCCAATTCTTTTGCAATTTCCAAAACTGGATCATTTACACCTAGTTTCTCAAGCACGTCGTCAGCTGCCTTTTTGATGATTTTTGCTCTTGGATCAAAGTTCTTGTAAACTCTATGACCAAAGCCCATCAATCTGAATGGATCGTTCTTGTCTTTAGCTTTATCCAAATACTTCTTAGCATCTCCGCCATCGGCTTTGATTGCTTCTAGCATTTCAATTACAGATTGGTTTGCTCCACCATGAAGTGGTCCCCAAAGTGCATTAATACCAGCAGAAATAGAAGCGTAAATGCTTGCTTGAGAAGAACCTACAATTCTCACGGTAGAAGTAGAACAGTTTTGCTCGTGATCTGCGTGAAGGATAAGTAATTTATCTAATGCCGCCGAAACAACAGGGTCTACATCATACTTCTCTGCAGGAAGCGCAAACATCATTTTCAAGAAGTTTGAGCAGTAATCCAAAGAGTTGTCTGGGTAGTTTACTGGATGACCCATTTCGTTTTTATAGGCCCAAGCAGCGAACGTCGGCATTTTCGCAATTAGACGAACTATGCTCAGATTTATCTCTTCTTCAGTTCTGTTTGGATTCAAAGAATCTGGATAAAATGCGGTAAGCGCACAGATCATAGAAGAAAGAACTCCCATAGGGTGAGCATTGGAAGGGAAACCTTCCAGAATTTTCTTGATGTCTTCATGAACCAATGTATGGTGAGTAATTTCTTTGGAGAAATCCTCGTATTGAGCTTGCGTAGGTAGCTCACCATAGATTAATAAATAAGAAACTTCAAGAAAGGTAGATTTCTCAGCCAAATCTTCAATTCTATAACCTCTGTAGCGAAGAATTCCTTCTTCACCATCTAAAAAAGTAATGGCGCTTTTAGTAGCTCCAGTGTTTTTGTATCCCGGGTCAAGGGTGATAAGGCCCGAGGATGCTCTAAGTTTTGCGATATCAATCGCTGATTCATTTTCTGTTCCGGTGATTACCGGGAATTCATAGTCTTGTCCTTTGAAAGAAAGCTTAGCTGATTCAGACATATATTTTTTGTTTGGATTGCTTATGTTAAAAAACCTCGAAATAGGCTCGTAAGATAATAAAATCAGGTTGCTTTTTGATGGCTGAATATGACCTATGGGTTATTATTCTTGTGAAAAGTAGAATAATTCGCAAGAAATTAACCTGATCCCTAAGTAAATCCTCAGAAATAGAGAACTCTGATTTTATTATTCCTTAGTAAAATTAGGTGGTGGAATAAAAAAAGCCCCGGAGGGCTAATTTTTTATGCGCAGAAATGCTCAAATACTTCAACCAAGTGGTCGCCAATCATTTTTGCATTTCTTCCTTCGATGTGATGACGCTCGATGAAATGAACCAATTCACCATCCTTAAATAGAGCCATTGCTGGAGAGGATGGAGGGTAAGGAAGTGTCAATTCTCTGAATTTATCAACAGCTTCTTTATCATTTCCTGCAAATACAGTAGCAAGAGTCGTTGGTTTAACTTTCGCATTTTCTACCGCGTAAGTTATTCCTGGTCTTGCAGCTCCTGCAGCGCAACCGCAAACTGAATTCACTACAACAAGGGTAGTACCTTTATGGTCTGGACCAAGATGCGTTGCAACTTGCTCAGCAGTTCTGAACTCTTCAAATCCTACGCTGGAAAGTTCTGCTCTCATTGGAGCAATCAATTCTTCTGGATACATATTATTACTAGTTTTAAAGTACTTTTTATAGAAAACCCAATTCAAGCTTTGCAGCTTCGGACATCATATCCTGAGAATAAGGAGGGTCAAAGGTTAACTCAACTTCAACATTGTTAACGCCTTGTATCTGCTGGATTTTATCCTTTACTTCTGAAGGGATAAACTCTGCTGACGGGCAGTTAGGAGAAGTCAAAGTCATCAAGATATACACATTGTTCACAGGGTAAACGGTGATTTCGTAAATCAAACCTAGATCATGAACATCCACAGGGATTTCAGGATCATAGACCAGCTTGATAGCCTGAACCACCTTTTCTTTAAGGCCTTCGATTTGAGTTGAAGCGGTTTCTGTGTTGTTATCTGTTGACATACTATCAGGCGTTTTGTTTGCTTTGAATAGCCAAAGCGTATAATTTGATTTGCTTGATCATGGAGGCAAATCCGTTGGAGCGTTGACTACCAATAATAGACCCCATTCCGATCCTCTCTACGAAATTAAGTTCCGCTTTGATAATCTCTTCTGGGCTACGATAGTTCAAAACTCTTAATAAAAGTGTGATCAATCCTTTGGTGACATCCGTATTGGAATCAGCCTTAAAGTGCACTTTTCCGTCCTTTTCATCAGCTATCAACCATACTTTGGATTGACATCCTTTAATCGTATTGGATTCGACTCTTTCATTATCAGGGAATTCTTCTAAGCTTCCGCCCAACTCCATGATGTAATAAATCGTCGATTCCTTATCGTCTCCTAGAATTTCAAATTCAGAAACTATTTCATCTTGAACTTCTTGAATACTGCTCATTTGTTTTTGATTCGTGCGATCCGGCTTACACCTTCCGCCAATTTTTCTATTTCAGATTTCGAATTGTAAACCGCGAATGAAGCTCTTACAGTTCCTTCCAACCCTAATCTTTTCATCAGTGGCTGCGTGCAGTGATGACCTGTCCGAACTGCAATACCGTTAGCATCAAGCATCATTCCCACGTCGTAAGGATGCATGGCATTGATGTTAAACGACAAAACACTTACTTTTTCGGCAGCTGTTCCTACAGGAATAAATCCCTTCACCTGAGACAAAAGCTCATTCGCATAGCGTAGAAGTTCATCTTCATGTGCTCTGATTAGATCTTTTCCTAAAGCATTGACAAAATCGAGGGCAGCCTTAAAAGCGATGACATCACCGATATTTGGAGTGCCTGCTTCGAATTTGAAAGGGATATCATTATAAGTGGTCTTTTCAAAAGTTACTTCTTTGATCATCTCACCGCCACCTTGATAGGGAGGCATAGCTTCCAGCACTTCTCTTTTTCCATAAAGAACGCCAAGGCCAGTAGGGCCATAAAGCTTGTGCGCAGAGAAAGCTAAGAAGTCACAGTCCAATTCCTGCACATCCACAGTCAAGTGACTGATACTTTGAGCCCCATCCAAAAGTACTTTGGCTCCCACAGCATGTGCAGCAGCTATTACTTTTTTGACTGGATTGATTGTACCAAGTGCATTGGAGGCATGGACTATGCTGACCAGTTTGGTCTTAGGAGAAAGTAACTTCTCGAATTTATCGAAAAGAACCTCACCAGCATCATTGATAGGGATCACTTTGAGTGTAGCTCCTTTTTCTTCACACAGCATTTGCCATGGGACGATGTTGGAATGGTGCTCTAGTGTGGAAATGATGATTTCATCTCCTGATCCTATGAATTTTCTACCAAAAGCGGAAGCTACTAAATTGATGCTTTCGGTAGTTCCCTTCGTGAAAAGAACCTCTGCAGATTCTCTCGCATTGATGAATAGCTGAATAGCTTCCCGAGTTTCCTCGAAATATCTCGTAGCTCTATCTGCCAAAGCATGAGCCCCACGGTGAATATTTGAGTTGTCGGTGGAGTAGTAATTATTCAACGCATCAAGCACGGCTTGCGGCTTTTGCGTCGTAGCGGCATTGTCAAAATAAACCAAAGGCTTGCCATGCACTTCCTGATGGAGTACCGGAAACAAGCCTCTGATTTTTTCGATTTCAATTCCCATGTTGTGTATTAGAATTTGCTTCCTAAGCGATCCTGCACCAAGTTTGTGCAGTACTCACGGAAGCTTTCGTCTCTGATGTGCTCTAGTACTTCGCCTGCAAAAGCGTAAAGCAGCAAGCCTTTGGCCTGATCCTTAGCGATTCCTCTTGCCTGAAGGTAGAATAAAGCTTCTTCGTCCATCTGACCAGTGGTACAGCCGTGAGAGCATTTCACATCATCAGCCCATATTTCCAACTGAGGCTTGGTGTTTACCACCGCATCTTCGGAAAGTAGGATATTGTTGTTTTGCTGGAAAGCATTGGTTTTCTGCGCATCCTGTCTTACAAAGATTTTCCCGTTGAAAACCCCACGTGACTGATCTGCAAGAATACCTTTATAGAGCTCGTTTGACTCAGCGTGAGGTACGGTATGATCCACGTTGGTGTGATTATCCACGTGGCTTTTGCTGTTCAGCAAATAGAGACCGTACATATTTCCTTCAGAATTGCTTCCTATGATATTCAAGCTCAAGTTATTTCTCACTAGTTCTCCTGAAAGAGAAATAGTCACAGAAGTAAATCTTCCATCCTTATGAATGTCAGTTTCAGTATTGTTAGCCTCAATCACATTTTTACCCTCATTCTGAAGTTTGTAAAAACGAATCTGAGAGTTAACTCCTCCTTTTACTTCTACTACCTTATTTGAGAAATAAGTGACATCGCTCAAATTAACTGTATGATTGATGAAAGTCACTTCTGCGAAATCACCTGCTTCAATCCATACACGAGGTTGGATCACTTGGCCGTTAACTGCTTTGTTGAAATTCAACAACAGAATTGGCTTTTCCACCACAGCTTTCTTAGGAACTGAAATGAATATACCGTCTGTGAAAACAGCTTGATTCAGCGCGCAGAAAGGATCTTTTGCTGGTTTTGCTATGCTACCTACTGGTGTGTCAGATTTCTCTGAAAGTAGAGCAACTTCGATTCCAGCGATTTCTGAAGAAAGGCTAGACTGAAAATGGCCATTGGTGAATACCAACACATCTCCAGTAAATCCTTCAAACAGATTATTTTTCACGTCTTCTGCTGTAACCTCAAATGACTCAGCCGCACCGAAATTCTGGATGCTTTGCTCGAGTTTTTTGCTGATTGCAGTGAACTTGTATTCTTCTGATTTATTGGTAGGAAAGCCTTGACTTTCGAATGCTTCTTTTCCTTCAGCTCGGGCTTGTTCGAAGCCTTTGCCGGTAGAATTCAACATCTCGCCAAGTATTTCATGCTTAATAAGCGTACTCATGAGTAGTTTTTTAGAATGAAAATCAGACTGTAGCTTTAGAATCGACTTCTTCTTTGATCCAATCGTATCCTTTTTCTTCAAGCTCCATTGCTAGTTCTTTGGTGCCTGATTTTACGATTCTTCCGTTGTACAATACGTGCACAAAATCCGGAACAATGTAATCCAACAATCTTTGGTAGTGAGTCACTACAATTGTTGCATTTTTATCTGATTTCAATTGATTTACACCGTTGGAAACGATACGAAGTGCATCGATATCAAGTCCTGAATCCGTCTCATCCAAAATAGATAGGGTAGGGTCAAGCATTGCCATCTGGAATATCTCGTTTCTTTTCTTTTCTCCTCCGGAAAAGCCTTCGTTCAATGATCTGCTCAAAAGCTTCTGATCAATTTCGACAAGCTTCATTTTTTCTTTCATCAAAGTCAAGAACTTCACGGCATCCAAAGGATCTAGACCACGGTATTCTCTTACTTGATTCACTGCCGTTCTTAGGAAGTTGGTAGAGCTAACACCAGGAATTTCTACTGGATATTGGAAAGCAAGAAATACACCTTCTCTAGCTCTCACTTCTGGAGAAAGTTCAAGTAGGTCTATTCCCTTGAAGATAACTTCACCTTCAGTCACTTCATATTCTTCTCTTCCTGCCAATACTGAAGCAAGAGTAGATTTACCTGAACCGTTTGGTCCCATGATCGCATGAACTTCTCCAGCTTTCACTTCAAGGTTGATGCCTCTTAGGATTGGAGTCCCTTCGATAGAGGCGTGCAAATTCTTTATACTTAGCATAATTCTTTCTAATCTTTCAATATTCTAATCTTTCAATCTTACAATCTGCTTACCCTACAGATCCTTCTAAGGTAAGTGCCAACAACTTCTGTGCTTCTACAGCGAATTCCATTGGCAATTGATTCAACACCTCTTTAGCATATCCATTTACAATCAAAGCCACCGCGTCTTCTGTAGCGATACCTCTTTGGTTGCAATAGAAAAGCTGATCCTCACCGATTTTCGAAGTAGTCGCTTCATGCTCCACTTTGGCGGTCGGGTTGTTGATGTCGATATAAGGGAAGGTATGAGCTCCGCAGCGATCACCCATCAACAGGGAGTCACACTGAGAGAAGTTACGTGCATTAGTTGCACGCTTCATCACTTGTACCTGACCTCTGTATGAGTTCTGAGATTTTCCTGCGGAAATGCCTTTGGAAACGATTCTCGACTTGGTGTTCTTACCAATGTGAATCATTTTCGTTCCAGTATCTGCTTGCTGATAGTTGTTGGTAACGGCCACAGAATAGAATTCTCCAATAGAATTGTCTCCTTTTAGGATACAAGATGGATACTTCCACGTGACAGCAGAACCTGTTTCTACCTGAGTCCAAGAGATCTTAGAGAAATCACCTGCGCAAATTCCACGCTTAGTTACGAAGTTGTAAATACCACCAACTCCTTCTTTGGATCCAGGGAACCAGTTTTGAACAGTGGAATATTTTACTTCAGCATGTGCTCCAGCGTAAATTTCTACTACTGCTGCGTGCAATTGATTTTCATCACGTTGCGGTGCAGTACATCCTTCTAGGTAAGATACATACGATTCATCCTCTGCTACGATTAGGGTTCTTTCGAACTGCCCTGTATTTGCAGCATTGATTCTGAAATAAGTAGAAAGCTCCATTGGGCAACGAACGCCTTTAGGAATATAGCAGAATGAACCGTCGGAGAATACAGCAGCATTTAGTGCTGCATAATAGTTATCCGTCATCGGAACTACTGATCCCAAATATTTCTTTACCAACTCTGGATGCTCTTTTACAGCTTCACTGAAAGAACAAAACACAATTCCAAGTTTGGAAAGCGTTCCTTTGAAAGTAGTTGCCACAGATACAGAGTCCAACACTGCATCTACTGCAATTCCTTGAAGTCTTTTCTGCTCGTTAAGGTTAATACCCAATCGCTTGTAGATATCAAGCAACTCAGGATCAACCTCGTCTAGATTTTTAGGCTTGTTGGCAAGCTTTGGTGCTGAATAATATTTTAGAGACTGCAGGTCAATTTTTGGATAATGGACATTAGCCCATTTTGGCTCCGACATGGCTTGCCATGTTTTGAAAGCTTTCAATCTCCAATCGAGTAACCACTGTGGTTCTTCCTTCTTCGCAGATATCCATCGAATAGTTTCTTCAGTTAATCCTACAGGAGCCTCATCGGCTTCATAGTTCACTGACCATCCGTGCTCGTATTCTTTTGACGTTAGTTCTTCTAAAATCTGATTGTCTTTGCTCATTTGTGTGAGTTATTTAGACTAATTACATTTTAACGGCGAAGGTACAACATATAATGAAAATATCATGTTTGAACCCATTGGATAATTCTATCGAGTATATAAATCTTCTATAGAAAACGCCCTTTTCATCTATTCTATAAGCTCTTTACAAAAAAAAAGTATTGAAGGTTCAATACTTTTGATTTTTAACTTATTTCGTTAAATCTTTTATTTAGATTTAATCTTAATTGTTTTATTTCTCCTTGTCGAAAAACTGGATAGGTCTATTTATAGACTCTTCCAATACAATCAAGGTTTCTGTTCTATCGATTCCCTCTACTTTTTGAATATTATCAAGCACAAATCTCAGGTGGTTCGTATCTCTACAGATGATTTTGGCAAAAATCGAATAATTACCTGTGGTATAATAAGCGCTGACCACCTCGGAAATTGTTTTAAGTTTTTCTATGACCGTATCGTAAAGTGAGCTCTTCTCAAGATAAATTCCCAGGAATGCTGATATGTCATAGCCAAGTTTTGAGAAATCAATATTTAATGTGGCACTTTTTACGATGCCCATATCCTCCAATTTCTTCATTCGAACGTGCACGGTCCCTGATGAAACGAAGACTTTTTTCGCTATTTCTGTATAGGGAGTCTTAGCATCTTCATTGAGGAGCGAAATTATCTTCAAGTCTATGTTGTCGATATCTAAAATTTTATCCATTTTTCTTGGCTGATTTTGGATGATTGTTAATGAATCTGCGTGTAAATTAGAGATTCTTCAAAATATTGCAAAATTATTTTTTCAATTTGTAATTAAAAGCAAAATCAACTTACTTTGGACTCGATATAAATGTTCAGATGAATATTTTGTTCGTAGAGTAAAAAGTCAAATTAAAATCTGAGATCATTTGTATTTTCAGATTTTAGTTTATTTCAATTGAAACTTTTAATCTCTAAAGTTATATTTGGGTTTATATTCTGAAAAGGGTCTTGCTTCTGGCGAGACTTTTTTGTTTTCTTTTTCATATTTATAATGCAAAAATTTGTATCTGAAAATTTAATTATTGTATTTTTGTTTTAATTCACCTGCTAGAATAAAATGCCTGCACCTCGGATTTTTAAATATTTCATAATTACCCTGTTTCTCTTCACACCCCTTGTCGGGAAATCTGTGGTAGCGCAGGTTTCGCCTGGGTATTCAATTACCGAAGAAAGTTTTGTGGAATATCATAAGTTAAGAATTAGAAGTGTGGATAATGTTTCTGATCTATCCAAAAGCTCTGTAGCGTCAGACTTGAATTTTACACCATTAACTACTATTGAAAATAATCTTGCCAAAAATCTTAATTCACATTGGGTTTGGTCTGAAAATACGCTTGATATACTTGATAGTTATTCACCATTTTTATTCAGAACAAAAAAATCTGCAAATGTGGAAGAAGTAAAAGTTCTACTTCAGGTGAATGCAATGGGTAGACTAAGTGGTTTCGAGGTAATGAGCGATGTAGACAAGGGCCTGAAAGAGCGAATAGATTATGTTCTAAGAAAATTGCCTGATTGCAAGCCTGTGCCTGGTTACGATAACTATGGGATAGAAACATTCGAATTAATAATCAAAAAATAGTTAGCCGGTTTATCCGGCTTTTTTTTTTAAGCGGTTAGGGCAGGGAAACATAGTGTTTTTATTTTTGAAGTGTTCCTAACTGCCAATTTCTACTCTAAACTATTAGAAGTGTCTTATTTTGGTTTGTGGAACAGGGTCTAACCTTTAATTCACCACAAGATGAAAATTACAAGATTTGGAGTTTTGCTGATTGTTCTGCTCCTCGGTTCACAATCACTTTTTGCACAACAAAAAAGGCCTCTTGCTCACACTGATTACGATGGATGGGAAAGAATGGCTTCAGAAAAGATCACCAAAAATGGAAAATGGCTAGGTTATCAAATATCGCCACAAGATGGAGATGGGCGCATCGAGATTTTCTCGTTCAAAGATCCCAATAAGCGTCAAATTATTTCTAGAGGATCTTCTTTTGTGTTTTCTGCTGATGATGCATTTGCTGTTGGTAAGATTGTACCTGAGAAAGATTCAGTCTATGTATTGAAACTGAAAAAGACCAAGAAGGATGATATGCCTGCAGACAGTCTTTTTATTTATAATATGGCAGCAGGGAAATTAGAGAAACTCCCGAGGGTAAAATCTTTTGCCACACCAGAGAAAGCAGGGAGTTGGATTGCTATTCATTTTGAAAAGGAGAAGAAAGAAAAAGAAAAGAAAGCTAAGGATAATGAAACTACCGAGGCAGACTCAACCGCGAAGGCTGATAAACCGAAGAAAACAGACGGAACCAAGCTTTCTGTTAGAAAATTAGATGGCTCAGTGAGTTATGATTTTGATCGAGTGAAGTCTTATGGTTTTTCTAAAAATGGAGAATTCCTTCATTATGTTCTAGCAGAGGAAGATACTTTGGACAATGCCGCCATTTATTTACTGAACCTCGGTAATGGAGAAAACAAACTGCTATCTGAAGGCATGACTTCTTACTCAGATATGACCTTTTCTCCTAAAGCTAAATACCTTGCTTATCTCACTACGGATGATTCTACCAAATCCAAAAAAATGTATCATTCACTCATTCTTGTTCAAACTCTGAATGGAAATGTAAAGGAAGTAGCGAATAAAGAATCTGATGGCATTCTTGCTAATGGGAGAATTAGCGAGAACGGTAACATCACATTCTCTGAAAATGAGGAACGTTTATTTTTTGGCGTAGTACCAGAATACGTGGATTACAGCTATGAAAGTGATACGACCCTATTGGATGATGAGAGAGTAAGTCTAGATATCTGGGGATGGCAGGATTCAGAGATTCAGCCTATGCAATTGAAAAATAAAGGGCGCGAAGAGAGATTCTCATATTTGGCAACCATTGATCTCAAAACCGATAAAATCACTCAGCTCGCAGACCTAGATGTGAAAAATGTAAGTCTGGAGTCAAAAATAGAACGTGATTTTGGTATAGCTTGGACTGATGCGCCCTACCGTATCAACTACAGTTGGGATATTCAGACTGGCCGAGATTTGTATTTGGTAGATTTTAAAGATGGATCCAAAACACTGATTGAGAAAGATGCTTCAGGTTTTCCTTCTATTTCTCCAGAAGGAAAGTATGTGTATTGGTACGATGGACGTGATAGTAGTTGGGTAGCCTACGATGTAGCTACTAAGGCTAAAATCAATCTCACCAAAAGTGTTTCCGAAGTGTTTTATGAAGAATTACACGATTCACCATCTCTTCCTGGTAGCTATGGAAATGCTGGTTGGTTAGAAGGTGATCAAGCATTTTTGGTTTACGATAGATTTGATATTTGGAAAATAGACCCAAAAAATCCTGCTGGAGCAGTTAACCTGACTCAAGGAGCAGGTAGAAAATCCAATACAGTATTTAGAAGACAAGACCTGGATAGAGAAGAAAGAAGTATTGATCCTAAAGGGCAATTATTACTTTCTGCTTTCAATGAAAAGAATAAAGATTCCGGATTTTTTACGGGCTCATTCGACGGCAAGTCTACTCCTAAGCAGTTAATCATGTCAGCAAATCGATATTCCGGTCTGACCAAAGCAAAAGAAAGCTCTGAAGTGTTTCTAACTAAGTCCACTTATCAGGAGAATCCAGATTTGTATTTGAGTGATCTTTCTTTTAAAAACCTCAAAAAAGTATCCAACCTAAACCCTCAGCAAGCCAATGTGAATTGGGGCTCTGTAGAGTTGGTGGACTATCTTACTAATGATGGCGAACCTCTCCAAGGTTTGTTATTCAAGCCGGAGAATTTCGATGCTTCTAAGAAATACCCGATGATGGTTTATTTCTATGAGCGCAACAGTGACGGTCTGCATAATTATAGAGCTCCTGCTCCAAGTGCTTCCACGATCAATATTCCATATTTTATAAGTAATGATTACCTGGTTTTTGTGCCAGATATTAAGTACGACTTAGGCCTTCCAGGGCCAAGTGCTTACAACTGTATTATTCCAGGTGTTCAATCTATTGTCGCCAGAGGATTTGTAGATGCAGATAATATGGCGATCCAAGGTCAAAGTTGGGGTGGATACCAAGTTGCATATTTGATCACTCAGACGAATATGTTCAAAGCTGCAGGAGCAGGAGCGCCTGTGGTAAATATGACTTCAGCATATGGAGGAATTCGATGGGGTACAGGCATGAGTCGTATGTTCCAATACGAGCAAACTCAATCAAGAATAGGAGGGACACTTTGGGAAAAGCCAGTTTACTATATAGAAAACTCTCCCTTGTTCTTCATGGATCGTGTGAAAACTCCCGTTTTGATTATGCACAATGACGAGGATGGTTCAGTGCCATGGTACCAAGGAATCGAAATGTTTATGGCATTGAAGCGTTTGAATCAACCAGCATGGCTACTCCAATACAATGGCGAAGACCACAATCTGGTGCAGCGGAAAAACCGAAAAGATCTCTCTGTCCGTCTCAGTCAGTTCTTTGACCATTACCTCAAAGGAGCACCAGCTCCACTATGGATGTCAGAAGGACTTCCCGCAGTGGAAAAGGGGAAAACACTTAAATATGAGCTAGAGAAATAAAGTCAAAAAGGCCTGAATCAAAATCGATTCAGGCCTTTTTTGTGATATAAGTGAATGAAAAAAGACACTTATTTACACCGCCACAGCAGCCTTGATATGTGGGTGCGGGTCGTAATTCATCAATTCGAAGTCCTCGTATTTGAATTCAAAAATATCCTTGATCTCAGGATTAATTTTCATTGTTGGCAATTCTTTCAGCTCTCGACTCAACTGAAGCTCAGCTTGCTCCAAATGATTGGAATATAAATGAGCATCGCCAAAAGTATGAACGAAGTCACCCGCTTCTAAACCACACACCTGAGCCACCATCATAGTGAACAAAGCATAGGAAGCAATATTGAAAGGCACTCCTAGAAAAACATCTGCGCTTCGCTGATAAAGTTGGCAACTTAATTTGCCATCAGCTACATAGAATTGGAAGATAGTATGGCAAGGAGGCAAGGCCATATTGTCCACATCAGCCACGTTCCAAGCACTAACAATATGCCTGCGACTTTCTGGTTTGGTTTTGATTTGATGGATAAGATTTTTGATTTGGTCGATTTCTCCACCTTTGCCATCTGGCCAATGTCTCCATTGATAGCCATAGACTGGCCCCAAATCTCCATTTTCGTCTGCCCATTCATTCCAAATGGACACCTTATTGTCGTTGAGGTATTTGATGTTCGAATCACCTTTGAGGAACCAAAGTAGCTCTATGATGATAGATCGTAAGTGAAGCTTCTTGGTAGTTACTACTGGGAAACCTTTAGATAGATCAAATCGCAATTGATGACCGAATATACTACGCGTTCCCGTCCCTGTTCTATCTCCTTTTACTGCTCCTTCGTCTAGGATTTTGCGCATCAAATCGTGGTATTGCTTCATCTCGTCTGTTTGATTTTCAAGTTTCGGCAAGTTAATCAGTTCAGAGAATAAATGGAATTGATTTAGCACAAAGCAGCCTCAATCTTGTTATACTTGAAAAAGTAATAGGATAAATATTCATGTAAACGAATAGATGTTTCGAAAGTCAACAGCTTACACATTCCTTGTTTCTGCAGTGTTACTCTGCGTTTTGCTAGCGGTTTTCCGTCCAATTCCACAATTCAATTATGATTTTGAAACTTTCTTCCCGCAGAATGACGAGGACTTAGACTTCTATCAAAATTTCAAAAGTCAGTTTGAAAATGATAATGACTACCTCCTAGTTGCGCTGGGAAATGAAACAGGTGAACTATTGTCTCCTGGTTTTTTGACAAAAGCTACTAGTATACAGGATGAAATCCAGCGATTTAATCAAGTTGATACGGTCATTTCCATTCTTAATTTGGAGCAACCCATCATTGGGATTTTTGGATTGAGATCTAGAAAAGTATTGGATTGGTCAGATGACAATTCCCTTGGTAAAACTTCTTCTAATCTGGATCAATATAGCTCTCAGCTGATTTCAAAGGATGGAAATGCACTTTTGCTCTGGATCAAAAACGAGCAAAATATTTCCAAGTCGGATGGAGACAGCTTATACAGTTCTATAAAAAGTGTCTTCAAAAAGCATGGTATTCAACCTCTGGCAGTAGCAGGGAAAATCCAGACTCAGGGTGATTTTATCAAGTTGATGCAGAATGAATTCGGGCTGTTTTTCGGGGGCTCCATCTTACTGATGCTGCTTTTGCTCGTACTGATTTTCAGATCTTGGTGGGGAGTAATTATTCCGCTATTGGTTCTAATCATAGGCGTCGCATGGGCTTTTGGCTTACTTATTTTGTTGGGAAAACCTCTGGATGTGATGTCAATCATGCAGCCCACTATTTTTATGATTGTCGGTTTAAGTGCTTTGATTCATTTTTTCACTCATTTTATTAAAAAACTTAAAGAAGGCGATGAGAAGGGCGCTGCAATACGGGCTGTTTTCAAGGAATTAGTTGTTCCAGTTTGGTTAACCGTGCTGACAACAGCATTAGGTTTTATTTCACTCTATTTCACAACCATCCCAGCTCTTCAGGATTTCGGATGGACCACTGGGTTAGGAGTGTTGGTGATGTTTTTTGCTGTGATTTCACTTGCTCCAGGTTTACTTTATCTTATTCCCATTAGAATCCCTAAATCACTTCAGGAGGCAGAAAAGCTAACTTTGCTATTGAAGATTTTTTCCTGGCAATTGAAACATAAAAAGTCCATCCGCCTATCATTTCTTGGGATTACTCTTCTCTGTATCGCCTTAGGCTCTACACTTAAGATTAATGGATACCTATTAGATAATCTTCCTATTGATCATCCTATTAGACATGACTTTGAATATTTTGACATGCAATTTGGAGGTTCAAATCCATTGGAGATTTATATTTCAGTTGGTGAAAAAGCAAATTCTTTGCTGGACTATAATGTGCTGGTAGAATTGGGTAAAGTAGAAGCGAAAATCCATGAGTTGTTTGGCGAAGGCCAGGCTATTTCTCCTTTGACATTGGTGAAATCTATCAATCAAGCACAAAACCAAGGTGACGTAAAAGCTTTCCAACTTCCCTCCAGAGGACAAAGGCAGCGAATGGATAAATGGATCGATAAAGTAATAGAGGAAAGTGATGCAAAAGTGCTATCTGCTGATCAAAAATCAGGGAGAATCAGCGCCAGAGCTCCAGATTTGGGTTCTCTGAAAATGACTACGCTTCGGGCAGAGTTGACTGAGTTTGCTCGTCAGGAAATTAATCCTGATCTACTACAAGTTCGATGGACTGGGACTGCCTATTTGATTGATAAGGGGCACAAATCTGTGACTTTACAGATGGCTAAAGGCCTCGGGGTCGCATTCCTCTTAGTTGGTGTAATCGTAGGTTTTCTGTTTAGGTCTTGGCGAATTTCATTTCTGGTGCTGATACCGAATTTCATTCCACTCATATGGATGCTTGGACTGATGTACTTCTTGGGAATTGAATTTAAGCTGACCACCGCGATCTTGTTTACAGTAGCCTTTGGGATAGCAGTGGATGATAGTATACACTTTATGAGTAGACTGAAGCACGAATTGGTTTTAGGTAAAAACCTGATATATGCATTGAAACGCACTTTTTTAGAAACTGGTAAGGCTATTGTTCTCACTACAATAGTTTTGACTGCTGGATTCGGCTTGTTGATCTTTAGCCAGTTTGGAGTTACCCATTTTACGGGTTTGTTGATTTCTGCGTCTATGATTTTTGCTCTATTGGCAGATCTGATGTTATTACCACTACTTCTTTTACCCTTAAAAAAGATGTGGGAGAAAAAATTCAAGAAATGATAATTGTATAATTATTCCGCAAATCCCTCCCAAGTAAATGTAGCTGATACAGGGTAATGATCGGAATAATCAACCTCTCTGTGAGTTTTGAATTGTACTGCCTTCAGCTTTTGACTGGAGAAAATATGGTCAATTCTTAAGAAGAAAAGAATACGGTTATAAGTAAAGCCGAAACCTCTTCCTGCATTCTCAAAAGCATTTTCATAATTCTCACCTAGTTTGAAATAGGTGTATGAGTAGGGGATTTCATTTAAGTCACCCATTAGAATTAAAGGATGGGGACTATTATTCATGTGCTCCAATAGTACTTTAAGTTGTTTGCTCCGAGCTAGACTACCTCGCTGAAGCTTGCCTAATGTTTGCCTGTAATTTTCCTTGACCCCTTCCAGATTTTCCAGTCCATCTGAGTTAATCCGCATTGATTCCAAATGAGTGTTATAAATACGAATGGTATCATTTTTCACTAGAATATCAGCGAATATGGCGCCATTAGTCCCCTGGGCATCGAAGACCTTACCGTCATTGATGATGGGGTATTTGGAGAAAATAGCTAAACCATTTGATTTTTTACTTGGGTTACCATCGGTGATATGATAGGAAACTTTGTAGTTAGAGTTTTTTCCAAGAATCTTGATTGCATCACGTGAAGGAGTCGTGTTGTCCTGATAAAATTCTTGAAAAACCTTCACGTCGGCTGGTTGGTTTTGAAGCCAAGAGAGCACATTTGAACCGGGAGCTACCTCACTTTTTGGGTTGTCAAAGAACATATGCGCGTTGTAGGTGAGGACTTTCAAACCTACGGCTTCCTCATTTTTTGGATGGATCTGGAATGTGGCAAGAAAAAATTTGTAGCCGATGAGTAAAGCAAAAAGAGGTAGAAACGATAATTTCCTCCAGGATAAAATCAAGATTATCAGGAGTAATACATTTAGTACTAAAATCAATGGGATGAAAAAAGGCAATAATCCCACGTATTGAAAATACTCCGGTGAGATATAAACGCTAGCAAACAACAATAGAGATGCGACAAAAATGAGCCAAGTAATAATTTTCATGAATTGAAATTGATCTGGTAATATATTATGCAATAAATCATGATCCTATTGAGGAATGTGCGCGTATTACCTTCAGAGCAATCTTCGATCCAAGTGAAAATTGATTGGTAGAAATCATTTTACTATTCTGTAAAGTTAAAATTTTTGGAATTGAAGCAAATGATTGCATCGCAAATGATGAAAGAGAGGCTTGAATTTTGCTCATTTACTAAATATTAGTTATTTCGATAGAAATTTACCCACTATGAAAACGTACCAAACTATTTTAGCGACAGCAGTTATTGCAATGGCTTTTGCTTCATGCGGTGAATCAAAGACCTCTGAATCTTCAGAGTCTGAAGTAGCTGCAGAAACCAAAGAAGCCGCTGAGGCATCAGAATCCAGACCGAGCCCATTGATGGTGAAAGAAGGTCAGATTTCCGGTAAGGCATTTAAAGTACAATATGGTTCTCCTGCGGTGAAAGGCCGAGAATTATGGGGAGATTTGGTGCCATACAATGTAGTATGGAGAACTGGCGCAAATGAAGCATCATACGTGGTTCTATCCGAGGATATGACAGTAGAAGGCAAAAAACTTCCTGCTGGTAAATATTCTCTTTTCACTATCCCAAAGGAAACTGGTCCGTGGACCGTGATTTTCAATTCTGAGTGGGATCTAGAGCATGGCCATTTCCAATACGATGAGAAAAATGACGTTTTGAGGGTGGATGTAAACCCTGTTTGGGAAGAAAGTAATCAAGAAGGGCTAATGATGGATATTAAGAGCCCTGGGTTAGTGATTCGCTGGGAAAAACTTAAGTTGCCGATCACGATTAACTAGTACTATATATTCACATAGAAGCCCTCAAAATCATTTTTTGAGGGCTTTTTTTATTTTTAGATCCTAAAAGGATACCACTAATTGACTAATAGTTCGCAGATTCGGCTAAATTCGTCACATTACCTGAAATCGATTCAATGAAGTATATAGGTTTTTTAGTCGTTTTGACTTTGACAGTAGCTTTAGCCCTGTCAGTATCTAAGCAGTTTGGAGCCATTCCACCCTTAGCTCCTCTACTTGATCCTTACCATGGATTTTGGCAAAATTCATTCTCTGAAGATGAATTGGCCGAAGATATATTGGAACTCAGCAATTTGAGCAGCGAGGTGAAAGTGGTATATGATGAAAATCTTATCCCTCACATTTTTGCAACTAGTCAGGCTGACCTGTACCGGGCTCAAGGATACATCACTGCAAAGCACAGACTTTGGCAAATGGAATTTCAAACCATGGCAGCAGCGGGGAGAATTTCTGAAATCGTCGGCCCCTTGGCTTTGGATCTGGACAGAATGACGCGAAGAAAGGGCTTGGCCTACGGTGCTGAGAAGGGAGTGGTATTTATTCAAGAAAATGATCCAGAATCCTACCTTTTGTTAGAAGCCTATGCAGATGGAGTGAATCAGTACATAGATCAATTGAAAGACGCTCAGTTACCTGTGGAATATAAAATCCTCAATTATAGACCTGAGCACTGGACAGCTTTCAAATCTATTCTTTTGTTGAAATACATGACTGACATGCTGGTAGGCGACCGTGATTTGGAGTATTCCAATCTGCGTAAAATCTTGGGAGATGTCATGTTGGATAAGCTTTATCCAGAATATCCTGCGGGTGTAGACCCAATCATTGAATCTGGTCATAAATGGAATTTCAATCCACTTGCAGTTACTCGCCCCGACAGCATTAATTATCCTGATGATCAATTAGTACTTGACCCTTTGCCACAGCCAGAGGAAGGTACAGGCTCAAATAACTGGGCAGTATCTGGATCGAAAACTAAGAGCGGAAATCCGATTTTGGCAAATGATCCTCACTTGAGTTTGAACCTTCCGTCACTTTGGTATTCCATGCAGTTGACTACACCTGAGCACTCTGTGAAAGGTGCGACACTTCCAGGTGCCCTAGGAGTGATTTCCGGTTTCAATGAAAATATTGCTTGGGGTGTTACAAATGCTACCCGAGATACTAGGGATTGGTACAAAATAACTTTTCAGGATGAGTCGAGACAAGCTTACAGATATGGTGAAAAGTGGGAACAGACCACTTTTAGAGTAGAAGAAATAAAAGTGAAAGGTGAAGAGGCATACCTTGATACCGTTGCCTATACACATTATGGGCCAGTGGTCTATGATAAAACCTTCAATTCTAATCGTCAGGATGTGAATTTTGCATTGAAATGGAATGTGCATGAAGGTTCAAATGAGCAGAAAACTTTCCTTTTGCTGAATACTGCAACGAACTATGAGGACTATAATACTGCCTTAGATAATTTCACGGCTCCAGCTCAGAACTTTGTTTTTGCTTCTAAAAGCGGAGATATCGCCATGCGTATTCAAGGTAAATTCCCACTCAAATGGAAAGGACAAGGAAAGTTCTTTATGGATGGGGCTGACCCTAGAATGGAATGGCAAGGATATATTCCAAATGCACAAAATGCCAGTACCTTAAATCCTGGTCGTGGTTTTGTGAGTTCAGCCAATCAGCATCCTACAGACTCAACTTATCCTTATTATGTGTTTGACAACAGTTTTGAATTCTATAGAAATCGTAGGTTGAATAGTCGACTTAGCGAAATGAAAGAAATCACTGTTGAAGATATTCAGGCACTACAATTCGACGATTACTATTTACATGCTGCTGAAGCATTGCCTATCATGCTGGGCTTGCTCGGAAGTGAGTTTGAAGACGATGACCAAGCAAAAAAGTATATCACCTTATTGAAAGAGTGGGATTTTTATGCGGATCCTAATCAAAAGGGTCCATCCTTATTTTATATCTGGTGGCGAAAAACATATAGTCAAGTATGGAAGGAATTGTCTGGCAATGTTGCTCCCATTGTTTTACCTAGCTACTATCAGACAGTCTTGTTTATGAAAAATGAGCCCGAAGGAATAGTGTTCGATTTGAAAAATACCGCGCAAACAGAAATGGCCTCGGCCCATGTAAAGCAGGGCTTCAAAGAAATGCTTGAGGATATGAAGAAATGGGAATTGGAGGAGGGGGATTTTTCCTGGGCCAATTATAAGAATACAACAATTAAGCACCTTGTTCCACAGTTTAAATCATTTTCTGTGGAGAATGTCTACACTGGTGGAGGTTCAGGGATTATTAACGCCACCAGCGAAAGGCATGGGGCAAGTTGGAGAATGGTTGTAGAATTAGGCTCAGAAGTGAATGCATATGGCATTTATCCTGGAGGGCAATCAGGCAATCCAGGTAGCAAGTTTTACAGTAATTTCATTCAGAAATGGGCAAATGGAGAATACTTGGATTTTAAGCAAAGGACTACAGACCAAACTGAGGGTGTATTATTCCAAACTATTTTAAACTAAGAGTTATGAAATTTATACTATTCACCTTTCTCACGGCCTTACTTGTCGTCGTATTTAATCCTTTTCTACATTACTGGTCAGTTATGCTGCTGATCGCAATTTTTGCAGCCTTGGTGGGAAATAGGGGAGCCGGAGCTTTTTTTGCTGGAGGGCTAGGAATGGGGTTAGCGTGGCTAGGCCAAAGTCTCTACATCAGTACAGTTTCAGGTAGTCCTCTGCCTCAAAAAATGGGAGAATTAATGGGCTTTGGGTCTGATATTGCCTTGTTTGCAGTGACTGCAGTATTAGGTTTTTTTCTAGGAGCCTTTAGCGCGTTGACTGGAAGTGTTTTTAGAAGACTTCTGAAAAGAAAGCCAGATAATATCTACAAAGGATATTGACAATAAAAAGAAAGTAGTTTTCAGCTGTCATTCTATTCAAAAACACAAAGTTTTATTTTTCCTATCCAAACCAATGAGTACCTTTGTTACTCACTATTGGGGTGAATTTTTATGCTTGAATCCTTGATTACATCAAAGACAAGGTTGAGATTACTTGTTAAGTTTTTCGTTAATTCCAAAACGCAGAGCCACTTAAGAGGATTGGCGGATGAATTTGGGGAATCAACCAATGCTATACGTAAGGAGTTGAACAATTTGACAAAGGCAGGAATCCTTGTAAAAGAATCTGATAAAAATAAAATTGCCTACATGGCAAATGTTAAGCATCCCTTTTTTACTAACATTCAAGATATCATTCGAAAGTATTTGGGACTGGATAAACTCTTGGAGCAAATTCTTGAACGAATGGGAGAAGTAGATCAAGTAGTACTAGTTGGAGATATTTCTAAGGGTATCGATTCAGGTAAGATTGACGTAGTGGTAACGGGAGATAATCTGAATGAGGATTACATTTTAAGTCTATCTAATAGAATCGAGCAAATAATATCGAGAAAAGTGGTATTGACATTGCTAGACGAGAGGATGGTTTCTACCGGTCTGATTTTGTTTGACAAGGAAGTCGGGGCATAAGTAAGCCCTTTTTTACAAGTGAATTTTATGATAGGCGCTCCTGTGACTGAAAGGGCGAAGCTGTGATAAATTGTTTGAGAATTAATGAAAAATCAGAAATTTGCAGTTGATACAGAGTTGGAAATTGAATTGAACACGAAAATTATAGAATTGAAAAAATACACTTGGTTGATTAATGCAAAGAATTGCCTGCTTATGGCGATTTTTTTATTGGTAGCCTTTGCAGCGCAAAGTCAAAGCCTCTCAGATATCCAAAACCTAAAGGTTGATGATTTGTCAGATGCTCAAATCGAGCAACTAGTAAAACGAGCTGAATCAAATGGCCTTACCACAAATCAGTTAACTGCTTTGGCACGCGAGAGAGGAATGCCTGCGTTAGAAGCAGCTAAACTGAGTAGGCGAATCTCTGAACTTCAGATGACAGCTATGCCACAGAGTGGTTCTCAAGATGGATCTGGTGGTAGAACGATCAATGGCTTTCAGGAAACTGATATGTTTGATTCCATCCGTCGATCGGACCCATATTACGATTTGACTTTAAAGCAGAAGAAAATTTTTGGATTCAAGCTGTTTCACAACCGTGATCTTAACTTCAATCCGAGCTTAAATATTCCAACTCCAATGTCTTATGTGATTGGATCAGGAGATCAATTGTTGCTTGACGTTTACGGTGCTTCTCAGCAATCCTACGATTTGAATGTTTCTCCCGAGGGAAGAGTTTTTATTCCTAATGTCGGTCCTATACAAGTAGGAGGGTCGAGTATAGAAGCAGCTTCTTCTAGGATTAAAACTGCTCTTGGTAGAATATACTCAGGGATGAATGGCTCCAACCCAAATACCTTTATCCAATTAAGGTTAGGTAATATTCGTTCGATTAAGGTTTCTATGGTGGGTGAATTGACCAAACCTGGAACCTACACTTTGCCATCCTTTGCAACAGTTTTTAATGGACTTTTTGCTGCTGGAGGACCAAATGAAAATGGTGCATTTAGAAATGTCCAAGTCTATCGGGACAATAGATTAGTTGCCACTGTTGATATTTATGAATTTCTTTCTCGTGGTATTCAAAGTTCAAACATTACGCTTCAGGACAATGATGTAGTAATAGTACCTCCAGTTTCTACCCGAATTGAAATTGTAGGACCTGTCCGCAGAGAAGGTCTTTTTGAAGTGAAACCTAGCGAGTCTTTGGATGATATATTAGTATATACTGGCGGTTTTACTAGTATGGCCTATAAAGACAGAATCACTGTCCGCAGAATTGAAAACAACCAACGGAAAGTGGTAGATGTACCATCTGGTGAGTTTGGTACATTTTCTCCCAAAGATGGGGATGAGATATTAATAGGAGAGGCATTAGATAGATTCTCAAATAGAGTTCAAGTAACAGGATCAGTGACACGACCTGGAGAATATTCCTTAGACGAAAGTGGATTGACTGTAAAAGGTCTGGTTGAAAAAGCTCAGGGCTTAAAACCAGAGGCATTTTCTACTCGAGCTACACTATACAGAACTAGTTCTGATTTAACTTTGGCTGCAGAGTCTCTTAATCTAAAAGGAATATTGAATGGAACATCTCCGGATGTGCCCTTGAAAAACGAAGATCTTCTATTTGTACCGAGCAGGTATGATATTCAAGAGGAGT
This sequence comes from Algoriphagus aquimarinus, assembly GCF_900112005.1. Taxonomy (GTDB): domain Bacteria; phylum Bacteroidota; class Bacteroidia; order Cytophagales; family Cyclobacteriaceae; genus Algoriphagus; species Algoriphagus aquimarinus. Next base: position 68,066 of record NZ_FOKK01000007.1, on the reverse strand, counting down.
ATTATGTGAAGATTTCTGGTGAGATTAATTATCCCGGCACTTATCCTTTCGCTTCAGACATGACTGTCGGAGACCTTATTTTGAGATCAGGAGGTTTGCTGAAATCAGCTACTAATTCATCAATTGAGATAGCTAGGAGGGTGCGTGATGCTTCTTCTGGGAAGATCGCAGAGATAGAGACCTTATCGATTGATCCAAATTTAGAGTTGACTGATGAAGAAAGAAATCAACCACTTCAGCCATTTGACCATGTTTTTATAAGAAGAAGTCCAGGGTTTGAAAGAGAACAGTTGATTTCAATTCAAGGGGAGGTTACCTATCCAGGGGACTTTGCGATCGCCGCTGCTAATGAGCGAATCTCAGATGTGATTAAACGAGCGGGAGGGGTAACTCAATATGCCTATCCAAAAGGAGCAAGCCTGATCAGAAGAACAGTTTATTTCAAAGGGCCAACGGATGAAGAGTTGAGGAATCAAGCGCTTAAAGATATTCGATCAAATTTGGATCCTGAAACAAATAGAAACTCGAATGAAGCCGAAGAGTTGTTGTTTGACAGGATAGATAAAAAGCTTGCTCAAAATGAATTGGTGCGGTTGGAAAGAGAGCAGGCTGAGCAAAAACGTAAGCTTTTTGCTATTGCTCCTGCTTTTGATACACTGAGACAAGACTCAACGATCACTTCTATGAGATTAAAAGAACAGGATTTTGTAGGGATTAACTTAGAGTATATATTGACCCATCCAGGCTCAGAAGAAGATTTAATCTTACTTGAAGGAGATATAATACAGATACCAAAAGAATTGCAAACTGTACGTATGGTGGGTGAAGTGTTATTGCCTACTACTGCCAGATATAGCAAGAAAAATAATTTGAGAAATTACATATCAAAAGCTGGGGGCTTCACTGAAGAAGCTCGACGTGGGAAGACTTACGTAGTTTATGCCAATGGTGATGCTAAGAGAACGCATCATTTTTTAGGGTTGAGATTCTATCCTGAATTGGAGCCAGGTGCTGAAATTGTAGTCCCAAAGAAGCCTGTAAGAAGTCGTATGAGCCCAGCCACTTGGATAGGAATTGCATCTAGTATGGCCACTGTGGCCATTTTGGTCCAAACGATAGTGAATAATAGTAAGAATCCATAGTAAACAAAATCAAATATTAGTTATTAATCCTAGTTAGAATTATATGAAAATAGCAGTAGTAGGTACCGGATATGTAGGATTAGTATCAGGAGCATGTTTTGCTGATGTAGGAATCGAAGTTACTTGTGTTGACATTGATCAAAAAAAAATAGACAACCTTAAAAATGGCATTATGCCTATTTATGAGCCAGGTCTAGAAGAAGTTGTAATTCGGAATTTTAAGAGCGGTAGACTCAAATTCAGTACAGATTTGGGTGAAGCCATTCAGGGAGCTTCGGTAGCTTTTATAGCTGTAGGGACGCCTCCAGGTGAAGATGGATCAGCGGATTTGAAGTATGTGTTGGGAGTGGCAGATGAGATCGGTACGAAAATGACAGATTACATCGTGGTAGCTACCAAAAGTACTGTGCCAGTTACCACTGGTGAGAAAGTTCGTGCAGCGATCAAAGCTGCACTCAGCAAAAGAGGTTCTGAATTGCCATTTGCTGTAGCATCAAATCCTGAATTCCTAAAGGAAGGTGCAGCAGTAGAAGATTTTTTGAAGCCAGATAGAATTGTAATCGGCGTAGATGATGAACGTGCTGAAGAGATCATGAAGCGTTTGTATAAGCCATTTCAGCTAAGTGGAGAGCGAATTATCTATATGGATATTCCTTCTGCTGAAATGACTAAGTATGCAGCGAATGCCATGCTGGCCACTAAGATTTCTTTCATGAATGATATTGCAAATCTATGTGAACTCGTAGGTGCAGATGCAAATATGGTAAGAAGAGGAATTGGTTCTGATCCAAGGATTGGTAATAAATTCATATATCCAGGTGTAGGTTATGGAGGTTCTTGCTTTCCAAAAGATGTAAAAGCTATCATCAAAACTGCCAAGCAATATGGCTACGACTTGAGAGTGCTTCAAGCTGTGGAAGAAGTAAATGATGATCAGAAATACGTGCTTTCAAAGAAAGTTAAAGAGCATTTTGGAGAAGACTTAACAGGCATGACCTTCGCGATGTGGGGTTTGAGTTTCAAACCAAACACTGATGATATGCGTGAGGCACCCGCAGGAGTGATCATTGATGAATTGAGAGCCGCTGGAGCTACTGTGAAAGCATACGATCCAGTCGCTATGGATGAAGCCAGAGAGCATTACATTTTTGATAAAGTGACCTATTGCAAAGATGCTTACGAAGCCTTAGTAGACGCTGATGCTTTACTTCTCGTGACTGAGTGGTCGGAATTTAGAATTCCTAGCTGGGATGTAGTAGGCAGACTTTTGAAAAACAAAGTCATCTTCGATGGTAGAAATATTTATGATAGAAAATACCTAAAAACTCTGGGTTTTGAAGCTCACGGAATCGGATCTAAGTAATGTTTATTGCCCTTGTTAATGATACAAGGGCTTTACTATGTTTTGACGAATAGTAAGTAATGATAATTGCTGGTGCTGGCGGACATTCTCTTGAGATCAAAGCTGAGCTGATAACATTAGGTTTTGATGCGCTTGATCTTTTGGTATATGATGATGAAATAGGGAGATCTGACTTTGATGAAAACTTGCTTTTAAAGTTTAAGTTAGAAGCTTCCATTGTCTCCCTTTTTGATAAAGACTCAAGATTTGTATTAGGAGTTGGTAATCCATTTTTTAGAGAAAAATTATATCAAAAACTAACTTCTCTCGGGGGAAAGTTATTTTCTATAAAAGCTATTTCAGCTCGGGTAGAAACCAAAGATGAGCTTCAATATGACGCATTATCCTTCAGTTTTGTAGGTTCAAATGTGAAAATTGGAAAAGGAACATTGATCAATGTGAGAGCTGGCGTACATCATGAAAGTGAAATAGGGGAGTTCTGCGAGATCAGTCCCGGAGCTATTTTGCTTGGAGGAGTTAAGATTGGAGATAAATGCCGTATTGGTGCTGGGGCAGTCCTCCTACCTGGAGTCACATTAGGCGAGAAAGTAGTAGTTGGCGCTGGGGCTGTTGTGACTAAGGATTTTAGTTCAGGAAGTAAGGTGAAAGGGATTCCAGCTTCACCAGTTTCAATATGATTTTGAGTAATTTAAATTTTTGTTAAGTGGTGTCAATGAATGATCAGTCAAGTATGGAGATGAATTACCTGGATTTGATCCGAAAAATTTTCCTAAATAAAAGAAGGCTATTGCTATTCACTTTGTCAGGCCTAATTATCGGGATTTTGATTGCTTTCACTAGTCCAAAGGAATATACCTCATCTTCTCTGGTTATACTTGAAGAAAACAATAGTGGCGGACAACTAGGGCAAATGGGAGCACTTGTAGGTCTTGCGGGTATTTCCCTCCCTCAAATGCAGGGAGATCAAGCAGTATTAAGCTCGGAATTATTTCCAGATGTGATTCATAGCAGGGATTTTTTGCTCGGGATCATGAAAGAATCCTTTTACTTTCAAACCAAAGGTAAGGAGATGACCTTGGAGGAATATTATATGGAGGAAAAGCCAGGTAATATTGTTAAGAAGAGTATTGATTTTATTTTTAGTATTCCGGCAAGAATTATTGGAATATTCTCCTCTCAAGAATTAGTCATTTCTGAGGATGAAGTTGGAACAGGAGAAGCGGTTATTACTCCCTATGTATTTGTATCATCTTCAGAGATTTTTGCCATGGGTCAATTAAAAGCTAGAATTTTGATTGAAGATAAAATGAAATTGATTGAGCTTAAGGTATCCATGCCGGAAGCTTTAATAGCCGCCAAAGTCAATGCGATAGTTTATGAAAAACTAATCGACTATGTCACTAATTACAAAACGGCCAAGCAACAGGTGAATTTGGATTTTATTGAGGAGAGAGTGAAGGAGGCAGAAAATAAGTTTCTACAATCTCAAATGAAACTTGCTTCTTTTAGAGATTCCAATCAGGGCATGGTCTCTAGAAGAGCAATGACCAAGGAAGAACAGTTACAATTTGAATTTAACATTGCTTTTAATATCTACAACTCTATGGAGCAGGAATTGGAGCAAGCAATGATTCAGCTAAAAAAAGAAACTCCAATTTTTACAATAATGGAAAAAGCCAGTATTCCATTAGGGCCTAGTAAGCCTAATAAACCTCTCATTATTATTTTTAGCTTATTTCTAGGGTTTTTTGTTGGTATTTTGTTTTCAATTTACAGGATTTTGCTCTCCCTATATTCTAAGTAATTTAATTATGCGTGCTATTCAAATGGTGGACTTAAGGTCCCAATATGATTTAATTAAACCTGAGGTAGATCAGGCGATTCAAGAAGTTATTGATACCACTGCTTTTATCAATGGCCCTCAGGTTAAGAGTTTCTCTAGTTCCTTGGCGGCGTATACCGGAGCCAAGTATGTGATTACTTGCGGTAATGGTACAGATGCATTGCAGATAGCCATGATGGGCTTAGATTTCCAGCCTGGACAAGAGGTAATCGTTCCAGCTTTTACTTACGTGGCAACTGCAGAAGTGATTGCTTTGCTGGGCCTAGTCCCTGTATTTATAGATGTGATAGGTACTACCTATGAACTCGATATCACTCAATTAGAATCAAAAATAACATCAAAAACTGCCGGAATAGTGCCGGTTCATCTATACGGGCAATGTTCGAACATGGAAGCTATTTTGGCTGTAGCCAAAAAGCATAACATCAAGGTCATTGAAGATACTGCTCAGGCAATAGGAGCCAAATATACCTTCTCAGACGGAAGAGTAAGGCAAGCAGGTACCATGGGAGATGTGGGAACTACCTCCTTTTTCCCTTCCAAGAACTTAGGTTGTTATGGAGATGGAGGGGCCATGTTTACCAACAGTGCTGAGCTGGCCGAGAAACTACACATGATCGCTAATCATGGTCAAATGAAGAAGTATCATCATCACATCGTTGGAGTAAATTCAAGGTTGGATACGTTGCAAGCCGCTATTTTGAATGTAAAACTTCAGCACTTGGATCGCTACTCTACTTCCAGAAATGAAGTGGCTGACGCTTACGATAAGGCATTTGCTGGACATACCCATATTAAGATTCCAATAAGAGCAACTAATTCTACCCATGCCTTTCACCAGTATACGATACAAGTCGAAGGAGTCAGTAGAGATGAATTGAAAAGCTATCTGGCTGAAAAAGGAGTCCCTTCCATGGTTTATTATCCGCTTCCACTTCATCAGCAGGAAGCCTATAAGAATTTGGGATTCAAAAAAGGTGATTTCCCTGTAGCGGAATCCCTTTGTGAGAAAGTGCTTTCTCTTCCTATCCATACCGAGATGAAAGCTGAAGATCAAGAATATATTATTGAAGCGATAAACCGATTTTTTGAATGAAATCGAGCGAGCTCCTAGCAGATGGTAGTACACAGTAGCTACCGCGAAAGAAGTATCACGCAAGATTCTTTACGATAGCCATTGGGTCATTAAAACACTTATAAACAGATGAAAGAATACTTCGCGCATGAAAGTGCCTACATAGATGAAGGTTGTGAAATCGGGACCGGAACTAAAATCTGGCATTTTTCACATGTGATGCCTAATTGTAAAATTGGAGAGAGATGTAACATTGGCCAGAATGTGGTAGTATCGCCAGGTGTGATTCTTGGCAACAATGTTAAAATCCAAAATAATGTATCTGTCTACACAGGAGTAACCTGCGATGATGATGTGTTCTTAGGGCCTTCTATGGTTTTTACCAATGTGATAAATCCTAGAAGTGCTGTGAACCGAAAGTCCGAATATGCAAAGACTCATGTAGGAAAAGGAGCCAGCATAGGGGCTAATGCTACAATTGTCTGTGGCCATGATATTGGGTCATTTGCATTTATAGGAGCAGGAGCAGTAATTACCAAAAATGTACCGGATTTTGCATTAATGGTTGGTAATCCAGCCCGGCAAATGGGATGGATGAGTGAATTTGGATCCAAATTAGTATTTAACGCGCAGGGCGAAGCTGAATGTGCGGAGACAGGCGATCGCTATATGCTCCAAAATAACCAAGTAACAAAACTTTAAGAATGAAGAATTTTGCTTTGATAGGTGCCGCAGGATATATAGCTCCTCGACATATGAAAGCTGTAAAGGATACAGGTAATGTATTACTCGCAGCCTATGATAAATTTGACAGTGTGGGTGTAATGGATAGCCATTTCCCAGATGCTGATTTTTTCACTGAGTTCGAACGATTCGATAGACATATCGAAAAACTTAAGCGAACAGATAAGAAGATAGACTATGTGAGTATTTGCTCGCCTAACTACCTGCACGATTCCCATATCCGTTTTGGATTGCGAGTAGGTGCTAATGTGATTTGTGAGAAGCCACTGGTGCTTAACCCTTGGAATATTGATGCCTTATCAGAGGTGGAGAAGGAGCATGGAACACGCGTGTACAATATTCTTCAACTGAGATTGCATTCTTCTATAATCGCATTGAAGAAAAAGATTGAAGAAGGCCCAGCTGACAAAATATACGATGTTGACCTAGCCTATATTACTTCCAGAGGTCACTGGTACTATACTTCTTGGAAAGGTGATGTGAGCAAATCAGGTGGAATTGCTACCAATATTGGCGTTCACTTCTACGATATGCTCACCTGGGTATTCGGAGCAGTGAAGAAAAATGTGGTTCATGTGCATACCCATGACAGAGCATCGGGATATTTCGAATTGGAAAGAGCGAGAGTACGATGGTTTTTAAGTATCAATGCGGATACCTTACCGGATGCTGTCAAAGCAAAAGGTGGACGAACCTATCGCTCCCTGACTATGGAAGGAACGGAAATAGAATTCTCTGATGGATTCACGGAACTGCACACGCATAGCTACCAGCATGTATTAGATGGGAAAGGGTTCGGGTTGGAAGAAGCACGACCAAGTATAGAGATTGTACAACACATTAGGCATGCAGAACCTATCGGACTGAAGGGGGATTATCATCCGCTGGCGAAAAGCCCATTAGCAAAACATCCTTTTACAACTACTTGAATATTATAAGTTTAAAATTTTGATTAGATTTCTTATCTCAGCCATTTCTCAAGTAGTATTCCTAAATAATTGTTTTAAAGCCTCAATTAATTTATGATTCCATTCAATAAACCATTTAAAACGGGAAAAGAGCTCGAGTATATAGCAGATGCTATAGCATCAGGAAAAATTTCCGGAAATGGTAAATACACTAAGTTGTGTCAAACATTTTTTGAAGAGAAGTATGGATTCAAAAAGTGCCTGCTAACTAATTCCTGCACGGATGCCTTGGAGATGGCAGCTATTTTATTGAATATTAAGCCAGGAGACGAGGTGATTATGCCTTCGTACACATTTGTATCTACAGCAAATGCTTTTGTACTTAGAGGAGCGAAAATAAGGTTTGTCGATAGTTTTCCTGATCATCCGACGATGGATGTATCTTTGATTGAGGGGTTAATCACTCCAAAGACAAAAGCCATAGTAGTAGTTCACTATGCCGGAGTAGCATGTAAGATGGATGAGCTCATGGAGATTGCTAATCGCCATCAATTGTACGTGGTGGAAGATGCGGCACAGGCTATTGATAATTATTTTATTGATGATAATGAACAAAAGATACCACTAGGATCAATAGGTCATTTGGCAACATTTTCTTTTCATGACACTAAAAATATAATCTCTGGAGAAGGAGGTATGCTCGTAGTGTCCGATTCTGAATTATCAGGCCGAGCAGAGATAATTTGGGAAAAAGGGACCAACCGAACAGCATTTTTCAGGGGAGAGGTGGCAAAATACAGTTGGGTCGACATAGGCTCTTCATTTTTGCCATCAGAGATAACTGCCGCTTTTCTATGGGCTCAGCTGGAGCACATGGATATGATCCAACAGAAGCGAATTAAAATCTGGGAGAATTATAAAGAAGGGTTAAATGAACTCGCGCAGACTGAGAAGATCAAGACCTGCTCTATTCCCGCATACTCAACCAACAATGCCCATTTATTCTATATAGATTGCTTGACTTTAGATAGGAGGGATTTTATCATTCGAGAACTCAAATCGAAAGGAATATGGGCAGTGTTTCATTACCTCAGCCTTCATACAAGTGAATTCTATAAGGATCTCCATGAGGGGGGACCGCTTGTGAATTCAGATCATTTTTCAAACTGTCTCTTAAGATTGCCTTTATTTGTAGAACTCGAAGCTGTTGATCAAGATCTCATCATCAACCTCTTAAAGGATATCCTATCAGAATGAAGGAAGTGTTAGTGTTACTACCAGATTCCCCATATTCAGATTGGATTATACAAAAAGTGCAGCTACTTCAGGGTACTAACTATGACTTTGCATGCTTCGGTGTGGAAAGAAACTATATAAAATCTCCTGTCTGCACTTTCATGATGCCTGGCTCAAGTGCGTATCAGGAATTTATAAAAAAAAAAAATAAGTATGATCGAGTTGTCATCCATTACCATACCCAGGAAACTGGGTTTTTTGTGGAGAAATCTCAGATACCTTCGGAGAAATTGGTGTGGGTACTTTGGAGTGGCGATCTATATAATTCTAAATTCTACAAAAAGCCTCTTTATCTCCGCCAAACTCTGCTTTGGAAAGAAGCCAATACTACTGAACTAAAGCGAAATAGCAAGTTAAAGGAATATGTGAAAAGCCTATTAGGAAAGATTAATTCCTATGATTACCAAAAGTCTTTTCAACGAATAAAATACATTGGTACCTGTTTTCCCACTGATGTAAATGAGGCAGATGATACATTTGGGAAATGTTATATTATTATTCCACATAATATATTGTCCATCAATGAATTATTTGAGGTAAACTCATTTGCCACTATTCAATCCACAGGTACTAAGATTTTACTTGGACATTCGGGCGCAGTGGAAAATAATCATCTCGATGGGATCGATTTATTACAAAAATTAAGGATTTCACATCAAATCCTTTGCCCTCTTTCCTACGGAGGAGAGGAATATATAAAAGCAGTAATCTCAGCTGGAAACAATGCTTTTGGAGATAAATTCCAACCCCTAACAGCCTTCTTACCTAAGATTGAATATTACCAACTACTGACGGAAGTTGGATTTGCAGTTTTTTTTCTTAGAATCCAGCAGGCATTTGGGAATATTTTAGGATTACTGTTTTTGGGTGTGAAGATTTTTCTACCCAAGGAAAATTCTATTTTTATAGATTTGAGAAAAAAGGGATTTTTACTTTTTTCAATTGAAGAGCTTTCTAAAAAGGCTATTTCTAATGGATTAAATGAACAAGATAGATTACAAAACAGAAGTTTGATTCTCAAATTATACAATGAAGAAAAGATTGCAGAGAGCTATGAAAGAATGTATTTAGGATCAATGAATAATGTAGAATGAGTGTCCTGAAGAATTTGAAGAATCTTGCTTCTGACAGCATGATTTACGGACTTTCAGGTATTCTAACGCGTTTTATTGGTGTCTTTTTGACACCAATTTATACCAGAGTATATTCACCTGATGATTACGGTATCATAGGAATCCTTACCAATGGCTATTTCCTGATTTCCATAGTACTGGTTTTAGCATTAGACAACTCGACGGCACGTTGGTTTTACGATACCGAGGATCATTCTGAGCGAAAGCAAATTATTAATACCTGGTTATACTTTTATCTGTTAGCTTCTGTATTGGCGGCTATCTTTTTTGTTTTTACAGCTGATTACTGGTCAAGATTACTTCTTGATGAGTATTCCCAGGGGCCATACTTGATTAAACTTCTTGCAATTACGCTTCCACTACTTGTCTGGCCTGCAGTGGGTGTCAATATCTTGCGATTTGAGCGAAAAGCAAAACAGGCAGTTTTTCTTTCCATATTTCAAAGTTTAGTTCTAATAGGATTAAATGTCCTCTTTGTGGTAATCCTTCGTAAAGGAGTTGAGGGAGTTTATTATGCTCAACTTTTAGGGGCTATCGTCACCTTGCCATTGGCAGCATATTTTTTGCGTAACTGGATGGGAACGCCTAGGTGGTTCAGCTTTTCGAAGTTCTCTGAAATGTTTAAATATGCACTTCCCTTCATTCCTGCAAGTCTGGGGTATTGGGTAGTTAATTTGTCAGGCGTTTTTTTTGTAAATGAGTACCTAGAGAAGAGTGATGTTGGCCTGTACCAGATAGGCATAAGTATAGCCGCGGTGGCAGGATTGGCAACTACCGCCTTTCAGCAAGCTTGGTCTCCCTTTGCATTCTCAATAATCAATCAATCTAACTCTAAAGAGGTATATGCTGCATCTCTTCAATTCTATGTTTTGGTAGTAGGATTGATGTGTACAATTATCTCTGTATTTGCACATGAGGCCTTAGTTATTTTGACTACTCCTGATTATTACAACGCAGCCATAGTAGCGAGTATCCTTACCTTCAATTATTTGCTAATTGGTCTTTCAAATATCGCAGGATTAGGAGCTGCCATTGCTAAAAAGACAGCACCATTAGGTCTTATTAGTCTGTTGTCAGCAGCTATTTTGATTGGGCTTAATTTCCTGCTTATACCTTTTTTTGGAAAAGAGGGTGCTGCAATATCAATTTGTATAGCACAGCTAATTATCCCAGTTTATATGTTCTGGAAGTCCCAAAAGCTGTTTTATATACCATATAACTTTTTGAAGAACCTGACAGTTTTTGTCGCGTTTATAATTTGTTCCATTTCATCATATTACCTTCCAGATGGTGGTTTCTTTTACACTTTAGCTCTAAAAGCACTGCTACTAGGTGTCACTTTCGCTATAATTGCGTGGGTAAATAAGGAAGAACTTCTCAAAATCAGAGGAGTAATAATGACTCGATTTACCGCATCCTAATTCATGAGAATATTAATCTTTACTGTTAATCCACTGCACAATGCTCCTCGAGTGATAAGAGAAATTGAAGCGTTGAAAGAGGATTTTGAGATTGTAGCAACAGGTATCACGCCTCCTCATGATGATAGTATAAAGTATATCAATGCTGAAAAGTTTTTACTCACTCACTTTGAATATACTCTGGGGAAAATCTTTCAAGTGATTTCATTTGGTAAGGTGTTTAAAAGAAGATATTTCACAATTCAACGTAAAATTGATAAGCTTCTCAAGGATGTAAACCCAGATTTAGTAATAGTCCATCCTGGAACATTTTTGCCCTATTTTTTCAGTAAGAACAAATCTTTTAAAGTAATTTTTAATGCACACGAATTTCATCCTAGAGAATTCGAAAGTGACCTACGATGGAGAAATACATGGGGGAAAATTCACCATCATATCTATCAAACCTATCTCCCTAGGCTGGATTTAATGATTAATGTGTGTGAAGGAATTGCAAAGGAGTGTTTGGAGAATTACCATACTCATAGTATAGTAATTCCTAATGCTGGGACCTACCATGATGAGCTCTTTCCAAAGCATAAATCCGAAGGTAAAATAAGGATGATTCATCACGGAGTCGCTATCAAAAGTAGGCAGTTAGAAATGATGATTGATGTGGCAGCACAGTTGGAGGGCAAGTTTGAATTGGATATGATGTTAGTTTTTAATGATGAGACTTATCATCAAAAGCTTAAAAGACTTGCTGATAAGTATAATAATGTAAGAATTATTCCGCCTGTGAAGTTTGACGAAATAGTTCCAATTCTTCATGACTATGATTTAGGGATATTCCTTTTGCCTCCGGATAATTTTAATTATTTGCACGCTTTGCCAAATAAGTTTTTTGAATTTATACAGGCCAGATTGGCCATAGCTGTAGGACCTTCTCCAGAGATGGCCTCTTTGGTGAAAAAACACAATTTCGGGGTAGTGTCTTCTGATTTCCAGGTACATACAATGGTTCAGAACTTGAGACATCTTTCTCATGATGAAGTCAATAGTTTTAAAGATTCTTCTCACTTAGCTGCAGAGTTATTAAATTCTGATAACTATAAAAATATCCTTTTGAGTACGATAATCAACTTATTGAAATAGAACTTTTATGTGCGGAATAGCAGGAATACTTTCTGAAAACCCAAATCAAGTAACCAAAGAGAAGTTGGTCAAGATGACTAACGCTATAATTCACCGTGGGCCAGATGGTTCAGGTCATTGGGTCAGTGAGGATGGTTTTGTAGGCTTTGGCCATCGGAGACTCTCTATCCTCGATCTTAGCGAATCAGGTGCGCAGCCTATGCATTATCTTGATCGTTACACCTTGACTTTTAATGGGGAGATTTACAATTACCTTGAAATAAAGGAGCAGCTGATCCAGAAGGGTTATCAGTTTCGAAGCCACTCAGATACGGAGGTTTTACTTGCTCTTTTCGATTTGAAGCGGGAGAGATGCCTCCAACAGTTGGATGGGATGTTTGCTTTTGCACTACATGACAAGCAAACTGGAGAAGTGTTTTGCGCAAGAGACAGATTCGGGGAAAAACCTTTTTTCTATACGCAGTTTGATGGCGCTTTCTACTTTGGTTCTGAAATGAAGGAATTTTGGGCTGCAGGAATAGCCAAAACGCCAAATCCTGAAATGGTTTTCAATTACCTTCATTTTGATCTATTGGAAAACCACTCCGATTTAGGTCAGACTTTTTTCAAAGGAGTGAGAAAATTGGCGCCTGGACATTTTCTTATATGGGAAAAAGGAGAGTATCGCGTAGAAAAATATTGGCAAATCGATCCGTACTTTCAAAATCGTTCGATAAGTCTGGAAGAAGCTAAGGAGAAATTCAGAACTCTTTTTATGGAATCTGTGAGCAGAAGACTAAGATCTGATGTATTGGTGGGATCCAGCTTGTCAGGTGGGATAGACAGTTCTTTGGTAGTCTGCGCCATGGATCAACTGCTCCATGATCATCCTGAATCTATCCAAAACACCTTTTCTGCCCGCTTCAAGAACTTTTATAAAGACGAAGGGTATTTTATTGATAAAGTAAGAGCTCAAACCAAAATCACGTCACATGAGGTGTACAGTGAGATGGATGAAATGGAGGATGTTTTTGATAAAATCTGCTATCACCAAGAGGAGCCGTTTGGTTCGGCAAGCATATTAGTTCAATACCAAGTATATGAGCTAGCAAAGAAAAAAGGAGTGACGGTACTACTAGATGGTCAAGGAGCGGATGAGATTCTAGCCGGCTATCACCCGTATTTCACCACATTTTTCAACGAAATCAAGAAAAAATCAGGCGCAAAATTTGAAAAGGAATTCGCTGCCTACCAAAGCCTTCATTTAGAAAACCAAATCAATGCAAAGATTGGAAAGCCGGGCTTGAAGCAATCAGTTGCTTCCCGCTTTCCTACCTTGATAAATAAGCTAGGAAGAAAAGTCGTCAACTATAAAAAGGAAAACTCGACATTGATGTCGGATGACTTCTTTAAAGATTATAGAAAAAAGGCCTACAATGATTTCAATTTCGATTTAGGTAATCTTAATAGCCACCTTTACTTTTCAACCTTTGAAGTAGGATTGCCCACCTTGCTTAGATATGCTGACCGTAATTCTATGGCACATAGCAGAGAAGTTCGACTTCCTTTTCTTTCTCATGAATTAGTAGAGTTTGTATTCTCTATGCCTGCCGAGTTTAAGATTCACAATGGCTGGACCAAATATTTGATGAGAGAAGCATTTCAAGGGCTTCTTCCAGAGGAAATTACTTGGAGAAAGGATAAAATTGGATTTGAACCACCACAGAAATCCTGGATGGAAAGTTTAAAAAGCCAAGAAAAAATTAGAGCGGCACGAGAAGTATTGAGTAAAGAAGGGATCCTTAAAAATGGAGCTGCAGATCTCCCTATAGTTTCTCAAGCAGCCAATACTCAAGGTGACGGAAGTTGGAGTCATCTTATGGTCGCAAAAATGTATGAGTAGTGAGTAAACAAGTACTTATATTATCCTATTCGGCTATGAACTCCGATCCACGGGTACTTCGCCAGATAGCTTTTTTCAGAAAGTATAATTTTGAAATTGTCCTGAGCGGATTGACCTATCAGGGTTCTGACGCTTTTTATCCCTTAGTCAAGGAAAAGTCTCGACTATCTAGAGCTGTAAAGCTTGGTGTCATGGTAGCTAGACTTTGTCGACCTAGAGTAAAAGAATTTCTCCATAATAGTAGTTTTGGTGAGCTCAGTAGTCACCCAGTGGAATTTGATTTAATTATTGCTAATGATGCGGAAACTTGGCCTTTAGCGATAGCTCTAAAGGATTCACATGCCAATGCTAAAATTGTCTTTGATGCGCATGAGTTCTATCCTCGACAGTTTACAGATGATTTAAAATGGAATTGGTTTCACAAGCGATTTGCTAATTTTCTTTGCAAAAAATTTATTCGTCAGGCAGATGTATTAATTACAGTATGTGATGGACTAGCCGACGCATATTCTACTTACACCAGCAAGGAGATTCCTGTTGTACTCAATGCGCCCAAATATCAATCTAAATTGAAGCCAAACGCCACCACTGGAACTATCCGACTTGTACACCATGGGATAGCAAATAGAAGTAGAAAAATTGAGAAGATGATAGAATTGATGGATTCTCTTGATTCTAGATTTGAACTGAATTTTATGCTAATGCCAACTGACGAGGCATATTTCCAAGAATTGAAAATTATGTCAGAAGGAAAAGCTATCAATTTTCTTGATACGGTAGAAACTGAAGCTATTCCAAGCTATCTCAATCAATTTGATATAGGATTGTTTTATTTGGAGCCAGTTAACTTCAATTACACCTTTGCGCTCCCTAATAAGTTTTTTGAATTCATTCAGGCCAGACTAGCAATCGCGATAGGACCCTCTACTGAGATGAAAAGAATTGTAGAGAAAGAATCATTAGGAGTGGTTGCTGAAGAATTTGATGTATTAAAGTTGGCTTACTCCCTAAATTCCCTTACCAGTAAAGATATTGATCAATTAAAGGCAAACACAGACCGAGTAGCTAGAAAATACTCTGCAGATCAACATGATAACTTTTACTTGGAATTGATACAGAAATGGAAGCTCCATTCTGAAATCGTAGATTTTTCTTGATTGAAAAAAATTCTTATCCTTACATACTACTTTGCTCCCTGTACGCTGACACCCTCTCAGCGTATCACTTTTTGGGCTCGGAACCTGAATCGACTTGGCTATTTCCCCACAGTGATTACACGTGAATGGACTGCTGAGACCCGTTCACATCAGGACACCAAGAGACGAATGGGAAACAATGTCAGACAAGAAATATTTGACACGCATGAAGTTTACTATCTGCCTTTTCAACCAGGGATACTAGACCGAGCCTACCTGACTTTTGGTGAATCAGCATTAAGACCAATTTTTTTACTCACCAAGTTGTTTGATGTGTTTATGGCTCGATTTACCCTAAAATTCACTTCCTACGCAAATTTTCTTTCACTTGCCAAAACCCTGTATAAAAAAAGTGAATTTAAAGCAACAATCATATCTGGTGAGCCCTTTTACTTATTCAGGATTGGCTATTCTCTCCATCGAGAATTGAATGTCAGATGGATTGCCGATTATAGAGATGATTGGAGTACCAATGAACTTCAGATGGAAAACTCAGGTGGAGCAATACGTAAATGCATTGCCAATATTGAATCCAAGTATGAGAAAAAATGGGTAGGCACCGCAGAATCTATTATTTCAGTGTCTTCAATTTACACCGATCGTTTGAGTAAGTTTTTAGGGAAAAAGGGCTTTACCATAGAAAATGGTTTTGAAGAGGAACTGTTAGAGTTAAAACCTGAGGAGTTATTTCCGGTTTTTACCCTCACCTACAGTGGGGTACTTTATCCGTCCCAAGATCTATCTGTGATCTTAGGAGCCTTGCAAATAGCATTAAATAACGGGCAACCTTTCCACCTATTATTTCTGGGAGCTGGTTTTGATGTGAAGCAAGGAAGAAGAATTGCAGATAGTATTCCTATTGACTTGAGACCATTCGTGAAAATAACCGATAGGCTTCCTAGAGCACTGGCCTTGACTGAATTGCATAAGTCTCATGCTTTTCTTGCCATGGCCTATGGAAGTATGAAAGGAATCCCAAGCAGTAAACTATATGAATACTTAGCACTGGGTAAACCTGTTTTATTATGTCCCTCAGACGCTGATGTGATGGAGCAAATGATAGCTGAGTCAGGACTTGGTTTTGTTGCAAACTCTGCCGAAGGCTGCTACCAGCAAATATTAAAGATCAAAGCTCACTATGAGCAAGGAGAAATACATGAGCTGAGAAAAAATTCTTTGTCAGAAATCATGAAATATTCTAGGTTCAATCAGTTGCAACATATTAAGGAGGTACTTGGTGACTAGTTCAGTTTTCGCAATTCAATCGACACGAGCAATAGGTAAAACTGGTTTGATACTGTTGGTTTTTCTGGTCTCCTCTTCCACTCTGATTAGTTTGCCTTTGGACAAAGTTGCGATGTTGGGTGTGTTGGGATTGCTGTTATTTCATCAGATTATTCTAAATAAATCACTTTCCCCTTCCTTACTTTTGCCTCTGATTGGTTTGGTGTCTTATTTCTTACTGCCTTACTTGTTGAACCTACCGCACTCTTCATTAATCATATTTTTCCCTGTGCTTGGATTGTTTTTTGCAGGTTTAGCCTCTCAGGAGGAGGGATTTCTAGAAATCATTTACTGGGCACTTTTTATTCATATTATAGCCGGAATTTTATTGGTTTTTAGTAGTTATCTAGTTGGGCATAATCCCCATGTACATCCCATGTACGACAAAGGATTACCTTTTCTTCATGCTGCTAAAGGCTTCACTACCACAGTACAATCCTATGGTTCTTTACTGATATCTTGGTTTCTGATCTTTTATTGGAAAAAAGAAACGGGAAGCCTGAGTAAAGTAGATCGCGTTGTCTATTGGATTGTTATACTTGGACTCATTCTTACTTTCAATAGAAATACACTGCTTGTATTCTATATCATACTTTTCTTCAAACATAGAAGAATCTTTATGGCTACAGTTCTGCTAGCAGTTTTATTCTATCTCTATTATTTCGAGTTTATCAATAAGTTGATTTTTAATGTAAGCACCTTGGATTCTAGGGCTGATTTACTTCAGGCTTTTAGAATTTCTTTTTTCGAAAACTCCTCTTGGAAAGAGTATCTCTTTGGCCATGGCAATAATATAGTAGAAGAAGTGATTGCCCGCACCACAAAATACCGTACAGGTTATATTGAAAATGGGACATCAGTCCTGCTTTACACCTATGGCTTTTTAGGCTATGTAGCCTATTTATGCGCTGTTTTTGTGATGTCAACCTTACTTTTTCTTAGAAAAAAGATATTTTATGCGGCCATGTTCTTCTATATTTTTTTAATAGCACAGCAATTTACCCATGAATTTTATGCTACTACGCTCTATTTAATGATCACAGTGTTTCTGATAATTCTAAATTCTAACTCTAAGAATGCAACCAAAAGTGGTGTTTTTTCACCTACTGAATAACTTCACTGGTAGTCCTCAGATTTTATCATCTGTGATAAATACGGCACTTAAGGAAGGTTTTCAGGTGAAACTTTATACGAGCACTTCCGAAGGATTTTTGTCGGAATTTGAGAGAAAAAATAATTTCTATAAAAGATCTGAACATAGAATCCTTACTCTTTTTTCGTTCTTTTTAAGTCAATTTTTACTTGCGATTAGGCTTGTATTTGAAAACAAAAAGTTTGAAAAAGTATATTACGTGAACACAATTCTTCCATTTGGTGCGATTCTCATGGGGAGATTGTTAGGGAAACGTGTGATCACACATGTGCATGAAAACGAAATTAATCCCAAACTTTTGAGTCAATTTCTCTTTTGGGTGGTACGCAATTTTTCTT
Organism: Algoriphagus aquimarinus; assembly: GCF_900112005.1. Lineage (GTDB taxonomy): Bacteria > Bacteroidota > Bacteroidia > Cytophagales > Cyclobacteriaceae > Algoriphagus > Algoriphagus aquimarinus. The sequence goes on along the minus strand of NZ_FOKK01000007.1, from coordinate 50,154 downwards.
CTGATGTAGTGGTAGTTTCTAACTATCTGAAAAACAACTCAAATCTGCAAGGGATAGATGCTCAAGTGATCTATAATTGTGTGACCAAGGATTTTGAAGAAAAATCGAAAGTGCAGAATAGTAAGCACGATTCATTTGAAGTTTTGATGCTTGCTTCCTTACGGCCATATAAGGGAGTAAGTGAATTTGTCAGCCTAGCGAAAAGACTTCCAGAAGTCAGTTTTACTTTGGTGCTAAGTGACGATATCAGAGACGTTAGCAAGTTTGAATTGTCAGATACTTTACCTTCCAATCTACAGGTGTATTCTGTGCAGAAAGATGTTCACCCATTTTTCAAAAAGGCTTCGCTGATTTTGAATCTGACTCATCCAGATCAATGTATTGAGACTTTTGGGATGACTATTTTAGAAGGGATGTATTATGGTTTGCCAGCTATTGTGCCTACGGCAGGTGGAGTGACAGAATTAGTAGAAAACGGAATTAATGGTTTTCAAATCAATTACCAAGAGTTAGATCAAATAGCTTTAGAAATTAAAAAAATGGCTCAAAATTCGTCACATTGGGCATTGTTATGCGAAGGAACAGTTGTGAAAAGAGCAGATTTTTCTCGAGAAAACTTCGTTGAGAGAATTTCTAATCTACTTAGATCATGAAAAAATCTCTTCTCATACTGGTTTTCTGGTTTATAAAAGTCATTACTATTGAAGCTCAGGTAACAGGTTTCTTCACCAGTTTTGAGGATTTCGGAGTAAAACTTTCAAATAATACTGAATTTAAAGCATGGCAGAATGAAACGTTGATTTTGCCTTTTGTAATCAATGCTGATACAATTAATTCTCTGAATTTTAAGGTGTCTGTTGATGCCAAAAATGTCAAAACTGAATTTGTACAACTACATTTAGTAGAAGGAGATTTATCTGCTGGCAATTGTGGGCAAGCGATCTCAGATGGTGTGTTTGAGAAGAAAATGTTTCCAGATCGTGCAGAAGTTTTAACCAACAACTCTTTTAAAGTAATCACTACAACCAGCTATGGTTTAGTGAAATTGGTTCTTCCAGATAAACTAAAGTCCGGAAAATATCCCCTGAAATTGACTTTGTCTCAAAATGGAGATGTTCAAATACTGAACGCTGTAATCCATGTGATTGACAGAAAGTTGCCGGAATTTTCGTCATTAAAGTATGAAATTGACTTTTGGCAATTCCCTCTTTCTATTTCCACATATTATAATATTGCGCCCTATTCTACAAAACATTGGGACAAAATCGCTTTGATGTTTGACGAGTTGAAGACGATAAATCAAGGAGTGGTTACTACTTCCATTTTCTATGACCTGTACAATACTTCTGTCAAACCACTAGACCAGATGATGATTCAGGTTTGTAAGAAGGAAGATGGATCTTTCACTTATAATTACTCCTTGTTTGAAAAGTATGTTGAATTGGCAGCCTCAAAAGGTATTTCCAAAGAAATTGCTGTGCATAATCTTTTTCCATGGAATTTGACTTACTTTTATTTTGATGAAGTAGATGGAGAAATAAAGTCTTTTGAATCAGAACCAGGAAGTCAGGTTTATAATGATTATTGGGCACCCTTTCTCCTTGACTTCGCATCATTTTTAAAGTCCAAAAACTGGATGGATAAAACAGTATTTTGGATTGATGAGCGAGATTTCACCCTATCAGAGAAGCTGATTAAGTACGTAAAGGATATTGATCCCTCATTTAAATTTGGATACTCAGGAAGATTTTCTCAAACACTTTCGGAGCATATATATGATTATTCACTTTCTAGCAATATTATTTTGGAGCCAGAGCAATTATTAGCTAGGAAATCAAAAGGATACAAAACAACCCTTTATACCTCTTGCTATGAAGTTCAGCCCAATATGTTATTGTCATCGAATTATAATGATGTTTACTTTTTAGTGATGCTTTCCAAAGCACAAGGCTATGATGGAATGTTGAGATGGGCTTTCAATCTCTGGTCTCCACAAATTATGAAATCAGCGTTATTTTCTGATTTACCATCTGGAGATAGCCATATTATATATCCTGAAGAACAAGTTTCTTTGCGCTATTTACTCTTAGTAGATGCATTGGAAGAAGTATTGAAAACTCAGGTAAAGTTTAAACATGAGGAAACACAACAACTATTGACTGCACATACCCGTTACTTTTTGCGGAATAATGAGAATGAACGAAATAGTATGGTAAGAGCAATGAAGAACTATTTAAATGATTAAGAAAAAACTTGCCATTGTAGGTATTGTCGGCGTTCCAGCCAACTACGGAGGATTTGAGACTTTAGTGGAATATCTGCTGGATCTACTTCCCAAATTTTATGATATCACCATCTATTGCCAAAGTCAAAGCTATCCGGAAAAAGTGGAAAGCTATAAAGGTGCAAAACTGAAATACTTGAAATTGAAAGCCAATGGGGTTCAAAGCGTAATTTATGATTCCGTTTCACTTTGGAAATCCATAAATGGTTTTGATTATATTTTGATCCTGGGTGTTTCGGGAGCCATTGCTATACCATTTGTCAAGCCTTTTACGCGCGCCAAGGTGATTACACACATTGACGGTCTGGAATGGAAGCGTGACAAATGGGGCGCTTTTGCCAAACGGTTTTTGAAATTTTCGGAATCTGTGGCGGTGAAGTATTCGGATGCCATTATTTCTGACAACAAGCACATCTTTGATTATGTGAAGAAAGAATACGGTAAAGATTCTCATTTGATAGCCTATGGTGCCAATCATGTCGCTCATGTAGATCATGCCTTATATCAGAAGAAATACTCTTTTATACATAAGCCTTATATTTTCACTGTTTGTAGAATAGAACCTGAAAATAATATAGAAATGCAACTCAGAGTTTTTTCGGAAAATGAACTGAACATTCCTTATGTAATTGTGGGCAACTGGAATTCAAGTGATTATGGAATGCGTCTGTACCAAGAATATTCTACCAAGAAGAATGTAATTCTGTACAATCCCATCTATGCCAATGAAGAGCTGAACGTATTAAGATCAAATTGTCACTATTACCTACATGGGCATAGTGCCGGCGGGACCAATCCATCTCTGGTGGAAGCAATGTACCTAGGTCTGCCAATCATTGCTTTTGGTGTGAATTATAACAGAGAGACTACTTTCAATCAAGCTATATATTTCAACGATTCAATCGAATTGCTTCATAAATTAGCTCATTTAGAAGAATTTGATAGAGAAGCAATATCTCAGACCATGTATAAACTTGCTCGAAAAAATTACTCTTGGAAAGCTATCAATAAGAAGTACGTAAACATGCTTAAATCCCTTTGAAATTGAGGTATTATTTCTTGTTTACTTGCTATGCTTTGGGACTGCTTATTTCGAATGCCACCATGTCTCAGACTATTCCTGCAGGTTTTCCTGTACTAGAAGAAAGTCTAAGAAGGCAACAGCTAGTAGGAGCTGAAGAGTTAAAGGATTTCTCTTTTGGACTAAGACCTATAGTGAGTCTAAAACAAAATCGCTTTAATGCATTAGATGATACGTTGCCTCTTCAAAAAAGTAATTTTCAACTAGAGCTCTTACCAATTTTGAGTACTACAGTTTTCAACTCCAATAGACCATATGGCTGGGGGAATTCTAGTATGATGAATAGCAAAGGAATTCAATCGCTTCTTTCTCCTGGGGTATATGGTAAAGTACTCTTCTTGAAATTCCAGTTCAGACCAGAGTTTGTAGCCAGCCAAAATAAAGCCTATCAAGGTTTTGGGGAGAATTACTCTGACAATACCCTTTTCGCCAGATTCAGGTATTGGAATTTTGGAGATCACCCCGAGCGTTTCACCAAAGAATATAATTCCTTTGCTTGGTGGGGCCAATCCTACGTCAGTTTAAATGCAGGACCAGTTGAACTTGGAGCTTCCACACAGAATATTTGGTGGGGTCCCGGCCAGTTTAATTCCCTGATTTTTAGTAATAATGCTAGGGGAATGAAGCACTTATACCTTCGCACTAGTCGTCCTGCTAATATCTTCATAGGAACACTAGAAGCTGAATTGATTATGGGTAGGGCAGAAGATTCTGGAATACTCCCATCCCAAAATGAACGCCTCAATGATATTTTTGCCAGACCTTTTAGAGGAGATTGGCGATATGTCAGCGGAATCACCATTACCTATCAGCCTGTGTTCCTGCCTAATTTTTTTGCAGGATTTAGCAGGACTTTCCAGCAATACAATGAAGATGTACCCAATACCTTCCGAGGCCGAATTCCAGTGCTTGAACCCTTCCAGAAAGTTAGACTATTCAGTAATGATAATTCTGTAGTTTACGATTCTCAGGGACAAGACCAACAGATAGCATTTTTCTTACGGTATTACAATTCAAAAGGTAATTTCGAAGCCTACGCAGAATTTGGTAAGCAGGATCACAGCTATGATTGGAGAGATTTTATTTTGAGTCCAGAGCATGCTAGAGCCTATCTTTTAGGTTTTTCCAAACTATTCAAAACAGGCAAGAAAGACCAGTATTATCAAGTACGGGGAGAAATCGTGCAACAAGCTGAGTCTGTCAATAGATACATTCGCTACCCAGATCTCAATTCAGGAAATACCAGTTGGCATACGCACTATCAAGTACGGGGATTCACCAATGAAGGACAATCTATGGGCGTAGGAATAGGTGTGGGCGGAAATGCACAGATTTTGGAAGTTGCCCAAGTTTCAGATATAAATAAGGTCGGAATTCTACTTCAGCGAATAGAAAACCATCAAGATTTTTACTACAGATCCTTTGGAGATAATCCCAACAAGAGACCTTGGATAGATTTCAGTATGGGAGTTCTATGGGATCATCAGTGGGATAAATTTATACTGAGTAGCAAAGCGCAAGTTATTCAGGGAGTTAACTATCAATGGGAGAATTTAGCGGGGTCTACTTCAGATTTTCCTAAGGGACAGAAGCTTTGGACTTTCTCCGGAACTTTAAATTTAATCTATCAGATTCACCACAAGAATTAGAAGTAAAGTTTAAAATCGCCTAAAACCTGTTAGTTTTGCTCCTTATTTGGAACGAGTAACTTTAGTACTCGTTTTAGCGAAAAATTAAGGTAACAATATGGCGGAGATCTTTTTAGAACTGAGTTGTATCAGTGAGGAAGTAAAGGTTGTCCTGCCAAACATGCTAAGTTCTGGGACTGAAAGAGCGAAGCTTTAGCAAATCAAAAAAGAGAGATCAGATTTTTAAATGGTTATTTTCAATAATAATTAGTAATGAGAGAAGATTTAAAAGACGTAAAAATTGCTATTATCGGCTTAGGGTATGTAGGACTGCCTTTGGCGGTAGAATTTGCTAAGAAATACCCTACAGTAGGATTTGATATAGATACTAAAAGAGTAGGAGAGCTTAATGGTGGTGTAGATAATACACGTGAAGTGGAGAATGATATGCTTCAAAAGGTATTGGTAAAGGGTTTTTCTTCTAGTGAGGAAAATGGACTTCTACCAACCAATCAATCTGAAGCACTTGCTGATTGCAATGTTTATATAGTGACAGTACCTACTCCTACGGATAAACATAACCGTCCAGTACTTACACCGATGCTTAAAGCATCTGAAAATATTGGTCAGTACCTGAAAAAAGGAGATGTGGTAATCTACGAATCCACTGTATACCCAGGAGTCACTGAAGACGAATGTGTGCCAGTATTGGAAAAGGTATCTGGACTGAAATATAATGTAGACTTTTTTGCTGGCTATTCCCCAGAGCGAATCAACCCGGGTGATAAGGAGCATACAGTTGCCAAAATACTTAAAGTTACTTCTGGTTCTACTCCAGAAATAGCTGAGTTTGTTGATCAATTGTACCTTACTGTAATCACTGCCGGCACGCATAAAGCTACTTCTATCAAAGTAGCTGAAGCTGCCAAAGTAATCGAGAACTCCCAGCGTGATATCAATATTGCTTTTGTAAATGAGCTTTCTAAGATCTTCAATTTGCTGGGAATAGATACTAATGAGGTGCTCGAAGCAGCAGGTACTAAATGGAATTTCTTGAAGTTCAAGCCCGGATTAGTTGGTGGCCATTGCATAGGTGTTGATCCGTTTTATTTAGCTCAAAAGGCACAAGAAATGGGATATCACCCTGAAATAATCCTAGCAGGTCGTCGATTGAATGATAGCATGGGAAAACACGTAGCTACAGAAGTGATCAAGTTAATGATGCGTAAGGACCTAAAAGTGATCGATGCTAAAGTGATGATTTTAGGCTTTACATTCAAAGAAGATTGTCCAGACGTGCGTAACACACGAGTGATTGATATCTACAATGAATTGAGAACTTACGATATCAACGTGGATGTATATGATCCTTGGGCTAACCCTATAGAAGTGAGCCATGAATACGGTGTGGACATCATGTCTGGCGCTGAAGCTCCAGATTTGTCTCCTTATTCTGCTATCATTCTTGCAGTTTCTCACAAGGAATTTGCAGGTCTTTCTTTAGAAAAATCAAAAACGCAAGTAATCTACGATGTGAAAGGTTATCTTGATAAAAGTCTGATTGATGCAAGATTATAATTGCTCAAAAATATATTGATAAAAATTTATACTAATTTAGCCGAAATTTTAAACAACCCATGTTCATGAATTCAATGAGAATCCTTCAATTTTTTGTTATAATATTCATGTTTTCTTCATGTGTGTCAAACAAAAAACTTGTTTACATGCAAGAGCTAGAAAATAGTACTGTCAACGTTTATTCAAGCGAGAAGTACGCGTATAATGAACAGAAATATAGATTTCAGAGCTATGATATAGTTGAAATTAATATCAAAACTACTAGCCCAGAGCTTAATGAGATCTTTAGCATTATATCTGGTGAAGCTGGAAGCACATCCATGAATATGAGTCAGAATGGGGGAGATGTATTCTTCATGAATGGCTACACATTGAATGAAGAAGGTATAGTTGAACTCCCTTTATTGGGCGAGATGAAACTTTTAGGATTGACTACAGAAGAGGCTAAGACTTTGATTGAAAAGAAGGTACAGGTCTATGTACCTGATGACGGGTTTTTTGTCAGAATAAGATTGGGTGGTATTAGATTTAGTGCTCTTGGCGAATTTAATGCGCCAGGCAAGCAAACAATTTTACAAAGTAGAGTTACAATTTTCGAAGCCCTTGCTGCTGCAGGTGACTTGACTACCATTGCAAAGCGTGATGAGATCATTTTACTTCGTCAGTACCCAGACGGTAGTCAGATCCACAAAATCAACCTGAACGATAGAAATCTATTAGGCTCAGAATTTTACTTTTTAAAGACTAATGATGTCTTGTATGCAGAACCACTTAAAGTTAGAGAGTTGGGAGCTGGTACAAACTTCATCCAGACTTTAGCCTTAATTACCTCAACAGTATCCACGATCGCCCTTATTTTGACTATTGTCAGATAATTTCTACTCATTATGAATTTTGAAAGTAACGAAAATGACTTTGTAGTCGAAGATTCAGGCTTTGAACTGAATGCTATTTTTAACAAGCTCAAGCAGAGGTGGTTAATTATCTTAATTTCCATTATTGTTTGTTTAGCCTTAGGGTTTTTATATACCAAAATGTCTCCTCCGCTTTTTAAGGTGGAGTCCATGTTTTTCATTAAAGAAAAGGAAAGCCCTCTTGCCTTCTTTGGTTCCCCTTCTATTATAGAAAGCTCAAGTATGGGGCTTCAAAATGAAACCATCATCCTGAAATCAAAGCCGGTGGCACTTGAAGTGCTTAAGGAACTCGATTTTCAGGTGGAGTATTTCAATGAAGGAACCTTTGTGGATTCAGAAATCTACCAAAGCAAGCCTGTCATTATTGAAGTCAATTGGAAAAGTCCACAAACGATCGATGGGTATTTGAAAATTGAATGGGAAAATGAAACCGACTATACTCTTTCCTATGTGGATGAAGCTTATAATAAATTACTTCCAGATGGAAGTAAGGTTGCTTTTGAGTTTAATCCACAGCCAGTAAAATTCAAATTTAACGAGCAACTCAAAAACAATGAGTTAGACATAAAAGTATTAAAGGTTTCCTCTGAAAAGTCCGGAAGTATTCTAATCAAACTGAGAGATCTTAATTCTTTAGCAAGCACTTACTCTGGATCATTAAGTATCGAACCGGTTGAGAGAGGCGCATCCATCATGTTGATGTCTGTCACTAGCCCCAACTTGCAGAAAGGTGAGGTATATCTCAATACCTTGATGAAGATATTCCTGGAAATGGAGTTGGATCAAAAGAATCAATCTGCAAGTAAAACCGTCAATTTCATTGATTCACAAGTTGCTGGTGTTGCAGATTCATTGAGATACTTTGAAAATCAATTAGAGAATTTCAAGTCATCCAATAAAATATATAGCCTAAGTTCTGAGAGCTCTTCTGTATATGAACGATTGATCGAATATGAAAATCAGTTGGCTCAAGAGGAATTTAAAAGAACATATTATCAAAGCCTAAAAGACTACCTGGCAAACGAAAATTACCAGGATGTAATTGTGCCTTCTGGTCTAGGTATAGAAGATCCTTTTTTGAATGGTTTGATCAAAAACTTACTAGAATTTCAATCTGAAAAATCTAGAATGCTTGCTAGCCAGACCGAAGCTTCACCAGCAGTAATAGAAGCCAACAGAAAAATAGCTGATCTTAATAAGTCCATACGTGAGAATCTTTCCAATGTAGATCTTAACTCTATAGCGCTTATTCGTGACTTGAAAGCTAGAATTGCTGAAATTGATAAGTCATTTGCAAATCTTCCTAAAACTGAGCAGAATTTAATTAGAATTCAGCGTGAGTTTACCCTAAGTGAGAATATCTATAATTACTTAATGGAGAGAAGAGCTGAAGCAGCTATATCAAAAGCTTCAAATGAGGCCAACAATAAAATTGTTGAACCTGCAAAAGGTGGATACCAAATTAGTCCTACTCCTCTTAAAAATTATTTGATTGCTTTCTTAATAGGTCTATTCTTACCTGTAGCATTCGTAGTAATAAGAGAGCTCTTCAGAACCAAAATTGAAGACGTTCACTTCCTGGAGAATAAGCTTAAAATTCCTCTTTTGGGTACAGTTCTTTTGAACAAGAAAAACCTAAGTAATCTGGTAGTATTCGATCAGAAAAAATCCGGTATTTCCGAATCCTTCAGATCATTGAGAGCGAACATGAAATTTATCCTACCTAAGGATAAACAACTTACATTTTTGGTAACCTCTACAATTTCAGGTGAAGGTAAAACCTTCTGTGCAATGAACTTGGCTGCTGCTTATAGCCTTACTGGTAAAAAGACAGTACTAGTAGGTTGTGATATGAGAAAACCTAAAATCTTCAGCAATTTTGACCTGACAAACGATGTAGGTCTTTCCACATTCTTGAGTGGTCAATTGGAAGATTATAGCAAAATCATCTCCAATACCAAATACAATAATCTCGATGTGATAGTAGCTGGACCTACTCCTCCAAACCCTGCTGAATTATTGTTTGATTCAAGGTTTGAGGTACTACTAAATCACTTGAAGGCAACTTATGATGTAGTCGTTCTGGATACTCCTCCAGTAGGCTTGGTGAGTGAAACCTTGGATTTACTTACCCTAGTAGATTGTAGCTTGTTTGTATTTAGACAGAATTACAGTCAGAGAACATTTATTGATGCTGTTAACGGACTCAAGACCAATAAAGGAGTTAAGAATATATTTGGCATATTCAATGGCGTGGCCGATTCTAAGAAAGTTGCCTATGGCTATGGTTACTCGTATGGCTATGGATATGGCTACTACGAAGATGATAAAAAGTCAAAATAAAATTATTGAAAGAAGGGTTGGGATTTCAAACCCTTCTTTTTTTATAGCTCAACCTTATTAATGAATATCAAAGGTATTATTCAAAAGAATTTTAAATACTTCTTTTTCTTTTTCTCGTATTTAAGATTTAAAATATTCGTTTTAATTCTTCTTAGCTTGCTGGTAGGCCTACTCGATGGGTTTGGTCTTGCTTTATTTATCCCACTATTTCAAGTGGCGGTAGATGATTCATCATCTCAGTCAAATCCTGAATTAGGGCAAATGGATTTCCTATTGGATTTTATGAATTCAATAGGCTTCAGTCTGTCCATAAGTAATATTCTACTATTTATGACCATTTTGTTTATTTCAAAAGGGGTTTTCAAATTTTGGGATAGTTACTATAAGGTCTCTCTCCAGATATTCTTTGTCAAAAAACTGCGTTTTCAGATGCTGCGTGGTTTGGAAAATGTAAGCTATCAGAATTTTGTGGGCATGGATGCCGGTCGTATCCAAAATACCCTGTCTGCGGAAGTGTACAAGGTTACTGCATCCTTCATCAGCTACTTCAATACCCTACAATATGCCGTTCTCTTGGTAGTATATATGGGGCTAGCTTTCTTCTCCAATTGGCAATTTGCGATCTTGGTGAGTATAGGTGGATTTATTTCAAATCTCTTTTTCAAAATGCTGTTTCGGAGAACTGAAGCTGCCTCTATCAGTATTTCTAATAAAGGACACCATTTCCAATCCTTCTTAATTCAGGCAGTTCAGCATTTTAAATACCTGAAAGCAACTTCTTACTTCAGGAGATACAAGAGAAAACTAATAGATCAAATAGATGAAATTGAAAATCTTCAACAAAGAATTGGCTTATACAATTCTCTGTTAAATGGTCTGAGAGAGCCTATTGTGCTAGTCATTGTAATCTTGGTAATACTAATCCAAGTTAATTTGCTCGGTGGTGCTTTGGCAAGTATACTTTTGAGTTTAATGTTCTTTTATCGTGCATTGAACTACGTGATCAGCGTGCAATCCAGTTGGCAGACTTTTATATCACAATTTGGAGGTATAGTGTCTTCCACAGAAATTATAGAGCTGTTTGAAAAAGGTGAAGAAGAAATCAAAGGTTCATCTGATTTCGGGAAACTTGATTCTATAGTATTGACAGACGTAGCCTTTGGATTTCAAGATGGAGCCGAAATCTTATCAAATATAGATCTTACTATCAATAAGAATGAAACCATCGCATTTGTAGGCCCTAGTGGTAGTGGTAAAACTACCTTAGTGAACCTTATAGTAGGCCTGTTTGATCAGGTAGGTGGAGAAATACATGTTAATGGCTTGTCTAGATCTAGTGTCAATATGCTAGAGTTGCGTTCTAGGGTAGGGTATATCACACAGGAGCCTGTCATCTTTAATGATTCCATCTTTAATAATGTGACTTTTTGGGCAGAAAAGTCTCCGACAAACTTAGCCCAATTCTGGAAAGCCATAGAAATGGCAAATCTGGTGGAATTTGTAAATGAACTTCCAGAAGGGGAGGAGATGATTCTAGGAGATAATGGCGTTAAGGCAAGTGGTGGTCAAAAGCAAAGAATTTCTATCGCAAGAGAGCTATATAAAGAAGTGGAAATCATCGTCTTTGATGAGGCAACCTCTGCTTTGGACAGTGACTCTGAGAAAATTATACAAGAAAATATCAACTCCCTTCAGGGAAAATATACGATCATACTTATTGCTCACAGATTGAGTACGATCAAAAATGTAGACAAAATATACCTTATAGATAAAGGTAGAATCAAATCTTCAGGTGACTTCGAACAGTTATTTAGTTCTGATGTCAACTTTAGAAGAATGGTTCAGTTGCAGGAATTTTGATAAAGGCTAAGAAAATTCTTCTTGTAGGTCCATTGAATGCCGCTGGTGTAGGTGGGCGCTTGGAAGAAATGAAGGTTTGGGCCAACGCACTTAAACGTGCAGGCTGTGAGGTAAGTGTTTTTAGTATGTTTAATGCTAACTCATATTTCGGTACTAGTCCTGTTTATGAGTCTATAGATATTCTTACTTCAATTTCCTCTTCATCACCTGTTAGAAAGTTAGCTCTGCGGATTTGGGGTTCAAAACCTTTCAAAAAGCAAAGAGATAATTTTTACCTCTCTAAGAAGTGGGAATCTTTTTCAAATACATTTGATCACATCATACTTTTTATCACCGATAGCTCCAGGGAAAGGTTGATTTTTGAATCCCCCTCAGACACTAGCGTATTACTAAGATTTACTGGTACTATATTCGACTTTACCAATCTTAAGCGAGATGCAGGACTGAGTTCCTTACCCTTTAGGAAATATGTTTTTCATGATCCTGCTTTGCTATTTGGCTATTCGCCTGCTATCCCAACCCATTTTGTAGACCAAACAGCTATTGAAGAAGAGAAATTGCTACAAATCCCAATTACTTCTTCCGTAATTACTTTTGCTATGATCGGCTTATTTATGGAGGTCAAGCAGGTAGAAGAGGTGATTTTAAAATTCTCCCAATTTCCAGAGCTTAGGCTATTGGTTTTTGGTAAAGGGGAATTAGAATCAGACTATAAAAAACTCATTGCAGAGCATAAGTTGTGCAACGTAGAAATCAGAGGTTTTTACCCTTCTTCGCAAATGCATCAAATGTATGCGCAGTTTGATGCGCTTATCATAAACTCTACTGAAGAAACTGGTCCTATGACCGGTGTAGAAGCTATGGCTGCAGGGAAAATTATCCTTTCAAAGCGCATAGGTGCCATGGCTGGAAGATTGGCTGATGAACGGCTGCTTGTAGATACTACTAATACGCTCGAAATTGCCATCGAATCACTAGTCAATACAGAGAAGGAAACAATTTCAGAAATAAGGACAAAATTGAGGAATCGATACATTGAAAGTTATTCCAATGAATCAATTTCTCATAAAATCGCAGAGGTAACTCTTAATTAGGAATTTAATGAGAAAAGGGACCAATCCTTCTAAGGCCGATCATAAAATGGAGATCTCTTCTACGCATAGAGTTATTCTTTCAGTTTATATACCAGAACTTAAGTCGGACTATTTTAAGGATGCTAAGACAATATTCAAGTATTGCATAGAGTCTTTATTAAATACTGTCCATGCTGACACTCGAATTTCAATTATTATCAATGGTTGCTGTGAAGAGGTTACTCAGTTGATTTATGACTACCAGAAATCAAATCAGCTTATTGATCAGGTCTTTTATACCCGTGAAAACCTAGGTAAGATCAATGCGATATATTCTATAGTTAAGAGCAATTTAGAGCCTCTCATTACCATTTCTGATGCTGACGTCATGTTCTTGCCTGATTGGCAGAATCAGGTGGAGCAAGTATTTGTTGATTTCCCTGAAGCAGGTATGGTTTCCCCTGTGCCTAGCAGTAAAGGGTTTTTGTACAGTACAGCATCTACGATGTACTATGGGCTTTTCAAGGGTAAGATCAAATTTCGGAATGTACAGGATCCTGAAGGTTTGATAAACTTTCAAAAGAGTGTTGGTTCAAATTTGTATCAGAAAATACATTTAGAAAAATACCTCGTTGTCTCCAATGGGATAAATGAGGCGGTGGTAGGCTGTGGACACTTTGTTGCGACATTAAGAAAGGAGGCTTTCGAGGCAGCTCCTACTAAAGTCTGTGAATTTCGAATTCTAGGTAATAGCGATGAAGATTATGTGGATGAGCCTAATGACTTAGCTGGCTTCTTGAGGTTGGCTACACTGGGCAACTATGCATACCACCTAGGCAATAGTCCTCAGCCATGGATGGAAGAAAAGTTGCAGCAAATTATCAATAGTTCACCAGCATCTGCCTCTTTGGAGATTCCTGAAGCCCAAGCATTTTCTAAAACTCAGTATAAAATAGGTAAGTTTTTAACCAGGTTATTGTTCAACAAATTCAGAAAGCAATATTTTAGCTATTTGGGTGTCAATGAACCGTATTAGAACATGAGTTTTAAAAGTAGACTTTTTCAGAAAGTACAATATTGGATTAGACCATACCTCACCTATAAGGATGGGGTTAAAGTGTCTTTGTGGGCCACTGGAGTGCACCACGTAAACTTCGGAGGAAACAATACAGTGCCTGAAAATTGTGCTTTTTCAGATACTACATTCATCGGTTACAGAACTACGCTAGGGACAAATAATTTTTTTGGAGGGAAAGTGACTATTGGTAAGTATTGCCAACTCGGACGTGAATTGGCATTTCACCCTACCAATCACCCCATAAGTTACTTAACCACTTATATCAATAATCAGCTGTTTAACGGTGAACTCAAATCACTCAAAACCGAAAAGCCAATAGAAATAGGCAATGATGTCTGGATAGGACACGGAGTTGTGGTATTGGCAGGTGTCACTGTTGGCGACGGAGCCATCTTAGCCGCTGGATCTATCGTGACCAAAGACGTAGCTGCCTACTCCATAGTCGCTGGTAACCCCGCTAAACTTATCCGAAAGCGTTTTTCGGATTCCCTTATTGAAGAATTACAAAACCTAAAATGGTGGGATAAATCAGACGAAGAACTTGCCTTGTTGAAGCCTCTATTTTTTGTTGATCTTGAAGAACACAAAACTCTTCACCCTATTTTATCTCAAATTCAAAAACATTAATTCTCTCCGACCAATGAAAGTCTGTTTATTGATTCCTGATGGTATAGGTATCAGGAATTATTTATATTCTGATATTATCCCTTTACTTCAGGAGTCCAATGTTGATGTTGCTGTTTGGCATTCTTTGGACCCTGCAGTTATGAAGGAAGCAGAGCGCCTAAACCCTCAAGTGAATTTTGAGAATTACGTGTTCCAATTTTATAAGGAAGATCCCTTACCGAGGTTCTTAAGAGACTGCATCGGCTACGCCCGATTAAAAGTGAATGCCAAAATGGAGGGAAACCCTACTATTTTGGACAACTGGTTGCCTAAGAAGAATTTTAAGGGAAAAGTGTCTAATTATTTCGCGGAAATATTTGGTAGCACTTTTACAGATTTGGATAAAATCACAAAGGTTGATACCATTATTCAACATCAGCAACGTAAATCAGCTGCTTACCGTAAATATAGGGATGATCTGAAAAGAATAAATCCTGATGTGTTGTTATGTACGCATCAGCGAGAACCCAATGCGGGTGTTGCCATGCTGGCAGCTCAGGATTTGGGCATCAGAACAGTCGCAGTGATTTTTTCTTGGGATAATCTTCCTAAAGGACGGCTACCAATGAGAGCAACCAATTATTTGGTTTGGTCCGAATACATGGAGAAGGAGTTGTTGAAGTATTTTCCAGACATTAAAAAAGAGGATATTCAAATCGTTGGTACTCCCCAGTTTGATTTTTATTCGAATCAAGAGCTGATCAAATCAAGAATTGAATTTGCGGAAGAAAATGGCCTTGATCCCCTAAAACGATGGATTTGCTATTCGGGCGATGATTCTTTAACCTCCCCTCACGACCCTATTTACCTGAATGATATAGGGGAGGCTTTGCAAAATCAACAAGACATTGAAGTTCTATTTAGACCTGTACCCGTAGAAGGCTTTGAGCGATATCAGTCAGTTTTAGATAAATTTCCATTTATAAAAACGCTTGTTCCAAAGTGGAAAAAGGGTGAATTCTGGAATAAGTTTTTCCCTTATCCTGAAGATATCGCCGTCTTGGTTAATCTTGCCTATCATGCAGATGTAGTATTGAATGTAGGCTCCACCATGGCACTTGATTTCTCTCAATTTGATAAACCAGGCGTGTATGTCAACTATGAAGTAGCCCCTGATCATCCCTGGTCTATCAAAAGGGTTTATCAGTTCCAACACTTCCGTACCTTCGCAGACTTGGATGCGGTAGGCTGGATAAATTCACCTGCGGAGATTTTATCAACCATTAGAAAAGCTATCGATACACCATCGGAAATAGCAAAAGATCGATTAGTATGGAGAGATAGAATTGTTTACCAAGATCAACAAAGCTCTTCTTCCAGTCGAATAGTCGATTTCCTGATTTCTACCAGTAAGTAATTAAAATGCACATTTGTTTTCTTTCACATGAATACCCAAAGGCTGGACTTAATCCAGGTGGGGTAGGAGTGTTTTTATACACTTTCTGTAATGTACTTACCGAAGCGGGGCATCGAGTAACTGTGCTTGGGGCAAATGATTCCAATAGAACTGAGGATGAAACCCAGGGAAATTTGAGAGTTATTAGATTTGCCAAACCTTCCCTGCCCGGAGTGAATTGGTGGCTTATCGCAAGGAAATTGAATGCTTACCTTAAGGATATCAATTCTTCTCATCCCTTGGATATTGTGGAGAGTTCGGAATTAGGGTTGGCATTTCTTCAAAAGCTGCCTAATGTCAAGTATGTGGTACGTCTGCATGGGGGGCATCACTTTTTCTCTGAATCCGAAAATCGCGGTATCAACCGCTGGAAAGGTTTTCAAGAGAAAAGATCATTTAAAAAAGCAGATGCCTTTATAGCGGTTTCTGATTATGTAAGAGAACATACCGCGAAGTACCTTTCCTATCATGGAAAACCGCTCGCGACAATCCGATACATGATTGATCAAAAACGCTTTGCCTACAAAGAATCATATCCTGAAGCAAAGGACTTTTCACTTGTTTTTGCAGGTACTATCTGTGAGAAAAAAGGAGTAGGGAATTTGATAGACGCTATGGCTAAAGTTTCCCTGAAATTCCCAGAAGCTACCTTAGATATTTTTGGCAAGGAATGGTTCTTCCCAAACGGAGATTCTTATACAGACTATATCCAAGCTAGAATTCCTTCCAATCTTAAAAATCAAATAAAAATACACCCACCTGTTACCCATGATCAAATTCCTCAGGTTTATGGAAAAGCAGCTATCTGTATTTTTCCATCCTTTATGGAAACTCAAGGGCTAGTCGCTCCTGAAGCTATGGCCATGGGCAAGGTGGTGATCTTCACAGACAAGGGGCCAGGACCTGAAACAATCACACATGGATTGAATGGTTTTCTGTGCAATCCTCTGGATGTTTCAAGTATTGAGAATTCGATAATTACTGCATTTGAGGCGAAAGACCAGTTTCAAGAAATTGGGGTAAAAGCCTACGAAAAAGTGAACTCTGTTTTCAATGTTTCCAATGTATCGAGAAACGTCACCTTTTATAAATCCTTGTTAAATGGATGATTTTTTAATAATCACCTGTGTACATCACACAAGTGAAAATGGAGACTATTATGCCTATGGTCCCTATGTCAGGGAAATGAACCTGTGGATAGAAAAGGAAAACTCCGTTTCAGTAGTAGCGCCCTTAATGAGTGAAACAAAACCGGGGAAAATTGACCTAAAATATAAGCACAAGCAACTGCGCTTTGTCACTGTTCCTGCGTACCATGTACAAAGCGTTCAGGCTATTTTTAAGACAATATTCGATTTGCCAGGCATCATTTTTCAAATTGCAAAAGCCATGCGCAACGCCAAGCATATTCACATCAGAATCCCAGGCAATATGGGCCTATTGGCGATGTTTGTTCAGATATTTTTCCCTTCAAAACCAAAGACAATCAAGTATGCGGGAAACTGGGATGGTCTATCCCAACAGCCACGTACCTATAAAATCCAAAGATTCATCGCAAACAGCCCCTTTTTAACCAAAAACGCTAAAGTTTTAGTGTACGGTGATTGGCCAGATAGCAGTACTAATGTGCTTCCATTTTTTACAGCCAGCTATACGGATTCGGAAAAGGAACCTGTTTCCAAAAGTCCAGTTAGCCAAAAAATAAAGCTAGTATTTGTGGGAGCCTTGTATGATGGCAAAAATCCAGAAATTGGTCTCCAGCTGTCCAACTTGATGAAGCAGGCTGGGCTTAATTTTGAATTTGTCTATTGTGGTGATGGCGTCATGCGACAAGAATTGGAAGCTCAATCTCTTGCGTTGGGATTACAGGATAACGTCATTTTCAAGGGAAATGTAGATGCAGACACAGTAAAACAAATCCTCCAAGAGTCACACTTCCTTATTTTTGTTTCCAAAACAGAAGGCTGGCCTAAAGCAGTTGCAGAAGCAATGTTTTGGGGCTGTATCCCCTTTACTTCTAGAGTAAGTTGTGTGCCTCAAATGATTGGAGAAAATAGAGAAAAAGGAGTTTTGGTAAGTAAAGATCCCCAGCAAATTTTTGAGCAATTAGTGACATTGCTAGAAGATACTAAGGAATTCGAACGCATGGGGAAAGCAGCTATGGATTGGGCAAGGAACTACACCTTGGAGACATTTCAGTCAGAAATCGAAAGACTAAAATGAGAATCCTACAACTGATAGATTCCATGGCAGTCGGTGGCGCAGAACGGATGGCTGTAAATATTGCAAACCTGTTTTCTAAAGAAAACATTCCCAATATCCTCGTTGCTAGCAGGTCAAACGGCCCTATGAATGACTTTCTACTGGACAAGGAGAGCTTTCTTTGTCTCCATAAGAAGTCATTTTCTGATTTCAAGGCTTTTAGACAACTTATTTCCACAGCCCGAAACTTCAAACCCACTCACATTCATGTCCACGATTCATCCGTATTTTGGGGCGTAATGCTAAAGCAATTTCTCCCTTCTAGCAAGTTGGTTTGGCATGCACATTACGGAGGTTTCTCAGGAAATGATCAACGCTTTGGCAATAAGATTAAATTCATCGCAGGTTCTATAGATGCGGTCATTACAGTGAATGAGGAGCTTAAAGATTGGATCGAAAAGGAATTGCCTAAAATCCATCACGTAGCCTATATTCAGAATTTCCCTGATTTGCCAGAAGCAGTATCAAGACAACATACTGCTGAGGTGATCCTTTGTTTGGCAAATTTAAAACCACCAAAAAACCATCACTTACTAGTCAATGCTTTTTTGGAGTTTGTCGCAGCATACCCTGGGTACAAATTAAAACTGGTGGGCTCTACAGACAACCCCGTTTACCTCTCCGAGATCCAGGAGATGATCAGTAGAAATGGGATGGAGGATAGTATTCACATAGAAGGAACCCAACTTAATTTGACACCTTATATGGAAGAGGCTCAATTTGCTGTATTGAGTTCTGATGTGGAAGGATTACCTGTCTCCTTGCTGGAGTTGGGGTTGGGTAAAGTGCCCATAATAACCACTGCAGTTGGGCAATGTGAAGCTTTATTCGAGAAAGGTAAATTCGGGTATTTGGTGGAACCAGGCAAAAAAGAGGAACTACTTGGTGCAATGTTGCATGTAGCAGCAAATATTTCGGAGGCAAAGAACAAAGCAGAGTTGTTTGCCAGTCATGTCTCTGCTAAATTTGGCAATATGAATTTCTTGGGAAAATATACTAATCTATTAAACGGGCTAAGCTAGGATGTTCATATTTTTCAATTCTTTAAAGCAACAGAATAAATCCTTTTTTTGGTTTATAGTGCATGTACTTTTGGGTGCATCCGCCACTATTTCTGCTTTTCCAATGATCATATTTTTCTATGTGGCTCTTGGATACAGTTTCATTAATTTATTCACTATCAATGCTGCAGAAAGACCTCGTTTGATTGCGGAGATTATCATTTATTTCGCATCATTCGAAGCGCTGGGAAGATTGGCCGAGTCTGATCCATTTATACCATATGAATTAGGTAAATATATCCTGCTATTTCTATGTCCTCTAGGTATTCTTCTCAGTAGAAATCAGACGGCCAAAGGCATGATCGGACTGGTGATCCTTATTCTGTCCATTCCCGCCGTCATGTTTGACGAAAGTAACCAGGTTTCCTTTAATGATATTAAATTCAACCTATTGGGGTTGTTGAATATTGGTGTTGCAATTTGGTTTTTCTCCACACTGAATTTAAAGCTTAAGACTTTGATTAGCTGGTCTAAGCCCCTGGTTTACCCTATTATTTCTGTTTTGATTTTCACCATTATCCGTACCCCTAATTTAGATGAGGTAGAGTTCACGCTCGGTGCTAATTTTGCAACAGCGGGTGGCTTTGGGTCCAACCAGGTGTCCACCATCTTAGGTTTGGGAGTTTTTGTTATAGCTGTAGCTATTCTGTTGAATTATAGGATCTCAGGTTACAAGTGGTTGGATGGAATATTACTTGGGCTTTTCACAATCCAAGGACTTCTGACCTTTTCTCGTGGAGGAATGATAGGAGGGTTTATCGCTATTTTCGTAGTGATGTTTTACCTCACCAAGCTGAGTGTAAAAGAACGCATGGCACTGAGGATTCCCAATTTTAAGAAATTCATCCTCCCTGTAGGTATACTGCTGTTTATTGTGATGATGGCCGCAAACCTGATTACAGGAGGAATGCTACTACTTCGCTACATGGGAGAGACCCAAGGAACGCTTACGGGAAGTGCAGAAAAAAATCTGAATAAAATAACTACCAATAGGTCCGATATTTTCATGGAGGATGTGGATCTGTTTTTAGATCACAGCATGCTGGGTGTAGGCGTAGGAGCTTCCACCTACATGCGCGATGAATACAAAGGATATGCGCCACACGTAGAATTATCAAGGTTAATAGCAGAGCATGGATTGTTGGGCTTAATAATTTTCAGCTTGTTCATTGTCGTCTACTTTCTCAATAAAGGCTATGCCCCAGAATCTATAAGTAAAGGGATATTGATTGCGCTGTTTTTATTGGGATTTCTGGCTACTTTCCACTCAGCCACACGAACCTACATTACCCCCTTACTCATGGGGATCTCCTGTGTTAATATTGGAACCATGGCTAAGAGGAAAAAAACGAATCGAAAAAAAGGTAATGCCAAAGGGAATTCAATAGCAGTAAATAGATTTAAACTGCAGACCGCAGATACAGAGGAGAACTTGCCTGCCTAATTCATTTTCCTAGTTGATTCCATTTGTACTTGTAGAGCCTTATTCTCCTCTCATTTTTTCAAAAAATAGTTTCAATTAATTAAGCCTTTCCAGAACCACATACTTTCAAAAAAAAGCTATTTATCCATTGAAGATATTTGCCTACAACGACTTTATTTTAAAAAAGAACAAGGATAAAATATATGCAGACGATTCGCATATTTTGTTCATCAAGGCTACCTGTGAAACCTATTTTGATGAATTTCAATTGGGTTCCAGATGCATAGAAACGGATGAGCCAGGGCATTATTTTTTCACTGACAACAAGGAAGAGGTTTTGGTCTTTCCTTTTTATTCAAGTGTCTCGCAGTTTTTCAAAAAGCCAAGTTTACTCAGCAGATCTAAGGCATTGCTGAAGTCTGCAGTTGGACACTATGACGTGTTTTGGCTTACTTGGCCTCATCCTATCAGTTTTCTTGTTTTAATGCTGGTAGGTAGAAAAAAGCCTGTTGTCTTATTCGTACGACAAAATTTGGAGGCATTAATCCATGTAAGATATTCTGGTATTAATCGCTTTGTCGGTAAAAAATTTACACAATTCCTGTATACCTATGCTAGGCTGTTTCATAAAAATGCGCTCATCGTCTCTGTAGGAGATGAGATGTATAATTACTTTAAACCGGTATATAAGAATAATTTTTATGTCAGTGATTCAATTGTATCTGAAAAACTACAGTTACCAGCAAGGAAGGAATTCAACAAAGATGTAAAGCTTCTCTTTGTGGGAAGACTGGAACCCGAAAAAGGGCTATTCGACCTGGTGAATGCCGTCAAACTTGTCAATGAGAGCATTCCTGTCTCCCTAACTATTGTAGGAGAAGGTGGGGTAGGAGAAGAATTAAGAGCTTTTGTTGAAGAGTTGAATGTATCCCACTGTGTGAAATTTGCAGGGTATCAAGCTTTTGGGGAATCTTTATTTGAGTTATATAGATCTCACGACATTATGGTGATTTCATCTTATAGTGAAGGACTACCAAAGATCATCAATGAAGCCAGAGCATTCGCCATGCCTATCGTCTCCACGAAAGTAGGAGGCATTGCCAAAGAACTCCAAGAAGGTGAAACCTGCCTTTTTGTTCCTCCAGGAAAACCTGAGTTACTTGCTGCAGCAGTCGTATTTTTATTCCATAATCCAAAGGTCTATCAAAGAATCAGTCAAAATCTTCATGATCAATTTTCTTCCAATTCATTAGAGTATTGGAGTGGTAGATTTGCTGCCTTAGTGAAAGACTATGCGTCCAAGAATTTTTAGCATATGAAAGACATAACTTTACCCCTAGTTTCAATCGTAGTTCCAGTGTACAATACCGAAAGGTTTGTACAGGCTTGTATAGACTCTGTCATTTGTCAGAGCTATACCAATTGGGAACTTATCCTGGTCGATGACCAGTCCTCTGATAAATCCTTTAAGATCTGCCAAGATGCAGCGGATAAGGATCCCAGAATAAAGGCAATCAGGCAAGAGAAAAATGCTGGAGCTTTGGAGGCTAGAAATAGAGGTATCAAAGAATCCAGCGGGAAATTTCTATGTTTTTTGGATTCAGATGATACCTACGAACCTGCAAAGCTTGAGATCCAAGTGGCATTTATGCTAAAGGAAAAGCATGCAGTGTCCTTTACCATGTTTCAGAGAATTACCGAAGCAGGTGAATTTATGGGGAAAAGCAATGTTCCTTTCGCTCCTGAAATCTCCTACAAGCAGCTTTTAGGAAATCCCCAGTTCTCTATCATCACCATAATGCTTGACACCACTCAGGTTTCCCTTCCACAATTGAAATTGGATCTAGTCAAAGCTGAGGATTATGTATTCCATTTGGCAATATTAAAGCAGGGCTTTAAAGCCTACGGCATAAATATGGCCCTATCCAATTATCGATATCGCCTAGGTTCTCAGAGTACATCCTTTATGGGCAATGCCGCAGATCTATGGAAGGTCCTATATTCCATCGAAAAACTAGGTTTCCTCTCTTCTACCTTCTACTTTTCTAGGTATATAAGTAAGGGACTAAAGAAAAAAATGATCTTAATGAGTCAGATTAAACAAGTTCAGGGAAACTGATATATGACTATTCTCCAAAAAATCAGCAATAAATTAGAAACCTATACAGGTAGGGGCAGAACGTATTTTTTCAGGGCAATTGACAAATTGTATCCTCAATATTATGACCTGAAAAAGGTAGATGAACGCATCTTTCCTTTAGGGTATTGCATCCCGGATGAATTGATTTTGGATAAGGTTACAGATAAAACTTCCCTATGGGCTGAGGTGGTTCCCGGCTTGAGAGAAACCTACAGATTCTCAAATGAAAAGGACTTCTACACCATGTATGCTCAAGCCCAGTTTGCTTTTACATGGAAAAAAGGAGGTTGGGATTGCCTTAGACATTATGAGATCCTTGCCAACGGGACTATCCCTGCATTCCCAGACTTAGCAGCCTGTCCTAAGGATACACTTACTCATCTCCCAAAAGAACTTATACTTCAAGCAAACAAGGAGTTGCTGCCCTGGAAAGACAATCCTGATTACCATAGCAAATACCAAAATTACGCAACAGCTATTCTTGACCACTGCAAAGAGAATATCTCTTGCTCTGCAGTAGCAAAGGGATTCCTGAAAAATTTAGGCGTTAAGTCTAACCAAAAAATCCTCTTCCTGAATTGCGATGCAAATGTCAATTATTCTAGAGAACTGCTTTTTATTGGATTAAGCAGAGTTCAGGAGTCTGGCAAAGGGCTATGCTATGGCTATCCCAAACTTGATTTTCTTTACGATAGCTTCCCCTTGGAAAAGGCTGACAAGTGCTATGGGAAAGGATTTGGCTATACTAGGCGGCTAAGCTCCACTCCAAATTCAGAAACGCTTCCTACTACAGATGAAGAGGTAGAAAACTCCATTAAGCAAGGACAGTGGGACTTTATAGTCTACGGGAAAATGGGGACAGATGAGGGTGTTCTTGGAATAGCTCCTACATGTCCATTTTGGAAAACTGTCTCTGAAGTATATACTAAAGATCAGATTGCTTTTGTGTATGGTGGTGATCATATCCAAAACTTAAAAGATATGGGAAGTGAACATTCCCGGCATTTGATAGCCCATGCAAAACTGGGTAAATGCTTTGTACGCGAACTAAAATTGAGTTAATGCTGTCCAAAATTTCATTTGAAATCCCTATAGTATTCTGCGCTGACGGAAAGTTTATTCCTCACGCAATGACCACCATGCTATCCGTCCTGAAAACTAATCAGGATTACAATTTCCAATTTTACCTGTTAGGAAATGCGCTAGGCGAAAGCCAAAAAAATGCAATTACAAAGACGGTGGAATCCTTTGGTTCTTCCTTCGAATTTATTAAACTCGATGATGAGGTATTTGAAAATTTCCCCATCCCTCATCACTTTTCAAAAGCTAATTATTACAGACTTCTTATCCCGGAACTGATTCCTTTTGCTAAAAAAGCAATCTACATGGATGCTGATATTATTGCGGTTTCCTCACTCCGTGAATTCCTCAAATTTGATCTCAAAGACAAGGTTCTTGCGGCTGTAGTTGACCCTATATACAAATGGAAAACGGAGCTAGGAATGAAAGACTCCGCTACATATTTTAATTCTGGAGTGATGTTGATCAATCTTGATCTTTGGAAAAAAATGGATATCACCAATAGGTCATTTGAATTTGTACATAATCATCCTGACAAAATCAGGTTTGTAGATCAGTGTGCTTTGAATGGAGTTATAGACGGAGATTACTTGGAGTTGACTCCCAAATTCAACCAACAGGCGATTTTGTATAGAGAAGGGTTTGATTTTGACGAAACTACCTGGACCAGCGAACAATTAAAGGAAGCAGTGGATTCTCCTATACTTATCCATTTTACAGGCCCAAGCAAACCTTGGGAGTATAACAGCAATCACCCTCGGAAGGCCGAGTATTGGAAGGTCCAAAAGGATTCACCTTTTAAAATGAACTTTCCTGAAGGAATGACCCGCGCAGACCATATCAAACGCCTCTTCCCGGTTAGCCTGAAAAAAAACCTGAAGAACTGGTTTTCTTTAAACCGAGGATAAAAAGGTTTGCTTCTCCAAGATCAAATTGATGTATCTCCAGGAGCCATACACTCCTAATACAAACAGGATAAGTTGATTGCTGAAATCCAAAAAGGTTGAAGCTTTCCCAGATCGATTAACGCTTTCAATTCCAATGATTCCCATAATAAAGACAGGAGCTAGCCAGCGAATTTCTATATAGGATATAATCATAAGGGCGATAACTAACATGGTGAATAATTGCGCTCCTCCTAAATAACCTAGTTCTCGATTTCCGAACTTTAAAAAATACCATATTCCTAAAATTGGAAAAAACACTCCAAGCCCACATTGCCTGAATCCCGAGTAAACCATATAAGCTAAATCTTTAATAAATTCCTCGATAGTGAGTACAGGGTCAAATAAAATAGATTCCATGTTGGTTTTAGGAAGGCTTGTTTCACCATTTTCCTGAACATAATTAAAAGTGTCTTGCCAGGTGACATGAGTGAATTCCGTTAGTTTTCCAGCATTGAAATCGAGTTGAGAAAGATACTGACGTTGAGCCCAAGTCATTCCCATTTGCTGATTGGTATCTTTGTTGTCAAAACTTATAAACCCATTTGCCTGAATAGACGGAATATTCAATACAAACCAAACTAGTGCAGTAGACAGGGTAGCAAGGTATTCCTTCCTCAAAATACCTTTCTGCTGATAGACCAAAATTAATCCTGCCAGGATTATTGGTAGATATATAATGGCCATCTGCCTAGTAAATAGTGAAGTAATCATACAGATTAACGCATATAGAGGAATTCTCTCCTGTTGTTTTATTAGCACCAGATAAACTTCAGTAAAGAAGATAGTTAAAAGGCAAAAAAGCAGGTTGTCATTGGTGCCTAGGAGGAAAGAACCCGAGAATAAGTAGAATAGTATATGATTTTTGAAATTTTGAGTCTTAAAATCTAATCTTCGTATCAGATAAAAATATAAAAATAGTATACCAGCTAGACTCAAAATTCTTAGGGCAAAATAACTTGGGAAAATAAAGCTCAGTGGATAAACTAGTAGGGAATAAGGAAGAGAGAAGTTACCCTTTTGTATAAGCCAATAATAGCCTTCCTTATTTCCTTCACTGAGATATAATGACATCAAGCCTTCATCCCCAATACCCGGCGCCAGAATAAATAACCAGTATACTATACTTAATGCGGCGTAAAAAAATACTAAGGGTTGTAATACCTGAGTAGGGGCAGGAAGTTTTATCATGTGTGCCTTAAACTAAGCGTTTGTACAATATTATTAGATTGAAAAATAAATTCTAAATAATCAGCAATAAATTGGACTATAAAAAATTCAAGATTTGTTAAATATACAAGATAATATTTTAGTTGTTGGGATTGGCTCCATAGGTTCTAGGCACGTTTCTAATTTATTGTCATTAGGATATGACAGGATTACTTTGGTCACAAAAAGGAAAGAATTTCCATCACACTGGCCTGACTTTCCTGTTTTTCCAGACTTTAAAAGCATTCCAAATATTTCAGAATTCACCCATGCCTTTGTCTGTTCACCCACTGCCAGTCATGTAGGGCATTTGCAGGAACTTCTCAAGACAAATGTTTCTAAAATCTATTTGGAGAAGCCTATCAGCCATAATTTGGATGATTTGGAGCAATTTAAAACTGCTGCGCATAAGGGAGTCCAGATACTGGTAGGCTTTGACCTTCACTTTGATCCAGGCTTGACCAGAGTCAGAAAATTACTCAATGATAAAGTAATTGGTAAAGTATATTCCGCTAATGCTTTTGTAGGTCAGTATTTGCCAGATTGGAGGCCTCACGAAGATCATAGAAAAGGTATGAGCGCTTCTCTCCAGCGCGGGGGAGGTGTGATGCTGGATTTAATACATGAGTTTGATTACCTGATTTGGTTGCTTGGAAGCGTGCAAAGTGTATCTGCCATATATCAAGAAAATCCAGAGTTAGAAATTGAAACTGAGGATGTTGCAGATGTATTGATTAAGTTTAAGTCCGGTGCTACAGGAACTATTCACTTGGATTATCATCAGCGTGTACTCATCCGGAACTGTGTTTTTACCGGAGCATTGGGAACCATTAAATGGGACTTAGCTGCTCGCACGGTGACCCTTACCCAAGCAGATAAAACGGAAGAAGTCTTTGATTTTTCTAATTTCGAACGAAATGACAGGTATTTGGAGATAGCAAAAGCTTTCATGAACGCAGATTCAGATGATAGAATTTGTACCTTTGAGCATGGGTTAGAAAGCCTACAACTTGTAATGGCATCCAAAATTTCCAGTCAATCAAATACCATATTAAAATCCCCATTATTTAAATGATTTTAGCTACAATATGCTGCCGCGGAGGATCCAAAGGTGTTCCGAATAAAAACCTACGGCTTATGCATGGAATTCCTTTAATTGGCCATACGATTGTTCAGGCTCAGCAAAGCGAATTGATTGCAGATTTGATTATCTCCACAGATTCCCAGCAAATTGCTGACACTGCCAAAGAATTTGGAGCAAAAGTGCCTTTCATGAGACCTGATGATTTAGCCTCTGATTCTGCTAGCAAGTGGCCTGTATTCATACATGCACTTGAGTTTTACGAAAAAGAGTATGGTGTAGAAGTTGAATACTTGGTAGATCTGGACGTGACTGTTCCCTTGAAAACCCCGCTGGATATAGACGGCGCAATTCAACTTGCCTTGGATAACCCATCCACAGAAGTAGTGATTACAGGCTATGAGCCAGAAAGAAACCCTTACTTCAACATGATGGAAATCAGGGAAGATGGATTAGCTGAAATCGTAAAAAAATCTGAGAAACCTATCGTAAGAAGACAAGATGCACCTGATGTCTATAGTCTCTCACCTGCTGCTTTTGTGATCAAAAAGTCAGCACTTTATAACTATCCTCATTGGAGCAAAGCGCCCTGTAGAATATTTCCCATTCCTAGAGAAAGAGCTATCGATATAGACTCACTTTTGGATTTTGAACTGGTGGAGTTTTTAATGAGTAAAAAACAATAATTATATCTGGAATTGCACTAGTAAAAACGACCTATTATAGATTGAAAACTAGCCTTGAGGCTACTTCGGTCTTCGGTCTTCCGTCTTCGGTCTTCGGTCTTCCGTCTCCCCACTCCTCAAGCAAAGGGAATAAGACAACTTACTAGATTGAGGATGAGGATGATAATGAAAAACTTTGATAAACATATGAACGATATTTTTAACCTAAGTGATAAAACTGTTTTAATCACCGGTGGAGCAGGATTATTAGGTCCTGAAATGGCTTCAGCATTACTTGAAAAAGGTGCTACCGTAGTCATGGCCGATTTGGATAAAAGCAAGTGCGATGCAATCATTGCTGAGAAATCCTGGCATGATCTCCCTGTAATTGGAATTGGTCTGGATGTGGCTTCTTCCCAGTCTTGGAAAGATGCCTTAAAACTCATCTTGGACAAATACGGCAAAATCGATGTCTTAATTAATGGTGCCGCTAGTACCAATCAATCTAAGACTGCTAATTTTGAAGCTGGATTTGAGGACTTTCCTGAGGAAGATTGGGATAGGATTATGGACATCAATCTAAAAGGAGTTTTCTTAGGTTGTCAGGTAATCGGAAAGCAAATGCTCACGCAGGGTAAGGGTAATATTATTAATATTGCGAGTCTTTACGGAGTGGTAAGTCCTAATCATAGAATTTACCCAGGTACTGGTATTTTCCAGCCTGTTGCCTATAGCGTTAGCAAGCAAGGTGTTATTGCCCTGACGAAGTACTTGGCCACCTTATGGGCCGACAAGCAAATCCGGGTAAATTCCCTTACTCCAGGTGGTGTATGGAATGGGCACGAAGGCTTGTTTTATGAAAGATATAAGCAACTTAACCCTTCTGGGGATATGGCTCACAAGTCTGATATGAATGGGGGTATAGTGTTTTTGGCATCAGAGGCTTCCAAACATATAGTGGGACACAACTTAATTATTGACGGAGGTTACTCCGTATGGTAAAATCTACAAGCAAATGAATAAACCTTATATAGAAATAGCTGGACGCAAAATAGGCTATGATTTTCCTCCTTTAGTGATAGCCGAAATTGGGATCAACCATGGTGGCTCACTTGAAGTAGCAAAGGAAATGGTAGATTCTGCTAAGCGCGCAGGAGTAGAAATGGTGAAGCATCAGACGCATATTGTAGATGATGAGATGAGCCGGGAAGCTAAGAATACTATTCCTTCGCACACCAAAGAAAGTATTTACGAAATCATGCAAACCTGCGCGCTATCTGAGCAGGAAGAGCTGGAATTCAAAGAATATGTGGAGGCACAAGGGATGATTTTCGTTTCAACTCCCTTTTCTCGCGCAGCTGCTGATAGATTGATTTCCTGGGATGTAGAAGGATTTAAAATAGGTTCTGGCGAGTGCAATAATCATCCTTTGCTGGAACACATAGCATCCTTTGGGAAGCCTATGATTCTAAGTACTGGAATGAATGATCTCGCGAGCGTTGCAAAGTCTGTTGCTATACTCGAAAAACACAAGGTGCCCTTTGCCTTGCTTCATACGACCAATTTATACCCTACACCAAACCACCTGGTTAGATTAGGAGCTATGGCTCAGCTTCAGGAAGCTTTTCCTCAGGCTGTAATTGGACTGAGTGATCATACGATTACCAATCACGCCTGCTTTGGCGCAGTGGCTTTGGGAGCTTCCATTTTGGAGAGACACTATACCGATCACATGCAAAGACAAGGTCCAGACATCGTATGCTCTATGGACGAGCAAGCCTGTGCTGAATTGATCGAAGGTTCGCAGATCATCCAATTACAAAGAGGCGGAGACAAGAAGGCAGTGGCGGAAGAGCAAGCAACAATTGACTTCGCTTTTGCTACCGTATGTACTATCCAACCTATTCAGGCTGGAGAACAATTTACAAAAGAAAATATCTGGGTGAAAAGACCTGGTAAAGGCGGTATTTTAGCCGAGCACTTTGAGTCTATTCTGGGCAAAACAGCCACAGAAGATCTAGAAGTGGATATTCAGGTGCAGTGGAAAAGTATTAAATAAAACACATCAATAAGTAGTTAACTAATGAAAGTATTTGTACTCATAGAAAGAAGAGCTGATTATAGTAGATATAAGCCAATCTTAGAAAGAATGACAGCTGATTCATTCTTTGAAATTTACCTGGTAGTGACGGGCATATGCCTGTTGGATTTACATGGTAAAGACGTCAACTATATAGAAGATGACGGATTTACTATCAACGCCAAAATCCCAATGTTTGACTCCAATGCACCTGATTCAGGAGCTGAAATGGTTCGTTCCATGGCTAGAGTCTTGACAGGAGTAACCTATGAGCTGGAGAAATCTAAACCTGATTTGGTTCTATCTGGCTTTGATATCGGAGGAAACTTTGCTGTCACTGTAGCAGCTGCACACATGAACATCCCTGTGGCACACATTCAAGGTGGAGAAGTAACGGGAAGCATCGATGAATCTATCAGACATGCGATGACTAAGTTCTCCCACATTCACTTTCCTGCCACGGAAGATGCAGAAAAGAGATTGATTAGACTTGGCGAAAACCCAAAGGATATTCACGTAGTTGGCTGCCCATCTATCGATGTATTGGTCAATACGCCTACCATGGATGCTTCCGAATTGGAAAAAGAGTTTGGCCTGGATTTCTCAAAACCTTTTGTGTTGGTGATTCAGCATCCCGTGACTACCGAGGCTATGTCTTCTATTGATCAAATCAGAGAGACTCTCAAGGCATTAAGAAATATAGATGCTCAGGTGGTTTTCCTTCTGCCTAATAACGATGCAGGACATGCTAAAATCATTGAGGAAATCAAATCCTCAGGCTTCAAGTGGATACCTTCTCTTCCTACGCTGAAATTTGTCAACCTGTACAGAAACGCATGGGCTTTGGTAGGTAACTCCAGCTCTGGAATTCATGAAACTCCTACCTTGAAGATTCCTGCTATCAATATTGGCAATAGACAAATGGGTAGAGAACGTGCTTCCAATGTCCTAGATGTACCTAATGATGCAGCTCAGATTGAGAAAGCAATTCAGAAAGCATTATTTGACGATGAGTTTAGAAAAGAAGTCTCTGAAATTAAGAACCCATACGGAGAAGGAAATTCTGCTAAACAAATCGTGGACATTCTCAAAAACATAGACCTATCAAGTGTCAGCATTCAAAAAATCTTTTACGAAGGAAAGTAAAATCTTACTACTCGGTGGAAATGGCTATTTAGGTAGCCATTTCTCCGCCGTTTTAGAACAGATTGGCTTTTCGAATATCTTCATTGGCTCCAGAAAAGGAGAAGGTGCACGTCACCTGAAGTTGGATATATGCTCACCCGAATCCGTACAGTTGATTAGGGAAGAGAAGTTTGACTTTATCTTCAATTTCACTGGCCAAATCAGCAGGCCCATACAAGCTTGCCTACTTCAGAATACCGTTGGTATCCAACACTTGATTCAGGCCTGTGCTGAGCACACCAAACTGATTCAATTGTCCAGTGTAGGCGTATATGGATCAGGGGATTTTGTAGATGAAACTCACGCCTGTCAACCCGAAACTCCTTACTCCACACTGAAGTTGGTTGCTGAAGAGTTGATCATGGCAGGGATGAAACCTGAAAACAGATTGATCCTTAGGCTATCCAACATATATGGATCTACTCAGCCTAAAGGTGTTTTTGCCTATTTGCTGAGATCGGGACTCTCTGATCAGGTATTGGACTTCAATAATGACGGAAGTCTATTCCGCTTTTTTCTCCATGTCGAGGATTTGTCGCAGGCAATGTTATCGGTGATGGAGACTATAGAATGGGGGGAAACACCGATTTTAAATATGGTGGGCAGCGACCATTTCAATGTGCATCAATTGATTGACTTGTTCGAGAAAAACCTAGGCTTCCACTACCAAAGGAACTTTGAGCCTATCAAGCCTTATGATAATATGATGAAAATATCAGATAATGTCTTCAGAGACTTAACTGGTTTTCAAGAAAGCTTTACCTTAGAAACATACATCAAGGAATTAGTTTAATATGTTTATTGATAAAGATAAAATCAACCTTTTCACAGCAGCCCAGGATATATCAATTCGTGAAGCAATGCGTCTGATTGAGGCAAATAAGAGGGGACTCATTTTTGTATTAAATGCCGATGATAAGTTAGTTGGTTCTGTAAGTGATGGAGATATCCGTAGAGGAATATTAAATGGCTGTCAGCTAGATGATCAACTCTCTGCAGTCATGAATTCCAATCCCTTTACTGTTTCCATTCAGGAGCAGAAAACCTTGGATATGAAGCAGATTACCGAGCAGGGTATTAAACTGGTTCCTGTGATAGATGCGCAGGGGAAAATACATCATTTTCTTTCCTCAGAACCTGAAAAAGCCAGCCCAACGATTGAAAACCCAGTAGTGCTGATGGTAGGAGGGAGAGGAATTCGATTAGAACCACTTACTCAAAACATTCCTAAACCTCTGCTCAAGGTTGGCAACAAGCCTATTTTGCAAACCATACTAGAGAGGCTTCATCTTTTCGGATTTCGTAATGTATACCTGTGCACCAATTATTTGTCAGAACATATTGAAGAGTTTTGCGGTGATGGTTCTTCCTTCGGGCTTAATATTCGCTATTTCAAAGAAGACAAAAAGCTAGGGACCATAGGAGCAGTAAAATACCTTGAAGATCAACTTAAGCTTCCTTTCTTAGTAATGAATGGAGACCTGTTGACTTCCTTGAATTATAAATCTGTACTTGATTTTCATATAGAAAATAACGCCAAACTGACTATTGGTAGTGCTTCTTATGAAGCCAAAGTGCCTTATGGAGTATTGCAGACGGAAGGTTGTCAAGTGACCTCCATTTTAGAAAAACCGACCTATTCATTCCGAATTAGTGGTGGCATCTATGCGCTAAGTCCAGAAGTACTTAGTCACATACCAAAGGGTAATTTTTATGACATTACAGATCTGATGGATGTGCTACTACGAGAGAAGCAATCTGTCGTCGCATTCCCTATAGAAGAATACTGGCTGGATATAGGCCAACATCAAGATTACGAAAAAGCCAATCTTGATTATAAAAATCTATTTAATAAATCAAATCCATGAATTACACCGGAAAAAAAGTCCTTGTTACTGGAGCAGGTGGCTTTATAGGAAGCCATTTAACTGAAGAATTGGTTAAAGCTGGCGCTGAAGTTACAGCCTTGGTTCATTACAACTCCAATTCTAACATCAACAATCTTCGCTTTCTTCCTAAGGAGATACTAAGTCAGATTGAAATCATTTTTGGAGATATCCAGGATGGGTTTTTAATGAATACCCTGTCTAAAGGGAAAGAGATAGTATTTCACCTTGCTGCACTGATCGGTATACCTTATTCCTATGTAGCTCCGGCTGCTTATGTCTCCACCAATATCAATGGTACCTTGAACATGCTGGAAGCTGCAAGAAGTCAAGGAGTGCAGAAACTCTTGGTTACTTCCACATCGGAGACTTACGGCACTGCATTGTATGCGCCTATCGACGAAAAGCACCCTATGCAGGGGCAATCTCCTTATTCAGCCACGAAAATCGGAGCAGATAAGATTGCTGAGAGTTACTTCTTGTCCTTCAATTTACCAGTATGTGTTTTTAGACCCTTCAATACTTTTGGTCCAAGACAATCTACCCGTGCAGTCATACCGACTATAGTATCTCAAGTCCTTTCAGATTCCAATGAAATCCGACTAGGTTCTCTGGATCCAGTGAGAGATATGCTTTATGTAAAAGACACAGCAAGAGGCTTTATGATGGCTGCTTTGGCCGATTCTACAATTGGCGAGGTAGTGAGCGTGGGTACAGGTAGGGGAGATACAATTGGGGAAATAGTAGATATGGTACAAAAGATTTGTGGTACTGAGAAGGAAGTTATCGCTGAAAATCAACGCATCAGACCTGAGAAAAGTGAGGTTATGAAGTTGATTTGCGATTACTCTAAAGCTAAAACCCTATTTGATTGGGATCCTCAGTATTCTTTGGAACAAGGATTAACCGAAGTCGTTGAGTTTATGAAAAGCAACAAGCCAGATATAGATCCATCCAAATACGCGATCTAAAATTCTGAAAGTAAGTAATACAAAAGCACTCCCTCGGGAGTGCTTTTTTTTTGATTTTAATTGCCACAGTGTCTAGCTCCTTTATAAATAAACCGAGCTCTCTGCGGTTAAAAAAAGAAATATTTACCACAGAGTTGCGCAGAGAATAACACATAGATTCACTAAGAATGGAGTGCCGCTCAGCGATACTGGTTAATCTTTTAATCTTTAATTATTTATATGTGTATTCGCTTAGCTGTACGTATGCACTTTATATTAATTCTAGAAGTTCAAATTTGGCAATTCCCCCTTTCCAAGAGGGGGCAAGGGGGATTTCTCACTACTAATACTATGTATTATTCTAGAATGTGCATTCATGCTGATACACTTAAATATTTAAGCAATTGCCATTACTCAATACCTCTCGATGTTGTCTTGAATCTCACCCACTTAAAATACACCGCGTCCTCTACATTCCCTCCGAGTCCTCTGCGGTTAAAAGCTATGTGTATTGAAAAGGGCTGAAAGCCCAAAATACCCTAGCCCAGCTCGCTAGGGCTGGGTTTCAAGTCAGCCTAATCCCAATTGAAGCTCTGAAGGAGCGCAATAGAACTATCAACAACTTGAGTTCTACTTATCAAAATACACCGCGCCCTCTACATTCCCTCCGCGTTCTCTGCGGCGGTTTAAAACGATACTTACTTTGTGCTTTACCGATCGTGCCTTCGGCACTCTGTATAACTCACTCATAATACTACCCCAGAATTTCATTCTGGGCATTTACAGGCCTTGCCTTTGGCAAGAGAATTAAAACATGCAACTGAATAGTTGTGCCAAAGGCACAAATAGTAATAACCCTGAATCCAGCGAAGCGAAATTCAGGGTTAACAAGTTGTCTCAGGTAAATGAGAGTGCCAACGGCACGATCGGTATCTCACTCAATCATAAAAGACCCCTTAATCCTTTGCGGTGTTCTTCGCATCCTTCGCGACTCCTAGCGGTAAAAATAAAATTCGTTCTCATCCTCCCGTATAGGCCAACATTTCCAGAAGATGATTTTGCGCGGGAGGGTAATTGAAAGGTAGGACCACTTCGTGGTCATTTTCTGTCTTCAGTTATATCGTTTAAGCTATAAAACTGTCGCTGCCAAGAAACTCCGACAATAATCCCCTCTGCGGAATTCTTCGTGCCCTCTGTGGCTTTGCGGTAAAAATGAAAACCGCGGCTAATTAAAAACTTATATGTATATCCGCTTTTCTACCAGTAAAGAGGGAAAAGCAATCTAGAATTTGTTCAAATTTATAATTGAGGTCACTTCGGTCTTCGGTCATCGGTCTTCCGACCAGATAAGCAAAGAATCTAAGGCAACTGGCATCATTGCGGATAATCACAAAAACTTACCAAGGATTCTTCAAATCCTCAGCTTTGAATTGCTTATTCACTTCCTTATACGCCGTACTCACCGGTCTTTTGATTAGTAAAGGATCTGATTTTGTGAAAATATTCGCCAAAAAGGCAATAGGAGTAAGGAACAAATAGAAAATAGCTCCAAGCAGGATATTAGGTACTATCATGCTCAACAGCTTAGTCAACTGAAACCAAACCCACTCGATCTTTTTACTGATCCACTCCGATAGAATACTTAAGATACCTATTCCAAATGCTACGAATAGTATCCACTTTAAAGAGAAGATAAAGTATACTAAAATTAACCCAGTACAAATCACCAAAACCGTTTTGCTGGGATCACTTTTTAATGCTTTCATTAAGCTATTGAATTAAAATAAGGTGTAGATAAAAGGTGCTAGTGCACTACCTCCACCAAAAATGATTAGAACGCCCAACAATAAAAGAATGAAAATTACCGGCGCTAGCCAGAACTTCTTCCTTTCTCTCATAAAGGCCCAAATGTCTTTTAGGAAATCCATCTTAATTAGTAAAATATGTTTGTTGAATTGTCTTAGAAATTAAATCAGTACTATAGGCAACTCCACCTTTATTAAAGTGGCAATCATCGTAGAAGTACGCATTGGTTTTTGGAATTAAACTCTCCAGATCTAATAAGTTCACCGAATCTTTTGCCGCAAGTTCAATAATAGACTGGTTCATTTCAGTCAATCTGCCTGCTAACTCATCCTCTGGATATCTCTTATCACCTATACCTACCATCCAGTGGGAATTGGAAAGGTTGTTTTCCTCCTCACTATCCCAGGTAAATGTCTGGGTCAAAAGTAATAAGTCTATGTTTTGACTTTTACATATTCCTATAAAACTTTGAGTATTTCTTTCGTAAATGGAAATATCAAACTCAGGTAAGGAGGATTCCAGAGGCAAACTCTGAACTTCCTTTACTTTGTCCTTGTAGTTGGTAGACAGGAAGATAGCTTTCCTTGCACTTTCCTCTTCAGGATTCATCACATTGATTAATCTTCTAACCAACTGAAAATTGCTGAGGAAAAACTTCAAATCCACTTTCCAATTTCGTTCTACCTCTGTTGACTTCACAGGGAAATGCAGATAATCATATCCTGCAGCTAGCCTGTTCAAATCATTTATTCCTGGGAAAAGAACAATCAAATCAGGCTTTAAATGTACCAATCGCTGACCTAGCATAGCCAAGTGATCTGGACTGGCATCACCCGATTTGCCAGCATTATAGACCTTGATCGATTTGCTCGGATTCTCTGCCTGCAGTTTCTCTTGAATCTGCCTCTCAAAACCAAGTTTATCGTCAATAAATAGATTTTCTGTAGTACTTCCGCCTACCAAAAAGATCCTGTATTCATCACTAGGCTTCGGGGAAATCAAAGAGTCTCCTCTAAAGCCCATGTTATTTGTAGTGAACGTAGTGGAGGAATCCATCAAAGGTAAATCGGACTCAATTTCAAACGTATAAGATACTTTTTTTGAAAATTGAGATTCAATAAACTGATTGTTGAGGGGAGCCGAGTTCTTATACTTTGCAAAAGGATCTGCCACTGGAGCTACTTTCCAAAGGATAATTTCCACCACCACCAACATGATCAATATCATGGGTACCGTGATCGTAAAGAAAGATTTGATATCGTTTTTGGAAATCAAGCCCATGTTTAGTCCTTTTTAAACTCTACCATCCACTTATCCTTATTTTCCCAATCAGGCTGATCCTGCTTGAAAAACACATACTCATTGATCACCAACACATCCATTTCCGTACTCATAAAGCAACGGTAAGCATCATGCGGTGTACAAACTATAGGCTCACCTCTCACATTGAAACTTGTATTGACTACAAGCCCATAAGAAGTCTGACGTTGGAATTCCTTGATTAAATGATAGTACCTAGGATTGGTGTTCTCATGTACCGTTTGGATTCTTGCAGAGAAATCCAAGTGGGTTACTGATTGTATATCACTACGCTCCTTGTACAGTCTCTCCCAAAGCCCCATGCTGTTGTAGTCAGCAGGAAGTTCTTTTCTCCTGGATTCTTTCACTGGTGCTACAAGTAGCATATAAGGAGAAGGCTCATCTAAGTCAAAATAAGTGGACACTTCTTCTGCAAGCACAGAAGGAGCAAAAGGCCTAAAGCCTTCTCTATATTTGATTTTAAGATTCAGCTTCTTTTGCATCTCAGGGTTTCTTGCGTCTCCCAAAATACTTCTATTTCCAAGGGCTCTAGGTCCAAACTCCATTCTACCTTGAAACCAACCCACTACCTTGCCCTCAGATAGCTCCTTAGCTACCACAGGATACATGTTTGCAAGATCCTCGTACTTCGTGTAGTTGCCTTTCACCTTGCGGCTCATCAACTCTATTTCCTTACTTGAATAGGATGGACCTAAGTAGGAACCAAACATGGAGTCTGGCTGATCTGCCTTCAACCTTTCCTGTCCAAAGGAGATATAATTTGCTGCCAATGCAGCTCCTAAAGCTCCACCTGCATCACCCGCTGCGGGCTGTATATAGATGTTTTTGAAAATTCCGGATTTTTGAAGTTTTCCATTTGCCACACAGTTAAGCGCAACACCACCAGCCATCACCAAATTCTCCGAATTGGTAAGTCTTTTGGCTTCCATTGCCATCTTTAGGACAATATCTTCAGTTACTCGTTGGATAGCCAAGGCTAGGTTACAGTGAATTTGTTCCAATTCACCTTCCTCACCTCTACGCTCAATTCCAAACAGTTCCTTCCACTTATTGTCATGAACCATTCTCAGGCCAGTGGCATAGTTGAAGTAACTTTGATCTAACCAAATAGAACCATCCGGGTATATTTCGATTAGATTTTCCTTGATTAGTTTTTCGAATCGGGCAGTTTCTTCAGATTCAGGATTCCCGTAAGGAGCCAAACCCATCAACTTATATTCTCCGGAGTTTACAGTGAAACCTAAGAAATAGGTAAATGCACTGTAAAGCAGACCTACAGAATGAGGGAAGTTCAACTCTCTCAGCACTTCAATCGAAGCACCCTTTCCATGTCCTATTATAGCTGTACTCCATTCACCTACACCATCGATAGTCAAGATAGCCGCATCTTCAAAAGGAGATGGGTAATACGCACTAGCCGCGTGAGATAAGTGATGCTCTGGGAAAAGCATGTTCAAGTCCTTTGACTTATAATCCTCTACCTCAGCTAGACCTTCTCGAATCAATTTTTTCAAGAACATCTTTTCGTTCAACCACACAGGCATAGCCTTAGCGAAAGAAACAAAGCCCTTTGGTGAAAACTTATAATAAGTCTCAAGAAGCCTCTCGAATTTTAAAAGTGGCTTATCGTAAAATACTACAGCATCTAGTTCATCAATAGAAAAACCTGCCTCCTCTAAGCAATATTTAATTGCATTTACAGGAAAATCAGGAGTGTGTTTATCTCTGGTGAAGCGTTCTTCCTGGGCTGCAGCAATGATTTTTCCATTTTCGCAAATGGCTGCTGCAGAATCATGGTAAAACGCAGCTATGCCAAGGATTTTTATAGACTTATTTTGCATGTAGTATTCTAGGTGATAGTAATCAGGATTGTTGACTATTCATTTGAGTCAATTGCTCTATAGTGTCTATAGTAAACCATTTGTCAGGGAAAATTGAAGAACAAAATAATTCATTCTTCTGAATTAAGTTTTCCCATACTTCTCCGAAATCCTCCACTGAGGACATCATTTGGTTTATTTTATAAGGGTTCAAAATTTGAATCCCTGAGCAATACGATTCTGCAGGATCATTTCTATCCAGTTTGATTACACAATTTTCTTGATGGTGGATAAAATCTCCCACAAGTCCATTCACTGGCAGAACGGGAACTACCATACAGGCAGGACTCCCAAGTCTTTTATATTCTTCTAAAATTAAATCAATTTTAAGATCAGTCACGTTGTCTGAGGTCAATACCAAGACAGGCTCATTGATGCTAGCTAACAGGGTGTTGAATATCCACCAGGAATTGCCTTTGCCTTCCGTATTGAATACAGAGTGAACCCCTAATTCAATAACGTGTTTGGCAAGTTCCGCTCCTTTATAACCTACAGTTATATGAAGGTTTGGTACATGTGGAACTAGTTTTTTGATCCCATTAGCAATCAGGGTAGAACCCCATAACGGAGCCATAGGCTTTGGGATGATGTTGGTAAGAGGTGCCATTCTGGTACCTCTACCCGCAGCCATGATTAATGCGTGATTAATCTTATTCATGGTTTATTGCTCCTCAATAGGTGGATTGTTGATGATAGCCAAAATCTCCTCACGAGTCAGTTTATCCGTATTTGCAGACGAAAGTCCAAATGATACAGGATTCTCTACTTTGTCATTGAAGGAAATAAGGTAATGCTTAATGCCATCAAATTCTAATTCTTCAGTATAGGCTAACTCTAGGTCACCAATTAGGAACTCATCGTCTCTTTCTCCTGGTCTTCCTTCTATCTTCTCCCATTTACCACCTTTTTCCTCAATCCAAGTTTGAAGAATGTCCTGCATTTGAGCAGCTTTCATATATCGGGAAAGGACTTTCCCTTTTGCTATATCAATGTTGTCCATCGCTGTAATAACAAGATTCACAGCCTCATCTACAGAAAAGAAGAATCTTCTCATCTCTGGACCAGTTGTGCCTATCATGCCGGTTTCTTCCAACATTTTTTTCCAGATAGTCAACACAGAACCTGTAGACCAAGCTACGTTTCCGTATCGTACTGCTGTGAATTTAGTAGATGATTTCCCGTCCATTGCACAGAAAATACGCTCCATCACACTCTTAGACATTCCGTAAATGTTCCTTACTGGAGGAGCAGCCTTATCAGTGGAGATACCAATGACTACAGGGATCTCTCTTTCTACGGCAACTCTAGCTACGTTTTGTGAACCTAGAATATTCACATCCACGCACTCCATAGGATATTTCTCTGCCAAATCCACAAACTTAGTGGCTGCAGCATGTATCACCACATCGGGTTTGAACTCGACGAATACATCTCTTACAGATTCTATGTTACTGATATCCAGCGGTGCTACCTGGCATCCTGTATACTTTGAAGCAAAAAGATTTTGTTTGTTGTTTCTACCGGTTAAAATAATTCGGTACTCATTTTTAAGCTTTAAAGCTAGGTTTCTGCCCAAAAATCCGGTTCCACCGGTTATCAAAATTGTCTTCATTCTGTGAATTAAATTGAATTTTACGTCCGCAAATCTAAGTAATGATTATTTGTTTCCATTTTTTTTCTTACAAATAATGCCAATTGTAGTTAATGATTTTTTGATCTATATTCTATTCTATGAAAAATACCATTAAAAATTTTCTTAGAAATTTCCTTACTACAATAATGAGTCCCAATTGGATTTGGAATCTTTATAAGCCTATTGCTGAACTGAATGCTGATATATATCTTAAGAAAAAGCAAAAAGAAAAAGCTGAAAATGATATAAAGTTTTTTGAAAAATTCAGGTATTTGATTTCAGATACCGTACAGTCAGGTCCCTTTAAAGGATTAAAATATCCCTTCCTAAGCTCTTTACATTCCACCTTGTTCCCTAAATTATTGGGATGCTATGAAGCAGAGCTACACGAGGTTCTCAACAAGGTGTTTCATAAAAAATATTACTCTATTCTGGACATAGGCTGTGCCGAAGGTTATTATGCAGTAGGGCTTGCCAAGAGATTCCCAGACTCCATAGTATATGCTGCTGATATTAATCCTGAGGCCCGAGAAAAAACCAAAATCATGGCTCATGCCAACGGATTTACAAGAACTGATACGTTTCAGGTGATAGAGGAAATTACCCCCGGTTTTCTTTTAGGGATGGACCCATCGCAAAGACACTTGATATTCTCGGACTGTGAAGCATATGAGTCTATTCTTTTCTCAGATGAAGTGATTTCCCATTTGAGTAATTCCGATATTATCGTGGAACTGCATGATTTCATTTGTCCAGGTGTTTCGGATATGTTGCAGAAGCGCTTTGAACTCACTCATTCTGTGCAACTAATAACAAGCATAGATGATTTGTTTCGTTACAGGATGACTTCAAATCCTGATATCAAGAAATTACCTATTTCGGATCAAAATAATATTCTTGCAGAGAAAAGACCAACTCAAATGGAATGGATCTTTTGTGAGGCCAGAAATATGGAATGAGTGTAAATTATAAGAGATATTTTCAGGTTTCATGGCAAACTGGTTCTATTTTTGACCTAAATTGAATTATTGAACAGTAGATTGATTACCCATCAATACTGCAGGTATTTAACTAATACCACAAGAATCACTTATGAGCAAAAATTCGTACTCAAGACTTTTGATTTTTTTGCTAATAATGCTTTCCAGTTTGGGAGCAATTTTCGCTATCTCACCATTTAGAAATAATGATGATAGGCTAAGCCAACTCTCAGACAGGCTTGAAGCCTTGTCGCTGGTTTCTTCAGATACTATTCCAGGAGCTGGCAATGCACGTACACTGGCTGATATAGAGATCCCTATTCGAACAGGATTTCCTTTTTGTGAGACTTTTATCGGTACTGATCTTAGAGAGAATATTGAATTTGGAGGTAATGCTGCTGCTGACGTTCGCCTTACCGGTAATTCCCTACAGCTTACTGGAGTATCTAATGACGAAAGTGGATACATGTTCGTTGATATCCCATTCTCCTCTTTATTCGGTCTTAAAGTCTCCTTCGAGTTTTCCAATTATGGGGGATCAGGTGCCGATGGGGTAAGTTTCTTTATGTTTGATGGTTCCATTCCAGTTGCTGATTTTTCTATTGGAGGTACCGGGGGTGCCTTAGGCTATACTTCTGTTCGTGCCACTGCCAATGAGGCGATCTTAATTAGCCCTGGCCTAAAAGGAGCATACCTGGGAATTGGATTTGATGAATTGGGTAATTTCGGAAATTCCAGAACAGGGAAATATGGAGGCTTTGAAGATCCTACTAACCTAGACGCACTTAGCAATACCCCCTTATTTCCCCATTCAGTAGTGGTAAGAGGTCCTGTAGATGGGCCTCCTCCTTCAGCACCAGCCACGCCTTTTCGAGATTGGGATAGAGTAAATTCCAATAAGTTTATTGCAGGTACAGTGGGGCTTCCTAGATTTGATTCTTACAAATTTATTGACGGACGGATCTTTGACCCAGCTAGCACTGGAATCGCCGCTACCAATCCTCCTGTTTCTGTCGCCTCGTATCTGCACTCTGAGAAATTTGAAATAGATACCGATG
The DNA here is from genome assembly GCF_900112005.1 of Algoriphagus aquimarinus. Classification (GTDB taxonomy): domain Bacteria; phylum Bacteroidota; class Bacteroidia; order Cytophagales; family Cyclobacteriaceae; genus Algoriphagus; species Algoriphagus aquimarinus. The sequence goes on along the minus strand of NZ_FOKK01000007.1, from coordinate 7,610 downwards.
CATTCTCTGCATCATGTCCAGATGAAGGCTTTAGAAAAGTTTTCCTTGATCTAACGCCAGTAGATGTCAATGATCCTACACAAGGGTATACCATAGAGATCCTGATGCTTATTAATGTAGGAGGGGTTGTTAAGATGGTCAATGTATTCAACGGTCCTATCAATTATCCTTACGCAGCACCAGAATTACTAAAAGTTGGATTTGCAGCTTCCACCGGACTTCAAACGAATTTCCACGAAATCAGAAATGTGACCGTCCAGGTTTCCAGTGAAGATAAATTGGAAAAACCATTGGTAGGTGAATTAGATGAAGAAGTCTGTGAGGGAGAAACAAATACCTTTGACCTAGATGTGGAATTACGAAATGACGTCACCAATGCCTTCATTAGATGTCTTCAATTATATTATACCGTAGCAGAGGCAGAAGCAGTAGTTGCCGCTGATGCGATCAGTATCCCTTTCCCAACTCCTCCCTTAGCAGCTCCTTCTTCTTACTGCCCAACTGGAAATTGCGTCGATCTTCTTTGCCGTCCAGAAAGAACGTCCAGAACTGCTTACGATAATGTAACAGGTGAGGTAGCTGGTCAATTCGAAGTTTTGCTGGTTCAACAGGCCGGCCTAGAAGTTCCTAAAGTGAGGTTTACACCTCAACCAGGTTACTCTGGAGTAACTACCATCTATTACACAGCTACAGACAACTTTGGACAGGTTTCAGATGCTAAGCCAATTACCATCACCATCAATCCTCAGCCTGATCCTATTCTAACCACCCTTGATCCTCTGGTTTGGGAGCAGCAAGAGACTGCCGCCATCAAAGTGCTATTTAATATAGAGCCAGTAGAATCAGGTGATACATACAAGTGGTTCAAAAACGGAGTTCAAATCCCAGCACAAAGTGGTACTAGCTACACTGCAACCACTGCTGGTGATTATACGGTAGAAGTTACCACGGCCTTTGGTTGTATAGGTACTTCTGCACAAGCAGTGAAACTACTCATTGTACCTGATTTAAATCCCGATTTCAACAATACACCTATCCGTGAAACCTGTCAGGAATTAGGCAAAATAACAGTAAGTATTAATGGCGTAGCCGTGACTGGAGTCGATTCCGGTGGTAATCCTGGAAATGAAAAGTGGAGAATACTTTCTTCTACGGGTGCCATAATTGAAGACTGGACATTTTTAACCACTGGACAAAGTGCTATCAATTACTCTGATCTTCCTGCAGGGGATTATATATTCCAACTTGGAGATGAGTTTCGATCCGGGCAAGCTGGATCTGATGGTCTGCCGCTCTATCGACACGTAATTCCTTTTACCATTTTACCTATAGAGAATCCTCTTCAGATTGCTTCTATAGTAGTGGTGGATGAACTCTGTTTTGGAGAGGGTGGAAGCATTTCCGTGGAAGGTGTCGGTGGCGATGGGCCCTCTTCTTACGTTTTTTCCATTACTAATACTGCTACTTCTGTATCCTACACCCCGACCTCCGTTTCAGGAACAACGGCACTATTTAATGATTTGCCTCAGGGAAATTATAACGTTGACCTAAGTAGCGGAACCCGTTGTCAGGTAACTGATACGGGAGCTGTCTCTGGACCTACTGCCCCTCTGGCTATTAGTCTGATAGATTCAGATGGGACCTCATGTGGCGTCGCTACCAGTGCTTATGCTACCTGGGAAGTTGTAGGAGGCACACCAGCTTACTCTTTGGTGAGCCTCACCAAAAATGGTTCTGCAGTTTCTAGCCCAAGCCTAAATCAAAATGCAGGAGTATTTGCATTCACCAACCTGACTATAGGGGAATATATCCTGACTGTTAAGGATGCAAATGGCTGTGAAATTTCTTCTCAGCCTCTCCAATTAAATGATATTCCAGCTCCAGTCTTCGAAGTTTCTGATGCTGTGGCCTGCGAAGGGCAGGTAGTAAACTTATTGCCAACTATTGTAGATATCAGCAATTCCTCTCCCGTCTTTACTTGGAAAACGCCAACAGGAGCAGTGATCACCAATGGTTCTACCATAGCAGGAGTGACCTATACGCTTTCAGATCATGATTCTGATGCTTCTACACCAGATCAATTAAGTATTTCCGGTTTATCCGCTGGAGTATTTCCTTACATACTTTCCGTTTCCGGAGAAAATACCTGTAGCGTCCCGGATTTGACCGCTACAGTTTCTGTATCTGAATATCCACCGGTGAAGGAGGTTTTGACCAAAAACCTCGATTGCTTTGAAGATAATTCAGGAGAATTGGAAGTTGTAATGGATGCAGGAGTGGACCCAACCTCTTTTTCCTATGAGATTGTTGGTGTAAGAGCACTTCAGGATAGCCCTAGCTTCACAGCCTTGCCTGCCGGCATTTACCAAATAAGAGTAATTAACAAGGTTACTTTCTGCGAAACGATCATTGACAACGTAGAAATCACCCAACCGGATTTATTGGAAATTCTTGCCTTGGATTTCACTAACCCAAGTTGTTCTGATCCTAACGGAACAATCACATTTACAATAAATGGAGGTACTCCCGCTTACGAAGTTGAAGTAAACGGAAATCCTCTTTCAGACTACACCAATACAATTTCAGGTAATACTTACCTGATTGAAGATTTAGTACCAGGTGACTATAGTATTGTAGTAAATGACGGATTGCTGTGTCAGACTACATCACCTACACTTAGCCTGGTAAATGATGACTTGGATCCCTTGTCCACAGTGGATATTGATGCGGAAATCTGCTTCGGCACGGATGCTACTTTGACTCCTCAGATTACCACTCCGGGAGCCTACACTGTTACTTGGTTCAAGGACGCAGCTGCCACTGTACCAGTTACAACCAGCACAACTCCAGATGCTGATGGGTTGACTTACCAGATAAATACGACCGATTTCAGCCTGACTATCTCTGGCTTGACAGAAGGAGCTTTTGCTTATTACTATAGAGTAGAAGGGCCTCAATTATGTCCTGATTACATATTTGAAGCTACCGTCACAGTTTTTCCGGAATTGGAAGCTATACTTTCCCTCACAAATGAAACATGTTTTGAAGTTTCGGATGGGTCTATCACAGTAGACGCAACAGGTGCTAATGGTACCTATGAGTACAGCCTCAATGGAGGTCCATTTGTGAGCACAAATCTGTTTGAAAACCTTAGCCCAGGGGATTATTCTGTGGAAATAAGAAGTACAAATGGTTGTTCAATTATTGAAACTGCCACTATTGAAGGACCTGCAGGGCCAATCGCAATTAATACCCCAGATATACTTAGAGCAAATTGTGGTTTGCCAAATGGTATAATCCAGAATCTTGTGATTTCTGGAGGCTGGGGCACATACCAAGTAGAATGGAGAAAGGGATCTGCTACAGGGACTATAGTTCCTGGAGATATCACAGGCACAGCAGATTTATTTCCAGACACCTATTTCCTACTTGTAACAGACTTAAATGGTTGTACTGAGGTTTTTGATTTTGTGGTTGAAGAATCTTCGGATCCAGTTTATCAGCTTACCCAGCCTCAAGAAAGTTGTGAAGGAGATGATGTGACCATATCACCGATTCACTTAGCTCCAAATCCTTCCCTACCACCTGCAGCACCAACTGAAGTCCGATGGTATAAGAATTCAGGCCAAGTAGATCAGATAGCTACAGGTCCTGATCCGCTCAACTCTGATGTTACTTACCTGATAGATGACGCCGACTGGCTTAATCCTAAGATTACCATTTCAGGCTTAGAAGAGGGTGTATACACCTACTATTTCTATGTAGTGTGTACGGGCGCGGAATTGTCAGTAGATATCACCGTTTACCCTACACCTGTAGTGACCTTTGATGTACTTTCTATTAGTTGTATAGATGCCACAGATGGAAGAATCTCATTAGCTACCGGCGCAGATCCAAACTTTACCTATTCCGTCAATGGCGGATCGCCTATAGATCAAGCTGCTTTAGAAGCTACATTATTTGCTCCGGGACTCTATACAGTTTTGGTGGAGCAAAATGGCGTGGGCTGTCCATCTGAACTCTACTCCATAGAAGTATTGAGCCCTAATGCTGGGTTAGCATTCGAGAAAATTGTCCCTATTGATCCAAGTTGTGGATCACCTACGGGGATAGTATCTGGAAAAGTTATAGGAGGATGGCTTCCTTATACGATTACCCTGTCTGAAGGAAGTACTGTTGTGGGTACCCAAACATCCTCAGATGGCCTGTTTAAATTCGAAAATCTATTAGAAGGTAATTTTGATGTTGAAGTCACTGATAACAGAGGTTGTATTATCTCCTCTCAGGTGGTGACACTTACATTTGGACCTACGCGAGTAGATGTAGAGGATGTGACTATTTGCGAAGGTGAAATAGCAGTCCTTACTCCTTCCATGGCACCTTTCAATTCAGCAGGTGTATTTAAATGGTATTTCGATAGCAATAAATCAACAGAAATTATCTCCTCACCAAGTCCTGCTGCTGACGGTAAAATTTACCAGATTTCAGCTCAGGGAGTGCTGACTATAGCAGGTGCCACTCCTGCTGACACGCCAGTAAATTACTATGTGGAAGTAGTAGGTACCGGTATTTGCGAAGGGTTCCTCGCTTCTCCTGAATTAGTCATGGTCAACAAGCCACTGATTACTCCTCAGGTACAAGACGAAGTTTGCTTTGGAGATAAGGGTACAATCACCCTTTCCGCCACCTTGGGCAATGGTACCTATACCTATAGTATAGATGGAGTGAATTACCAGTCAAGCAATTCTTTTGAAGTGATACCGGGAACCTATTCAGCCTTTGTAGAAAGTGCTGGTTGTATTTCCCAACTCGATGGCATAGAAGTTCTAGGACCAGATTCAGCTTTAGCTATTGATGCTGTCACTCCTGCAGATCCTACTTGTAATACTGCCTCAGGTACTATTACGGTAGACTTCTCTGGTGGATATACCAGTGGATATACAGTGACTTTGAAAAAGCAAAATCAAGTCATTGCCACTCAAAACGCCTCTTCTCCAGTAGTATTTGTTGACTTGCCTGAAGGTACTTATACCGTTGAGGTTTCCGATGGATCCTGCCTTGTCTCTAGCGATGCAATAGAATTAGTCTCTCAGGATACTCCTATACTGGCAGATGATAAGGTGATTTGTGAAGGCGAAGTGGCTACTCTTGTGCCATCCACAACTCAGGTAGCTGGATCTCCGGAATTTGTCTGGTTCTTTGATTCTGCAGGAAATCAAGCGATTACCAATGGCGCTTCCAACAACGGAGTGAGTTATCAGATTACCCCTTCCGGTGAATTGAGCATTGCTGGCTTATTAGCCAACACTAATGCATATACTTATTATGTGACGGTGATAGGAGCAGGTATTTGTTCGCCTCCTTTATTACCTGTCAAAGTTACTGTAAATGGTATTCCGAACTTAAGAGTATCGAACCCTTCCATTGTCTGTGATCCTGATGAGACAGTAGATCTACGGAAATACATAGAAGGATTTAACAATGCGAATTACGATTACCTGGTAGTAGGTCCTTCTGGAAAGGCGCTACGAATTGAAGATATTGACGAGGTAGATCAAACTGGAGATTACATCGTTCAAACAAGTTTCAAGGGTACTAGCTGTTGGTCTCCTTTACAGAGAATTCGCGTGATCATATCAGACGAATTACTGGTTCCTGATTTTGAATACGAAGCCGATCTAGGTGGTGGTATTTTAGTGTCAAATGGAGAAGTTCAAATACAGGAGGATGTGGTGTTTGAAGACCTATCAGAAGGCAAAGTGATCTTATGGAATTGGGATTTCGGTGATGGCTCAAGCAGCGCAGAGCAAAATCCTACGCATCAATACCAGTCTAAAGGAACTTATACGATTACCTTAACTACCATTGATCAGTTTGGCTGCGTAGCGGAAGTTCAAAAGGTGATTCAGGCATTCGATGATTACTTGGTGATTGTTCCGAATGCATTTACCCCTACAGGAGCGAAAAACATATACTTCAAGCCTGTTTATAGAGGGATTGTCAAAATGGAATTCTATATTTTCAGTACCTGGGGTGAGCTCATCTTCCAAACTGAACAACTTGAGACATTAGGATGGGATGGAACTGTTAATGGAAAAGCGGCTCCAAACGGGAACTATGTATACAAAGGAATATTTAGATCAAAATCAGGTGAGGAAGTTCAAAAAGCTGGTACTTTTGTGCTTATCAGGTGATCTAAAGCAACAGCCCTCAAGTTAGAATTTTATGTTCCTTAATTATTTTATTGTTTTTTTATCTCTGCTGCTAATAGCCTTAATTTACCACAGGCTTGCATTGAGGTTTAACATCATTGACAAGCCTAATCATCGCAGCTCTCATATCCACTCTACCGTAAGGGGAGGAGGTATTTTATTTCCTCTTGCCGTGATCTTTTGGTGGATGGCGTTTGATTTCCATCATACCTGGATGGTTCTGGGGATTATTTGGATTGCAGCGATTAGCCTCTTAGATGATATATACACTATATCTAGTAAAATACGCTTCATCATTCAGTTCATCGCCCTAACCATGGCGTTTTACGATTTGGATGTCTTCTTACATGTGAATTGGCTGGCCCTGCCTGTCCTGTATTTTATTTCATTGGGAATCATCAATGCCATCAATTTCATGGATGGAATCAATGGAATCACAGGTCTGTATGGATTGGTGTTCCTGGGATCTATGCTTGCAGTGAATATTTACACAGGGGTATTTGATCAGTATTTGCTGCGCTATGAGATCTTAGCGATTTGCGTTTTTCTGCTCTTCAACCTCCGCAAGAAAGCACTGATGTTTGCTGGCGATATAGGAAGTATCTCACTCGCTTATTTAATGATCTACATACTGATACAATGGTATCTGACCTCAGGGTCTTGGACCGTCGTATTATTTCTGCTGGTATATGGTGCTGATGCCGTTCTTACCATGGCAGACCGACTGCGGAAGGGAGAGAAAATATCTGAACCCCACCGCTCTCATCTGTACCAAATACTGGCCAATCAAGGTAAAAATTCCCATGTGAATATTGCGATAGCTTATGCCGCTCTTCAGCTTGGAGTCAATTTTGTATTCTTTATCTATCCAAAATCTACCCCAAGTTCTTACCTAGGTATAGGGATGATAGTAGGGGCAGGTCTGCTCTATGTGGGTATAAAAGCAATGCTGCTCAGAAAGTATTCAAACGTTCCCGCTCAGTAAGAAATTACCACAGCACAAACAATAAAAAGGCCCAGAGAAACCCTGGGCCTTTTTTTTTATGGACATGTGTCCCGTCCTGAAATAGCGTTACACAAAATGTAATGTTATGAAAGAAGAACAAGAGAGTAAGTATGTTAAGCGAACCCAACGAGATTACAGTTATGCTTTTAAACTATCGGTTGTTTCAGAGATAGAGCGTGGGGAATTGGGAATAAAAGCCGCCGCGCGCAAGTATGGAATTCAGTCTCATTCTACAGTGACAGGCTGGTTAAGGAAATATGGTAACTTTGATTGGGTGAACAAATCCACTTTAAAGATGCCTAAATCAAAGGATCAAAAACTGTTAGAGCTCGAGCAGAAAGTGCTTCTTTTGGAGAAGCAGAAGAAAGAACTTCAAAAGCAAGTACAGACAG
>NZ_FOKK01000025.1 GCF_900112005.1 Algoriphagus aquimarinus | reverse complement strand
ATGCCTTTTGTGGTAGATTATTTTTGAACCACAAAAGGAACAAAGGACATAAAGCTCAAAATGAGAATTAGCTGTCCAAGGAGATTTTCTCTAGTTTTTTCTATGTGTCTATGTGGCTAAAAAAAATCTCACAAAAAAAGGGGTTCGAATCATCTTCGAGCCCCTTCTCTATAGATTAATAGCTATTTATCTTCTATCCAAAGCGCTACCACCACTTTGCTGTGGTCCTAGGAATTGTTCCATTCTTAGCTTTAGCTCTTGGGCTTTTTCCTGATAACCTCTTTCTTCCAGAAGTGGGATAAAATACTTGAGCATCTCTACTGAGATCATCATTTCTCTGTCGTATTCTCTGTTTTCGCTCGTATAAAATTCGATCATATCAAGAGACTTTTTGGATACTTTATCGATGATATCTAATGCCTTTTCATCCTCTCCAACTTCAAAGAAAAGAGGGACTGACTGACCACTGGAGAGATCGTAAGGAATTGCTTCATTTGGCATTGTTTCCAAACCATAATTAAGCAGCGTTGCAGCTTTTTCCATATCCCCTTTGTCTAGCAGTGCAATGACAATGCTATTCAAAGCACTTCGGTGATTGGAAGCAAACCGTCTGTACTCCTCATCCAAATACGCATCAGGATTGTTCATGCCTCTGAAAGCAAATTTGGTCATGTAGTTTTCATATGCCAAATCTGCATTTACCAGTTCCTCACGAATGTAATCAGGCTTTTGAACTGGTAGTAATCGATAAGTCAATCCTTCCATTACTACATGGTCTTGAATGTTCAGACCTAGAGTTGACAAGGAGGTGTTGTTGAAGTATATCGGGCGATCCCAGTTATTAGAGGCGATTAGATCCAAAAGCATCAAAGTTCCTTTTGTAACATAATTTCCTTTGACTTGAAGGTTCATTTGTGGAGCGAAAAGTGGAGCAAATTCTGCAGGGATAATATCCCTATTGGCTACAGCAGCACTATCAACTTCCAAAATCAGATTTCTTGATGGGACCATGTTTGCAACGGACTTGCCACCTGTCTCCATCTTCAGAAGGTCAGATCCTGAGTTCAAAAGCTTCAAATATTCCTTCACAGAAATGGCATTCATGCCTTCTCTTTCCATTACATACAGCACATCATTTGTGCCTTTTTGGTAACGGTTAGCATCTAAGCTGAACGGCAAAGCTTCAGATTCATTAACTGGTCGTGTCATTTGATCCACATACCAGTCTGTATCGAAGTAGCTCAATACAATCACTCGGACGTCGGTACGGAAACCTTCTACTTCCTGTACATACCAAAGTGGGAAAGTATCATTATCACCACCCGTAAATAGAATGGCGTTTGGAGCACAAGATGCCAAGAAGTTTCTAGCAGAATCCACTGAGAAGTATCTTCCTTTTCTATTGTGATCATTCCAGTTTTGAGCTCCCATCAAGCCTGCTACAGGGAGAGTAAGAAGGGTGGCAATAATACCAGCAGTCGCCAAATTCTTCGTCGCTCGACCTATCATGTGAGCTATCGCCATTACGCCGATTCCCACCCATATTGCAAATGCATAGAAGCTACCCACATAGATATAATCACGCTCTCTCGGCTCTACCGGAGGGGAATTCAGGTAAAGTACCAGCACTACACCCATCATCAGGAATAGCATTAAATTAACGTAGAACGACTTAGGGTCTACCTTAGCCTGGAAGAATAGGCCGATGATTCCCAGTACGAGCGGAAGCATCAAGTAGTTATTGTGGCCTTTGTTCTCCGTGATATAGTCAGGATAATCTTTGAATGCATCTGAGATTCCTATCCATGGAGCATCGCTGAAATCAGATTCACGACCAGAGAAATTCCACATGAAGTAACGCCAGTACATTTTGCCTAACTGATGCGAGAACATGAAAGAAATATTGTCTCCGAAGGTAGGATCTTGACCTTCTCTCAAACCTAGTTTTTGGCGGTAAAGCCTTTTATGATTTTCCTGAGTAGAATAAACCCTAGGAAGAATAGTAGTCTTAGTCGGATCGTAGGTGTTTACCAAAGAATAATCTACAATCTCATACTTGTCTTTGCCTTTCATGTATACAGGTGCACCTTCCTCTTGAGAGACTAATTGTGCAGTGAAATACTGTCCATGAAGTAAAGGTCTGTAACCATACTGCTCACGCTTCAGATACGATACATAGCTGACGATATCTTTTGGCGCATTTTCATTGATTACGGGGTCTTGGTTGGCACGCACTACTATCAGTGCATAACTCGCATAGCCGATTAGAATGAAGATGAATGATAATAATGCAGTGTTGAGAATGGCATTTCCCTTTTTACGGGAATATTTATAAGCATAAAATACCGCTGCAAAAAACAGTAGCATGAATACGACTATGCCAGATCCAAAAGGTAGACCTATGCTATTCACAAAGAAAATCTCCATAGAACCAGCCAAGCTTGGTAGTCCAGGGATAATCAGATTGTTGATAATTATCAATGCTACTCCACCCAAGAACATTGCGAAAATGCCTCCTTTGAAAGTTGGGTTTTCGTACTTTTTGAAATAGTAGATCAATGCCAAAGCTGGCAAAGTCACCAAGTTCAATAAGTGAACGCCAATGGAAAGTCCTACCAAATAGGCTATGAAGATCATCCACTTGTTCTCTTCACGAGGATCTTTGATTACATCCCACTTCAGGAATGCCCAAATCACGATAGCTGTGAAGAAGGAAGACATAGCATAAACTTCAGCCTCTACGGCCGAAAACCAGAAGCTGTCTGAGAAAGTGTAAACTAGTGCTCCGACGATGCCGGCACCCATCAAGGTGATAACTTCACCCTTGCTTTCCTGGCCTTCTACTACTTTAAAAAGCTTTTTTCCAAAAAGAGTGATAGACCAAAAAAGGAATAAAATTGAGAAGCTTGAGAATAGCGCACTACCTATATTCATCCAAAAGGCCACCTGCAAAGGATCTCCGAATGCGAAGAAACTGAACATGCGATAGACTAAAAGGAAAAATGGAGCTCCTGGAGGGTGAGGTACTTGTAACTTGTACGCTACAGCTATAAATTCTCCTGGATCCCAGAAACTAGCAGTTTGTTCGACAGTAAGAACGTAAACCAAAGTAGCTACCGCAAAAACGACCCAACCGGTCAGATTATTGATTTGCTTGTAATTGAGCATTTAGTAAGTGGAATTTGACAGGCGAAAATAAAAAAAATAAATACCAAATAGGGTGATTTTAGGTATTTTAAAACTATTGCTGTTATACCTGCCCATTCCTATGTGATATTAATTACTAACCTGAACTGATTTTGCTTTTACTTTTGTTGTGTCCAAAACACAGAAACTATGAGTGCAAAAGCCAAAACATTCCAAGAACTAATAGACGGAGATCAAGCGGTATTGGTAGATTTCTTTGCCACTTGGTGCGGTCCATGTAAAATGATGCAACCTATTTTGGAGGATACAGCCAAGCAAATGGGCGATAAAGTACGGATATTGAAAGTAGATGTGGACAAAAATCAGTTGGCAGCAAGTAAGTTTCAAGTTCGTGGAGTACCAACCTTGATACTTTTCCAAAAAGGTAAAATCCTGTGGAGAGAGTCCGGCGTCGTCCCAGCTCATCAGCTGGTCAAAACCATAAAATCTAATATTATAGAGTAAGCTTGAGCCTTCTGTGACAAAAGTCATTTAGGGCTAAAACTCAAACCCCTACTTTTGTGAAGAGCTTTAGAAGCTGGAAGACCGATGACGGGAGACCGAAGTGCCGAAATCCTAGAGTTTGTCATACCCTGGGATGCTTTAGTCTCATTTTACTTCTAGAAAAAATACACTAATAGAAACATAGATATGAAAATAGAACAGATATATACAGGATGTTTAGCCCAAGGAGCTTATTATATTGAGTCAGACGGAGAAGCTGCGGTAATCGATCCGCTGAGAGAAGTTCAGCCTTACATTGAGAAAGCCGATCGGAGAAATGCTAAAATAAAGTATGTGTTTGAAACTCACTTTCATGCAGACTTTGTCTCTGGTCATATTGATTTGGCTAAGAAAACTGGAGCTGAAATAGTCTATGGCCCTACTGACATGAAGCTTGGCTTTAATGCTCATATTGGTCAAGACGGTGAGGAGTTCCATATAGGCAAAGCTAAAATCAAGTTAATCCATACTCCTGGTCACACCATGGAGAGTTCTTGCTACTTACTTTTCAATGAGGAAGGAAAAGAGGAAGCGATCTTTACAGGCGACACGTTGTTTATAGGTGACGTAGGAAGGCCTGATTTGGCACAGAAAGTAGTCGCAGATTTGACTCAAGATATACTTGCAGGACATCTTTATGATTCGCTTCGCAATAAAATCATGCCGCTTTCAGATGAGTTGATCGTCTATCCAGCACATGGTGCAGGGTCTGCCTGTGGCAAAAATATGAGTAAGGAGACTTCCGACACACTGGGTAACCAAAAGAAAACTAACTATGCTCTTCAAGAGATGAGTAAGGAAGAGTTTACCAAGCAATTGATTACTGGATTAACTCCACCACCTGCTTATTTTCCTCAAAATGTCATGATGAATATCGAAGGATATGATAGCATTGATGATGTTTTGGAAAGAGGAGTGAAGCCATTGACACCGAAAGAATTCGAGGCGGTAGCAAATGAGACAGGTGCTTTGATCTTGGATACTAGAGCCCCTCAGGTTTTTAACAAGGGCTTTGTGCCTAACTCAATCAACATCGGAATTGACGGGAGCTTTGCGGTTTGGGTAGGAGCTATGATTCCAGACTTGAAGCAGCAAATCTTGGTCGTATCAGATGAAGGAAGAGAAGAGGAAGTGGTGACTAGATTAGCTAGAGTGGGTTACGATCATGCTATTGGATACTTGAAAGGTGGATTTGACGCTTGGAAAAAATCTGGTGAAGAAATAGATCAAATCACTTCAATATCTGCTTCGGAGCTAGCGGAGATCAAAAAAGAAGATAAAAACATTCATGTTCTGGATGTAAGAAAAATTTCAGAATTCCAATCGGAGCATGTACTTGATGCAGAAAATGCACCCCTAGACTACATCAACGAAAGCATGCTGAAGATAGACAAGGATAAAACCTACTACGTTCATTGTGCAGGTGGGTACCGATCTATGGTTTTCAATTCCATCCTTAGAGCCAGAGGTTATGATAACCTTATTGATGTCAAAGGTGGATTCAAAGACCTTAAAGAATCTGGGGAATTTGAGATTTCAGAATTTGTCTGCCCAACTACGTTACTGTAAGTGGTAAGTAGCTAGTATCAAGATTAAAGAGTCAAAATTATAAAACCGTGGTCTGTGTCCTCACAGACCACTTGGTTTAACTTTCAAGCTGATTAACTGCTTGGAATTATATCACCCAATTAATATTCAAATGAATCAATTTATTGACTGGCTTAGCCAGCCCTGGCCATGGTACGTGGCAGGCCCAATGATAGGCCTTACCGTTCCCGCCTTACTGATCTTGGGAAATAAAAGCTTTGGAATTTCATCTTCCCTACGTCATGTATGCGCGATGTGTATTCCTGCTAAAATCCCCTTTTTCCAATATAACTGGAGAAAGGAAATGTGGAATTTGGTATTTGTCTTTGGAGTTTTGGTCGGTGGTTTTATCGCAACCTTCTTTATGTCAAACCCAGATGAAATCGTAATTGCTGCCCAAACTCAAGCCGATTTGGCCGCGTTGGGGATTACTGATTTCTCAGGCCTGATGCCCTCAGATATTTTCTCCTGGGAAAATATATTCACTGCCAAAGGATTAGTATTCTTTGTCCTAGGTGGGTTCTTGGTCGGTTTTGGAACTCGCTATGCTGGAGGATGTACCTCTGGACATGCGATCATGGGGATCAGTTCCCTGCAATGGCCTTCAATGGTCGCTACCATTTTCTTTATGGTTGGTGGCTTTCTGATGACTCAGGTGTTTTTGGCTCCTTTAATGAAGTTGGTAGGATTTTAATCATAAGAAAATGAAAGTAGATAGAAATATATCGGAAGCAGTTTGTGATGCACCAAATTCTCAGGAGACAGGAGAGAAAGGAATGGCATTAGTGAAGTATTTGATTTTGGGGATTTTGTTCGGAATCGTATTTGTAAAAGCGGAGATCATCTCTTGGTTTAGAATCCAGGAAATGTTCCGTTTAGACTCATTCCATATGTATGGAGTGATTGGTTCAGCGATAGTAACTGGGATTATATCCATTCAATTGATCAAAAGACTGAAAATCAAATCCATTGCCGGAGAGGAAATCATAATCCCGAAAAAGGAATTCCGCAAAGGGCAAATCTATGGTGGGTTTGTTTTTGGCTTAGGTTGGGCAATTACTGGAGCTTGTCCAGGGCCGCTATTTGCGCAGATCGGATCAGGGTTTACCGTAGTGATCGTGACGCTACTATCAGCTATTGCTGGAACTTGGGTCTACGGGAAATTTTCAGATAAGCTGCCGAATTGATAGACTCATAGCTCAAAAATCAATAATGAAAGCCACTTTCCTAGAAGAAAGTGGCTTTTTTTAATCAAAAACTTTTTTGATGATAAAGCGCACAATAAATATGGCGGCAACGATTACGGCTCCTGCTATGACCAATTCCATGGTTTTTTTGATAAGGTGAGTAAGACTAAGGTAACTAGTTTTCAGAGGCAATGTTCTGAAAGAGGCAGGTTTTTGACCTACTATTGCCTACTTTTGTGAGCCTCTTAAACCACCTATTTACATGAACACACTTTCCAAAAGACGAGTTGCCCTAGGGGCATTTTTCTTTTTCGTAGGTCTTTGCTTCGCCTCTTGGGCAGCAAGAATCCCGGATATACAGTCCAAGTTTGATCTGTCTGAAGGTCAATTGGGTACCTTATTACTGTTTTTGCCTTTGGGGTCTGTCATTGGTTTGCCTATCGCAGGCTGGGCAGTTCATCGATTTGGAAGCCGCTCAGTAGTGATGTTCGGTAGTTTTGCCTACGCGATGACCTTACCATTAATTGGATTAGCACCTACCACTTGGTTTTTGATCCCAGTGCTGATTCTGTATGGTATGCTTGGGAATGTGATGAATATCTCGCTCAATACGCAAGCTTTGGGGTTGGAAGATGAGATGGGTAAAAGTATCCTAGCTTCATTCCATGGCTTGTGGAGTTTAGCGGGTTTTACAGGCGCAGGATTGGGTGCATTAATGATTTTTGTTGGTTTTTCGCCAGCGCAGCATTATGCTGTAGTGATGGTTATTTCGGTTATCATTATACTTTCTGCCCAAGGCTATATTATCAAGGAAAAGAAAGTGGCAGAAGGTGGAGGCGGATTGGTAATGAAAAAGCCAGATGCTCTTTTATTACGGATTAGCTTGATTGCTTTTCTGGGCATGATGGCCGAAGGTTGTATGTTCGATTGGTCTGGCGTTTATTTTAAGAAAGTTGTCCAGTCAGATCCTTCCTTAATTGCACTTGGTTACGTTGCTTTTATGGGCGCGATGGCTTCTGGTAGATTTATTACTGATAAAGTAGCTGCTCGATATACCAAGGTGGAGGTAATACAAGTGAGTGGAGTTTTGATTTTCATTGGCTTGAGTATCGCAGTTATATTTCCGACTATAGTCGCTTCTACTTTAGGGTTCTTATTGGTAGGACTTGGAGTAGCCTCGATTATTCCGCTTTCATATAGCATTGCTGGGCGATCCAAATTGTATTCACCTAGCGTCGCACTGGCCTTGGTATCTACTATTTCATTCTTCGGGTTTTTGCTTGGCCCACCGTTGATTGGATTTATTGCAGAATTATTTAATTTAAAATTCTCTTTTGCGCTAATAGCAGTAGCGGGATTAGGAATTACCGTTCTGTCAAGCATAAGAAAAGCTGTTTTTCTTATTCCGATTAAGCCTTCACCAAATCGTGCTAAATGAATTCTAAGGTTGCCTTTCAGTTTGAAAAAGATTTTGAAATTCGTTCCTATCAGGTCGATCCAGATGGGAAGTTGAGTTTGACAGCATTGTCTAACTTATTTCAGGAAATTGCTTGGCGACATGCTGATTCAGCTGATTTTGGTAGGAATCTACAAGAGCAACATCTGTCATGGATTCTATCTAGAATTGATATCACCTGTGCCAAATTACCTTCTTGGGGAGATTCAATTAAGGTTTTTACTGCGGGTAGAGGTGTAGACAAGCTCTTTGCTTTTCGGGAGTTTTTGGTTACAAATCCTTCGGGAGATGTCCTTGCCCGAGCGATGAGTTCTTGGGTATTGATGAATTTGCAGAGTAAAAGAATCCTAAGGCCTGAATATGCTTTACCACCTGAGCTTTTTGATCCTGAGGAAAAGCCAGCCTGGCAGCCAGAGAAAATTAGGCTTAAAGGAGATTTACTGAAAAGTGAGAAACTGAAAGTGAGGTATTCCGATCTTGATCTGAACAATCATGTTAACAATACCAGCTATGTTCGATGGGTGGAAAATATCCTTCGTGAAAACGGCTGTCATACCCTGCCATTTTTGATTAATTACCTTGCGGAATGTGTGATGGGAGATGAATTGAATATTCATCTATACAGAAATGAAGGACATTTTATAGTCCAGGGAGTAGTAGAAGATAAGCAGGTTTTTCTGGCAGAAGCCAAATGAAACCTTAGTCTTCAATTATAGTTTTTTAAACCTTCAACGTGATCTTCGTCACATGCTACGAGGAAGATTTAGATCATTTTTGTAGCTTGATCAGGTAATTATGAATCAGACTACTAACTCTTTATTTCGACTCTTCCCACTAATCATGGGACTTCTAGTCTCGGCGATACTTCTTGTAGGTGTAATTGCAGGGCTTTTGTATTTTGATTATGCGGGTATTGAGCCGCCAAAAATGCAATTAGCTGGTGTACCAGCAACTCTAGATTCACCTAAATCAAAAGCTTTGATGGATCCAGTAGGCATGTGGCAAGCTCCAGATTGGACTTCAGTAGATTCCGAATCCAATGCTGACGAGATAAAATATGGTCGTGAGCTTATCGCCAATACGTCTGAATACCTAGGCCCTCAGGGCAAGGTGCGGAAAATTTCCAATGGATTAAATTGTCAGAACTGCCATCTACAGGCTGGGACTGTTCCTTTGGGAAATAATTATTCCGCCGCAAAGAGTACCTACCCTAAGGTGCGAGGTAGATCAGGGAATTCAGAAGATATACAATTGAGAATCAATGGCTGCTTCCAACGAAGTTTAAATGGAGAAGTCTTGGCTGACGATAGTAAGGAGATGATAGCCATGGTGGCTTATATGAATTGGCTTGGTAAAGAGGTCGCCAAGGGTGAGAAGCCAAAGGGCGCTGGAATTTACGAAGTGCCATTGTTGGATAGAGCTGCGGATCCTATCAGAGGGAAGACCATATACGAAAGGCAATGCGTGACTTGTCATATGATTGACGGACAAGGAGTGATGAAAACCGATGGAACAGGTTATACTTATCCGCCTCTTTGGGGGGAGCATAGCTATAATCAAGGCGCTGGATTATTTCGTATGTCTAGATTTGCTGGGTATGTAAAAGCAAATATGCCTTTTGGTGCTACGTATGAAAACCCAATTCTTTCGGATGAAGAAGCTTGGGATGTAGCTGCATATGTGAATAGTTTGGATAGACCGAAGAGAGATTTTCCGAATGACTGGCCTGATATTTCTAAAAAGCCTATAGACCATCCTTTTGGCCCTTATTCAGATGAATTCTCTGAACAGCAACACAAATTTGGTCCATTTCAAGCGATCAAAGAAGCAGCAAGCAAATGATGAAATATGTATTCGGGCTATTCATTTTTATCCCATTTCTAACTTTTGCGCAGCAACCTGAGAAAAAACTTGAAGTATCTCCAGACGTTCATTTTAGAATGTTTTGGATGAGTACGAGCTATTCGAATGATTTCAAAGATGACTATGCGTTGGGAACTAGCTTAAACCTTGGAGCCAACATCGCCTATGCTGGAAATTTACAATTCCGAATAGGTTACCGTATTTTCGGGAATATATGGAGCTCTGATTTGACAGCTCTTGATCCCGTTAGCCAAAATGGAAATCGTTACGAAGTTGGATTATTTGACTTGTTGAATCAAAAGGATCGCTTTTTTGGGAAGTTGGAAAATTTATCCCTAACCTATTCCAAAACTAATTGGGGACTGTCTGCTGGTAGAATGGGCATTCATACCGATTGGATCAATGCGCAGGATGGTAGGCTTTCTCCTACAGGAATAGAAGGTGCAAATGTTTGGTTTTCGACACACGATAAGTGGAAGTTCTCTGCATGGGGAATTGGGAAGATGAGTGTGCGTGGTACAAGTGAATGGCTTTCTGTAGGAGAAAGTATTGGTGTATTTCCTGTTGGTCGCGATCTAAATGGCCACGGATCTCAATATGCTGGAAATACCAATAGTGACTGGATAGGGATAGCTGAAATAGAAAAGGATTGGGAAGGGCTGAGTTTACATGTGTCAAACACATTAGTTCAGAATATTTCCAATACGCTTTGGGCAAAAGCAGAGAAAAAGTGGAAAAATGAGCAATCAGGAATTACCTGGCTTTGGGGAGTTCAGGCAGGGTTTCAGTCTGGATTGGGAGATGGAGGGAATGAAGACCCGATATTTCAATTCAAAAATCCAGAAGACAGGAACTGGGCTGTTTCAACAAGGTTTGGTTACCAGAGAACTGCATGGAACCTTAACCTAAATTACACCAAGACAGGCGGAAAAGGCATTTGGTTAAGTCCTAGAGAGTGGGGGAAGGACGCTTGGTATACCTTTATTCCTAGAGAAAGAAATGAAGGCTTTAGCTCATTGGACGCAGTGACGGCTTTGGTAGAATACACCTTCCCGAACACCAATCTTAAGGCTTTTGCACATGTAGGCTTCCATTGGCTCCCTCCCTTGAATGCACCTTCGGAGAATAAATACAACATGCCGGCTTACCGACAAATAAATTTGGGGATGAAGTATTCGCCCAAGGCAATTTCAAAACTTGATTTTCAATTGTTGGTCATGAACAAAGAAGCAATACGGAATCAGCCTTTAAAACCGGGACAAGAATATAATAAGGTTGGTTTAATTCATGTAAATGGAATAGTGAATTGGAGATTGAATTAAATAATTTCAGGGCTCAAATTTTATTTATACTGAAAAGTGATGTGTCAAGTGCTTCTTTATGAGCTATTCAGGGATTATGGCGGTGTTGATTTTCTTTTTTCTATGATTTAATCCGTCAAAAATAGATTGCTTTTATAATGGATTAGGATATTCGAAATCTTCTCATCACCTTTGTATCCATAAAGGCGCTGTCCGCGGATATCCTTTTTACTTGAAATAAAGTATGCGTTGATTATCAACCTGCTTAAGTAGCAAATTCAAGAGTTTCCCCTCGCAAAGGTTTTAATTCTTCATCTTTCTACTTTTTTAATTCACAAGATTCGGTCAAGTCCATTCTTGGAATTAAAACCTGCAGAGAAAATCCCACGGGAAACATTAGTATTTATAGTTTAATTTCAGTGCCATTAAGACAGTAAGGTTCTCAGAATCAGAATTATCTGAATTCTCCCAAACATTAAGAAAGCGAGTTTATGGACATTTCACGTCCACAAACAAATCGAAGTACGGAAACACGGAAATGGTGATTAAGTCCATTATTCTAGTCTCCATGTATGTCGTGCCTCTTTCTCTAGTGATCACGGGCGTGGCAACCACCACATTCCAGTTATTTGCTTGTTATTTATTCTCAGCTTTTGGAATGGCTGGCGTGGGCATGGGAGTTATGCATGATGCAATTCATGGATCCTATTCAAAACATAAGAAAGTAAACACCTGGGTAGGGTATACCCTTGATATGGTGGGAGCAAGTTCCATGGTTTGGCACCTTCAGCACAATGTGCTTCATCATAGCTATACTAATATTGACGAGCATGACGACGATATTAATGCGCCTTTCTTTTTGAGATTCTCTCCGAATGCTGAGAAAAACGGTTTGCATAAATTTCAACATCTATACGCTTGGTTCTTCTATTCGCTATCCACCATCTCATGGGTGACTGCAAAAGACTTTATCAGATTTACTAGGTATTATAATAAAGGTCTTGTAAAAGGTGGAGAGAAAGCTTACAAAAAGGGCATCATTAAATTGGTATTCTTAAAGCTTGCATATTTCGCTGTTGTGCTAGGATTGCCAATTTTGTTCGCGCCATTTTCTGCGGGCATAATTATACTAGCGTTTATAATGATGCATTTTGTTACTGGTTTTATCATTACCATGGTATTCCAGATAGCGCATATAGTAGAAGTGGTTGATTTCCCTAAGGCTGACACAAATGGTGTAGTTGAAGGAGAGAGAATACTTCATCAGTTGGCGACTACTTGTAATTTCGCTCCTAAATCAAAAGTTTTATTTTGGTTTGTGGGGGGGTTGAATTTCCAAGTAGAGCATCATTTGTTTCCTGATATTTGCCATGTGCATTATAAGGATATAGCACCTATTGTAAAGGCTACAGCGGAAGAATTCAATGTGCCTTATTATTCAAAACCACATTTTTTAATGGCTGTGTTGGACCATTTCAAAATGCTCTATGTATTGGGTAACGAACCCGAAATGGAGCCAATCAAAGCCTGATTATCGTATGAGTATTAATAGAAACACGAATACAAGACCGCCTGCTAACCAAAGACGAAATTCTCGTCCTGCAACAAGGCCAGGTCAAAATAAAAAGAAGGAATCTAAATTAGATCCAAATTTATTGATCAAAAAGGCTGAGCCTAGTGGTCAAGAAGGATTTCGCTCAGAGACACCTTTTTCAAGCGTTAACCTGAATGCCTCTTTGTTGAGAAATATAGAATCAAAGGGTTATGAAAGCATGACCAATATTCAAGAGCAGGCTATTCCGTCCTTGATGGATAGAAGAGATTTGCTTGGAATATCAAATACTGGTTCAGGTAAGACTGGAGCATTTTTGATCCCCATAATTGAGCATGCTAAACTAGATCCACAGAATTTCACCGCTTTGATCGTAACACCGACTCGTGAGTTGGCTTTGCAAATCGAAGAGGAATTCAAAAGCTTAAGTAAAGGAATGAACCTGTATTCTAATACTTTCATCGGTGGAACGAATATCAATTCTGATTTTAAAGCTTTAAGTAGAAAGCTACATGTGATTGTGGGGACTCCAGGTAGATTATTGGATCTTTCAATTCGCAAACTGCTGCATCTCAACCGAGTAAATACGCTTGTGTTGGATGAATTTGATAGAATGTTAGATATGGGTTTTGTACATGATGTAAAAAAACTCGTAAATTTGATGACGAAGAGAAGTCAAACAATGCTTTTCTCTGCGACATTGGAACCAAGTCAAAAACAGCTTATTGACGGATTGCTTAATAATCCTGTTGAGATCAAAGTAAATACTGGTGGTACAACCAGTGAGAATGTAGATCAAGAAGTTATTCATGTGCCGGAAGGCAAGAATAAGTTTGATATACTTGCTGATTTATTCAGAGGCAATGATTTGGAAAAAGTGATTATTTTCACTGAAACCAAAAGGCTAGCAGATAAGTTAAGTAAGCAATTAAATCAGTCTGGTATTAAATCTGGGTTGATTCATGGAAATAAGTCCCAAAACTTCCGGAATAGAACGATTGATGAGTTCAAAACTGGAGTGACTCGAGTGCTAGTGGCTACTGATGTAGCAGCTAGAGGTATAGACGTAGCTGATGTGACCCATGTGATCAATTACCAGCTTCCCATGTCTATGGATAGTTATATCCACAGAATAGGCCGGACAGGTCGAGCCGGAAAAACCGGTACGGCCATAACATTTGCCAACTAAAATCGCCGAAATGTCAAAAAACCAGAACACATTCATTAAAAAGCAAAAAGCAGAACTTAAAAAGAGGAAAAAAAGAGACAAGCAAGAAAAGATGGCTGCTCGTAAAGATCAGCCGAAAAGCGGAGATCTGGACGATATGATTGCGTACGTGGATGAGTTTGGTAACATCTCAGACACTCCGCCAGAACCAGAACCACCGAAAAAAGAAAACGTGCCTAGGCCATCAAGTTTGCCTAGACCGCAGAATACACAACAAAAATTTAATAGAAACAACAAATTTAAAAACGAGTAATCATGAATGAAGGAACAGTAAAATTCTTTAACACAACCAAAGGTTTTGGTTTTATTACACCAGCAGACAACAGTGAAGATGTATTTGTACACCACTCAGGTCTAGTACACGAAATCCGTGAAAACGATCACGTTACTTATGACGTAGTTCAAGGTAAAAAAGGCGTTAACGCTGTGAACGTGAAAGTAGCTAAGTAATTCCAGTCGGGCTCTGCCCAATTAAGAAATACAAAGTTCAATGCCTGCAGATCTATGATTTGCAGGCATTTTCATGTTTAATGTATTCTGTATAGGCCATCTTCTCTGGTTATGGCTACAGTATTGCAGATCCATTATAGATAGAAGTATGAGATAGGTATACTGTACGGGATTGCGGATGAAATCCTCATTGTTCAAATATTTTTCCCTAGTTACAGGTTTCTGTTACTTGTTTTTAAGTTGATATATGGAAAATCTAGTGAATTCCTCCTCAAAATCTGGGTTTTCGCTTTCTTGTACCAGTATTCTATTCTTTGGAAGAGCTAGAATCAGACTACCTTTTATTCCTGCAAGCTCAGTAGAGATTTGTTTATCATTTTTGAAAATTACTATTCGTTGTTCAGATTCGTCAAATTGACCTATGTAGGGCTTCTCCTCCGAATTTCTGCTGTCATATTCCGACTGAGATATTCCAGTGAAATATTGAAGAACATAGGTGTTACCATCGAGCTTCAAAAGCTTTTGATTTCTAGCAGCAAGTCTGTTCAATACCAATACATTTTCATCTGAAAATGGAGTTCCTATTGGGACAGGAGAATAGGATTGGAATTCAGAATGGATTATTGGTATTGATCTCTTTAAAGATAGATCTGGTAAATTATAAATTAGGATTTCCGTGTCTAGGTTCTGGACAAGTGCTAGCTCATTACTATCAAGATCAATAAAAAATGACTTTCCCATTAATTCAGGATAGATGTTTTCTGTTGAATTATAGATTGAATTCGCTTCATAAGGAACTACTGTTTCGGTTCTACCCGTTAGCATATTCAATTGATAGAAGTTTTGAAGTGTGTCTTTTCCTTCTAGATTATGAATAAGATAAGTGGCGGTGAGGTAGTTGCTTGGTCCCACCAAGAGAAAAGTGGTATCATTTTTTTGGTAGTAAGGTGGTCTACCTAGCGGAGTGTTAGCGCGAATAGGTAGGGGCGACATAATTCTGTGCGATTGTTCGATTCCATAATCCTTATTGTAACTGATTACCTGAAAAGGTAATTCTACAATCCTTTGCCCATTTGGTCCAAAGCCTAGTCCAATTGGATTCCAAGTGCCATAAAAATTAGGCCCATCGCCTTTTCTATGAACTCTATTTAAAATCTCCCCATTTTCTGATATTTCTAGAATATCATCCTCGTTTAAAGAGTACCCTAAATAGAGCTTCTCCTCGGAGCTATAGTCAAGAATGCTTATTCGTGTAAAGTTGTCAACTTGAAATGAATCAACTTTGACTAGTTCATAGATTTCTTCTTTTTGCGTTGCTAAGTCACCATTTTTGGTAGAACAGCTACTAGCTATGGCTAATAAGATCAGGTACAAGTTGAAGAAAGAATAGATTGGGTTTTTCATTTATTTTTATTTCGTAGACCTACTAAATTTTCGTTAAATATAATTTTAATATTAAGGAAAGCCTATGATCTCCCATTTTAATTGATTTGGGTATTACAATCTGCTGTTGTCTTAGAATATTTTGTTGAATCTCCCTAGATTGTGATAAAATCTATAACCTATGAAAAAGTATATTTACTTCTTACCTCTGATTTTGGCAATTGCATGCGCTGAGAAATCAGAGCATCACGAAGAAAAAGAAGTGCACGAAGAAAAACACCAAGAAACTATGGCCGCAAAACCTGATTCCGTTCTCCGACACAATGTGTTTTTCAGTTTTAAAGAGACATCATCTCAAGAAGATATTCAATCAGTGATTGATGCTTTTAGAAATTTGCAGAATGAAATTGATGGAATTGAGGCTTTTGAGTATGGTGTGAATTCTAGTCCTGAGGGATTAAATCAAGGCTTGACGCACGCTTTTGTGTTGACTTTTCACTCGGATGCAGCACGTGATGCCTATTTGCCTCACCCTGCTCATGCTGCTTTTGGAGCCATCTTAGGTCCTCATTTGGATAAAGTAACCGTAGTAGATTACTGGTCTCGTCCTTAATTATTGATTAAAGGGCAAGGCTGATCCATCAGTTTTGCCCGTATTATCCACGGTTAGAACCTCTGTGACTACAAAGTTACTAGTACCTCTCCATGGTAGCATCCCGTTGTATTCTTTGTAGCGGAGCTCCACGAACTTACCAGACGCTCTTTCTAGCCGTTCTGCCACGTCGGTATCCACTACGCTGAACCGAAACTCGTTGCTTTGTAGTCCACCCGCTGTAGGGCTCTGAAACCCTTCCTGTACGACTCTGCCTTCATAGGTTTTAAACATTACACCTTTTTTCACGAAGTAGTTTAAGCTTCCAGCCTTTACTCCCTCGCCAAATACGAAGTAGAATTTATACCAAAATATCCCAGCAAATACTCCGATTAAAACAATACCGGCAATCCAAGCGAATTTTTTCATAACGAGAGTAAGTTTGGCTTAAAGATAGAAAGTGGGATGATTTTAAATTAAAAAAGTCGCTAAAAAAATCTATCATCAACAAAAAAGGCTACCCGAGAGTAGCCTTTTTCAAACTAATTAATCTACCAACCAGAGATAAGCTCCATACCCTTTGGCTTCCATTTCCTCTTTTGGGATAAATTTCATCGCCGCAGAGTTCATACAATACCTAAGGTTTGTAGGTTGAGGGCCGTCATAGAAAACATGTCCAATGTGGCTTTTACCAAACTTACTCCTTACCTCCACCCTCAGCATCCCCAAATCGTCATCAGTTGGTTTTTCCAACACTCTAGCATCGATAGGTTTGGTGAAGCTTGGCCATCCCGAACCCGACTCGTATTTGTCTTTAGAACTGAAAAGTGGTGCGCCAGATACAATGTCTACATAGATGCCCTCTTCATGATTGCCATTGTATTCATTCTGAAATGACATTTCTGTGGCGTCTTCTTGTGTTACTTCGTATTGCAGCTTAGTTAAGCTATTCTTGAGTTCAGATTTGGCTGGAGCTTTATACTTGTTCCCACTGAGCTCTGGCCAATGAGCTTTGATAAATTTATCACGCCCAGATCCACTTCTGTAAGAATAGTAGTCCTGCGGGCTTTTTTTGTAGTAATCCTGATGGTATTCTTCAGCAGGATAGAAGTTTGTATACTTGATCAAAGGGGTTGCAACTGGCTTATCGAATTTACCTGACTTATCAAGTAGCTTCTTAGATTCATCAGCTACTTTCTTCTGCTCTGCATCATGAAAGAATATTGCAGATTCGTACTGAGTCCCTCTATCGTAGAAGGAGCCTCCTACATCGGTAGGGTCATACGTCTGCCAGAATATATCCACCAATTCTGAGTAACTGATCACCTCTGGGTCGAATGTGATCTGTACTGATTCTCTATGAGAAGTTCTTCCACTTGATACTTCACCATAAGTAGGGTTTTTTTCTTTGCCTCCGGCATATCCAGAGATAACTGTGATGATTCCATCTATTCCTTCAAAAGGAGCTTCTACACACCAGAAGCAACCACCTGCAAAAGTGGCTAATTCTGTTTTTCCTTTATAGTCATCAAGTTTATTAGCATCTGCGGATGCCACCTGACTTTGAACCGACGTATTTCCGCAGGCAAACATCAAGGCTACGATGAGTGATAACATTGGCGTAATAAGTTTATTTGAGCTAAACATGTTTTTGGTTCTTTTTTTGTTTTGGATGATCTAGCATTCATTAAATACAAACTCAATTTAAGTTATTCTGTTTTGAGAGGTCGTGTATTTTATGATGCTAACATATTGAAATACGAGATGAATCCAAACTCGGTTTGTCTTTCAGCTTGCATTTCCTAAGATTGTTCTTTCTGACTTATTTTAAATCTGAAATTTATGAAAAACGTTGTTCAAGTAATTTTCGCAATTGGTATGGTGTTCCTTTTTGCAATAGAAGGCAATGCACAGCGCAAAGGTTCAGGATTTGGGATAAAGGCGGGAATGAACTACAATACTTCAGGGAAATATTTCAAAGATGCCGGTTCAATATGGAATGATCCAGGAGCATCGATAGGTTATCAGGTTGGGACATTTTATAAACTGGCTTCTTATGATATTTTTCTCCGTCCTGAGCTACTCTATACACATTCCAAATTTGAATCAGGATTAGGTCAAGTCAAATATGATAGACTGGATGCGCCTATAATGGCGGGATTTCACATGTTTAAAGTACTCAGTATTGTGGGAGGCCCATCGTTTCACTATTCACTTAATGAGGAGTTTCCTGAGGTTTTAGAAATTGAGTCGGGCAAAAAAATTGATTTTGGTTATCAATTTGGTTTAGGCCTAAATGTTGGGCCTGTCGGGTTAGATTTAAGATACGAGCGAGTGTTTAACGATCAAAAA
Source organism: Algoriphagus aquimarinus (assembly GCF_900112005.1). GTDB lineage: Bacteria > Bacteroidota > Bacteroidia > Cytophagales > Cyclobacteriaceae > Algoriphagus > Algoriphagus aquimarinus. The sequence goes on along the minus strand of NZ_FOKK01000025.1, from coordinate 38,359 downwards.
CTCACATTAGATCGTGTACTAAAACGCGAAGATAGTTTCAAATCGGAGCAAGTGGTTTTGGCGCTGTCTTTCCAATTTTAGAGAAGTTTTTCTACTTCAAAAATGGTGTGAAAATCTCCCTCCAGAGCTCATAACCTTTTTCGTTCATATGGAGATTATCTTCGATGAAAATATCAGCTCTAGGCTTTCCAGTGTCATCTAGCATGATGTCCCAGACATTTACGAAAAACACATTGTCATGTGTAGTAGCATATTGACGTATTAGATCATTCAAGGCCTCGTAGGATGTTTTCTTGTCCCAGCGAGATGGGCTTGGTTTGGCAGCTATCAAATGAACTAGTGCATTTGGATACCTCATGTGGATATTGGTAGTCAGTTCATCCAGATTTTTCATGATAGCAGAGATTTCTTGCCCTGCATTTATGTCGTTATCGCCTTCATAGATGAAGATTTTGGCTGGCGCATATCGAAGCACTGTTTTATCTAGATGAAGCAAAAGTTGGTCAGCTTGGGATCCTCCAAAAGCTGAGTTGATAATAGAGACATCAGGGAATTGATCTTGTAAGTTCTTCCACATTCTCACACTAGAGCTTCCGGTAAATACAGCACTTCCTTTTTCCCAGCCAGCAGCATCAATTTCTAACGCTCGCTTGTTTACCTCCTCTTGAAAAGGAATTTCTTGAGCAAAAGAGAATTGCAGATTAAATAAGAAAAGGATTAGTAGAATGGTGGAGATGGGTGTTTTCATAACTTGAATATAAGAAGGTGACTTTTGGAAACCCAGATTACTTCTCTTGCCCACTCATTTTTTTGTAAAATCCTGCACAGATTCGATCAGTAAAAGTTCATATACGTACAGGTCGGACGTTTTAGGAGCTTTGTTCGCAAAAGGTGACAAGATTCTTTCGTCACATCTATTATTTGAAATATGAACGCTGGGGCTGTTTTTATTGGAATTCGTCCCAGTTGAAAGTTAGGGGCAGGTAAATAATCTATTTTGGAGAGGTTTTAGCGTTATCATTCAGATCAACCCTTTTTCCTTTTATGAAAAATTTCACTCGTTTTTTCTGGTTTTGCAGTGGTGCTAACTTCTCCTTACTCAAGCGTTCACCTACCGAATCGAACAAATATATAGGCATTGGAGCAACTGTGTTTTTCACTGGAGTATTAGCTTCTTTGGCTGCTGGATATGCTTTGTTCACTGTCTTTCAGTCTATTTGGCCAGCTGTCTTTTTTGGATTGCTTTGGGGTTTGATGATTTTCAACCTAGATAGATTTATTGTTTCCAGTATGCGTAAGCGTGAAAAAGCTAGGGCAGAGTGGAAGCTAGCTATCCCTAGATTGGTCCTGGCAGTTCTATTGGCTCTGGTAATTTCCAAGCCCTTGGAGCTAAAAATGTTTGAGCGTGAAATTGATCGTAAGATTGACGAAAAACGAACTGAATTTATCACAGAGTCCAAGCTCAATTTGGCTAAGGGCTTTCCAGAAATCCAGGAGTTGGAGGCTAAAATTGATACGTTAAAATCTGAGGTTGCGACTAGCGAAGAGTTTCGAAACAAAGTGCAGTTGGACTATGATGCGGAGCGATTTGGAGAGAAAACAGCAGGAACGAGTGGGATAGTCGGTTTAGGAACAAATGCCAAGAAGAAAGAACAGCAGCTCGATGCTGCTCAAGTGACGTTGGATCAGTTAAGGCTGAGAAACCAAGTTCGAATCGATACGCTTGAAGCTCAGATACGTGAGTTTATTGCCTTACGTCAGCTGGAGTTTGAAAAGCAACAACCAGGAATAGAAGGTTTCGATGGGTTGGCTGCGAGAATGGAAGCATTAGATGCTTTGACTAAAGAGAGCTCTGCTATGGCTATGGCAAATGTTTTTATCATGTTGCTTTTTATCGCAATTGAAACTGCTCCAATCTTCGTGAAATTGATTTCTCCACGTGGACCTTACGATGAGTATTTGGAATTGCACGAAGACAAGGTTAGGCTTTTCAAAGGTGAAAAATGGACTTTTGCCAAAGGTGAATCAGAAGCGAGAGTTGGGTACTTTCAAGACACTCATTTCTATGCGACTGACTTGAAAAAGGAGAAGACGAATAGGAAAAACAAAGCCCAAACTGCAGCAGAAATCTCTGAGATAGAATCCAAGTTTAGGGTTTAGCTATAAGTAAAATTGAAGTGTATTTCATTAGGGTTTTCCTGACTAATGATTGATTTATAGTGTTTTGTGAAAAAATATATGCTATAATAGTTATGTGTGACGTACAGAAAATAAAATCTTTACGTAATTAAAATTTTGTGCTATGGATACTAAAGTCACGTCGTCATTCAACAAAGATGTAATCGATCGTCAAGTTCAGGATTTTGAAGATGGCTTGGAGTATTATTCTGCTTAGGGGAGTGATTGTGACGTGATTGTGACCAAGGATTAGGCTCGTTTTTATTATTCCCAAATTCCTGTGATGAGATTTGAGAACTTTTTGGAGGAGTACATCTTTTAATTTTCTCCTTTCTGTCGTCCTAAATCGTTTGCGCTTCTTTCACCACCGTATCCAATTGATCCATCGTGCGGCTAACGGATTTCCATTCTACGAAGCCGACCATTTTTAGCATAAGTAGTAAGAATTTTCCGGGGTTGATCAGCTTGTTTGCTAGTTTTGCAATGTTGGCATCCCGCTCTAAAATCGACGTGGATCGATCTTCGCACCCATAATATTCTCCTGCGTATTTCCATGCACCATCTCGGGCAAGCTGAATAGAGAAGTTGAGAAGCATTTCATCCCGGCCTTTGGCCAATGGTATTAGCCAGCCAAAAATCGGAGAGACTTTGCCGATATTGACTTTGACTCCATCTACTAATTCGGCGAGAACTGCATTGATTTTATTGAAGTCGTTTTGAATGCCAGCGATAGGCTCCGCGCCCATGGTGTCTGCGGCTGAGATACCCAAATCTAAATTGATATGTGCATTGATACCCAGAAACAAATGCTGAAGAACTAGGTGTTTGCTAGTCATACTAGCTTCGAATGCTAGCAACCAACTATTGGTAGGTTTTTGACCACTTTTCCATAGGTCATAAGCCTGAATGAATCTGCCTGCAAAAAGCACATCCAATTTTTCCATACGCTCATTGTCTTCAAATTCCCTAACAAGGATGCCATCTCGGATTCTTCGTGTCACCTGGCGGTATAGAATTGCAAAATATCCCATGCGTGATTGCTCGCTTTTACATAGATCTACAATTTGATCCATCCGAACCAGTACTTCATCTATGGTTTTCATGTCATTATTTTATAAAAAAGTTTTCAAGGATGTCGCCTACATAATAAGCTACAACTGCCGCTAAAAGACCTAATGCAACTGTCTCTGCTATGCTTTTAATTATAGAAGTTTGGTTCACTAGGGATTTTAAAGCTCCAATTACTACAAAGGCTAGCCCTGTAAGTACACTTGTCCAGAAGAAAATATTAATTGTGGACGGGTAGAAAAATGTATAGAGATAAACTAGCAAGGGAATAAATCCTACAATAAGGAAAGATACGAAAGTGGCGACGCCAATCTTAAAGGGGCTTTTGGTTTCCTCCATTAGGTTTAATTCATCCTTCATCATTTCAGCTACCCAAAGATCTTTGTTCGAAGTGATTTGATCCACTACTTTTTCCAACAATTCGCCATTGAAGCCTTTCGCCCTATAAATATCCGCGATCTCTGCTCGTTCTATTTCAGGAAGATGTTCTATCTCCCAGTATTCAAGTGATTCGTGTTTCTTGTAATTTTCCTTATCACTTTTAGCAGATAGATAGGCTCCTACAGACATGGAGAATCCGTCTGCAAGTAAGTTGGCAAAGCCCAGGATTATAATTATCCCTGGATCCAGATCTGCGCCAAATCCACCGGCGACCACTGCAAATGTAGTCACGGCTCCGTCAATCCCTCCATACACAAATTCTCGAAGGTATTCTTGAAGTTTCTGGAAGTATTTACTCTCTTGGTGAATATGCGCTTCGTTCATTAATTAAGGTTTTGTAAGAAAAATCTTTTAATATTCTCACCCATTACTGCCTGGATCTCAGTTTCGTTGAAACCTTGGTTCATCATTCCTTCTACCAAAAGCGGAAAGCCTGTAATATCAAAAGGAACTGCGACTGCTCCATCGTAATCAGAGCCTAAAGCGACGTATTCAATGCCGACTAGGTCGCGAACATGCTTAATGGAAGCGATGATGTTGGGTAGCTCAGGGACTCCTACAGCTTCATCGAAGAAGGCAATTCCAATGATTCCGCCGTTTTTAGCTATTTTCTGAATATGCACGTCGCTGAGGTTTCGTGGTGAATCCAGAACTCCTCGCACGCCTGTGTGAGATACGATCACTGGTTTGTCAGTCATTGCCAAAACATCATCGACTATCGCAGGTGAGCAGTGCGCGAGATCAATAAATATTCCTTTCTCATTCATTTTGTTGACTACTTCTTTTCCAAAGGCTGTTAATCCCGCCTGACTTTGTCCGTGGGCAGACCCTCCAAGCTCATTGTCAAAAAAGTGCGTGAGTCCTATCATTCGAACTCCGGCTTCAAATGCCCGATCCAGATTTTCAATCTTACCTTCCAAGGCATGTGCGCCTTCGATTCCCAGCATTCCGCCAATAATAGATTTGTCAGCTTTTCTCGCTTCAATTAATCGTTGGAAGTCTGCTTTATTTCTCACGAAAATTGCCTTTCCCTCTTCCTCTTGAATAAAGTCTGCCAGTTTTTCGGATTGAGAGAGTGTGCGATTGATCAGGCTAAACCAATTAGCTGGATATTCACCTTTAGCAATGGTGAGTGGTGTAATGTTGTCAAAAGCATCCTCGGTGTTTATTTTCATGTTTTGTCCAGCTGGAGATTTGGATACAATGGTGAACATCTCCAAGGCTACATTTGCTTCACGCATTCTAGGGAAATCCACTTGTCCTCGACTCCCTCTTTCAGTAAGGTTTCGTCCCCATAGCAAGGCGTCGCAGTGTAAATCGGAAATGAAGTCCAGCCTATGGTACATCGCTTGGGCTTCGATAGAGACAGTATAGGGAGGAGGTGATTTTACTGGGTTTCTTTGGGATTCAATATAGGGTGGGATAATCAGCGTGGCGGCAAAGTAAATCAGCACGATTGCTCCCAAAACAATAATTAAGTTCTTCATAGTAAGTAGTTACACTTTGAAGATAATGAAAAAAAGGCCTTTAACTGAAAAAAGCTATTTGGATAGAGATAGATAGGTTATTAGGGAGGATTTTGCGATTAAGATGATATTCAGTTAATTTCTCTTCGATATTTCATGAAAAATAATTATTTGTTTTTGGGCGGTTTAAAACATTTTCATTATGTTTATCAAAATTAAAAGATCAAAAAAACAAATACACAGCAAGGATTACAAAAGTATATTTGGTTTTAGATGATTGACGATAGACCCACTCTTGGGAGCTTTTTTTAAAAGCTCCCTTTTTTTTTACTTATATTTTTTCAGTGTTTGTTGATATGTAAAAAGGCGGTTTAAAAAACCTTTGATTTAGATCAAATTTCTGTTGAGATCTGAGAAACTGGTTAAAAAGAGTTAATAAATTGGGGATGATCCTTTTAGATTGAAAATTTGGTGTATTGAGAAAAGTCATTTCGAAAATTCTGAAAAGACATATTTGGAGAATTATTATACTGATCTAGTTTGAAGAATGTTTTTCTCAGATAAGGCTGACTATTTTTCATTGTAGGTTGAACCCTATAGATTTTCCGAAAATTCTTACCTCCGTCGAAAAGAAGCCTAAATCAAAATAGATTTGAAGGTTATTTTTAAAAAGACTCGTAATCAGTAAGATGCTGAAGTGTTTTTGTAGACTAAAGTAATAAGTTTTGTGAAATCACTTCATAATATGATAGAACGGCAGAGGTTTGGTAAATGAGTATAAAATGTGTTGTCGAGTTGATATTGAAACCATGTATGGAAGTAGATTACTAATGTTTTAAAAATTGAGAAAAATGCTGTAGAATTGCCTGTCCATAACATTTGATGAAAATTGACGTTTGGCTTGTTTAAATAACCTTCGATTTAATACTTACAAGCAATTTCTCCTCAAAATAGGATTTCATTTTACCCGAACATTCTCTGTGACAAAAGTTCCTTTAGCCTCCCTATTATCACTTTTCTTAATCTTTTGTATTCAGATTTCTGTCATTGGTCAGGTTCGAGTTCCTTTTACTGAAAGAGCATCGGCATCCAATCCCAGTAGAAAAACTTTTAATGTGAAAGGAGATTTTGCGTTAATTGGAAATACAAATTTGAGTCTTGCTAACTATGCTGATGACTTAATGAATGATAATTTATTGTTGTTTGTAGATGTGGATTCTGATCCAAATACCATAAATTCTTCCTCGGCTACTTTGGGTTTCAACAAAGAAAATGGAGCAGATGCGAATTGTACAAATGTGCTTTTCGCTGGTCTGTATTGGTCGGGAAGAGGGCCTACCCAAGATGTTTTTTATGTTGACGATCAAAATGGATTTCCTAAAAAATTAGATCGTAAAGAGATTACGTTAGTTGGGCCGAATGATCCTGTAGGTGGTAAATTCAGAGCTGGAGAGAATGATATTCGATATACCTATGGCCTTGATTTGGGGAATGATTTGGGATTGTATGTAGGTTTTGTGGAGGTTACAGATTACGTCAGACAACAGGGCGAAGGAGAATATACTGTAGCTGATCTTGGCGCACTTGAAGGTTCAAATTATCACTACGGTGGCTGGTCCCTAGTGGTGGTGTACGAGAATCCAGTTATGGAAAATAGGAGCATAACAGTTTTTGATGGGTATGCTTTCGTTAGGGGTAGTGTGGTTGCAGATTTTACTATACCTATCTCTGGTTTTTCTGCAGTGGACAGCGGGCCAGTAAATATGAAGCTTGGTGTTGCTGCCGGTGAAGGTGATGTTGCTGCCTTGGGAGATTATTTTGAAATAGAGAAAGGAGTTAATACCGATGATTTCATAAGGCTATCTCACTCAGGAAACTCTCCTGATAACTTTTTCAATTCTAGTATCAATACCGGGGGAAACGCAAGGAATCCAGAACTCAAGAATAACACGGGGATGGATATTTCAGTCTTTGACATCCCCAATGCCGGAAATAGTATTATTTCGAATGGACAGACTAGTACGAGGTTTAGGTACGGGACAGATGGTGATGCCTATGTCATATATAATATTGTAATGGCCGTGGATGCCAATGAGCCTGAAGTGCAAGGCTATCATTTTTTGAATTCTGTAAATAATCAACCCTTTGCGGAAGGGAAAAGTATAAAACCTGGCGACGAACTGGAGATGATTGTTGAAGTCAAAAATACGGGTGGTGTGATACTTGAAGATTTGCTATTGGAAATTAACCTGCCTGATGGATTGGAATATGTTTCTTCAGTTGGTGAGTATTTTTTTGCCGGTAATTCAGGTAATCGACCTTCGCTATTTTCGAATCAGGTCGTTTGGGATTTAGGAGATATTCCATTGCCAAGTAATCCTGACGAACTAATGGCCAAGCTGACTTATACCGTTCGTGTTACTGAAAAGTGTGAAGTATTGATTGACTCATGCAGTGCTAATTTTGTGCTCGATGGGCAAATCCAAGGAATTAATGGGGACTCAGGAAAGCCGATTCCAAATACGCCTTTGTTGATAGGCTTCAGTGAAGAATCACAATGTTTTAATGCTCCTATTTTTGGTCCTATAGATTTACAGGTTGATGCAGATGAATTTCTAAACGTAAACTGTGGCTATGAATCTGGTAAATCAAAGATTATAATCTGTTCAGAGCAAGGAAATACAGAGATCTCCCCTTCTCTTTATTTACCGGGTATATTTCCAGAGGGTACTAGATATTACAATGAATTCCCTCTTACCAGTACTTACATAGAATATGGAAATGGGATAAATTTCCCTCTTGATTACGAAGCTATTTATTATGCTGTGATCCCTGATAGCAATTGCCCAATAGGTTTTGGCTTTGCCGTCAGCGAGGTGGAAATAGAGGTTGAGATGGATGAAGGTTCTTGTGAGACATCTACTCCAGAGCGAAAAGTGAGCTTATCAATAAGTAAAGGCGTGCCTCCTTATTCTATTCTTTGGGAAGAGCGAGGTACACCTACCACAGAAACAGTCAGAGATCTATTACCTGGATTACATCGCGTATTTGTAATAGATCAGACTGGTTGTGCTGCCCGAAGTGAGTTTGTGGTACCTGAAGCAACCCTTTTTTCAGTTGAATTAACAAAAAATTCTGCTCAAATAACTTGTCCAGAGGAGCCCAATTTGTCCATTGAACTAGCTTTTGAGGCAGACGAACCATCGGAATATAAGGTTTTAATTTCTGGTGATTTATTGTCAGGTGAGAAGTTTGAGTTATTAGAAGAAGGATTGCCAGAAGGTATATATGAATACAAGGAATTTTTACCGGGTAGTTATTCGGTGAAAATCGAGAATTCGAACGGCTGTAGTCAAATTAGATCGTTTGAAATCGATGAGCAGGACCTTACTTATTTAAAGGCGGGTTTTGGATATAGCAGTGAGTCCCTTGTGAATGAAGGCTTGTTGAATTTCAACTATCCAATCAAATTTGAAAACTTTTCTGTTGGGTCTAGTATAGACAAATACAATTGGGACTTTGGAGATGGTGAGGTTAGTTCTGAGTCAGATCCTATTCATAAATTTCAAAACGCTGGAAATTACGAAGTCAAACTTACCGTTACGGATGAATTGGGATGTGTGAAAGAACTGTCCAAGCTACTGACTATAGTTGGTACTAAATTTCTGAGAATGCCAGATGCGTTTACTCCAAATGATGATGGACGAAATGACTTCTACTTCCCTGTTTTCGATCAATTGAAATCGATCAGGTTTTCGGTCTATAATAGATGGGGAGAATTGCTTTACTACTCGAGCAACCTAGAGGATAAAGGTTGGGATGGTATCTTCAAAGGATCAGAAGTACCGAATGGAGCCTATGTGTACAAGGTGGAATATCTCCACGCAACAGACGGAGCAGAGCTAAAAACTCAAACTGGAAGCTTTTTACTCATCAAGTAGAAAAGCTATTGTGGGGTCGCTAGGATATTACAGAAATCTGGTAAGTCTTCCACTTTACTCAGAGATCCTCTAAGACCTATTTTAGAGAAAGAATAATTGAATGGTTTCAGAAGCTCTAGAATATGTTCGGGCAGGTAGCCACCCGCGATACAAGCGTCTTTGTTGATTTCTAATAAAAGTATAGGGCGATGTGTTTTGATTGTGTTAAGGGCCCCTTTTAGCACCTGAAGTTCTGCTCCTTCCACATCTATCTTAAGGAAGTTAACGTCACTTACACTCAATTCTTTTATTTGCTCGTCAAGTGTGTCGAGTTGGATTTTACCTATTTCTATGCTGAACTTATCAGTGTTGTAAATGGTGTTTGTGCCCTCGTTAGAGTCCTCGCTCGCATAGAGAATAACCTCTCCCTTTTTGTCAGAGAGCCCTAGTTTTACTGGCGAAATTGTCTTGTGGAATGCGTCGTTGAGTCGGATGTTTTCGGTTAATTGATCATAAAGCTTCTGCATAGGTTCAAAAGCCACGACTTTTCCTTGGGTTCCAACTTTTCTAGCTGCCCAAAGGGAGTATTCTCCTTGATTTGCGCCCACGTCAATGAACGTGTCGCCTTTATTCAAAAACTTTTCCAGTACGAAAATAGGAGCCCAGTCATGTGCGCCTCGCCAATAGATGGCAGCTCCCATTTGCTTGGCAATATCAACTTTCATCGAAACTCCTCTAAATTCGAAATTCCTCCAGTTTTCAGGCTGAGAAGAGCCATCGAAAAATTTTCTAAACAATTTGGTGACAAAAAAACCGCCTGGAATCACATATAAATTCCTTGAAATTTTACTTAAGAAGTGTTCCATTAGTTAGTATAAGACTTGCCAGTAAATCGCTCCAAAGCCGCTATTAATTTTTCCTCTCTAAGCGCTATAGAATAATTGGCTTGAATATGAAGTCGTGAATTTATGGAAAGTAAATCTTTATTGACAGAATTGAGCACTTTATCCATGACCGGAACAGCTGACTCTAGGGATTTCTGGGGGATTATAAATCCAGATTTTCCCACAATCTGCGGAATATGATTGGATGATGATCCTATTGGTATAGCTCCGCAAAGCATGGCTTCACATAAGGCACAGCCAAATCCTTCAAAACTTGAAAGCTGGAAGTAGAATTCAGTTTTCTGATACCATGCAAGTAAATCTTCTGGGGACAGGAATCCTAAGAAATGAACATTGGTGGGTGTTTCTAGTTTTATGTCTGCGGCCTGAATTCCTGCAAAATAAAAGCTACAGTTTGGGTATTCTCTAGCAATCTCTAGAATCAAATCTCCTCCCTTGAGCTCAAATTGGCTAGGTGACATGACTGCCAAAAAGCTATTTGTAATTCGATCTGGCTTATCGGGCAAAGTCCACTGCTTGTCATCCAGTCCGTTATAAATGACTTCTATCGGGGTTTTAATTCCTGGGAAATGGAATAAAAGCCCTTGCTTTTTGGAAGTGATAGCAGGATCGAAAAGTAGCTCTGTTTCGATCAATGATTCACTGACAGGAAAGATTGCATTAGCTCGTTTGTAGCTGAAGCTGCAAATTCGCTTGAGAAGCCCGATTCTTAGACTCCCGTAATTTATCTCGGGAATAGCTGCGCAATCTGTACCGTGTGTGACGATGAATACTTTTTTACCAAACGTCTTACCGAAGATTGTTGCCCAAAAAGCCCAATATCCACCAAAGTTGACAAGGATGAGTTTTGCTCCGAAAATGCTGAATAGCATAGCGAAAAACTGAGTGATGAAGTTAATAGGAGCGAGTCTCTTATCGCTCCAAGGCTGGTTAATGACCCGAACAGTGAAATATTTAGACAACATCCTGATGTCACTTTTTACAAATGACTGTAGGGATGGTGTGATGTACAGGATTTTAGGTGAACTCATCTAGTTTTGTTGGACCTCAAAAAGTGGTGACCAAGTTGATTCCAGTACTTTTTATTTCTAACGCAAAGGGGTTTTTGGAATTGAAATCTTCAGTTTTAATTGGATGTGGCTCAATCCTTAAATCTATTGAGCGTCTTAGCTTTCGAAGTTCGTTTTGTATGGAAAAAAAATCATCCATGTGATCTAACACTAGTGCGATATCTAAATCACTTTCTTCCTTCTGAGATCCTTTTGAATAAGATCCAAATAGAAAAGCACTTCTCAGCCCAAATTTTTCTGGGATGCTCTCAATGTATTTATTCAGAATATTTATAATTCGCTGATCAGCCATTTCCTGAGTTTTTCTATTCGTTCAATCCAGATTTCTGTAAACTCCTTTGTACAAAGTTGGTGAAAATCCTGTTTGTAATTATCATAACGGACATTCAGGTTAAAAGTAGTGATTTCGTCAAGCCAATCTTTTTGTTCTTCTGCAGGATTTAAGTTTGCTTTTGCTGTTAATCGAAGTAGATCATGAATAAACAATGGATGTTTCTTATTGGACTTCACATAATGTGCTTTCAGTAATTTCTCCAAAACCAAATGTCCAATAAATAGACATCAATCATAATCTTTTGATTTAAATAAGTTCTTCATTGTCCGATAGTTTTGATCAGAAGAATTCACCCAATAATCAATTACTCGTTGGATGTTTTCTAGTTTATCAGACATATTTAATAGCCTATTTAATGACTAAAATAGTTCTATTTAGTAAATCAAAAAAGCTCAACCCATGACAGGTTGAGCTTTTTGTATTTGAAGTAGTTCTAAACCACCAGATTCACAATTTTTCCAGGTACAATAATGATCTTTTTAGGTGCTTTTCCTTCTAGCCATTTCATGACTGTTTCATCTGAAAGAGCAGCCTCTTGGATTTGGTCTTTGGTGAGAGAGAGATCAAGATTGATTTTAACTCTCATTTTCCCATTGATCATCACCGGGTATTCAAATGCACTTTCCTTCAAATGACTCTCGTCGAAAACTGGGAAAGATGACTCGGTAATTGAGCCTTCATGACCTAATAAACTCCAGAGTTCTTCCGCAATATGCGGTGCATATGGAGAAACCAATAGTGCCAATGGTTCTAAAATCGCACGTTTGTTTGACTTCAGAGCGCTTAGTTCATTTACACAGATCATAAAGCTCGATACAGAAGTGTTGAACGAGAAGTTCGTCATATCATCTTCCATCTTCTTCAGTGCCTTGTGAAGCGCTTTGTATTCTTCCTTGCTTGGCTCCGCATCGGAAATCTGTAGTTCTCCAGCGTTGGAGTGGTACAGGTTCCAAAGTTTTCTCAAAAATTTATATACTCCGTCGATTCCATTGGTATTCCAAGGTTTGAATTGCTCCAAAGGCCCAAGGAACATCTCGTACAATCTTAACGTATCCGCCCCGTAGCGCTCGATGATGTCATCTGGATTGACCACGTTGTATTTGGACTTGGACATTTTCTCCACCTCAGATCCGCAGATGTATTTGCCGTCCTCTAGGATGAATTCGGCATCCGCCAAATCAGGTCTCCATGCTTTGAATTTCTCTAGATTCAACTGATCGTTGTATACGATATTCACGTCCACGTGCATTGCAAATGCATCGTGTTGTTCTTTCAGACCGTAGCTTACAAACTTGTTTGTGCCTTTCACTCTGTACACAAAGTTCGATCTTCCCTGGATCATGCCTTGGTTGATCATCTTCTGGAATGGCTCGTCGATGCTTACTACTCCAAGATCATACAAGAATTTGGTCCAGAATCTAGAATAAAGAAGGTGTCCTGTAGCATGCTCGGATCCTCCGATGTATAAATCTACAGCACCCCAATAATCCGTTATTGTTTTGTCCGCAAACTCAGTTTCATTCTTTGGATCCATATATCTGAAGAAATACCAGCTAGAACCTGCCCAGCCTGGCATCGTGCTTCTTTCCAAAGGAAATTCTCCATCCGAAGTTTTGTAGTTCCAGTCTTTTGCGCGAGCAAGTGGAGGCTCACCATCTTCAGTAGGTAAGTATTTATCTACCTCTGGCAAAACGAGAGGCAAGTCTTTTTCTTCAATTAAATAAGGTAATCCCTCTTTGAAATAAACAGGAAGTGGCTCGCCCCAATAGCGCTGACGAGTGAAAATCGCGTCACGCATTCTGTATTGGATTTTGCCTTTTCCGATGCCTTTTTCTTCCAAAAACTCAATTGCTTTGGTCATGGCATCTTTCATGTAAAGATTGGAAATAAAGCCTGAATTGATAATCAAGCCTCCTTTTCCAGGGAAAGAGCCTTCCTCCATAGAACCATCGATCACCTGTCTGATCTCTAGGTCGAAGTGCTTCGCAAAGTTGTAATCTCGCTCATCATGTGCAGGAACTGCCATCACTGCGCCAGTACCGTATCCAGCCAAAACGTAATCAGCCACCCAAACTTGGATTTCTTCTCCGTTGAAGGGGTTGATCGCATAAGAACCAGTGAAAGCGCCAGAGATAGTTTTGACATCACTCATACGCTCACGCTCCGAGCGATTTTTGGCTACTTCGATATAAGCTTCAGCTTTTGCTCGTTGATCTTCTGTGATCAAAGCTGCTGCTAGATCAGATTCTGGTGCCAAAGCCAAATAGGTGACACCATATATAGTGTCTACACGCGTGGTGAAGACTTTGATGGTTTGTTCGGAATCTTTTACCTGGAAAACAACGTCAGCCCCGATGGATTTGCCTATCCAGTTTCGCTGCATTTCTTTGACTGGCTCAGACCAATCTAATTTATCCAAGCCTTTTAATAGGCGATCAGCATACGCGGTGATTCTCATCGACCACTGCATCATTTTCTTACGTTCTACAGGATGTCCGCCACGTTCCGAGAAGCCTTCTTTGACTTCGTCGTTGGAAAGTACAGTTCCTAATGCCGAACACCAGTTTACCGTAGTTTCGGCAAGGAATGTAAGTCTGTATTTAAGGAGTGTTTCTTGCTTTTCTTTTTCAGAAAACGCATTCCAGTCTGCAGCACTAAATTTCTCAGTGTCCTCATCGCAAACAGCTTTCACTGTTGAGTTTCCTTCTTTCTCAAATCGCTCAATCAATGAATCAATCGAAAGTGCTTTGTCGGCATCCTGATCGTAGTAGCTGTTGAAAAGCTGCATAAAGATCCACTGCGTCCATTTGTAATAGTCTGGATTGGAAGTTCTCACTTCTTTGCTCCAGTCAAAAGCAAAACCGATATTCTTCAGTTGCTCCGTGTATCGCGTAATGTTTTGCTCAGTGGTGATCGCTGGATGTTGCCCAGTTTGGATAGCGTATTGTTCAGCAGGAAGTCCAAAGCTGTCATAACCCATTGGGTGAAGGACGTTGAAGCCTTTGAGTTTTTTGAATCTAGAGACAATGTCTGAGGCGATATATCCAAGTGGGTGGCCGACATGGAGTCCCGCCCCAGATGGGTATGGGAACATGTCAAGAGAATAAAATTTTGGTTTGTCAGGATTTACCTTGGCTAGGAAAGTTTGATTCTTTTCCCAGTAAGCCTGCCATTTTTTCTCGATCTCCTTAAAAGTGTACTCCGCCATGATTGAATTTTTTCTAGTTTTTTAGCTGAACGCCTGCAAAAATAGAAAAATTGACGGGCTTTTGAATTCAAATTGATAATTGATCCTAAGTAAAGAACAGATGTTGATCAAAAGATTGGTTTGAACAAAATATTACAATTTTCTAATTTTTAAATTTTTCAATCCAAAAGCCTACCTTTGCGGCATAATTCACCCAGCGGTTCAATTGCCCGCTTTATCAAAAATTCAGATGAATATGGATACGAAGGAGTTAGTAGAGAAAGGATTGGAGCTTCCGTTAATGGAAGCTTTTTACACAATACAAGGAGAAGGAAGGTTTACTGGGTATCCCGCTTATTTTATCCGGCTTGGAGGCTGTGATGTGGGCTGTGTCTGGTGTGATGTCAAAGAGTCTTGGGATTCGGGCAAGTGGCCGGTGTTTTCTATCGAGCAGCTTGTTGAAGATGCATTAGCTTTCCCAGGTCGTCTGGCCGTAATCACTGGTGGCGAACCTTTGATGTATGACCTAGGGCCATTGACGGCGCTGTTGAAAGCTAACGGATTTACTACCAATATCGAAACTTCTGGAGCCCACCCATTTTCAGGGGATTTTGACTGGGTTTGTTTTTCTCCTAAGAAATTTAAGAAACCCCACACCTCTATATATAAGGAGGCGGACGAACTGAAAGTCGTTGTTTTCCATCAGAGTGATTTTGCCTTTGCGGAAGAGCATGCTGCACTGGTGAATTCCAGCTGTGAATTGCGTCTTCAGCCAGAGTGGAGTAAGGCTGATAAATTCACGCCGATCATCATTGATTTTGCAAAAAATCGCCCAAAGTGGAAAATATCGCTTCAAACTCATAAATTTATGGACATACCCTAAGTCCATGCGCCCTTTTCTAGCCGGAATTCTTCTTTTATTGACCTTTTCTTTCGCTAACGCGCAAAGCTATTCTATCATTGATGGTAAGGCAATAAGGATGTATCGCGAAGGAGAGGAGTTGACTCTTTCTCGGCAATATGACGAGGCAATTAGCAAATACAAGGATGCAATAGACCGAGAGGCTTCATTTTTAGAAGCCTATGTAAAGTTAGCCCAACTCCAGATTACGCAGGGCGACTTAGCGAATGCAGAGAAAACAGTAATCGCCGGGAAGTCAAGATTGTCTGGTAAGAATGTTACAGTAAAGCATAGAGCAGATTTGGGTTGGGTACTGACTCACGTGTATTTACAGCAAGGGAGGTTTCAGGATTCTTTTGATGAGTTTGGGCTGACAGATCCGTTATTGGATGTAGATTTCAAGAAGTCAATTTCTTATGTCGACACTAAGGCACAAATGGAATTCTTGGCTGAGCAATTAGAGAACTTTAGGCATATAGAAAAGGAGAAATTACCAGCTCCACTCAATGAATTTCAGCTTCAGTATTTCCCGGTATTGACAGCAGATGGAGAGCAGATACTTTTTACCAAAAGAGATGGAACTGGCAACAACGATAAGGAAGATATTTTTATGGCATTCGTGTCTCCTGAAGGTAATTGGTCTAAACCTCAAAGTGTAGCCCAGGCAATCAATTCTCCATATAATGAAGGCACTTGCTCTGTGACTGCTGATGGAAATATACTAATCTATACATCTTGTGATGCACCGGATTCTGAGGGGAGCTGTGATTTGTACATCGCCTATAAAGTGAATGGGATTTGGCAGCGTCCGAAAAATATGGGCAAGAATGTCAACTCAAGGTCATGGGATTCTCAGCCGTCACTCTCTGCAGATGGGAGAATATTGTTTTTTTCCTCTAATAGAAAAGGTGGATTTGGGGGTAATGATATTTGGTATAGTGTAATGCAAAGCGATGGGGTCTGGACTGTCGCTAAAAACCTAGGAGCTGTAGTCAATACGCCAAAGGATGAGATTTCACCATTTATGTTTTTTAATAATGAGGTGCTTTTCTTCTCATCGAATGGTCACCCTGGGTTTGGGGGAATGGACATACAGCTCTCGAAGGTGGTTGATGGTGAATTCACGAAGCCGGAAAATCTTGGTCTTCCTATTAATGATCAATTAGATCAGGTTGCATTATTTATTACAGCTCAAAAAGATTACGCATATTTCACGGAGTTGAGTACTGGGGAAAAAGAAATTAATCGCTCCTTATTATATAGGTTCAAATTCCCTAAAGAAATATCCTTGGGTGAAAACCTGACTGTGACCGAAGGAAAGGTGTTTAATTCCAAAACTGGGGAGCCTATTGATGCTACCCTTTCTTTGGTGTCACTTACGAATGACAGCACTTTATACCAGTTTAAGGCGGATGGTAAGACAGGGGAGTTTATGATGCTTTATCCGGACAAGGCAATTTCGGGTTTGTATGTAGAGAAGAAAGGTTTTATCCCCAAAATTTACAACGTAGAACGGGATAAAATAAAAAATGTAAAAGATTTGAAAATAGAACTTGTACCTGTTGCTGCAGGTGAGGAGTTTGTTTTTGAAAATATATTCTTTGAATTTGATCAGTTTGACCTTAAGTCTGAGTCGATCTCTTCACTAAAAAGACTAGTTAAATTTTTAGCAGAAAACCCTAATGTTAACATTCTGATCACAGGCCATACAGATAATGTAGGTAGTGCGAGCTATAATCAGAATCTTAGTTTACAGCGGGCGAAAAGTGTTCAGGAATATCTCATTACACATGGGTTTCATCATGGACGTGCTCTAGTGGAAGGGAAAGGCGACAAAGAGCCAATGGTACCAAACACGAATCCTCAAAACCAAGGATTGAATCGTAGGATAACTATAAAAATTTTATAGATCGAGCATCCCCAACTGTTCGAAAGCGGTCAAAATCCTCTAAAAAATAAACTGCTTTATTAATTACGTGTTTATTTTAATAGTCCATGGCCTTTTGATTTGTATCAGTTCAGATGTAAATTTCTCATATAAGGCAAATTTGGGTAAAAAAGAGGTTGATTTTCATTTTTGTATTAGGGAAAATTTTGTTTTAATGCCTTATGGAGAAATAATAATTTATTTATGAGTAAGGCATTAGTTTGAGTAGTGACATTTTCAATTTTAATAAAAAATTAACTTTTGTTAACATTAGAATAACAAAACAAAAATATATAAAGCATGCCTTGTAGCTGTGTTAATCCAAATAAAATTTTGTATTTAAGCTAAAATGGAGATTTTTATTAATTTCCATACAAACTCGTATAGTCAAATTTGTAACCCTTGGTTTTGCGATATTGCATCAATAAGAATATCATTGGGTATAATATAAACCAAATCATATTACTTATGAAGAAAATTTTACTCCTAGGGCTTTCGCTTTTCCTAGTAAGTGCTGTGGCATTTGCACAGGGGCGTAAAGTAACCGGAATAGTATCTTCGGGCGAAGACGGTCAGCCAATCCCAGGCGCAACCGTATTAGTTAAAGGTACTAGTGTAGGTACTGCCACAGACATTGATGGTAAGTACGCATTGACCATCCCTACTGACGGGAAAGTATTGGTGTTTAGTTTTATTGGAACTAACACGCAAGAGATTCAAATTGGTCAGCAATCTGTAATCGACGTTGTTCTTCAGCCAGATGTACAGAGTTTGAGTGAAGTTGTGATCACGGGTGCTGCAGGTATTGAATCCAGAAGAATAGAAATGGGTTACAATGCTACAAGTATCGAGACTCGCGATGTGGCTCAAGGTAGAGCTGCTAACGTAGCTGCTGGTTTGACTGGTAAAGTTGCAGGTCTACAAATCAATACAACTGGTTCGGGTGTAAATCCTAACGTTAGAGTTATATTGAGAGGTAGCCGTTCTTTGACTGGTGATAACGAAGCCTTGATTGTTGTGGATAACGTAATTGTTCCTAATTCTATTTTGGGAAATCTTAATCCTCAGGATATTCAAGAAATCACTGTACTTAATGGTGCTAACGCTGCCGCTCTTTACGGTTCTGCTGCATCTAACGGTGCATTGATTATCGTTACCAAGAAAGGTAAATCTGGAGCTCCAAGAGTAACAGTAGGACATACTGTTAATCTTGAGCAAGTGAGTTTCTATCCTCAGATTCAGGATTCATTCGGTTCTGGTTATGCAGGTGGATATCCTCATGATTACGTTCCTTATGAGAATCAGCAGTACGGTCCAAGATTCGATGGATCTATGGTAGAAATTGGTAAGCCTTTGGAAGATGGTTCTATTCAGACTGTTCCTTATGCTAATACAAATTCTAAAAATGATTTCTGGGAAACTGGTGTGACCAATCAAACAGATCTTTCTGTAAGTGGTGGTGACGACAAGTCAACAAATTTCTTCTCCGCACAGTATCTTACAAATGACGGTACTACACCAGGTGATCAGTACACTAGAGCGTCTATTCGTTTCAACAGTACAAGAAAATTCACTGACAAATTGGCGTTGAACGTATCTACAAACTACGTACAGAATAGATATGACATTACTACTGCCACTGGTAGCATGTATGATCAAATCCTTCAGACTCCAGCTCATATTCCATTGACTAGTTATAAAGATTGGAGAAATGATCCATTTGCTAACCCTAATGGATACTATAATGAGTATTATGACAATCCATATTTCCAAGCGGATAACAGTCGTCAGAATTCTGGCAATGATTATATCGTAGGTAACGTTGAATTGAAATATAAGCCTTTAACGTGGGTGGATTTCACTTACCGTGTAGGTATATCTAACAGAAGCTATTACAATAAGAATACAACTGGGAAATTCACTTTCACAGATTATACTAAAGGTATATCTTCTGCAAAAACTGATATCGCAGGCGGTGTTTCTGATGGAGCTGGTTATAGCAATCAACTTATCTCTGATTTCTTGATCAATTTGAAGAAGCCAGTTGGTGAAGATTTGTTCTTCAATTTATTACTTGGTAACCAATTGAGAAAAAATCAATCTAAAAGTGTTGGTGTAAGTGCTAATGGCCTTGTAATTCCAGGCCTTTACAATGTGTCAAACAGAGTAGGTGAGGCTGGTGCAAGTGAAAGTAACTTTGAATCTAGCCAAATAGGTGTATTTGCACAGTTCAAGACTGCATACAAAGATTACTTGTTCCTTGAATTGACAGGAAGAAATGATTGGGTTTCTACTCTTTCTAAAGCTAACAGATCATTCTTCTATCCTGCAGCAAACGTTTCATTCGTAGCTTCTGATGCTTTTCCTTCTATCAAAGGTAAAGTTATCTCTCAGTTCAAAGTTAGAGGTGGTATTTCTCAGGTAGGACAAGTTAACTTGGATCCTTACCAGTTAGATCCTACTTTCAGCCCTTCTTCAGGATTCCCTTATGGTAGCCTTTCAGGTTATTCTTTGGATAATCGTCTTGTTGCTGCTGACCTTGAGCCAGAGATTACTACTTCTTTTGAGTTGGGTACAGATTTCATCTTATTTGACGGAAAAGTTAACGGTGCATTCACTTACTATCAGTCAGAAACTGAAAATCAAACGATTTCAACTGGTGTTTCTTCAGCTACAGGATTTTCTTCCTACCTACAGAATACTGGTATTGTTGCAAACCAAGGGTTTGAAACAATGTTGAACGTAACAGCTTTCGCTAGAAATAACTTCCAGATAAACATTGGAGCCAATTATACTTTCAATGATAACTATGTGAAAGAGATTGCTGACGATTTGGATAGACTAGCTCTTTCTAGTGGTGGTAATGCGCAAGTATATGCTATCGAAGGACAGCCTTACCCTATGTTGATAGGATCTGTTTACAAGAGAGATGACCAGGGAAGAATTATTGTAGATGCTAACTCTGGATATCCAAGTGTAGCTGAAGGTCAAGTGCAGCTTGGTAATACTCAGCCTAGACATAGATTGGGTCTGAATACTGAAATACTTTATAAAGGATTTAGATTGTATGCCCTTGCTGAATACAGAGGTGGATATAATATTTATTACAGTGGAGGTGGATCATTTGACTTCTCTGGATCAGGTATTACTACTACTTACTTCAATAGAGAGCGTTTTGTAATTCCGAACTCATCTTATGAGAATCCTGAGAGTCCAGGAACATACATTGAAAACACAAATGTTACTGTAACAGACGGTGGTGCTGGTTTCTGGACAGATGGTTCATTTAGAAGAAACGTAGCAGAGAACTACCTAATTGACGGTGCTTACTGGAAATTGAGAGAGGTTGCGATTTCTTACGACTTCCCAGCTAGCTTAATGAGTAGAGTTGGTTTTATCCAAGGTGCTACTATTACAGCTCAGGGTAGAAACTTGTTGATCTTCACTCCAAATTCAAATATTTACACGGATCCAGATTTCAACTTCTCTGACGGAAATGCTGTAGGTATTGTAACGCTATCTGCAACACCTCCAACTAGATTCTACGGTGGTTCTATTACATTAACATTTTAATTAAATAGAAATGAAAAATATATTAAGAATATTTATTCTTGCTTCCTTTATCTCCCTCACCTCATGTGAGTCATTTCTAGGAGATAATGTGAATCCTAATTCAGCAACTTCGGCTACGCCTGAGCTTGTATTGCCAAATGCACTGACAAGTTCTGCTAACCTGTTCATGAATTTCCATACTAGTGCGATGTGGATTAATGGTTATACTGTCAATGCTGGCGGTTATGGTGGATGGGGTGCGACTGTTACTTATAACATGACTACTACTTCCTATAATGGGCTTTGGTCTGCTACTTATGATGATCTTATTAACTATGAGTACATCCTGAATACAACTGCTGAAGATCCAAGCTTAGCATACTTTAACGGTGTAGCTAGAGTTATGAAGGCTTTCAACTATGCGATGTTGGTTGATGTTTTCGGAGATGTTCCTTATAGCGAAGGTCTTAAAGGAGCAGCGAACGTAACTCCTACTTATGATAGCCAAACTGAGGTGTACAAAGATTTGGTGTCTCAGTTGAATAGTGCTATTGATATTTTCACGAATGCAAAAGGTGCAAATAGCCTTGGTTCTGCTGACGTAGTATTCGGTGGTAGTGTAAGTAAGTGGGCTAAATTTGCTAACACAATAAAGCTTAGAATGCTATTGAAAATGGCTGCTTCTTCTGAAACTAGTGCATTCGCTACAACAGAATTTGCTGCAATGAATACTACGGTTGGCTTTATGACAGAAGATGCTAAAGTTAACCCAGGTTACATAGCTACTGCAGGTAAACAAAACCCGCTTTGGGAGAGATATCACTCGAATGCGGCAGGTACGTTGTCAGGTTCAGGTAGATCAGCTATTCCTAGTAAATATGTTTATAGCTTCTATAACGGTACTAAACTTACCGATAATGCTAGAGGTCCTCTAACTTACCGTAGTTTTAACAATAGCACACCTACAGGACAATTAGGTAATTTAGTTGACAATCCTGCAGCACTTGCAAGCCAGACTGCTTGGTTCGTTGGGACCGGTACTGGTACAAATGCGGTGGCTACAAATGGGCTTCTAAAAGGCAGAACTGCTGGTTTTCCTATTATGTTAGCAGCTGAATCTTATTTGCTTCAAGCTGAAGCTTATATGAAAGGTTTCCTTGCAGGAGATGATCTTAAAGCTTTCGAGAATGGTGTTACTGCCTCATTTAGGTATTTGTATTCAGACATTGCAGGAGCTCTTCCAGCAGGTGTCAGTCTCGCAACTCAACTGGCAACATACAAAGCTGACAACGCAACTAGCTATTTGGTTAATTACAACCTAGCAAGTTCTCAAGCTGAGAAATTGGAAGCAATTATTACACAGAAGTATATAGCTAATAATTTTGTAAATGGTCATGAGTCTTGGGCTGATTTCAGAAGAACTGGATATCCTAAAATTGTGAATGGTTCTGCAAATCCAAATTTGAGCTTTGCTTCTATTTTATCGTCATCTCCAAGAGCTGATAAATTGCCAGTAAGATATCTTTACGCTTCTTCTGAATTCCAGTTGAATCCTGAAAATGTTCCAACAGGAATTGATCAGTTTTCTAGCTTGGTATTCTGGCAAGCCCAATAATCCATAATTAATAGAAATACATATGAAAAATATATTATATAGAATAGGGATGTTTGGTGTTGCTGCATTGACACTGACTTCCTGCTTGGATGAGGATCCTTTATTTGATCCTGAGAAAACTACTGGTATTATTGAGTTTGTAGAGCAAGCGCCACTAGTAGCAGTAGGGAGTGTTTACCCTTTGAATAAACTTACGTTTGAGGCTGTACCTGCAGATCAAATCGAAGTAATCGTGCAATATTCTGGTGCTTACAATGCTCCAGAGGATTTAGTTGTGACGGTTGAGCTTTCTCCTTCAGATCTTCCAACATATAATGCTGATCAAGGTCTTACCGGTGTGGATCAATATGTTATGTTGGATGCAGGTAGTTATACTCTACCAGGTGGAGGTTCTACTGTATCTGTTACTATTCCAAAAGGAGAGAAAAGAGTTAGTTTCATGATTGATGTGAAACCTGATAAATTTAAGTTTGATGCAAATTATGCTATTCCATTGAAGATATCTTCTGCATCTAGCGGTGTAGTAAGTGGAAACTTTGGACACATGATTTATGCTGTGATTCCTAATAATCAGTGGGCTGGTGATTATGACCATACCTATTCTGGTTCTCTAGGTTCTGGGACTAACGTAGTTCACATGACAACTATTGGAGAGTTCAGAACTACTTCAAATTTGATTGGAGTTTACTCTAACCAGACTATCATTGAAATTGATCCAGTAAATAATTACGCAAGTGTTATTTCTGTTTCAGGTTTAGGAAATGCTACAAATTATCCTGAGAACTTTTGGGATCCAGCAACTAAAACTATTCATGTTAAGTATACAGTAGGGTCACGTACCATGACTGAGACTTATGTGAAGAAATAAGCTTATAACGTTTGCCTTCTAGGCAATGATTATAAAGCCATCCCGAATTTTCGGGATGGCTTTTTTTGTACTTGAAAAATCAATTTCTCCTAATGATTTGTCATGAATTCCATTTTCCGCATCTTCTGGTTAACTTTGCGGCCTATTCCTATTAGAGATGATTTACGTTTGTAGAAAAGAACACTTCAATGCAGCCCATAAACTTTGGAATCCAAAGTGGTCGGATGAAAAGAATGTAGAGGTATTTGGCCCTTGCGCCAATGTCAACTGGCATGGTCACAACTTTGAATTGATCGTGATGGTGAAGGGTTTACCAGATCCTGACACTGGCTTTGTGGTGGATCTGAAAAAGCTCAGTACCATTATTCGAAACTTAGTTATAGAGCGAGTTGATCATAAAAATCTGAATGTAGATGTAGATTTTATGGAGGGCAAATTAGCCAGCTGTGAAAATCTAATCATGGAGTTCTGGAAGATCCTTGAGCCTGCGGTGAATGAAATCACTTCACATGGAGGGCTACATAAGCTTACTCTTTATGAAACTCCGAGGAATTTTGTGGAGTACTTTGGCGAGTGAAATTTTTGTGAATTGTCAGTAGTAAGTCGTAATTTTTGTATAGTTAATTTTATACCTTAAAACTTATGGCTTACGTAAATTTTTACTATGAACTTGATGTTTACAAATTGTCAAGACAATTAGCGAAAGATGTATATAGGATATCCAAGAATTTCCCGAAAGAGGAAAAGTTCTCTTTGATTGATCAAATAAGAAGGTCTTCAAGGTCGGTAGGAGCGCAGATTGCTGAAAGCTGGGCTAAAAGGAGGTATATCAACCATCTCATTTCTAAGCTTACAGATTCCGATGCTGAACAATATGAGACTCAGCATTGGATTGAAGTGGCATTTGATTGCGAGCTAGTCAGTGACCAGAAAAGAGATTTAATCGTTAAATCCTGCGAGGTTATTAACTTAAAGCTTAATGCGATGATGTCTAAAGCAGATCTATTTTGCACATTTGGAAAGAGATAATCTTTAATACTAAAGAATTCCTCCTAACGAATTCTACTACTAACTACTCACCATTTACAACTTACAAACACCAGATTTGACTCCATTTAAAAAACTATACATCATCTCCGGAGAGCGCTCAGGTGATCTGCATGCATCAAACTTGGTACGATCTCTTTTGGCCAAAGATTCTACCTTGAAGATTCGTGGGATGGGAGGAAGCTATTCCAAAGATGCTGGCGTAGAAATAGCGGTTGATTATGCGGAAGTAGCTCTGATGGGTTTTTTGGAAGTGGTATTAGGTTTTCGAAAAGTCCTGAAATATCTGAAACTAGTAAAGAATGATATCCTGGCTTACAAGCCTGATGCTATCATTCTAGTTGATTACGGTGGTTTTAATATGAAAATTGCAGCTTTCGCTAAGGAAAATAATATCCCTGTCCATTATTATATTCCTCCGAAAGTTTGGGCTTGGAATCAAAAGCGAGCATTAAAACTTAAGGCTACTACTGATCAGGTCTATTCAATCTTGCCTTTTGAGACGCCTTTTTTTGAAAAGTATGACATGAAGGTTCACTATGTAGGAAATCCTTTACTGGACGAGATAGCTAAGTTTACCCCACATGAATTTTTCTTTCAAAAAAATGAGCTTAGCTACCAGCCTATTATTGCATTACTTCCAGGCAGTAGGGCGCAGGAGATTAATGCTATGCTAGATCGTATGGTGGAGTTAGTAAAAGAATTTCCTAATGCTCAGTTTGTGATTGCTGGAGTTGGAGATTTAGGGATTAATATTTACCAGAGAGGAATAGATGCTGGTATTCGAGTGATCTTTGACCAGACATACGATTTGCTTTCTCATGCTATTGCAGCCGTGGTCACATCTGGCACGGCAACTTTAGAAACTGCTTTGTTTAGAGTTCCTCAGATAGTAGTGTATCGGACTAGTTCTGTCTCATATGCGATTGCCAAGAATTTGATTCGTGTCCCTTATATTTCTTTAGTCAATCTTATTGCGGATAAGCAAGTGGTTAAAGAGCTTATTCAAAATAATTTTTCTATTCCGAATTTAAAGGCTGAATTGCAGCAGATTTTAGGAAATCAAGTTTACAGAGGTCATATGCTGCAGGGATATGATTTGATCAAAGAACAAATTGGAGAGGGAAGTGCTTCGGATACTGCGGCTGGACTTATTTTGTCCTACGTTTGAAAAATTTGAAATCACAGCGATTCATTTCATTAAAATGAAGATGATTCCTAAATTTCTCTCTATGCTCATTTGCTTGGCAATTCTTTTTTCATGTGGAAGGTTTGAGCCAGATTCATATGACTATGATGCTGATTTTGAAGAAATCATATCAGATTTGAATTTCAATTCTGGAGTAAACGAGCGACGTTTAGACTTGTCTCAGGTCTTTATAAAAAGTGATTGGGATAGTATTATAGTTATTAAACCTTACTCTCAATACAGCAATTTCGCGCGTTTGAATTTGAGAAACACCTCTGTTGTAAAGTTTATTCTAACTGAAATGGAGTATTCAGATTTTCACTACTATCTACTTTTTATTAAGGAAAAGCAGATTATGGCTTATTCAAAAATGAGCAATTTGTATCGTATAGGTTTTGATGAGACTATGCTCTTTCCCATTATATCTAATTCAAATGGCGAAATGGCAATAAGGCAAGTTCAACTTAACCCAGCCTTTTATCAAATAGAAAAAATTGGTAAATGACGTTGTCTTTAAAGAGCAAAAAAAAGCCTCGATTATTATTTAATCGAGGCTTTTGGTTGAATCATCAAATTTTAAGCTACTTGGAGTCGCTTAAACTTCGATTTATCGAATTTTTCATGAGCGTATTTAGCATCTATAATTAATTCTTTGATAGAATCATCGGAAGGAATTTCATACATCGCATCTGTAATGATTGCTTCGCAAATTGATCTCAATCCTCTTGCACCAAGATTGAACTCTACTGCCTTCTCTACGATGAAATCAATCCCACTTTCTTCGAAAGTGATTTTCACTCCTTCATAGTTAAGCAACTTAGCATATTGCTTCACCAACGCATTTTTAGGCTCTGTAAGGATTCTTTTCAAGGCATCTGCATGAAGAGGGTCCAAATGAGTCAATACAGGAAGGCGTCCGATCAATTCTGGAATTAATCCAAAAGCCTTCAAATCCTGAGCTGTCACATATTGCAATAAGTTTTCTCGATCTGCGACTGCATCTGCAGCAGCTTTGCTGAATCCCATTGGCTGGGTATTCAGTCGCTTTCCAATATGTCTAGAAATTCCATCAAAAGCTCCACCACAAATAAAGAGAATGTTCTCCGTATTCACAGCGATCATCTTCTGATCTGGATGCTTACGTCCTCCTTGAGGTGGTACGTTTACAATAGTGCCTTCCAATAGCTTTAGCATAGCTTGTTGTACACCTTCACCACTCACATCTCGTGTGATAGAAGGATTGTCGGACTTTCTTGCGATTTTGTCCAACTCATCTATGTATACGATTCCGCGCTCAGCCGCTTCTACATTGTAATCTGCAGCCTGGAGTAATCTGGTCAAGATGCTTTCCACATCCTCACCTACATAGCCAGCTTCGGTCAATACAGTCGCATCAGCGATACAGAAAGGTACTTCCAATGTCTTGGCCAGTGTTTTGGCTAGATAGGTTTTACCTGTACCCGTATCACCTACCATAATGATGTTGGATTTCTCAATCTTCACGTCATCATTCTCGTCCTTTTGGAAAAGTCGCTTGTAGTGATTGTAAACAGCCACAGTCAAAACCTTCTTAGCATCTTCCTGACCAATCACATATTGATCTAAGTAGGCAGTAAGTTCCTTTGGTTTCTTGAGTTTGATTTTTGGTTTTGCCGTACCTGGTTTCTTGGTTTTATCGTCTTCACCAAGGATCAGATGAGCTTGATCAATGCAGAAATTACAAATGTGCGCAGAGATACCCGACACCATTAGATCTACATCTTTCTTATTTCTACCGCAAAAGGAGCAGGTAACTTGAGCCATTATTTTGGTTTTTTAACTAGTACTTCATCTATAAGGCCGTAAGCTTTCGCTTCTTCTGCCTTAAGCCAATAATCTCTTTCGGAATCTTTCTCTATCACTTCTGGAGTTTTTCCAGTATGCACAGCTAGAATATCATATAATTCCTCACGCATAGATAGAATGAGCTTTAAGGAAATCTCCATATCAGTGGATTTTCCTTGCATACCGCCTGAAGGCTGGTGAATCATTACTCTAGAATGCTTTAGTGCAGATCTTTTGCCAGCTGCACCGCCTGCAAGTAAAACAGCTCCCATAGAGGCAGCTATCCCTGTACAGATAGTAGCTACATCAGGATTGATAAATTGCATCGTATCATAGATGCCTAGACCTGCAGTCACAGATCCTCCTGGGCTATTGACATAAAGTAACACATCTTTCTTAGAATCTACTGACTCCAGGAAAAGTAGCTGGGCTACAATGATATTTGCAACGTGATCATCTACACCTGTTCCTAAGAAAATGATGCGGTCCATGATCAATCTGGAGAATACGTCAATCTCTCTGAAATTCTGAGGACGCTCTTCGATTACAGAGCGAGTCATATTTTCAATATGTTGTGTGTACTGGTCAAAAGCAGTACCACTTACGCCTTGATTGTGAATGGCGTATTTCCGGAATTCTTCTTTGTTGATCATCTTTCGAGTTTGTTGTGGTAAGCAAAAATAAAAAAAGCCCTTAAATAAGGACTTTTTTATGATGATTTAAGCGAATTACTTGTCTAAAAGTTCCTTGAATTCATCAATGCTTATATCCTTTTCTTTAACACTGATTTTGTCAAGTGCAAAAGCAAGGACTTTTTCATTCTGAATTGAAGTAAGCATGTTCATATAGTTTTGACCTTCTTCACCTTTAAGGTAGTTGTCTACGAACATATCCATGCTGTCTTCCATCTGCGCTCCAAGTCCAGAAGACGCGAATTGTTCACGAACCATTTGCTTGGTTTTCTCGATCACTTCTTCGTGTTCTGCTTTTACTTCATTTTTGGTAGCAATCTCGTTAGAGATCAAAGACCAAGTTAATTGTCTTGCGTAGATAGGGAATTCTTTTTCTACATCCGCTTCAGATACTTTGCCTTCATTGGCGATAAGAAGCCACTCTTTCAAGAATGCTTCTGGAAGATCTACCTTAGCAGCTTCAGTCAATACCTTTTTCAATTCCTCCTCAGTGAATACTTTGGATTCTCTGTCGTAGTTACCTTGAAGTGTTTCACGTACTTTAGTGATGAATTCTTCTTCTGATTTCACTTCGTCAGGACCGAAGATTTTGTCGAAGAACTCTTGGTTCATTTCGGCAGTCTCAGTTCTGTTGATGTTTTTTACTGTCATAGTCAACGCTCCATCGATGTCTGCAGACTCTTCTTCGCTAAGGCCGAAAGCCTCTTCCCACTGACCTTTCTTTACATCCTTCGCGTCGAACTCTACGACAGCTTCTTTGCTAAGTCCGATGAATTTACCTGCAAGCTTCTTAGTGATTTTAGTCAAGTCCAAAGAAACAGTTTTTTCCAATTCACCTTCAGTAGCCTTCAAGTCACCATAGATATGGTCTCCTTCTTCGCTTACTTCTGGGTTGGTACTATTACCATATTGAGACTTAAGGTTATCAAGAGTTTCATTGATCAAATTATCGTCTACTTTGATAGAATATTTTGTCGCTTTGATCTTTGGATCAAGTGTAAGATCTACTGACTCAACGAATCCGATTTTGTAGTCAAATTCAAACTCTTTTTGAGTTTTCCAGTCGATCGGAGCGTTTTGATTTTGTGGAAGTGGGTCTCCCAAGATTTTGAAAGATTGTTCTTTCAAATAAGTATTCAGGGATTCGCTAAGGATCGCATTGATTTCCTCTACAAGTACAGAGGTGCCGTACATGCCCTTCACCATAGACATAGGAGCCTTTCCAGGTCTGAATCCTTTGATGTTAGATTTTTTGGCAAAGTCCTTAAGTTTTGCCTCAACCTTAGGTTGGTAATCTGCTTCGTTTAATTTAATTTTAATTGAAGCTTGATTTGCTGAATGCTTGTCTTGTGTGATTTCCAAAGCTCAAAATTTTAGAATGAAGATTAACTAAAAACCCCCAATCCCTACCCTGTTGTTGAAGACAGTTGAGTGATTGAGGGTTCGGTATTTAGTGCGGATAGAGGGACTCGAACCCCCATGCCTCGCGGCGCTAGATCCTAAGTCTAGTGCGTCTACCAATTTCGCCACATCCGCAATACGTACAATTCAGAGTAGAATAACGATTCTAAATCGAATTGTGGATGCAAATGTAGGTACTAATAAATAAAATGCAATAGCAGACTAAAAAAAATATTCAACATTTGATGCAACATGGACTAAGACCACCATTTTTGTATTAAATTCCTCCTGTATGATTGAAGTGGACATCGAAGAAGAAAGAAAAGAAATACTTAAGCGCTACCGAAGGCTATTGAGACAAGCAAAGCCAATTCTAAAAGATGGTGATGCGAAATTGATAAAAAGAGCCTTTAATGTATCCCTTGACGCGCATAAAGATATGCGCCGCAAGTCAGGCGAACCGTATATCTATCACCCACTTGAAGTGGCGTTAGTATGTGTGGAGGAAATAGGATTGGGCACGACCTCAATCGTAGCCGCCTTACTTCACGATGTAGTGGAGGATACGGAATGGGAGTTGGAAGACATTGAACGGGAGTTTGGCTACAAGGTCATGACTATTATAGATGGTCTTACCAAAATTGCTGGCGTGTTTGAATACGGAAGTTCACAGCAAGCTGAGAATTTCCGGAAAATGCTCCTCACACTTTCAGACGACGTACGTGTGATTTTGATCAAACTTGCGGACAGACTCAATAATATGAGAACACTGTCTAGCATGCCTAGGCATAAGCAGCTGAAAATCGCATCGGAAACCATGTATTTGTATGCCCCTTTGGCACATAGACTGGGGCTTTATGCGATTAAATCTGAATTGGAAGACCTTTATCTGAAATACACAGATACTGCAACTTATAAGGAGATTGTTTTCAAAATCAATGAATCAAAATCCTACAGGAATAAATTCATTCGTAGCTTCATTCTGCCTATAGAAGAGGAGCTCAATAGAACAGGATTGCAATTCACAATTAAAGGGAGGCCCAAATCTGTTTTCTCGATCTATAATAAGATGAAGAAACAGGGGATTCCATTTGAGGAAGTATATGACCTGTTTGCGATAAGGATTATTCTTGAAAGTGATCTGGATAGTGAAAAGGCGGATTGCTGGCAAGTGTATTCTATCGTCACTGATTTTTATAGACCAAATCCAGATCGCTTGCGAGATTGGATCAGTACACCGCGCTCCAATGGCTATGAATCACTTCATACCACGGTAATGAGTGGAACTGGTCAGTGGGTGGAAGTTCAGATTCGTACCGAGCGAATGGATGAGATCGCTGAGCGTGGCTATGCTGCCCATTGGAAATACAAAGACAAGGAAAACTCCAAGGGACCTTCCGGACTAGATGACTGGATTACTCAAGTGAGAGGTTTGTTGGAGTCCAATGATGGGAATGCGATTGAATTTATGGATGATTTCAGAGGGAATTTATTCCATGATGAAGTCTTCGTATTTACTCCAAAAGGTGATTTGAAGGTCCTTCCATTTGGTTCTACCGCATTGGATTTTGCTTTTGAAATCCATACGGAAGTAGGTGCGAAATGTATTGGAGCAAAAGTCAATCAGCGATTGGTGCCTATTTCCCATAAGCTAAAGAATGGAGATCAGGTAGAAATTCTGACTTCCAACAAGCAAAAACCTTCTGAAGATTGGCTTAATAACGTTGTTACAACTAGAGCAAAAGCCAAAATTAAGGATGCGCTTCGTGAGGACAAGAAGTCAGCGATTCTTGATGGGAGAGAGATAGTCCAGCGTAAGATGAAGCAGATGAAGATGGAATTCAATTCAGAATCTGTAGAAAAGCTTCGGGCATTTTTCGAACTGAAAACCGCAAATGAATTCTATTTCCGTGTGGGTATTGGCGCAATTGATCCGACTTCGATCAAATCATTCAAAGATTTTAAGGCAACGCAGAAGCTTCAAAATAAATCAAGCCAAGAGAAGGTAAGAGATGAGTCTTCTTTTACCAAAGAGATAAAAAGTCTGAAAGGTCCAGATCATGATCAGCTACTGATCGGAGAGGATATGGATGTTGTAGATTACATTTTGGCAAAATGCTGTAACCCTATACCTGGAGATGATGTCTTTGGCTTTGTGACGGTAAATGAAGGAATCAAAATTCACCGTACATCTTGTCCTAAT
The DNA here is from genome assembly GCF_900112005.1 of Algoriphagus aquimarinus. GTDB lineage: Bacteria > Bacteroidota > Bacteroidia > Cytophagales > Cyclobacteriaceae > Algoriphagus > Algoriphagus aquimarinus. The sequence goes on along the minus strand of NZ_FOKK01000025.1, from coordinate 6,571 downwards.
GCCTTGGAACTGCTTTCCAATCATGGGAACAGAGTAATAAAAGCTCGATGGACAAGTCAAAAAGAGATCGCCTTTCTCGCTGGATTACGAATTATCGGAACAGACAGAGTTGGACTGATTAATGATGTGACCAAAGTGATTTCAAATGAGTTGAAAGTGAATATGCGCTCTATCACAGTAGATTCAGATGCAGGGATTTTTGAAGGGACAATTAAGCTCTATGTGCATAGCACAGAGCATCTTGATAAATTGATCGAAAACCTAGTTGAGGTTGATGGGATATTAAAGGTTTCAAGGTTTGATTGATGCAATGAATCTTTTCTTACTTACAAAAGTTATATTTGAAAAAATACCCAGCTAATGCCTTTGAATACAAATCACTTCGAAGAGGTAAAAAAGATATTTACAGCTTATCTTGAAACAAAGAAGCTCCGTAAGACACCGGAGCGCTATGCTATCCTCGAAGAAATTTATAGCCGTACCGGACATTTTGATGTTGAGTCTCTCTACATCAGTATGAAAAATAAGAATTACCGTGTAAGTCGAGCGACTGTTTACAATACGCTGGATTTATTGGTTGAATGTGACTTGGTGACCAAACATCAGTTTGGTAAAAACCTAGCTCAATTTGAAAAGTCCTACGGTTTTAAACAGCACGATCACTTGATTTGCACAGATTGTAATCAGGTGCTTGAATTTTGTGATCCTAGAATCCAAAATATTCAAAATACAGTGGGCGAGATACTGAACTTTAAAGTGCTTCACCACTCTTTAATATTGTATGGCAATTGTCTCAAAGAGAATTGTGAAAATAGAAAAGTAGAAACACCGTTGAAAGACAAATTGTAATCACATGAAATTGACATATAATACAAGTAAGGATGAGCTTGCTCATTACCTATTTATTCAGGGTGATTTGATTGGAGATGAAGTAGGACCTAAATTGGTGGAGGTTGTTTCCGATGCAGTGGAAGAAGGAGCCAAGAATTTCGTAGTTGACCTGAGTGAAGTGAGATACATCAGTTCCAGTGGAATTGGTCTTTTGATCACGATGCTTACGAAAATGAGAAATAAGGACGGTGAAGTCTACCTAACTGCGCCATCTGATCATGTGAAGAAGCTGTTGATTATCACTAAGCTGAATAATATTTTTACAGTTTTTGACTCTGTGGATGAGTTCAAAAAGTCAGTAGTAAAATAGATCATACAGGTACTTTTATGCTAGAGTTAAGTCGTAGCATTTTCTGCGTGACGCAAATAATTACATCCTTTCCCTTGGTTTTCTATGTGCTTATCGCAAATTTCACGCTTCAAAAAGACTAGTGTAACAGATAGACCGCACATCAAATGAAGATGGATGTACTTCTAGGTCTCCAGTGGGGAGATGAAGGAAAAGGAAAAATAGTAGACGTTTTAGCGCCTGATTATGAAATTGTAGCCCGTTTTCAAGGAGGTCCAAATGCTGGACATACCTTAGAATTTGACGGGATCAAGCATGTTCTGCATCAGATCCCTTCTGGGATTTTTCGCTCACAGATACTTAATATAATAGGCAATGGAGTCGTACTCGATCCAATTGTACTAAAAAGGGAAATTGATGGATTGGGTAAATTCTCTATCGATTATATGAAAAACCTGGTGATCTCTAAGAAAGCCACGATTATCATCCCAACACATAAATTGCTTGATGCAGCTTCGGAGAAATCTAAAGGTGATAAGAAAATTGGGTCTACCTTAAAAGGTATCGGACCAACTTATCAGGATAAGATAGGAAGAACAGCACTACGAGTAGGGGATATCCTAAGTCCTGATTTCAAAGAAAAATACGAAGCACTTGTAGCTAAGCATAAAACTACGCTTTCATTCTACAATCATCCTTTGGATGAACTGCCAGGAATGGAAGAGCAATTCTTTTTAGCAGTTGAGTTTTTCAAAACTTTAAATCTGATAGATAGTGAATATGTAGTTAATGAAGCGTTGGATTCCAAAAAGAGAATTCTTGCTGAAGGAGCACAAGGATCTTTGTTAGATGTGGATTTCGGTAGCTATCCATTTGTGACGAGTAGCAGCACTATGGCTGCAGGAGCATGTACAGGATTGGGAGTTGCTCCTTCCAAAATCGGTGAGGTATTCGGTATTTTCAAAGCATACTGTACCCGAGTAGGAAGTGGACCGTTCCCCACCGAGCTATTCGATCAGGATGGTGAGGATATGAGAAAAGAGGGGAATGAATTTGGAAGTACTACAGGTCGCCCTAGAAGATGTGGGTGGCTAGACTTACCAGCTCTTCGCTATTCTATCATGATCAATGGCGTTACTCAGCTTTTTATGATGAAAGGTGATGTGTTGAATATCTTTAAGGAGATCAAAGTTTGTACACATTATGAGCTTCCTACTGGAGAGAAAATTGACAAATTAAGCTTTGAGATTACTGAGCAGGAAGTAACTCCTGTTTACAAAACAATGAAAGGTTGGAATTGCTCTTTGGAGAATATGCATTCTTATGATGCATTCCCTGCTGAATTGAGAGAATATGTTGAATACTTGGAAACAGAATTGAATGTTCCAATCAAATTAGTTTCAGTTGGTCCAGATCGTACTCAAACGATTTTGCGCTAATCGAGCTTGCTATACTTGAAGCCCTTGATTTTAAATCAAGGGCTTTTTTATTTCTATGCGTTTAAAGTGTATTTTGGCTTTCCCAAAAACCTAGCCTAGCATTGAAATTTTTAATATTAGCCATCGCGCTCTACTTGGTGTCTTTCAATTCCTACTCACAAGTTGGTTTTCCTTACTGTGAAACTTTTAGTGCTGAAGAATCAATTGGATCAGAGACTGTTTATGGAGGTAGTGCAAGATTGGTTGATGGAGTACTGCGGTTGACAGACGCGCAGAGAGAGCAAAACGGTTACGTTTATATTGATATTCCTTTTTCTCCAGCATATGGAATAAAAGCTTCCTTCGAATACTTCATGTATGGAGGGAGTGGAGCAGACGGACTTACAGTATTCCTTTTTGATGCGGACGTGCAGAACTTTAGACCTGGTGGTTTCGGTGGTGCATTTGGATATACTCAGAGAGACAATGTGCCTGGGATGACAGGCGGTTACTTAGGTATTGGTTTTGATGCTTATGGGAATTATAGTAATTCTAGCGAAGGCAAAATCGGAGGATTTTCTGGATCACCAAATGGATTGTACCCTAATAGTATTTCGATAAGAAAAAGTGGGGTAGGTCTCAATGGCTATCAGTTTGTCAATGGGAAGATGACCGTGGATCCACCTTCCGGATCGCTTGGCCTAGCACTGGATGTAGAATATCAATTCCCATTGAGTTCTGGTGGGCAAGGAACTGGAAGGGTAACCGATCCAGCAATTCCAGGCTATCGAAAGGTCTTTTTAGAATTAGAACCCAATCCTAATGGCGTAGGATGTCTTTTGAAATTGGAAATGGTAGTTACTACTGTAACTAATGAACCTAGGACAATTACTATTTTTCCAGGCGTTCCTTTTCCATATGAGCCTTCAAAGAATCTGAAAATAGGTTTTGCGGCTTCTACTGGAGGAGAGACAAATATCCATGAAATTAGAAATCTAATTGTTGAAGTGTCCAATGATGAAGGTTTGCAAAATCCGGCGGGTGTAGATTTCTCAGATTTTGCATCCTGTGAAGGACAAGAGAACACTTATTATATAACAGATGAAGAAGTGATTCTTCCGAATGAAAATTCTGAAATAAGATGTCTGCAATTTTATGCATCCCTAGATGATATAGAACAAGAAAGTGAGGACATCTGTGCTCAAGGGAAATGTCGTGAGGAGAATAGAGTGCTGGAATTACCTCAAGGCACTTTCACTGCAGGAACAAATGGCGGAGATTTTACATTTTTTCCAAATAGGGGATTTACAGATCAAAGCGTCACTGTCTATTATACCATTACAGATACCTACGGAAAAAGCTCTGTTGGCAATTCGATGACATTGAAAATCCAAGAATCTCCAGAGCCAGTAAGTATATATGTCGGTGATAACCCAGTCTTAGTGGAAGAAGTGAGATTATGCGGAGGAGAAACAGTGACACTTACATCTAAAGGTGATGAAGTCTACGAGCGCTACGAATGGTATAAAGATGATGAGCTGATAGAAGGAGCTGTTTCCGAAAAATTCACTGCGAATACAATAGGCGAGTATTTGGTGAAAGCTTATAATCGCAAGAATTGCCCAGCCATCTCCAATTCTGTTTTGGTGACTTTTCCTGAATTCCCCGACTTTGATTATATGTCTCCTTTAGTAGGTTGCACACCCGGCCAGTCTGTGAATGTGACAACTAGTATTTCAAATTATGACCCACTTACCTATGACTATAAGCTTACTGGAGAAGGACAAACTTATTTAAATGATGAAATGAAGGCAATCTCTATAGCTGGAGAGTATGAACTTCAGATTAAGCATGCTGATTTAGATTGTTATTCATCGCCCGAACCATTACAAATAGTGATTCTAGAGGAAGAGTTGTTGGCAGATTTCGAATTTGAAATACTAGGAACAGGAGTGAAAGGTGAGGAGGATGGAGGATTCTACCCCGATGATGAGTTCCAGTTTTCGGATATGTCGGCTGAAGATGCTATAAGTTGGAATTGGGATTTTGGTGATGGTTCGAAATCTACGGAGCAAAACCCAACACATATATATGGTAAAAAAGGAGACTATGATGTAATCCTTACTATTACTAATGAGTGGGGATGTGAAGCATCAGATGTTAAGAGGGTTTCAATAGTGAGAAGCTACAGACTTATGTTTCCTACAGGTTTCACACCTTTAAAAGATGAGAATCAATTTTTTGTCCCAAAATCCAAAGGGTTAGTCTCAGGACAGCTTTTGATTTTCAATACTTGGGGGAATTTGATTTTTGAAACGGACGATATAAACACCATTGGTTGGGATGGGAAGTTGGATGAGAAATTGTTGGACGCAGGATTCTATGTATATAGATATAATGGAATAGCCACTGATGGAGAAAAGGTGACTAAAGCAGGTAAATTCAAATTGATTAGATGATGAGAATTTACCTAGTATTTGTTTTTCTCTTTCTTTTAACTTCTAGGGCTTTCAGTCAGGATGTTCAGTATTCGCAGTTCTATGCCAATCCTTTTTATCTTAACCCTGCATTAGCGGGGAGTACTGGGGTTACCAGGGTAGGAGTTAATTTCCGGAATCAATGGCCAGCATTGGATCAAAGCTTTATAGCATACACTGCATATGCAGATCATTTTTCTGAAAAATACAATTCAGGGTTTGGGATAATTGTTTCGGGAGCTCGGGAGTCTTTCAATCAAAGCAGGACAGATGAAATTGGTCTTGTATATAGTTATAGACTTAGGTTGGCTGAAAAGCGCTTTCTACATGTTGGAGCTCAGGGAAGTTTTTTATCAAGAGATGTGCTTTTTGACCAAGTTATTTTGGGAACACAGTTAGATGTAGATAAAGGAGTAATAGTCGGCGAGCCAGGTGATGGCTTTTCGGGAGATAGTCGCCTTAGGGCAGCAGATATAAATGCGGGACTCTTATATTATGAAGATAAATTTTGGTTTGGATTCTCTGCCTTTCATTTATTGGAGCCTCAGATTAGTTATTTGGAATTGAACTCAAACAGACTTCCGGTCAAGTATTCACTGCACGGTGGAGTCAGGTTTAATCTAGCTCCAGGGAATATCAATGATTATTTCAATAATACAGATCAGGAACGTTCACTAGCACTTGCATTTAATTACAAGTCTCAAGGCGCTTTTGATCAGTTAGACCTAGGAGCAGAGTTTTATTTTGAACCTTTGATCCTAGGTTTTTGGTACCGCGGTCTTCCTACAAAGTATAATTTGCCAAATAATGAGTCCTTGATTGGGCTTATTGGAATTGAAATGGACTCTGGGCTAGACGTAGGATATAGCTTTGACTACTCTATTTCAAAGTTGGGCCAACGTGTATCTGGTGGAGCTCATGAGATTTCATTGAGGTATGTTTTTTCGCCCATCAACCAGCGTAAAAAGGATTATCCTGAGCTTCCTACGTTCAGATATTAAGTCAAGCCTCAATAATTCAAGAGATTGTTTCAAGGAATAGAATATTGACAGAAGATCTAGGTTGAATGGTAGTCTTTTCAGATTCCGTAGCGCAATTTTATTTCAAAAATCTTTACTGGTTGTATTCAGTTAGTTATGCCTTTTGTAGGGATATTTTGGGATTAGGTCTTGTTGTTAAGAATAAAAGGTAGATATTTGCACTCCCAAACAACGCGAACGGCTGAGGAAAAGGGAAGAGTCGTAAGGCTCAGAAAGTATTGAAAAATTAAATTTTGCAAAGGGTTTGGAAGTCAAAAATGATCTCTTACCTTTGCGCTCCCTTCAGGACGGAAGGGGGATAAAGCGGATCGGGTTTAGTCTCTGAGAAACTTTAAAAATTAAATTTTGCAGAGAGTATTGGAAGTTAAAATTATCCTCTTACCTTTGCACTCCCTTCAGCAAGGAAGGGGAAAAAACGGAACGAAAATCGAAAGATTTGAAGCTCTGACAAGAGTC
>NZ_FOKK01000026.1 GCF_900112005.1 Algoriphagus aquimarinus | reverse complement strand
TCTTGGACAGCTAATTCTCATTTTGAGCTTTATGTCCTTTGTTCCTTTTGTGGTTCAAAAATAATCTACCACAAAAGGCATAAAGAGAACAAAGATATTGGATAATGTATAGTCCTTTTTTAAACTATGAGAGCTATGTATCTATGTGGTTCTATAAAACTATTGCTTAATCGGTAAAACATTTCCCCCCTTATTTTGATCTATTGATAAAGCAATATGATCCAACTTACTTTTCAAGTGATGAGGAAAAAGGGCATTAGAATTATTATTAGCTAGAAAATATCGGCAGTCCGAAGACTCTATTTTTTTCGGTCAAAGTCAGGAGACTTAACTACTAATAGTTGCGCTTCGATAGCTATCGGGACTCCGCGGACCATGCGGTTAGACTCCTATATAAACCGTTTCACTATCCAAAAAATGATAGCCAATAGAAATACAACAATGGAAATCTTATTGATTCCGTGCATCATTCGCAAGTTGTAATTAGACTTCTGGTTGGGATCAGACTTTTGGAAAACCCGTACGAAGTAGTTTCCAAATTCACCCATATTAAAGAACCCTTTTACTTTATTGTTATCAGACATGGTTTGAATTTTTAATGGTTAACAGATTGGACTGGTAAATGGCTAACTCTATCCTTTGAGGTGCAACCCTTCAAGGTTTTTAAAACCTCGAAGGGTTCTATTAAAATTAAATAATCTCCGGTTCGTTCCACATGCCGTCTTCTTTGATGATTTCGATCAATTTATCTACGGCTTTCTCTGAAGGAACCGAACGCTTCATCACTTCCTTTCCTTTATAAAGTGTGATTTTTCCTTTCCCAGAACCAACATAGCCATAATCCGCATCTGCCATTTCTCCAGGACCATTTACGATACAACCCATGATACCGATCTTCACACCTTTCAGGTGATCAGTCCGCTTGCGGATCATCGCAGTAGTTTCCTGCAAGTCAAATAAGGTTCTACCACAAGAAGGACAGGAAATGTATTCAGTCTTGGACATTCGAGTTCTCGCTGCTTGAAGTACACCGAAACCAACAGAATTATGAAGTTTGATTTGCTCTAGAATTTCTTCACGAGAATGTTCTTGCTCTTTTTCCAAAGAAATAAAGATCCCATCACCCAATCCATCAATCAATAAGCCTCCTACATCCGTAGCGGCATAAAGCATCGTTTCATCCTGAGATTGATCTGGATAACTCACTTTTACGATCACAGGAATGTCAGACTCGGCTTCCAGCAAACTCACCAACGCTCTCCTCATCGCAGGCATTGCATGTTTATTGTCAGTTTTGAGGATAAGCACCGTGTCTTTTCTACCCGAAGCAAGTACTATAGCTTCAGCTATCTGATTATCATTAATTTCCAGAAAATTAACTTCCGCATGGTATTTCTCAGTAGTAGAAAACCCTACCAAATCAAACAGCGGAAACTTGTTTTGCTGATCAGTTCCCGTAGTCCAAATCGCTGAATCCTGTATTTCCTTCATGCCATTTGGAAGCATAAAAGGAATAGGATTGGATCCTGAATACACAAAATCACATCCCTGATCATTCATTTTCCACTTGTCCAATTCTGGCAAATAGAAATGTCCAACTGCCTTTATTTCCTTTTCAGAGATCTTCTCGATCTTAGAAATATCAGTAATTACTCTTGGGACATTATGTCCTCCAAAATTGTATATTTCCTCGCTATTGCGCTTGAAATGCTCGTATGGATTTACAGGATAGTCTTGAATAGGCTTGATCTCAGCATGTCCGGCACGGTTCGCATAGCGATCAATCAATGCTTTGGCAACTGGCGCTTCAAACTCAGGATCTTCAGTCAAGGAAACACGAACCGTATCTCCCAATCCGTCTTCCAGCAAAGTCCCGATCCCAACAGCCGATTTGATTCTACCGTCTTCCGCTTCTCCAGCTTCTGTAACTCCGAGGTGCAAAGGATAAGGCTTGAAGCCTCCTTGATCCAATTTCTCAACCAATAATCGATAAGCTTGAACCATCACTTGTGTGTTGGATGACTTCATCGAAATGACGATATCGAAGTAATTCTCGTCCTCACAGATCCTCAAAAACTCAAGCGCCGACTCCACCATTCCCAGGGGAGTGTCGCCATACCTGCTCATGATTCGATCAGAAAGAGAACCGTGATTGGTACCAATTCTCATCGCTGTTCCATGTTCCTTACAGATTTTCACCAAAGGCAAAAACCGCTCACGAATACGATCCAGCTCATCTTGATACGTGAGGTCTGTATATTCTATTACTTCAAATTTCTTCTTGTCCGCATAATTCCCTGGATTCACACGTACTTTTTCCACGATCCTCGCAGCTACTTCGGCTGCATTTGGAGTAAAGTGAATATCTGCAACCAACGGTGTATTGTAACCTCTTTTGCGAAGCCCATCCTTAATGTACCGAAGGTTCTCTGCTTCTTTGATACTAGGAGCGGTGATTCTTACCAACTCACAACCTGCTTCGATCATGCGGATACTTTGCTCGATTGAGCCTTCGGTGTCCATGGTATCGACGGTAGTCATGGATTGCACCACGATAGGATTATCTCCGCCGACGATGACGTCACCGATTTTCACCGGAATGGTTTTTCTCCTTGAATAACTCGTCAAGCTATCGCAATAAAGCTGATCTAATGATTTGATAAGTGGCTCCATGTGGGTTATATATCTCCTAATTGAGGTCGGATTACTATTTCTTCAACAACTGATTGGGGCGAAAGGTTATAGGCAGCCCATACACTTTCAGCCACATCTTCTGATTTCATGAATCTTTCGATAGGCAAATCAACTCCCTCCCAGCTTGAAGTATAAGTCGCTCCAGCAAGAATTGAGGTCACTTTGATCTGATGAGGTTTCAATTCCTCACGAAGGCATTTGGTCATGCCCAGCATTGCCCATTTGGACACAGCATAGCTTCCACCATTTGGGTAAGCCGTTAAGCCTGCTACTGATCCGATGCTGAAAATATGTCCAGATTTACGAGCGATCATTTCCTGAGCAAAACCTCGTGTCAAGTAATAAGCCGAGTACAAATTCGTCTCCATCATCAACTCGAAATTCCCTTCAGACTCATCATGAATAGTACCTGGGATAAATACGCCGGTATTATTCACCAATACATCAGGAATCCCTATAGTCTTGACTTCATTGACAAATCTAGTGACGTCTGCTTTTTTAGAAAGGTCTGCCTGGATTGCTAGCACCTTGATACCGCTATGTTTTTCTTCTAGAAAAGTCTTCAAACTAGCCAGATCAGCCTCATTTCGCGCGCAAGTGAAGATATCAAAACCCTCAGCAGCAAACCGCTCAATGATCGCTCTTCCTATTCCTTTGGTACCTCCAGTGACGAGGATGCTTTTGCTCATTTGATTCGTAGTTTAATAGTTAGTATGACAACTATTTAGCTTACGCAAAGTTACATTTTTTTATCAAAACAGAGCTGAAACTTGCATTCTCCCTACGTGCACAATACGATCCAATCCTTGAGAATTTCTGCCTTCATACACCAAGTTGAGTTGAAGGCCCTCTCCTATTTTCTGTAGCCAATTTACATTCCAGGTCAAATTAGTTCCTGGTGTCAAGGCTTGTAGCATTTCATAGCCTACCGGAGAATTAGACACGCCATTGTAATCGATCTGAATCAATTTCAAGTTACTTGTTAGGGTTGTCTTTACTGCCCTAGAAAAGCGAAGATCTAATCCTATTTGGTGTAGTTGAGCTTTTTCTTTGAATTCAATATTTGCCGTATTGACTTTTCCTGTGAAAAAGTAAGTTCCTGTAGTCCTGAAATATGGTGTTGGCTGCCAAGAGAACTCAGGGCCAATTTGATTTTGGGAAATCGTGTAGTTCCTATTGTCTAAGAAATCAGAAGAAGAAAGTCGATTACCTGTTCCAGCCAAAATCCTCAAAGTAGTTTGCCCACTGAAATTATACCGCGTATTCAACTTCCAATCTTTCTGAATCAAATCCTCAAAACCTCCAGAAAGCAACTGCTTGAATTGAGAATCGAAATACGATAAGTCAAATCCGTACTTCGCCGAAGCTCGATTGAAGAAAAAACTAGATCTAATAACTTGTCGAAGTGAGAGGATATCTTCTCGATTCACTCCACCCAAAAAGGGATTTATTCTATCCACAAAGTCGTCTGAAGTCACTTTTTTCTCCACACTCAGACTCGTGGTATTGGAGAACTTATGAAGAAAAGTCTGCAGGCCTCCAGCATCTTTCCATGCTTCTGGAAATTTAGCCTGAAATCTGTAATTCAAAATACTTGTGTAAGCCTGGATGTAAGTATCCGTCGGAACAAAAATCTTGATGTATTGTTTCTCTTCTGGGTTGATAGCCAAGTAAAACTCATTCAACTGCTGAACTCCATCTGCGTTATCGTCACGCCAAGTATGTGTACCATCACCATTTGGTGCAGGCAAAAAGACAAACTCGCGCTGCAACTCCCGTCCGTTTCCTATGGCATAGGAGATTTCATTTCGAATGAGGTTTTTACCCAAGCTTCCCTGATAATCCAACTTCCCCATTACGGTGAGCTCGGATTCTAGATCGCGCTGCAAATATTCCAGCTCACGATAAGTAAAGGTACTGCTTAGACTATGCTGAGTCCACTGCTTTCGGAAGGTGAAATTGGAAGTAAAAGCTCGGGTGTCATTTAGCAATTGCCCAGCAAATGGAGCTTTATCTTCTCTCCAGGCAGCATCTGCCAAGAAGGAATAGCTAAGTGAATCATTGCTTCGTAAATAGAGCAAATGCTGTTTAAAGTTCATCGCCGTGCTGACCACAGAGTCAGTCTCGGCATTTCTCAAGACATTCTGATCCAGAGAAAATTGATAGCCTGGAACGATGATTTTTGAATTATAACTCACATCACCCAAATAGCGAGTCCAATCAGAATTGAGCGAATCTTGCTTAGAATTCAACCGGAAGAATTCTTGCCTGATTCGGATTTTAGATCCCAATTGCAAATTCCAATTGGCAGAATGCTGCGTTCCATTCAGGACATTGGCTCTATTTCTAAGGTAAAAAAGATAATCAAAGCGATTGAGCGCATCTTTTGTAAAACCCACTCCAGCTCGGAAAAACTGCTCGGCAGCAGCGTTTTGCAACCCATCTTGGCTTAATCCCCAGTCTCGATCAAACTCAATGTATCTGAATCGATCTATGAAATTGAAGTTGGTGGAATTGTACTCGTATTCAGTCTGAGCTTTCATGGTATACCCCTTGAAAAGTGAGGATTCTCTGCCTTCACTTTGCAATCCTACTTTCATCCCCAGCCCTTGGTTGTCCAGATCATCTAACTCAGAAAAGAGATTTTGATCCGCCGACGAAAGTGCCAGTTCGGTATAAACCTTCTCATGTTCGTTCAGTTTGATTTTTGTACCTGCAGTCACCATTCGCTTGCTATCAGGAAGAGGAAGCTGGGACAAAATGGAGTAATTCCCTTGTGGCTGACCATTAAGACGCGGCACATATTCGTAAACCGTTCCATTGGATAATTGGCTAGCTCGTCTATAATCTCCCTGTCCAGCTCCAATTAGAGAGAACCCCAAATCATAATATGCCAATTCAGGATCATTGGAGTATTGATAATAAACGAATGGATTTCCAAAATCATCGAATTCGGTGACTTTAGCATATAAAATCCTATTCTTATCAAAGGCTACACTATCTATACGTGGAATTCTTGCTAGTTCTGCGCTATCTCCCACGGAAGCCATGAGTCCCAATTCCTGCTGAGAAAAATCAGTAAAAAGCGGACGGTTTCTATTGTCTTTCTCTTGGTAATAATTCAAGTAAACATCTACTTTCCCGTTTGACTGGGTGTGATTTGCTCCGATGATAGATCGGGAATAATTGCGTTCTGCATATTCAAAATCCACCCGAACTCGGGAATATTGTGTGATTAGCACTTTAGGAGTAAAAGTGATTTCTGCCTGATTATAATCAATCACATAATCTTCATTGAATCCACGCTTCAGTTGCTTTCCATCCAGAAATACCCGCTCGGAATTTGCCATGATGATAACAAATCGCTCATTATTTGGCCCACTAACTCTATATGGCCCGAGTACTCCTTCCAAAATCGGCAATTGAATTGACGCAAATTTACCTTTGGCGATAGAAGCAAAAGCTTGAGAACTGGCAGTCCAATTCTCATTCATTTTATACTTTGAAGTAAATTGAAGCCCTTGCACATTTTTGTAATAGCGCAGAAACTCAGATTCTCTTTGCCGCAACACCACGTCTCCAGCTGCCAAGCTGAAATCATCATTATAAAGCTCGATCAGTACATTATCGAAATCCTGGATTTGCTGGGTATTTCCCTCTGGCTGGAAAGGAACATTTTGATCCGTGATGCTTGCACGAATCTTTAGGTTTTCAGAAATATCACCTTCAAGCTGAAGGTTTAGCGCCGAGTTGACGAATACATTTTGAGTATTTCCGAAGGAAATCCCACGTGTAAGACTTCCTGATTTATAAAGGTTGTTTGTAGGGAAAAGCTCCTCCCGAAAGTCAAAGGCAGGCAATTCTGACATTCGGTTATCCTTGAACCGGGCTGTGGAGTCATAATCTGCAAACAAAGTTCTGTGGGCAATTGGCTGATCAAGACGTAGTGAAAAAGTCCGATAGCAAAGCAAAAGTGAATCTGGAATAGATTCAACATCAAAAATCACCTGAAGTTTATTTGTGCTGAGCTCATACTTGAAGTCATACGAGGCCCCATTTTTATCAGTTATCCTCAGGGTCTCCTCAAGTACCGAAAGCGAATCTACTACCGTTGGATTAACAAAACCCCTTGGATCTACCCATCGGCATTTCTCCTGAGCTTTTACCGAAGTAAAAAAGCCAAGCAATAAAACCCAGAAAAGTAGCCAAACTCTCATGCTCACTCAGAAACGCCTTTTGATTTGAAGGTAGTAAAAAGATGAATTAACCCATCAATGGAAAGGTGAGATAGAATGTGGTTCCTTTCCCAAGCTCAGTTTCAAACCAGATTTTGCCGCCAGCTGTCTCTACTCCACTTTTTGCGATAGCCAATCCTAAACCAGACCCTGTAGACTTGGTGGAGAAATTAGGAATGAAAATCTTATCCTTCAAGTCCTCAGAAATCCCTTTTCCGTTGTCTGTGATTTCAAGGAAAACAGCCTGATCGGTCATCCAAAGCCAAATTCTAATAACAGGTTTCACACCCGGTTCCACAGCTTGAATACCATTAATAACCAAATTGGATATTACTCTTCCGAAAAGCTTATCATCTCCCATAATTGGGATATGCTGTGTAAAGGAATCGTCCTGAAAAATCAATTCAACCTGCTGATCACCACTAAATAGCTCTAGGACCTGATTCAGCACTGATTTGAAATTCATCAATTCATTATTCGGTAGAGGCATTTTGGCAAAAGTGGAAAAAGATGACGCAATACCACTTAGTGCATCCACTTGGTGAATCAACGTTTCCAATGATCTTTTTAGCTTTTCCGCATCATCTAACCTACCCGCTTCTTGAAGGCGAATCAAGTGCTGCAAAGTAAGCTTCATCGGAGTCAATGGATTCTTGATCTCATGGGCAACTTGCTTCGCCATCTCACGCCAGGCAGATTCTTTCTCTGTAGAGGCAAGCACTTTCTTAGAATTTTCCAGTTTGAAAAGCATGTTGTTGTATTCATTAACCAACAAGCCAATTTCATCTTTAGAACCCCAATACATAGGCTCGTTATTCTCCAAATTAGTAGCTTTTAGCTTTTGCGTAAGCAACTTAAAGGGAAAAGTAAGATTGGTCGAAACAAAGTAGGAAACGAATAAGAACAGAATGAAAATCACAACAAAGGCATTGAAGATATTACTCAACACATCTGCGATCAGCGTATTCAATTCTGTTTCTGATTCAAAAAAGGGCACAGCCAAAATCCCTAAATTCTCTTGGCTAGCCGTAGCAGGAATAGAAAGATAAACTGCCTTATACCGTAGCTTTCCAATTTGCTCTTCCGCCAGATACTGACTTTGCCCCATTTCCTCGATTTCGGCTATTGCTTTTGGATTGATGAGTGGAGCCAGTATTTTCTTGTCAAAAATATTGGGACGGTTAGTAGACTCTAGCTTGCCCGACACATTGTACAGGTGAATATCACTTGCGGTTGTATTGGCGAGCTCATTCACCTCTTCATTAAGCTCATCGCTGTCCACATCAGCAGGTTTTTGGTTATTCAGAAAGCTCCCCAAATTCCCTCTGATCAAAGCTGCTTTTTGTATATACTGACGGTCTAAATCCTCGCGATAGCTATTTGCCAATAATCCTATAGTGATGATACTGATAATAATAATCGGGAAGAAGAAAGCGAAATTGAGGTAAAGTTGAAGCTTAGTAGAATAATTGAACTCAAAATTCCTCACTCCTGTAAACAAGGTGTTGATCAAGATGGTCAAAAAGGTCATGATCACGAAAAGCACAAAAAACAACGAAATATTACCAAAGAAATGAGCTAGAGGGACATTTCTTGAAGAAACTATAATCAGCTCTTCTCCATTTTTTATTCCAAAATGATGATATCCGTTTTGATGAACTCCCTCAATCAACAAAGCATTTCGTGTCAAAACTCGTTCAAACCCCTTGCTCATGTAATTAAATGAACCTGAGTTTCTTATGAACTCCCCTTCTTTGAAAATAGCATAATCATAAAGGACAGGATCTAGCTTGTCGTTGTACTTCTTATCCAAAAGCAATTTAGGATATACACTTGTCGGCTGTACACGTAGCTGTCGAAGTTCAAGAAAGATTGTTCCTAGGGATGAACCTTCTTTGCTCATCGGAACAAAAGCGATAAAACGATTTCCACTGTTAGACTCATTACCACGTATAAAATACAGATCCTTTACACTAGTAGCATAATCGCTTTTGATAAATTCCAATCGCATCTCCTTGAGGCTCTCGTCTGCTCCTGCCCCTTGTATTTGCTGCCCTGCAGTATTGAAAATACGGAGCTGAACTTCAAACTGATCAAAGTAATTATCCAGATAAATCCGCCGTATTTTAGTTGCTATAGGTTCTTTAGAGAAAAGTGGATCAGCTATTCTATTTTGAATGAATAAATCATTCTTGATACGTGTGAAAATTTCTCCTAAGAAAAACTCAGTCATCACATCATTTTCGATGAGATTTTGATTTGCAAATCGAGTTTTAGATTGAATTAATTCACCTTTCTCCGTCTGAAAAATGCTTATCCCCGCGATAGTCGCTGTCACCAGACAGGCAAAGAAGAACGTTAGGAATGTATCTAAACCGAGTTTAAATGCATTTTTGAATAGCTCCAAACGAATGATAGTGACCAAAAACGCGAGGTGAATCAGCCAAACAACTGCTCCCCAGATGGTAAAAAAGAATAATAAGCCCGCGACAGGAATGCCAATTATCGCTATCCATTTATAATACTCTTGCTTGCGCTGATTGATCTCTAAAAGCAAACTTAAAAGTGTCAGCGAAAGTAAAACGTAAATAGCACCCCAAAGGAAAAGCATGAAAAAGCTAATCCCTTTGAATAAATCAAATTGGGGAATGGAACTGATATCTAATGCCCACTGTGAATTGATAATCAAATCCCGGGGTAGAGACCATACCATGTACACACAACCCGAGCTCACTAGTAATGAGAAAATAAAAAAGACATGAAACTCATTAGGAGTTTTGAGTACTTTAATCTTTTCATGCATCGTCTTTGATGCTAGCTGGTAGATCACCATAGCTAAAATCAAAACTGCACAGAGCGTATTGATCAATAAATCTCCCAAACTCGGGTTAAACCACGATGATGCATAATTAGCTACATCGAACAATGCCAAATTGAGGTAGTTCCCTGGAAAATCGAGCAATAGCATCATCATTCTAAATGCTCCAAGGACAAAAATTGCGTACCCGATTGCCTGCCATCTTCTCCCAGACTTCCACTTGCTCAACACAAAATCAGAGCTTAAAATAAAGTAAAGCAGAAAGACTGAAGTAAAAAAAATCAAGATTGCAGGATTTACCACCCTGCCCGCCGGACTGTAACCAAACAAGAAATTGATCCCAAAAAGAGGTATGCCAGCAGGGTTCTTAACTATGGATGTGGCTTCATCAGGATTGGTAAAAAGCTCGAATCGACCATTCCCAAAGATGGATGGATTTGCTCCAGTGATCAGGTAGTTGTTTTCAATATTTCCCGGCCAAATCAAACGAAGTACATGAAGCATGACATATTCAGCACCATTTCTTTTGACTTTTCGAGTCTTTAGTAGAAGCGTACCATAAGGGTCTTCTAGCAATTGATACTCCTTCAAGAGATCTACTTGAGAGAAATCCAGTGTTAGCGTAAAATCTGACCAATACAACAGGTCTTTTTCTGGACTAAGAATAAAAAAAGGATGTCGATGAATAGGTGTACTAATTTGACCAAAACTTAAACTGTCATCAGGTCTGATATCCATGAGAATTTGAATGAAATCCTCATCAAATTCCTTATCAACAGCTTGAACACGATCCTGCAAAGCTTGCAAATAAGTATCCTGTTCATTTTTCTGGAAGAAAAAGAAATTAAGGATCAATACGGCAAGAAGAGAGAAAATACTGATCAAGATGATCAGGCGGCGGGAATCATGCTTCATTTAGATGTAAAATAAAAAAAGCAAAGTCCTTGATCAAACTTTGCTCCTCTATTCATTTAATGCAAGGCTAATTTAGCCTTCCTTTTTTTAGCATTTCGGTACCAGAAAAAGCCCAACACCATCGCTATTAGGTATGGCATCACAAAAAGGTACATAATTCCAAGATTCAATCCAGCTCCAATGCTGGTATCTCCATTGCTTACATTGTTTTCTACAGATGCTCGACACATGGCACACTGAGCAAAGCTTGCAGTATGAAATAGAAAAGCGACGAATGTAAAGAATCCTATTTTGAGTGCTTTTTTCATAGGTTAACCTAGTTAATTTCTTTTGTCCACAGACCCTACCCCGAACTTGTCTGCCTCAGGAGGGCTGGATTTCGTATTCTTTCTTACGATTTAAGAAGAAAGTAGGTTTTCAATGGACATAATAAGGACTGATCATCAAGTAAACTATCACACCAGTGACGGTCACATAAAGCCAGATCGGAAATGCAAATTTAACAACTTTTCTGTGCTTCACACGCTGATCTGTATATCCGTAGTAATACGCAAACAGAATTGGGAAAAGTGCAACTGCAGCCAAGACGATATGGGTAAGCAGGAAGAAATAATAGAAGCTACGAACCATCCCCTCGCCTCCAAATGATGTGCTTTCTGCTGCAGCATGATATATCACATAGGACACCAGAAATATCGCACCCAAACCAAATGCTACAGTCATTGAAGCACGGTGATATGGGATATTTCCATTTTTGATAAATAAGAATCCAGCTATCAGAGCAAGAGTTGCTGCAGTATTCATCACTGCATTCAAGTGAGGTAGAAAATAAACCCAATCTGCACCTAAGTCAAGTTTAGCTGGCATAAATATAAGCACTGCCACAGCTACTGGGATAATTACGGAAATGGCGATAATCCACCCTTTCACTTTACCCTCGTTTTCTAACAAACTATTCTTCTTCGCTTGCATGTAATAGTACTTTAGTCTCCAACATCAATAAATCCACATCCTCACGAGATGTTCCACTGTAATAACCTCTGATTCGTCCCAATTCGTCCACTAGCACAAACTTATCACTATGGACAAAATCATCCGGAACTCCCAAGCCATCCACACTAGGAATAATAAAGCCACACTTGGCTAGATCATAAGTTTCTTGGACTCCACCAGTAAGGAAATTCCACTTACCCGCTTCCGCATGATGCTCTTCAGCATATTCTTTTAGAATTTCAGGGGTATCAAAGGTTGGGTCTATACTGATGGACATGATCTGAACTTGATCATACTCACGGAACATATCATTCACACGCTCCATTTCAGAAGACATCTTAGGGCAGATACTTGGACATGAGGTAAAGAAAAAGTCTACTATGGTGATCTTTCCTTCCATATCTGTTCTTCCCACTATCTCGCCCTCCTGATTGGTGAAGGAAAATTCTGGAATATAATGCTGAGTAGTATCAGCGATAGGGCATTCTCTAAAAGGGTTATCAACCCCCTTTTCAAAAAAGACAGGTATGTCGTAATTATTGGTTCCAAAGCCTTTAAGAAACAGGAAAATCAAAATGGGCACCAAAAGGATACATACCAATACAAATCCTTGCAATATTCTTATACTTCTCATAATAATTAGCTAACAAAAAAGAAGGTCAAAGTGTCCCACTTCAACCTTCTTTTTAATACATCTATAGAAATTCTGATTAAAACCAGCGCAGTGAAAATATATCTGAGCCTTCTTTAATAAGCACTATTATAAGCCAGAATAAAAATGCGATAGGAACAAGAATGGAATAGATCAAAGGCTTAACCTCGTCACCAAGGTGCATGAATTCCATCATGATATATTTTGCTTTCCATATTGTCAAAGCCATGAACAAAACATAAAGGATAATCCCTCTAGGCATTGTAAAAGCCATCACAAATTCTGCAGCCGTAATAGCAAGCAAAATCAAAGCTGTTTTCCAGATTTTCTTAATCTTATCATCGTTCCTAGGAACAACGTTAAGAGTTGATTTATTTTCTTGAATATCCATAATTCTAATAGTTATAGCTTAGATCAGGTAGAATAAAGTAAATACAAAGACCCATACTAGGTCAACAAAGTGCCAGTATAAACCGACTTTCTCTACCATTTCGTAGTGACCTCTTCGATCGTAAACTCCTACTGCTGCTTGATAAAACACCATGAAAAGAAGGACGACTCCGATAGTTACGTGGAAACCATGAAATCCGGTAATGAAAAAGAATAGGTTGGCAAATGAAGCCGGACCATATTCATTGACAAGCAAATTCGCTCCAAATACGGTTTCAGTCACATTCTGACTAATGCCATTGATATAGTTCAAAACAGCACCTGCTTCTGACCCATGGATAAAGTGATTCCACTCCCAAGCTTGACAGCCCAAGAAAGTAATACCTCCTAGCAGCGTCCAAAGCATCCATTTAACCACATCATTTCTGTCATTTCTATGACCAGCCTCTACAGCCAATACCATTGTAACAGAACTTGCAATCAAGATGAAGGTCATCAAACCAACAAACACTAGAGGTGCATGAACACCATGCACGAATGGAATAGCATCAAATACCAATTCAGGAATTGGCCAGTATTCATTGGAACCTACAAACTCCTTGGCAGGTCCAGCATAAGCGGGATAACTGACACGAATTGAAAGGTAAGTAATCAAAAAAGCGGCAAAAGTAAAGATATCCGAAAGAAGGAAAAACCACATCATGAGTTTTCCATAACTGGCTTTGAGTGGTTCGTTACCACCTCCCCAGACGCCTCTTTTCGAGCTTACTCCTATAGCAGTAGAATGCGTAGACATAAGATATTGATTTGTACTTGGTTAATTTTAATGATTCAAAAGCAAAAACATAAAGAGATATAACCACAATGCAGCTAGAAAATGCCAGAACGTAGTGGCCATTTCAAGTGTATTCATAGACTTGGAATGCACTTTATATCTAAAGGTCGAAATTAATACAATAATCAGAAATATCACACCGCTGATCAAGTGAACAGCGTGCAATCCTGTGAATACGTAGAGAAATGATCCAGAAGGATTACCTACGAAGAACACATTTTCATCTACCAACGCTACCCAGCTGTACCACTGACCAACAAGGAAAGCAATTCCAAACAAGACAGCTAGGCCTAGACCAATTCTAAGTCCAGCTAGATTATCCTTCTTAGCAGCTGAATAAGCATACTGAAGGCAAATGCTACTTACGATGACAATTCCTGAAGTGTACCAGAAAATAGTAGGTAGATCATATTCTAGCCAGTTACCTTCTGATTGTCTTACTATATAAGCACTGGTAAGTGCAGCAAAGATCATCACTATAGTCACTAAGAAAAGCCATAGCGCAAACTTCTTAGGGTGCATTGCAATAGGCTGATCTACTAAATCGACGTATTTAAGTTCTTTTTCCATCGTTACGGTAATTTATCCAATAAGTAAGCGATCTGTACGATAGGTAGGTACAAAAAGGAACCAAACATAATTCTCAACGCAGATTTGCGTGAGCAATCTTTCATCAAGGAGAAGGTCTGCGCTAGGAACAACACGCCACACACAGTCGCTACTATACCCGATGTCATTCCTGTCAGTCCAAAATAGCTTGGTAGCAATCCTAGAGGTAATAGGAACAAGGTGTAAATCATTATTTGAATAGCAGTGTTTAAATCCTTACCACCGCCACTTGGCAATAGTTTGAATCCAGCTGCTTTGTAATCTTCGTCTCCTACCCATGCAATAGCCCAGAAATGAGGGAACTGCCAGATAAATTGTATTCCGAAAATAATCAAGGCTTCGTGGGTAATCGCTCCTGTAGCTGCTGTCCAGCCCAAAAGCGGAGGCAATGCACCAGGAATAGCTCCAACAAAAACTGCTATAGGACCGACTCTCTTCAATGGTGTATATACAAATACATAAAGCACCATACTTAACACTCCTAACCAAGTGGTCAATGGATTAGTAAAGTACCAAAGCAATCCTACACCAAGTACGGCAACTATGGATGTAACCCAAAGTGCTTCTTGAAGGGAAATAAGTTTTAAGGGAAGTGGGCGATTTTGGGTTCGCTTCATCAGCTTATCCAAATCACGCTCCAAGATCTCGTTTGCAGCACAGGATGCGCCACTGATCAGGAATCCGCCAAGCGCCAACCCAATAAAACCAGGCCAGCCAAAGCTAACGCCTCGATCTCCAAGTATGTAGCCGAATACTGCTGAGAAGGTAACCAAAGCTGAAAGCCTCAATTTGATCAACTCAGCGTAAGCTTTGATCTTGCTTACTACTAAACTACTTATATGGTCAGTTACTTCAACTGTCCTCATGATCAATTTGTATTTAATCGAAACTGAATGTTTTCTCTGATTTCAAGTAGCAAAATGACTTGCACACCAATAATAAGAGAACCTAATAAGAGATGGATAGGCTGAAGAAATGCAGGGATACCAAAGTATGCCATTGCCATTCCTGTAGCTATTTCCAGTATAATCAGAATCATCAAGACCTGAGACCAAAGATCAACTTGAGATCTTCTTAGCGTGTACTTAAACGCCCAAAAGAAATACAAAACATGGATTCCAAGCAGAATTATGGAGAAGGACCTATGAATAAGGAAATCTAACCCAATTCGACCAACCCATTCATCTCTAAGCATATCTCCAAGAGAAGAAGAGATAATATCAATCTGCTCCCTAACCTGTGTGCCTAGAACTATCTGAATAAGCATTAAGATAGTACCTACCAATAATACCAATTCAATCCTTTTAGGCACTTCCATTTTCACCCCCCTACTTTTGATCAACCTCCCCGATCTATGATAGACATAGATCAATAGAGAAACCAGCAACAACGCCAGCATCATGTGGAATGTGATCATCCAGTGAAGCAAATTGGTAGAAACTACAATAGAGCCAATCCAACCAATGAAAATCACAAGGATAAGGTTGAAAACAGATAGAATAGTAACCCATTTATCCATCTTACGAAGTGGAAATGACTTCCAAACAGTAAGAATGATCAATAACCCTATCACTACGCCAGCCAATCGATTCAGATATTCAATCCAAGTTTTCACCGCATTAAACTCTTCTTCGATAAGAATTGACTTATCGTTAGCTATTTCTTTAGCCTTTTCTGAGAATCCTAATTTTTCAAGTGTTGCCACGAACCGTTCGTTCTTGGCTAATCTTTTATTGAGATAAATCTCCTGATAATTTACTGGTAGCTGATCCACACTTGTAGGAGGAATGAAGCTACCAAAGCATTTCGGCCAATCGGGACATCCCATTCCAGAACCGGAACTACGTACTATCCCACCGATAAGAATCAGTGCATAAACAGCTATCACCGTGATCACACTCACACGGCGAAAGCTCTTTATAGATTTGTTAATGCTTTGCTTCATTAGAAACCAAAACGTCCTCTTCTTCTTTCATAATTTCCAACTCAACTTTCACCAACTCCTGCTCATGCGGAAGGTTAGATTCTGGAGTAGCAGAAAGAGGAACAGTCTGAGGAATGAAATCCTCCTCAGCGCCAGGCTTAGAATAATCGTATGGCCATCTGTAAACAGAAGGTATTTCACCTGGCCAGTTACCGTGACCTGGATGAAGTGGAGTAGTCCACTCAAGTGTATTTGACTGCCAAGGATTCAATGTTGCCTTTCTACCTTTATACATAGAGTAGAAGAAGTTGAACAAGAAGATGAACTGAGCAGCGAAAGTAATGATAGCAGCTACAGACACGAACATATTCAAGTCCGTGTACATATTCGTAAAGTCAAAGTTCGTGAACGTGTAATATCTTCTTGGGAATCCCGCAATACCAATGTAGTGCATTGGGAAGAATACCATGTAAACACCTACGAAAGTGATCCAGAAGTGAATGTATCCCAATTTGGCATCCATCATTCTTCCAAACATCTTAGGGAACCAATGGTATACACCTGCAATCATTCCAAAGAAGGAAGCAGAACCCATCACCAAGTGAAAGTGAGCTACTACGAAGTATGTATCATGCAATTGAATATCAATAGCTGAGCTACCTAGGAAAATACCGGTCAATCCACCAGAGATAAAGAAGGACACAAGCCCTATCGAGAACAACATAGCTGGAGTGAAGATCAAGTTACCTCTCCATAGTGTAGTCAGGTAGTTGAACACTTTTACCGCAGAAGGTACTGCAATGATCAAAGTCAAGAACATGAAGATAGATCCCAAGAAAGGGTTCATACCTGACACGAACATGTGGTGAGCCCAAACCACGAAGGAAAGAACTGTAATACCAAGCAAGGAGATAATCATCGCCTTGTATCCAAAAATTGGCTTTCTAGAGTTAGTAGCAATTACTTCAGAGGTAATACCCAATGCAGGTAGCAATACGATGTAAACTTCAGGGTGACCTAAGAACCAGAACAAATGCTGGTACAATACTGGGCTACCACCGGTGTTAGGAAGTGCTTCTCCACCGATATAGATATCAGAAAGGTAGAATGATGTACCAAAGCTTCTATCAAATACAAGTAACAATGCGGCTGCAAACAAAACTGGGAATGACAAAAGACCGATAACTGCAGTCAGGAAGAATGCCCAGATAGTCAAAGGAAGCTTTGAGAAAGACATCCCTTTTGTTCTCAGGTTAATAACCGTAGTAATGTAGTTGATACCTCCCATTAGAGAAGATGCGATAAAGAAGGTCATCGCTACCAACCAAAGAGTCATACCCAATCCTGATCCGGGTATAGCTTGCTCCAATGCAGATAGAGGTGGATAAACCACCCAACCACCTGAAGCAGGTCCTGTCTTTAGGAATAAGGAGATAAACATGATCACAC
Source organism: Algoriphagus aquimarinus (assembly GCF_900112005.1). Lineage (GTDB taxonomy): Bacteria > Bacteroidota > Bacteroidia > Cytophagales > Cyclobacteriaceae > Algoriphagus > Algoriphagus aquimarinus. Next base: position 37,078 of record NZ_FOKK01000026.1, on the reverse strand, counting down.
CGGAAAGGAAAAATAACCAGTAAGAAAGCATATTCATAAATCCAGAAGCCATATCTCTAGCTCCGATTTGTAAAGGAATCAGGAAGTTGGAGAATGTACCACTCAAACCTGCCGTCAACACAAAGAATACCATGATGGTACCGTGCATTGTCACCAAGGCCAAATAGAATGTAGGATCCAAGTGACCAGTCTCATCAATCCATCCACCTAAAATAGGGCGAAGGAAAGACATGTCCATTTCAGGAAAACCTAATTGAAGTCTGAAAAGAACTGAAAGGAAACCACCCAAAAGAGCCCAAAACATACCTGTCACCAGGTACTGCTTCGCGATCATTTTGTGATCCTGAGAGAATATATATTTTGTTACAAAATTATCATGATGCTCATGATCACCGTGATCGTGTGCTGCGCCATGATTTGCGACAGATGCTGTAGACATAATCTATAATTTTGTTTGTTACTTTTCGCTTAATTGAATTTCTGCAACCTCTTTCGTCTCAGAAGGAAGTCCCGCCGCTAAGGAAGGATTCATTTGGATGAAAGACTTTTGCTCAGCATACCACTTCTGATAAGCTTCCGGCTCTACTACTTCGATAATTTTTCTCATAGAGAAGTGACCACGTCCACAGATTTCTGTACAAGCGATTTCATATTGAAAATCAGGATTTCCAGTCTCTATTCTCATCTCTGCTGTAGTCTTAGTAGGCACAAACCAGAAACGAGTTGGCATACCAGGAACAGCATCCATTTTCAGTCTCATATGAGGTGAGAAAACAGAGTGAAGTACATCTCTAGCTCTAATTTTGAAGAGAACCGGCTCACCCTTTGGTATTACTACCACAGGAGAAGGGAAGTCATCAATTGCATTCTTATCAGTGAAATCAATACCATGTGAGTTGGTCGCTGTGATCAAACGATAATCATAATCGCCCAATACATTGTCTTTACCAGGATATCTAACTTCCCACGCAAACTGATAACCCATTATCTCTACAGTATGTGCATTCTCAGGAGCTGGTGCAGTGATGTCTGACCAAGCCATCCATCCAGAAATCACCAAACCTGCAAGCACGATACCTGGCACAATTGTCCAGATAACCTCTAGCTTATTGTTGTCAGGGTAGAAAGAAGCTTTACGCTTCTCACTGTACTGATATTTATATGGGAAAATGAAAAGCAAAACGTGAGTAATCAAAAACACTACTCCAGTAATCGCCATGGTAACCCAAAATAAGCGATCCGTAACTACACCGTGTTCAGATGCAATAGGCAATTGATAGTTGTGGAATTCTTTGATAGAATACCAGAACATCAAGATGCTAGTACCAACCAAGAAAACTATAAATAAAATTGCATTTACCTTATTACTCCCTGAAGCGATCTTCTTATCAGATCCTTTTACCACAGAGACTAACGTTTGGATTCGATATACCATCCATATTATGGAAAATATCAAAAGAACCCCTACTCCAATCAGAAATCCGTACATACCTTAATTATTTCGGCTGTTTATTAAATGTGATGATGATAGCTTTCCTCAAGCATAGGATGGTTTTTAGGGATCAATTTCCCTTTTGCCAATCCAGAAAGAACTACAAACGTAAAGGCCGCGCCATATACTAGGAACATCCCTACTTCCATAAATCCAACGCCACCGTTATGTCCCAATGTACCAGGCTGAACCATTAGAAAGAAATCTACCCAGTGACCAGCAATGATCAAAGCACAAACTAACTTCAAGAATACTCCATGTCTCTTAGAATCTCTTGTCATTAATAACAGGAAAGGAAGAGCAAAGTTCATCGCTAAGTTCACAAAGATATATGGACCATAAATGTCGCTAGACAATCTTTCGATGAAGTAAACCGTTTCCTCAGGAATGTTGGCATAATAGATCAACAGAAACTGAGAGAACCATAAGTAAGCCCAGAAAATAGTGAATCCAAAAATGAACTTACCCAAGTCATGAACATGATTCTCATTAACCATTTCTAGAAGGCCTTGGCTCTTCAAGAAGATTGTGATCAAAGTGATTGTAGACAAACCTGCTACGAACCAAGAAGAGAATACGTACCATCCAAACAAGGTAGAGAACCAGTGTGTATCAATTGACATCACCCAGTCCCATGCAGCGATGGAGGAAGAAACGGCAAAGAAAATCAAAAAGTAAGCTGACCAGCTTCTGATTTTATACCAGGAAGAGGTGCCACCAATTAAATCTTCGTTATAAGTCAAACTCTGGAATTTCTTGAAAAAGAACACCCAGAATCCAAAGAACAAGACCATTCTAAAGATATAGAATACAGGGAATGTTCCTTTTGCCATAGGCCAGTAGAAGAAAGATCCTTTACCATCAATGATCTTATCATATTCTGGAGATGCTTTATCGAATAGATAGGCATGAGTCCAGTGGAATAAGTCATGATTTGCAATGAAGAAGGTAACGATCATCAATACACCTGCAATTGGCAACCAGTTTCCAAGGGAAAGCATTACTCTAATGATAGCTGTAGACCATCCTGCCTGAGCGGCATATTGAATAGCAAAGAAGAATACACCAATGATAGCAATACCTGTGAAATACACGTTGTTGATCCAAAGGTTAGCGTATAGACGCTCATACCAATGAAATGCATGACCTTCCGCTTCAGCTGCTTCGTGATGACCACCGCCAAACACCGCCATTACGATACCAAGGATCAGTAATGCGGCACCGATACCCAAAACCATAAATACGGCTTTTTTGGTCGCTGCGGTGAATTCAAATTTTTGATCCAGATTATAGTGTTGTACGTCGTGAGCCATAATTAATTAGCTGGAGTTTCTACTTGTGTAACATCTTGGTCAGCAACTGCTGCTACTGCATTATCAGCATTTTGACCTCCTTGGAGTTCTTGCTTCACGTAGTGAACAATTTTCCATCTGTTTTCAGGAGTGATTTGAGAACCGTGGGCTCCCATTCTTCCTTTTCCTTTAGTGATCACGTGGTATATATGACCTTCTGAAAGTGCAGTATATGCACCACCCGTCAGGTTAGCAACACCACCGATGATCTCTCCTACTTTACCGTCACCTTGACCACCTGAACCGTGACATGGTGTACAATACAATTGGAATAATCTCTTTCCATCAGTCAAAACCTCATCCGAAAGTTCGATTGGGTTTTTAACCGAAGTACCAGCTTCTTCTACTTCAAAAGCCTTGTACCTATAAGGCAAATATCCCTGCTTATTACGAGGAACAGTATTAGCAACTGGCTCTCTCATATTCATATTATGAGGATTGTTGATGTTACTGTTATAGTATTCACCTTTTCCATCCTCACGAGTAGAGATAAGATCACCTTTAGTTTCAGAATCCGTGATCTGAGTCAAAGGCTCGTATGCTACGGAGTGATACATCTGAGGCGCATATTCTAAGCCTTGATTTTCTCCTCCAGCTCTACAGCTAGCCAGGGTAATCCCAGCTACTGCAATCCCTAAAATACTTAGTGTTTTAGCAATCTTCATTTTTCCAGATTTACTATTCAAAACTTTTTTTATTAACCTCTGATGCTCCAGAAGATTTCAAGATCTCTTCAATTTTAGCCAATTCAACAGCGGAGTTATTTGCTATGTCAATTGCCATTACATGCTTATCATCAGTAATTCTCAAATCGAAGATTCTAGGCTGAGCCCAAGGCTTCAAATTTGTACTTACCATAAACACGCCTACCATACCGAATGCTGCTAGTAAAACAGTCAATTCAAAGGTAACTGGGATGAAATCTGGAAAGGCTGCGTAGTCTTTACCACCAATGATCATCGGCCAGTCAAATCGCATCATGTAGAACTGCATGGTCAAAGCCAGGGAAGTCCCAAGTAAGCCGAATAAAAATGCCGCAATTGGCAATTTACTTCTCTTATATCCGAGGTAGTCATCTATCCCGTGAACAGGATATGGTGAATAGACCTCATGGATTTTGATGCCTGAAGATCTTACTTGCGTAATCGCATCGAGTAATACATCCTCATCTTCATAAACTCCAGTAACAAAATGTGTATCTCTTTCCATGATTATTTATTCACTTTATCAGATGAAGACTTCAATACAGCTTTCACTTCTGCCATGTTGATTACCGGGAAGAATTTGGCAAACAAGAAGAATAGAGTGAAGAACAATCCAAATGTAAATAGGTAAACTCCTACATCTGTAATTGATGGATAGAACATCGCCCATGAAGATGGCAAGTAATCTCTGTGTAGAGATGTAACGATGATCACAAATCTTTCAAACCACATACCGATATTCACTACGATAGACAGGGCGAAAGTAGCATAGACGGATGTACGGATTTTCTTGAACCAGAAAAGCTGTGGAGAAACCACGTTACAAGTCATCATAGATGCGTATGCCCACCAGTAAGGTCCAGTTGCACGGTTGATAAATGCATATTGCTCAGCTTCTACGCCTGAATACCAAGCGATGAAAAACTCAGTGATATAAGCAATACCTACGATAGAACCTGTGATGATGATTACAATGTTCATCAATTCAATGTGGCCAATAGTGATGTAATCTTCCAGTTTGTAAACCTTACGAGTTACGATCATCAAGGTCAATACCATCGCGAAACCAGAGAAAATTGCACCTGCCACAAAGTATGGAGGGAAGATTGTCGTGTGCCATCCTGGTATTACAGACGTTGCAAAATCAAAGGATACAATCGTGTGTACAGAAAGTACAAGTGGTGTAGCTAGACCTGCAAGGATCAAAGAAACTGATTCGTATCTGCTCCAAGATTTTGCAGCGCCATCCCAACCGAATGAAAGAGCTCCGTAAATAACCTTTCTAAGACCAGTAGCTCTATCTCTAATAGTAGCGAAATCAGGAATCAAACCAATGTACCAGAATACTAATGATACAGAGAAGTAAGTTGATATCGCAAACACATCCCAAAGAAGCGGGGAATTAAAGTTTACCCAAAGTGATCCAAAAACGTTTGGAAGTGGAAGTGCCCAATAAGCTCCTAACCATGGACGACCCATGTGAAGAACCGGGAACATTGCCGCACAGATAACCGCGAAGATTGTCATCGCTTCCGCAGCACGGTTAATAGATGTTCTCCACTTCTGTCTGAAAAGTAATAATACAGCCGAGATAAGTGTACCAGCGTGACCGATACCTACCCACCAAACGAAGTTTGTAATATCCCAAGCCCAGCCTACGGTTTTGTTTAGACCCCACATACCGATGCCTTCCCAAACGGTGGCAACTACAGCAATAGATCCAATAGCCAAAACCCCAACAGACGTAAGGAAAGCAAGAAACCATCTGATATTTGGCTTTGCTTCTACATGGCGCGACACATCATTTGTCACGTCATGGTAGGTTTTACCCCCAGTAACTAACGGATCGCGAACGGATGAAGTAACCTGCATAGTTTAATAAATTTTGATTACGCTTCGTTTAAGTCTTTATTTCTGATTTTGGTAAAGTACCAAACGTTTGGACTCACGTTGATCTCTTCCAATACATGGTATGCTCTTTCCTCATTCACTTCTTTCAATGCTGAAGTAGTGTTCTCCTTGATTTTAAGAAGTTGAGAAACTTTAGAGTTCGAATCATTCATGTCTCCGAATACCAAAGCGTCAGTAGGACAAGCCACAGCACAAGCTACATTGATGTCTCCATCTTTCACTTTACGCTTCTCACGCTTAGCCTCTAGCTTACCAGCTTGAATTCTTTGAACACACATGGAGCATTTTTCCATTACACCACGTGCACGAACGGTTACGTCTGGATTCAAGACCATTTTACCCAAATCATCGTTTTGAGCTACATTGACTCCTGCGAAGTCTTTGTTATCGTGGTATTTGAACCAGTTGAATCGACGCACTTTATACGGACAGTTGTTTGCACAATATCTTGTACCAATACATCTGTTGTATGTCATTTGGTTAAGCCCCTCAGAAGAGTGGGTAGTTGCAGCAACAGGACAAACAGTCTCACAAGGAGCATTGTTACACTGCTGACACATCATCGGCTGGAAAGTAACCTCAGGATTATTAGCTGCTATTTCCATAGCACTCAAATCACCCGCTGGAGCATCAGAAGAATAGTAACGATCAATTCTGATCCATGCCATCTCTCTTCTGTTCAATACTTCCTGCTTACCTACGACTGCCACGTTGTTCTCAACCTGACAAGCAACAGAACATGCAGAGCAACCGATACAAGAGTTCATATCGATAGCCAATCCCCAGTGATGTTGGGAATACTGGTGTCCTGACCAAAGTGAAATCTTAGAAGGTTTTACAAACTCACCATCCTTATAAACTTGTGGATGGTATCTGCCTGCAGAATTATCTTTCTGATATTCACTCAACACAGATTCTTGGATTACGTTTTCACGTCCCATGAAAGTCTGGTGTGTTTGTGTGCGGGCAATTCTATAAGAATCTCCAGTAGCAGAAACCTCTACTCCAGAAGTAATATCGAAATTAACAAAGCCTTTAGAAGCATCTAGCAAGTCATAAGCGTTTACACCTACTCCATTTGCTACACGTCCAGCTTTTGTTCTACCATAACCTACTGCCAAACCAAAAGTACCATCTGCTTGTCCAGGTTGGATAAGGATTGGAACGATTAACGATTTGCCATTTACAGAGATAGTAGCTTTGCTTGTCTCTCCCTCATACATGGTGACACCATTGTCAGTAGCCCATTTCTGAGAAACTGTCAAGTAGTTATCCCAAGTTGCCTTAGAGATAGGATCTGACAATTCCTGAAGCCATGGAACGTTTGCATAGATACCGTTACCGATACCTACTTTAGCATACATCACCAATTCAGCAGAAGTATTGTCAGCAGAATATGCTTTGGCAACTGCAGATGCAGCAACACTAACATCACCTACTGGAGCCAAAGCTGCAGAAGTTGAGTTGATTGCTAATACACCATTGAATAATGTCTGATCCCAGAACTCTTGGAAAGTTCCACCAGTTTCTACCTGAGTGAAAACATCACCCTGCCAGTTGGACTGAAGGAAATCGTAATACGTAGTAGAATCACCAGCCCATACCAAGAAAGATTCTTGAGCTTGTCTGGTATCAAAAAGTGGAGAAATTGTTGGTTGAGCTAGGGAGAAATGACCTTTCTTAGGTTCAAAATCATTCCAAGACTCAAGAAAGTGATGATCTGGAGCTACTATTTGTACCAAAGATGAAGTCTCATCTAAAGTGCCATTGGTAGAGATACTTACTTTTGCTTTTGCAATACCAGCAGCGATTTCAGCTCCTCTTGCAAAATCATAGACAGGGTTACAGTTGAAGAATACAACTCCTCCTACTTTTCCTGCATTCAAATCAGTTACAAACTGATTCATTTTAGCATCATCCCCTTTTCTATAGTAAGCTGGATTAGAGAAATCTACCGTTACACCGTTGCTTCCAAGCAATTCGTTGATTGCGTTGATTACAACTTGTACGTTTGGATCATTTGAGCCAGATATTACTAGAGAAGCTCCTCTGCTAGCCCAAAGGTCAGCAGCAGCTTTTTCTAAATGAGCGATTTCAACTGCTGGAGCTGAAACTGAAGCTGCTCCTGCTTTCTTCGCGATTGCGTTATAAAGAGCTAAAACTGCCAAACCGCTTTGAGAAGCTCTGATTGGAGTTCTATAATCAGCATTTGCACCAGCTAGAGACAAGGTAGATTCAAACTGATAATGTCTAGACATTTCAGGTTTCTCCTTGCTTATTTTTCTAGTCTGAGCATATTGACGAGCAAATTCAATTGGAGAAATCCAAGATCCTAAGAAGTCAGCTCCGAAGGATACGATTGTTTTTGCTTTGTCAAAAGAATAGGAAGGAAGAACTGCAGTGCCATAATAAGTCTCCGCAGCCTTGGTAATACCATAATTAGAAAGTGGATCATACATGATCACTTCCACGTTGCCATTTGCGTCAGCTAATTGCTGAATGGCCTTCATAGTAGAAGGTGACATAATCGTATTAGCTACGATTTTCACAGTTCCTGCAGAAGCTAAAGCCGACTTGGCTTGCGCATCTACTGTTTTCCAATCAGAAAGTTGGCCACCACTATAAGGACCCGCAAGTCTCTCTTTATCATATAGAGAAAGAATAGATCCTTCTACGATAGCATTTACTTTTCCTTTATTAATAGGAGAAAGCTCATTACCGTCGATTTTGATAGGACGACCTTCTCTTGTCTTCACTACGATAGAGGCATAATCACCAGCTGTAGCGTAAGTAGAAGCATAATAGTTTGGAATAGATGGGTTGATATCAACCGGCTTATTCACGTAAGGGATCATCTTTCTAACAGGAGCCTCACAAGCAGCCAAAGAAGCTGCTGCTAAACTGAATCCCATTACTTTAAGAAAATCTCTTCTGGTAGCACTACCCTCTTCGTTGAGTGTAGAAGGAAGCTCAGCAAATTCCCTGTCAGCGTTCTTTACAAACTCTGGATCGTTGTTGAGCTGCTCAAGCCCTTTCCAGTACGTTTTTTTATTTTCCTTCATTTTATGATATAAGAATGAATTTGCGAAAAGAATAATGAATTAATAGTGGCACTTAGCACATTCCAAACCACCGATGTCTTTTACTTTCAAAGCATCTTTAGAATCAGAGTGAACTTGTACCAACTTATCATAATAGGCATTGCCTTCGGTAGTGATCTCGGTCTGTCTGTGACAGTCAATACACCAACCCATAGTAAGCGCACTATGCTGCCCAACTACTTCCATTTCCTGGATAGGACCATGGCAAGTCTGACACTCAATCTCACCCACCATTACGTGTTGTGAGTGATTGAAATAAGCCAAATCAGGAAGGTTGTGAACTCGTACCCACTCGATAGGCTGATTGTTATCTACGGCATCGTAGATTTTCTGAATTTCTGGAGAAACACCTTCTTTGCCCTGTATATTCTGCACGTGTGTGTGACAGTTCATACAGATGTTAGCCGAAGGAATATTCGCTGATTTTCCGATCTCTACACCAGTATGGCAATATTGACATTCGATCTCTAAAGTACCGGCGTGAAGTGCGTGGGAATAAGCGATAGGCTGTGTAGGTGCATATCCTTGCTGAATACCTACAGAGTAAAGTCCATCTAACGCTGTCTTGGCTACTAAAGCAATAACAAGTGCAGTCACAATAACCACAAACATATCACTCTTGAACACCTTGCCTAGGTTAGTCTTCTGATTAACAAACTCTTTGTCGTCTTCATCGAGATCTTGCTTGGTCAGGTATTTGGTCAATACGGATATAATTAATCCCAATACAACCAAAATCAATAAAAGAACTACAACTAATACCCCTAGAATAACAGTAAGGTATTCGTTTGGAATTCCTCCTCCAGCTGAAGCGACGGCGCCATCTCCACCTACAGCAGCGACTGCGGCAGGATCAACCTTGTCTCCGAACTCAATGTAAGCGAGCAAATTATTCAGGTCAGCATCACTCAAAAACTCATGAGAGATCATTACTGTATTATTATACTCTTTAAATAGATCTGTGTAATAAGAATCTCCAGAGGCAATTACAGCCTGAGAATTCTTAATAAAGCTTTTTACCAGATCAACAGGCGCTCTATCAGTAGCACCCCTCAAGGCTGGACCAATCAATTTCTGGTCTAGCTTGTGGCATGTTTTACAATTTGCATTGAATACAGCCTTTCCTGCTGCTACTGCTTCATCGCTACTATCAACTGCCGGATCCGCGGCAAAAGCCTGAATCCCGATCAGCATGAAAAACAGCACTGCCAGTGTGTGGAAATTCATTCGAACCCCTACTAACGAGCGTTTAGATAACATATTATAGCTAATTAAATAGTTTAAGCGGTTTTTTATAACCCTTGCAAAGGTACTACCCGAAGCCTATTTTTCAAACTTGTATTGATGGATGGCAGATGTGAGATGTAACAGTATTTGATTTCATATACACTTGTATTACAGATATTTAAGATGAAAACTGGGATTAAAAATCAATTTAGAATCTTTATAAATAGAATCTATTTCGCAGTGTTTGTAAACTTAGATTGAAATCCCACGATACAAGGCTATGTATTATTGAATTCAAATCAATGAAGATGCTGTTTTGACCTTAAAGATTTAAAATAATTAGAAGCTTTATTGCAGGGGAAAAGATATTAACTACATTTGCATTCCAATTCTGATTGGTCGAGTGGCCGAGTGGCTAGGCAGAGGTCTGCAAAACCTTCTACAGCGGTTCGAATCCGCTCTCGACCTCAACAAAAAAAAGCATCCCGAATTCGGGATGCTTTTTTTATGTGCTATTATTTAGAAACCAATTTGATTTGCCGCAAATCAAAAGTTGTAACCAACTCCAAGCTGAACTCCTAGCTCTTGTAAGACTTGCTTATAGTTACCTTCTTTTTCAAAAGGGATCGTATTATGCCTTTTGTAATTAGGGAATACAGAGAAAGTCAACTTCTCAGTTTTTACTTTTGCTCCAAGCCCTAGCAAGAAACCCACCCCGCTTTGGTTGGAGAGATTATTCCCTTCTGATAACTGGAAATCTAAGACCGGCCCAGCTGCTGCATAAAAAATCTTTCCTAAGGCGTATTCCGCATAGATAGGAATGGAGAGCATTTTAAAATCCTGATTGTAAGGATAAGGTAGGCCAGTCTCGTTGCACAATGGACAACTGTTAATTTTAACCTTAGCAAAAGAGTAATTCACGCCTCCAGTCAGCGAGAATTTCTCACTTATACTTTTCGAAAACAAAACGCCCACCTCCATTAAATTCTCAATATCTACAGAGCTAGCTCCATCGAGATCTTCGTTCCAATTGGCCATAGCTCCCGAAGCACCAAAATAGCCTTTCACCCCTAACCCTGATTGCGCAGTGGCCGAAAAACTAATTAGAAGGATAAAACAAAGTAAATATGCGTTTTTCATTAGGTCGAAATTAATGATAAAAATAGTTTAGCCAAGACGAAAGCAGAAACTGAAATGCTACAAGCCTATTAAAAATCAAACCACCAAATAATCTCTAGAAGTCCAGCTTCTGGAGAAGCAGGAAAGCAATGAACCCAATTAGGCTTCAACTTCGCTCAGCCTGACAATTGAACCCTCTGTGCTCTTTCTGGTTAAACTATTTTCAACAAAAAAACGCCGACTTTTCAGTCGGCGTTTTCAATATAGTCAAGTAGTAAGTCTTGATTCTAAGAGCTAGAATCTAACGTCTTACTTCTTTCCTTCCATTTGCTCTTTCAATTGAGTCAATGCATCCAAGTCACCAAGAGTAGACTTCTCAGCTGGAGCAGAAGATGAAGTAGAAGCAGAACCTGATTCAGATTTCTTCTTAACTTCTTTCTTAGCAGGCTTAGCAGTATCTTCTCTGAACATTGCAGTGTGAGAAAGAACGATTCTCTTATCATCTTTAGAGAATTCAGAAACTTTGAAATCCAAAGACTCACCAACCTCTACTTGAGATCCGTCTTCTTTTTCCAAGTTCTTCACAGTAGCAAATCCTTCAAGACCGTAAGGCAATTCAAGAACTGCACCTTTGTCATTCTTAGAAACTACAGTACACTTATGAACTGATCCGATTGGGAATACAGATTCGAAAGTATCCCATGGATTTTCTTCCAATTGCTTATGACCAAGAGCAAGTCTTCTGTTGTCTACGTCAAGCTCAAGAACAGCTACTTGTAGCTCATCTCCTACTTTAACAAACTCAGATGGATGCTTGATTTTCTTAGTCCAAGAAAGATCAGATACGTGAACCAAACCATCGATACCTTCTTCCAATTCAAGGAATAGACCGAAGTTAGTCAAGTTTCTTACCACACCTGTGTGCTTAGAACCTACAGCGTACTTAGTACCCATGTCATTCTTAGTCCATGGATCTTCAGTCAATTGCTTGATACCAAGAGACATTTTTCTGTCGTCTTTGTCCAAAGTCAATACTACAGCTTCGATTTCGTCGCTTACTTTCACAAAGTCAGCAGGATTTCTCAAATGCTGAGACCAGCTCATTTCAGAAACGTGGATCAAACCTTCAACACCTGGAGCAAGCTCAAGGAACGCACCGTAGTCAGCTACGTTTACGATCTTACCTTTAACTCTAGATCCGATTTCAAGGCTAGAAGCCAAAGAATCCCAAGGATGAGCAGTAAGCTGCTTCATACCCAAAGAAATTCTCTTCTTATCATCATCAAAGTCAAGAACCACAATCTGAACTTTCTGATCAAGTTGCAATACTTCTTCTGGATGATTGATACGTCCCCAAGAGATATCTGTAATGTGAAGAAGACCATCTACACCACCTAGATCGATGAATACACCGAAATTGGTCATGTTTTTGATCACACCTTCCAATACTTGACCTTTCTCAAGGTTGTTTAGGATCTCAGCTTTTTGCTTCTCAAGATCCTTCTCGATCAACACTTTGTGAGATACTACTACGTTATCATTTGCGTGGTTGATTTTCACCACTTTCACTTCCATTTTCTTACCTACATAGATATCGAAATCTCTGATAGGTTTCACGTCGATCTGAGAACCTGGCAAGAATGCTTCTACACCGTAGATATCTACGATCAAACCACCTTTAGTTCTTCTTTTCACCAAACCTTCGATCACGTTGTCATTCTCAAGAGCATCTTCGATGTCCTGCCATGCACGTACGATCTTAGCTTTCTTACGGGAAAGGATCAACTGACCAAGCGCGTTTTCTTGCTCTTCGATGAATACTTCTACAATATCACCTGGCTTGATGCCATCAAGATCTCTGAATTCAGAAAGAGGAACCAATCCATCAGATTTGAAACCGATGTTGATGATTACGTCCTTGTCATTAACACCTACTACAGTGCCTTTGATTACTTCTTTCTCAGTGATCTCGCCCAACGTACCTTCGTACATTGCAGCCATTTGCTCACGCTGTTCTTTGGAATAGCCTTCTCCAAAACCTTTGGTTTCGAAGTTGTCCCAGTTAAATTCTTCTTTGTTAGACATAATAGTACAAACCCTGAATAGCAATAGTCCTCGGGTCAGCGAACTATCGTTTTTAGTTGTAAATCAATGTATTAGGCAAGCCAAATACACTCCATTCACTCGAACGGATTGCAAAGGTAGGGAATTATTGACAAATGAGGAATTCTAGCCAAAAATTTGGAATGGAAATGTGAGCGGCTGATTCTCAATACCGTCTACGCGTGGCGTATATAGGTACAATCATCTTAGTCTCTATCATTTAGAACAACGAATTGCGTACGATAATCTGTCCATACACTACCTCTCAGTCACTGCTGTCACAATAGATCTGGCTGGAATAACGATGTTATTTACTGATACATCTATTACTTCTGCTTCCAAATCCTTATCATTTGAAGTGATGTAAAGACTCTTGATTGATTTGGAATCACCGTCCTCGAACAAACCCACTTCTACATCCTTAATTCCGGAATTCACGAAAACCAGTACCGTTTCATGCTGATCAGCGGATGAGTAAGCAGAAACCAACAAGTCAGGCGACTGCTGCTTTTGACTATTTATTTCTACTGAAAGACGTTGATATCCAGGGCGGATAAATCTGCTATAATTACCCAACGCCCAGAGCATTTTGCTTTCATAAAATTCACCGTCTTCCTTGTTCTTATCGATGTAGATCAAGCCATCCTTATAGTTATAAGGTGAAATCGCAATCCACCAATGCCAAGCACTCGCATCCGAAACCGTGAGATCATTATGAATCACCTTTGCTATATAAAGCGCCGGCTCAATCCCCAAATCCCTTCCATTACCATTTATTTCTCCTCCATTACCTCCCAATATGCAATATTCACTCATCCAATACTTAAGGTCCGGGACTGATTGAATCATAGCGTTAAGACTCGCTCGCTGCTCCACTGCTGATTCGTATGGAGAAGTAGTGAAATAACTATGCGCTGAAATCGTGCGACTCAGATGCTTGAGATCACCAATGTAATTCGAAGACGATGGATTAAAGAAATTCGTAACCTGCTCCCCTCGCCCTTCCTTATCTGCTTGCTCATATAAATAATTAATTTTACCAGCTTCGGCGATATCAATCTTCGTCGTTAGATTATTTTCCTCCAACGCTTGGTCTACTGCTTTTGCAATTCCTGCTATTTCATTGTTCCAGAAGGGCGTTCCTTCCTGCCCTCCATCTGACCAATCCCACTGTGGTTCATTCACCGGACTCACATAGTCCACCTTCAGTCCTTTTTCACTCAGCCCTTTAATAACCTGTGCTAGGTACTCGCCAAAAGCAGGATACTTATCCTCCTTCAAATTTGATTGTCCATCCTTTGCGTAAGCTTTTCCAGTCTTGGTCATAGATACGGGAGGACTATTTGGGAAAATCAACAGATTGCCTACTCCATGCGCTCTAGCGGCTTTGGCAAACCAAACTTGGCCAGCTTGCTTATTCCAGTCATAGGTTCCATCCGCATTCAGAAATGACTCCGCTCTCCTCCACTCGTCCCGAATACCACTTTGCTCGCCTTGCTCAGCACTTCCTGCACCAGCATTAAACCTCCACATTGACAGTCCTATTCCCTTGGGATTTCCATGAGCATCAGCCTCACTGCTAAAAAGCAATTCTGCGATTGCATTCTTTTTTTTCTCTGGCCAAAGTCCTACAAACTGCGCCGACCAAGCATCTGAAGCACCAAAATGCTCAATCATCTGATGAGTTTCATTAGTGATTACATTAATCTTTAAAGTCTCTTTTAGGGTTGCATTTCCCTCTTGTTCCTGTGCCCAGCTCTGATTGACCATTAAGACAAAGCAGGTCACAAAATAAAGCGCCTTGGAAAGAAGTCTTTTCTCCATCATATTTCTAATTAACATATCCTATCCATTCAAAAAAAGGGCAAACTTAAAAGCATCCCTTCAAACTATTAATAACTTGGATTAAATATCCCAGATTGACTTAAAGAATGACTCTTTACGCCGAAAAATAAAAAGCCTCCGAACGCTCGGAGGCTTAAGCAAGCAAAGAGTGAAGATTATATTTATACCCAAAATTACCAATTCTCTCGAATGATAAAAGTCATCCAAGTAATATTTACCACTTACTCTATTATTGTCTTCTTCACACTGCTCCTGATCCTTGGCGTTTTTATCGTAATCCCTGTAAGTATCAGCCCTGCTGGAGGAAGAATCTCTTTTCTATTGATTCGAATTTGGGCAAGAACCTGGTCTTTTCTATCCGGAATCCGATACGAATTTCATGGAAGAGAGCTAGTCGACAGAACACAGCCCTATATCTTTATATTCAACCATCGTTCTTTTTTAGATGCAGCAATAATTCCTTTAGCCATTCCTCAGCAGGTACGGGCTTTGGGAAAAAAGGAATTGTCAAAAATTCCATTTTTCGGATGGGTAGTGGGAAAAGTCGCCATCTGGGTAGATAGAACTGATGCCGAGTCGAGAAGAAAAAGTATAGATCGGTTGGTGTCCTTTCTGAATAAGGGAATCTCCGCAGTAGTAGCTCCTGAAGGAACAAGAAATGACACGGAAGCGCCCCTATTACCTTTCAAATCCGGCGCATTTCGTCTTGCTGTAGAAACCGGCATTCCTATACTTCCTATCGCCGTAATCGGAGCCGACAGTATCATGAAGAAGGGATCACTATTGATCAGTCCAGGCAAAGTCAAAATCACTTTCTCCAAGCCTATTGATCCACCTACATCTTCTGAAACTGCCGTAACTGAGCTTACAGAAAAATGTAGATCACGGCTAGAAGCCATGATTCTTACACATGAATAATGTTATCCTTTGGCTCTTCGTCAATGGCATCTATTGTTAGTTCTTCAAAAAGAATATAAACAGCCAAATAGGTCATCGGAATCGTGATGAATAACCCAACAATCAAGCATAGAAATCCGAAAATATTGAGCGCGATAAGTGCCAAGGCAAATAAGAAGAACTTCAACCAATTGGTGTGAACCAGCCTACGGCTAAGTTCCATAGAAGTCCAGAAATCAAACCCTCCAAAAATCACAAACAATAAGCTGAACATATAGCCTATCAGCAAGTATATCCCAGGGATAATCAAGAGGATAATCCCGCCAACGATGAAGATAGAACTGATCAAATTGGTGGAAATAAGATTCCACCAATACTTAAATCCATCGAAGTAATTCTGAAAATCGAGGTATTCCTTTTGACTTTGGCGATTAGCGACCAAATAAAATCCGCAAACTAATGGTGGTGCTAAAAAGATGGAATATAGAAAAGTGAAGTCAGCAAGGTAAACGGTAAAGGCAGCCTGAATCGCCCCAATCAATACCATATAACCTACATGAAACAAAGCCCGGGATTTGAACATTTCCCAGGCTTTTGTAAGTATTTCCTTAATATTAAAATCTACTCCCGAATCAATGATCCGTTGAATTTTATCTTGATTCATTTTTAATTATATAATTATCCGCAAAGTTGCGAATCACCTTCTCTTCTTTGATTTAGCGGACGGAAGACCGAAGACAGGTGACCGAAGTAGCCTCAGAGCTATAGGAGAGGCCTATTCGGTCTTCGGTCTCCCGTCTTCCTGCCTACTAAACCAAGAAAATTATGGTTATTGGCAGCAGAGAGATGAATAATTTTACTTAGTAAAAGCTTCTAAAATATCATGCTTGGTGATGATGTGAATTTTATTCTGCACATCTCGTACAAGTACGGCCTTTTCTTTTTCTACCATAGAAGAAAGTACGTCCAGCGTACTATCCAGCGCCACAAAATGCATGGAATCTTCCATTACATCAGCTACTAAAGCGTCTTTCAAGGATGGGTTGTCGATGATTCTGGCAAGCAATTTATTGTCAGTCAAGCATCCTACCACTTCGCCATTTTCCATCACTGGAATCTGGGAAACGCTAGTCTTGTTCATCAATCCAATTGCATCCTTTACGGAGTCAGTTTTCAGCGTAGAGACCAAAGTATAGGCTCCATTTCGCTGCGAAATGATGTCACGTGCAGTGGAGAAAGTTTTATCCTCCAAGAAACCGTGGTTTCTCATCCACTCATCGTTATATACTTTTCCTAAATAGCGAGTCCCGTGATCTGGAAGAATAATCACCATCTGGTCACCTTCTTTCAGATTATCTTTGGCCCATTCCAAAGCTCCGTGCACAGCCGATCCACAAGACCATCCTACAAATAAACCTTCCTCTTTGGCCAATCTGCGAGTCATTACCGCAGAATCTTTATCAGTGACTTTGACGAAATGATCGATCATATCGAAGTTCACATTCTTTGGAAGAATGTCTTCGCCTATCCCTTCAGTCAGGTATGGATAAACCTCTTTTTCGTCAAAAATGCCTGTTTCCTTATATTTCTTGAATACAGAGCCATAGGTGTCTATACCCACTGTTACCACATTTGGATTCTGCTCTTTCAGATACATTGCAGTACCGCACATAGATCCGCCAGTTCCTACACCGGCTGCGTAATGTGTGATTTTGCCTTCTGTATCATTCCAAATCTCAGGGCCAGTCGTCTCATAGTGAGCAGCTGTGTTAGATAAGTTGTCGTATTGATTTGGGTAAAAGGAATTAGGAATGTCCTGATTCAATTTCTTCGCAATAGAATAATAGGACCTAGGATCTTCAGGTGAAACGTTTGTAGGACAAACGATCACTTCAGCCCCCACGGCTTTAAGAATATCTATCTTCTCTTTTGACTGTTTGTCTGCCATGGTAAAAATACACTTATAGCCTTTTGCAATAGCCGCAAGTGCCAGACCCATTCCAGTATTTCCAGACGTCCCTTCGATGAGCGTTCCTCCTGGTTTCAGTAAACCCGCTTTCTCGGCATCCTCCACCATTTTGATCGCCATACGATCTTTCATGGAGTTACCAGGATTGAAATATTCCACCTTCACCAGCACATCCCCTTTGATATGTTGCGCAAGCTTGTTTAGTCTGATCATCGGGGTATTTCCGATGGTTTCGATTATTGAGTTATAAATCATAGTCGGTTAAAATTGGAACTCAAAATTACAGGATTTTTCTTGGTGAAGCGATTACGAAGAACTTAAAACAGAATAAAATTCGGTTGATCGATTTCAAAACCGAAAACTAACAAACACTTATAATAGCAATTACAAGTAACCAAAGTCAACTTGCTCCACCTCGAATACACTCGGTGTCCGTTAAATTGAAACCTAATGGAGGGGAGGGAGAGTGCTGCCGAGGCCATTTACAAAACAATAAAAAGCAGATAATCGTAATTATAGATTTCGATCTAATGCTTCGACCGAACACTGATCATTGCGACTTTTTTAAATCTCCTTAAATTCCAATTGCTTCAATACATCTAAGGTCACATGCATCAAGATGGCCGCCACGAAAAACATCCCAAAGGTTCCTCCAAACAGCGCCCAGACGAATTGCTTTGAAACTATAAATGAGACAATACTGAAGGCAAATGCCGGAACAAAACCGAAAAGCACTATTCCGCCTATCATAAAGGGCTTGATCAATTTTCTATCCCAGCCCTCATCCAAGGCGATTTGAGGAATAATATTAATACCAAAACCTATCAAATAAACTTCTATAGTTGCGAATAAAAAGAGAGGCACTATAAACCAGTTTAACCCAGCTATCAGTACAGAAGGAACAATCAATGCGACACAAAACAAGGAAATCTGAAGAATGTCCAGCTTTATCATGTTCCAGAATTTAGCAGCCCATGTAGCGGGCACAAGGATGAAAAAAGGCTTTTTCAGGTCTCCTACATTTGCTCTACCTATTCCGGCAAAGAAATATAAAAACAGCATAATCAGCAGATAGCCATAGAGGAAGTAATGCGAAAACCATTCGAATAAGGAAAGTACTGCAAGCACTAGTCCTATCGCCACCATGATCAGAGAATACAACCCAAACAGCGGATGAAAATCCTGCCGAGAACTGTGTACGTAATTTCTCCAATAAAAAGCCTTTGCCCCAGTTCCGAAATCTGGAAGCGCCAATTTCTTTTTAGTATTCAAGCTGTAGGAACTCTCGCCAACTTGCTTCTTGCCTTTTACCTTCTCTAGCTTTTCTTCATTCGACTTCGTCGCCTCCAGCACATCTTCATAATAATATCCAGCAAAGCGAATGACCAATTTCAGAATCACAAAATAAGATACCCCATAGAGCAAAATAAAGCCGATCGAAATAATCGCATTCCCATGAACAAGGTAGCTCGCAATTCCGCGGCTCCATCCTACAATTGGGAAGAAATCAAACCAAGGGGAAGTGATCCATGCAAACATTCCTTGCCAGAATTTCTCTGCCATCAGCCCTGGAACAACTATAATTCCTACGAGTAAAACCGCCAAGGCAATCACACCTGAACGGATATATTCCATCACATCATACTTGGTATTCAGCGTGTAAACCAGGAATTTGATGGGAGAAACAATAAAAAAGAACAAAGCAAAAGCGAGTATCAGGAATATGAAATTCGCAACAGTCATCTCAAAAGTGTCTATTGCTTGGCTAGCTCCGTAAATCACAAAGATGATAGCACCTCCCAAAGAAGGCAAAATCGATCTGGCCATGTAGTAAATCAGAATATTCTCGGGCTTGACTGGCGCAGTGAAAAGCAGATTTACATCCGCCATTTTGAAAAAGCTGACGTTATTTTTCGTAGCGCTATAAAGCTGGTAAATGAGAAGTCCCAAAGCCAGAATAGTCACTCCTCCAACTATATTTTGCATTGCAAAATTTACCTCAGGAAGACCATTAAGATCCAATTCTGGCATTTCCTGCGCAGGAGCCTCATCGCCCCTGTCCTTGAGGCGCAGGTAATACATAAAAAATATATAGGCCAAAATTCCAGCATACGGCAAAAGACGAAGAGGATTTCTTAGTATTAGCTTGATATTATTAATCAGGATGAGAATATCCTTCCTGAACAGCAGTCGGATTTCATTCATCTTTCGTCATTTCTAAAAACAGATCTTCCAAAGTAGTTCCTTCGCCCTGCACAAATTGCCGCTTCAAATTAGCTACGGTGTCATTTCCGACAATATTCCCATCTTTCAAAATCATGATACGGTCTGCAATAGACTCTACACTATCAATCAAGTGAGTGCTGACCAGGATTGTCTTTCCTGCTTCTTTCAACTGCTTAAAAATCTTCTTAGTGTTTTTGATTGCTTTTGGATCCAAGCCTATCATTGGCTCGTCAAAAAATAATACTTGAGGATCAGGAAGAAGTGCACAGCAAATCGATACTTTTTGGCGCATGCCCTTGGATAAATCACGTCCGAGTTTATCCTTTTTATCAGCTAACTCAAATAGCTCCAAATACTCATCGGCTTTCTCCCTCCACTCTTTTACTCCGTAAGCCTGAGCTACGAATTGCATATGCTCCTGCACCGTGAGCAAATCATAGACATAAGGTGTTTCGGGAATATAACTGAAAAGCCGCTTGGCCTCCACACTCAAATGGTCGTGCCCGCCCAGGGTTATCTCTCCGGAGGTTTTGCGAAGTAAACCTACTATACACTTCATGGTCGTGCTTTTTCCAGCTCCATTTGGCCCAAGCAGCCCAACTACCTCTCCTCCCTGAAGTTCGAAAGATATATCGTTGACAGCATTTTGCTTGCCATAGGTTTTTACCAGATTAGTTACGCTTAACATAAAAGTGAATTTGAGATTTAATGCAAAAAATTTGAAATCTCAAATCTGAAATTTCAAATTAATTACCCTTTTGTTCCTGCAAGTAAATAGAGTACGGCCATTCTTACAGCCACTCCATTTTGCACTTGCTCTAGGATAATAGAATGTTCTGAATCCGCCACATCTGAACTCAATTCCACGCCGCGGTTGATCGGTCCTGGATGCATGATTACGATTTCTTTATCCAACTGACTCAATAGTTTTTTATTGATGCCGTAATAAAGTGAATATTCGCGCAAACTTGGGAAATATTTGATCTGCTGTCTTTCCAGCTGAATTCTCAGGACGTTAGCGACATCACACCATTGCAGCGCCTTTTTCACATCCAATTCTACTTTCACGCCAAGACTGGCAATGTATTTCGGCAGCAATGTAATCGGTCCACAGACCATCACTTCTGCACCAAGCTTTTGCAGACAAAAAATATTAGAAAGTGCTACTCTCGAATGTAGGATATCACCGATGATGGCGACCTTTTTTCCCGCTACATCTCCTAATTTTTCCTTGATAGAGAAAGCATCGAGCAAAGCCTGAGTAGGGTGCTCATGTGTCCCATCTCCAGCATTGACAATGTTTGCATTTACATTTCGAGAAAGAAAATGAGGTGCTCCAGGACTAGAATGCCTCATCACCACCATATCCACTTTCATGGAAAGAATATTATTCACGGTATCAACGAGCGTTTCTCCTTTTTTCACCGAGCTATTTGCCGAAGAGAAGTTCACTACATCTGCAGAAAGTCTCTTTTCAGCAAGTTCAAAAGATAGTCTGGTCCTCGTGGAATTTTCAAAAAACACATTGGCAATCGTGATATCACGGAGTGATGGCACCTTTTTGATCGGGCGATTAATCACCTCTTTGAAATTAGCCGCCGTGTCTAGAATAAGCTGGATATCTTCCTCCGTGAGGTTTTTGATTCCAAGTAAGTGTTTCGTACTGAGTTGCGACATGGTTAAGCTTTATCTTTCTCTGTGATCCAAATTGCGTCTTTTTCACTCCCCTTCTCTGCCCATTCCACAAGGACATATTGGCTTTCCAAGGTATGAACGCGAATGCCATAATAATCTGGCATGATGGGATAATCCCGGGTAAGCTTGCGGTCTACTAGCACCATAAGCTCCACTTTCTGCGGTCTGCCGAAAGCAATCATCGCATCCATTGCTGCACGAACTGATCTGCCTTTGTACAGCACATCATCTACAAGGATGACTTTTTTGCCTTCTACGAGAAAGTTGATTTTGGTTTCGTTTGCTTTGAGGGGAAAATCTCTCCTACGGAAATCATCTCGGTGAAATGTAGCATCGAGATATCCCGAAGGAACTTTCACTCCAGAAATTTCTTCTAGAAGCTTTACGATTTTATCTAACAAGATCGGACCCCTAGGCTGCAAACCCAGAAGTACGGTATTGTCAAAATCATCGTGATTTTCGATCAGTTGATGACAGAAGCGTCTGAGTATGATCTCAATCTGTCCTTCGTCTAAGACAAGCCTTTTTTGCATGGGGTAGATTTGCGGGTAAATATAAAAATAAAATCTAGTCCGGGAGTTGTTCTGGCTGATACAAATCCCCATCAACCACGATTTTGGTGAGAAAGTAAACCTCTCGGACTTGATCACCGCCCGACTCATTGATGTATCGGATACGCTGTGTGCCGGAAAGTAGGTAGTATTTATCGTACCAATGTATCAAGCGTAAACTCTCCAGATTTGTGTCTCGAATACGCTCATTTTCATCTATTAGAGCCAATTCAAACTCTTGATTTTCAAAGATCTTTTCTCCATTTCTGAAAAAGCTCAATTTCATAAGCTTATCCTCTACAAACATGTGATACAAATCCTCTCCCACCACGGCTACTTCGCCAAATGCTTCTGGGTAGGTGGTAACCATTTCATTGTATGAAGTCGCATTGTCCCAAAGCACCTGACCAGTCTTTGCTACTTTTACAAAATGAGCAGAAATATATCTGTATTCAGGAACCGTCTGATAATTACTGGACATAGGAAATCTACTCGCTAAATATGGATCATTAAAAATGGTGGTTCCCATTCTACTCCATCGATCGTATCGGTAACCACCTGTAGGTGAATACATTCCATTTTGAAATCCAGATCTACTACTAGTCACCGTAAACTGATCAAAATAAATGAAGTAAGCATTTGGGGTTTGTCGTATATCTCGAATAGAATAAAGACTATTAATTCCCGGAATTCGCCTCCTTTCTAGTTCCCTCTGTACTTCAGCATCTCTCTTACCTTTCTGTTTTTCATTGAGGTAATTATAAAAATTCGGAAAATCTTCGAGTGTATATAATTTGAAGTCAAACTCTCCAAATTCATTAATATCCATGATGTACATGCCTTGGTAGGAATTTCGACGTTCCAGGCCATAAGCACCTACCATGGCTTCCTGGTAATTGCTGGTAGAAAATAAAATCCCATCCATAATCTCCTGTCCAGGATCTGCGAACTGATCTACTTTCACTTCCTGAATTACATTCCCGATCATATCATAGGTATTAATGAGTAAATCACGGTTTCTATAGGAACCCTTCCTACTCAATACTACTTCCAGCGAATGTGTTTCAGGCATTTTACGGATTTGAAGAATTTGCGTATCATTTCCATATATCCCCTGCAAGGTGTGGACACTTTTTGACACCAAATCATGAATCTGTAATACTGGTCTGCTATCAGAGGTACCCATGAAAATAGCCTTTTGATCCTGAACAAGAAACTCTACCAGCTCCATATCCAATACATTATCAACGACAAACTCTAACCCTTTTTTGGTCTTCAAATTCATCTGAAGGATGTACTTGGATGAATTCATCGCGTAGCCCTTAGTAAAAAGAACAAACAACTGATCCAGTTCAGTATCATAACCCAACATATCATAACCCTCTTTGACAGGAAACTCTACTATTCCTTCGGTGGAATTCAAGGAAGAATCTGAAATAAAATATTGAAATCTCTTTCGCAAATTCAGCCCTTTCTCTGGAATAGTCCGAAAAGATATCAAACCTGCTTTCGAGTCAATCATCTCAAACAAGGGGTCATTCATCTCAGAGGCTACTTCATAGCGCTCAATGAATTTCAGCTGCGCAAAAGTCTGCTGCCCGAGGATGACGAGGAAAAAGATAAGGAGTGATTTTTTCATGAACCCATTTTAAGAAGTAAGTCAAACTCTTCTTTCCCGACTGGCAAAACTGATAACCTGGACTGCTTCAGCATAGGCAAGTCAGAAAGTCTATCCTCAGCTTTAATTGAAACTAATGAAACCGGCCGTTTCAGCTGGCTTTTCACTTTCAATTTCACGGCCACCCAGGCTGCATCCGTTGGATCAGGAAACTGTTCCTGGCTTACTTCGGCGATTCCAACAATTGCTTTTTCCTTACCACTATGATAAAAATACACCAAGTCACCCAACTGCATTTCCCGAAGAAAGTTCCGAGCCTGATAATTTCTCACACCATCCCAAACATCTTCTTTTTTCGCAACGAAATCATCCCAGGAATACGATCCTGGCTCAGATTTGACCATCCAGTACTTCATGCTTTCGGTATTGGTTAAGAGTTAAAAACGCATTGATTTGATAAAGGCAAATACATTCTCGTTTCAATAACGTAAGAAATGAGAATGAATACTACTCCATTCCAGTGCTTTGCAATACTAAGCTCATGGAAAATCAAATTTCAATTTTAAGTTAAGGCATAGCCCCTTAAATTGAAACATTATTTCAAGACATTTGTCTGAATACATTCACTCAACCCGAGAAATTTTGGATCACAAGACTCTTCTGAAAAAAATTAAGCTCAGCATTCAGCTGATGGAACTTCACGACGAAAACCCATTCAAAATCCGCAGTTACCAAAGTGCATTGATTTCGCTAGAGCGTGGAGATCAAGACATCATGGGACTGAGCGAGGCAGAACTTGGAGCTTTGCAAAGCGTGGGAAAGAGTATGGTAGAAGCGATTCAGCAACTTAAGGAAACAGACACATTCCCATTTCTCGAAGAGTTATTAGCCAAAACTCCTGAGGGAATTTTGGAAGTTCTTCAAATTAAAGGCTTGGGGCCAAAGAAGGTAAAAACCCTTTGGGAAGAACTTGGCATCACCTCCACGCATGAATTGATGGAAGCATGTCAATCCGGAAAAGTGGCCAAAATCAAGGGTTTTGGAGAGAAAACTCAGAACACGATAATTGAGAATCTCGAGTTCAAAGCGTCCAACTCTGGCAAATGGCTCTATGCAGATATCGAGGAAATGATAGCCCAACTGAAAGAGACTTTCCGAGTAATGGCTGGAGATGCAGACTTGACAGTTGTAGGTGATTTTGCTAGACAACTGGAAATCATCACCGAAGCTGAGTTTCTAATCGCTTCTGATGAGTTAACTGCCGTGAAATCCAATATCAAAGCAATGGATTCCATCGAGTGGATTTTGCTGGAATCTGGCCCAAGAACGCTGAGAGGTAAACTCAAAGAGATCGACCTTCGAGTGAGTATTCACTTTTGTGCTAAGGAGGATTTCCTTTGGAAGAAACTTTCTCTAATCGCCTCACCTCTACATCTGGAAGCTATGGTGGATGAGAAGGAAAGCATTGCCAAAAAACTACAAAAGAAAGATTTCTCCAGTGAAGAGGAGTTTTTCAGCATCAACAATCTCCAATTTATCCCTACAGAAATGCGTGAAGGTTTTGGAGAAGTAGAGCTGGCCAAAGAGAACAAAATACCTGAATTACTAACGGAAAAAGACCTGAGAGGAATCTTACATAATCACTCCACCTACAGTGATGGTAAACATAGCTTGAGACAAATGGCAGAGTATTGCAAGGAGCTCGGTTATGAATACTTGGGTATTTCCGATCATAGCAAAACAGCTTTTTACGCTGGAGGATTGACGGAAGACCAGATTCTAAAACAACATCAGGAAATCGATACATTAAATAAAGAATTGGCTCCTTTCCGGATTTTCAAGGGAATAGAAAGCGATATTCTTAATGATGGAAAACTGGATTACGCAGATGATGTGTTGGCGAGTTTTGACTTTATCGTCGCTTCTGTTCACTCCATACTAAATATGGACATCAAGCGAGCCACGACCCGATTAATCACGGCGATTGAGAATCCTTACACCACTATTTTGGGTCATCCTACGGGAAGATTACTTCTTCGCCGCCAAGGATACCCTATCGATCATAAAGCGATCATAGATGCCTGCGCTGCAAATAACGTCGTGATAGAAATCAATGCAAATCCTTGGAGATTGGATCTGGACTGGAGATGGGTTCATTATGCCATGGAGCAAGGAGTAATGCTCTCTATCAATCCAGATGCACATGCGATGGAGGGTTATGCTGATATGAAGTATGGTGTGCTTGTAGGAAGAAAAGGCGGGCTCACTAAAGAAATGACGCTCAATGCTATGTCAGGAGAAGAAATAAGAACATACTTCAATACAAGACTGGAAAAAGTAAAAGGATAACGGAGGTGCAATTGGACCTAGGAAGTCTTGTATCTTTGCGCACTCAATCAAGAATATAAACAGATGAAATCGTGCATGACTCAGGGATCACCAACTGGGATGATTAATATACATGCGAGATTCCATCGAGCCGTTAACAAACCAATTACAAACAGATGAAATGGACTGACCATTCAGATAAAACACTTTTACAACGTTCCTTTTTATTTGGAATCACAGGTATTGTGCTTTGTACACTTTCGCTTTTAAACACTTATTTCCAAGTAGTAGCTGCGCCAATGGGGCCGCTGAATGGCGTAGGGTTTGCTTTGCAACTCGTAGGCTTAAGCCTGGCGGTTCTTGTAATCCGTAAGCGGAAATTAGCTCCTGAAATCAAAGAGAAAGCTAAAAAAATGATATTGGTCCTTGGAGTAGGATTACTATTTTTCATTTTGACTCTTTGATTTCCTAAAAAAAGGAATCTCTCATCCCTACGAAGAGCATATATATTAACCTACAAAAAAGCCCCGAATTCATCATTCGGGGCTTTCTGTTTATTAATGCAGCTAAGTATTAATCAGCTTTTTCTTTCTTCTTCACGGCGATGGTCAACTCTGTACCTTCACCTAGATAATCAGCGGTGATCACGTCTCCTTCGGATAGGTCACCTTTCAAAATCTCCTCAGCAATCGCATCTTCCAAGTATTTCTGGATAGCTCTGTTTAGAGGTCTTGCGCCATACTGCTGATCGTAACCTTTTTCAGCCAAGAATTCCTTCGCTTTCTCAGTTAACTCGATCTTGTATCCTAGATCCGTGATTCTTGCAAACAACTTACCTAAGCTGATATCAATAATTTTATAGATATGCTCTCTGGTCAGTGAGTTGAATACAACCACATCATCCAATCTATTCAAGAATTCTGGGCTAAATGCCTTTTTCAAAGCAGACTGAATTGTTGACTTCATCACTTCATCCATATTATCAGATTTGGTCTGACTGGCAAAGCCAATTCCTGCACCAAAATCTTTCAAGTCACGAACTCCAATATTCGAAGTCATGATGATGATCGTATTTCTAAAATCTACTTTTCTACCCAAACCATCTGTCAGGACACCATCATCCAATACCTGTAAAAGGATATTAAATACATCTGGGTGAGCTTTTTCGATCTCGTCAAGTAAGACTACAGAATAAGGCTTTCTTCTGACTTTCTCAGTCAGCTGTCCACCTTCTTCATAGCCCACATAGCCTGGAGGTGCTCCTACCAATCTGGATACAGAGAATTTCTCCATATACTCAGACATGTCTATTCTGATCAAGGAATCGTCTTTGTCGAAAAGATAAGTCGCCAGCATTTTGGCCAACTCCGTTTTACCAACACCCGTAGGTCCTAGGAAAATAAAGGAACCAATAGGCTTTTTAGGGTCTTTCAATCCAACTCTCGTTCTCTGAATTGCCTTTGTAAGCTTCTTAATCGCTTCATCCTGACCAATTACTTTACCAGAAAGATCCAAGCCCATATTCAAAAGCTTTGCGCCCTCTTTCTGAGCTACTCTCTTAGCAGGAATTCCAGTCATCATAGCAATCACTTCTGCTACGTGCTCTTCATCTACGGTAAATCTTTTAGACTTACTTTCTTCTTCCCACTTGTTTTTGGCTACTTCAAGTTGCTCAAGCAATTTTTTCTCCTTGTCTCTGAGCTGAGCGGCTTCCTCATACTTCTGAGATTTCACCACACGGTTTTTCTCAGATTTGATGTCTTCTACCTCACCCTCAAGTTTCAGGATTTCCTCCGGCACATGAATATTATTGATATGGACTCTGGCTCCTGCCTCATCCAAAATATCTATCGCTTTATCAGGAAGAAATCTATCCGAAATATATCTATCGGAAAGCTTCACACAAGCGATGATAGCCTCATCTGTATAATTTACATTGTGGTGATCTTCGTACTTATCCTTGATGTTGTTCAGGATCTGCACTGTCTCCTCTGGAGTAGTGGCATCCACCATCACCATTTGAAAACGACGTGCCAAAGCTCCATCCTTCTCAATGTACTGACGATACTCATCTAGCGTAGTAGCTCCGATACATTGGATTTCTCCACGTGCCAAAGCTGGTTTGAACATATTAGATGCATCCAAGGAACCTGAAGCTCCACCTGCCCCAACAATGGTATGCAGCTCATCGATGAAAAGTATCACGTTTGGAGATTTCTCCAGCTCGTTCATCACAGCCTTCATTCTCTCTTCAAACTGACCTCTATATTTGGTCCCAGCTACTAGCGATGCAAGATCTAACGTGACCACGCGCTTATTGAAAAGCACGCGAGAAACCTTCTTCTGAATAATTCTAAGTGCTAAACCTTCGGCGATAGCTGTCTTACCTACACCTGGTTCACCGATCAAAATCGGATTGTTTTTCTTTCGTCTGGATAGAATTTGTGCCACACGTTCGATTTCCTTCTCACGACCAATGATCGGATCAAGCTTATCGTCCTCAGCCATTTTAGTCAAATCCCGACCGAAATTATCCAAAACCGGAGTTCTTGACTTCTCAGCACCAGGCTTAGAAGCACCAGAACCACTTCCTGTAGATCCGAATAGCTTGGAGCCGTCATCATCTCCATCTTCAGCCTCAGCTTTGGAGCGAGGAGGAGAATCGGATGACATTTCAAGCATCTCTTTTACAGAATCGTAATTGATTTCAAATTTGTTAAGTATCTGAGTGGCAATATTGTCTTCGTCTCTCAAGATGGACAGCAGCAAATGCTCCGTACCAATCAATTGACTTTTGAAGATTTTAGCCTCCAAATAAGTGATTTTCAACACCTTCTCTGACTGTCTAGTCAGAGGGATATTTGCCATATTCTTTACGTTGTGATTTGCAGTGCCTTTTACAGCGCGTTCTATCGCATTGCGCAACTCGTCCATTGGCACTCCCAATTTCTTAAGAATGGAAACAGCAACACCTTCTCCTTCGCGAATCATCCCTAGCAAGAGGTGCTCTGTGCCAATGTAATCATGTCCCAGGCGAAGAGCTTCTTCGCGGCTAAGAGAGATCACCTCTTTGACTCTGTTCGAAAATTTTGCTTCCATTGAATTCCTATCTGATTGTTTAATAATCCTGTACGTATGTTACCGAATTTGTTTTAAAAACACAATCCTTTTGCGGATTGTTCACTGTTTTTTTACAGACTTTAAGATTATGCTTTTAGATGCAGGTCCTTCGCAAAACAACAAATCCAGAATGCTGAGGTTAGGATCAAAGTCTAAGCCAAAAAGTTGGAAATATGACTCGGGCTGATAGTAATCCCGCTCCGAAAAAGGCACTGAGGGCATCAATTCCCCTCTTATGTCCTTTGTCCAGGTTTGATCCTGATCTTTTTCATGCATACACATCTTGACAGATGACCCTAAAAGCTTGAGACAGATTGTCAGCATTTCCCAATTCAATGCCCACAAACTTTCATGGTTTTTCTGAAAGCCCTTTTCAAAATAAGGGAAATAATACTCGTAAAACGGAGCTTTTCCATATGCACTTTGAATTCCCCGCAGATGAATATTTACCCAATTTTGACTAGAATCAATTTTGATTTTATTCTGTGAAACCCTTGGTCTTCGGCCTTGAATAGGCACACTTAACGTCCCAACTTTATTTGCCAGACGTATCTGAGTGCGATTAAAAAAGGATTGTCTTTGGTAAATTTCCTCTGGAAAAAAAACCAATTCCTCCGCTTCAGCAATCGCTGCAAAAAACTCAAGGTTGGGGAAATAGTGCAGATCTACTGCAATGCTCTTTATCATTCTAATCTAAATCATCCAGTTTTCCCCGGCCTTCTCTTATTATCTCCACCTCTTCTCCAGTACAGTCTAAGACTGTAGAACCGATATTTTGACCATATCCTCCGTCAATTACAATATCCACGAGGTGCTGATATTTTTCGAAAATTAATTCAGGATCGGTACTGTATTCGATCACTTCATCTTCATCATTGATGGAGGTAGTGAGAATAGGATGCCCCAATTCTTCCACTAGCATCCTTGGCACATTATGATCAGGCACTCTTATTCCTATCGTTTTCTTTTTGCTGTGCAATATCTTAGGCACCTGATTGCTTGCTTCCAAAATGAATGTAAATGGACCAGGAAGACCTTTTTTCATCATTTTAAAAACTGACTTACTGATCATTTTAGTGAATTGAGAAATGTTACTCAAGTCAGCGCATATAATGGAGAAATTATGTTTTTTGGGATTGATACCTTTGATTTTGCAGATGCGCTCTACCGCCCGCAAATTCATAATATCACAGCCCATACCATAAACTGTATCTGTAGGGTAAATCACTACACCTCCATCACGAAGGGTAGCAGCAATTTGTCTGATCTTGTCCGGATCAGGATTTTCCTCATATAAACGAATCAATTCAGCAGCCATATCTTAATTTTCTCTATTGTATTCAACTAGTTGTTCCTGAATATTGTTCCAATTCACATATAAGTCCTCCACTATAGGGATATCTGCCTGAGCCCAATTCAAAGACTTTAATTCTTCTTTAGCAAGCCACTTTACCTCTTGGTGTTCAACTAATTTCAGCTTCCCACTTCCCCAAACGCAAATAAAAGGCATCAATCGAATCACTTTCACATCTGAATAAGCATGCTCATTAGATCTCAAAGAGCCAATTATATTAATAGAAATCGCCAATTCCTCTTTAATTTCACGAATAAGGCAATCTTCAGGGCTTTCTCCTTTCTCAATTTTCCCGCCAGGAAATTCCCATAGGCCGGGAAGTTGCATCGCCTCAGATCGCTGAGCACAAAGTACCTTTTGGTCCAAAAAGATAAGGGCACAGGTGACTGAAACTACTTCCATAAAAAACGTTTTTGCACAGAAAGGTATAATTACATTGCCTCAAGCACAAACTCCAACATATATTTTTCCCTATTTTTGCCCTCTGTATGCTAAGCGAAAAAAGAAAAAACATCTACCTCGTCCTAGTTATCGCCTTCTCGGTGATGGCTATCTCTCTGAGTTTCTATTTCTACCAGATTTTTTTCAGCCCAAATGCGCTGATTGATTCCAATCAGAACTATATGCTGAAAATCGGTAGTAACGACACCTATAAGACTGTTGCCAACCGCCTTTATGACGACCACGTCGTAAATGATTTGGTTAGCTTCAGCTTTATAGCCAAAGTATTGGGATATCAGGACAATGTAAAACCAGGACTATACACTGTGGCTCCTAAGATGACCAACCTGGAATTGATCAGAGTGCTAAGGTCAGGAAAGCAAAGCCCAATCCGTGTGACGTTTAACAATGTGCGCACGAAAGAAGACTTGGCAGAGAAGATCACTGCTAATATGGAGATTTCGGAAGAGCAATTTCTGCACCTGATTCAGGACTCCGTGTATATCAGAAAGTACAATTTCAACGAAGAGACTATCATGAGTATGTTCGTCCCAAACACGTATGAACTTTGGTGGAACACAAGCGCAGAAGCTCTTTTCGACAGAATGTATAAGGAATACGAAAGTTTTTGGACAGATGAACGCAAGCAGAAAGCTAGCACAATGGGTCTAAACCAAACGGAGGTAAGCACACTTGCAAGTATAGTACAAGCAGAAAGTCAAAAAGCGGACGAAAGACCAACGATAGCTGGCGTTTATCTGAACAGACTTAAATTAGGAATGCCACTACAGGCTGATCCTACTCTGGTTTTTGCTTTAGGAGATTTTGAATTAAAAAGAGTCTTGAACGTTCACAAGGAAACTGATAGCCCATATAACACTTATATGTATGCTGGACTTCCTCCCGGACCGATTAACCTTCCAGACATCAACTCTCTGGATGCTGTACTGAATGCGAAAGACCACAACTATTTATACTTCTGTGCCAAGGAAGACTTCTCAGGCTATCATTCTTTTGCCAGCTCGTTAGCGCAGCATAATGCCAACGCTAGAAGATATCAGGCTGCACTAAATGCGGCTAAGATCTATTAAACATGTATAAAGCTGAAACCCAAATTCGAGTTCGATACGCTGAGACTGACCAAATGAGTTATGTTTATTACGGCAACTATGCGATGTATTTCGAAGTAGCCCGAGTAGAAGCGATGCGGAGTATTGGGTTTTCATACAAAGAAATGGAGAACGAGGGAGTGATGATGCCAGTGCTGGAAAGTCATTTTCGCTATTTAAAACCGGGCAAATATGACGAACTCCTTACTATCAAAACAACTATCCCCACCCTGCCTGGCGTACGAATTCGATTTGAATACCAAGTCTTCAACGAACAAGAAGAAATGATCACGGAAGGATGGACAATACTTACTTTCCTCAAAAAAGAGAGTCACCGCCCGACTAGACCTCCACAGAATTTGTTAGCTTTATTGAAAGGGTATTTTCAAGAAGCAGGATAAAGTGATCAAAACAAAAATCCTTAGGTTAGAAGTCCAGTTACTTTGGCAGGCTAGAAAGCTCAAAAAAATTCATTTCGGAGATCCTGATAAAAACATCTATGATGTAGGAAGAATATTTTTGATTCAGCTGCAAAAGGATGACATTATTGAGCGTGCAGGATCAATGGCATTTAATTTCACGATTGCCCTTTTTCCGCTAATACTCTTTCTACTGAACCTTATCCCCTATCTACAGGATATTTTCCCATACATCACTACTCAGAATATATTATCCTTTATCCAAGAGATTCTTCCTGAAGAGGTATATAGTCAATCTGAGAACACCATAATGGACATTGTCTCTAAACCGAGGCAAAGCATGCTTTCATTGGGCTTTTTCTTCGCTCTTTTTGCATCTACTCAGGGAGTGATGTCCATGATGAACTCATTCAATTCTGTATATCAAACTAAGGATAACCGAGGATTTCTTCAAAGTAGAGGCATTGCTGTAAGTATTGTGATGGTTTTGGCGTTCACCGTGATCACTGCCAGCATAGTGATGATTGTAGGAGGCGTGCTCATTAGAAGACTTGATGAGATGCAGGTATTCAATTCTGGATTTATGATTTTCTTATTCTCCAGTCTAAAATTTCTGATTCTGTTATTGATGTTCTACATCACTACTGCGTTCATTTTCCGATTTGCTCCAGCGGTCCATGATAAATGGAATTTCTTTTCCACCGGGGCCAAATTAGCCGGCCTCTTGATCACTTTTGGCTTCTACGGGTTCTCATTCTATCTAAACAATTTCGCAAGCTACAACAAGCTATATGGCTCTATCGGAACTTTAATAGCCTTGATGCTATGGTTATTGATCACCTCCATCATAGTAATTGTATGCTTTGAAGTAAACGTAAGCCTAGATCTAGTAGACGAAAAGAAAAAGCGGGCAGGAAGCGCAGAAATTGAAGAATTGATAAAAGAAGAGAAAAAAGCAATAGCTGAATAAGCCTGATATTGGCTGGACTTTTATACGCAAACCGTATTGTATACGATGAACTAATAAACTTGTCCCCACCTACTGAAAGAGGAATAGATGTCTGAAAAGCTTATACTTCACGAATCGGAGGTTAAAAAAGTAAATAAATTAAAAATTAATCCCAAAGAAATCAGAAGGTTAGCAGAAAAAGGCAAAATGTGTTTTGCAAAAGTTTACAATTATCCTACTTTTGCAATCCTAATCGGGCACAAAACCTGATGACGACCTAGAGGAATGGCAGAGCGGTCGAATGCGGCGGTCTTGAAAACCGTTGTACTGTGAGGTACCGGGGGTTCGAATCCCTCTTCCTCTGCTTTTAACACTTTAGTTATTTCGAAAAGCCCCATATTTAATCGATATGGGGCTTTTTATTTTTACTCCTACCCTAAAAATCCGTAGATAATTCGGATTATCCGTGACTAATTCGAGACCTGGCACTTTTTCCATCGAGACCTATCCCGTTGGTGATCTTTTTGGTGATAATGTAAATCTGATAGGTCAATAAAGCCCTCTGAAATAGCTTTGCCTCATACTTAAACAACCAGGCAATGTATATACCGACCCTCAATTATTGGCTCAATCAGAAAAAACTGAATAGAGATGGTCTCGCTCCTATTTATCTTAGAGTAACTATCAATGGGTCGCGTACAGAGATCAGTTCCAAAATCAGCATACCTATCGAAAAATGGGATTCGAAAAACTCCAAGGTAAAAGGCAAGCAGCCTATTGACATTAGGTACAATAAACAATTGTCTGACCTCGCGATCAAAGTTCATCAGTCGATTGATGTTTTGGTTCAAAACAAATTCCCCATCAACGCCAGTAACATCAAACTTGCCATTAACGGTGAGCTTATAAAAAAAACAATCCTTTTAGATGTTTATCAAGATTACTTGCTTCATCTCAAAGGTCGGATTGGTGATAATTACACTCACAGTTCATTTGAAATAAACCAAACCACTTTTGACCAAGTACAGGAATTCTTAATAAAAGAAGGCAAAGAGGATCTCCCGCTTGAGGAATTTATGAATCCATATTACCTAAGACTGGAGCTATTCCTTAAGAAGGTAAAGGTGAACCAGCACAATACCGTCTATAAGAAAATCGAACGGCTAAAATCAATGTTCAAATGGGCCTATTCTATGGAGTTTGCAGAAAAAGACTTGAGCAGGAAGTTCAAGATGAAAAAGCATAAGAAGGTGATTGTTTTCCTTACCCAGGAAGAGCTAAATAGAATTCATGAGCTAACTCTAATACCCAGGCTGGAAACCATCCGAGACGGCTTCTTATTCATGTGCTATACAGGTCTTCCATTTAATGAAATTGAATCATTGGATGAATCAAACTTATCCAGAAAAATTAACGGAGGATATGGGTTAATCTTTTCACGCAAAAAGACCAGTAAAAACCTACCCGAGATCCCATTACTTCCACAAGCTTTGGTTCTTCTGGAGAAATATAAAGATCATCCAAAAAGGATCCGGGAGAAGAAACTTTTACCAATCCCTTCCAATCAAAACTTCAATGCATACTTAAAAGAACTTGGGACTCTTGCACGCATAGAAAAGTCTATAACTACCCACACTGGAAGAAAGACTTTTGCTACAACTGTGGCACTCAGGAACGGAATGAGTATGGAAGTACTCAGCAAGATCTTGGGGCATAGTAATATGAGAATTACTCAAGAGCATTATGCCGAGGTTCAGAATGAAAGAGTAAATGAAGAGTTTGAAAAATTATCTTTAAAACTAGATAGTAATGAAGGTCGAAGCGCCACTTTATAGAAAGGTAGAGTTTTCGTTTTCCCACATTTGCCAACCAGTTATTTTTTGGATGACGGATTCAGAAATAGATGATTTTGATAAAAGAGATCTAAGTGAATTTGATTTGTATAGACTAAAATCAAGCCCATCAACTTTAATAGAGTTTAGGATTGATGATATGACTGGTTGGGTTAAAACTACTGAAATAAGGCATGAGGAAAGCCCTGTTGTTTTAAACACTTCCATAGCAGGAATTGATAGATTTAAATGTCTTAATAAAACCTCAACAGTTCCCTCATTCAACCGCACACTTTCTGCTACTCTTTACTTAAAAATCGACGAACCCTTTCAATCCTTTTACTTAAAGGAAACTCCAGAGTTGAAGTCTCTCTTAAACTTTTCTTTTACATTTTTCGATGATTTTTTCTACCAAGATATTGGCAATGAAAGTTTCTTTGAAACAAGAAACATAGTTTTAGTAGAATACCTCTTACCATATACCCCTTGAGATTTAACTAAAGGCCTGATACTTTAGCAAAAAAATGATTCATTACGATAAGGTATCTGCTGATCTGGTAAAAATAAAAAATCTAATTGCCCCAGACAATTGGCATTCCTATACTGAAGTTCATTTTTCGGAAGACTGGATCTCAAGAAAAGATTTCGATTGGAGCACCTACTTATGGACTCTTTTGGATAACGTTCAAGATTTGAAAACGCAATATCTATCCCTGATAAGTTTGCAATTAGAAGAAAATGGTGGCTTTATTGAGCAAGGATCTGAAATCCCCATAGTAATCCACCTTGCAACCAATGAAGAAGAATTTGAAGTCGCCAAGGCAGAAATAGAAAATACAATTTATGAAAGATATAAATTCTCAAAACGTCACCTTAATCTAATTGAGAACCTTGTAGTGGACATTCAAAAATGTTTTAAGTTTTTTGAAGAAAATAAAGACTTGCCACCTTATTCTGAAAAAGTATTATCTATAGATAAAATCCCATTCTGGGGAGATCAAATGGAGTTCACTCTTTTGCTCCATTTATTATTTGAATCTGACTTTATCCCAATTAGAAAAAATGGAGTTCGGAAGTTCAAGACTGATGTTTCTACTGATTTGAAGAAACAATTTGAAAGCCATAAAAGTCTTACAAAAAAAAATGCCATTGAACTGTCATGTACTTATTTCAAAGGGGTAACCCTCGAAAAAAATCTGATTAAGGAACATGCTTTTAAACCTGGGACCGTAAATAGTAAAATGGACAACACTTCTTTAAGCACAATAAGCTCAAGCAACTTTGCTGAATTTGAGGAAAAATTATCTTCAATTTTAGAACATTTCAAAGCTATTAAAGAAACTAAAGAACTACCAAGCAACTTGAGATTTCGAAGTACTTAATAAAAGACATACAATCACATTCCTGACTAGTCCTGAATAGGCGTTACAGTTTTAAAGGATAATTTAGATAGCATCGGGTTTCGACACGGTGCTATTTTTCTTTTTGTAGGTTCTAATCTTTATGCTGTCTTGCAGGTGCATTTTGGTTGGTGTTTCCATCCGACAACTCCAATGTGGTCTTTCATTATTGTAAATATAAATAGACTCTTTTATCAGTTTGTCCATCAGTTCTAAATCATGGATTATGATCCCCAGAATAAATTCATGTTTCAGTATTCCGTTGACTCTTTCTGCCACCGCATTTTGGTATGGATCATAGCTTTCTGTCATGCTA
>NZ_FOKK01000029.1 GCF_900112005.1 Algoriphagus aquimarinus | reverse complement strand
CTGTCTGTACTTGCTTTTGAAGTTCTTTCTTCTGCTTCTCCAAAAGAAGCACTTTCTGCTCGAGCTCTAACAGTTTTTGATCCTTTGATTTAGGCATCTTTAAAGTGGATTTGTTCACCCAATCAAAGTTACCATATTTCCTTAACCAGCCTGTCACTGTAGAATGAGACTGAATTCCATACTTGCGCGCGGCGGCTTTTATTCCCAATTCCCCACGCTCTATCTCTGAAACAACCGATAGTTTAAAAGCATAACTGTAATCTCGTTGGGTTCGCTTAACATACTTACTCTCTTGTTCTTCTTTCATAACATTACATTTTGTGTAACGCTATTTCAGGACGGGACATTATCAGGAATAAAAAAAGCGAGGGGTGATAGAGATATTACCCCTCTTACTTTGTGATGAGGTGATTTTTGAGCAATTTCCCGACATGGAAAACATGAGCATTCAGGAGCTCCAGCATATCATCACCGAAGAGCTTTTTTACTTTGAAGAAGAACCTAAATCCGATTCAGTAAAAGAGGACACAAATACCTCCATAGTATCAGAAAAGCCAAAGACTCTTCCGAAAACAGTTCATATAGAGAGCACCTCTTCTCCAAAAGAAGAAGTAAAATCTGAGCCATTGGCCGTGAGAGGGAATTTCGAAAAAGGAATTTTGGTACTTCATGAGGAACAGGAGCTAAAACCTGAAGTCATGGACATGCTTGTGAAAATGATCAATGCTGTCGGGCATTCAATGAACGAAGTTGGATTACTTTCTTCTCAAGAGTTGGAAGGAAGGACCTTGACAGAATTGTATGATCTGAATGCACATATCGTACTCAAGTTTGGCCGACTAAAGCACCCAATCAATGCACTTCCTGCATCAGACTATCAGATACACACAGAAGGTGAAACCGAATATCTTTTCGCTGACGCATTACCTACTATTGCTGAAGACAAAGTCCTAAAAGGCAAACTTTGGAACACCTTGAAAGTACTCTTTAACATATCAAAATAATAATGAGCCTTACCCCCCTACAACATACCTGGTTAAAGCGTTTTCGCTGGATTTCTCTTATTGAAGGTATTTCAACATTAATTTTATTTGGGATTGCAATGCCTCTCAAATACATGTTTGACTATCCACTGGCGGTAACTTATGTTGGCTCAGCTCACGGAGCTCTTTTCATCATTTACATCTTAACCGTTTTCCCTACGGCCCATAAGCTAAAATGGACTTTCAGCAGAACTTTCTTTGCACTAATAGCATCAATTCTGCCATTTGGTCCTTTTATTTTCGATAGAAATTTGAAAAAAAGTCAGCACGTGGATTTGTAAGAAATGGCATTAATCAGTAAGAAAAAGCGCATTTAC
Organism: Algoriphagus aquimarinus; assembly: GCF_900112005.1. Taxonomy (GTDB): domain Bacteria; phylum Bacteroidota; class Bacteroidia; order Cytophagales; family Cyclobacteriaceae; genus Algoriphagus; species Algoriphagus aquimarinus. The sequence continues at coordinate 29,674 of NZ_FOKK01000029.1, read as the reverse complement.
CCGATCAGCAATGGACTAAGACGCTACCTGATTAAATATTCCCGAGAAGTGGATATCCCTATTCACTATCATGAATTACTTCGATATACTAGTTCAATTGCTTTATACGATTCCAGAGAGCAAGACACGCTTTGGGAAACGGTCTTTTATGATCAATCTGATCGTGAGGAAATCCATCTAAATGTCAAGAAAATCTATGCTTTGCTCAAAGCTGGAGGTGACATGTCCGTGATGGAGCATCTATATGTAGACAGAATCGATCTATGTGTCTATGGAAATACGCAGCCTTTTCGCGTGCGAATAGTAAATCGAATCAATGATAACTTTGATTATTTCTATGTCAAAAATGCCGATGCCTCACGAGTATATGGTTTAGAGTTTGAGCATTTGCTTTCCCCAAATCGGATCTCCTACCTCGTTCATCGAAATACTTTGATTGAAGAACATATCGCGGGTATCCCAGGTGATAAATTCATGCGCGCTCATATGAATGACCCTCATCTGAATCCAATACGTTTGGCGAAGGAATTTGTCAAATTCAATGAACGCTGTTTTGTAAGGTTACTTGGGGATATGCATTCCTCAAATTTCGTGATCGATGTGACACCTGACTTTGAAGAGACTCATTATAGAATTCGTGCAATTGACTTTGATCAGCAATCTTATGAGGGGAAAAAATCAATTTACTTGCCCCAATATTTTAAAGAAAACAATGTTCTGATCCAGTTGGGCATGAAATATATCACTCCCGAATCCATGGTGCAATACCAGAAAGAAGAGCGTGCATTAATTGCAACGCGCCTTAAGTCTTCTCGGCAAGGCATTCTGGATATACTTCGATCCATGGAACATGACACCATCTCGCTTCCTGAGAATATTGCTTCGCTGAAAATAGATCTGGCAAAACACTATGGAAATGATAAGTTTCTAGCCTGCAAAAACATGGGGCAAATCATGAAAACTAGTCTCGAAGAGCTGATCAAGAAATAAGATCCTTATTTGATCAACCTTCTCAAGTAAACACCATAGCCACTTTTACCTAATTTATCTGCTGCTTGAAGCAATTTTTCTTCTCCGATGAATCCCGCTCTGTAGGCGATTTCTTCGATACAGCCAATCTTCAACCCTTGTCTTTCTTCGATTACTTCCACGAACTGTGCAGCTTGCAAAAGTGACTGATGCGTACCTGTATCTAGCCAAGCAGTTCCTCTATTCAGTATTGCTACCTGAAGTTCACCTAGCTTCAAATATTCGTTGTTGATATCCGTGATTTCAAGTTCACCACGTGGGCTAGGCTTGATTTTTTTAGCTATTTCAATTACTCTATTATCGTAAAAATAAAGTCCTGGAACCGCAAAATTGGATTTCGGATTTTCAGGCTTTTCCTCGATACTGATTGCCTTCTTATCCTCATCAAATTCCACCACTCCATAGCGCTCAGGATCATTCACATGATAGGCAAATACTACCCCACCTTCGGTTTCAGTATAAGCCTGTAAGGTTTTATGCAAACCAGACCCGTAGAATATATTATCACCAAGGATTAGAGCAACCTTATCATTTCCGATAAATTTCTCGCCTATAATAAAAGCCTGAGCCAACCCATCAGGACTAGGCTGCACAGCATATTCAAAAGAACATCCCACTTGTGAACCATCACCTAAAAGTCGCTGAAAAGCATCGCTGTCCTCAGGTGTAGTGATGATCAAAACTTCTTTGATCCCTGCCATCATCAATACAGATAGCGGATAATAGATCATCGGCTTATCGTATACAGGCATCAACTGCTTACTTACAGAAATTGTCAAAGGATATAAGCGCGTTCCAGACCCACCGGCCAAAATAATTCCTTTCATATGTAGTATTAGTTTATTTTTTTATCTCCCCTGAAAATTCAAAAATGAATCCAAGTTTCAATTTGCTGTAAATTATAGAAAACTCTTTCTTCATACGTTTTAGATATAAAGAAGAGGTAAAAAGATTGGAATTTGAGGTAGATTATGTCTCAAAGCTACTGAAAGAGTGAAAATTAAAAAAATAAGATATGAAATGAAGCCTGTAAAGACAGACTTTCATGACTTAAAATCCACTCACTAGCCTTAGTACCCCATGCGAGATTCCAGCCGACAACCCCTATAATTATGAGGAGAATGGCCGCTAACAATCAATTACAAGCTTATGAAAACACTGTTTGCTTCTTTAGGATCTCGTGGAGACATAGAGCCTTTTTTAGCGCAAGCGGAGATTTTCGCAGAAGCAGGGCATGAAGTCATTTGCCTCTTCCCAGAGCAATTTAGAGAAAGTGTCACCCAACTTGGGTACGAATTCATCGGTTTTGACAAAGGCTTTTTAGAATTACTGAACACGCAGAGCGGTAAAACCATTATGGGGGGAGGTGGAAATACCTGGAACCAACTCAAAAACTATGTTAAGCTGGCAAAGGACTCCTTGAGTCTTCAGCATACGCTCATCACACAGCAACGTGATGCCCTTAGTACGCTCAAACCGGATAGGATAGTTTTTCATGCAAAGTGCATGTATTTCTATTTGGCTGCTATGGCAGATCCAGACCGCTATACTTTTCTCACGCCAATACCCTGTATGACGCACCCTTCCAGCCTATTCCCACACATAGGTTTCGGTAAATGGAAGCCTTTTAGCCCAAAATGGAATCTTAAATCTTACAATTTAATAAATGGAGCTAGACGTCTTTCCATGAAAAAATTCCTTGGGAAATATTATGCAGACTTTCCTTCGACAAAGATAAACTCGAAGTCCATCAAGGAATTTGAACTCAATCGACTGCAAACAGTCTATACTATTTCCCCTTCCCTATTTCCAAGACCAGATAATTGGCCAGAATCAGCGAAGATCGTTGGGTACTATTTCAGAGATCAACTCAAGGAATACCAACCATCGGTAGAGTTAGAAACATGGCTCACAAAATACCCCAAAGCAATTCTGCTCACCTTCGGATCCATGAGCAACACCAAACCAAAAGAACATTCAAAAACGATTATAGACTTACTCCAAAAACATCAAATACCAACAATCGTAAACTTTTCTTGGGGAGGGCTAGAGCAGGCAGAAAACAGTGATGAGTCTATTTTCTACATAAATCAAATTCCCTACGATTGGATCCTACCGCAGCTTTACGGAATCATTCATCATGGAGGATCTGGAACTACCCATCAAGGCGCCGCTCACGGTTGCGTTCAAATGATTGTTCCACACATTATTGATCAGTATTTTTGGAATAGAATCGTAGAAAATCGACAAATTGGCCCATTAGGCACAAGCATTCATGACTTGGATGCAGATAAATTTGAGATAGCTTTGAAAGACTTTTGGACGAACATCGTCTACGCTGAAAACGCAAAGAGGCTTTCCCAACAAATCAAAACAGAAGCGAAACGAGAGACCGTCCTTAATCTTGTTTTAAACCCCAGTTAAATGAAACATAGTAAGCTTATACTGCCCATATTTTGTATTCTTTTATTCTCTAGCTGCCAGTCAGATCCGGAAATCTCATTTGAAAGCAGCTCTACGGAGGAATTTAGACCGCTTTATCATTTCACTCCAGAAAGTGGATGGATGAATGATCCTAATGGATTGATTTATTTGGATGGAGAATATCACCTCTTCTACCAGCATTACCCAGACAGCACAGTTTGGGGCCCAATGCATTGGGGACACGCTGTTTCTACTGATTTGGTAAACTGGGAATCACTTCCAATAGCGCTGTACCCAGACAGTCTCGGGTATATTTTCTCAGGAAGTGCCGTATTCGATACCGAAAACACTTCTGGCCTAGGCACAGCCGAAAACCCTCCAATGGTGGCTATCTTCACCTATCACAATGCTGAGGAAGCGAATACTACATCAGAAACATTCCAGTCTCAAGCCATCGCTTTTTCTCTTGACAAAGGAAGAACATGGGAGAAATACGAAGGAAATCCTGTTTTGCCTAATCCTGGAATTCGTGACTTCCGAGACCCAAAAGTATCTCAAATCACAAACACTGATGGCTCCAAATCATGGGTGATGACTCTCGCAGTTCTGGATCAAATCAATTTTTATAGTTCCCCAGATCTAAAAAACTGGACTTTACTCAGTGAATTTGGGAAGAAAATAGGTGCACATGGAGGGGTGTGGGAATGTCCAGACCTTCTTCCATTCAAAAGCCCATCAGGAGAAGACAAATGGGTACTTCTCGTCAGCATAAATCCTGGTGGACCTCAAAATGGATCAGCTACTCAATATTTTATCGGTGACTTCATAAATGGTGAATTCACTCCTGACGATACCATGATCCGCTGGCTAGACTACGGGCCAGATAATTATGCAGGCGTAACTTGGAGTAATCTACCATCAGACCAAAACAGGACACTTTTTATAGGCTGGATGAGCAACTGGCTTTATGCGAATGTTGTCCCAACGAAAGCTTGGAGATCTGCAATGACCATCCCTAGAGAGTTAAGCCTATTCGATATAGATGGGACTTTATTGCTAAAATCAGCTCCTGCAAAGGAAATGGAAAAGCTACGATTTGAAGAATTCAAAGTAAGTAAAGAAACTTCCTCATTACCATCTGAGGCTGTGGAAATAACGGCTGGAGTTACTGACAATTCCTTTTTGATTACCATCTCAAATGAACTCGGTGAGAAGCTTATTATTTCAAAAGAAAATGGCTTGGTAAGCATAGACCGCAGAAATGCAGGAAAGAGCGATTTTAATCGTGACTTCGCTGCGATGCATTCCGCACCTATGAGTTGGGAGGCCAAAGATATCCGGATATTTTTGGATGCATCATCCATAGAATTATTTGTAAATGACGGAGAATTGGCGATGACTTCCGTCCTATTTCCCACTAGTCCATGGAAAACTGTGGGCATATCTGAAAATTTGAAATCCTTAAAAATATTTAATTTGAAAAAATAAGATTCACTAGCTATTGACTTCTCAAGATATATTGCTTTACATTGATTAATTATCAGAAAAACAATGAAAAAACAGCTTTCCTTAGTTATGATTTCCCTGAGTTGGGTCGCATGGCTTGTAGCTGTTTTTGTTTTTCCGATTCCCTCCGATTCTTTCAACAAAGACTTTTCGCAAGATTCAGTATCGAATCTTACCCAAACTACTCATATTCAATTTAATGCTACTCCAGAATTACTGGAAATCCCTGAATTTAAAGTGGATTGGAGCTTAAATGCAAAGCTAAATCCAGATTGGTATTTCGACTTAATCAGTCCTAGCGAAGCCTACCTATCCCCCTCATTTTTCAAAAAGTCATTACCACTTTTCGACGTTAAGGACACCTTTATACACTTTTATTATACTTGGTAAAATAGAATAGAATCACCCTCTGCGGTCTAAAATCGCATTAAACTCTATTCATTTTAACCATATTACTATGATCTCAATTGATCCTATCACACTTGCTGTGTCTTCATTTGCCATGGTGGCTTCTGCTTCACCATTTCTATATTACAGTTACAAACTCAAAAGAATAAGCAATGAAAACCTCGCAACATTCGAGGAGTTTTCATCTAACAATAATGTGATGCCTACGCAGCATGAGCGTTGGAGAAATCACTACCACTTAGGCTTGGACAGTCAATACAAAAAGTTGGTATATCACCGGTTTGGAAGCTATCCTGAGCAGAGTGTCATAGACCTCAAGGAAGTAATTAAAGTCAGTATCCAAGAGAAAATCCGCAGAGTACAAGTCGGAAAAGAGAAACGCTATATTCTGGAATTTTTAGCCTTGCAGTTTCACTTTAAGGACTTTACTCACTCCCCAAAAACAATTGAAATCTACGATGGAGAGCTATTCACCAGTGTAGCTGGAGAAAAAGGAATAGCTGAAAAGTGGCAAAAAATACTCGAAAATCATCTTAAAGATTAAGACTATTGAGCTATAAAGTCTATTTCAATGCATATATGGTTTGTTGGTTATCAAAGACTCAGTTAAGTAACTGGGTCTTTTTTTATGAATCAACTTCCCAATTCCCCCATTCAAAGTTGAATATTTTGTAATATTAAAATAAGGTCAATTTCACAAACGCGTATGTCAGACACTCCGATTCACAAAGAATACTCCAATGGTGAAGTAACTATCACTTGGGAACCTCATAAATGCATTCATTCCAAAAATTGTGTAACTGGATTAGCTTCGGTATTTGACTTTGAAAAAAGACCTTGGGTTAATGCCGAAGGAGCAAGTACAGAGGCAATTGTCAAGCAAATAAATAAGTGCCCAAGTGGTGCATTGAGCTACTATTTTGCGGAGCAAAAAGAAAAAAGTACAGGAGATGTGATGATGGAACAATTGGTTGAGGTAGTTCAGAACGGCCCATTGATGGTCTATGGAAATCTCAAAGTCAAACTTCCCAATGGACATATTAAAAACCAAAGTAAGGTATCCGCCTTCTGTAGATGTGGGTCCAGCCAAAACAAACCTTTTTGTGATGGCTCTCATAAGAAAATTAATTTTGAAGGCTAAAGCCTAGATTCATGCGTAAAGTACTCGTTCTATTTGCTCACCCAAAATTTGAACATTCAGAGGTCAATCAAGCACTTATTAAAGCCATCACAGGGCTAGAAAACATTGAAATCAGGGATTTATATGAACTATATCCGGATTTCAACATTTCTATTCAAAAGGAACAAGAAGCCCTTTTTGAAGCTGAAGTTGTCATTTGGCATCATCCTATTTACTGGTATTCCTGTCCTCCGCTGATGAAGCAATGGATAGATTTGGTATTAGAATTTGCTTGGGCGTATGGTCCTGGAGGGATATACCTCAAAGGAAAATACATCTTAAATGCGATTACTACTGGTGGATCTCAAGAAGCTTATCAGCATCAGGGAAGAAACAATTATGAAATCGGTGACTTCCTTCGACCATTTGAGCAGACTGCAAGACTCTGCCATATGCACTATCTAGCTCCTTTTCACGTGGCTGGAACGCATAAGATCACTGATCAGCAACTACTCCAAAAAGCACATTCTTACAAAGAATTTCTATTGAATCTAAGAGACGGAGCTGACATTAGCCAATTCAATAACCGATAAAATTTGAGCATATGAATGGATTTTTGCTAAATGCAATCCTATATATTTTAGCCGCTATAATTTGTGTTCCGGTTGCCAAAAAGCTTGGAATGGGTTCTGTTTTAGGCTATCTGATTGCTGGAATCCTGATTGGTCCATACCTACTTGGGTTTATCACAAATGAAGGCGAAGGCCAAGACATCATGCACGCGACCGAGTTTGGTGTGGTGATGATGCTGTTTTTGATTGGTTTGGAATTAGAACCAAAAAACCTGTGGAAAATGCGGCAACTTATCGTGAAGGTAGGCTTAACTCAGGTACTGATAACGGCTGCATTGGTTTTTGGCATTGGGATGATGCTTGAAATCAGGTGGCAGATTTCACTTGCTATTGGACTTTCTATGGCGCTCTCATCTACTGCCATTGTATTGCAGTCACTCAAAGAGAAAAACCAAATGAATAATCCAATTGGCAGAATGTCTTTTGGAGTCTTACTGATGCAAGATGTTGCAGTCATTCCTATTTTAGCACTTTTACCTCTCTTGATTTTCGGAGAAGCTACTCCAGCTACCGATGCTGCAGGTATGCATGGCCTCGTAGATAGCTTCCCAGGTTGGGCTCAGACCCTATCAATCTTCGCAGCTATAGGAATCGTAGTACTTCTAGGACAATACGGCTTTGGCCCACTTCTGAACTGGGTAGCAAAAACGAGGGTGAGAGAGTTATTCACCGCTTCAGCATTACTGATAGTAGTAGGAATCTCATTCCTGATGGAGCTAGTAGGATTAAGCCCAGCCTTAGGAGCCTTTTTAGCAGGAGTTATCCTAGCCAATTCACCTTATAAACATGCACTTGAATCAGATTTAGAACCTTTCAAAGGTTTACTCCTAGGCTTATTTTTCATGGCTGTGGGTTCTACCATCAACTTCAGCTTGATCTTCAACAATGCATCGACCGTCATTTCACTGACACTTGGGATTATCTTATTGAAAACAATCATTTTGCTGATTATTGGCAAAACCAAAAAATTACGATTAGCGAGTAACCTCAGCTTTGCGATTGGGCTTTCGCAAGTCGGGGAATTCTCTTTTGTCACCTATGCATTTGCATTGCAGTTGGGGATTTTTGACCAGTCCATTTCCGACACCTTGATGGCTGTGACTGCATTGAGCATGACCATTACTCCTATCCTAATGGTAATTCTCGACAAAGTCATTATACCTGCCATCAATCAAACTCACAAGGCGATCGAGAAAGATATGGATAGCATCGATGAGCACAACAAGGTCATCCTGGTAGGTTTTGGCCATTTTGGGTCTACGCTAGGGAGGTTTCTGAGAGCAAATGGAGTAGAAGCTACTATTTTGGATTCGGATCCAGATCGGGTAGAATACCTGAGAAAAATGGGTTTCAAGGTTTATTTTGGAGATGGCACACGCGCAGAACTTTTACAATCAGCTGGAGCAAATGAGGCTTCAATTCTGATTTCAGCCATAGACAATACAGAATATAGCATCAAACTGGTAGAGCTTTGCAGAGAAGACTTTCCACATTTGGAAGTGATGATTCGTGCCAAAAACCGGTACGATGCATTTGAACTGATGGAAATCGGTGTAGAGAATATTTATAGAGAACACTTGGACACCTCAATTCGCATGGGTGAAGATGTATTGAAAAAGCTTGGTTTCAGAGCCCATACAGTACATAGACTAGCTAAGCAATTTCGGGATTACGATGAAGATGCACTGAAAGTATTGGTGAAATTCAAAGACAATAGAGATGAATACATTTCCAAAAGTCGTCAACAAATAGAATTACAGGAAAGTCTATTATCAGGGGAATTGATGCGCAAATTCTCCATAAATGATCATACCTGGGATAGTGACTCTATCAAAGAAGCTGCAAATACGGATGGGAATTCTTGAAAAAATACCCTGAAGGTTTAGACTATACTTTTTACTAAATCCAATATATCCACTCCATTCGTACATGCTTTTTATTACTAGCAGTATACTATTAATCAGCCCATTAGATAGAAAAATTAACATCCCTATTTATTGTTAAATTTCTAGTTGGAAGTAGCGAATCCTCTTTCAAAAACGTTATTTCAATTAATTGGAACTAAGTAGTTCAAATTCTGTTTTCAAAGACTGCTTGTTTTCAAAAATAACCAGAAGATTATCACAACATTATTCTACTCCTATGAACCAACAATTTACTATCCTGAAAAAAGCCATTCAAGTTTTTCATTCCTATGGCATTACACTGATTGGTCAGCATAAAAATGCAGACTTTATCCAACAGTTACGCATGGATCCCGTATTCATCAATGGACTGATTTTCGAACTGGAGTATCAGCTTCATGTGATTTTTCAAGATGAAAAGCTAGGGACTGTGAATACGCCAAAGGACCTGATCGCTCTTCTTATCAATATTCCACAGGATAATTGATCTGAATCACAAAACTAAACCAACTAAAAGGGCTGCTTTCACATCGAAAGCAGCCCTTTTTTATTTTTCAAATACAAGTCACTTGTTAGTCAACTCTATTGTAAATAAGCCCCAACGAGCTAGCAAGTGGCGGCATAATGGTATGCAATTCTGAGTTCTTATTTCTAAGTTGATATTCTCTGGATTGGTTTTCTTTATCCTGTAAACTTAGCTTCTCCCTATCCGAATACATCGTTCCACCCATATTAATGAAGTGCTCTGTAATTGATACAGCTACTTTATTTTCAACTATTTGGTAGTTACCATTGTAATACTCTAGGAAGCCTAACACATTCTTGGTCGCCATATCTCTAACAAAAACCTCAGAATAAACCTTACCATCTGATTTAAAATCAATGGAATACACTATATCATAGGGTTGATCTGCATCTGAATATTCAATGACCTTTTGCCATTGATTCTGAGTCAATACTTCAGGATTGATATCATCATTATCCTTGCAACTGAAGAGAACAAAAGCAATTGCGATTAGTAGATAAAGTTTTTTATGCATGATAGCACTATAATTTTGGATGACTTTATTTGATTTTTAAATACGGTTTTGGGGGAGAGCAAAGTGCGTTGGGAGGACAGCTGTAATATAACTTTGAAAAGTTATCATTTATATTGTATCTGTCATCTTCAAGATAGCCTTCAATACTGGTTAAATCCTCCTTATCTACATAGTCAAAATCAGGATTAGTCAAGAATGCAGATTCATTTTTTTTCACTATTAGAATAGACCCTTCATTACTATAAGTTCCTGAAAATACGCTCTGATACCCTAAAACCGTGCGCGAGTCTTTTTTTCTGATAGTATTCATTCCTTTGATAGTTCCATCAGCAATGATTTCAAAAGTACTTGCACCGTCAAATTCCGAACCTTTAGTTACTAATTCCCAAGTTCCAATCAGTGTTTTATCCGGATTCTTATCTTCATCACTACAGGAAAGGACCACAAACGCAAGTAATAAAAAATACAACAGCTTAGTTTTCATATAGAAAGAGATTTGAGCAAGAGAAATAACTGATTAACGTAAAGAAAATCAAAACTTTAAATAATGACGGAGATACCTAACAAAACGCTACAACTTAGAGAGCTGCTTAAAATTATTTTAGGAGCAAAGTCATAAGTAAATTGCACTTTCATTTAAGAAATCAATCCTCATGGAAAAGAAGACACTCACAGGAACCATCCGAAAAAACATAGAAATCGACAGTGAAGTCACCATTGTTCAAAAACATCATCAGCGAAGTGGAGAACTTACCGAAGGATTTGTGAAACGAATCCTTACCTCCTCACCTACACACCCACATGGAATCAAAGTCCTGCTGGATACGGGTGAAGTAGGAAGAGTAAAAGATGTTTTTGTAGAAGACTAAGGCAAGAACAAGCAAAATAACATGACAAAAGTCATTGTATAACAAAGCTTTAACCACTTTATGAGTTGCTTTCTATCTATATTTTTGAATATTAATCAGACACAATTAAATCACCTGTGTTCGACACTTTGTTCAGATAGGATTGGCAATTACATGCATTAGATCGTCAGAATTCTTCAGAGCAAATTTTTATACTAGTTTCTACTAAAAAGAATGATCATGATGTATGGCTTAAAGTACCCGAGTATAAAACTCCTGCTTCTCTGCAGTATATTTTATTTGGTAGGATGCAGTGGAAGTAGCCATGAAAATGGAGAGAATACCATGGATATTGAAGTGCATGGTAAAATCAATGCACAACTCACCAGTCCTCCTTATGTGCCCGACCCTATCGGAAGTCGTCCTGCAAAGAACGTAATAGTAGATATGGAAATACTGGAGCAGGAAGGTCAAATGGCCAATGGTGTAAGCTACATCTACTGGACTTTTGGAGGTTCTGTACCGGGAAGTTTCATACGTACTAGACTGGGAGACGAAGTAGAGTTTACTCTTAAAAACCACCCAAATAATAAGCTACCTCACAACATTGACCTTCACGCAGTGACTGGTCCTGGAGGAGGAGCTTCATCTTCATTCGTTGCTCCTGGGCACGAGATCACCTTTTCCTTCAAAACCTTAAACCCAGGTTTATATGTCTATCACTGTGCAACAGCACCAGTTGGGATGCATATCGCCAATGGAATGTACGGGTTGATATTAGTTGAACCTGCCGGTGGATTACCTAAGGTGGACAAGGAATACTATATTATGCAGGGTGATTTCTACACCAAAGGTAATAACGGAGAACCTGGACTTCAACCTTTCGATATGCAAAAAGCAATCGATGAAGATGCAGATTATGTTGTTTTCAACGGTAGCACAGATGCACTAACTGGCGACAACGCAATTACTGCAGAAGTGGGAGAAACAATCAGACTTTATGTAGGAAATGGTGGTCCCAATCTAGCTTCTTCTTTCCATGTGATTGGAGAAATATTTGACAGAGTCCATGTCGAAGGCGGAAAACTTATCAACCATAATGTGCAAACAACACTTATACCTCCAGGAGGAGCTGCCATAGTTGAGTTTAAAGTAGAAGCTCCGGGCACATTTGTTTTGGTTGATCATGCGATTTTCAGAGCTTTCAACAAAGGTGCTTTAGGAATGCTGAAAGTTACTGGCAATGAAAATGAATCCGTGTATTCAGGTACAATTCAGGAAGGAATCTACCAGCCAGAAGGTGGGTCTATCCAAACTATGCCAGGAGATCAAGGCGCGCCAGAAGCACCTACTGCTCAGTCTGTCTCTGAAAGAATTAAGCTTGGTAAGAGTATTTATGCCAGAACATGTTTAGCCTGTCACCAAGAAGAAGGTCAGGGCATCCCAAGTGCCTTCCCTCCTCTAGCCAAATCCGACTACCTAAATGCAGATGTGGATCGAGCAATAGATATTGTCCTTCACGGAAAAACAGGAGAAATCACTGTTAATGGCCAAAAATACAATTCTGTGATGACCGCCCAAACGCTCACTGACGAACAAGTGGCCAATGTATTAACGTACATATATAACAGTTGGGGAAATAGTGGAGTTGAGGTCACACCTATGATGGTGACTAAGAGAAAAAGTGCCCATTAAATGAGTCGTTTAAAATATATCTTCGCTTGTTTCGGTTTATTAGCTTTTTCTCTAACAGGATATAGCCAAACCCCAACGGGCATGCAACCAATAAAAGGGGGGACACTGATCCCCCTTTATGGTTTAGATTCTGGCAAAGTTTGGGTAGATGATTTCTTGCTGGATATATATCCGGTTACCAATGAGCAATACCTTGACTTTGTGAAAAAATACCCCGAATGGAAGCGAGCTAATGCAAAATCTATTTTTGCTGATGGAAATTACCTTTCGGAATGGCAAAGTGATTTACAATTAGGAACTCATATGAACCCTAAGTCACCTATCTCCAATGTATCTTGGTTTGCCGCCAAAGCTTACTGCGCTTGTCAAGAAAAGCGACTGCCATCCGTGGACGAGTGGGAATTGGCTGCCAGAGCGAGTGAGACCAAAGCAAATGCAGAGAATGATAGCTCGTTCAATACCCGGATTATAGAGTCGTATGAAACCCCAAATACCTATTCCAAAACCGTAGGAAGTACCTATAAAAACTTCTGGGGAATCTATGACATGCACGGCTTGGTTTGGGAATGGACTAGCGATTTCAATTCCGTTTTAATATCTGGAGAATCAAGACAAGACGGCGAGGCAGATAGGAATCTTTTTTGTGCAGGAGCAGCTATCAGCGCAAGTAATCTTCGGGATTATGCAGCATTTATGCGTTATGCCTTCAGAGGAAGTATCAAAGCAAATTACAACATTAAAAACCTAGGTTTTAGATGTGCCAAATCAAAGTAAGTCTATGAATACCAACTACCTAAAAAACATCCTCAGCTTAATTTTTCTGATTAGCCTATTTGCCTGTCAAACCCAAGTCAATTCCACAGAGCAATACATCTGTCCCATGAAATGCGAAGATCATAAAACTTATGATCATCCAGGAACTTGTCCTGTGTGTAAGATGGATTTAGTAAAAGTAAGTTCGTTGGAGGCACCAATTTTGGACGAAGATGGGATTTCTGAAGAGTCGATTTTCAATCTTCAGTCTGAATGGAAAACTCAGGATAATGAGTCTATTCATTTGACCGATTTGAAAGGCAAAGTTCTGGTCGTCGTGATGATCTATACGTCTTGCGAAGCAGCTTGCCCTAGACTGGTAGCAGATATGCGAAACATCTATTCGAAAGTAGATGATCCGAATGTAGACTATGTTTTGGTAAGTATAGATCCAGAAAAAGACACTCCTGAGAAACTGAAAACCTATGCACAAGAGGAGCACTTAGAAGGAGATCAATGGATCTTACTTCAAGGCAAACTGGATGATGTGCGGGAGTTTTCAAATGTACTTTCCATGAAGTACAAAAAGATCTCTCCTATTGACTTTTCACACACGAATATCATTTCAGTGTTTGACAAGCAAGGGGTATTACAACACCAGCAAGAAGGTTTGGGAGTAAGTAACGATAAGTTGGTACAGAAAGTAAAAGCACTCAGTGAGGAATAGAATTAATTCTAGATAGGTAAAAGGATTGTAAGTGGTAAGTTCACTGCTACACCTACCCACTTTTTTCAGTATCTGGAGTCCTTTGTTTTGATGATGCTTAAAGCCTATTCTGTCCCTGTAGGTCTATGTTTCTTTTTTAATCCGTTCAAGAAATTTCTTAAGATCTGATCCTTACAGGCACGGTATTGAGCCTGACTTGGCTTGCGGAAAAATGCGCTAAGTTCATGAGGGCTGATATGCATACCTACAGATGAAAGAATTTCTAAGATATCATCCTCTTTCATATTCAATGCAATGCGCAACTTTCTGAAAATGATATTATTATTTAAGGTTTTTTCCGGTGTAGGTACCTCACCTTCCTTTTTACCTCTTTTTTCAATTATAAAACCATTTAAAAAAGCAGCAAGATCTTTATCGACTATGGCTTTAAAGAATGGTTCTTCCTCATTTTTTAAAAAATTAGCAACTTCCTCACGCTTGAGATCTAATCCTCCTGCTTTAAACATATCGACCATTTCAGGGTCTTTGAAGTTAAAAATATAACGGATAGTTCGCAAAATGTCTGAATTATTCATGAAGGTAAATTGGCATGTTTATCCTCAAAGGTAAGGATGAATTGGGAATTGCATACTGGGATGGACTAATGAAACTTATTCAAGCATTCATTTAAAATCGATTCAAATAAAAAAAATAGAATTACCTAAAACTTATTGAAGAGTTGTTTGTTGGGAAACTATAAGAAACTAACCAATTCAAAATGAAAAAATTAAGATTATTATCATTCCTCGCTGCTGCATCAGTAGCTTCTTTTACAATCAGTTGTGACAGTAAATCTACCACCGAAACAGAGGAGACCACTATGGCTGAGGTAGTAGAAGAGACTCCAGTTATGGAAACACCAAATACTGTAGTAGACATAGCGATAGGTTCTCCTGATCACACTACTTTAGTTGCTGCAGTTGAAGCGGCAGATCTAGTAGAAACCTTGAAAGGCGAAGGTCCATTTACTGTGTTTGCTCCTACAAACGCCGCATTCAATGCACTTCCTGCTGGTACAGTGGAAGGCTTGCTGAAGCCTGAAGCAAAAGCAGACTTGACTTCAATTCTGACGTATCACGTTGTAGCAGGAAATGTTATGTCCGGAGATCTTAAAGATGGCCAGATGGTAACTACCTTGAATGGAAAGGAATTGAAAGTGACGATCCAAGATGGCAAAGTAATGATCGGTGATGCTACTGTTGTAGCTGCTGACCTTGCTGGCTCAAACGGCGTTGTCCACGTGATTGACAAGGTATTATTACCTTAATATCATTTTTTGAAAAAAGAAAAAGACCGTAATCACGGTCTTTTTCTTGTTTAAGAAATATCGCATTCAACTTCAAAAGGAACCATTAGATCTAATTATTCATATATCCAGATCTCGGCTATTCAGTCAAATTTGTCTAGCAACCAACCATTATACTAAGGTTGTATTCCTCCCCTATTGAAGTGCAAACTCAAGAGCATTTCGCCTATGCATTTTTCCCGTATTCAGAAAGCTAAGTTCACTTAAGCACTTTATGCTGGCTCAGCAAAACTTATCATCCAGTTGATTCCGAATCGATCGGTAAGCATTCCGAAATAATCTCCCCAAAATGTCTTATCCATAGCCATAGTCACCTTTCCGTCTGCAGAAAGCTTAGTAAAAAAAGTATCTGCTTTCTCCTTAGAATCGGTGTTGATGGATAGTGAAAAATTATTTCCAACTGTCAATGGTCCACCATGTCCGCCGGTATCAGATCCCATCAAGATACAATCCTTATTGATAGGCAAGCTAATGTGCATGATTTGATTCCGCACCTCATCAGCTATTGGGAAATTTGGATCTGCTGGCATATCAGAAAACCTGCCCACATGAGCGAATTCTCCTCCAAAAACTGAGCGATAGAAATTGAAGGCATTTTCACAATTACCATCAAAGAATAGGTATGCGTTTATAGTTGTCATCGTATTTTGGGGTTAAATGATACTTATTGTTTTATGCTTTTTATCATTTCTATTTAAAGTTATATTCAAGATCGAGGCTGGGAGACGGAAGACCGATGACCGAAGTAGCCTAAATGCTTCTGTTTACCTAATCCAATGATGCTTTAATCTCTTTATCGGAAAAAATAGATGCACCTATAATAAATTTTAAAGTCAAGATTGGCGGATCAATCGATCAATATATCCATCGATTTGCTTCAAAACCTCATACTCACTCATGTAATCTGTCTGTACCTCAGCGCTATTTGCGAAGCAAACTGGAGAAGTAAAATCGCTAGCTTCAGGAGTCTTCGATTTCCCCTCATCCATTTTCAAAGATTGAACTTCATGCATTCGGGCACTGATTCTTTCAAGCAGAATTCTCCTTTCAGGAATCGGGGAAACACCTACAGTTTCCAAAGTTTCCATCAGCCTATCTAGAATTACACCTTTCGATACTGTCATGAGTTTCCTTTCTTCAGTAATTTAATTTGTTTATCCTTAGTGGCATCGCCAATATTCAAAAGCACTTCAATACCTACCAAACACTAAAATTGAGGCTACTTCGGTCTTGTAGCAATTAAATAGCGTAATGGCCTTATTGCGGATAATCATAGTACTCAATTTAAAAAATTTGAAAGATATTATCACCCTAAACCTCCTTCAGCTTCCATTTGCCTTTTCTGAAGAAATACAGGGAAACTACTGAATGAAAACTATGGCTAAAAGCAATGGAAATGAAAATCCCCAAATGAGCTAAGCCAAAGGTGAATGCTAAAACATACGCCAAAGGAATCTCTATAAACCAAAGCACTCCTATATTAATCCAAGCCGGTGTCTTGGTATCTCCCGCACCATTGAATGCCTGGGTCAACACCATCCCGACTGCAAAGAAAACGTAGCCCAAAGCCACTACCCAAAGCCCTTGTGAAGCCACAGCCTTTACTTCTGGAATATCAGTAAAGATTCCTGCGAGTTGCTGGTTGAAAAGTAAATAGATGCCCGTCACTGAGGCCATAAATATCACGGTGTACCTAGCTGTGATCCACACTGCTTTTTCAGCACGCTCAGGTTGCTTGGCACCGAGATTTTGACCTACTAAAGTAGATGCCGCGCCTGATAAGCCCCACGCGGGTAAAAGTGTGAATATCAGTATCCTAAAAGCTATCGTAAATCCAGCCAAAGAAGCAGATCCAAACTCTGCATTCATACGCGTGAGTGCAATCCACGCCACCGAATCTATCAGAAATTGCCCCATTCCTCCAACGGCGATTTCCATGATTTTCTTGATGATCTCCCAAGAAATGACAATGTTCTCCTTTAGAATTTTCAGCTTATGCTTTCCGTTGAACAAGTGGTATAACTGATAAACCACCCCAATTCCTCTTCCAAAAGTTGTGGCGATAGCAGCGCCTTCCAACCCATATCCAGAGAAGTTTCCGATTCCAAAAATCAGAATCGGATCTATGATCATATTCAAGCCATTGGCAATCCAAAGCGATCGCATCGCATGATGAGCTTGCCCCGCTCCACGGAATGCTCCATTCAAAAGAAACAAGAGCATGATTGCTGTGTTTCCCGCAAAAATAATTCGGGTATAGCTTACACCAGTTTCTATGACTTTAGCCTCTGCTCCCATCAAGCCCAGAATATCCGGAGCGAAGGTCCATCCCAGAATTCCTAGAATAATCGAAATGACTCCTCCCACGACCAACAGTTGGAAAGCTGCCGCTCCTGCTTCCTTATATTCCTTTTCACCAAATCTCCTGGAAATCAATGCTGTTGCTGCCATGCTAATGCCAAATCCCATCGCATACACAAGCACTACAACTGACTCTGTAAGTCCGACGGTAGCAATGGCATGTTCTCCAAGTTTGGCCACAAAGAAGATATCCACCACCGCAAAAGCAGATTCCATCATCATCTCCAGGATCATGGGAATCGCCAGAACGAAAATGGCAGTTTTTAGAGGTAAACTGGTAAAATCCTGCTCTTTACCTCGGAGGGCATCTTTGATTAATTGCCAGGTCATTTGTGATTTGGAAAAATATTGAAGGCCGAAAGAAAAGGAAATTTCCCATGACCGAAAAATCAGTCGGGTTATTATACAATTACCAAACGCATATAGGACACATTTTGTCGCTTTTCACCTCGTCACTATATCTCCCAAACCTCTTCTCTTTCAACTCAGTGATTTCCTGTCAATGATCACATGCGCATTTGGATGCAGCCAAAGAAATGAAGCTGGCAAATCTGTTCGGATTCTGCCTTCCAAAAACAAATCTAAAGCTGGCTTCTTGCCTTTGCCTGTGATAAAGAGAATCACCATTTTCGAATCCATAATATTTCCAATACCCATAGTCATCCCCTGAGTAAGTGAAACTCCGACTTTCTCAATCATTCCACTTGCCAATGTCACAGGGTGCAGATTTGCCAAGTGGCAATTAGGCTGAAGGTACTCTGCAGGTTCATTTAAGGCGATATGCCCATTGATCCCAAGGCCAAGAATACAGATATCTATCCCATCATATTCATCTATTTCAACCTGAATCCTCTCGCACTCAGATTCTGGATCTTCCGCTTCTACTTCGAAGGAAATATATCTATCGCTCTCAATGCCCAGTTTTTTCAGAAGCTTTTCCTGGATATCATACTCAGAAGTAAACGTGGATGCATTGGTCAATCCTACCCATTCATCGAGCTTGATCACTTTCATCCAATCAAAAAAACCATTCGAATCGAAATGTTTGTCAGCCATCAATTCATACAAGCCCGCGGGTGAGTTTCCACTAGCTGCGCAAAAAAGCAAGTCAGGTTTGACCTCTACCTCAGCATGCACTAGTTCGGCGCCTAGCTGGCTCATTTCATCGTAACTTTTACAGTAGTGTATTTTCATGGGTCAATTATTATATAAGTATCTAGGTTATTTATTCACTTTTCTATGCGCCTACTCAACCCACTCCTGGCTGTATCCAATCGCCTCTATGCCGGATGGTTCTTACTTTCCAATGCCCCGTTTTATAATAAATAAAGGCAATTACTGCGGCTATACCGTTGGAAATAGGGAAAGACCACCAAATCCCTTCGTAGGCAAGGGCTGTTTTTTGAGAAAGTATAAAGGCAGCTGGAAAGCGGACAATCCATAAACTAAAGATGGAAATCAATAAGGAAGCTTGGGTAAATCGAGCTCCATTGAAAAGACCATTTAGCACCTGATTCACTCCTAACAGTCCGAAACTTGGAGCCATTATCCGAATAAAAATTGCTCCTTCTTTTATTACCTGAGGATCATTTGGCACAAAGAAAGCAGTCAGATTCTCCGCAAAAACAAACATCAAAAGGCCAATGCCTGTTAAGCCAAAGAAAGCAACCTTCACACTCAAGTTCCCGATGCTTTCGGCTCGTTTGATTTTAGAAGCACCGATATTCTGACCAACCATCGTGGTAGTAGCCATGGCCAAACCTTGAGCAGGCACAATCACCAAACTCAGTATCCTCGCTCCTATACCGTAAGCTGCGACTACCTCGCTTCCAAAACTTGTCACCAGCATCACCAAAACAGTCAACACAGCCGAACGGGAAGATTGCTCCAAACTGGCAGGAATCCCTAATTCAAACATTCGCTTGATCCACTGGAAGTCAGGCTTCATGTCAGAAAGTCGAATCTTAATCCCTTTTCTCCCTCTAAATAAAATCGCTATTCCAACAGCTGCTGATATCCCTTGGGTGATCACACTTGCCACAGCCGCCCCAGCCACTCCGTATCCTTCGATGGATCCAAAACCAAAAATAAACAATGGGTCCAAAACCAAATTCAACAACACTGTGCCAAGCACGATGTACATCGGCATCAGAACATTCCCGATCCCGCGCATTAAGGATTGGAAGGTGAAAAACATAAAGAGAAATACGAATCCAAAGGAGGAAACCTGGAAATACTTAACTGAGTCGTCCAAGGTTTCTGGACCTGCACCGACCAAATTCATCAAAGGTGAGGCGACCAAATAGCCCAGCACCGCCAGCATAGCAGAAACGAAAAATATCACAAAAATCGTCTGCGAAGCGCTAAAATCAATCATTCGCTGATCTTTAGCGCCTTTGTATTGAGATACTATCACTGTTCCAGCAAGCGTCAATCCAGCTCCTAAAGAAAGAACTAGAAATAATATCGGAAAGCTAATACTCACTGCCGCAACGGCATTTGCGCCTAATCTTCCCAACCAAAAAGTATCAATCAGCTGGTAGGCAGTCTGCAGAATATTGGCCATAATAATAGGCCAAGCCAGCGTAAAAAGGCTCCGTATTAAACTCCCTTGTGACAAATCTGACTTTTTACTCATGCCTCTTAAATCTTGCTTTTCACCTGATCGCCTAAGATGCTAGTAAAATTCTGGAATCAGAAATTCTCTTGCCCAGAACTCAGTTTTCTAACCCAAAGTTTTAAACATTTTTGGTATAAACATTTCCAAATCTATCCTTCACTTCGACCATCAAATTGTCTTTTGACTCTGGTCTAAAAAAGAACATATGGTCATTCAACTGAGGCTCAACCCATTCTCTCCTTTTTGGGAGTTCTGGCCCGGTATGTAGCTCCATGCTCCAAGGATCTTTGGCTACGATTCTCTCAGGAGCTCCTTTTTTCATTCCATTTTCAAACCAACTGATTTCCCAGGCCGGATCATAATTCCAGCAATTCAAGCTCATCTGATCAGGAAAATCCGGATGATATCCAGCCTCATACACACGGAATTGCTCATTGATATCCAGGCCAGTTCCCTTGTATTGCCATTTCAGTTCCGAACCTCTAGCTTCATAGACTGCATAGCCACTCGGCGTACCATCAAAGCAAATCGGCCCTGACCACCATGCACCGCAGACAGTTCCATGACAATGCTCATACACATGACCTTGAATCATATTATCATTGAAATGCGTGTGGCCTGACATCAGGTGAGCATTGTAACCTTCCAGCAAGCGATACAAATACTCTCGGTTGCTGACCGTACCACCAATCGTATCACGGTCAGGATATCGCGTAACTGCGCCGGTGTAACTCGGAATATGCAGGGAAACGACCACTGTTTTGCCTTTCTCCACATGAGAAAGATCCTGCTCCAACCATGCCAATTGCTCCTCGCCCAAGTAGCCTATGTATTTATTTCCTATATAAAAAACATCGTCCAGGACTACATAATGCACCTCTCCTCTATTCCAGGAATAATATGTTGGACCAAAATGGCTTCCAAATGTCTTATTACTCAAAGCATCGGATCTGACTCCCAAATCCATATCATGATTGCCTATGACCTGGAAAAAAGGAATATCATACATCTGTATACTCTGGTTGTATTCCTTGAAAAGCTCTAAATGATCGAAAACCAAGTCACCACAGCCAATCCCAAAAAGATTGGGATCATTGAGTGATTTGATAGTTTGCTGCACATCCGGAGCTGATACGGTCAGCAGCTGATTGGCTTCGTAGTCATTTTGGATTTGTGTATCTGATAGCAACAGGAAATGATGGTTCTCATCACTTGAGCCAGACTTCTTGAGATCAAAACCAATATTCTGCTCTGACTTGATTTTATCTATTTTCTGAAAAAATTGAGCGGAACCATTCGCCTGTTTTTTAATATCAAAACCTGAAGGAATCGAGATAAACACAAAATCACGGTCTGAACCTGAGAACAAATCAAATTCACCCGAGGAATTCGTCAACACCACCGAGCGTCCATCGGAAACGGCAACTCTATGAATTCCTTGTCCACTTATATGCACTCTACCTCGCACTCTAATGGGTTTGAAAGGAGCATTGTCGCCTTGGATAGAATCGGATTGAATTCCTGCCAAAACAACATTACTCATCCCCATCCATGCAGCAGAGGTAAGTCCAAGGGTTTTGATAAAGTCGCGTCTTTTAAACATGGTTTTAGGGTTTTATGAAAAGATGTGGCAGTCTATCGCCTAAGGGTTCATTAAAAATGCATTTAGATACTCAATCTAAGAACATCATTTATCAAAAATATCAATTTGTTAATCTTAAGGACAAGTTCAGTTTCCCAAGAACACTTCCTAACGCTATTGCATTTTAGCCTAATAATCAAGAAATTAAGCTAAAGTTATATTTCGTTTTTTCTTAAATTTTTAGACCATGGCTAGGAAATTTTCGGATCTGCACTGTCATAACCATATGCGTGCTCATCTCCACATGCAGGAAAAAAGATCAACCTATGAGAAAAAGGACGAATTCAGTCCTTGGACAGTAATTTCATCCAACAGAGCCGGTTACGTAAAAGGCAAAATGGGAGCTTCATACAGCCAATGTGACCTGGTCAAAGCCTGGAATGGAAATGTACGACTGACTTTCAACTCCCTTTATCCACTTGAGCGGCAGTTTGTGCTGGGCTTGGACAAAATCAATTCAAGTGATTTACTCAATATTGTGGTCGGGGTGAGCACTCATGATAAACTCCCGCTTAGAGATCTGATCCAGACTTTTTACATGCGGATTCCCCGAAAAACAGTCAATCATGTGCAATCTGAAAAGTACGATTACTGGGAATCCTTGCAACGGGAATTTGAGTTTGTGCTCATGGATTCTGGAAAGAGGATTGATTGCAATAAAATTCACACCACCGGAGTAATTCGGAGGATTTTTGAAAATGAGAAAAAACGAGCGACCAAGTTTAGGAATGAACTTTGGGCGGAAAATGCTCGGTATTTGATCCCTGAGTCTTCCGAGGCATTAGCAGAATCACTTCAAAGCGACGATGAGATCACGATGATCCTGACCATTGAAGGGTCTCATGCATTGGGAACTGACCTGTTGGAAAAAGGAAAAATCAGCATTGATGAAATCTCCAAGCGTATTCAGTTGATTAAAAACGAGTGGAAAGTGCCCGTTTTCTTCATCACATTTTCCCATCACTTCAACAATAATCTTTGCGGACATGCGCACTCCATTCCTGACAAAGGCAAGATTTTATTGAATCAGGTCAATAATATGAACAAGGGCTTTACCGATCACGGAAGAAGGATTGTGCTGGAATTATTGGGTCTGGATAACAACCTCCAAAAAGACTTAAACTTAGGATACCGGATTCTCATTGATGTCAAGCACATGAGCGCATGCGGCAGACAAGAATATTACAAGCACATCGTCCGTCCCTGTCTGGCAAAAGGTGACAAAATCCCAGTTATAGCTTCTCATTGTGGTTTTTCTGGGGTCAAAACCTTGCAGGATCACATCAATTGCTTTCACAAGGAAAAAGACGATTTCTCAGATGAAAGCAAAAAATACAATGCCTGGAATATCAATATCTGTGAGGAGGATATAGAAATGATCGTGAAAACGGATGGACTTTTCGGTCTTTCCTTTGATCAGCGAATTCTTGGAATCACCAAAGAGAGCAAAAAGACAAAGAGAAATGGGATTGAATTGCTTTGGGATAATATCGAAGGCATAGCCAAATCCGCCTTTGGCAACCCGAATCTTAGCGAAGCTGAAAAATTGAAAGTCTGGAAATGCATGACACTGGGTACCGATTTCGAAGGACTTATTGATCCTATTGACCACTATCCTACCGTGTTGGAATTTGAGCTTTTTTCTAATAATCTGATTTTCGTAGTCGAACAAGCCCGCAAAGACCCAAAAGCCAAGCACCTAGCCCATCTCAAATCACGCGAAGACACCGAAGCTCTGGTAGATGACTTTTGCTATAATAATGCGGAAGCTTTTGTGAAAGCGAATTATCCTAGATAATGTGATTATCCACATCAAATAGCTATTGGAATAATTTACGACTTACGATTTTCGCCCCGATAGCTATCGGGGTACGAGATTCCCGAAGAGTTGATGTCATTTTATCATTCTGACATTTTTGGTTCTTCTGTTAGTCCAAACAACAATACCAATAGTCAGTCCGAGCACCCGAGAGACGGGAGTCTAAAGGTTCGAAGACAAATTACTGGGCTTCGACTTCGCTCAGCCTGACACAACTTTACGATTAGTAGAAACCAGAAGAATAGCATATCTATTCCAATATCTAACTACTTATGTCTTGATTCTTGATTCTAATATCTTGTTACTTAATACTTACGACTTGATACTTAGTAAAATCTACTCTTCCCCAAAAATCTCCTTCACTACCCAGCCTTTTCCCCAGTTCTCTTTTTCCTCTTCAGTCCAAAGCTCAGGGTAGAAAATCACTTTCTGGAAGCGTGGAGGTAGGTATTTCTGCCAGTTGGTACCGCCAGTAGCAGCGATATCCACAGGATCTCTTTGCAAGAAACGTACAGCAGATTTATAATGAGCCAAAGGCCAAAACACATTTGCCTTGAGGTCAAACTGCTTCATCGTCTCCGTCAATTCCTCGGAAGGTTCCACCACATCCATATAGCGTTGCCATAGGTTTTTTCGTCTATACCCATCGATGAGATCCATTAATTTCTTACTGTATTTCGCTTCGAAATTCTTCAATGTAAGCGTCTTCTCCCCTGTTGCCAACTCAATAGCTCCCTGTTGCCAATACAGATTTTCGAAAATCTCGTCTGTTGGCGTGTGGAAATCAGGATCAGTTCGCTTATCCAAGGCAACGAGATTAAAAGCATCCGCAGCCATCAATTCTATCTCTCTATACTGGGCACTTTGGAAACCACTTGCAGGAAGCAACGACATGCGGAATTTGAGAAATTGCTCTTGCTCCATGCCTTTCCACATCATCGCAAAAGAACCAATCAGCTGATCAAAATACATATTGATCCGCTCCAGCCTAGCTTTGAAAAATTGCTCAGTAATTGGCTGTTGTTCTGCAATCTGCTCCATCTCAGAGATGATCAATTTGAAATAAAGCTCAGTAATCTGATGATAGATGATGAAGATCTTTTCGTCTTTGAAAGAAGTCTTAGGCTGCTGCAGAGAAAGCAACACATCCAAGTTGATATAATCCCAATAGGCCAAATAATCCGCATACTGCAAACCTTCCAAGTAGGAAAGCATATCCTGTCCAGACGCTTTGAATTTCTTCTCAAGCAGCTCTATTTTTTCTAATATCTTAGGATCAAATTGGGATTCTGCCATGAGTGCTTTTAGTATAAAAAGGTAGTATTTTCGTCTGCGATCTATTTACTTAGAATCTGCTGGGGATTTTTAAAATCCCGACAAAAGTCACAGATTCATTCTAATAAACCAAAAAAACCATGGAGTCAATTGAAATCCGAAAGTCTTTGAAGCAGGATCTATTTGATGGAGTCGATTTTTTAGACCTAGATGACTTGCTTACTGACGAGCATAAATTGATCAGAACATCCATCCGGGACTTTGTCAAAAAGGAGATCTCTCCTTACGTGGAAGACTGGGCTCAGAAAGCTTACTTCCCTACTGACATTGTGAAGAAATTCGGTGATGTGGGCGCTTTTGGTCCTCAGATCCCTGAGCAATATGGAGGCGGTGGCTTGGATTACATTTCCTACGGTTTGATCATGCAGGAAATCGAGCGGGGTGACTCGGGAATGCGGTCGACGGCATCTGTGCAAGGCTCCCTAGTGATGTATCCCATCTATAAATTCGGTTCGGAAGAGCAGCGAAACAAGTACCTACCCAAACTAGCTTCGGGAGAAATGCTGGGCTGCTTTGGCCTCACCGAGCCAGATCATGGTTCCAACCCAAGTGGCATGGTCACCAACTTCAAAGATATGGGTGATCATTACTTACTGAATGGTGCCAAAATGTGGATTTCAAATTCTCCCGAAGCGGATATCGCGGTAGTCTGGGCGAAAAATGAACAAGGTCGAATTCATGGCTTGATCGTAGAACGAGGAATGGAAGGATTCACCACGCCAGAAACTCATGGTAAATGGTCGCTTCGGGCTTCCTGCACTGGAGAACTGGTTTTTGATAATGTGAAAGTACCAAAGGAAAATCTTCTTCCTAATAAATCCGGTTTGGGAGCTCCACTGATGTGTCTGGATTCTGCACGATTTGGAATCGCTTGGGGCGTGATCGGCGCAGCGATGGACTGTTACGAGTCTGCCAGGAAGTATGCCGCTGAGCGTATCCAATTCGGCAAACCCATAGCAGGATTTCAGCTGACCCAAAAGAAACTTTCCGAGATGCTAACCGAAATCACCAAAGCCCAGCTCCTAGCCTGGAAAGTAGGCAAGATGATGAATGAGGGAAAAGCCAAAACTGTCCACATCTCCATGGCAAAGCGGAACAATGTGGAAATGGCGCTAAACATCGCCCGAGAAGCCAGACAAATCCATGGTGGAATGGGCATCACAGGAGAATATCCAATAATGCGGCATATGATGAACTTGGAATCGGTAATCACCTATGAAGGAACGCATGATATTCACTTGCTGATTTTAGGTCAGGAGATTACTGGGATTCCGGCATTTGTATAGTCTTTTTTACCGCAAAGAGCACGGAGGGAAACGCGGAGGGCGCATTTAGAGATTAATAATATATATAAGAAATAAACGCAATTGCGGATATATCATGTTTCATGTAATTATTAAGAAAAATGGCAGATGAATCATTTAAACTATTGCGCAAAAACTTTAGAAATAATGGGAAGTTCATAATTGATCACGTCAAAAGAAATCATTTTGACCCTTCGGATTTTGCAGAGGAAGATGATATCTGTTCATTTTGTGGTCAAACTGTAAATATGACAAAAGAACATGTTCTGCCAAAGTGGTGTTTTGAAAATGACCCGGAAAGATCTTTTAATACAGTAATAAATGATAGTTCTCAATATTTAATAAAAACAGTAATTCCAGCTTGCTCCATTTGCAATAATGAAACTCTTTCAAGAATTGAAAAATACATTAATAAACTTTTTAGAAACACAGATCTAAAATCAAATTATTATGAATACGAAGAATCATTAAATGTGATTCGATGGCTAGAAATAATAGATTATAAATTTCATGTTTTAAATTTTAGGAGAAAATTTACTAGAAACCATACACAGGATTTCATACCATATCTTAAGAAGATTCCAATTTCTGTCATGAGAATGAATATTGATATGTCTCCATATAGAGCAATGTCACAGTTACGAGCATCTCAGGCAAGAATTAGAAAAAAAGACAAGGAAACAAAATATAACTCTTTGATATTCTGGAAGAGTAAGAATAAACAATCGTTATTTTTTCATACAATGGATGAATATATCTATTTTGAATTCCCAGAATTTAAGATGGCCATGTTCTATTTCTATAAAAAAGAATTCGAAAGTAATTTTGATGCAGAAAAAGAGGCTAAACAAATTGTGATCAAAAATTACGGATAAAATAAAACTACATGAAACAATATACATGACATCAGACTCACTCTTTTTGTCAGATGCATGTATTAACCGTTAATACATCCTGATTAAAACACCATGCCCAATCCCAAACCCAAACAAACCCTTCGAATCCTATTTATTCTTGCTAGTATAGGTTCGCTGTATTTTGTTCCTTGGATTTTGGTGAAGGCTTGGATTTTACCGCTTCCAGATACGGTTCAGGAACAGTTGGAAGAAGGTATTGCAGATGGGTTTGATGGAATGATTGTTTACGTGGATCAAGGCGGAAAGTCCCCGGAGTTTTATGCAGCAGGCTGGCATGACCGAAACAAGAA
Organism: Algoriphagus aquimarinus; assembly: GCF_900112005.1. Lineage (GTDB taxonomy): Bacteria > Bacteroidota > Bacteroidia > Cytophagales > Cyclobacteriaceae > Algoriphagus > Algoriphagus aquimarinus. The sequence continues at coordinate 1,955 of NZ_FOKK01000029.1, read as the reverse complement.
AATTCCTGCCTATCCTCAGGCACTATTTAAGATTGCCAGTATTAGCAAGTTATATGTCGCCGTTGCTGTCGCTAAACTGGTCAAAGAAGGACGTTTGTCTTTGGACGAGACAGTAGCTGAGTACTTTCCTGAATTGGCAGGAAGAATAGAGAATGTGGATAGAATCACCCTGAGAATGATGGTGCAGCATAGATCTGGTATTCCCGATTTTACCCGTACACCTAACTACTGGGAAGATCCACCTCAAGCCAATAGTGATAATCTTGAATTGGTGCTGGATAAGCCTGCTGACTTTGCACCTGATGAAAGCTATGGTTATTCCAACACGAATTACCTATTGATCGGCGAGATCCTTGATAAAACGCTGGGCTATAGCCATCACCAGTTTATTAAGGAGGAAATTCTGATTCCAATTGAACTGAATAAAACCTACAGTTTGCTAAGCGAAGTGGATGATTTAGACGAGGTCATGAGCGGATATTACGTGGGTTACGAGGCCGACATGAAGAATAATGATTTCATCAATCAAGCTGGCTCCATGGTGGCTACCGCGGAAGATGTGGGCATTTTCATTCGTGCATTAAATGATGGTTCGGTGTTCAACGAAGGCGAACAGGAAATCTATTCCTCCATTTACACTTACGAACATACAGGCCTGCTTCCTGGATATCAGAGTATCGCCAAGTACCACAAAGACATTGACACAGTGGTAATTCAATTTAACAATACCACCAACTTTGATGGCTACGACTGGGGCTTAGCAGAAATCATCTATAAACGTGTGGTGAAGATTGTGAAGAGGAATAGAGAGGACTAGTATAATAAATTTCTAAGGCGAAAATATTGTTTCTATATTTAGAAACTTTTATACCTTTATAACGTTTCACAGAACAATATTGTATGAGATATTTTGAAACTAAATTTCTGGAAGAAGCAGACGAATTCATTTCGAAACTCGACCCTAAAACTGTTAAAAAAATCATTTACAATATCGACCTAGCTGAGCAAACCAATGACCCAAAATTATTCAAGAAATTACAACATGATATATGGGAGTTTCGGACAAAATTCGCCGGACTTCAAATTCGACTACTAGCTTTTTGGGATAAGAGAAACAACAAAGAGACCTTGGTTATTGCTACTCACGGTTTCATTAAGAAAGTTGATAAAATTCCACCTAATGAAATAACCCGAGCAGTTAAACTTAAAGAAAAGTATCTGGCAGGATTCAACAAACAATAAATTAAGTAAGCAGATGAAAACTAAAGAAGTTAAGACATATTCACTTGCCGAAATGAAGGACAAGTATATCGGAAAAGCTGGAACTACAGACCGCGATGACTACGAATATGAATTAAGTATGGACGTTCTGGGCAAGATGATTAAATCTGCAAGACAGGAAAGAAAATTGACTCAAGAGGAACTTGGGCGTCTGGTTGGTGTACAGAAAGCCCAAATCTCCAAACTTGAAAGCAGTACAAATAGCGCAACTATTGATACAATTTTGAAGGTATTCAAAGCACTTAAAGCAGATATCAATTTTAATGTGAAACTTGAAGACAACTTTATCAAACTCGTGTGATTAAACCAAAAAAAGTTAAGACTTAAGCTGTTTAAACCAGGCGTATGACTAGTCCTGAATAGGCGTTACAGTTTTAAAGGATAATTTAGATAGCATCGGGTTTCGACACGGTGCTATTTTTCTTTTTGTAGGTTCTAATCTTTATGCTGTCTTGCAGGTGCATTTTGGTTGGTGTTTCCATCCGACAACTCCAATGTGGTCTTTCATTATTGTAAATATAAATAGACTCTTTTATCAGTTTGTCCATCAGTTCTAAATCATGGATTATGATCCCCAGAATAAATTCATGTTTCAGTATTCCGTTGACTCTTTCTGCCACCGCATTTTGGTATGGATCATAGCTTTCTGTCATGCTACAGCTGATTTGATACTT
>NZ_FOKK01000031.1 GCF_900112005.1 Algoriphagus aquimarinus | reverse complement strand
GCTAGCGGGGTAACTGTACGATTCAAATTGTTTGTAATCATACCGCTTAATCCATGATCCTTCATACCTCGATAAAAGAGGATGATCTTTAGAATTTGAAACATCCTTCTGAGCGAAACCTTCAGAAGTGATCCACCCTAAAAAAAACATTACTAAAATAAAACGTTGCATAGTACTAGCTATAAATTTAACCCGAAGAGTACTGTCGAGCTACAAATATAGTACTACCGTGAAACGCAAAAGTTAAGTTAAAAGCCACTATACATGATATTTATGTTACTTTTTGTGTCACGGTTGGAAACTGAAATGCTTTATTGATTCCGAATATGTTGAAAATAAGGCTTAAGTAGCTTCATTTTGAAATTCTCCAAATTCCTCGCAGTGTTACTTCACAACAGCATTTTAATCAATTGGCCAATAACCTATTTATTTTCCTTACTACTAATCGCACATTAATACCATCAAAAGTTTTAATCCATCAATAAAGCAATTTGATCACACAAAGGGAATTAGTGCCTATTTTCTAAAAGGTCATTCATTTAAGATATGACCCACAGCGATAAGAGCGCTGGCTTGATGCCTCGTGTGCTGTACTCAGGTTAATTTTCCTCTTCGAAAGTTTATGATTTGTGTAAAGTTTTATCAGGACAAGACACTCCCCTCCAACCGGACCTATTGTTGGCTCTGTGTAATAGTGCTAATGCAATTTGATAATACAATAATCACCCTACTTAGAAGCAGCATTCCGTAAAAGAGCAGCTGTCTCATTTGACATACCCTCTGGTACAAATTGTATTTTCTTAGCCGAAACATTAAACAATTCTGAGAACCAAACACATCCTGCCAAATATTCACCATTACTATTTGCATGAAAACGATCTTCCGCGGTCCATAGATCTATGTTATATGCTTTGGAAGCATGAATAAAGGCATCACCAGATTTCAGAATTGGTGAATTGTAATGCTTAGCCAATGTTTTATAATTTTTTTTCAAGCCTTTATACATTTGATCAGATGTAATCCCAAACCCTTCCAGCCTCTCACAGTCCGGTGCGTAAGCCCATGTTTGATGAATGTAAATCTTTGCATCAGGCGAATAGGTGTTGACGAAATCAACAATTTCATCAGCATAAGGTTGATAAGTCTCAGACTTGTAACTCATATGACTAACCTGTTGGATCGTGACCACATCCCACTTTTCTTGAAGCAACATATCTTTCAAAGATTTGCCCCGATACGGCTTAAATGTGGAATCTTGTTCATTTTTCTTTATGTAGTCCGCATGTTTGTCTAATGATGAACCACCAATATTTGCACTCCCTATTACAATATGGAAACCTTCTACAGATTGAGTAATTTCTAGTAAGTATTGGCTCGCATTATCAGCAAAACTGTTACCTATCGTCAACACCCGAATAGTATCTGTAGCTGCTCTCTGAACAGAGCTGCTAGCAAAAATTAGCTGCGTTGAACACAAACATAGAATCAATATAAGGACTAGTGAGATTTTTACTTGTTTCATTTCAGGAGTAATAAATTATTGAACAACAGATGTATAGGATGGTATGACTGATAGTTAATCACAGGATAATAAAGTATTATAATTTCTTCGATACACCTTTCATATAGCCATGTCTTTCTAGAAAATCCTCTGAATCTTGAAGCATTTGAAAATAGATCGCGGAGTAGCCTTTGCGATACAAAAAGATTGGATGTGCCGCTCCTTGGTACAATTTCAATTCCCCGTCAATTCCAAAATTTTGAAGGGCATTCATATATTCCTCCGCTTTACGTTCAGACAAATAGGGATCTTCTGTACCTAAAAGTATCAAAGTAGGCGGCGTATCTACATTGACATTATGCAAAGGAGATATCTCCTTATACCTTGTTTTCATCTCAGTAGACCCATACCCATCCGGACCATTATCTAATACTGGATAATATAGCAGATTAAGGTTTGATTTGGAGCTTATTGAATGATCTTCATTAGACTCTTCAAAACCGGTAATTGTACCTGTAGCGGCCGCTAAATGACCTCCCGCTGAGGCTCCAGCTGCAGCGATTCTATCCGGGTCAATCCCATACTTGTCGGCATTTGCCCTAATCCATCGGATGGCAGATTTAGCATCACTTACACTTTCAAAAACAGTTGTGCCATTATCAAACTCTGTTCTATAGTCAGCGGTAATTGCAACTATGCCTTTGGAAGCGAAATATGCAGCTTCTCTATAAAACTGTAGTGCTGTTCCCACCTTCCAGCCCCCACCAAAGAAGTAAACAATACATGCTTTTTTTTCATTTCTGAACTTCTTAGAGGGTTCAAAAATATGCAGTTTTAATGTTTCCTTATCTGTGTTTTTATAGCTTACTATTTTAGGATCAAATGCTTCAAAAGGCTTGTCTAGCACTTTTTGGAGTTTTTCAAACCATACGTCCGCCATTTTCTTCGCACCACTATCATTTGGATGTACCATGTCCGTAATGGTATCCTCTTGCCAGTCGAATTTTCTTGCCTGATCTACTAAGTAGATCCCATCGTATGCCTTTCGCAACTCAGATACCAGTTGTTCAAGTCCGCTATTCAATTCAGGTATATAAGAATACTTGGGCAGCTTACCGCTTTCTACCACGGTGGTAAGCAAAATTCTGGCGTCAGGATTTATGAGCTTGATTTTCTCTACGATACTTTTTTGCGCAGCAATAATTCCCTCTATGGGCTTCTCTTCTGCAAAATGATTGTGACCAGCATGAAGCAACACGATGTCTGCTGGATATTTGGAATATATACTGTCAATATTGTCTCCTAAAAACTCAGCATTTTTCCCACTATATCCAGCATGAGCAATTCCTCCAATACTTGTTTGAGCTTGATTTGGCCCAATAAATTCAACCTGATATCCTGCCACAAATAACTTCTCCCAAAGTGGGTACAGATACGAGGAAAAATCATTTCCTCCCTCAGTAATAGAGTCCCCAAGTCCTAGTAAAGTATATTTCTTTTGCTGTCCAACTTGTACTTTCTGTGCCATAGAATATTGAGAAACTAGCAATAGTACAGATACGATCAAAGCTAGCCTGAGTACATATTTACTAGCAATAAAGTGATGTATCATTGAGCTTTTTAGATTATTTACTGATCTCCAACTTATGAGTTTGATTGCATTAAATCCTTCAATTCTCAATAGTCAACTTAGCCACTTTTTCCATAAAGCCATATCCATACTTAACAGTAAGTTCATCGCCGGATTTCACCGCAAGGCTCTTTGCTCCTGATTCCACGCTTCCTTTAGTAATCTTAAATCTGCCAATATAAATTTCAGAATAAGGAGACTCCTCCACCAATTCCACCCAGATATCTTGTCCATTACTATTGCTAAGTAATAGGTTGACAGGCTCTTTTTTGGTAGGGTCAAAATTCAATGATGCTTTAAGTTTGATAATCAACTCATCGCTTTGCAGCTCCATAGTAATGGAAGTATAGTAATTTGCCATGTAGCCCATACTCGTATTGAAAGCGGTATTAAACTGAACCCAACCTTCTGTCCAACCCAGATCTCCAACTTCTGGATGGTTTGGGTAATGGAAGGATTTCGGAGAACCATCGAAGACAAACTTTACTTCATCGAGCAGCCCAATTCCTCCCTTGTGAAAGCTATACCAACCAAGCTCCACTCCTTCTATTTCGCTAGGTCCTCTATATGAAAAATGTCTTCCTGTGGGATTTCTGCCAAAGGAATTGTCAAAGTGAGACCAAGCTAATATCTCCAATGAATGCTTCATTTCTTGATCATCCAAGACTGACATCGCCGAAAACAAAGCCGCTGGAAGACCTAACACATTACCTGTCTCATTCCAACTTGGAGGTGTCCATTCATCCTCACTAAACTTTCTAAAATCCCAATAATTATCAGACCTTGAAATTGCAACTTTTGCCCATTCTGCCACTTTCGCTTTTAATCCCGAAGGTGATTTGTCAGGATATTCAGAGAAGAAGAATGCAAAGGCTCTCATCGTAATATGCTCAGACATGCGTTGCCCTTTTGTAGTCATCGGATCATTCCAATCCAGATTTTTGATCATCCAATCCAACTGATTGAATGCTGCATCAAAGTACTTCTGAGCTTCAGGATCACCTTTACCTTTCGCTGCTTCAAACATGATCAAATTTGGAATCACAGAATGCCCAGGAGGAAGCTCTCCTTTGGTGGTGCCCAACTTTGTTTTAAGTGTCAGCAAATTATGAGTTGGACTCAAATCATATTTAGTAGTAGAGTATTCTTCTACCGTCTCTTTTTCCCAGGTTTGTTGCAAATAGGCATACACCACATCAAAATTCTGCTGAGGTAGCCACTGCTTCAAATAAGGCCAGGCATATAAAAAGTAAGCCAACTCCGCCTTTTGCATTTCATGCTCTAGTTTATGGGAGATTTTCACATCTGCATCCCAGTGGATCAACTGTACGATATCTGGGGTATTTGCAGCATACGGTTCCAAGGCACCCCAGGCACCATCATATTCTTCAGAAAATGAATCGTTAGGGACATAGTGAATAGTTTGCTCCATTCTTTCAAAAGCGGTAGGATTGGAAAGGTAAAGGGATACCAAACTCTGCTGTGCCCAGTTGAAAAAATCACCGTCCCTCCATGCCCATGATAGTGACCTAATTGCATCGGTAGTACCAAGGTAATGTCTGGAACCTATCATGAAGTCTACCATATTTCGATAGCTCACCCGCTCCATCCAATTCACTCCAATGCGAAAAGGAAATGACTCTTCCTCCGCCACCACAATCGCGTAATCATCTGATGATAAGGGATTGAAATCAGAGAAGTCCCCGACGTGATTCGTTAGCTTCCCCTTGAAAACAACCTGTCCTGTGGACTGATCGACTACATTAAAGTCAGCATCAGCCGCTAAGCTAGGTGCTGAAAAACGCTTTGGTCTATTGAGATTATACCCACTTTGATTGACCAAAATCTTCTTGACATCCATCGCAGTACTATCCACATACTCTTGACCATAGATGGCCAATTCGGTGATGGCTAATTCCTTATTCGTTTCTGCAAAAAATCGAATACGATCCGAAAGCACAGGCTTTGTTAATTCTAAGGATATTTCCTTTTGAGCATTTCCCTTGACCTCTTGCACGTTTTGCCATGTTCCATTGTGCATGATCTGAAGCTTAAACTCAGGCAAAATGACTGAACTAGCAGCCAGGCTTAGATCGATTCTCAAAATTTCAGTTGCACCAGGCAACCGCACCATTAGCCAACTGAATTCATCTTCGGAATTACTTTTCCAGCTACTCGATGGATCAGTTTTTCCATCAATTGCTTTTTCTGGATTGAATCCTTCTTGGGAAGAACTTGCACTTGCAGTACCCGTCAGTGACAGGTTATTTTGCTGTGCATGTACTATGCTTATGGAACTTAACCAAAGAGCAAAAACGATTAGTTTGATGTAAGTATATTTCATTCTCTCTTATCTATTTTCTTGTATCTGATACCTTTTCCCTGGCTCAATCTCAAAGAAATACCCCTTCCTTGCTTCATCCCAAGCTAATTCACTGTGAGCAATTCCATCTTCGGTGATGCTATAGGATTCTCCTGCACCACTTGGTGTTTTTATTAGGGCCTGAGATTCTCCATCAGGAAAAGTGAATTCATAATCTTTTCCCTTGAAATTTAAAGGGAAATAATAAAGGTAGATTTTGTCATTCTTGCGCAGTACGATGCAATCATTTCCTCCTATAAACAATGGGAATTTATCATCTGGTAAATTGTAATCAGCATAGGTTTTTTCACCTTCCAATACTTCTCCCGATTCCCAATCCATCCACTTTCCTGCTGGTAAATAAAGATCCCTAGACTGTGCTTTAGCATAATCATTTCCAAAAACGGGAGTGGCCAACAAAGACTCTCCAATCATCCAGCTGTATTGACGTTTGGTTGAATCGGCTAGGTAAAAAGTGTTTTCATCCTGCGGAAAAGCCAATGGAAGTGGTGTCATCGCATAAGGAAAACCAGTTTCAAATCCCCTGATCACTTCATTATATATATAGGGTATAAGCTGAACGTGCATGTCCACGGCTTTTTTCACTGAAGCTTCATAGGTTGCATTTTGCATGTGCCAAGGGCCATAACCCAGAGACATTACAGGCATTACTGCTGCAAGCATTGCATTTCTAACAAAATATCGCTTCTGATCTTCCGTCAAGGGATTCGTCAAATACTTCCCTGCAACAATATCCGGATAGATATTCCCAACTCCGCTGTAGGCATAACTAAGCGCATTAATAGGGGTTCGATCCTGATCAAAACCATACTTGGTATCCTCCATTCGAAGAATATCACCGGGAACTCCAAAGGCAGAATTTCTAATCATGACCATTTGGCCTTTATCCATAAAAGCCGCGTTAACAGCATTCTGCTTCCCATCATTATTCAACAATACGCCATCTTGAAGCATGAGATCTTCCTTGATACCATCTACTCCCCATTTGTCAAAATTGGAAACAAACCATTCTACGGCTTCAGGCATCTCCGTATTGAGTAAATAGGTTTTTCCCGAAGGAAAATTAACATCAAAAACCTCAGTTAACCCAGATTCATTTTTGATGAAATATCCCTTATCCATTGCCTCTAAGACAAATGATCCATCATTTGTAGGATTATAATTTCCACCGTCTTCTGGCAATGCTTTAAAATTGATTCTACTTCCCAAGAGAAGTTTAATTCCTCTTTCCTTGAAAAATCCCTTCAGTTCCTGGACATTCGGATATCTTGGATTGGGCAGACCATCGTTTCTTCCAGCTTCAGGAATACTGTCCCAAATCCCAAAAGATGTAGTTGTACCTTCAGTTGGTTTCTTACGCTCGCCTTTCCAAAAACCACTACCCACGACCGCCCATTTTAAGGGATATCCTTTTTCCAAATAAGTAGAAATATCCTCCTGAACAGAAGATTGATAAGTATTCCAACCTAGGGAACCAAATGCTTCGTAGCCAATTTCAAAAAAATCAAATTTAGGCTTCTTACTTCCATAGCCCTCACGTTCTCTTACTTCATTATAGCTTTGATACAGCTGCTTAGGCTCTCCAAAAAAGTAATATGCGTTAAGCTTGGGAGCACCACTCACCCCCATTTTGTTTTCTACAGAGTCTATCGCGATTCTTTTTTCACCTTTGTCAAATATCACCTGAGCAATTCCCTTGGATGGAAAAATGGCAAATGTGGATATAAACCGATAATGATTCCAGTTGTAGCTTTCCGTTTTATCATTCATAAAATGATCGTTTCTAAAGCCAAACAAGTCTGTCTTCCCCTCATATCCTCCATGATCTCCTAAGCCATAAACTGGAGACATGCTTGCTGTACGAATCTCCATCACCAATTCGGTATCTTCCTGCGCTGCCCAAATTTCTATATGTAGCTGATCTGCTTCTAATACCATTCGGAAATTAGCCGCAAGACCTTCCGCATTTCTCAGTTTTCCGCGAAGTTCATTTGCACTCAGCTCATAGCTTTCTACTTGTGCTGAGGAAGGTGAATTGTCTTTATCAGAAAAAAGAATTCCAGACACAGCATGTGCCGGAAGAATTTCCTTTCCCGAATTATCCACTACAGTAAATGTAGAATTCGCCTTGCTCAGTTGGAGTGTGATCGAGTTCGATTCAACTCGAATCAAATCTCCATCAGATGATTGCCCATCACAGGAGCTAAAAAGCAGGATTATTGGAAAAAAGAGTAAATAAACAAATGACTTAATTTCTAGAAATAACGATCTCATTGCAACTCTATTTTCAATACTGACATGCCGAAGCCTTCAATCGCTACATTCCATTTCCCTTCTTTTTCCAGCTTCTTGATAGATTTCCCATTGGCATCCAAAACCTGAATGGATTTTACATCAGAGGCTATTCCAGCTTCTTTCAAATCCAACATGATCGTACCTTCTTGCTGTTGATAGTATTGGTTCAATAGGATAATATGAAGCGTTTTTCCATCCTCCGATTCTGCAACGATATGCTCCAAAGACGGATTACTAACTGTTAGGCCTTTTGTTAAAATCCTCAGATCGGCACTTTCACCAAACACTTTCCCAGGAGCGAAACCATAACTTTGATGAGGCCCAACTTTCGGCGTGATAAATCCGCGAGGGAATACGATATTTTGATTGGAGCGCACTTCCACCTCAGCCATCAGGTAATCCGTAATCCACCCGATCTGCCACCAAGCATGATGAGGGAAAGGGCCCGAACCAGCATCCATGACTTTCCAATAGTATGAAGCAACACTCGTTTCTTTATTTACAAAGGCATCACGACCAATAGCTGCTGAACGTGCCATATCTGCAAAAATCTGCTCTCCAGTCAATTCATACATCCGAATAAACATCCCTGCATGACTTGCTAATAAAATAGGGCCATGACCATTTGCCGAACCAATCGCTCCTCCATGCTCGAAACTCAAGCCTGCCTGTGCGATTTCCCAATCTTGCAGTGATTTCCCGTTTACAGATTTTACAGTTTGAGTAGGAATGGGATGAGTATAAACATGTGTTGTATAAATCTTTGCTGTCGCAATCGCCGCATCTTTATAGGCCTCATCTTGGGTTAGATCATAAAGATCTAAAAATGCCTGTGCGCTTTGCCCTGTTGCAAAATCAGGCATGTAGCGTACATCCCCACAAACACCTAGGAAACTTCCATTTTCTACTCCATTTGCAATAAACCAATTAGCCCCTTTTACAGCTGCATCAAGATATTTCTGATCGCCCAATAACTTGTAGGCTACCAGCAACCCATAAAAAGTAGGTCTGAAATCCTTCACTTCTTGAAAGATCTCCGATTCGTCTCTCTCATAGGCAGCAACCCAACTGCCGTCAGCCTTCTGCCAGTCCACCAATAGATCGGCACCATACCTCAAGCGTTGCTGCAGCTCAGCATTATCAGGTTCAAAAAGTAAGATATTTCCCACATCAAGCATGATGTAATACATCAGACCGATAGGCTCGACCATCTGCCCCCACTCTTCTACAAATTTCTTTGATTTGTAAAGGTAATATTGACCAATCGCCGCTCCCTTGAAAAAGCCGTCGGTGGTTTGTTGTTGTTTCAGTTTAAAATTCAGCGCGTATGGAAGTATTTGCTGATTGATTTGCTGGTTTTTAGTGCTTTTTGCAAGCATCCACATAGCTCCATAATCAGCATTCTTCATGGCATCCTTATCAGATCCTACCACGCCTCCTAGATAGGATTGTGCTCCGATTTCCTTTCCATCAAATTCCTCAGTGCGCCATAAAGAGGTTTCTGGATCCATTAGGTAGTCATGCATCTCTTCCACTCTATTGCTCAAAGACTGTTTGTTTTTTCTGAGGTTCAATCCAGCTTCAAAGTCATAAACATCATAAACCGCATGATTTAGCATGGCAAACCAATCCACCGTGTCAATGCTTACCCGAAATCCATAATTCATGGTATCCCCAGGCTTCATTTCGCTATTTACCTCTCCCAAAACTGGATAATAAATGGATGGTGACAATTGCGCATTTCTGTTCATATGCGAAAGCCCAATTTGCCATTTGGAATGTGTGTTCTCATCAGCTTCCCATGGATCTCTATCCAATCCCGGATCAGGAATGACTGCTATAGTAAAGCCCTTTGCTGAGGTGATCATAGGACTCAAGGTACTCGCAGTATTTTCGCTAAACACGATAGGTCGAGCAGGAACCCCATTCCCATAAGCATAGGACAGCGGAATGTTTTCTTCTAATTTTTTCCCATGAAAATATCCTGGAACGGTAGCCCATTGCAGCTCTGATTCAGGAATGGTAAGCAGTGTGGGACTAGCCAAAGAATAATACCCCTTCAGTGTTGACTTCATTTCTTGCCGAATAAAAATATCCGTAGAATTCCCAGAAGCTAGTGTCCAAACACTCGTGATCTTACCTCTATCCGTAGTCTTAGTAAATCGAATACTTGAATCATTCAGCTTTTCAGCTTTGTCAGGATAAAATCTCAATTCCTCCCCAGCAGTATTCATATTCACAGGAGACGTTCTTTCTTTCCAAGTGGATATGATGTACTTATATTCCTCTCCTGGAAATGGCTTGCCTGTAGTTGTGAGAAATTCCTCCTGAGGTTCATCCCCTGGTTTCTCATCAGCATAAAGAAGCATATACTCTCCAGAGGTATGTTCTAAAGCCTGCCAAAATTCCCCATTCCTAATGGATAGGTTGGAGATCTCCCAACCCTTGGCAGATTCGGTCCATTCGATCTGAATTCGCTGATTTGATAGTGCAACCTTTTGCTGAGCGTATAGCTGTCCAGAAATCAGTAGGAAAAGGCTATAGAGAAGAAATTTAGGGTTCATTATTAGTTAATTTATATGTGTATCTGCCTTTGCCTTTAACCTGACAAATGCTTGATAGGGCATGTAAAACTTAAGAATTGAGACCATATCGGTCACCCGTCTTCGGTCTTCCTGCCAGCAAACCTAAGAAAGTAAGTCTACTGGCAACTCTTCGCTATTCATATAAAATTTCAATTAAGAATTTTACTTACAGATCAGTCCGAATAATGCAGCAGGAACGCTCTCACTTGGGTGATCCAATTCGATAATCAGTTCCTTGGTACTGACAGCTTGCTCAAATGAAATGATATTAATCGTTTGATGATTGGCTTCCTGGGTATGCAATAGCTTACCATTCCCATCCTTAATTCTGTAAGATTTAACACAGAAAGGAATCTCAGATTCAGGATGGCCCATCAATGTAGACTCCATCGGGTGATCAAAATCAGTATCAAAAAACAAGGTCACTTCTTTTATTGACTTGATCGAGCTCCAGCTAAGTTTTAGTTGAGGATTTTTGTCTTCAATAGATGCAACCCAGGCATTAGGTTTTACCGTTGGTCTGAATACTCCATTCCTTAAGTTGTCCTTTCCAAAGGCCTTCAGAGGATCATTTAATTCAAAGGCAAGATTGTAACCATTTGGTCTTCTTTCCGGAACCCAGAAATCAAACTCGTCAATTCCAATTCCCGGAGGAGGAGATTGAATACTACTAGTCGCAACTGACTTATTGAATTTATTGAAAATCGAAAGTACTCCAGTCAAGCGTGTTGAAGAGCATTTTACTTCCAATTCATCATTTTGCATTAGACATAAAGCCACATATTGTGTGGTATTGCTTTTAAAATCAAAGTCAATCTGATAGGAATGTTCTCCTTCGTTGACATCTATTTCCTTTCGCTCCACCAACTCATCTAAGGTATAATTACCAAGGATCTGACTCTTTCTAATTTCAAGCTTCAGCGTAGATTTCTGCTTAGACTTGATACTCAACTTCACTGAAAGCTGTTGTCCTTCTGATACAGGAAGCAACTGAGCCACAGAGAATTCCAACGATTTCCATGGTCCATCAACTGGAAGTGAAATAAGTTCAAGTTCACTGGAAACTTGGATTTCAGCATCTTGTAGAAAGTTGTTTTCTAGCCCTAAACTCAATTTAGGAATGTACTGTCCCGACTGAATTAACAGGGTTTGAAGCGCTTTCATAGGTTCACTGGCAAGCAAGTCAGATGGAAGCAAATTCCTTTCTTTGCAAAGCTTGGCAGCCATCGCAATCGCTTGACCATTGTGAGCACAGGTAGCCATCACTCGTGTAGAACCGAATGCGACATGGCTAGCACTTATCAATCTTCCGCCCAAAAACAGATTTTTAATATTTCTGCTGTACATCGTTCGGAAAGGAATCTGATAGACACCTTTGGAATGCCATTGAGTACATCCAGGTTTGTCACTGAACACCCCGTCTGCAGGGTGAAGATCTAGCGCCCATCCACCAAAGGAAACAGCATCAAAATGCTCTCGCTGCTCTACCACATCCTTTTGATGCATGATGTAATCTCCTTCAAATCTTCGGCTTTCTCTTTTACCCGGAATAGTGCCCACCCACTCTAGAGTCAGGTTTTCTACATTAGGATATTGGCCAGAGTTTTTGACATGATCCCAAATCCCATAGATAATCCGCCAGAGCTCCCATTTGATATCTTCACTGTTGTGTATGGTATCCGTACGTCCACCATATTCTACCCACCAAAGTCTGCAGCCATCTTCCCGAAGGTTAAAGGTTTTGAATCTTGGCAATTTTGATAATTCTGTATTGGCATATGCCGGAGCTATATAGCGAACAGGCTTGCCTGTGTCTTTACTATAGAAATAAAGGGAATGTCCCAAAAGCTCTCCATACTTGTGATCAGGGGCAAATTGCTCATCAAATTCTTCCTTTGATTCAGCGCCCATTCTAAAGGCAGCACCGGATAAAAATCCAAGTATTCCGTCTCCCGATGCATCCATAAACAAGGGGGCAGACAGGATATATTCGGTGGAGTTTTGGCTACAAAAGGCTTTGACAAAGTCAATTTGATCCTCACCTCTTTTCTCCAACTCGTACACACTGGTATTCAATAAAAGCTTGATATTGTCCTCCAAATGCACTTTTTCTATCAAGATGGTATCCAAAATAATCGGATTACCTTCTGGATTTCTGTACATATTTTCGACCATCAACTCATCGATGACTCCTCCTTCTCGAGCCCAGCGATTATTGTTACCCATATGCGAGGTCGCACCAAGCACCCAAAGTCGGATTTCCGAGGAAGCATTTCCTCCGAGCACAGGTCGATCTTGAACCAAAGTAACTTTCAAACCTTCTCTTGCGGCAGTAATTGCGGCACAAGTGCCAGCCATTCCCCCACCCACAATCACCAAATCTGAAGCTAGCGTTATCGAATGAGATTTTCTCTTTCCGCTTTCAATACCTTCTAGTATCATAGTATGCATAAATGAATTATTTCTCTTTTTGAAGTTTAAAAGACTGTGTGGCATACCGATAGAGCAAGCCTCCTAATCCGGTGATCACTACACCCAGGATCATTAAGTAAATGGCAGCTTGATCTGCCCAAAATGTAAGAATCAGGAATAAAGCGCCGATGGTAGCCATCGCTATTGAAAGCACTTTGATCCCATACAAATTCTGTATCTCTCCGCTTGAAATTGAGGCTTCATCGATTACCTCTTCGATGGCGTAAGACTTGGGATCTCTGGCGTTCTCTTTTCCAATTAATTCATATGCCAAAAGCATTAGGAAAGGAAGTCCCACTCCCAGTATCATTTCTTCGCTTCTATCTAGAGAAAAACCGAGGAGCGTTGGAGACAAAAATTTAAAAAACAGGTTGACTGATAAACTTATAATCGTCACACCAAGAATTGAAGTGCCATTTTGCTTTTTTGAGAATAGCGCCCAAATAGCAGGACCATAAAGTGCCCCACCTGTCACAGCACCTATACTCAAAACCACCTCTACTATTCCTCCAGCAAGAGGTACCAAAAACGCTACGCCGATTGTCAAAACACCAAATACTAGCGTAGACAATCGTGCAAAACGCATCAGACTTTTATCCGATACTTTTGGTTTCAGGGGCTTATAAATATCATTTGTAAGAACTGCAGCGGCCAAATTCAACGACGTATTGACTGAACTGGCAGTGGCGAAAATCATCCCTCCGATCATCAGTCCAAGCATTCCAACCGGAAGCACTTCCTTACAGATCATTAGATAGGCTCCCTCAGCCTCTAATCCCTGTAATGAAGGATTTATTACTTTGTAAATCATCGGCGGCAACATCCATATAATCGGACTTACCAAGTATAAAGCGCCAAATAAATAGCCAACTTTACTTGCTGATTTCTTGTTTTTGGTACTGGTGTAGCGCTGCACATAGGCCCAGTTTCCGCCTATAAATACTAAGTTGTACGCACAGAATGCTATTATAAATAGCGGAGTATACTCCCCATTAAATACATTAAAAAAGGTTTCAGGAGCAGTTTCTGCGAAAGTGGCTAGTCCACCTACTTTATCTATTGATAAAGGCAATACAATCAATACTGCAGCTGTAAGTATCACGAACTGTAGCACATCTGTCACCACCACTGCCCATAGACCTCCTACCGCGGTATAGACCATGATGATTCCTCCTAAAAGAAGAATAGAATAGTAGATATCAAAACCAGTAGAAACGTTGACGATTTTGGCAACAGGATATAAAAAAGCGCCTGTATAGCCTAATGACAAAAACAAAAAGAGGTAAGTGTAATATTTTTGGACTTTCTGCCCAAAGCGTTTGGTCAAGTACTCTGCTACTGTTAATGCATTGGTTCCTCGCCACTTGGGTGCTATAAAATACCCAATCAAAAATCCAGCTAGACACATAGCCATCTGTATAGTGATCGCTACAAGCCCATACTCATAAGCAATTGATCCCCAGACCACAAAAGTACCTGCGGAGAAAAAACTCATGAACAGCGAAAGACCGTTTATTCCCCAAGGAACGGCTCCTCCAGCAGCGAAGAAAGATTTCATATCTCCTCCCTGTTTTCCAAAGGATAATCCCACAACCATGATGATCAGGGTAAAGAGAATAATGGTAGTGTAATCGAGGTAATCCATACTAAAATGAGCAAACTTATTAAGGCTTGCTGAGAGTTTGTTTATTGATATGCTATCGATGTAGCACTGAACTGAAAATTACCCGTAGTGTAAAATTCACTAGTACACTACGGGTAAAATAATCTCTATCGCCAATCAGGATTTTGCTCCAAAAGCGGATTTGCATTTACTTCATCCAAAGGAATAGGGAAATAACGGTGCTTCGGTTCTGGTTTTCTTACAGGGAAAATAGAATTAACCGCAGTTGGAATAACTGTTAAAAATTTCCCAGTCCTAGTTAAGTCATACCATCTATCGGCTTCACCAAATAACTCCCAAGATCTCTCCTGAATTACAGCATTAATGAATTCTTCTTTACCTAATCCAGCATTCAAGTCATCCAAACCAGCTCTATTTCTAACCTTATCTATAAAACCATAAGCTTTACTGGATGATCCATTCAACTTAGCTTCTGCTTCTGCAGCTATCAAATAGACATCTGCCATTCTGATTATCGGGAGGTTAATAGCATAACTGTTCCCGTTGGAGTTTGGATCTTTAAATTTGCCTACTAAGACACCGTCCTTGGTTACGGGCGTGATCTTTTCCTGAGGTACAACTACACCACTTTTATTGATGTATGAAGTCGCTAATAGATTTCTTCGCTGATCCTTTGGATCAAATGAATCGTAGAAGGATTGATATGCAAAGGCAGATCCATACGAACTGTTGCCATATTCAGGTCCTGAGCTACTTGCAGGTCCATATAAAGAAGGTACTTGAGTTCCTCTACCCGGCACTGCAGAAATACTCTCGTACGACCAGATGTTTTCGGCACGAGCCTCTGTCTCTTTATCTACATCAAATACATCCTCTACAGAATCCAATAGGCGATAGCTTCCAGAATTAATAACAGCCTCTGCCATATCTAATGAAGTCTGAAATTCACCACCATACAAAGCAGCTTTTGCATAAAGAGCCATAGCAGCCTCTTTGGACGGTCTTCCAAATTGAGGTGTCTGTGTAGCATATGATGTTAAATTCATAACTGCTAGATCTAAATCTTCGAAAATCTGACCATAAACTTCAGCCATAGAACTTTTTGGATTGTAGGCATCAAGTTCACTTTTACTTGGAGCAGTTTTAATCACCACATCACCAAAGTTCTTAGTAAGCATCCATAGATAGAAAGCTCTCAGGAAATACGCTTCCCCCAAAATTGAGCTCTTCCTAGTTTGATCCATTACAATAGTTGGAACTTTATCAAGAATCCAGTTTGCTCGTTCTATACCCGCATAGCATGAGGTCCATGTTTGAAAAGGAGATTCGAAAGTTCTACCAAAACTTTTTTGAGAAGAGTAATTTTGGTCGTAAGTAAACAAGGTATAAGTATCTCTAGCCACAACAGGTCGTGGATAAATCTGATCTGTACCAAAATCTGAAGAATGCGTAGCCGCATTGAACAAATCAGCCATGGGATCATATGCAGCTATTAAAGCCGTTTCGGCATCGCCGGCAGTTTGGAAGAAGTTATCTGTAGTAATACTAGAATAAACATCTTCCTGAAGCTCACAGGATGTTAATCCGAAAGCGAGCCAAATGACACAAAGTATTGAAAGTAAATTTTTCATTTAGTAATTTTTTTGGGAGTTAGAAAGATATCTGGACACCAACCAAGTATGATTTAGCAACAGGGTAAACCAAGTTGTCAATTCCTATAGCAGTGTTAGATCCACCATAAGAGTTGACTTCAGGATCATATCCTGTATAATTTGTGCTAGTCAGCAAATTATTACTACTCAGGTAAACCCGAATCTTCTGGAATCCTTTGACATCCGTCAAAGTATAGCCTAACGAGATATTCTTTAGTCTAATATAGGTACCATCTTCCAAGAAGCGATCTGAAATCGGCAGTCTTCCGCCCTGAAAACCAGACACATACTCCTGAGAAGGATTTGTAGGAGACCATCTGTCAGCAAGACCTGCAAGAACATTTCTGTTACCCAAAGGATTTTCAAGAGTATATCTACTCACATTATAAATATCATTACCCACAGAACCTGAAATGAAAAAATTCAGATCAAAACCCTTATAGCTAAGGTTATTAGATATTCCAAAAACATAGTCAGGATTAGGGTTTCCCGTAATTACCTGGTCAGCGTTAGATATCATTCCGTCCTCGTTGATATCTTTTACTTTGGTACCTCCAGTTCTACTTCCAGAGCCTGGAAGAATCTCTTCTCCTGTTTGATAAATGCCATCAAAAACAAATGTCTTAAAAACACCTAACGGTTGACCTACAGAAACTACACTGTAAGAGTTGACGAATGCTTCATTGACATCACCGTCAAGTCCAAGCACTTTATTTCTATTAAAGGAAATATTTGCGTTGACATTCCAGTTGAGCGCCTTATTGATTACAACCGCAGACAAGGACATTTCCAAACCTTTGTTTTGTAGTTCAGCAAAATTACCTACGATAGAACCATAGCCTGAACTCTGTGGCAATATTTTAGTGTAAAGTAGATCTTCAGTTCTCTTTATATAATAGTCAGCTACGAAGTTGAATCTATCATCAAGAAAACTTAAATCAATACCAAAGTTTGTCTGAAAAGAACGCTCCCATCTTAAATCAGGGTTTGCAATTCCATTAGGAGCCAAACCTGTTGCATACAAATTGCCCAAGTTATAGGAAGATCCAGAGCCAATGGTTGCCAAAGATTGGTAAGGTGAAATAGCCCCTGCATTACCTGTCAAACCATAAGATCCTCGAATCTTAAAATCAGAAATTGCACTGATATTCTTGAAGAATTCTTCTTCAGACACTCTCCAGGCAGCGGAAACTGCTGGAAAAAATCCATACTTGTTATTTTGTCCAAATTTGCTGGATCCATCAGTTCTAGCTGTCAAATCAACAAAAAGCTTGTCCTTATAGCCATAATTAACTCTTCCCATGTAGGAATCTAGACGCTCACTTTGTCTGCTACTCGAGGCTGTAATATTTTGAGCAACTTGAAGTGCTTCATTTAAGGTCGCATCATTTGGAAAACCAGAAGCATTGATCTGATTAACTCTATATTGATCTGATTGTGTAGAGAACACACCGGTAAATTTCAGGGAGTGAATATCACCAAATCTCTTACTATAAGAAATTATGCTTTCATGTAGAAGCGTGTTCAAATCTCTATTAATCTTTCTGCCTGTACCAGAGTTAGAATTGATATCGCCTTCACCTATTATGTATAGCGGAGAATAATAATCATTTAAATCATTCTGAAGAACTGCATTAAATGTAGACTTATAAGTTAGCCCCTTCGCAATTTCAAATTCAGCAAATAAATTAGCTAAAATCCGTTGAGTGGAAGTTGTATTAGTGATTGCAGAAAGTCCCAATGGGTTGACAACTTCTCTATAACCTCCTTCAACTTGGTCTGCGAATGGCCAAAAATTACCATTATCATCAAAAGGTTGTAAAGTTGGAGGAGCTCCAAGAGCCGCACCTACCATACTTGAGGTGATTGCTGCACCATCCAAACTTGTTGAACCAGTTGGAATGGAATTATTGATATTCTGGCTTCCAAGAATACTTGTTCCAACCTTTACCCTGTCATTAATTTTATGGTCTAAATTAATTCTTAGAGAATATCTCTTAAAATCAGAATTGAGCAATATTCCCTCTTGATCGAAGAAATTTCCTGATAAGGCAAATTGAGTTTTCTGATTCCCTCCCATTACAGATAGTTGATGGCTTTGAATAGGCGCATCTCTAAAAATTACCTCTTGCCAGTTAGTGCCAACACCTTCTGCGCTAGGATTGTCAAAAATAACTCGCTTGTAAACTTCATTCTCTAATTCAGCAAATTGAGATGCATCCAGCATTTCTAGTTGTTTACCCGTTTGCTGAACTCCATAATAACCATCATAAGTCACCACAGTTCGACCTGAAGTACCACGCTTAGTAGTTACTATTACTACCCCATTAGCACCTCTGGCACCATAAATAGCAGTTGAAGAAGCATCTTTAAGTACTTCTACTGACGCAATATCATTTGGATTGATAGTAGACAGCGGGGATAAATCATTTATTCCACCACCATTAGAAACCTGTACTCCATCAATTATATAAAGAGGTTCTGAACTACCTCTAATAGAGTTAGTTCCTCTTACACGCACACTTACACTTCCTCCTGGTGCGGAAGAGTTCTGAACCACCTGAACACCCGCTATTCTTCCTTGTAATCCCTGAGCAACATTCGCAATAGGAGTCTGAACCAGCTCATCGGCTTTGATAGATGCTATTGCTCCAGTAGTCTCAATTTTCCTTTGAGTACCATAACCAACTACAATAACTTCATCTAACTCACTCAAATCTGGCTCAAGCCTTACCGTAATGGAAGTTTGGGAACCAATTACTATTTCCTTTGATAGGTATCCTAAATAGGAGAAAACTATAACGGACTCATTAGCAGGAGCGTTAATAGTAAAATTCCCATCCATATCGGTAACCGTACCCACTGTCGTACCTTTTATTAATACGTTCGCCCCTGGAAGTGGCAGTTCAGATTCATCTAAAACTTTCCCACGAACTGTAGTCTGCTGAGAAAATGCTGGTAGAATCTGAAAACAGAATATGCTAAAAAAAAGCATAAATAACTTTGTTTTCATAAATCAGGTTATTTTAGTTTACTATTTTTTTGGATTAATCATTATTTGTGTCGTATAGACTCTATATACCTACCCGATCAAACATTTCCCTAATATACGTCTCTAAAATAGATTGATAAAGACAAATTTAACATAGTGCGAATTTTTACATTGAGAACGTTATCGGAAGGGTTTTCATTTGTCAAAATGATAAAATAATGAGGGATTATTTAGCAATACAATAATCGGAAAATTCAATATATTAGGGCTTTCCAGCACTACCCAATTTGATTCCACTCACTAAACGGAAATGGATAGAAACAAATTCTTTTTAACCGCCTATTTTTAATAGGCATGAACAAAACAATAAAGAGAAAATTCTAGAGAAGAATTGATTTAAAGACTTTATGTCTATATAAAATTAAAAAATAAGCACTTTCTAAGACTTATCTTAGACGCTCAATTTCGTCAGTTAATTTGGCAACTAACTTTTGGTTATCACCAGCAAACCCTGAATCCATATATCTAACGATTCCCGATTTATCTATTACTATTTTGACAGGCAAACCAGTTACACCAAAAACCTTGGCAACAACATCATTTTTGTCCTTATAAAAATTAATATCCAAGCCTCTTTTCTGAAGAAAATCAAAGACATTATCGGTTGTTTTACCTTTAACTTCTAATGAATTTACATAAAGGAAAATCACATCATTATCAGAGGAAAAGGTCTTCTCTACCGCAATCATAGCAGGAAATGCTTTAATACAAGGAGCACACCAGGTTGCCCAAAAATCTAAAACGACTACTTTACCTTTAGCATCTTCTAGCTTAAATTCTATGCCACTGTGAGACAGTAACTCGAAAGTAGGAGAAGGTTGATTTTTCAATTCTAAATTCTGAGCAAAACTACTATAACAACTAAGTAAAATAGAAAAAATAACTAAATAACTTTTTGAATTAATCTTCATAATTGATTCTTATAAAATCTTCAATCAAATACCCGTATACAAATTTAGAATTGATAATAGCATTTTTCATATTGGTAACGAGCACATCTCCTTCAAACAACTTCCCTTCAACAAGAGATAAAAATACATTCGTTTGATTTTTATTCATAAAGCTAATACTCTTAGACAACTCCTCCAATGTAGCTTGATAAACAATTGGAACACGTTGCAATCTATTCAACAAAATAGTCCGGGAATTCACATCCAGTGATGAAAACAAGGTTACTAATTCTAGTTGAACAGATTCTTTATCTAAAAGTATATCCGGAAGACTACTTAGTATTTTTTTCTTTGCTAGTGGAATATCATTAATCAAAAGGTCAGTCCACAAATCTGTATCAGATATATAATCCTGATCTGTCAATCTTTGAATCACAAAATACTTATAACCAGTCCTTCCTGAAGTAATAAAATCTTCTTTAAGCAAGGAATTATATAGTTTTTCAGTATGGTCATTAATCATATTCTTAATCTTACCACTATGTGACAAATGCCAAAGCGTGTAAGATGAATAAAGTGCGCCTTCTACTACTTCGTCCTTTATCTCTAATGCCGTAGCACCTGTAGTTCCATCTACGACATCGGAAGCTTTGATTTTCTCTTTGTCTATTAACTCGCTCTTTTGCTTGAATTTTAGAATTGAGCCATCATTGCTCAGCAATTCATGAAGTTTACTATAATCGTTTTCAGTAAAAGGCTCGTGATCAAATTTTGTCAAAGGATGCATCGCAACTGTATCATACCCCACATAGTCACCGACCAGGTCCCAATACAGTTTAATGTACATTATCTCACAAATCTCATCGTCACATACTGTAGTTCTAATTGTTGACTCATAGAATAATGGTCTTTCAGAATCCCTGATCAACGCTAGGGAAATTGGCTCAATAAAGCCCTCCTCCATCAATTCCGCCATTTCAATTCTTTCAAATGAATCCTCTATTTGCAGAGGCAATTCGAAAAATAGAGGATTCTGATTATGCTCCTTCCCTACCAATCCCAGCCAAAGTAGCGCCAAGCCTACAAGTTTGAAAGACTTCACTTTTTGGGAGCTATCGTATTGTAAGTCTTTTGTGCTTTGATCAAGGCCATGTATTCTTCCAAGTGGTCCGTATAAACTTCACGTGGGTCTATCCCATATTTTTCACAAATGACCGCAGCGATTCCTACTGCAGCTCCCATTTGACCTGTGGTTCGCATTACTCTTGGTCCACCTAATCCTATGTGTGAACAGCTAAAATTTCTCCCTGCCATAAATAGGTTGTCAATATTCTTAGAATAAAGAGATCTATAAGGAATGTAATACTGTGGAGTTTTGTAAAAAATCGCCTCCGAAAGAAAGTCAGGCTTACCTTCATCCGTTAGATTTTGCTGATAATGAACATCTATTTCGCGAATTTCCATCACGACAGAGTCTTCAAATTTACGTAAATCCGTCACATCATTAAAGGTGAAAATATGATCACCTACCAATCTTCTGGATTCACGCTTTCCAATCAAATAGGATATCCACTCAAATTTAAGATCTTTTGAAGCTTCTGTCTTTTTAGCATTGGCAAAGGAACCATAGATTGCTTTCAGCATGTGGTCTCTTATTTCTTCTGCATCATCGATCTGATGAAGATCCAACCTTGAAAGTTCCCATTTCCAGGTTCCTTCAGTTGCTTCATGAGATTGAGCTACTTCTTCTGCCCAGGGAACTTCCGGAAAATCCGTAGAAGCATCAGCTTTCACAGTTCTCCATAATACTGAAGAACCCATCACGAAGTCATCAGCTTCTTCTGGAGACCAGAGTTCTCCCCATTCCTCATAAGCTTCACCATAGGTGTCGACAGATTCTCTACCATACATGAAATCCGCTCCAGCCCAAAACCCAATCCAACCGTCTCCGGTAGAATCAACAAATCTCGGTGCTACAAAGCGAATTCTCTTGCCCTCTGAAGTATGTCTAGCATCTACTGATTCTATCCTATTTCCATTTGTATTGGCATCATAGGCCCTCCAATTGGTGAAAAGATGGATGTTTTCATATTTTTCTACATTCTTATGCCTCTTAATTTCATCCTGATATGCTTCTGGAGAACCATTAGGATAATGCTCGGTATCCAGCATTCTGAGAATCCTTTCGAAATGACCGTAAATCCCTAGCGTGTGCACTCTGATCTCGCTACTAGCATTCCCACCCAAAACCGGACGATCATGAATCAACGCAACTTTCAATCCTTGTTCAGCTGCAGCAATAGCAGAAGCACATCCTGCAATGCCACCACCTACAACTACTAAGTCAAACTCCAAGACCTCCTCTGGACTTGAAGCTTCATTTGACTCCTTCATCCTCCATGTAGCCAATTCTGCATTTCCACGTGGTGGAGTAGTTTCGTCAGTACTAAAAAATATAGCATCACATCTACCATTAAATCCTGTTAGATCGATCAAATCAATTTCGGTAGCACCAGCCTTAAGACTTACTTTACCTGCATATTCCCAAGACCATCCCGGAGTTGTTCCTAAAGTTTCAGGCAAAGTTTGTCCGTTGATTGCTACTTGAAACCTCCCTGGCGCTTCCCAGTCTCCTGGCGCCCAATTTTTAGAACGAACCCAGATATGATATTCTCCTGCCTCGTCAAGTTTAAACTTAGTATGTGCATTTGCAACTGGTGTTCCCATGCCATGCGCCATTAGATAGGGAGATCCCATCTGCTCAACGAATTGTGGGTCGACAACCCATCCTCCTGGATCATCAAAACTTTCTGCTTCAATTAATACACGTTGAGCAAAAGATAACTGAAAAGAGAAAAATGAGACTAACAGGAAAGTAGCTATTCTATAAATCATGGGCATATCATAAATTGAACTCTAAATTACTTATAGATTACGAAACAAAACATCTACAATAACCTAAAAACCAAAACTTTATACTGCAAACGTTTTCGGTAACGTTATCAATTGCCTTCTTTATAATAAATAAGCTGATTTCTTAAGAATTCAATAACACTACATATCTTAAAATGCATTAAAACCACCTCGGTGAGTGCACAGATAAGATTGATGAACTGAGTAGTTTACTTAACTTGGAATGGTCATTAGCACAGGAGGGTAATATATGAGTAAGAAAGTAACCACAATTAAAGATATAGCTGAAAGGCTAAGCATTTCAATTGCTACAGTATCAAGAGCTCTTCGAGGATCCTCTGATATCAAGCGGGAGACAAAACTTGCTGTCATGGAGATGGCTAAAGAAATGGACTATCATCCCAATCTCCTCGCTAGTAGTTTGAGTAGTAAAAAATCAAAAATCTTAGGTGTAGTCGTTCCTACAATCAACCGACAGTTTTGGTCCAATTCTATATCAGGTATTGAGAATGTGGCCTATGACAAAGGGTATAAAGTGATGATTTTTCAATCAGCCGAGTCATTTCAAAAGGAAGTTGAAATTGTAGAAACACTGGCAAATAGCCGGGTGGACGGGATCTTATTAGCTCTGTCAAAAGAGACGAATACTTACAATCACATTCAAAGTATCATGAACAGGGGAATTCCTGTATTACTTTTTGAAAGAGTATGTTCAGAAATAAATTCCTCGAAGGTGATTACTGATGATTTTAACGGTTCCAAAGAAGTGGTTCAGCACCTGATAGACAGGGGGAAACGAAAAATCGCCTATCTAAGTGGCCCCATGTCACTCGGAGTATGCGAAGACCGTCTAAATGGATTTAAGGAAGCCCATAAAGACAACGACCTTCATTTTGACCAAAATCTCATACTGGAAATAAGTGATTTTACTTTTGAGGCTGCTGAAAATGCCTTAATTAAGCTTTGGGAAATGGAAGATAAACCTGATGCCCTATTTTGCTTCGCAGATATATTAGCTATTGGTGCATTAAAAGCAAGTAAAAAACTGGGAATAAGAGTGCCTGAGGATTTGGCAATAGCTGGATTTGGAAATGATGATATATGCAGATTCGTCACTCCTTCTCTGACGACCATGTCTCAACCTTCTTTTGAAATGGGGCAACTTGCTGCTAATCTAATTTTAGAAGAAATTAACTCAGAGGATGAAGAACATCAACCTCATCATCGGACAATCAAACCTGTTCTGGTAATCAGAGAAAGCACATAATTTTTACTTTAATAAGGTTTTCTATTTATACTAAAAATCAACACTTATCTAATAGCTTCCTTCAGTCTGAATTTTGTCGGTAACAGAAGCTACATGGACTTTTTCTGTATCAAGATCTTCTTGCTTGATGATATTTATTACATACCTAGACATCTTTTCGTGTGAATTTTCTCCCACAACGATGATGACATAATAGGTTTCATTTTCATGAGATCC
>NZ_FOKK01000032.1 GCF_900112005.1 Algoriphagus aquimarinus | reverse complement strand
ATCGGCTGTCTGTACTTGCTTTTGAAGTTCTTTCTTCTGCTTCTCCAAAAGAAGCACTTTCTGCTCGAGCTCTAACAGTTTTTGATCCTTTGATTTAGGCATCTTTAAAGTGGATTTGTTCACCCAATCAAAGTTACCATATTTCCTTAACCAGCCTGTCACTGTAGAATGAGACTGAATTCCATACTTGCGCGCGGCGGCTTTTATTCCCAATTCCCCACGCTCTATCTCTGAAACAACCGATAGTTTAAAAGCATAACTGTAATCTCGTTGGGTTCGCTTAACATACTTACTCTCTTGTTCTTCTTTCATAACATTACATTTTGTGTAACGCTATTTCAGGACGGGACAGCGTATACATAAAAAAACTCCTGAGATCTTTCTCAGGAGTTTTTTTATGCCTTTTGAAAGTTCTTTTAAAGATAAGTATCAGCGATACTTTATTCTTGAAGGACAATAAAATGAGAAATTGGATTGTGCCTGTTTTTCAGCTCTCGCTAAGTGCTCACCCAAATCGCTAATCCCATAAAGGTGTTAGCAGGTTTTGTAACTTTTGAAAACATCAAATAATTATATTTTATTTTTTTAAGCTTTAAGCTTGATTTCGGTTTTGTTGATACGAAAAAAGATCCTAGTCTAGTTTCCCTGTAGTTTTTATATAAATAGCTCTTTATTAGAGTTCAATGGAGAAGATGAATGGTCTCAAAACATCGTTGTTACAGTTATTAATGCCTTAAATGCTAGCTGTATCAATAGTAGGTTAACTACTGATTCTTATGGTTTTTAAATAATTAGTCGGTCATAAATTAGGTTTTAAGAAGATTTAGCTCTTAAAGGTTGTATTAAATGAGTACCTGATTTCAATATTTTTATAAAAATGTTTTTAACAACGTTAATATGTGTTTGAAAAACATTTATATTGGATCATAAATCTAAATTTTATACATCTATGAAAATTTTTACAACCAAAATGTTGGCGTTAGTGACGTCGGCATTGCTCTTAGGAGCCTGTAGCCAAATGGCTACTTATGAAAATGAAGACCTCTTGGCTAACCAAGAGGTTGCTGCTAAGTCAGGTTTCAACCTGACTCCGTATGGAACAGGTGGAAATGAGAATGCCTATCAGGTAGATTCTTACTTTACCTACTCTTCGGAGTCTTATACCATTTGTTATGATGAAGCTGGTTCATTTACCGTTTCATTTTTTGCTCAAAACACAGCTATTGCTTGTGGTAATTTCATGATTCAGTATGCAATTTTTGAAGAAGGTGTAGATCTAGATGCTCTCGATTGGCAAAACCTAACTGAAACAAACCCTTCAAGTGGAGTTGTATCAGCAACTTTAACCGGTTTACCGACTGGTGAATATACTTTTAGGGGACAGTGGTTAAGAACAGGATCCCCGACTTCTTGTTCAACGTCATTCGTAAATACTGGCTGGAGATATGCCACTGAAAATCTAATCGTAGAAGAATGTTCAGATTGCGATATCGATGGAAATGAGTTCTCAGGTGAAGCGGTAACATGTGGAGCATCTCGTGAAGTCAATTACACTTTTGGTTCTGAGGAAGGTCTAAGTTACTTTAAAATGCAAGGTGGATTAACTAACTTCACTGGAGATAATGCTGTAATAATGATTACAGGTGGAAGTAATTTAAGTGTAGTGCAAGCTACGCCAGGAGGTAGTTCTAACAGAATTATCACTGTTGAAGGTGCAGTTGGAGAATGTGAAACAATTACAGTAAATGTGAAATGGAATTCTACAAACTCTGGTGGTATCATTACAGGCAATTGGTCAGTTAAAGATGCAGATGGCGATGATCTTGACGCTCCGGTAGCAGGCCTTACTTGTTCTTAATAATTAATAAAAACACAATGTCTTAATCAAAACCCTTCGGAGATCCCGAAGGGTTTTTTTGTGTCTTTTCGTTTCTTTCTTACAGCTTCTCAAATATCCTTCTAAAGGTTGTCACCTCAACGATTTTACCATGAAGCTCACAGTTGGATACTTGCTCTTGCTCAGTCGTATCTCAATGAATAATTGTAAACAATTGGTTAAAAGTAAGTTACATACTTATTAATAGGCTTGTTATTGGTTTCGGAACCGAAATCTGGCTTACCAATTTTCGTACATTAAAATAATTGTAATAATTTTTTAAAAACATTTTTTTGTATTTGAAAAACATTTATGTTTGTGTCAATAACGATAATCCATGAAAAAAAATCTATTCAAACTTGCGGGATTAGTGATCTCAGCAATGCTCCTAGGAGCCTGTAGCCAATTAGCTACCTACGAAAATGAAGACCTTCTTACTGACCTTGCAAAGTCAGAACAAGCCGGCTTTAAGCTCAGCGCTTTTGGATCTGCTAGTAACGAGAATGCCCGACTTTCCACAAGCGGCAATTTCAATTTAAATTATACTGAAACAGTTTGTGTCGGTGATAACATTACTTTCAGTTTCGGTGGTACTGGTTTCACAGGAACGCGTACAGTTCAATTACAACAGTTAGTTGATGGAGAGTGGATACAGGTGTTTCAGCAGGCACAAGCTCCTAAAGGAGTTAGCGGGTCACTTTCAGGTTATGCAGTAGGAACATACACTTTCAGATGGAAAGTAAGTGGACAAGGTGGACAACAAAATGTTGAATTCACTGTAGAAGTTGAGAATTGTGGCACTTGTCAGGAAAGTTTCTCTTACGTTGACAAGGGTGATTTAGAGCCATACACATTCACTTACATCCCTTCTGAGAGCATGCCAGCAGCGGAATTGGTATTTACTTTTGCCCAAGGTGTGGCAGTTACAGGTCTTGATACCTGGTCAACCAAGGGAGTTACTCGCCAAAAAACAATGGATTTAGTCGCTTGTCAGGTCTATACTTGGACAGTAGATTTAGCACCTAACTGTTCTGGACAGTCTCCAAATAGCAATGTTTGGACTGATTTCAAAGTAAATGAAGTATCTAAAAAAGGTGACCTTGCGACTATTACAGAAGCTTGTAGGTAATAAAAAATAAAGTGAAAATAAATGCCCCCAAAAGATTCAATCTTTGGGGGCTATTTTTTTTGGTGAGATATTAAAGCTTCTCAAAGATCCTTCTGAAGCTAGTTGCCTCAGCGATTCTACCATGAAGTTCAGAGATAGGTACTCGTTCCTGCTCTGTAGTATCACGATGACGAATAGTCACAGTATTGTCTTCTAGTGTCTGATGATCGACAGCGATACAGAATGGCGTCCCGATCAGATCCTGACGTGCATAGCGCTTACCAATTGAAGAAGCATCTTCATAGATAATGTTGAAATCATATTTCAGCAACTCAACAATCTCTTTTCCTTTTTCTGGCAAGCCATCTTTCTTCGTGATTGGAAGAATAGCTGCTTTCACAGGAGCGATCGCTGGATGAAGTTTTAAGTAGGTTCTGCTTTTCTCCTCGGTTTTCTCTTCCGTGTAGGCATTGCAAAGTGTCAATAAGAACAAACGATCTGCTCCGATAGAAGTCTCGACTACATAAGGGATGTAGTTCTGATTCACTTCTGGATCGAAATACTGTTGCTTCTTTCTGGAGAATTCCTGATGTGATTTCAGATCAAAATCAGTTCTGGAATGGATTCCTTCCACTTCTTTGAAGCCAAATGGGAAATCAAACTCAATATCCATGGCCGCATTTGCATAGTGAGCAAGCTTCTCATGGTTATGTTTTCTGAGCTTTTCGGCAGGAATACCCAAAGCCAAATGCCATTTCATTCTAGTGTCTGCCCAGTTCTGATACCATTCCAGCTCAGTGCCAGGACGTACGAAAAATTGCATCTCCATCTGCTCAAACTCTCGCATTCTGAAGATAAACTGACGTGCTACAATTTCATTTCTGAAAGCTTTACCGATCTGAGCAATTCCAAAAGGAACCTTCATCCTTGCAGTTTTCTGAACATTCAGGAAGTTGACAAAAATACCCTGCGCAGTCTCTGGTCTCAGGTAAATCGTGGTAGAGTCTTCTGCCACAGACCCTACTTGGGTAGAGAACATCAAGTTGAACTGACGAACATCTGTCCAGTTGGACGTGCCAGAGATAGGACATTTGATTCCTTCGTTAGTAATCAAATCTCTCACGCCAGCTAGATCTTCTGCTTCCAGCAATCTTGCCAAAGCACCTGTTAAGGCATTTGCCTTTTCTATATCTCCAGCTCTTTCAAACACGGCTGCATGCTCTTCTACAAGCACATCAGCACGGTAACGCTTCTTAGAGTCCTTGTTATCGATCATCGGATCATTAAAGCTATCTATGTGTCCAGAAGCTTTCCAAGTAGTAGGATGCATAAAAATCGATGCGTCTATACCTACAATATTGTCTTGTACGCGAGTCATGGTTTCCCACCACAGACGCTTCAAGTTGTTTTTCAACTCAACACCATATGCACCATAATCATAAACAGCCTGAAGGCCGTCATAGATCTCAGAACTAGGGTATACAAATCCATACTCTTTGGCATGGGAAATAATATCTTTCAGTTGCGCGTTTTCCGCAGGAGTTTCAGTTTTTGCCATAGCGGCAAAATTAAGGAAAATGCATGAATACCCGCAGAAAAATGAAAGTCTTCAGGTTTCTATAAAATTTATTACAACTAAATAGTTCACAGGACCGTGTAAGATTTAAACTAACTAAAAGGTCTACCCATGAAAAGATTATTACTTGTATTACTCGTGTTTCAGTGCTTCACTTTTGCAGCAAGTGCTCAGATTCAAAAAGGCAGTGTTTTGCTCGGTGGAAGCATCAACTTCGCTAATAGCAATAATGATCAGCAAAGGACTTCGGATTTAGGCAGTGATAGAAATACGACATCCAATGAGTTTTCCTTTGACCCTAAGGTTGGTGTTGCCTTGGAAAATAATTGGGTTATAGGTGCAATGGTTAGATTTAAAAGTGGTAAAAGTATAATGGATGCTACCACTTACAGCAGCACAAACTCTAGTAAGGAAAGACTTACCAATGAGCAAAATGCATTTGGTGCAGGCTTGTTTGCTAGAAAGTATTTTCCATTTGGTGATAAATTTTCAGCATTTGGGGAGTTAAATAGTGGGGCGCTGAAAAATAGAAATACGTCCATGTTTGAATATAATAATGGCACTCCTTCAGAAAATGAGGTCAACTACACTGAGTATGAGACCAGACTTTTAGCAGGAATCGCTTACTTCCCTAAAAATTGGATGGCAATAGAGCTGTCTACTAATCTTGCGACTTTTACAAGCTCCAACCAAGAAACCACCATTGCAGACTACAGTAATAATTCTTTTGAGTTTGGTTTAAATACCTCAGCAATCTATCTGGGAGTTTCTTTTTTCCTGAACAATAAGTAAAAAAAGCTTAAACCCAAAAAAGGTCAACTCAGTAACTGAGTTGACCTTTTTTGGGTAAAGGTAAATTTGATCTATCTAAAGGTATATTTCACGCCGACACCGCCTCTGAGGTAACTGTCATTGTGATTTGCAAATACCGGTGCGGCTTCTACTAAAAAACCCAAGTTTTTAGTATTAAATGGAGTAATCAATACGCCTATTGGAATTGCCACGTAAATATCGTTGTGGTCATCATGGTGCTTGTGATGATGATCTCCTAATAAGCCCAGACCTGCGCCTACGTAGGCATTCACTTCACTTTTTCTAACGAAATTATAGGCTCCCATCAATTCTAGCCCGATGTCGTGGCCGATGCCCAGTCTAGCTTCTCCGAAGAATTCATTGTTCGGGTCAGTTCCTACGGTGATAAAAGTATCAGAACTCTGGAAGTTGATACCTACAGCTACTTGAGCTTGAGAAATCGATATAAAAGCAAAAAGAGCAAATGCTAATAAGAATACTTTTTTCATGGTAGATTTAATTATTTCTAATCCCTTACCCCAAAAAAGAGCCAAACTTAAATTATTACCAATTTCCTTCTGCTTTTGAAATGGTGCGTTTCTCTTCTGCACTTTTAAAAGATGCCTCTATAATCTTCAAAACGCTGATGGTCTGTGGAATGGTGATGTCTAGTGAAGTGCCTTTTGAAATAGCATCTGCGACATTTTGGTATAGAATTCTGTAATTTCCTGGGATGGTCTCATAAGCTTTCGTTTCCTCACTGAGGAAAATTTTCCCCCACTTCTCCTCAGTTTCCACACCCCAACTTGCGCCTTCTGGCTTATGTCCCAGCTTGAACTCTGCTTCTTGTACATCCAAACCGAACTTTTGGTAAGATCCATTTTTACCCAAAAGCAAAAACTTTGGAGTAGGTACATTCACTAAAGCTCCTGCGGTCACCTTAGCTTTAAGAGTGCCGTAGTCCATGGTAATGTCAAAGTAATCGTCAGCCACAGCACCAGTTCTTTGCTTGCGGATGTCCGCCTGAATCCAGTTTGGTAGACCAAAAAGCAATACTACTTGATCGATCAAATGAGCCCCAAGATCATAGGTGATACCATTGCCAGGGACTTCCTTTTCTCTCCAATTCTCCGAAACATCTGGACGGAAGCGGTCAAAGTGAGATTCCAAATAAACCAAATCTCCAAGATCTCCTTCTCGAACCAACTTTTGCAAGGTCATGAAATCCCCATCGTATCGACGGTTGTGAAAGACAGAACAAACCAAGCCTTTCTCACTAGCTAGCTTATTTAGCTCTTCGGCTTCATGAGAGAAAATCGTGACCGGCTTATCTACCACCACATGCTTTCCCGCATTCAAGCACTGCATTGCCATAGGGAAGTGATATTCATTTGGCGTAGTGATCACGATGAGGTCAGCCACCTCTGCAGCAAGCAATTCATCTAAGCTTCTGTATGTAGTTACTCCAGAATATATCTCTTCGCAACGATTAGTGCGACGTTCCACTGATGCTACCAGATCTAGGTCTGGACATACGGCAATTAATGGTGCATGCATTTTTTCAGCTACAGAACCGAAGCCTACGATGGCTGTCTTAATGGGATTGCTCATAATTATAAGTTCATTTCATGTGCCTTGTTCACTAGCTCAATTCGAGAACTAACTTGAAGTTTCTGGTGGATATTTTTACGATGCGTTTCGACGGTCTGTTTGCTTAGATTAAGCATTTCAGCGATACTTTTGTTTTGAATTCCTTCCCGGATTAGTTGAATGATTTCTGTTTCACGGCGGGAAAGTTTATACTTCATTCGAAATGCGTCAAAATAGGCGCCTTGCAAAGCTTGTTTTTTGACTCGATCAAAATTCAAAACGTGTCTACCTTCATAAACTTCATGAATGGTAAATATCAATTCATCTGGATCAGCGTCTTTGAGTATAAAAGCATCGGCTTTTTGATTGATGCATTTTTTGTAAATTTTTTCCTCATCATACATGGAGAGAACAACAACCTTCAAATGTGGGTGTGCTTCTTTGCAGTGATCTAACACGCCAAAACCATCCATAATAGGCATGTTAAGGTCTGTGAGGACTATATCAATCTCATTATCTGCTAAGTAATCACAAAGCTCTCTTCCATTTGGAAAGACACCAACGACGAGTAGGTCATCCTCATCTTCTAGAATTCCTTCTATTCCTTTTGCAAATAGCTTGTGGTCGTCAGCCAGGGCAATCCTGATCATGCGCATTTAAGGTTAATAATTTGGGGAGATTAAACTTCAAATTATACCCTAAAATCTAATTTGGCAAGGTTAAAGTTATTTCTGTTCCTTTTCCGACTGCTGAAGTCAGGTAAAATTCGCCGCCGATAGTTTCCATTCTCTTCTTGAGATTGAACATTCCACTGCCATTTAATTTTTGAGATGAGTCAAATCCCTTACCGTTGTCTTTGATTAAGATTTGTTTTCTCATCCCATTTTCATGCAACCTGATCTGGATTTTATCTGGAAAAGCATGCTTAATCGCATTATTGAGTGATTCTTGAATGACACGGATCAACACCAGTTTTTGATCCTTAGGCAATTCTATAAGTTCAAAATCTGCTTCCAGAGAAGTCTGACAAAAACCTGTATTCTGTATTCTTTCCAACTGTTGCTCGATGAATTCATTGATGCTGATGGACTCCACCCAGTCTAGATTTAATTGCTTGGACAAGCCACGTACTTCTTGTATTGCTTGACCTAGTATGTCTCTTCCTTCGGCTATTTTTTCAGGTTTTATTGATCCAAAATTGAGCTTGGCAAGAGAAAGTAACTGACCAATATTGTCGTGAAGCTCCCTACCTATATGAGTCAGGGTTTCTTGCTGTATCTCATTTTCAATATTCAGCAAAGTCTTCTCATGCTCAGACTTAACCTGATCCATTTTCAGGCGATTTTGAGCTTGGCGCTGACGGTGGATAAAAACCATTGCTACCACAAAGGTGGACATTAAGCCTCCTAAAAAAAGAGTACTAAAAATAATGACGTAAATCTGATCTTCAGTTGGATTCATAGAAAGGTTCTTTTTCAAAGGTATTAGGTAGCAGCGGGGAGGCGATAATCAACGTTAAAACTCCCAAAGTGATAATTGTCATCACAGTATTAATATTCGAAAGTGCTCTTCCTAAAACTGGATTCACTTCATAGAGATAAATTAAGGCCACCGAACTGATGTATGTTAAGGTGTAGGTGAACAACATACTCGTCACCTGCCAAAATGAAAGCAGTTTTAGAGGATTTCTATCTAAGTAGGCTTTATGTGTCATCAGCCCTGTGAAATAAATGCCACTCGCAATTAGTATCATATTTGCTCCAATGCTAAAAATAATAGGCTGTTGCAAATAGAGGAGTTCCATTCCAGTAATTTGAAGAACTAATGCCAAGACTATGAATATATAAATCATCCAGGTAATGTATTTCTTTTTGGAAGGGTGCAACCAGGACTTAATCAGAATTAAGTATAGTATGGTACCTATCTGCCTGTTTGCTATATTAAAGAGGAAAAGATTGAACTTTGGATATACTGTGTTCCCCAAGTAGGCATTTATTGCATACTTGAGTTCATGATTATAGTTCAAGTACGCTCCCAAGGTTTCATAAAAAAAAGTAAAACTCAAGATAAAAAAAGGAAGCAAATAATGAATATTTGCTTTTTTTTCTCTTGGCAGCTTAATAAAACAAATGACACCTATGATCTGAAGCAGATATAGTGGGAATGTATTCAGAGGATAGGCTGTAAATAAAGCCCTTATTAATCGTTCATCCATGTTTACCTAACTATCAACCCCTCTAAGTTTTTATTATCAATAGAGGAGGGCTCTCTCTCAAATAGTTTCGGGAAGTTAGGTGACACTAGTGTAAGCACAAGAATAATCTTAGTTAAAACCCCCATTACAATATCAATTTGTAAAAGAGACCTGCCTAAATCTTCATTAAATGTTAGAAAAAATTCCAATGCAATGGAATTAATGTAGGATAAAGAATAGGTAAATAACAGAAATGTCATTTGCCAAAAGGAGATCAACTTTACCGGATTAGAATTTAGAAATGCTTCATCAGTGATCAGCCCAATGAAATAAAGTCCGATGCCTATAACCATCATATTCGCGCCTATTGCAAATATGATAGGCTGAAATGAATAAATAGGCTCTATACCAGCGATTTGAAAATAAAAAGCGACACTTATAAAAACCACAAGCATCCAGTTGATGTATTTCTTTTTAGAGGGTTTAAGCCAGGATTTTATTAAAAACAGGTACAATATTGTACTGATTTGCTTGTTGGCAATGTTGTACAACCACAGATTGTATCTAGGATTCTCAGTGTTCCCAAAGAAAGCATTTACTTCCTTATTGAATGCTGTGTTGTAATTGCAATAGGCCCCCATGTTTTCAAAAAAACATGTAAATAATAATATTACCAAAGGAAGCCAATAACTAGTATTGGCTTTTTGTTCCTTTGGCAACATGTAGAAATAGATGATTCCAGTTAATGAAAGTGTATCTAATACAACCAAATACGGCATTAGAAACGCTTCGAAAAATCTAGCCTCCATTTTTAAGTATCAGTAGGTTCTGGTTCACAGTGATACGGACATTGAACTCCATTATTTTGGTATTCATCCTCTCCTCCTAATTCAATTTTCACAAATTTATTATCCTTCAGATTTGCAGCCCGCATCACTAAGGTCATCTGACCTGTATAGGCAGCCGCTTCATTAGGATATGCTTTTGCTGCAGTTTCTTCGGTGTACTGCGTGAAATAAAATTGAATTCCACCAACACTGGGATCGTTGTCAGATTTGGCCAATAAATTTTCCAAGGTAGCCCTGTCAAAAAATATCCAGCCGGTCTGGTTATCCTTGTCTTTGCCATTCTTTCCTTTGCCTGGCTTGCCTTTTTTAACTTCATTGTCATACTTCGCTTTCATCTCTTCGAAGTCTTCTTTAGATATTTTCATAGAAAAGTATATTTATAAAATTTAGTGTAATGGAATAAACTTGTAGAAATTATTCCCCAAAAGATAAGGATTTTATCTGCGATAAGGCAAAAAAAAGGAGCGAGTATGACACTCGCTCCTTTAAATAATTAATGAGAATAGCTATTTAAGCAAGCTTTTTAGCTTCTTTAGCTGCATTCTCTTGATCTAATTCTCTTTTCATC
This sequence comes from Algoriphagus aquimarinus, assembly GCF_900112005.1. Taxonomy (GTDB): domain Bacteria; phylum Bacteroidota; class Bacteroidia; order Cytophagales; family Cyclobacteriaceae; genus Algoriphagus; species Algoriphagus aquimarinus. The sequence goes on along the minus strand of NZ_FOKK01000032.1, from coordinate 12,636 downwards.
AAATCCACTACAATTGGAGTGGCTATGTAGATAGAAGAATAAGTACCTACTAACACACCAATGAATAGTGCGAATGAGAAGCCTCTCAATACTTCACCACCAAATATTAATAGTACAATCACCACAATTAACGTAGTAAATGAAGTAATCAAGGTACGACCTAAGGTCTGGTTGATAGCGTCATTAAATACTTTTACCAATTTGTTAGTACCCCTATTTTCGATATTCTCACGAATACGGTCAAACACAATCACGGTATCGTTAATAGAGTAACCGATCACAGTAAGTACCGCAGCGATAAATACTTGGTCAATCTCGAACGTTGCTCCAAAAGCACTTGCAATAGCAAAGGCTGCAATAACAAATAAGGTATCGTGAATCAAGGCAATGATAGATGCCAAAGAGAACTGCCACTTTCGGAATCTCAATAAGATGTACAAGAAGATTGCAACCAGTGCAGCAATCATCGCTTCAGCTGAAGATGCTTTGATATCATCTGCTACAGTAGCACCTACTTTGGAAGATCCGGTAATTGCGAATTGACCAGCGGCTAAGGATACAGCATCATCTGTAAATGTTAATCCTGTCACTGAAGCTATACCTTCTTTTACTTTACTTTCTACTTCAAGATTCGAAGCAGCATCATCTTCATTTACCAAGTAAGAAGTAGTTACTTTCAGTACGTTATTAGAACCGTAAGTTTTCACTTCTACAGATCCATCAAACTCACTGTCCAAACCTGATTTCAAATCTGAAGCAGCCATTGGCTCATCGAATGCTACGATGTAGGAACGACCACCTGTAAAGTCAACGCCGAATTTCAATCCATTGACAGCAGCGATACCTAGACCAATTACAATAATCGAAGTAGAGATAATGTAAGCAATTTTACGCTTGCCTAAGAAGTCAAGGTTCATTGCGCCTAATGCATTTTTAGCAAAAGGAGTAGCAAAGCTAATAGAGCTGTTGTCTCCTTTTTTGCTCATCCATGTTACAATCACTCTGGTGATAAATACTGAGGAGAAGAAAGATGAAGCGATACCAATCATCAATACGATTGCGAAGCCTTTAACTGGTCCTTGACCCAATGCAAATAAGATAGCACCTGTAAGGAAAGTAGTTACGTTTGAATCGAGAATCGCTGAGAATGCTTTGTCATAACCTGCACTGATTGCAGACATTAGACCAACTCCGTTTCGAAGTTCTTCTTTGATACGCTCAAAAATCAGAACGTTCGCATCAATGGACATACCAATCGTCAATACGATACCTGCAATACCTGGCAACGTCAATGCGGTTCCTAACTGTGCAAGAATACCAAGGATGAAGAAGATGTTGAACACCAATGCTGCGATAGCGATGAAACCACCTTTAGCATAATAAGCGATCATGAACAATACCACGATGCTAAGACCTGCTACCATTGAAATCAAACCTTGATTCAATGCTTCTTTACCCAATGTTGGGCCGATGATGCTTTCTTCTACGATTTGAGTAGGAGCAGGAAGTGAACCTGATTTCAGGATGTTAGCCAAATCTTGAGCCTCCTGAAGAGAGAAGTTACCAGAGATTTCAGATTGTCCAGTTGGGATCTCACCATTTACTACTGGAGCAGTGTATACATAGTCATCCAAAACAACAGCGATTCTTCTACCGATATTCTCAGAAGTCAATTTTCTCCATTTTCTAGCGCCATCAGCATTCATTTGCATGGAAACAGCTGGTCTAGAAGTTTGATCGAGCACCTGACGGGCGTCAGTTACTACGTCACCTTCCAAAGGTGCTTCGTCTGTACCTCTTTCAGTTTTGATCGCGAAAAGTTCTAAAGTTTCAGAGCCATCTTCTGCAGCAAAAGGCTTCACACCCCATAGCAATTTGATGTCTCTAGGTAATAAGGCTTTGTAGTCCGTATTTTTCAAGATACGATTGATAGCCATCGTGTCACGAAGTTCGTATGCCAAGCCATAGTTAGGCTTAAGCAAGCTGAACAAAGGAGAAACGCTATTGTCACCAGCTTTAGTAGGATCGATTTGCGCTAGTTGCTTCTCAAGTGCATTTCTCAAAGAGTCTTCACCAGTAAGATTCTCTGTAGATACAGTGTCGGCAGCAGCAGTCTCTGAGGAAGCGTTTGCAGCTACCCAAGCATTGTTTACTAATTCTAAAGCCGATCCAATTTCATTGGTTTCAACAACTTCCCAGAACTGTAGTTTCGCTACACCCTGAAGTAAGTTTCTTACTCTTTCCTGATTGTCAACACCCGGTAATTCGATCTGAATACGACCAGAACCTTGAATTCTTTGAATGTTTGGCTGAGAAGTACCGAATCTATCGATACGAGTTCTTAAAATGTTGAAAGAACGCTCAATCGCGTTTTCAATTTCATTATCGATGATTTCAATGATTTCTGAATCAGAAGATTCCAAAGAAATACGGCCTCTGTTTGCAGCTGTAGCGAAAATTCCGCTCAATTTTTTATCAGGGCTGTTTTTCTGGAATGCAGCATAAAATAAATCAACATACTTAGTAGTAGAAGTTTTAGCTTCTTCACGAGCTTCTTCCACAGATTTGTTGAATGCCACATCTTTTGGATTACCAGCAAGTCCTTTTACAATTTCCACAGGGGAAACAGCCAAAGTAACATGCATACCGCCTTGAAGGTCAAGACCAAGTCCAAGTTCCGTTTCTTTTACCTCTTGAAAAGTAAAATCAGCACCTAAGAAGTTGTAAACCGGAGCTCTCCAGATAGAATCCAGATAGCTTTGTCTTTTTGAAAAATCCACGTTGCCGGACGCGTCAGTCGCGTATTCCTGAGCTTCTTTCTGGATATTGTTTGATACAAATGTGAATGACAGATAGTACAAGCATAATGCTGTAACGATCACTGTCAAAAACACAATGACACCTTTGTTTTGCATGAGAAATTGAAATTATAAATTGATTGTAAATACAGATTTGTGGCTTACCTGAATATCAGGAAGCGGGATTTCACCGGAAAATAGAAGGAAACTTAGGGCCCTTTGGTGGATATGATTCGCTCAAAAAGTATTTGTATGAGCTGATTTGGCTGAACTACTGAAGTAGATTCTGTAATGAAAGTAGATCCTTCAAAGGTTACTATATCATGGATAAGATAAAGAATGTTGTGCGAAACATTGACCACAAAGGGTACTACTGCATCTACAGCAACATTCAGAAAAGTCTGATCTTGATCCGATGAATTTGGTTTTTCTTGTTGCTCTACTTTAGAAGAGTCTCCATTTTCAGGGATATATTCTACACTTGAAATAAACAAACATAATAGCAAGGCAAGCATCACCGTTAGGCGCTGCTGGAATAAATTGCTATTTCTATTAGTTGCTTTCATGAGGCGCAAATATAGCCAATTATTTAAAATGAGTGTTTCTCATTCCGGAATTTCTGTTGAATGCCTGTATATTCAGAACAATAATTTGAAAATCAATCAGTTGTCGGAATTAATGTGCTGCTATTCAGGTTGTTTTAGCCCTTAAATAAGTACGAATAACTTCTAGCGCTTTGTCGAAATTGTGATTATTTGGCACGATCAGGTCCGCATCATTCATAAAAGGCTTGATGTATTTCTCGTAAGTAGGCATCACATGCTGTTCGTAGCGATACAATACATCATCCAGATCATACCCTCGTTCTACTTTGTCGCGGATTATCCTTCGCTTCAACTTAATATGATCTTTCGCATCAATAAAAATCTTTAAGTCTAGCAGACTAGCTAGCTCAGGATAATAGAGAACAAAAATACCCTCAACCACCACAACTGGTGCAGAGTTGAATGTCAACATTTTCGGTGTTTTTGCAGCGTTATTGAACGTGTATTCCTCTCGGTGAACGGTCTCTCCAGCTTGGATTTTGCGGATATCAGAAGCATATCCTTCAAAGTCTATACTCTCAGGCCTGTCAAAATTATACACTCCATGATCGTCGATCGGCTGCAATTCTCTAGGCTTATAATAGTTGTCCTGAGAAATCAAGCAAACCTCACCGTCTTCAAAAGAACTCAGCAATCGTTCTAAAAAAAGTGTTTTACCTGAAGCAGATCCCCCTGTAATGCCGACGATGAATGGTTTTTGCATGGGGCAAAGTTAAGCTGATTTTCTTTTTTATACAGAATTATATATTGCTTAAAAAGGTAATAAGCTCACTCACGGCTTTTCCGCGATGCGAGATTGCATTCTTTTCTGCCATTGTCAGCTCTGCAAAAGATTGGGTGTATCCTTTCGGAGAAAAGACTGGATCATAGCCAAAACCTCCATTTCCTGTGCGCTCTTTCAGGATTTCACCTTCTGCCACGCCTTCAAATTTAAACTCATCATCTCCCAACAACAGTGCGATGACCGTTTTGAAGCGAGCCGTTCGGATAGAAGAGTTTTCTAAATTTTTGAGCAATAGATCAATGTTTCGCTCATCACTTCGGGGCTCTCCGGCATATCTTCCTGAGTAAACTCCAGGCTCTCCTTCCAATGCATCGACTTCCAGCCCAGTATCATCAGCGAAGCAATCAACTCCAAAATGTTCTTTTACATACTTAGCCTTCTGAAAAGCATTATGCTCTAGCGTGTCTCCTGTTTCAGGAAGTTCAGCCGAACAACCAATGTCTTTCAGAGAAACAATTTCGAAGCTATCGCCAAGCGCAGCTTTGACTTCTTCGATTTTCTTGGGGTTGTTGGTAGCAAAGCAAATTTTCATAACTCAAAAATAGGGGTTAAAGATTCTTGGCAACATTTCATTTGATAAAAACTCAAGCCAACTCAAGTGTTTGTCATTAAGCTTTAGTAAAACCTTCCTCTTCTCTGTGCATTAAAAAGAGAATCCCGTAATTTCGAATTCTACTTTTGTTTCAAGGTCATGAAGAAAATCACTATTTATTGCGGTTCCCGAAAAGGAGATAGTACAGTTTACGAAGCTGCTGCGAGAGCTCTGGCTCAGGAAATGATCAAGCGAGATCAGTCGCTGGTTTATGGAGCTGGAAGAGTAGGCTTGATGGGAGTGATAGCGGATGAAATGCTGGGAGCTGGCAAAGAGGTGCTGGGTATTATTCCTCAGAAACTCGTAGATCGAGAAGTGGCCCATCGTGGTTGCACCGAACTGATCATCGTAGAGACCATGCGTGATCGTAAGTGGCTAATGGCAGAGCGTGGAGATGCATTTATCGCTATGCCAGGAGGAATCGGGACGTTGGAAGAACTTTTTGAAATCATGACGCTCAATCAACTGCACTATATTCAGAAGCCGCTCGCACTCTATAATGTGAATGGGTATTATGACAAATTAATTGACTTTTTGGACCATGCTATGAAGGAAGGATTCATGTATCCTGAGCAGGAAGAACTATTGATTGTCTCAGATGATCCTGTAGATCTGCTAGATCAAATTGATGCCTACGAGGCCAAAAGACCTTCGGATTGGTAATTCATGACTAATGTTAAATTTTTTGAAAACCAGATTGCTTTCTCGCTCATCGCAGCATCGAACCTCAAGAGGGTTTAGAGTAAACAATTGCACCTTCTCGCCTTGGTGGGAGGTCATTCAACGTTGCGCCGCCGCGCCGCTGCGAGAGACAGAAAACCACTTACTATAAAAATTATAACCTTCACAAAGACCCTTCAAACCTAATAGTTGAGATACTCTGGGTAACTTCTCAAAGGTTAAAGAACTGCGCCTTTGCGCCTTGGCGCGAGATATTTCTAAGACGGAAGTAAATAAAAACGTTGCGCCGCTGCGCCGTTGCGAGAGAAAAAAGATTTCCATCAGAATATTTCTCCCCCTCCGCTAAGGGTAATTCCCCTTCCCCTTGTCATAGAACCAAACTAATCCAATTAAGATGAATTCGTTTACTAAGGTTCTTGGGGTACTATTTTTCATGGCAATAAATCCCCTGCAAGCACAGCAACTCACGCAGACAATCCGCGGGACGGTGATCGACCAAATCACAAAAGTTCCCATGCCAGGCGCGACAGTAATGATAATGGGTTCGGACCCCATAATCGGAACCACTACAGATGTAGCAGGAGATTTCAAAATCGCTGATTTGCCGGTCGGCATGTACACGCTCAAGGTGAGCTTTATCGGTTTCAAAGAAATCATCCTGCCAAACGTCAAACTCAACTCGGGCAAGGAAGTCGTGCTTACTATTCCCGTGGAGGAGGATATCACTCAAATCCAGGAATTCGTCGTGACAGCTTCAGATAAGGATCGAACCAATAACGATATGGTGCAGGTCAGCGGACGTACGTTTTCAGTGGAGGATACCCGGAAATTTGCCGCGGCAGTCAATGATCCTGGTCGTATGGTGGCATCCTTCTCTGGAGTTACCAGCACGGATGATGGTAATAATAATATTTCCATTCGTGGCAACAGTCCCAACGGTTTGCTGTGGAGGATGGAAGGAATAGATATTCCAAATCCCAATCATTTCGTCAATCCTGGTACTTCCGGCGGTGGTGTGTCGATCTTGAGTTCTCAGTTACTGGCGAATTCCGATTTCCTCACAGGAGCTTTTCCAGCGGAATATGGCAATGCGCTTTCTGGAGTTTTTGATTTGAGCCTGAGAAAAGGGAACAATGAAAATCAGGAGTTCACCGTTCAAGCAGGATTTATGGGTTTGGACCTGGCTGCGGAAGGACCGATTGCCAAAAACTACAGAGGTTCGTATCTAGTTAACTATCGCTATTCCACGCTTTCGCTCCTTTCCAAAATCGGTCTTCCACTAGGTGACTTTGTGACCAATTTTCAAGATCTGTCTTTCAATGTCTATATGCCAACTGGCCCGAATAGCACGATAACACTTTTCGGTTTTGGTGGACTGAGTGACCAAGATGGAGAAGCTTTGATGGATTCGCTCGAATGGAAATCGGATGGAGATCGCTACGCTGGAACGTTTTTCTCGAACACGGGAGCAGTGGGAGTGAAGCATTCATACATCTTGAATGAAGCAAATTTCCTCCAAACTACTCTGCTGGCTTCTGGAAATGCCTTGGGTACGACCGAGTCTAGATTGGATGATGATTTGCAGTTTCAGAAACGTTATTACGAGAATTACAGCAATTCGAAAATTACGCTAAGCTCTGTGCTGAATACCAAGCTTTCTGCGAAAGCAGCTTTGCGAAGCGGATTTTATGTCAATCAACTCTACTACAATCTGCGTGAGGATGACTTCGTGGAAGAAACTCAAAGCCTACAGACCTACATCAATTCCAAGGGAAACACGCAGAGTATTCAGGCTTTTTCCCAACTGAACTACCGAGCCAGCGAGCGTTTGACTTTCAATGTTGGACTGCATTACCTGCAGCTGTTGCTGAATAATTCCAATTCGATCGAGCCGAGGCTAAGCGCTTCCTATGCCTTGGACGAAAAGCAACGACTGAGCTTTGGCTATGGACTGCATAGCCAAGTGCAGCCACTGGGAACTTACTTTGCTGAGCAAGAAATGAACGGGCAGATTACTCTTCCAAATGAGGATCTAGATCTAAGCAAATCACATCATTTTGTGCTGGGCTATGATCGTTCGTTGAATTCCTATTTGCGGTTGAAAGTGGAGACGTATTACCAGCATTTATTCCAGATTCCGATCCTTAGCGGCACGGATGAGACTTATTCCATCATCAATCAACAATGGACTTTCACCACCGACCCGTTGGTGAATGAGGGTTTTGGGAAAAATTACGGCGTTGAATTTACGCTGGAGCAGTTTACGCACAAGGGCTTGTACTTCCTGCTGTCCACTTCGCTGTACAATTCCCAGTACAAAACCAATGAGGACGTCTGGAGAAATACACGCTACAATGGCAATTTCAACGCCACGCTGACGGCTGGCAAGGAGTACACCTTGAAAAAAGACCGCGTGCTTGGGATAAATCTCCGTACGATCTACAGCGGAGGACTGCGAAATACTCCGATTGATTTGGCAGCTTCTATCGCAAAAGGCGAAGGAGTTCGTCTGAAGGATCAGGCTTTTGAAGAGCACAACCCGAACTACTTCCGTACAGATCTGCGCTTCAGTCTGACGAAAAATAAACCTAAGTCCACCCGAACTTGGTCATTGGATATCCAAAACGCCACCAACCGTCAAAACATCTACGGCAGTTACTTCGAACCTATGAGCGGGGAGATCAAAACCTCTTATCAAACCCCATTGATTCCGATTCTGAGTTATCGGGTGGAGTTTTAAAAGGGTAAGCCGTCGAACTTTTATCAGTTCAACGGCTTCATCTTCGTCATGAATCCTATTTTCTATGTCATTTAATCTCTAAGCCTACTTTCCCTTCTCAGCGAGCATTTCTTCTCCTTTGGTGAGATTCTTTTTGAAAAGTTCTAAATCACTATGCTGAGGTTGAGCGCCTAGCTCCACAGCTTTTTTGTAGAGTGGAACAGCTTCTTCGACTCTTCCCAGAGCCATCAAGCCATCGCCCATAGAATCGTTAGCATTTGCGGAGTTTGGATGATTTTCTAGGTTGTTTTTGAAGAGAACCAACGCATGTTCAAACTTATCAAATCGCATGAGATTGTATGCTTGCATGTTGATCTCATACTCATTCAGAAGCGATGCAGGAATGTAAGTTTGCATGTCAGACACATACCTACCAAACTCTTCTGGACTGAGGGTTTGTGTAGCCTTAATGATTTTTGTCATCGGATCAGTATAGAGTACTTGACGGATAGACTGGGCGATTTGTGTAGGCTCTTGCGTCGGCAGGAAATTCATGGATCCAGAAGACAAAAGAAGGGAATATTCAGGGTTCTCCAGACTGTACTGATCGAAGAAGTCTACCTTACTCGAAATTAGAAAGCCTTTTATTTCCTTGTAATGGGTCGTTTGCTGGCCAAATATGGTTTGGATGTTATTTTTTCTTCCAATGATTACCTGAGATGCTACTTCTGGCACATCTTGAGATGACCAGTTCAATTGATTTTCAACTAGCATCTTCAAAAATAGGTCACTCTCCGGCTTCGCTCCCGTGGATCTTCTGGACATACTTAAACGCTGAAAAGCTAGGTATTCAGAGGCTAAGAGCTCGCCGTCTAAGTTTTGACTATTAAGTGCATCACGTAGTTTGTCTGGGTTGTCAGTGTCCATTACGGGGTCTACATACACCATTCCCTGAACTTCATTTGGATGGGCTGCCGCAAATTCCCTAATCAATAGATTTCCCCAGTTGTTGCCTACCAAAATATAAGGCGGCTCAATATTCATTTCATTCAATAGAGCCTCAAGTTCCTTTACTCTTATATCTAAAGAAGGCGTTTCTTCCGAAATCGAAGACTTTCCTAAGCCAGGTCGATCGTACGCTAACACAGGAGAAAATTCAGCTACCTGATCAAACAGGTTGTCCCAAACTGCTAGACTTTCACTGTTTCCAGCTTCCAAAATAACGATTGGCTGATGGGCTTTTCGCTTAGTTAAATCAGAAGTTTTGGTGTTCACTTGCTTTCCCGCTACTGAAATGAGCTGAGTAGTGGATTGAGCATTTATTTCTGGAGTAAGAGAAAAAGCAGCAAGTGCCCCTAGAATGATCAACTTTTTCATGTGTTTATAAATTTGATTTTCAATGGTCACATGGAATCTTGCAAGCAGGATAATCATCCCTGTGTTTGTTGCTTCCGTACTCGATTTCATATGAGGAGAGTTTTTGTGAACTAAAATTTAATCACTTTTAACTTCTAATGAAATACTGAAGGACAAGTATTTATAAAAATTAACATTGTTTTAATTGAAAGGCAAAACAGTCATTGTGAAATATTCCAGACTACATCCCAGGCGATTTCAGAACTTCCAGTATTGTATTCAGTATCGCATAAAAGCATAAGTTATATTGAGATAGTTCTTTGTTCTGATTGCGGTAGCTACATATTTACTTAAAGCAATAACTAGCTGTAACAAACTAAATCTGAGCGGAAATTAACCAAGGATAATTCTAAATTGATACTTTCTATTCCGAGTCTAAATTCTGGAACTTAAATCTTCAACTTTTAATTATTCTAGCTCTCCCAGCATAAGCCATAGATGTTATTTCATTAAATTTTGCAACTCAGTCTTGACTAAATCTCTTCCTTCTCAATCCATTCTTATCACGGGAATCCTTTTGATTTCGATCAATCTTCGAACTTCGATTGCATCGGTTGGGCCATTAATTCCCTTTATCAGAGAGGATTTAGGATTGTCCAATGGACTTGCGGGATTTCTTACCACACTTCCATTGCTCACTTTTGCTACCTTTTCTCTTTTTGCGCCAGCGATAGGAAAGCGTCTGGGAATGGGCAGAGCCATATTTCTAGGAATTTCCATACTTACGTTTGGTGTGATCCTTCGGGTTTTGGGAGGAATAGAACTGTTGTTCCTGGGGACGGCGCTGACGGGAATTGGGATTGTAATTGCTAATGTGCTGTTGATTCCTTTGATCAAATTCAGATTGCCCGAAAAGCTAGGTTTGATGACGGCTTTACTGGCGACGATGATGTCTCTTTTTGCTGCAATTGCAGTGGGAGTGAGTGTGCCATTGGCGGTAGATTGGGACTGGGGATGGAGAGGCTCGCTGGCATCTTGGGCGCTGTTTATGGTTATAGCTTTGCTTGTGTGGATTCCACAGATTCGCAGACCAAAAGCCAGCTTGCAGCAGGTGACTGATCCTGCTAAAAATGTATGGAAATCAAAACTAGCCTGGCAGATCACCATTTTTATGGGTTCTCAGTCGGTGATGTATTTCACGTTGATAACCTGGCTACCTGATATGCTAATCTTTAGGGGTTGGACTCCTGCTCAGGCAGGTTTGGTGTCGTCTCTGATGCAGGTTGTTTCTCTTTTTGGGTCGTATTTCGCGCCTAATTTTCTGATCAAACTCAAGGAGCAAACCTGGGTCGTTCTAGCTGTGGGAATAGCCTATGTGTTTGGCTATGTGGCTCTGTTTATAGATAATGAATTGATCACCTATGTAGCACTAGCCGTGGTTGGTTTTTGTATGGGATCTAGCTTGAGTATCGCCTATACGCTGATCGCTTTACGGACAGCTGAGGATCAGACTACGGCTAAACTATCGGCCATGGTGCAGTCTTCGGGGTATTATTTGGCAGCTTTGGGTCCGTTACTGTTTGGGGTATCATTGGATCTTTTTGACAATTGGAATATCCTGATTTTCTTCCTTTTATTCTTTGCTTTGGTATTTACATTCTTTGGAATGTCGGCAGGTAGAGATCGTAAAATCTAATTCCAAATCACTAGTGTCCGACTAAAGTATGAATTTCTCAGAGAGGTTGAAAAGAACTTAATCAGAGGAGATTTTTGGGTGAAATTGGAATGTAAGCCCACTAGGTTGGAAATAGGGCCGTTTGGTTGGCTTTCAGGAGATTTTCCTGGAGCTCTTTATCCGGGTTATTAAGGAAGTTGGTTAGGTGGACATAGCTTGCTAGATGGAATCTTGCCATGGCGACCATATTTGAGAATGCCCAGTTTCTTTTGAGTTGTTTGCGGATCACTTCCATGAGCAGCAGTGAGATCAATGCACACCAAATCTGGATTTCGATGGCGTTTTGATTGTCTCCAAGAAAGTATTTGAGTGGAAAGTTTTGTTTGAGTCTTTTGAAGAGTAGCTCAATCTGCCATCTGTACTTATAAATAGCAGCAACAGTGGAAGCCTCGATCTCCAGATTATTAGTCATAAAGACAAGGGTCTTTTGGTTTTTTTCATCCCAATATGCGATTCTTCGAAGCTTGAGCGGGTGTTTTTCAGTTCCTATTTTATATTGGACAGTCACTGTTTCATCTTTGAGAATTTCCTGATCCTTGTGTTCAGGCAAGTCAAATTCTTCCAAACTTTCAAAGATGGCGTTGTTTTTCATCCGCGTGATGAAGTAGATGCCCCGCTCTGTCCACTGCGCATATTGATGGTAATCTGTATATCCTTTGTCCATTACCAGATAAGAGCCCACAGGGAGGTTTAGATGCTTTAGAAATGTATGATCGTGCTTACTTCCTTCAGTTAATCTGACCAGACAGGGCATCAGTTCAGCGGCGTGGATCATCACATGGGCTTTGATTCCGCCTTTGCTTCTACCATCTTTTCTTGGCCTTCCAGCTACTTTAAGAATATCTTTGAATAAGCTGATGACCGTGGAATCCACGATAAATAGCTTTTTAAGTACATCCATTTTCAGTCGGCTGTCCGGTAAAACAGATCGATATTTTTCAAAAAGTGCCAAGTAAACCTCCTTAAATACTTCACTGGGTCTGCGCATGTTACCATCCGAGATAGTGGAACGGCGGGGTGCTTTGGGCATCCCAATGTGAACAAGTCTATTCTGCCACGCCAAAAGTCCTGTTGAAAGCTCTCTAAGCGAGCTGGCTCCGCTAAAAGAGCAATAAAGCATCGTGACTAAGTGCTGCCAAGTATCGAAACATTTGTAGTAGCGATCCGACTGATGCTTGGACTTTACTTTGGAAACCAGCGAACGGTCAATCAAAGAAAGTATCTGAGAAAATATCGGCTGTCCGAAGAAATGTGTATTTTTCATCCGCTGTATTAAGAGGTTGTGGTAAACTGAAAATACAGAAAAGGGGAAGCTTCTCAAACGAAGCTTCCCCTAAATTTTAAACCGTTTCTCGGACAGTAGTGA
>NZ_FOKK01000033.1 GCF_900112005.1 Algoriphagus aquimarinus | reverse complement strand
CTCCTCACTTTTCAATGCACTCAAAAGGAAACGCTCGAGTTAAAACCAAACACGAGAATCGCTCTGATTGGAAATAACCTGGGATCCAGAATGATGGATTACGGAAGCTTTGAGACTGAAATGCAACTCAGAAATCCTGAGAAAAACCTCTACATCAGAAACCTTTCTGATCCGGGAGACACCCCAGGCTTTAGACCTAGATCTGGCACGAACGACCCTTGGGCTTTTCCAGGTGCTCAAGATTTCCAGGTTGAATACGCAACTCCTTCAGGAAGTGTAGGTCATCTGGAAAAGCCTGACGAATGGCTCACCAGGCTTCAAACTGACATCATTATCTCATTCTTTGGGTACAATGAATCCTTCCAAGGCGTCGATGGCGTAGAAAATTACAAGGCTGAATTGGACGCCTTTATTAAGCATACGCTCCGTCAAAAATATCACGATACGCTTTCGCCTAAATTAGTTGTCGTATCCCCAATTGCCTTCGAAGATCTTTCAGAGAAAATCGATGTGCCTAACGGCAAAACGGAAAATGAGAACTTAAATCTCTACACCGTAGCAATGCGTGAGATTGCGGATAATAACCACGTACTTTTTGTAGATGCTTTCACACCAAGTAAGCAGTGGTATCTGGAAACAGAGGAAGACCTTACCATCGATGGTTCTCAGCTAAATGAAGCCGGCTACAAAAAACTGGCTGTACTTCTAGCCGATGAAATTTTTGGGAAGCAAAAAATCCAAACTGAAGCAAACCGTGAACTAGTGCATGAAGCCGTTCAGGAAAAAAACTGGTTTTGGAGAAATGATTACAAAATCCCGAATGGCGTACACGTATTCGGTAGAAGATACGATCCCTTCGGTCCAGACAATTACCCTTTTGAACTGGAAAAAATTCGCCAGCTAACGGCGATCAGAGATACTGCCATCTGGATGGCTAATAAAGGTGAAAAGAAAGATTTGGTAGCTGCTGACAAGCATACCAATGTGCTTCCTGAGGTAGAGACGAATTACAACCCTGAGAAAAATGGCGACCTGAAATACCTATACGGTGAAGAAGCACTTGCTAAGCTAAAGGTAGCACCAGGATATAAAATAGAGCTTTTTGCATCTGAAGAAGAATGGCCAAATCTTGCCAATCCTGTTCAACTTTCTTTTGACAACAAAGGCAGACTTTGGGTAGCAACTATGCCAAGTTACCCACACTACAAGCCAGGCGATTCACGTCCAGCAGATAAGCTTTTGATCTATGAAGACACGGACAATGACGGCAAAGCAGATAAGGAAACAGTTTTTGCAGACGATCTACATATCCCAGTAGGCTTTGAGTTGGCAGCAGAAGGCGTGTATGTTTCTCAGGGAAACAACCTGATAATCCTGTATGATGACAATAATGACGACAAAGCTGATCGTAAAGAAATCCTTCTAAGTGGATTTGACGATCATGATACACACCATGCGATTTCAGCATTTACTACAGATGAGTCGGGGTCAATTTATATGGCAGAAGGAGTTTTCTTGCATTCCAATGTGGAGACTTCTTACGGAACTGTACGTGCGACCAACGGTGGCTTTTACAGATATACTCCAAGCAGACATAAGCTAGAGCGAGTAGCTCAAGTAAGCATACCAAACCCTTGGGGAATTGCTTTTGACGAGTGGGGACAAAACTTCTATGCGGAGACTTCTGGTCCAAATGTAAACTACATGATGCCGGCTTCCCTTCTTCCTCGCTACGGAAATGCGAATAATAAAGGAGCAAACTTGATTCAGAGAGATCAGCTGGTACGTCCGACTTCAGGCTTGGAATTTATCTCCAGTAGACATTTCCCTGAAGATGTTCAAGGTGATATGATCATCAACAACACGATCGGTTTCCTAGGCACCAAACAACATCAAATGGTCGATGAGGAAATCGGATTTTCCACCAAATTCAGACAGGACCTTCTTTCTTCCACAGATAGAAACTTCCGCCCGGTAGATATGGAAATTGCGCCTGACGGTTCGCTTTATGTAGTCGATTGGCACAATATCCTGATCGGTCACATGCAGCACAACGCCCGTGATCCTTTGAGAGATCATCAGCACGGTAGAATTTACAGAATCACCTACCCATCCAGACCTTTGGTTATTCCGGCTAAAATCGACGGAGCGAGCATCCCTGAATTGATGGAAAACTTAAAACTACCTGAGTACAGAACGCGCTACAGAACTCGTCGTGAGCTCCGTGGAAGAGACAAAGAGGAAGTAGCCAAAGCAGTGGCAGACTGGGCCAGTAAATTGGACAAGAACGATCCAAGGTACGAGCACAATGTACTTGAAGCGCTTTGGGTAAGCTGGGGAATCAATAAAGTAAACCAAGATTTACTGGAGCAATTGCTAAAAGCAAAAGACTACAGAGCCCGAGCAGCGGCAGTGAGAGTGCTACGCTATACGGGTCATCAGGTTTCCAATCAAAAAGAATTGATGACTGAAGCGATCAAGGATGAAAATGGTAGAGTGCGACTTGAAGCGATTGTAGCGGCATCTTGGATGCCTCGTGAGGCAGGCCTTGAAGTGCTATCAGCAGCTGAAGGATCAGAAATGGATAAGTGGATCGCGCCTGCTTATGAGGCCGCAGTAGCACACATATCTGGACTTTCTGTGAAAGAGAAAAAAGAAGAAGACATCAAGTCTTCACTTACTGGTTCGGACAGAGAGCTATTTATCCTAGGAAAGGAAATCTACGCTAGAGAAGGCTTCTGTAGCACCTGCCACCAACCGGATGGGCAAGGACTTTCCGCTTCTGGCTTTCCACCACTTGCAGATACTCCTTGGGTGACGGGCAATGAAGAGCGCCTGATCAAAATAGTCTTGAAAGGCGTAATGGGTCCTATTACGGTAAAAGGAAAAGATTATCCTGGCCAAGTTCCTATGACTCCATTCGAAGGCATGCTTGATGATTCCCAAGTAGCAGCAGTACTGACTTTCGTCAGAAACTCTTTTGGGAATCAGGCTTCAGCCATTTCGCCGGATTTGGTGAAAAAGGTAAGAGAAGAAATAAAGGATCACACTGGTTTTTATCAGCCTGCAGATTTGCTAAAAGCACATCCGATGGAGAAATAAATGTCAGATGTCGGATGTCGGATGTCGGATGTCGGATAAATAAAATTTGGGTCATAGGGATTGAGCTCCTTGCGACCCATTTTTTTTGATAAAACTTTCAGGATTTTTTTTGGACCACATAGACACATAGAAAACATAGTTTAATTCTAGAAAAGCATCTTAGATGCGTCCCATTATATTGGTGAGATAGTACCCAATTATTCCGATGTTTTGGCCTAATGGGGTCAAATCAAGGATTGGTGGATTCGCCATAACGAGGATAAGCAAGGAATACATATCCAGAAAAATAAAAAGTCCCAGTTGGCGCAAGTCGTCAGACTTGTGCCTAAGTTAATGCAGTCTTCAGACTGCAAGAAGATTGATTGCTAAATCAAAAGCAGTCCGAAGACTGCATTGATTTAAGCCCAAGTCCGCCTGTAGTCGGACAGGTTTGAAAACTTGAACTAAACTGAAATCCATGGTGCAATAGGAAAACTTGATCCATCTAATACCACCTGCAGCGCAGTCTGATTTTGACAAAAGCCGATAGCTTGACCCATCTTGTGGAGTTGGGCTTCAACTCTTTCCACGAAACAAAGCCGTAGGCTTGGTTCATCTTGTAGCAAGGGTCCCGATAGCTATCGGGATCGATCCCTTGCAAAACGCACGACTAAGAAATCAGAGTGCCTTAGGCACGGAACATCTATCCATGTCCAATCGAATACATTGAAAAAACAATAAAGCCAACTATTAGAAGCGAATATGCTTACAGTAGTTGGCTTTTTTAATAGTCCGATCGAGGGTAGACCACTTTGGGAAGCGATACTTTTTATCTATTTGGCTTTCTTCCTCGGTTTTGGCGATTACCACCATTTCTTGGAGTTGAAGGTTTTCTTTGCTGATTACGTTGATTGTTTTGTTTAGAAGCGGGTTTTACTCCTGTAGGCTTATCCACTGGCTCAAAACCCTCCATAATATCCGTGGGAATTCGCTGATCGATCAGCTTTTCTATTGCTCTCAAGTAATCAATTTCATCTGCGGCTACCAGTGAGATAGCCTCACCACTCGCTCCTGCCCTACCCGTACGACCGATTCTGTGTACATAATCTTCAGGAATATTAGGTAGCTCAAAATTAATAACATGAGGAAGTAAAGGTATATCTAAGCCTCTTGCTGCGATATCAGTAGCGACAAGTACTCGTACTTTTCCGTCTTTGAAGCCCGCTAACGCCTTCGTACGCGCTCCCTGACTCTTGTTTCCATGAATAGCAGCAGCAGTAACATCAGCCTTATTCATCTTTTCAGTCAGTTTATTTGCGCCATGTTTGGTTCGTGTAAAGACCAAAACCTGCTGCCATTTGCCCCCCGCTATCAGATCGATGATCATATCCGCCTTTTTAAGTTGATCAACTTTATAGGCCTTTTGAATAATTTTCTCTACCGTAGTATTTTCAGGAGTCGCTTCTACTAACACAGGATTATCTAAAAACCGATTAGCTAGATTTTTAATATCACTTGAAAAAGTAGCTGAGAAAAGCAGATTCTGTCTCTTATCTGGCACTAGCAAAAGGATCTTCTTAATGTCGTTGATAAAACCCATATCGAGCATACGATCTGCCTCATCGAGCACAAGTATCTCTACTTGCGACAGGGATAGCAGACGTTGGTTGATCAAATCAAGCAAACGTCCTGGCGTGGCAATTAGAATATCGACACCACGTCTTAGAGTACTTACTTGTGGGTTTTGATTGACCCCGCCGAAGATTACCGTAGACCTTATGTCGAGATATTTTCCGTAGGACACCACATTTTCGTGGATCTGGGCTGCAAGTTCTCGTGTGGGAGTGAGTACCAAGGCTCTAACCGGACGGTTATTTCTCGAAGGGTTCTTAGCCAAAAGCTGTAAAATGGGCAAGGTAAAACCCGCTGTTTTTCCTGTGCCGGTTTGTGCCGAAGCAAGCACATCTCGTCCCTTGAGGATGAGCGGAATAGCTTTGATTTGTATAGGAGATGGCTCTGAATAGCCTTTTTTTGCTACTGCTCGCAGTAGAGGGTCGGATAGACCAAGATCTTTGAATGACATATATTTTTTTAACCAAATGACTGTCTTATGGAAAAAAGTGTCATTTCTGTTTTGAAACACAAAAATACCAAGAATAATTTCGGGAAGTGCTGTAAATCGAACATTAGCTCAGAATAAAGCTATCCTACTACAGTATATTAACTGATAATTATCCTTTGACGAGTAGATTTAAAAAACATTAATCACTTGTAAAACAGCTAGGTATGTATTTGATATTCTATAAGTTGCATCGACAGAACGCCGGATATGAGGGGCATGAAGATGATATAGAATCAGTAGCGGACTTTGTTAGCGCAGCTGTACTTACTTAAGTAAGAAATTCCTTTGGAAATAAGCCTCACCTATTTCTCCTGATATGATAAAAAAGGTAAGAGATGACGTCCAAGGCATGAAAGGCTTCTATCAGCCAGCTGATTTGCTGAAAGCTAATTCTTTGGAGAAATACTTTTCAGTGGTCAGTGAATAAAATTTTAGTCAAAAGGAGAGCGTTTCTTTTGACCCATTTTCTTTGGTAGAACTCAAAATCGTGCTGCGCTACTCGCATTATCTAATTGGAGAAATCTCCCTTGCTAAGCGTGAGTTTGTAACTACGCTTTCTAACCTTTGGGATTTGCAATTCTAGCTTCAGTCTCAGTCGTAGTGTTCAGTTCTGAGACTGCATACTGAGACTGAAAACTAACCTTTGAATATCATCTCCTGATTAATTAATTTCACCCCATGAATCTTTTAGAACAAATCACTCGCTCTCCAGAAACCATTGATTTCACTGATGTGATCGGGTATATCGATGCAAACTTCAACTTCACTCCTATCCGTTTCACCAATGGCGACACAGTAAACGAAGCTGGACAAAACAACGGCAGCTGCAAGATCTTTTCCTTTGCCAAGACTCAAAACCTCACGCAAGACCAGACGCTGGCACTTTTTGGAGACTATTACCGAACCGACGTCCTAGGAAATGCCGAAGGAACAGATCATCAAAACATCCGAAACTTTATGCAATTTGGCTGGGATAGGGTTAAGTTTGAAGGGAAGGCACTGGAGAGCAAGTAGGGTTTAGCATTTAGTTTTCAGACTCAGTATATTAAACAGTGGGGCTGAAAACTCCGACTACACACTGATTCCTTCTCGCCTAAGTGAGTATCCTTTATCAACCTCCTATTATTAGATTCCACGGGAAAGCCAAAATGCCAAAGGCATTCACAGTAAATGCCTAGAAATTCTGGGTAAAAGTGTAAACTACGATAAGGAGTGCCAACGGCACGATCAGTAGTGTTAAGTGATCCTATCTCCTCAATGACTGTCCTTCGTCTATTGATAATTAAACATAAAAATAGTGGTCTGTGCGGACACAGACCACGGCATATTAGGGCTAAGACACTTTTTTTACCAAACTAATCAATCTTATCAGCTTCAAGCTTCTTGACTTGCTGATCAAAAGCTTCACGCATTTCATTCAGCGTATCGCTATAACCCTTCTTTCCAGCTAGATTCCTTTTCTCCAAAGGATCCTTTTTGATATTGTACAATTCTTCATGAGCCAGATCATCCTGATACCTGAAGTACTTCCAATCTTTGGTTCTGATCCCCTCACTCGCCGGAATGATATCCACTTTCCAAAGATGTTCTGCTACAAACTCCTTTCTGTCCTGTGCTGGATTTTCTCCCAACACGTAATCCGCCAAACTCAAGCCCTGCCATTCTTGTGGGAGTTTTCCAGTTGCAAACTCAAGTACAGTAGGTGCGATATCTATGTTCAGTGCAAAGTCAGTGATCTCTCTATGCCCAGGATTTCTCGGATCATAGATGATCATCGGCACACGAAGTGAATTATCATACATCAGCCATTTTCCAGCCAGTTGTCGCTCACCTTGGAAGTAGCCATTATCACCCATGAAGATGATTACCGTGTTTTTATCCATCCCTTTTTCGGCAAGCGTCTTTCTGATTTTACCGATCTCACTATCCACTTCCGAGATCATCCGGTAATACCCCTTCATACTCTTCTGGTATTTCTCAGGTGTATCATATCTCCAGAACCAGCGTGTGCGGTTCTCCCCTTCTTTCACATAATCGGGCTGCTGATCAAAGTATTTTTGTTGCGACAAAAGCGGTTTTGGAAAGGTCACATCTTCATACAAATGATCCACATCAGACGACCAGAAATACTGATCTTTAGCAGAGTCATGTGCATGTGGAGCCGAGAAACTCAGCGAAAGCATAAACGGCTTTTCCGACGATTGATTCTTGATAAATTCCTGCGCTTGGTGGGAAGTGTACTTAGTCAAATGGACTGTATCCTCATCAATAGTCTTATAGAAATACCCACGTCTATCGTCGAATTTCCCATTTCTATCGTAGCTATCACTCACGTCAAACAACTTCGAGAACCCAGGATAGTTCACTCCAAACTTCCCAAAAAAGCCGGTCTCATAGCCTAATTTCCTCAGTTGAGCAGGATAAGAATTCTGAGCGTAACCCTCGTTTAACTCTTGCCCGAAGGTATATCCATGAGTTCGCTCGTAAAGTCCCGTCAGTACACTGGCACGACTGGCCGCACAAATGGGTGTGGTGACAAAAGCATTTTTGAAGTAAACTCCCTGCTCAGCCAACTTGTCCATTTCGGGAGTTTGGATAATGTCATTTCCAGAAAACCCTAATGCATCCCAACGCTGATCATCGGTAAGGATGAAGATGATATTAGGTTTATCCTGCTGCGCAAAAGCAGTAGTATTGATAAGGAGCAAAAGGCAAAAAAGCAGTTTTGATAAAGTCGAGATGTTCTTCATAGCTTCTAAAATACTTAGAAAAGGATTAGAGAAGTATCCTGTACTGTCATAAAGTCTCCGTTCTAACAGCTAAGTCCCCACCCTTTCTCAGGTTAGCGCAAGTCCCCTCTGGTCTGTACCCCATAGATCGGAACTTGCACTATCAAGTGGTCTGTGAAGCCATATTCCACGGCTCCTAGAGAAATATTCCGCCTGAAACTTCGATACGCTGACCATTGATCCATCGGGAATCCTCAGAGCATAGAAAGGCTACTACACCGCCAATATCCTCTGGCTCCCCAACGCGTCCTAGCGCAGTCGCTCCGGATATAAGCGCTCTTTTCTTTTCATTATCCCTATTCTCACCACCACCAAACTCAGTGGCAATCGCTCCCGGCGCTACCACGTTTGCAGTGATCTTACGTGAAGCTAGTTCCTTAGCCAAGTATCTTGTAAACACATCCACTCCACCTTTCATGGCACCATAAGCCGAGGAGTTAGGTAGGCTGAATCTAGATAATCCTGAAGAAATATTGATAATCCTACCACCATCTGCAAGGAAAGGGACGGCTTTTTGGGAAAGGAAATAAACTCCCTTCAGATGGATATTTGACATTTGGTCAAACTGCTCTTCAGTAGTTTCCAAAAAGGGCGTATAAATCCCCGTTCCTGCATTATTGATCAGGAAATCAAAGGTCTCAACGTCTTTCTCTTCCTTGAGATAGGCAGAAAGCTCCGCAAAAAATCCATCAAAGCTCTTTACTACACTTGTGTCCAACTGTAAGGCTTTCCCGGTTTTTCCCAGTTTCTCTATTTCAGACACCACCTCATCGGCGGCAGTTTTATTAGTATGATAGGTGATCACTACATCTATACCCTTCTTGGCAAGATTAATCGCCATATCCCTACCCAAACCACGGCTTCCGCCAGTCACTAATGCTATTTTACTATTTGTCATAATCTTTGGTTTTTGTTTCTACAAATCTCCCGCAAAATCAGTTCATCTACTAAGCCGAATCTACGGATGAAGTAGCCGAAAATGAAGGTTGAGAAAATACAGGAACTGATAATGTATCCTACTAGTGTAAGGCTCCTGACAGCGTTCCCAAGAAGAAACCGATCGTGCCGTTGGCACTCCAAACAATTCTAGCCTAATCAACCCAGAATTGCATTCTGGGTTATCATGAGTCTTGCCTTTGGCAAGATTCTGTAAGACTTCGGAAATGCCAAAGGCATTAACAGTAAATGCCCAGAATGAAATTCTGGGTAGTAAAAATCAGAAATAAGGAAGAGTGCCAAAGGTACGATCAGTGATTATAGCCCTGATTAATTGACCATATCAGTGCCCTTCAGCAGATACCACACCTACCATACTGTCAGCAGTCCCATAATAAAGCAACCATTTGCCTTCGAAATAGACCAAACCTTCCAGAAAGGTCGTTCCTTCTGGGTATTGCCCTGATTTTTCAAAATCGAGTGTAGGTTGAATAAAGGGTGCTTCTACACGATCGAGAAGTTTCCAAGGCTCCGTAGCAGAGAAAAGTGCCTGCCCACCCGTATAGACCCGGTTTCCCAGATTTTTCACTCCAACTTGTTGGGAATTACCAGCATTGTAGAGCACTACGATTCCATCTTTGGTCAGCACTGGAGGAGGCCCTGCCTCTACCAACCATGAATCAAAGTACCCTGCACGTGGACTGAGTACCGGCACTCGATTTCCCTCATGATTCTCTATTGGCTGCCAATGGATCAAATCATCTGAAGTAGCCAGCCAAATATGTGGAACCCCGTAATACATCCAATATTTCCCATCTATTTTAGCCGCTGTTAACTTGCCGTCCTTCAGTTCAGTGACTATAGCTCCAGACTTAGATTCTGTGTTATGGTATTTTCCATCCTTCCAATCTTTGAAAATCGGGCCATGTTTTTCCCAATTTTGCAGGTCTTTTGCCGTGGCCACGGCAAGCCTTGGCACATCCCGATTCCACTGCGTGTAGGTCAAGACATAAAGTCCTTCTTTAGTTTCTATGATTCGGGGATCCTCGGTACCACCAGTCCATTCAAATTCCTTTTGATTATCTTCTTTTGGGTAAAAAATCGGTTCAGGCTCCCGCTCGAAAGCAAAACCATCTGCTGAGGTAGCCAAACCGATTCTGGAGGTGTGCCCACCAATTTCTTTTTCTCCCAGTTTTTCTTCCGCCCGGTAGAGCACAAACACTTTTCCGTTTCTAGCTATAGCCGCTGGATTAAATGTAGCCATGGATTCCCAAGCTACAGTTTTGCCAGTCATCGGATCTACGAAGGTCGTTGTGCTAAGTGGAGCAATAATAGGCTTGGCAGCTTCAGGTCTAAGAAAATGCCCAAGCATCCATGATTTTTGCTGAGCTTGGAGGGAGAATAACGAAAAGAAAAGCAGGATAAATGAGATCGACTTCTTCATTTTGAGTTGGGTTTATTACCCTCAAGGTAGACTCTTGGAAGCTGGAAAAAAAGTCAATCGAGGTACCATCCTCCTAGCTCAGGAAAGACCATATACTAGATTAAAAAGCACATTGCGCCATGGATTTTGTAAAAACTGAGAGTAATGAGATTATCGATGGGTTAAGGATAAAATAATACAAAAAGCTACCTACCCGCACGAATACAGATAAACCATGTGTTGTCTATCAACAGAAAGCCTATTTACTCTACTACAATTGACAACCTGGATTCCAGAAAAACAAGTAAGAAATCAGGATTTTATTGCTCCAGTGTACTAGTTGACATCAACTTTTCAGACAGCTCACCTGGGTAGGAACAATCTTAGGTGACGTAATAAAAATGGTTTTACTCTTTCCGCTTCCCAAAAATTAAAAAAACCAAGCCCACTTGGGCTTGGATTTTCTTGTAACCCAATTCATGCAATTTGGTTCTCAGACTCCTATCGGTATCAACTTTTAACACCTGGTCAGAAATATTATCACGAAGTTTCGCTCTTCCCCGCAGGGCATAAAATGCTTAGAAAATGGATGAGCATAGACTTGGATGCATTGAGCTTCATCTGGCAGATCAGAATCTTCTTCTACCTCCACTGAACTCCATAGCTTCGCCCTTTCCAAACCCATAGCTTACTCCAAATGTCACAAAGCGACCTCTCTGTCGGAAATTGTATTGGTAGAAATCAGGATTTAGTGTCTCACTCTCCGAAATTCTGGTAGCAAACACATCTCGTACGCTGAGATTCACGATGATTTTACCTTTCACAATTTTCTTGCGGATGCCTATGTCTGCCATAGCATAGCCGCTGATGCTTCGCTGAAATGTCTGATAGGAAGATCTGTAATCACCGACCACTTCCAAGGTAAAGTCCGCCGGTAAATTAAACTTATTGGTCAGGCGTCCTGTCCATTGGTTCGATTGAAAGCCGAAAGGTGTGGACTCGTAAGTACCTGATCTATCGAAATAATTGTAATTGAAATCTGTGCTCAAAGACCACCAATCTGTAGGCGTCATTTTACCATTGATCTCCAGTCCTGTGACATTATTGGTTCCAATATTCATCGGCTTGGTGATGTTGATATTGTCTTCAAAAATCGTCACATCCTCTATTGTTTGCGTGATGTAGCGATGATATACGGACGCGCTAAGAGAAAATAATGAATGATCCAAAATACCCGTCACCTCATAGCTATCTGTGTATTCTGGCAGCAGATTTGGATTACCGGTGGACACGCTATACGTGTTTCTTATATTATAAAATGGATTCAGGTCAAAGAACCTAGGCCGGGAGATCCTTCTGGAATAGCCTCCCTGTACAGAAAAGGTTTTGGCAACCTTATAGGATGCATGAACAGTAGGAAATAGGTTCGTGAAATTCTGACCATTCTCCTCATTTGTTTCCTCCAACAGCGTATGAATGTCGGTGTTTTCCATTCTCAGCCCCAACTTCAAACCAAACTTATCTGCTTCATATGCACCCGTCCCGTAGATTCCCAATACTTTTTGCTTATAGAAGAAATTATTGGAAAGAGCCGGATTGACCACCCATACCCCTGATTCTAAGGCAGCAATGGAATAATCGTTTTTCACTTCATTAATGAAATATTGCCCGCCAGTCTCCAAGGTAAACTTCTCAGCAATTGGACGTGTATAATCCGCCTGGAAAGTGTATTCCGCTTGGCTAAAATCGTTGTCACTCAACTGCTCACCGGATTGGGCATCCTCCCCAAAGGAAGGCCGATTGACGAAGGTGGAAGATTGATCTTTGGCAAAGGAACTACCTATAGCACTGATGAGTAGAAAATGTTCCTCTTCCTCGGAAAAGTCACTTTTATACTGCATTTCATATTGCCATTTAGGATTGGTCGCTTCCGTATTTTCCTTCCGCTGCCAGCCTGATAGCGGTGCGCCTTGCCCATTATAGGTACTGAAATTACCTGTGGAATTCTCTGATTCAATCTCCATGGCATAATTTCCAGAAACCGTAATTACGTTTTTGTCATTGAAGTAATAATCAGTACCCAATATCAGGTTGAAAAATTTCTCGTTCTTCTCTACTTCCCCTACACTTCGCACTTCCGCACCAGTGCTGGAATTGCTATTGATAGTCTCAAAATCCTCGGGCATAGTTCGCTTACCCACTCCTATTTGACTAAAGAGGTTGAACTTCTCCGTGCGCTTATTGAGACTAAAACCCAAGCTATGGTTGTTAGGTACCCCGGTATTTAGGGAGACAGATCCATTCACACCCTTTTTCTCCTCTTTTTTCAAAACAATATTAATAATCCCAGAAGTACCTTCCGCATTGTATTTGGCTGAGGGATTGGTCATCACCTCGACTTTCTCAATCATATCGGCAGTCAACGTACCCAGCGCATTTCCACCGTCATTAGTAAGGACAGAAGGTTTGCCATTGATCAAAATCTGAACTCCTCCTGTCCCACGAAGAAGGATTTGCCCTTCTATATTCACTGTCACAGAAGGCACATTATTCAACACGTCCAAGGCGCTGGCACCTGTGCTACTCAGATCCTGCCCTACATTGAACACTCGCTTATCCAGTTGAAATTCAGTCGTAGATCTTTGCCCCTGAACTACCACCTCGCTCATCTGCTTTGTGTCTTGCTCTAGGGAGATTGTCCCCAGATTGACTTGATTATCCACAACCTCAAACTCCTTGATCTGCTGTGTGATAAATCCTATAAAACTCACTTCCACAGAGAAATTTTTGTTTTCAGTAGAAAGTAGCAAGTTCCCGTTTGCTAAGGTGGTAGTGCCGGCGATCATCTGTCCCGAGGCGCTATTCAACAGTTTGATAGTCGCAAATTCTATAGGGCTTTGGCTCTTGGCATCTACTACCTTTCCGGTAACTTCAATACCTTGTGAATAGGCAGAAGTAATATCCAAACCAAAAAATAAGATCCAAATAAGCATGTATTTCATAGTGCAGCGGGTTTAATTAGCTTAAAATAGGGAAGCAAATGCTGCCAGAAAAAACAAAACCGTTGAACGACCAGACTTTGCCGACAAACAACAAAAATCCTCTCACTTTGTCGTTTGTCGGTAAAATACGGCTGTTTACCGACTTGATAGATTAATAATGTTTTTCAGGAGTTAATTTGATTTATGGATTCGATCGCAACTCAACATAAGTCTGTAAAAAAGGAATGGATCTTCCAGCTCATCATACATCTGCTTGTGTTCCACTTTGTGATTATGGATCATGAAAAGGGGCAGTTGAAATACGAGCTTTATTGGTATCAACTTTGGTTTTTCACAAACTATGTCTGGGCAAATCTGCTGATTAGTTATGTGTTTTTGCCTAAGCTTTTTTACAGAAAAAAGTACTTACAATTTGGGCTATCTACTCTGCTTGTCCTTGCAGCTGTGCTGTTCATCGAGGAATTTTTAATTGACCCATTTATTTTCCCTGACACAAGATTGGCAGATCTAAAGGGAGTATTATTAAGCAGTGGAAAGATCCTGTCTGTATTGGTTGCTCTGGCAGGAACGAAAATCGCCTGGGATGCTATTCAGAGACAACGAGAACTGGACGAACTTAAAATTATGGTCAAGGAAAGCGAGCTATCCTTCCTCAACTCTCAGATCAATCCTCATTTTCTATTCAATAATCTTAACAATCTTTATTCATATGCAGTGGAGCAGTCTCCCAAAACACCCGAAATTATCTTGGGACTGAGCGGCGTGCTTCGCTATATGCTGTATGAATGCAGAGAATCCACTGTATCACTGACTAAGGAAATTGATCATCTACTCAACTTCATCCAACTTTATGAACTGCAAATAGAGGGAAGAGGATCTGTGGAATTTGTCACCAAAAACATTGATGATGAGTATAAAATAGCTCCATTGATTTTAAATGTTTTTGTAGAAAACGCCTTCAAACATAGTCAGTCGGGACAGTCCGATCAAATCAAAATAGCTATTTCAGTTACGGTGAATGAGCGTGGAGAACTTACCTTTATCTGCCAAAACAATTACCTTCCGATGAGTTCAGAGCAGCATGGCATCGGCCTGGAAAACGTAAAGAAAAGACTCAATTTGCTATACCCTGAGCAATATGAATTAAAAATAAATCAAACTGCAGATGAGTTTTTTGTCAGTCTGAAAATCAAACTGAGCAAAACATGAGATGTATCATCGTAGAAGATCAGCAGCCTGCCCAACGAATCCTCAAGAAATATATAGCAGATTTTGGATCTCTGACGTTGGTCGCCACCTTTGGAGATGCTATTCAGGCGATGGAATTTATAAAGGAAGAATCGGTAGATCTGATGTTTTTGGATATCAATCTTCCCAAGCTCTCCGGTATTTCATTTCTAAAAAGCCTATCTAATAAGCCTCAGGTGATTATGACCACTGCCTATTCGGAATATGCACTGGATGGATATGAGCTTGATGTGGTAGACTATTTACTCAAGCCTTTTTCATTTGAGCGATTTGTGAAAGCCGTGGGAAAAGTAAGAGGAAATACAGACGGTCTAACTCATTCTAAAAAAGAACATTTCATCAAAATTGGCTATGAATATGTCCGTATAGCATTTAAAGACATTATTCATCTTGCCGCTGATGGGGATTACTGTGAGGTATGTATGTTAGATAAAAAGCATCTTTCCTCTGAACCCATGAAGAAATGGATAGAAATTTTGGGTGAAGGAGATTTTTATAGAATTCATAAATCTTACGTGGTGAACATCCACAAAATTATCAAACTCAGTGGTAATCAAGTTCACCTCATCGGCGACACAGTTCTTCCAATCGGCAGGACTTACCGGGAAGAGTTCATGGAGAGATTTTTAAAGTAGAAGTTTAATCCAACTACCTCTCTCGCGTTAATTGGATGTACAAAGTAGGATTCAGTGAGAAACAATCATGGGATTGTTGATTCAGAAGCGTACCCGTTCCTAAAATTTAAAATAGTCAAGTGAACATTATCAGAGCTTTTTACTTAAGCCTGAGTGGGCAAATTTTGTACCTTGGTATTTAAGTCCTTAGGAAATCAATTCAAAGAAATGAATAAATTAAAACTGACGATATACCTGTCATCCCTTTCGATGCTGATGATTTTCATCACCGCATTTGCCAGCAAGAAAAAAGCTATATCTCCTCCAAATATCATAGTGTTTTTGGTAGATGATATGGGCCTAATGGATACTTCGGTACCGTTTCTCACCGATGAAAATGGCAAAGCAATTAGCTATCCATTGAATAAGTTTTACACCACTCCAAACATGGAGATACTGGCCAGACAAGGTATTCGCTTTGCTAATTTCTATGCCCATTCGGTATGTTCACCCTCCCGAACCTCGATTCTCACAGGCCAAAACTCCGCTCGACATGGCGTCACTAATTGGATCAGATCTGAGGAAAACAACAAAACAGAATTTGGTCCGGAAGATTGGAATTGGAAAGGACTCACCAAAAACTCGGTGACTCTTCCCAAGCTTTTACAGCAAAATGGCTACAAAACCATACACGTAGGAAAAGCTCATTTTGGGCCATTCAACAGCGAGGGAGAAGACCCGCTAAACCTGGGTTTTGACATCAACATTGGAGGAAGCTCCATCGGGCAACCTGGAAGTTATTTGGGTACGGAAGCCTTTGGGCACACAGGGGGAAATAAAACGCGTGCGGTTCCTGGACTAGAAAAATACCATGGGCAAGACATATTTCTGACGGAGGCTTTGACGCTGGAAGCCAATGCAGCCATCACGCAGGCAAAGGAGGAAGGGAAACCTTTCTTTCTGAATATGGCGCATTATGCGGTGCATGCGCCTTTTTATTCTGACCCCCGCTTTGCGGAAAAGTATAAGGATTCCGGAATGCCGGAAAAAGCTCAGGCTTACGCTACGCTAATAGAGGGGATTGATAAATCTCTGGGCGACATCATGCAACATGTGAAGAAGCTTGGTTTAGGAGAAAATACACTGATTCTATTTTTAGGCGATAATGGTTCGGATGCACCCTTACCTATAGAAAATGATTACAGCAGTTCTTCCCCGCTAAAAGGCAAAAAAGGAAATCACTGGGAAGGTGGTATGCGAGTGCCTTTTATCGCTGCTTGGGTCAGTCCGAATGCTAGTGCGCCAAACCAATTAAAATTACCCATAGCTCAAAATACGATTCAAGGACAATTAGGAACCATCATAGACATGTTTCCTACGCTGACTTGGCTGGTCGACATTCCAAATCCAGAAGGACATAGCATAGATGGTTTCCCTCTTCAGACTCAGCTAAATGCTAAGCAAAATACTAACAGAGACGAACTGTTTTTAAATCATTTCCCACACGGAGATCACCGCTCAAATTACTTCAGCAGCTTGGTAAAATCAGACTGGAAGGTGGTCTATCACTATTCCGTAAAAGGTGAACCTATGTATGAACTTTTCAACCTAAAAACTGACCCATTTGAAAGGGAGAATCTGGCAGAATCAAATCCCACCCAACTCAAAATGATGATGGAAGTCCTATCCGCAGAAATGACAGCAAAAAAAGCACAGTATCCAGAGAAAGACGGAAAAGTATTGGAGTTGGTGATGCCTCGGTAAGGGTGATAAGTTGACATAAAAAGAGTCCGAATTAAGTAATTCGGACTCTTTTTTTCGATATGCCTAATAAACTATTTCACCATTTCCTTTATTACTGGAGCTGCTTTCTCATCAGGGTATTCCAAACCAAGTAATTTGAATACAGTCCTAGCGACCATAGCAGATTGCAATTGACCATCGGACTTCACTTCTCCCAAAGCAGGCGTATCAGGCCCAATAGCAGCAAGCCATATTTCACCCGCATTATGAATTGAAGAACCATGACCTGTCCAACTGGTTTTAGTGGTACCACGCCCATGGTCTGTACCAATAATCAAAGTAGTCTTGTCTTTGTATTGTGGATCTGACTGCACGAAATCCCATATTTCTTTGATGTAGGCATCAGTCTGCTTGGCGGACCAGATGTACTGGTCATAGTGGTTTTCATGCGCCCAGTCATCAGTCTCTCCATAGGAGATATACGTGACCTTTGGCTTCTGATTTTTCAACGCTGCCATAGCATAATTCTGCGTAAAAACATCCAATCTTACCCCACCCCATGGACCTCTAATCTCACTTTGCATCTTATTGGTCAGCAACTCTTCCGGACTCAAATCATCTCCTTTGGCTATGTCAAAACCGGCATTCACAGGTATTCCACTCCTTTCCTCATTGACGATATAAGGGAACACATCCCACGACCCAAAAGCCAGCACTTTACCATTATACTCAGGCATTTCATTGAGATATTCCAACATCGTTTTGTTGGGATTATTCATTTTATCATTGCTGGTAATCCGCTTGTCGTCTGCAAAGCCACTCAAAAATTCATTGTAGCCAGGGTAAGAAAACCACATGGTGTTCTGGTTATTTACCTTGTTGCCAAAAGCCCTGTTCCCGTAGATTTGACCTTCTTTGGCAATGGTATTCCATAAAAAAGGAAATAGCATTTCTCTTCTCTTCAAAGGGTTTACATCCCAAAAATCTGGCAATAAGGAACCTGGGGTTTCGATCATCCCAGTATCATCAACCAGCAATGAATCTGCACCGGTAAATACTTCCTGCCATCTCATCCCATCCAGCGTGATTAAAATAACGTTTTCGGTTTTGTAATCCTGAGCACTTACCATCGCTGAATGAAACAGTGATACCGCCAAAGTCGCCCAAATGATCGATTTCTTAAACATAGTATTAAATAAAAATCACTAGTGTCCGACTAAAGTATGAATTTCTCAGAGAGGTTGAAAAGAACTTAATCAGAGGAGATTTTTGGGTGAAATTGGAATGTAAGCCCACTAGGTTGGAAATAGGGCCGTTTGGTTGGCTTTCAGGAGATTTTCCTGGAGCTCTTTATCCGGGTTATTAAGGAAGTTGGTTAGGTGGACATAGCTTGCTAGATGGAATCTTGCCATGGCGACCATATTTGAGAATGCCCAGTTTCTTTTGAGTTGTTTGCGGATCACTTCCATGAGCAGCAGTGAGATCAATGCACACCAAATCTGGATTTCGATGGCGTTTTGATTGTCTCCAAGAAAGTATTTGAGTGGAAAGTTTTGTTTGAGTCTTTTGAAGAGTAGCTCAATCTGCCATCTGTACTTATAAATAGCAGCAACAGTGGAAGCCTCGATCTCCAGATTATTAGTCATAAAGACAAGGGTCTTTTGGTTTTTTTCATCCCAATATGCGATTCTTCGAAGCTTGAGCGGGTGTTTTTCAGTTCCTATTTTATATTGGACAGTCACTGTTTCATCTTTGAGAATTTCCTGATCCTTGTGTTCAGGCAAGTCAAATTCTTCCAAACTTTCAAAGATGGCGTTGTTTTTCATCCGCGTGATGAAGTAGATGCCCCGCTCTGTCCACTGCGCATATTGATGGTAATCTGTATATCCTTTGTCCATTACCAGATAAGAGCCCACAGGGAGGTTTAGATGCTTTAGAAATGTATGATCGTGCTTACTTCCTTCAGTTAATCTGACCAGACAGGGCATCAGTTCAGCGGCGTGGATCATCACATGGGCTTTGATTCCGCCTTTGCTTCTACCATCTTTTCTTGGCCTTCCAGCTACTTTAAGAATATCTTTGAATAAGCTGATGACCGTGGAATCCACGATAAATAGCTTTTTAAGTACATCCATTTTCAGTCGGCTGTCCGGTAAAACAGATCGATATTTTTCAAAAAGTGCCAAGTAAACCTCCTTAAATACTTCACTGGGTCTGCGCATGTTACCATCCGAGATAGTGGAACGGCGGGGTGCTTTGGGCATCCCAATGTGAACAAGTCTATTCTGCCACGCCAAAAGTCCTGTTGAAAGCTCTCTAAGCGAGCTGGCTCCGCTAAAAGAGCAATAAAGCATCGTGACTAAGTGCTGCCAAGTATCGAAACATTTGTAGTAGCGATCCGACTGATGCTTGGACTTTACTTTGGAAACCAGCGAACGGTCAATCAAAGAAAGTATCTGAGAAAATATCGGCTGTCCGAAGAAATGTGTATTTTTCATCCGCTGTATTAAGAGGTTGTGGTAAACTGAAAATACAGAAAAGGGGAAGCTTCTCAAACGAAGCTTCCCCTAAATTTTAAACCGTTTCTCGGACAGTAGTGA
>NZ_FOKK01000034.1 GCF_900112005.1 Algoriphagus aquimarinus | reverse complement strand
GCCTTAGCTGACATCCAATACAAAGGATGGCTGACCATCGAGGGCTTCACCAGAAACGATCCTGCATTTGCCAATTCTATCGGTGTATGGAGAAACTTCTCTGAGCCTTGGGATATGGCGGAGAAGGGCTATGAGTTGATCCGAGAAAAACTTGCGAAGTATAATCCCTAGTCTAACTGATTTTCTGTTTACCAGATTCCGAACTGCTTGAAATGGTGTGCGAAGTGCTTCGGGTGAAAACGTTCCCAATCGGCATAAGCTAGCATTCCAAACCTCGGATGGACAGTGGTTGCTTTTATGTCAGACTCAAAGAATGCATTATAGGCTGTTATGCTGTCTATGAGTTGCTGCTTAGCTTCGTCTAAGTTCACACTTCGTAAAGGCATCAAATCTCCAGCATTCATGCCTGGAGCAACTACTCCGCGTGGGAAATCCATGTCTGAATCCAGAAGCGATCTTTTCTGAAATTTTTGCTTTTCATTTGGCTCAAACTCGGGAATTTTGATTCTGTTGTATGCTATTTTAACAGTGATGGTTAAGTGCTCTACCATATGCTGAGGAGACATAATTCCGAATTGTGCTGGTGTATTAGCTTTTAGATTCTTTAGTTTTTTCTCAATGCTCTTACTTTCCATAATTGGGTTCTTTAGGTTTTAAGGTACACAAAAAAAGCGCTTGAGAAATCAAGCGCTTTTGGTGATTAGGGAACTTTAAATCTTAGCTGCCACACATTTCGCAATTATCTGGATCATCCAGTGAGCATGCAATAGCATCTTGTTTCAGTGATTTTACTTCTACTATTTCTTGCTGAGCTTTTTCTACCTTCGGCTCAAATCCTGTCTTGTCCAACGTGAATTTAATGGCACCTACAGCTGCTTGAGATCTCAAGTAGTACATGCCGGTTTTCAATCCTTTTTTCCAAGCATAGAAGTGCATAGAGGTCAACTTACCGAAGTTAGGATCCTGCATGAAGATGTTCATGCTTTGAGACTGACAGATGTAAGCTCCACGATCGGCAGACATATCGATGATGATTTTCTGCGAAATCTCCCAAACAGTCTTGTAGATATCCTTGATGTGCTGAGGAATTCCCGGTACATCTTGCACAGAACCATTGGTAGAAATCAATCTATTTCTCATGGTGTCATCCCAAAGACCAAGTGCGATCAAGTCTTTCATCAAATGCTTATTCACAATAATGAACTCACCTGACAGGGTTCTCCTAGTGTAGATATTGGAAGTGTATGGCTCAAAGCACTCATTGTTGCCCAAGATCTGAGAAGTGGAGGCTGTAGGCATCGGAGCCATCAAGAGAGAGTTTCTCATGCCGTATTTCTTCACTTTTTCTTTTACCTCGGTCCAGTTCCATCTGTTTGACTTTGGAGTGACACCCCAAAGGTCAAACTGCAACTCACCTTTAGATGCTGGAGAACCTTCATAAGTCTCGTAGGTTCCTTGAACTTTGGCTAGTTCCATGGAAGTTTCCACAGCAGCAAAGTACATGGTTTCGAAGATGTCTTCATTTAAGCCTTTTGCTTCTGGAGAATCAAATGGCATTCGAAGCAATATAAATGCATCAGCAAGTCCTTGAATTCCCAGGCCGATTGGACGGTGACGGAAGTTTGAACGCTTTGCTTCTTCTACAGGATAGTAGTTTACATCAATCACCTTGTTTAGATTCTTGGTAGCTACTTTGGTGATTTCATATAATTTCTGGTGGTCAAAGAATAATTTCCCATCAGGACCTGCGGTTACAAATTTTGGAAGTGCAATAGAAGCCAAATTACAAACTGCTACTTCGTCTGGAGCAGTATACTCCATGATCTCCGTACAAAGATTGGAAGACTTGATCGTCCCTAAATTCTTTTGATTGGATTTGTAATTTGCAGCATCTTTATAAAGCATGTAAGGAGTACCAGTCTCGATTTGAGATTCTAGTACTTCAAACCAAAGCTCTTGAGCTTTGATCGTCTCACGAGCTTTGCCTTCTCTTTCGTATTTTTCATATAGTCTCTCAAACTCTTCTCCGTGACAATCAGAAAGTCCAGGAGCCTCATGAGGACAGAATAGTGACCATTCTAAGTTTTGCTCAACACGCTTCATGAATAAATCTGGAATCCAAAGTGCATAGAACAAATCTCTAGCTCTCATTTCTTCCTTACCATGATTTCTCTTCAGTTCCAAGAAATCTTTGATGTCCGCATGCCAAGGTTCTAGATAGATAGCAAAGCTTCCTTTTCTTTTTCCTCCACCTTGATCAACATAACGAGCGGTCATGTCGAAGTTTCTAAGCATTGGTACAATACCGTTTGAAACTCCGTTTGTGCCTTTGATATAGGAGCCTTTAGCTCTTACGTGGTGAATAGAAAGACCGATACCTCCAGCTGATTGAGAAATCTTAGCACATTGCTTCAATGTGTCGTAGATACCGTCGATACTGTCATCCTTCATCGTTAGCAAGAAGCAAGATGAAAGCTGAGGCTTAGGTGTGCCGGCATTGAAAAGGGTAGGAGTAGCATGCGTAAACCACTTTTCAGAAAGTAGGTTGTACGTTTCTATTACTGACTCCATGTCCTCTTTGTGGATCCCAACAGCCACTCTCATCAACATGTGCTGAGGACGTTCTACTACTTTTCCATTCAAACGGATCAAGTAACTTCTCTCCAAAGTCTTGAATCCAAAATAATCATACCCAAAATCCCTTTTGTAATCAACAGCCGCATCTAGTTTGGCTGCGTTCTTTTTGATGATGCCATATACTTCTGGATCTAGTAAAGCTGCATTTTCGTCAGTCTTTGGATTCACATGAGTATAGAGTCTTTTCATCGTGTTTGAAAAAGACTGACTAGTAGTTTTGTGAAGGTTGGAAATAGCGATTCTCGCTGCCAAGATTGCATAATCTGGATGCTTCACAGTCAGGGAAGCGCAAACTTCCGCAGCCAGATTGTCCAGCTCAGTAGTTGATACGCCATCATACAAACCATCGATTACTTTCTTCGCAACATCGATTGGCTGGATGAATCTTGGGTCCAACTCATAGCAAAGGTTCTCAATCCTGGTTGTGATTTTGTCGAATCGTACTGATTCTCGCCTTCCGTCTCTTTTTAATACTAGCATTTCTTTGGGATTTTTGGTTGATGGAAAAATGGGTTAGTTAGAAATCTTCACCAATGGAGAATCTTGGTGAATCGTCAGAACCCTCGTTAGATTTCATTACTCCTGCTTTTTGATAATCACCCACTCTTTTTTCGAAGAAGTTGGTTTTTCCCTGAAGCGAAATCATATCCATGAAATCAAATGGATTCGTGCTGTTCCATATTTTGTCGCATTCTAGTTCTCCTAGAAGACGATCAGCTACAAACTCAATGTATTGGCACATCAGATCAGAATTCATCCCGATGAGTCTTACTGGAAGCGCGTCGGTCACGAATTCTTTTTCTATTTCTACAGCATCTCTGATGATTTGTCGTACCGTTTCTTTTGGTAGTTGATTGTTCAGATGCTGGGTATATAGGTGGCAAGCAAAGTCACAGTGTAGTCCTTCGTCACGAGAGATTAGCTCGTTGGAGAAAGTAAGACCTGGCATTAAGCCTCTTTTCTTCAGCCAGAAAATAGAGCAGAATGAGCCAGAGAAAAAGATTCCTTCTACCGCTGCAAAAGCGATCAATCGCTCTTGGAAGTTTCCGTTGTCAATCCATCTCAAAGCCCAATCAGCTTTTTTCTTCACGCAGTCTATGTGCTCCATTGCGTTAAGCAATTTGTCACGCTCTCCTGCATCCTTAATGTAAGTGTCTATAAGTAAACTATAGGTCTCAGAATGGATGTTTTCCATTGCGATCTGAAAACCGTAGAAAAATTTTGCCTCTGTGTACTGAACTTCAGACACGAAATGTTCTGCTAAATTCTCATTTACAATCCCATCACTGGCAGCAAAAAATGCAAGAACGTGAGAGATAAAGTGACGCTCGCCATCATTCAATGCTTTCCAATCCACCATATCTTGA
This sequence comes from Algoriphagus aquimarinus, assembly GCF_900112005.1. GTDB lineage: Bacteria > Bacteroidota > Bacteroidia > Cytophagales > Cyclobacteriaceae > Algoriphagus > Algoriphagus aquimarinus. The sequence continues at coordinate 10,040 of NZ_FOKK01000034.1, read as the reverse complement.
CCTAAGTCAATCTCTTCGGCAGTCCAAAAGCTAGCCTCTGCTTTCTTATAATACTGCCAAATGTCATTGTGTTGGATTGGGAATAGAACAAAACGATTCTTATTCTCTTCTAATATTGGTTCGTACTGCATTGCCATCTTATTTTTTTAAGCGTAATAAATTTGCTCGTTAATATAGTTTCCGTCGGTCCGCTGATAGGAAAAGCTGCCTTTTTAGAACAGCCTTTGAACAAATATGTAAATCAAAATTGGGAAATAAAACCGGTGAAGTACCCATTCAACCTACTTTCTGAACAATGTTCAAAAGCTTCATATAGATCAATATATCAATAGTTTAGAGTAGGTCAAATAGAGCTTTGAGTTAATTGAATGGGCTATTTTTAAGGGTTTGAAATAAATTTAAATAATTACGAAAAAGATTTTCAACCAAAATTCAAGCATATAACTGACTATAGTTCAAGTATTACACATAATTAATTATGCTCTTCAAGATTTTGATCATCAAATGGTTGAGTGAAAATTGCTTAGTAGATTTCAAATGATTTTAGAATAGAATTGTCTTTCAGCTGGGAATTATTAAGGTGATATTCGTACAAATTTGAGGCTTGGAACAGTTTCACTGTAAATCTTAAATAATATTTCTTGAGGCAGTTTTTTTGTTTTATATAACTTCCCTATATTTGCACTCCGATTTCAAAAGAATCAAGAACTATGTACGCAATTGTAAACATCGCAGGAAAGCAGTTCAAAGTAACACAAGATCAGTTCGTCTATGCTCCAAAGCTAGACTTAGAAACTGGCGCTTCCATCGAATTCGACCAGGTACTATTAGCAGAAGCTGATGGAACTGTGTCCGTAGGAGCTCCCCTACTTAAAGGAGCATTGGTAACTGGGAAAGTCCTAGATCATGTAAAAGGTGATAAAGTCATCGTCTTCAAAAAGAAGCGCCGTAAGGGCTACAAGAAGAAGAACGGTCACAGACAAGACTTCACTAAAGTATTGATAGAAACTATTTCACTCTAAGTTTTCTTTTCCGAAAACTATAAAAGAATAAAACCATGGCACATAAGAAAGGCGTCGGTAGTTCCAGAAACGGTAGAGACTCACAATCCAAGAGACTTGGTGTGAAGAAATTTGGTGGCGAAGTAGTAATCGCTGGTAATATTATCGTAAGACAAAGAGGTACTAAGCATCACCCAGGTGAGAACGTAGGACTTGGTAAAGATCATACCTTGTTCGCTACATCTAACGGTGTTGTTACCTTCAGAAAGAAATTTGATGGCAGATCATACGTAAGCGTATTGCCAGCAGAAGCTTAATTTTAAGCAAACAATCAATTAGATAGCTCCTTCATTTGAAGGAGCTATTTTTTTGTCCTAATTTTTTGTAAACCTTAAAACACCAAGGTCACAGCGGTTTACACAAAGCGCACAGTTTACATCTAAAAGTTCTTGATATATGGCTTGTTCTATTAGTGGCTGGCTTTCTCTTACTCAAGCTTTAAGCGCATTGGAGAATCCTCTTTGATTCCTTAATTAGACATAATAAATCATTCATTAATCAAGACTTTGTCAACGTAAAAAGAAATTCCTTGATTGGCTAGCCGAGAAAATGAAATGAAGAGAAACATGCTAGGCGACTAACGCCAGTGGGGTATGAGAGGTGTTTAGTTGTGCACTCTATTTTACTTACCGTATACTTCGTGGTTAAATGGATTTTCAACAAAAAAAAAGCCCGACTAATAAAATATCAGACGGGCAATTTGTGATGATAGGTATTTTTAAAAAGGTCTATAGCTCATCACTTGATCTATAAATGTTGTTGCACTCTCCGGCGAAATAACGAGTATAAATACTATTCCGAAAATTGCTCCATACAAATGTGCGTCATGGTTGATTGCATCATCTTGGTTTTTCCCTTTGAAATAAGAGTAAAGAAGAAAGAGTACACCTAAAATAAATCCAGGTAGGCAAAGTATCCCAAATAAGCAGATATCTGAAAGTGGGAGAATAATGATACTAGCAAAAACGGTTGCCGCTGTTCCTCCTGAAGCTCCCAATGCTCTGTAATAGCTGTTGTCTTGGTTTTTCAAGTAGGTAGGAATATCAGAAATGATAATCCCCAAAAGATAGAATAGTACATAAACTGCTCCTCCCATTACTACACCAAACTTGTAAGCAAGCACTTGCTCAACCACTCCTCCGAAGAAGTAGAAGGTGAACATGTTGAAGAAAAGGTGGATGTAGTCTTTGTGAATAAATCCGGACGTGATAAATCTATCCCACTGCCCATTTCTCTTAATTTTATATGGAATGAACATACAGCGTTCCATAAACGCTGCATTATTGATTCCGTAGTAACTGCTGATCGCAGTGATAATGATCAGGACAAGTGTAATTGATAAATCCATTTATTTTTCTCTGTGAATTAGGTCCTGAGTGATTTTCTTGAGTTCGAGGAAGTAGTCTTCGTTTTTGAAATGGATTGCATCGTATTGCGCAAATCCAGCTTCGAAATAAGAATTCATTTTGGCTTCGGTGATCGCCTTGATACCTAGCTTTTCATAAATCCCTCTCACTGCCTGTACTTTTTCTTCTTTGTCAAAGTCGCTTTGGGAGAGCCAATAGTTTAGCGCTTCAGCATCTTTTCCTTCGGCCAGTTCCAAGGCTTTTATCAGTAGAAAGGTCTTTTTATTGGAAATGATATCTCCTCCCACCTGCTTACCGAATTTGGCCTGATCTGCAAAGACATCTAGTAAATCGTCTTTCAGCTGAAAGCCTACACCGATGTTCATGCCGAATTCATATAATTTCTGAGCATCGTCCTTTTCAGCGCCAGCGAGTAAAGCACCGAGCTGCAAGGCGAATCCCAAAAGTACTGCAGTCTTTAAGCGAATCATGTTGATGTATTCGTCTTCGTGTACAGACTCCAAAGCCTCGAAATTCATATCGAACTGCTGTCCTTCACAAACCTCTGACGCTGTTTTGTTGAACAAGCGAATGACCTCTCCAAGTTTTTCTGCTTGAGTAGGTAAGAGCAAGTCATATGCTTTCACCAACATCACGTCGCCTGAAAGTATGGCTACGTTATTATTCCATTTCATATGGACAGCTTCTTTTCCTCTTCTCAGGGGAGCATCGTCCATAATGTCGTCGTGCATCAGCGTGAAGTTGTGAAAAACTTCTACCGCAGCTGCCTGACTTAGGATTGTTTCTGGATCAGTCTTATAGATCCCATAGGCCAATAAACTAAGCAAAGGACGGATTCTCTTTCCGTCCAGGCTTAGAATATAAGTAATGGGTTCATAAAGTTCTCTTGGTGACTTACCTATCCCCGCATCTATCGGGAATTCATTCTGGATGTAGTGCTCCAGCTTACCTAACAGGGCGTGCGCGTGGCTTTTTTCTGTCATTATTATCTGCAAATTCCAAATCAATTGTTCTACGGTCAATGTCGGTGTTGACCACCCTGACCTTAACTTTATCACCTAAAGTGATCATTTTTTTAGTCTTCGATCCAACTAAACGCATGTTTTTCTGGTCAAAGTCGTAGTAATCGTCATCCATATCCTGGACACGAATCATACCTTCACACTTGGTTTCAGTAATTTCTACAAAAACTCCCCATTCTGTGATTCCAGCTACAATTCCCTCGTAATCCTTGTCTTCTGCAAGTGACATGAATTCCACTTGCTTGTATTTGATAGAAGCTCTTTCTGCATCAGCAGCACGTTTTTCTCGCTCAGAGGAATGCACACATTTTTGTTCCCAAGCTTCTGCATCTGGAGATTTTCCATTTTCAAGATAAAGCTCAAGCAGCCTGTGCACCATCATATCTGGGTATCGACGGATAGGAGAGGTGAAGTGGGAATAATGTGCGAATGCAAGACCAAAGTGTCCTTTTGGTTCGGTCGTATATTTGGCTTTTGCCATACTTCGGATAGCCAATTGCTCCAACACATTTTGCTCAGGCTTGCCTTGTATTTCTTCCATCAGCTTATTCAGCGCATTGGAGACATTATTAGGGTTTTGAATATCGAATTCGTGACCAAATCTTTTCGCAAAGCCTGAGAAAGTATCCAGTCGCTCCATATCTGGAGAATCGTGCGTACGATATACGAAAGTGTCCTTGCCCTTATTCTTATTGAAAATAAATTCTGCTACATATTTGTTTGCCAAAAGCATAAACTCTTCTATGAGCTTATGAATGTCCTTTCGCTCTTTGATAACCAAACCAAGTGGTTTGCCTTTTTCGTCTAGTTTGAATTTTACTTCTACAGTTTCAAAGTTGACCGCACCATGCTTGAATCTGCGTTGACGAACTTTCTTAGCCATTACATTAAGCAATGTCAGTTCTTCAAAGTAATCGCCTGATTGATTATCAATATTCTCTTGAGCATCTTCGTAGGCATATCTTCGATCAGAATGAATGACAGTTTTGCCAATCCAATGTTTCTTCACGTTAGCTTCATCATCTACCTCGAATACGCAGGCAAAAGTCAGTTTGTCTTCATTTGGACGTAGAGAACATAGTCCATTGCTCAATCGCTCCGGAAGCATAGGGATTGTTCTGTCCACGAGGTAGACAGATGTTGCTCTATTATAAGCCTCTTTCTCCAAAGCCGTGTTTGGCTGCACGTAGTGTGTCACATCAGCTATGTGTACACCTATTTCATGATTGCCATTTTCAAGTTTTCTATAGGAAATAGCATCATCAAAATCCTTCGCATCTGCCGGGTCAATTGTGAAAGTCAAGATGTCTCTGAAATCTTTCCTTTTCTTGATCTCTTTTGCAGTGATCTTCTCTGAAATTGCCTCAGCTTCTTTCTCTGGTTCCTCTGGATACTCGAACGGCAATCCGAATTCGGCCATGATGGAGTGAATTTCTACTTCATGCTCTCCAGCTTTGCCGAGTACTCGAATTACTTCTCCAGTTGGATTCTTATCTCCTTCTCGCCATTCGGTGAGTTTTACGATTACTTTTTCTCCATGCACTGCACCATTCAATGCCCCTCTATGAACAAAAATATCCTTGTGCATTTTTTTGAAGTCAGGAACGATGAATGCAAAGCGAGGTGATATTTCCACTCGCCCGACGTATTCGTCACGACTTCTTTCTACTACTTCCAGTACTTTGCCTTCCACTCGCCCGGTTTTTCCTTTGAGAGGATAGACCATCACACGGACTTTGTCACCATCAAGTGCTTGCTTGAGATCTGCTTCTTTGATCAAAATATCTCCATCGACTTTTTCAGGGTCAAGTGGGGTAATGAATGCGAAGCGAGGATTTACAAAGTCTACAATACCTTCGATGAACTCAGGATCTTGTGTGGATGAATAATAATTTCTAGGATTTCGAGAAACTGAACCAGCCTCTACTAGTTTACTTAGCACTGGCTCGACGCCTCCTTTTGTGAGGGCATCTCTGATTTCCAGTTTCTTAATGATTTGCTTGGAGTTAAATTCTTCTCCAAAATTAGCGTCTAAAAATTGAAGAATACGACGAGCCAAGCTGGCTGCATCTGTTTGATTTTCTCCTCTATTTTTGCTTGTTTTTTTTCTGTCTGATTTTCTTCCCATGTTTTGGGTTGTTGATTAGGGTTAAGGTAAAAAGATTTATGTCCCTGCGCCCATTAATCTTTATGATCTTTTTTTGATTCGTCTAAATGGATGATTTCTATTTCTAAGTCATCCGACTGCGGATGCATAGCCATATACACACGAGCTGTGACTTCTACATCTCTCAGGCAATATTTTTTGATTTTTTCTACGTCTTTCTCCAGATGAAAAGTAGTGTTGACCTGACTTCCGTCAAGATCATCTTTTGAAGATGGAATTCCAAAAACTGAAGCTAAAAGCTCCAAGCGGGTGTAATGTTTATAGTCTCCAAACTTCCAAAGTTCCATCGTGTCGAGATGGCGAACTTCCCAAGGCTTTTTCCCTGAGATCTGTAAAGGCTCTGGCAAGGCTACTCCGTTGATGAGCATTCTGCGGCAGAGGTATGGAAAATCAAATTCCTTACCGTTGTGAGCGCAAAGAATCCATTTTTTCTTTTCTAACAAAGCCTTGAATTCCAAGAGAAGTTCCCTTTCATCATCATTTGCATAACATTTCGATCTGAAAGCCAGTTTTTTGTCTTTCTTTTTCCACTGAAAATACCCGACTCCGACGCAGACAACTTGTCCAAATTCGGCATGTATTCCAGCTCGATCAAAATACAAGTAGCCAGGTTCGTGAATAACTTCTTCAGTTTGTATCAAACGCTCTTTTCGAAGCCATTCTTCCTGAATCCGCTCTGGCAGTTCTTCATATTTCTCAGTTAATGAAGCTGTCTCAATATCTAGAAACAGAATATCATTCAGTTGATCAAAAAAATCTGCCATAAGCGATTATTATGCGTGGAGAATTCCTTCTAGGCCAATTTCGGGAATCAACTTTATGAACTCAGGATCGAAACTGCCTGAAGTAAAGATAAACTTTTTATCAAAAATCTGATCCATAATATAGTAACTCACCCAAAACTCATTGTTCAAAGCAAAAACTGATGGATCAATCGCTTCGATTTTAGCTACAGCCTGCTCACCTAGCTCATCTAACATGTGTCGAAGCATAGATGTTTTTTTTATTTCTCCATTTATTTCACCGTACCCTTTTGAAGTGATCATGATATTTTTCAACTCAATCATATTCAAGTTGATAATATATACCGCCCAGGCTGTCCCCGTAGCCGTTTCTTCTTTAGCTATAGCGAGTTTTACTCCTGTGACTGGGTGAAAATCGATGTCTTTCTTCATTATAATTCTATGTTCTCCATTTCAAATAATTCGATCAAATGCTGTTTTACTCGCTCTTTGGCCTCTTGCATATCCACTGCTCTTCCTAGTTCGAGGTGAAGTGATGTCACTGCCTTGTCGTCTATCCCGCAGGGGATGATATGTCCAAAATAGCTGATATCCGTATTGACGTTGAAAGCAAAACCGTGCATGGTAACCCATCGGCTGGATTTTACCCCCATAGCACAGATTTTCCTGGGATTTTTCTGTTCCAAATGATCAATCCAAACGCCAGTTAGGCCTTCGATCCTACCTGCTTCTATCCCATAATCTGCCAAAGTCAAAATGATTGCTTCTTCGAGGAATCTTAGGTATTTGTGAATGTCAGTGAAGAAATTATCGAGATCCAAAATCGGATATCCGACCAGCTGACCTGGGCCATGATAAGTGATATCCCCACCACGATTAATCTTGTAATACTGAGCTTGGTGGCTTTCGAGACCATTTTCATTCAAAAGCAGGTTTTCTTCTTTACCACTTTTTCCCAGTGTATAGACATGCGGGTGCTCTACGAAAAGGACGTAATTATAACTTGGAGACTGATCAGTGGGAGCCAGCGGACGATTACTGATTTTCAGTGCGACCGTCTCAGCAAATAACTGCTCCTGATAGTCCCAAGATTCTTGATAATCAAGCTGTCCTAAGTCTCGGAATTCTACTTTTTTATTAATAATTTCATTCATCGGATAGTCCCGAAGGATTTACTTTTCAACTGAGCCATCAACTGGTTCGTTCATTGATTTTTCAAAATTAAACAAATATCCAAGATGGCTGAGCACAACGATTCTGGAAAACTTGCGGAGGAACTAGCTGCTGACTGGCTAGTGAGCAAAGGGTATGAATTTTTAGTGAAGAATTATAGACACTCACATGCTGAGATTGATTTGATCATGAAGCATCGCGGACTGTTAATTTTTGTTGAAGTTAAATTCAGATCAGGGACTGGCTTTGGATTTGCAGAGGAGTTTGTGGATTCGGTCAAGCGGAAACTGATTATTAAGGCAGCGGATCATTTTATTTATGAAAATGATTGGCATAAGGATATCCGCTTTGATATCATTGGAGTTTATAGAGATCGAACCGGTAAAATTAATTTCAGGCATTTTGAAGATGCTTTTTACTAAAAACTCACCCCAGTTTTAATTTTAAGACTTATGAAAAAAGTAATAGTAACGTTCTTTTTTGCCCTGTTGGCAATCGCAGGATTCGCTCAAGATGCTAAAAAGGACAGACGAATAGTGGAAGATGCTACGGATGCAAAAGCAGCATTCTTGGATGATGATCCCGAAATGGAGAATTTTTTCAACTCTTCCTATGGCTACATCATCCTGCCAAATGTAGGTAAAGGTGGTTTTGGGATTGGCGGAGCTGCCGGAAACGGGGTTGCTTATCAAGGTGGAGAGAATATTGGCTTTGCAAAAATGACGCAGATCACGATAGGTTTTCAGGCAGGCGGACAAGCCTATTCAGAAGTTGTTTTCTTCGAAGATCAGGAGGCGTTTGAGCGATTCAAAAATAGTAAAGTAGAAATGTCAGCTCAGGTATCTGCAGTTGCCGCAGCTGAAGGCGCTTCGTTAAATGCTAAGTATGTCGAGGGTGTAGCGGTATTTACGCTCGCAAAAGGCGGATTGATGTATGAAGCCTCAGTAGGAGGGCAGCAATTCAAATTCAGAGATAAGTAAGAATTATATGTATTACGGAAATGATGCAAGAATACTTATTTTCTTTGGTGTACTGGCTGGAAGACCGAAGACCAGTGACCGAAGTGGCCTAAAATCTAGAGTTTAGCTTATATTTTGATGCTTACATCCACTTACTGGTAGAAAAGCTGATTTACTTAAAAAATTAATTGGTAGTATCCCATTAAGTGTGTAAGTGTAGAAAAGTTATTCTATAATTTTTCGGCCCATTCAAAGGCCTGGAAAAATTTATGGAAATAACTTTTCGGGGTAACTTTACACATTTAAAGCTATGAAAAAAGAAGATGTTCTAAGCGAGGAATTCCTCAAGCAGTTCAAAACCGGCGAAGAGTTGTACTCTTTTCTTTCTCAGATTCAAAAACGTGGGGTAGAACAGATCCTCGAAGGCGAACTGGATTCCCATTTGGGATACGATAAGCACCAGACTTCCATTAGTGCCAATGCACGTAACGGTCACAGCAAGAAAAAAATCAAAAACCAGTTTGGTGTAGCTGAGATTCAGGTGCCACGAGACAGAGATGCCTCCTTTGCTCCTGCGCTTATTCCAAAGCGTAAGAACATGGCGGAGGGAGTGGAAAATATCATCATTTCCCTGTATGCCAAGGGGATGAGTGTCAGTGATATTGAAGAACAGATCAGGGAGCTCTATAATATTGAACTGTCCACCTCAGCGATATCACGGATCACCGAGCGCGTTTCACAGGACATTACCTTGTGGCAAAACAGACCGCTGGAATCAGTCTATTGCATCGTCTGGATGGATGGTATTGTATTCAAAGTCAGAGAAAGTTCCAGAGTCATCGACAAAACCATTTACATCGCTATAGGTCTGCGAACAGATGGAAAGAAGGAAGTCTTGGGGCTTTGGTTGGGGAAAAACGAATCCGCAGCCTTCTGGCTGAGTGTATTGACAGATTTACGTTCCAGAGGCGTTCAGGACATCCTGATCACCGCCACGGACAATCTGAAGGGCTTTACAGAAGCCATCAGATCCGTTTTTCCCGAATCCACCAAGCAGATCTGCATCGTCCATCAAATCCGCAATGCCTGCCGATATGTGGTCTGGAAGGACAGAAAGGCCTTCACTGCTGATATGAAGGAAATCTACACTGCTCCCAACCGTGAAGCAGCAGCACTCGCTCTGGATCAGTTAGAAGCCATCTGGAGTCAGAAATACGGCTATGCAATCAAAAGCTGGAGGGACAACTGGGAAGAGTTGACTGCATTTTTGGCTTTCCCGATGGAAATCCGAAAGATCATCTACACCACCAATATCATTGAAAACCTGAATGGGAAAATCAGAAAATACACCAAGAATAAACTTTCCTATCCGACCGATGATGCAGTAATGAAGTCCGTATTCCTGGCCGTTAACGAATCCACTAAAAAATGGACGATGCCAATCCGGGATTGGGGCACCATCTTAAACCAATTTATGATTATGTTTGAAAACCGTCTAAAATTCTAACCAACCTTAAAATTCATTTACACACTTTTCGGGATAGTGTC
>NZ_FOKK01000035.1 GCF_900112005.1 Algoriphagus aquimarinus | reverse complement strand
AAGCGGTAAACCAAGTATGTAAAGACAAATTGCTCGACTCCATAACTGTACCGGCTTTTAGGGAAGTTCTTCTTCGACATTGACTGCACTCGAAGAATTTTTTTCCTGAAAACCAGTATTGCTTAGGGCTACTTTTACAGGTTTTACAATAGATCCCTGTCTTCTCACGGTAAGCTTTCAAGTAGGATTCGCAACTCTCCTCGTTTGGAAAATGCTGGATAAACTCAATGATATTCATGGCTTTGTGTGTTTTTAGCCAAGGAAAACCAATTCGACCTATTTAGGAACTACTTGTCACAAGCTGTCAAATAATATTTGGCTACGTGCAAAATCCCGTAGAGTCAGTTAATTTTATGTGATTACCCGCAATGATGCCAGTTGCCTTAGATTCTTTGCTTATCTGGTCGGAAGACCGATGACCGAAGTCCGAAGTGACCTCAATTATAAATTTGAACAAATTCTAGATTGCTTTTCCCACTTTACTGGTAGAAAAGCGGATATACATATAATTTGAAATTCAAAAATTTTAAATTAATAGCGAAAGCTCCCTAGGCTACATCCGCGAATATCCGTTCTACCCCCTAACCCCTAAAGGGGAGAACTGAGACTCTGTTAGAAGCTCTACCATTCACCTCTTCTAAATATTTCTGGAGATGCGTTATGATGCATTGATAATCCCAAATCGCTAAAGGGAGGATTAGATACTCTCCTAAATTAAATGCGAATTAGATTTAATGGTCTTTAAACAAAGTTTAACCGTGACTCGCTCCCCTCTCTCTTTAGGAGAGGGGCCGGGGGTGAGGTAACTTATGCTACATCCGCAAATATCCGTTCCATCCTTCGAAAATACATCATACCGAAAATGAATAGGACAATGGCGACGATGGTGCCTGGCCAGATCCATTCCCAAGGCATGGGACGATCCAGAAAGGCTGCTCGGAAACCTTCGATTACTCCTACCATTGGGTTGAGCACATAGAAGGCTTGATACTTCTCGGGAACAGCTGTGGTACTATATACTACCGGAGCGGCATAAAGCAGTAGCTGTACCACGAAACTTAGGGCATGTTTGACGTCTCTGTATTTCACGGCCATGGCTGAAAGCATCATTCCCACCCCTAGGCTGCACATCAGCAGCTGGATGATCAACAATGGCAGTACCAAAAGTCCCCAACCTGGCATAATCTGATAGTAGATCATCATTCCCACCACTACTACAAAAGCTATTAGAAAGTCCAGCAGTTTGGATAGAATGGAACTCAGTGGCAGCACCATTCTAGGGAAATACACTTTGGTGATCATATTGGCATTTTGGATCAGGGAATTGGCTGACTCGGTGAGTGTGCCGGAGAAGTAATTCCAAGGCCAAAGTGCCAAGTAAGAAAATAAGGCATAGGGAATGCCATCAGAATCTATTTTGGCCAGGTTGCCAAAGACTACGGTGAAGATCAGCGTAGTGAATAGTGGCTGTATTATCGCCCAGGCAACTCCCAATACGGATTGTGCATAGCGGGCTTTGATTCCTCTGAGGGTTAGGAAGTACAGTAGATCCTTGTATCTCCATAACTCCTTGAAGTCTATAAGCTGCCAACCGGAAGTGGGCTGGATGATTTTGATGTTGTCTTTAGGGGTCAAAGGGGGTGTTGGTTGGTGGGTGTTGGTTGGTGGGTGTTGGTTGGTGGTTGTTAGTTGGTGGTTGTTGGTTGTTAGTTGTTGGTTGTTGGTTGTTGGTTGTTGGTTGTCCCGATAGCTATCGGGAGTTGTTTGGTGTTGGTTTCGTTACTGTGGACGGGGGTTTATGAGTTATTTTTCGCTGTACCAATGATAAACAAATGTCTTTTCTGCTAATTTATATCCTAGGGATTCGTAGAGTTTGCAGGCTGGGATGTTGGTTTCCTGGGTGCTTACTTCTATGGTTTCAGCTCCAAGTGAGAAGGCTGTCGCTTCTGCGGCTTTCATCAGTTTCTTCCCCCAGCCCTTTCCCTGGCTCTCTTTAGAAACTGCTATCAGTCCTACTTTAGCTGCCTTAGCATCTACACTGTAGGTTACCATTCCTTGTAGGTCCGGAGCTTGGAGTACGGAGTTGGATTCCCAAGCTTTTTGTATCCAAATTCTATATAGTTTTTCAAATTCCTCCTGATTCAAACGAGTATCTAGTTTGTAGCGGGAATAGGCTCCGCTTTCAAATGCCAAGTCCTGTAATTCCTTACTTAATGACTTCTGAAAAGGCTTTATTTCAGGAATCTCTGTCGGATTATCAATATGCTTCTCAAAGGTCATTTTGATATCGACCAATTGAATAGAGGGGTTATTGAATGCTACCGGTGATTTCGAAAAGAGATAAATCAGTTGAAATTCCTTAGCTGCAATTGCAAAGTTCTCTTCATTCCAATCGGTGTTGATTGATATTCTACCTACTGGGTAATTGAATAGCTGGGTATCGAAGGGAAGTGGAGTGATCAAGGTTTTAGTTGTTGGGTGTTGGTTGTTGGGTGTTGGTTGTTAGGTGTTGGTTGTTAGGTGTTGGTTGTTAGGTGTTGGTTGTTGGTTATTGGTTGTTGGTTGTTTCCACCACGGCGAAGGGGGAATTGATAATTGGAAATTGGTAATTGGTAATTGGTAATTGATGGGGCTTACCCTACTCTTTTCTCTACAATATAAATCGGGCGCTGTTTGACTCCTTCGAAGGTTTTGCCGACGTAGAGCCCTACCATGCCAAGGGTAATGAGCAGGAAGCCGGTGAGCATCCAAAGTGAAATGATCAGACTGGCGTAACCAGCCACAATGATGTCTCCATGTAAGTACTTCAACATGGTGTACAGGGCAAAGAGAAATCCTGTAAGCGCCACTAGCAAGCCAAGTTTGACCGTGAGACGTATAGGTTTGTCACTATAGGCTAGCATGATATCCAGTGCCAGGTTGAACAGGCGTTTGAAATTGTAATTACTAGTTCCTTCGGTTCTCTCCGCGTGAACTACTTCTATGGATGTCTGCCGAAATCCTACCCACTTCACCATGGTAGGGAAATAGCGTATGCTCTCTCGCATGCCAATAATTTCCTTAATGACTTTGCGATGATAGATGCCAAAATTGGCTATGCTCTCATCTTGCTTTGAACCTGTCAGCCAAGCCAGGGTACGGTAAAAAACTTTAGATGACATTTTTTTGAAAAACCCATCTTGCCTATCTGACCTACTTGCAAGCACCACATCAAAACCTTGCTGAGCTGCTGCCATCAAATTGGGGATTTCCTCGGGTCTGTCTTGGAGGTCGCAGTCCATTACCACTATCCACTCTCCTTTTGCTGCATCCAAACCTGCCGTGATGGCGTAGTGTTGCCCGAAATTTCGGGAGAGTTTGATTCCCCTAATCTCTGGATGAAGGGTGGCTAGTCTTTCTATTTCTTCCCAGGAGTTGTCGGGACTGTAGTCCTCTACCAATATGATCTCAATCTCAGAAGTTAGTCCAGACACGGAGGATTTGATTCTAGCTATAAGTTCGGCTAGGACGTTTTCGGCGCGGTATACGGGAGAGATGATGGAGAGCAATGGTTGGTTGGTTATTGGTTGTCCCGATAGCTATCGGGAGTTGTTGGTTGTCCCGATAGCTATCGGGAGTTGTTGGTTGGGAAATGGTAAGAATTATAAGTGGACGCTATTTACCATATACCAGTATGCCTTGTATATCTCCGGGATCGGTTTCCATGATGGATACTTCCACTTTTCGCAGAACTTTCTCGTAGGTTTTTTCTCTGATAAAGTCCAGGTATTCCCTGTCCAGTTCCTTGCCGATCAATATCATATGTACGGTTCCGGAATCTATTCCTTTGGCATAATCTCCGACTATATAGGCCTTTTCTACATCTCCCATCCTTCGGACAATTCTTTCCATCAGATCATCCAATCCCAGGAATTTTGAAACCATGTTTTTGATTTCTGTGAAGAAGGGATGCTCCTCATTGGCTTTGTACACTTTGGTTTTGCCCTCTTCCTGAGAAACTAGCAAACCTGCTTCGGTAAGGCGGTTTAACTCCACCCGAACGGAGTTGGTGGATTCATCAAACTCCTTGGCTAAGGAACGCAAATAGCCTGAATTGGCATGCGAAAAGAACTTCAGAAGAAGTTTGATGCGGGTTTTGGAGGTAACTAGGGATTCGAGCAAACTTTTGGTTGGTGGTTGGTGGTTAGTTGTTGGTGGTTAGTTGGTGGTTGGTGGTTGGTGGTTGTTGGTTGGTGGTTGGTGGTTGGTGGTTGGTGGTTGGTTGTTGGTTGTTGGTTGTGTAAAAATCTGGTTGCTAGTTTATTAAGAAATAAATAGCTTAGTAGTTATTGTTTTGTCGTATTTCTCTTACCTTCTAACAACACTGTGATGAATACTTATAAAGACCTTGATATTTATAAAATCAGCTTTAGTTTATTTTTAAAAACACATCCATTTTCCCTAAAACTTCCTAATTACGAGTTATATGAATTGGGAAGCCAACTACGACGATCTTCAAATTCTGTCAATACCAATATTGTAGAAGGATATGGAAGGAGAAGCTACAAGAATGATTTTATCAAATTTCTAGTTTACTCTGAAGCCAGTGGGTTGGAAACTCTAAGCCATTTAGAGAAAATAGTAGCTCTATATCCTCAGTTATCTTTAGAAGCTGAAGAATTAGCGAAAGACTATGAGCTCTTGGGTGGCAAAATCCACTCCTTCACGGAATACGTAAGAACGAGCTGGAGAAGTTAATGAGGGGTTGGTGGTTGTTGGTTGTTGGTTGTTGGTTGTTGGTTGTTGGTTGTTGGTTCTCCACATAGAACGGGGATGACCATTGTCTATTGGCAGCTGTCTTCAAAGCTTCGCTCGGTCACTCCCATTCTTGGGAAATAGCTAGCCGAGTAATAAACTTACTCAGTGAGTAACAAATTTACTTGGGTAAATGGGATTTGCAAATTATTGGTTGGGGGTTAGGTGTGGTTGTTGGTTGTTGGTTGTTGGTTGTTGGTTGTTGGTTGTTGGTTGTCCCGATAGCTATCGGGAGTTGTTGGTTGTTGGTTCTCCACATAGAACGGGGATGATCATTGTCTATTGGCAGCTGTCTTCAAAGCTTCGCTCGGTCACTCCCATACTTGGGAAATAGCTAGCCGAGTAATAAACTTACTCAGTGAGTAACAAATTTACTCGGGTAAATGGGATTTGCAAATTATTGGTTGGGTGTTGGTTGTTGGTTGGTGGTTGTTGGTTGTTGGTTGTTGGTTGTTGGTTGGTGGTTGGTGGTTGGTGGTTGGTGGTTGTTGGTTGTTGGTTGTTGGTTGTTGGTTGTTGGTTGGTGGTTGGTGGTTGGTGGTTGTTGGATGTTGGTTGTTTGTTGTTGGTTGTTGGTTAGTTCTGGCTCGGCGGACGGGGGTTGATAAATGAAAATTGAACATTGATAATTGATCATTGATCTCGGGAGGGGATTTGGGAGTAGTGGAAAAGGGTCATGGAAATAGGGTTCAATTGGAGTTGGTTTAATTATTACCAATCTTTATTGCATTCAAGCAGTGGCTATACAAACAATAACTCAGATGAATTTTAATGGATTTTAGAAAAATCGTAAAGGTTCAACCCCTATTAATTCTTGTCTTAGGGGCTTTAGTCCTCTATATCTATTTTTTCTTATTTATTGATGGTTCTTATTCTCCCTATTATGGAGATGAGAGTTTCTACTTTAAGAATGCTGAAAGTTTTACCAAACACCTAAGTCTCAAGGCTCCTTTTACCTACAGTGGCTATGGCTCAAAAATATGGGGGTTAGATGCTCATGGGCCTGCATATTCTATCATTTATGGAGGCATATCCTTAGTAATTGGATGGGGCAACTTGAATATACTGTTCATAAATGTATGTATTCTTCTTATTTCTCTTGCCTTACTGAACCTAAGGAAAAAAGAAACTTGGCATGAAAAGTTACTTCAAACTCTAGTCGTATTAGGTTCTCCCTTTGTATTCTTTTATTCATTCACTTTTTTGCCTGAATTAATACATGTAGCTGGGGCAGTATTCCTATTCTTGGCTGCGAATCAGTATATGCGAAAATCTGATAAGCAGAGCTTTATTATCTTAATCCTTTTAATTCTTGGTTTAGGATTTATCAGAAGCACCTGGTTTTTTGCATTCTTTGGATTACCATTTCTTTTTGAAAAGTCAGGTTCCACATGGAAATGGGCATTTATCCCTTTGGGTTTATGTCTGCCATTTCTAATGCAATCCTACCTTCACGAGCAGGTACCGAATACATTTTCTGTGATGGGGGAATTAATCCGATCAGGAAATCTAAGTGCAGCTTGGGAGAGTTTCTATTTCAATATCAAGCGAAATATATATTTTGCTTTGCATTTCACTGAGGGGAAATTTTATACCCTTCAGAAGATATGGATAGCCTTAACTCTACTTAGCTCTGTGCTATTATTTAGAAGAAGTAGCGTCCTGTTTTTCGGTGCTATCACGCTTGGCAGTATCTTGATTTTCAATATAGTACTCTATAAGAATTACGATTGGGCAGAGTTGAGAATGTACACTCCGATGTGTCTATTTCTAAACTTATCGCTAATCTCGACCAACAGGAATTTGGCCTATGGCCTAATAGGCTTGAATTTCATCTCGTTCCTGCTTGTAATCCCCCTTCAGCAAAAGTTATTGAAGTTGAGAATAAATCCAAGTGTAAAGGATATACCTACAGCAACCGTCCTAGAATTAGAGCAGCTCTCCTCCCCTATAGTCCTATTGGATACCGTGTTACTTCAATCGTACTCACTTAGCCAATTGCCTATTATAGACAATAAGGGAGATAGGATATCATATATTTTGCCATACTATGAGATTGAAACCAAACCGTACAACTACTTTTTAAGCATAGAGAATGATCATATCAAGGTTTCAAAAGCAAAAATCCTGACCCAATAGGCAATCCCAAATGCGACTTGAATCAGGTAGAAAGCTGTCATAACTTTTGTTCTACTGGTCAAGTGTTTGTGCTGAGCATGGTAATCCTTAAGGATCACAGACAGGATACTCATGTAATTTAAAAAAAGGGCTATGGGGATTTGCCAGTAGAAATTTGCGTGATATTGACGAAATCCAGTTTCTGCGAAGAGGAAATAAACTATAAAAGAAAATATCAAAAGGATAAAAGTGAAGGTAAACATTGAGTCTTCGAAAGCAGTCTTCCTCCAGAGGATCAAAAAACAAAGGAGCAAAGGAATGCTGCTTAGCAAATCCAGAATAGGTTGATGTGAGTAATGCAACCAAATTTTAAAGGGGCTAAGGATTATTTGTGAGATCTCATCTGGTTCATACAATTTTTCCCGAATAGGATCCCAGGTAAATATCAAGTGTTTTTCAAGTAAGATAAGGGCGATAAAAATCAACACTATGAAGATAGACTTCCATAGCATAGGTGAAAATCCCCTTTCCTTAATGAGTATGTAAATAGGTAAGGCAGGAACAAAACAGAATAAAAAGCTAGGCTTGATTAACAGTAAGGCTAAACCAATCCCAATAATCTTATAGATTCTATTTGTTGACTGATCTTCACTCCATTGTAAGGTTTGAAAACAAAGGAGGATAGAAAATGGAAAAACGGCGATTGTGGTGGAATTATGCCAGATATTAGGAGTGAACTTACCCAGATACCATAGCCCTTCATCTATCCCTAGTAGATAGATAGGCCCTAAAAAAAGAAAGCTTATTGAAAGTAGGAATAGCTTAGTATTTGTGAAATCAATCTTAGTTTTAAAGAAATTAAAAACTATCCTATACTTCCACCACAAAAAAAGGGTAAGAACCAGAATAGAGCTTAATACAAATGGATGACGAAATCGGGCTATCAAATCTACCAAATAGATTAGCCCATAATATCCTGGAGGAATCGGAAAGGATCCAGCATCTAAGTAGTCAATTAAAATAAAATTATGAATTTTGATATCGACGAGATGTTTGAAATTCATAATCATGAAAGTGATAGTAAAACTATATAGTCCCACTATCAGCAAATCATATTTCCAATTTTTAAACTTAGCCCAGATTCCTTTCATTAGTTAGAAATTAAAAGTACCTGGTCACCTATGCTTGGTTGGGGCTCCATATCTTTAAAATAGACGGCATTACTTGAATAAGTTGCCGAATCAACCAAATATGCCCGCTTCATATCATTGGTTTCACCACTATTCAAAAGAGTAGGCCAACCCAATACTCTGAAAGGCAAAGGGTTCTCAAAAACCAACTCATGATAAACTTCGCCGGCGGCTATTAGCACTACCTCCTCTATTCCTGCCGCTTTCAGGCTTTCGAGTTGACTTTTTAGTTTTTGCCCTGAAGGAATATTCTCTGAACTTTTAGTGTAGGAGTAAAAGTGAAAGCAAATCCCTAAAACAAGTACCAGTGCTCCGCCTTTTAAGGTTAGTTCCTTACTAAAATCAGGATGAGGTAGAATTAGAGAAATCAAGAAATATAATAAGAAGACGATAATATAAATCTGAACTTTTATCAGGTAGAATGGGGACAGCACTACTAGCACAGTACTAAGAAAAACCAGTATAATCAATTGGCTTTTGTATTTCCAAGAAACGGTATAAGCTATGAATATCAGTACGATAGTAATCAAATAAACCTCATGCTCTATAAAGGTATAAAGAGCCGTTAGCGTTGCAGAAAAAGTGAACTGTCGAGATCTTTCCTGGTCGAGTAAAACTTTCCATTGCTCCAGCTTATTAGCCAAACCCGAATCGTTTTGAAATTCAATCAGACCGTTGGAAAAATGATAAAGTTCGAGATGACTATCCTTAAAATCCTGTTTATGCAATTGTAAAACTGGATGATCAAATACTTGGGACCTCAATTGGTTTTGCTTTTGAAACTCTTGATTCACCATGAAGTGGCTTATCGAGGAAAAAAGTAGGAAAAGCAGGACAGGCATAATTAAGAGTCTATACATTCTCTTATCTCTGATAATAAGAAAATTTAGAAATAGAACTCCTGCAAACAACAGCATTGGTACTTCTTGGCGTATAAGAATACCTGCCAGAATTAAAATATCTGCAGGGTAGGCCTTATACCATTTCATCTCCACATCTTCTTTGGAACTAACCAATCTGCTTGCTAATCCTGCACTAATAGCAAAAGCAGCCACTATGGTGAATTGAAGAAAAAACAAGAAATGTACAAAGAAGCCAAAGAGAAAAAGTGTCCAGATAAGCCTAGACCAGAAAGTTCTCTCTATTGTGACTACCTGCTTTAAGAAAACTAAATAACCTAGGTAGATCACTAAAAACCAGGTCAAAGGATACCAGGGAACAGCAGGGCTTAAGGTGTAGAGTACGGAGAAAATCCTACTGAGCAATGGGTGGATAAAAACCGCGTAAGGCTCCGGTGTCCCAGTATATGCACCTGAAACCAGCCACATCATGATTTCATCATCATTGACCTGAAATCTCCAAGGCAGAAACCAAATGGCAATCATTGCTCCCAGACCGAGAAGAGACCAAAACAGCAGGAAGGATTTAGACTTTATTTTCTCCATAAAATCTGTAATTCTTCTCCATCAGGAAGTTGGACATAGGTCTTAGAAAAATCGCTTTTCACAAAGGAAGGTAAGGAATCCAGAGAGTAAAAGAGTAGTACCTCGGCTTGATATCCAGAAGGAAAGAAATATTCAGTTTGGCTCTTTGTCCAAAAGCCAGGGGATTTGGGGGATTTTTTATTCAGGAGATATGCGATTCCGGGAATTCTATAGAAAGCCAAAAGCTGTTCTTGCTCCTGCACTAAGGGTTCAACGGCGGTTAACACCTCTATCTGCTTTTCGGTGAGCTTAATGTTCTTTCCATGGCCATAGGTCCATTCCTGTGTGGCTTTCCAAAGAGGTTCCTGCTGAAAGGGGTGAATCCAGATACCATTTGCTACCAGCACTAAGGTAAAGCCCCCTACTGCTAAACTCATTTTTGCTATTAGACTTTTATCGATTAGGCTACCCAGATAAAAGGCGGCAATCAACCAAAAGACCCAGTAATGAATCCCCAAACGAAGCCAGTAGACGTTGCTTCCCAGATGCAGCAGAAATGGCAAAACTAACAGGGTAGCCAATAAGTACCGTTGATGGGAAGGTATGGATGCGAATGGCAAGCGCGGAGCTAGATAGGCAAGAAAAGCTACGGTAAGCAACAGAACAATATGGTTCCACTCCTGCGCGATGGCTGTGTAATAGCCTATGCATACAAGTAGAATCAAGGCAATAAACAGCATGGTGTACTTCAGTTTGGGTGCTGAAGCTCTGAGTTTACCGGAAAAGAAAAATGGAATAGCAACTAATACTAGCCAAAAGCAGCCAACTGCAGTGTATTTAAACAATAAGAGAAAGGAGTACTCTGATCGATGGGCCATCATTTGACGGGCATCCAGAATCCTGGCAAAGGCAAACTCACCTAAAACCAGATACATGGTCAATTCAATAATCGCGAAGGGAAGAATCAGACCAAGGACAGAAGTCAATTTAATGTCTTTGGCATAAATCAACCAAAATATGGTAAGCAAACCCAGCCCCAAGCTGGCGGTGATTTTAGTATAGGCCATACAGGCCAGCAGTAGGCCTATTAGGAAATAGTGAGCTGGGGTCTTATTTCTCTGTGAGATCAATGCTAGCCAAAAGCAGGTTATTACAACGCTTAAGGAATTGTAGGATAGACTTTGAGGCAAAAATGCATATCCCGCGAAAATGCCTAGTAAGGAAATAAAGAAATGCTGGATGGAGAGTTTGGCAGATCCCGCCAAGGTCTTCCAGAAGGATGTCAGGGATATTGCTGCTAGCACATAGAGAACCAAACGGAGCAATCTCAATCCTATAATTCCGAACTCTATTCCAGTGATTTTGTAGAAGAGTTTAAAGAACAGATCGTAATTGAAGATGCCTGCACTATTCTGCTGCTCAGGCACAACCAATAAAGCATATAAACCTTCATCGGAAATATCAAAACCACGATTCACTGCGAAGAGAATCAGAAGAAGTGATAGAGAGGTAAAGCTTGCGAGAAGTTTGATCAATAGGTTGGTTGTTGGTTGTTAGTTGGTGGTTGGTGGTTGTTAGTTGGTGGTTGGTGGTTGGTTGTTAGTTGGTGGTTGGTTGTTAGTTGGTGGTTGGTGGTTGTTGGTTGTTGGTTGTTGTTGTTGGTTGGTGGTTGGTGGTTGGTGGTTGTTTCCGCCACGGCGGACAGGGGTTGGTGGTTGTTGGTGGTTGGTGAGAATTGCTTTTAGAAAAGTAAAAAGATACTGCGAAAATTAAGAATTGTTAGTTTCATTCAGTGAGACAAAGGTAGAATATTTATATAACAACTTTTAAAAATACCATTCAGTGGAGAATTTAGGGGCATAAAAGCAAAAAAATACCCTGTATAGGGTATTTTTTTCTGGGATCCTCTTAATACCTTTATGTCAGGGTGATTAAGCAACTTTTCAAACACTACTTTTTCTAAGAAAATATTAAAGGGATTTTTTATAACATTTTTTTATCCCTTTTACCTATTCCACCCCCAGCCCCTGAAGGGGAGTTTGATCGTGCTAGCTGATAGATTTAGGTGTTAAGACGGAAGACCGAAGACCGAAGACTTAAGAATTAAGATTTAAGATCTAGGAGTTTTTCACTCAATTATTTCTATTTGGAAATGTTCAGAGGTAGAAATTAAAGTCTGAATATGTAGTTAAAATCCCCCTAACCCCCTTTTACTATTCACCTTTTCCAAAACTGGATCTTTTATAAAGGGGGAGTTTGATCGTGTGACTCGTCCTAAAAAAAGTTTACAGGTTAGAGTTTAAATACTGGTATAGATTTACAGTTTCATTTAGTCCTGTAATGGATTTACAAGAGTACGTTTTTTAGGGTAATAGTTTCTCCATAGCCTTTCTGTTTTTTGATTGGTTTGATGGATTTCTTCCGGTGTCAGGTTCCCAATGCTCATGTGTGGTCTTTCCTGATTGTAGAGCTTGACAACTTCTTCTAAGAGCAAAGTAGCCTCCTGGATAGTTTCTATTTGATAGCAGTCCAGGTATTCTTCTTTTATTATTCCATTTATCCGTTCTGCCAATGCATTCTCCAATGGATCTCCATTTTCGGTCA
>NZ_FOKK01000038.1 GCF_900112005.1 Algoriphagus aquimarinus | reverse complement strand
TTTAATTTTTCAATACTTTCTGAGCCTTACGACTCTTCCCTTTTCCTCAGCCGTTCGCGTTGTTTGGGAGTGCAAATATCTACCTTTTATTCTTAGGAGCAATAGAAATGTTAGAGATTTAACTCGTTTTGACATAAAGTACTGATAGAGACGGGGAAAAGTTTCCACAAAATATAAATGCCCTGATGACTCAATCATCAGGGCATTTCATCTATAGCTTTTGGCCTATTAAAGCTTTTTCAAAACAATGTTTCGCCAGTAAACCTTAATTCCTCCGCCATCATGGATCTGAAGGTTAATTCCACCTTTTCCTTCTCCAATTTTAGCGTCAGAGAAGTTCACCATCTCCACTCCATTCAAGTAAGAAGTAACATTATCACCTTTGACAACAATCTTCATTTTATTCCATTCACCGAACTTCAAGTTCTTGTCTTTCTCTGGATCTGGCTTTACCAACCAGCCTCTACCATATGATTCGTAGATCCCACCAGTGTCATGACCAGGAGGCGCAACCTCTACTTGCCAACCCGAAACTTTTGTTCCTTCTACAGTAGATCTGATAAATACACCAGAATTTCCATTTGCCTCTTGTTTGAATTCGAGATTAATTTCAAAATCATCGTACTCCTCATCAGTCCCTAAATAACCGTATCCTTTATCCGGACCACTTTCAGAAATCAACAATCCATCTTCTACATACCATTTTTCAGTTCCATAAACAGTCCAACCTGAAAGGTCCTTACCATTAAAGAGTTTTACTTTCTTCTGCGCATACGCAAAATTCACAGATGCTACCAACAACATCACCACTAATACCTTTTTCATACGTTTATAATTTGTCTTTCAAATGTAATCCCGATAGCTATCGGGAGGAATCTCGCTTGATTGTAATCAAACTTCTGCATGAAGCTTGGAGTCATGCCTGTCTGCCTCAGGCAAGCTCGATTTTATAGTTTTCTAATTTTAATGTTTTTGAACCAAGTCTCTGCACCATGGTCTTGAAGTGAAATCAAACCAGTTTTTGAAATTGCATAATCAGGAAAGTCATTCCACTTACCTGAATTACGCGCAGCTGTCCATGCTTCAGAGTAAGGGACAAACTCAACAGTCTGCTG
This sequence comes from Algoriphagus aquimarinus, assembly GCF_900112005.1. Taxonomy (GTDB): domain Bacteria; phylum Bacteroidota; class Bacteroidia; order Cytophagales; family Cyclobacteriaceae; genus Algoriphagus; species Algoriphagus aquimarinus. The sequence goes on along the minus strand of NZ_FOKK01000038.1, from coordinate 2,815 downwards.
TCCATTCAAATAATAGCTAGATCCTTCTTCTGAGAAAATGATTTTAGAAGTATTCCACTCCCCTGCTGGCTTAACAACTCCTTCGTAGTTCGGCTCAGTCATCGCATAATCCGCGCCAATTGACTGCCACTTCTCCAATGGATCAGCAAAACCCAATTGATCAATCATCTGATATTCTGGTCCTGTTTCATACGGAGCATCGTATTTTGGATCTTCTACTACATGATAAAGCACCCCGCTATTTCCCCCGGGAGCTATTTTCCATGTCCACTCCATCTCAAACTGCTCAAATTCAACCGGACCAAAAACGATATCTCCTCCGATATCACCGCCTTTGCCCAATGCTTTCAAAGCTCCGTCTTCTACTGTCCAGCCATCTGACGGGAAACTATCCCCGTTAAAGGATCTCCAACCATCTGTATTGGTTCCGTCGAAAAGAAGCATCCAGCCATTAGCCTTTTCTTCCTCCGATAGTGAATTCTCTGCTACCAGAACTTCCTCTACAATCGTCTCCGTCACTGAGTCATCTGCTGGCTTTGGCCCACATGACCAAACCAAGGCGATTAATGCTACCCATGCATATTTTGTATTTTTCATATGTTTTTAATTGTTTTCTAAAGGACATATGGAATCTCGCTTAGAAAGTAATCACTTCAATGTGATGCTTGAATCTTGCTCGATCTCATATTATTATAAGTTTCAAATTAATTGGACTCAAAAGTTAATTGATTTTTTTAATAAAGTCTCTCGTGTAAATAAATTTTTTCACGAGCGGTAATAACGAAATTCAGCTACACTATATATATACAGTGTTTATAAATTTTCGCAATATCCTTTTGCCCTTAGCAACCTACTTCCATACCATGAGAAGATCTCGCCATCTACTAATCGGATTTTAGTTTTCGGCAAATGCAAGTGGAAAGACTGTATGTGCGACTCTTTAAATGGGAAAGGCTCTGAACTCAGTAAAAGGTGATCAGGATTAAGATTAATTAGGTCTTCATTTGTGAGCTGTGGGTAGCGTGAGGTTTGAATCAAATTATCAAAACCAGCAAAATCCAGCATCTCATTAATAAAGGTGTCTGCTCCAGCCACCATAATTGGATCTTTCCAAATCAAATAAATGGCAGTTCCCTTTTTGGATAACGGCAGAGCAAAGTCTGAATTCAACTGCTTGACCATGTCTTCAGCCCTCTCTTCCACTCCTAGCATTTCTCCAAAACTCCCAATCATATCCAAACTATCCTTCAGCGTATAGATATCACTCATCCAAACAGGAAACTTTCCCATCAGCCCCTCAATCCCTTCCTGCTTATTCTCCTCCTTGTTACCAATAATCAAATCCGGCTTCAAAGATTCGATAACCTCCATTCTGTAATTCTTGGTGCCTCCGACTAGGGTTTTACGTTTTTTCAAGCCTTTGGGATGAACACAAAATTTGGTCACTCCTACGATTCTTTCCTCCAAACCTAAATCAACCAATAGCTCAGTCTGCGAAGGAACAAGTGAAATGATCCGCTGAGGAGGATTCTCAATGAAAATGCTTCGATTAAGTTGATCTAAATATTCCATATCAAAAGAACGCCCCACAGTCATCATGCCTGTGGGTCTCATACTATTTTATGTATCTAAAATCGAAAGTCGGATCAAAATCTATCAAAAACTCATACATCAAATTGATCACCTGCTCGATATCCTCCTTACTCGCAGTCTCTACAGTGGTGTGCATGTATTTCAAAGGAAGTGAAATCAAAGCCGACGGCACTCCCTCATTAGAATATGCAAAAGCGTCCGTATCTGTTCCTGTCCCTCTAGATGCAGCGGCTCTTTGGAAAGGAATCTCATTCTTTCTCGCTGTTGCTATAATCAAATCCAACAACTTTTTGTGAACCGAAGCTCCTACTGGTAAAACAGGCCCTTTGCCTGCGGATAAATCTCCACTTACCACCTTATTATATAGAGGTGCAGTGGTATCGTGACAAACGTCTGTGATAATTGCTGCATTCGGCTTAATGTTCGCAGCGATCATCTGAGCTCCACGAAGACCTATTTCCTCTTGCACTGCATTTACTATATAGAGTCCAAATGGTAATTTCTTCCCTGACTCTTTGATTCGCTTGGCTACCTGAGCAATCATGTAACCCCCAATTCTATTGTCGAGTGCTCTTCCAGAATAGAATTTCCCGTTCAATTCGGTTAACTCATCCTTGAAGGTGATCACGCAGCCCACGTGAATACCCATTTCCTCCACTTCATCCTTGGTTCTAGCACCCACATCGATGAAAATATTATCTAATGTAGGGGCATCTTCTTTTCCCTCTTTTCTCACATGGATAGCTGGCCAGCCAAAAACCCCTGGAAGTATTCCTTTATCAGTATGGATATTCACGCGCATAGATGGAGCGATCATATGATCCGAACCTCCATTGCGACGCACATATATATAGCCATCGTCTTTGATGTAATTCACAAACCAACTTATCTCATCAGCATGTGCTTCGATGACGAACTTGTAATCTGCTTTAGGATTGATGACTGCAACAGCCGTTCCGTAGTTATCAGTGAAATACTCATCCACAAACGGCTTGACATAATCCAGCCAAATCTGCTGTCCTGATGCTTCGAAGCCTGTTGGGGAGGCGTTGTTTAGGTATTTATATAAAAAGGTATTCGAATCCATTGAGAATTGTATTTGAAAATTGATAATTGATAATTGAATATATGACTATTCGTAATGTTGCACGTAAGGATAAACAGAAGCTATAATTAGTCTATTGAATAGCTGTTCACCAAAATATCTTCTGTTGAGCTTGTA
>NZ_FOKK01000039.1 GCF_900112005.1 Algoriphagus aquimarinus | reverse complement strand
AAAGTTCATTGACATGTTGAGCAGAAATTGTAACAGACGTGATACGCAAGTATCACAATAAGTAGAAGTAAGTGAATAAGGGCGCACGGGGGATGCCTAGGCTCTCAGAGGCGAAGAAGGACGTGATAAGCTGCGAAAAGCTACGGGGATCGGCCAATGCGATTTGATCCGTAGATGTCCGAATGGGGCAACCCAGTCTTTTAAGACTATTCCGTAAGGAAAGCGAACGTGGGGAACTGAAACATCTAAGTACCCATAGGAGGAGAAAATAATAATGATTCCGTAAGTAGTGGCGAGCGAAAGCGGAACAGCCCAAACCGATTATGTTACGGCATAATCGGGGTTGTAGGACCTGTATAATTGATAACAATCCGACGAGAATAGCGTGGGAAAGCTAACCAGAGGGGGTGAGAGTCCCGTATTGGAAGGATTGTTTGAGAGACGGGTATCCTGAGTAGGTCGGGACCGGAGAAATCCCGATTGAAACTGCCGGCACCATCCGGTAAGGCTAAATACTCCTGAGAGACCGATAGTGAACTAGTACCGTGAGGGAAAGGTGAAAAGTACCGTGAATAACGGGGTGAAATAGAACCTGAAACCGTGCGCTTACAAGCGGTCGGAGCTACTTTGTGTAGTGACGGCGTGCCTTTTGCATAATGAGCCTACGAGTTACTCCTCATCGGCAAGGGTAAGGTATTAAGTACCGCACCCGGAGCGAAAGCGAGTCTGAAAGGGCGATTGAGTCGGTGGGGGTAGACGCGAAACCTAGTGATCTACCCATGGCCAGGTTGAAGTTGTGGTAACACACAATGGAGGACCGAACCGATAAACGTTGAAAAGTTTCCGGATGAGCTGTGGGTAGGGGTGAAAGGCTAATCAAACTGGGAAATAGCTCGTACTCCCCGAAATGTTTTTAGGAACAGCGTCGTGAATTGTATGATGGAGGTAGAGCTACCGATAGGACTAGGGGGAGTCAAATCCTACCAAATCCTGACGAACTCCGAATGCCATCATATAGAAGCGGCAGTGAGGGCTTGGGTGCTAAGGTCCAAGTCCGAGAGGGAAAGAACCCAGACCTTCCGCTAAGGTCCCAAAATCTATGTTAAGTTGAACAAAGGTGGTCCAGTTGCAGAGACAGCCAGGAGGTTAGCTTGGAAGCAGCTATTCCTTTAAAGAGTGCGTAACAGCTCACTGGTCGAGCGACAGGGCGTCGATAATAATCGGGCATCAAACATAGTACCGAAGCGAAGGATTGTATCCTGATTTATCAGGAGCAGTGGTAGGGGAGCATTCTAACGACAGTGAAGGTATGGCGTCAGCCGTGCTGGAGTTTTTAGAAAAGCAAATGTAGGCATAAGTAACGATAATGCGGGCGAGAAACCCGCACACCGTAAGACCCAGGTTTCCTGATCAACGCTAATCGGATCAGGGTTAGTCGGGACCTAACGCGAACCCGAAAGGGGTAGTGGATGGACAATGGATTAATATTTCCATACTAATTATACGAGTGATGGAGTGACGGAGTGATGAAAGATCCGCGCGGTGACGGAATACCGCGTTAAAGGTAGTAGGTATTGGACCCATAGTTAAATGCGTGAGTCTAGCCGAAGCTGATAGTACTGAGCGTTTACGGACAATCAGATAGTGATCCTAAGGGCTTCCAAGAAAAACTTCTAGCGTTAAGAGTATAATTACCCGTACCGCAAACCGACACAGGTGGTCGAGGAGAGTATCCTAAGGTGCTCGAGTGAATCATGGCTAAGGAACTCGGCAAAATAGCCCTGTAACTTCGGGAGAAGGGGCGCCTCTAGCAATAGAGGCCGCAGTGAAGAGGCCCAGGCGACTGTTTAACAAAAACACATGGCTTTGCAAAGTTTAAAGACTAAGTATAAGGCCTGACACCTGCCCGGTGCTGGAAGGTTAAGAGGGGATGTTATCGTAAGAGACGCATTGAATCGAAGCCCCAGTAAACGGCGGCCGTAACTATAACGGTCCTAAGGTAGCGAAATTCCTTGTCGGGTAAGTTCCGACCTGCACGAATGGTGTAACGATCTGGGCACTGTCTCAGCCATGAGCTCGGTGAAATTGTAGTCGCGGTGAAGATGCCGCGTACCCGCAACGGGACGGAAAGACCCCATGCACCTTTACTGCAACTTAGTATTGGTACTGGACAAATGATGTGTAGGATAGGTGGGAGACTTTGAAGCGGGTTCGCTAGGATTCGTGGAGTCACTGTTGAAATACCACCCTTTGTTTGTTTGGTATCTAACCCCT